>NZ_JAWHUE010000001.1:0-1195647 GCF_034531355.1 Microbacterium xanthum
AAAAAAGTGGCCGAGGTTATTTGGCATTTGACAAGTGCACGCTGTTGAGTTCTCAAAGATCGGATGCACCAACCAGCCCACAACCAAGCAGGCCCAGAAGGGCAACTTCACAAACATACCCCATCCCCACCACACCCGCAACCCAGCACGCTGTCACACGCACCAGAAAGGAATGCACCCGATGAAGGAGAGGAACCCATCCTAGACCCGAAAGCCACAGCCCTACAAGAGAGCCACATTCAGAGGGGGTGGTCCGCTACTTGAGGGGGCGGGGCCTTCCGGCCGCTCCGCTCTCCCCTTTGGGGCGAACAACAAGAACATTACGCACAATCCCCCCACCCAGCAAACCCAACCCACACCCCGGGCGTGTCGCGAGAGCGGTTCCGGTTAGGACGCGGTGAGAAGTGCCCGGTAGAAGCCGATTCCGCGGGTCCACACGTCGATCCGGATGCGCTCGTTGTGGGAGTGCAGGGCATCCCGCTCCCCGCGCGTGAGGTGGAAGGGGGTGAACCGGTAGACGTGGTCGCTGAGCGAGGTGAACCATCGACTGTCGCTGGCGCCGAGCTGCAGGTACGGCGTGGTCACCACCTCGTCGCCGAGCGAATCCCCCACTGCCTGCGCGATGCGCCTCCACGCCTCGCCTCGCCACGGCGAGACCGGCGAGGGCTCTGAGGCATGACGCACCTCGATCTCGATGCTCGGATCGGCGATCACCCTCCGCATCCGTGCCGTGACCCCGGCCACGGAGTCGCCGGTCAGCAGTCGCACATTGACGGCGGCGCGCGCCGTCGTGGCCAAGACGTTCTCTCCCGGCGCCCCGCTCAGTTGCGTGGTCACCGCCGTCGTCCGCACGATCGCGCGCATCTCCGGCCCGAGTGCGCCGAAAGCGCGCACCACCAGCGGCGCGGTGAGACCCAGATGGGAGAAGATCGCGCGGAGCGGCTGCGGCGCGTGCGGAGCGACCGTGGCGAGCATCGCCCGCACCGGAGGCGCCATCCGCACCGGGAACGGATGGCGGTGCAACCGGTCGATCGCCCGCGCCAAGCGGGCCGTCGCCGGTCGCCGAGGCGGCGTGGAGGCGTGCCCGCCTTCCTCACGCGCGGTGAGAAGCACCGTCATGATGCCCCGCTCGGCCACCCCGACCATCGCGGTGGGAACCGCGAGCCCCGGTATCACGCCGTCGACCACCGCTCCGCCTTCGTCGAGAACGAGCGCCGGGCGCACCCCGCGTGATGCGAGGGCCTCGACCATCGCCGCAGCCCCGTCGCCGGCGGTCTCCTCGTTGTGCCCGAACGCCAGATAGACATCGCGCGCCGGCGTGAACCCCTCCGTGAGGAGAGTCTCGACGGCCTCGAGGATCGCCACCAGCGCACCCTTGTCATCGATCGCGCCGCGCGCATGGAGGGCAGCGTCGCGCCCCTCGCCGACCACGGTCGGCACGAACGGATCGGTCTCCCACTCCTCGTCGACGACCGGCACCACATCCTGGTGGGCCATGAGGACCAGCGGATCTTCCGCGACGGCGCCCCTCCAGCGGTAGAGACGGGAGTACCCGGCGACGACCTCGCATTCGAGCAGGTCGTGCACCCGGGGGTACAGGCGCTCGAGCGCATCGGCGAAGTCATCGAACGCGGCCCAATCGGTGGCCGTCTCGTCCGCGGACGAGACGGTGGGGATGGCCAGGAGCTCGCGGAATCGCTCGAGGGAGGATGTCACCCTCCGAGCGTATCGGTCGCGTCCGGCCGACGGCCGCGTGGCCGTTGTCGAAGGCGTCGTGCGCTCCCCGATACAGTCGAGGCATGACCGGACTTCGTTGGGGAATTCTCGCCACGGGTGGCATCGCCCATTCCTTCGCCCGCGACCTGCGCACGGCAGGTCTCGATCTCCAGGCGGTGGGATCTCGCCGACCCGAAGCGGCTCGGGCCTTCGCGGAGGAGTTCTCGATCCCTCGCGCACACGCGTCGTACGAAGAGCTCGTCGCCGACCCGGACGTCGACATCCTCTATGTCGCCACTCCGCACCCGATGCACGCCGAGAACGCCCTGCTGGCCCTCGAGCACGGCAAACACGTGCTCGTTGAAAAACCCTTCACCCTCACCGGCGCCGAGGCGGTCGCGGTGCGTGACGCCGCGCGCGCGAGGGGGTTGCTGGCGATGGAGGCGATGTGGACCCGCTACCTCCCGCACATGATTCGGGTGCACGAGATCATCGCCGCCGGCACCCTCGGTGAGATCCGCGCCGTCTTCGCCGACCACACCCAGCGCATCTCAGCCGACCCCGGGCACCGTCTGAACGCCTTGGAGCTCGGCGGTGGCGCACTCCTCGACCTCGGCATCTACCCGGTCTCCTTCGCATGGGACGTGCTCGGCGCCCCCGAGTCCGTGAAGGCGACGGCGCGCCTGGGCGACACGGGCGCCGACACCGAGGTCGCCACGATGTTCACGCATGCCTCCGGCGCCGTCTCGACCACGCTGTCCGCTTCGCGCAGCGCAGGACCGAACACCGCGCACATCGTGGGCACCGAGGCGCGCATCGACATCGACCGCGTCTGGTACACCCCCACCTCGTTCCGGGTCACGGGCCCCGACGGCGCCGTGATCGAGGAGTTCACCTCCGACGTCGAGGGACGGGGGATGCAGTTCCAGGCCCTCGCCGCGGAGGAGATCATCGCCTCCGGCCGCACCGATTCCGACCGCCTGCCCATCGACGAGTCCGTCGCGATCATGCAGACTCTGGACGAGGTGCGCCGCCAGATCGGGTTGCGCTACCCGCAGGAGCACTGACCCCGGATCGAGGAGCCCCATGGCCGACCTGCAGAGCGAACGCGTCGCCGTCTACATCGACTTCGACAACATCGTCATGTCCTGGTACGACCGCGTGCACGGACGAAACGCCTACTCCCGCGACCGCCAGAAGATCATGCAGGATCCGACGGCGGAGGAGATCGCCGGCCGCCTGTCGGCGGCCACGATCGATGTCGGAGCGATCATCGACTACGCGGCGTCCTTCGGCACGCTCGTCCTCACCCGTGCCTACGCCGATTGGTCGTCGCCGGTGAACGCCGAGTACCAGACGCAGCTCGTGGCTCGCGCGGTCGATCTGGTGCAGCTGTTCCCCGCGGCCGCGTACGCCAAGAACGGCGCGGACATCCGCCTGGCCGTCGACACCGTCGAGGACATGTTCCGGCTCGAAGACCTCACCCACGTCGTGATCGTCGCGGGCGACAGCGACTACGTGCCGCTCGCGCAGCGCTGCAAACGGCTCGGCCGCTACGTCGTGGGCGTGGGAGTGTCCGGTTCGACGGCCAAATCGCTCGCGGCGGCCTGCGACACCTTCGAGGCCTACGACACGCTGCCCGGGGTCACCGCACCGTCGGCCGACACGGCCGGCACGCGCAAGAGCCGCGGACGCAAGAAGGCGGTCGACCCGGGTGCGGACCTGCTGGAGCGCGCACTCCGGCTCGAGAACGACAAGGAGGCGGCCGAGTGGCAGCACGCCTCAGCGGTGAAGAGTCTCATCAAGCGCCTGGACCCCTCCTTCAGCGAGAAAACGCTCGGCCACAAGAGCTTCACCGATTTCGTCAAGGCGCACCCGAAGGTCGCCGAGATGGACGAATCGGGCAACATCGTGCTGATCCGGTTGGCCGCCGACCGCTGAGACCGTTCACGTCCGCGCCGGAATGGCGAGCGCGCCGCACCGGTCGGCCGCCAAGACCCCGTCGCCTTCACTCCCGCAGCAGCGTTCGGAGCGTTTCGATCGTGTCGCTCTCGGCGGCGGGTTTGTCCGGTCGGTACCCGCGGACGCGCGCGAACCGCAGCGCGACCCCGCCGGGGTAGCGGGTCGAGCGTTGGACGCCGTCGATCGCGATCTCGACGACCGCGTCCGGACGCACGCGGATCCCCGCCTTCGTCCGCTCCGTCTCGCGCGATCGGAAGAGGTCGGTCTGCCAGCGCAGGGTCTCGTCCGTGAGCCCCTTGAAGGTCTTGCCGACCATGACGAACCCCTCCTCCGCGCCCCGCAGGGGATCGCGTGCGCCGAGGTGGAGATTGGAGAGCAGCCCCGCTCGTCGACCCGAGCCCCACTCGACCCCCAAGACGACCAGGTCGAAAGTGAGCACCGGCTTGACCTTCACCCACCCCGTGCCGCGACGACCTGCCGAATAGAGGCTGTCGACCGCCTTCACGACCACCCCCTCGTGCCCGGCGGCGAGCGCCTCCCGCCAGACGTCTTCAGCGGCGTCGGGGTCCGAGGTGATCCGCCCGGGCACATGCCACCGGCCCGCAACCCGGGCGAGCGTCTCTGCGCGCCGCTCGAGCGGATCGTCGAGCAGATCTCGACCGTCCAGGCGCAAGATGTCGAAGAACCACGGCTGCAGCGCGATCTGCGCAGCCGATTCCGATCCGAATCGCGCCATCGTGTCCTGAAACGGCCGGGGTGCACCCGCGTCGTCGAGGGCGAGGGTCTCCCCGTCGAGGATGACCTCGCGGGCGGGAAGCCCGCGGACGACCTCGACGATCTCAGGCACCCGCCGTGTGATGTCCGCGAGGCTGCGCGTGAAGACACGCACCTCGTCGGCGGACCGGTGGACCTGAATGCGCGCGCCGTCCAGCTTGTACTCCACCCGCGCTCGCCCCGTCATCCCGAGAGCCAGAGAGACGCTGGGCGCGGTCGCAGCCAGCATCGGGGAGACCGGGCGGGAGACCTCGAGCGTGACCGCATCGAGGTCCGCAGCCGACCCTCCGAGCGCGATTTCGGCAGTCTCCCCCAGATCGCCGGTGAGCATCGCAGCCCGACGCACCGCGGCGACGGAACGGTCGCCGGCCGACGCGATCGCGTCGGTCAGCACCCCGTCGAGTGCGCCGGTGCGCAGCTCGCCGAGGATCACGCGGGATACGAAGTCCCATTCCGCTGCGGTGCACGCCGTAGCGAGCGCCTCGAGCACGGCGGTGCGCCGTGCTCCCGACCCGGCCCCCGAGGTCGCGGCCAACCGGTCGAATGCGGCATCCACGTCCAGGACCGTCAGCGCCGAGCGGGCGGCATGCTCGGTACGCGGCCGGGAGAGCGTGCGCCAGCCCACCCCCAGCCGGCCCTGCCTCGGCGAGGCGGTCAGCCAGCCCACGACCGCCCGGAGTTCCCCGATGTCGGCGCGGTCGAGCAGTCCGGCGAGGACGGACACCTTCCGCGAACGCGACCGGGTCGCTCCCAGAGCGTCGGCGGCCTCGACGACCTCGTCGATCAGCATCCGCGCTGCCTTGTCGCCCAGAGCGCCCAGGCCACCAGCAGCGGTTGCAGGAACAGCCTCCCGAGGCGAGCACGGTCGGTCGCCAGACCCGGAGCAGAACGGCCGGTCCGCCACTGGTGGACGTTCCCGGGGAAGACCGCGACGAAGAACGCCGCCACGAACCCGCCGACGCGCGCGCGATCGGCCGGGAAGATGACGAGAGCCGCAGCCGACAGGACTTCGACGGCGCCGGATGCCACCACGATCAGGTCCTTGTCCGTTCGCAGCAGTCGTGTCGCCCAGTCGGGAACGACGATGCGGTATCCGCGGCGACCCCAGGTGAGGTGGGACAGACCTGCGGCAGCCAGCAGCGCGGCCATGCCTGCACGCGCCGCGGTCCGCGCACGCTCACGGCGCGGCTGCGGGATCTCGATCCGGCGGCGTCTCATGTCTCGAGCATGCCCCATCCAGAGCCTGTCGGGGCCGGGACGGGGCACACCCGGTCAGGCGACGAGGGGGGCGACGCGGCGCGCGGAAACGCGAAGTCCTGTGTCGTCGGAGTCGACGGTGATCGTGTCGCCCTCGACGAGGTCGCCGGAGACGAACAGGTCCGCCACGCGGTCCTCGATCTCGCGCTGGATGACGCGCCGCAGCGGACGAGCCCCGTACTCCGGTTCGTGCCCGAGTTCCGCCAGACGCGCGACGGCCGCGTCGGTCACGTCGAACCCGATCTCGCGGCTCGCGAGGCGCGACGACGTCGCCGTCAGCAGCAGACGGACGATCTGCTGCAGGTGCGCGGCCTCGAGCTTGCGGAACAGCACGATGTCGTCGATCCGGTTCAGGAACTCCGGGCGCATCGCCTCGCGAAGCTTGCCCATGACCCGGTCGCGTAGGTCCTTCTCGGAGCCGAATCCGGTCGCGCCGCCCCCGTCTGGCAGGAAGCCGATGGCCCCGCCCCGGGACGCGAGGAATTCGGATCCCAGGTTGGAGGTCATGACGATCACGGCATTGCGGAAGTCGACGGTGCGACCCTGACCGTCGGTCAATCGTCCGTCGTCGAGAACCTGCAGCAGCAGGTTGAAGACGTCCGGGTGGGCCTTTTCGATCTCGTCGAAGAGGACGACCGAGTAGGGGTTCCGCCGCACACGCTCCGTCAGCTCACCCGCATCGTCGAACCCGACGTAGCCGGGAGGGGCGCCGACCAGGCGCGAGACCGTGTGGCGTTCGCCGAACTCGCTCATGTCGAAACGCACGACCGCCCGGTCATCGTCGAACAGTGAGCGCGCGAGCGATGTGGCCAGCTCGGTCTTGCCGACCCCGGTGGGGCCGAGGAAGAGGAAGGAGCCGACCGGTCGCCGGTGGTCGCCCACGCCGGTGCGGTTGCGGCGAATCGCCCGCGCGACGGCGGCGACGGCGTCGTCCTGCCCGATGACACGCTCGTGAAGCTCGTCTTCGAGTGCGCCCAACCGCTCCCGCTCCGACTCGGTCACCCGGTTGACGGGGATCCCGGTCGCACGGCTGACGACAGCGGCGATGTCGGGCTCGTCGACCACCCCGGCCATCTGCCCGCCCGGGGCGGCCGCACGGTCGATCTCGGCCTGCACCTCGGCGATGCGGTCCCGAAGGAGGGACGCCTCCTCGTAGTGCTCGGCGGCGACGGCCGCGTTCTTCTCGGCCTCCAGGGTCGCCCGGCGCTCGACGAGGGCCGTCACGTCGAGCGCCGGCCCCCGCGCGAGTCGACGCCGGGCTCCGGCCTGGTCGATGAGGTCGATGGCTTTGTCGGGCAGCACGCGATCGACGAGGTACCGGTGGCTCAGCTCGACCGCTGCGCGGATGGCCGCGTCGGTGTAGGTGATGCCGTGGTGATCCTCATACGCGGGGGCGACCCCCGCCAGGATTCGAACGGCGTCTTCGACGGAGGGCTCACCGACCCGGACGGGCTGGAAGCGGCGTTCCAGCGCGGGGTCCTTCTCGATGGTGCGGTACTCCTTCAGGGTGGTGGCTCCGACCAGGCGGAGCTCGCCGCGGGCGAGTCGGGGCTTGAGGATGTTGCCCGCGTCCATACCGCCCTCCCCGCCACCGCCGGCTCCGACGACGGTGTGCACCTCGTCGATGAACACGACGAGGTCGTCACGGTGCGCTGCGACTTCGTCCATCGTCCGCGTCAGGCGCTCTTCGAAATCACCGCGGTACCGCGTACCCGCCAGCATGGCGGGCAGGTCGAGGAGGACGACGCGGGTGTCCGCGAGCTGCCCCGGGACCGAGCCGGCCGCGATCGCCTGGGCGATGCCCTCGACGACCGCCGTCTTGCCCACACCCGCTTCGCCCACCAGCACGGGGTTGTTCTTGGTGCGGCGGCTCAGGATCTCGATGGTCTGCTCGATCTCGCCGTCACGCCCGATCACGGGGTCGAGGGCGCCCTCGCGCGCCTGGGCGGTCAGGTCGGTGCCGAACCGATCGAGCATGGGGGTGTGCGAGGGGTCGGTCTCTCCTCCGGGAGCCGTTTCGGGATCACCGGCGACCGTCTCGCGGACTTCCTGGGTGAGGGACTCCGCCGTGACGCCGGCTCGGGAGAGGATCTGTCCCGCCGGGGTGTCCTGCGCCAGGACGAGCGCGAAGAAGAGATGCTCGGGATCGACATAAGTGGACCCCGACGATCGCGCGACCTGGTACGCGTGGAACAGCGCCCGTTGAACCGACGGTGTGATGACGGCCCCGTCCACCGGCGCCGCCGCGGTGGCGGCCGGGAGTCGCTCCTCCGCCGCTCGGACAATGGCGCGCGGATCTGCCCCGACGCGCTCGACGGCGTCCTTCGACGGGGAGCGGTCCACGAGCACGCGCAACACGTGCAACGCATCCAGTTCCTGCTGCCCGCGCTCCAGCGCGTAGCGACCCGCCGCCTGGAGGATGTGCTGCGTCGCGGCACCGAGGAACCGGCTGAGGTCGATCGACCGCTCCGCGCGGGCGCGCTCGCCCGCAAGGTAGCGCGCGAGGAACTCGTCGAAGGCGCTCTGGCCGTCGTCGGGGGTGAAGTCTTCGGGCATTCCCGCTCCTTGCATCAAAGATGAGTCACGTGCGCTCAAGATTAAGAGTTGAGCGATCGCATATCAACTTCAACGTCGACGGGGCGATGCTATTCCGCCGAAGCCCGAGAGATCGTCATTTTCCGCCGGGAGGGCCGAGGATCAGCAGCACCACGAAAATCACGGCGACCGCGGCGACCAGCAGCAGAGCGAGCACCCACGGGCGCCGCAGGAACCACCGCATCAGGGGGTCGTACCACCGGTCGGCCTCCGGGCCCGGGTCCAGCCGCCAGGGCCCCTCCAGTCGCCCCGATCGGTGCAACCAGATCTCGGTGGGGACGGTCGCGTACGGGATCACCGCGCTGACGACGGCCACCGCCGTCGGCCCGAACGCCCACCGCTGGTTCATCGCCACCAGCAGCGCCGTGGCCCCGTAGGAGAGAAAGACGAACCCGTGGATCCCGCCCCCGATCGTCACCGCGATCGACAGGTCGAGGGTCGCTCGGAGGATCAGCCCGGCGATGAGCAGCGTCCACGAGACGACCTCGGCGAAGGCGAGGATGCGGAAGAGCGATAGCGGAGTGCGGAACACGGGTCCTCCAGTCGGGTCGCCCCCAGCCTAAGCGGGAGGAGGGGGCCGCACGGGCTACCGTGGGACGGTGCACCCCGAGCTCGACCGCCTTCGACGGCGTCCCGATGTGGAGGCGCCCGGATTGCTCGCGGTCGACGCCGCGGACCGGCTGATCCTCGACGCGTCCCTGGACGCACGCCGCACCGCCGGGGCTGGTCAGCTGTGCGTGATCGACGACGCGTACGGCGCCCTGACAGTCGGATCAGCACTCGCCGGGGCGGAGCAGATTCGCGTGCATCAGGATGCGGTGACCGGGGAGCGCTCCCTCGCCGCCAACGCCGCCGAGCTCGCACCGTCGGCCTCGTACCGCTCCCTCTCCCTCTCGCGCGAGCTGGTCCACGGCGCGACGGTGGTCCTGCTGCGCCTGCCCCGCTCGCTGGAACGACTGAACGACCTCGCGGGGATCATCGCCGCATACGCCGACCCGGATGTCACCGTGTTCGCCGGCGGGCGCATCAAGCACATGAGCGTCGCGATGAACGACGTGCTCTCTCGCCGATTCGCCCGGCTGGACATCACGCACGCCCGCCAGAAGTCGCGCGTCCTCATCGCACGGGCGCCTCGCGACGGCGCCGACCCCTCACCGCGACGCGCGCTGCACGATGGGTTGACCGTCTGCGCCTACGGCGGCGCCTTCGCCGGAGCCTCGATCGACGTCGGGACGCGCCTGCTGTTGTCCCACCTCCCGACGCCGCGGGAGACTCCGGCCATCGACATGGCGTGCGGGACCGGCATCGTCGCCGCCACCTGGGCGAACCGTTTCCCGGAAGCCCGCGTCATCGCGAGCGACCAATCGGCCGTCGCGGTCGCCTCGGCCTGGGAGACGGCGGCCGCCAACGGCGTCGCCGACCGGGTCCAGGTGATGCGCGACGACATGCTCGGTTCGCAGCCGGATGCGTCGGCGGACCTGATCGCGCTCAATCCACCGTTTCACTCCGGCGCGGCCGTGACCGATCGGATCGCGCCGAGGATGTTCGCCGACGCAGCCCGTGTGCTCATGCCGGGCGGCGAGCTGTGGACCGTGTGGAATTCCCACCTGGGCTATCGGGCCGCACTCGAACGCACGGTAGGGCCGACCCGCCAGGTGGCGCGCAACGCCAAGTTCACGCTCACCGCGTCGACGCGTCGCTGACGCTCACCGCCGCGGGTCGCGCGTGCACCACAGGGCCCAGCACACCAGCACGGGCTGGAAGAACAGCCTCGCAAGGCGCTTGGCATCGGTGTCCAGACCGAAGCCGTCACGGCCGCGGGTGAACTGCTCGACGTTGCCGGGGAAGATCGCCGCGAAGAATGCCGCGAGAAGAGCTCCCACCCGTCGTCGCGAACCCGGGAGCGCCACCAGAGCCGTCCCGAACATGACCTCGACGACGCCGGAGGCCACGACGACGGCGTCCTTGTCGAGCCCGGTCTTCTCGACCGCGAAGTCGGGGACCTGCGCCTGAAACTCCTTTCGCGCCCAGAAGAGGTGACTGATGCCCGCGAACACCATCGCGGAGGCCAGAAGCCAGCGGGAGAAGGTCCTCATGCTCCGATGCAACCATGCCGCTGCGGACCGCGGCGGTCACATCGGCGGCGCGGCGGCGATCAGTTCGCCGGTGAACGGATCCTTCGGCGCGGCGAGCACCGCCTCAGTGTCACCGTGTTCGACGACGCGTCCCGCCTTCATGACGACGATCCGGTCACTGACCCGTCGGATCACAGCCAGGTCGTGCGAGATGAAGACCATGGCCAGCCCCTCCCGTCGCTGCAACCCGATGAGCAGATCGAGGATGTCTCGCTGGGTGGTCACGTCCAGGGCCGACACCGGCTCGTCGCAGACGAGCAGTCGCGGTCGAGCAGCCAGCGCACGAGCAATGGCCACACGCTGACGCTGCCCGCCGGACAGCGCCGCCGGTCGACGGTGCAGCACCTCCGCACCGAGTCCGACATCGGCGACGAGCTCTTCCGGTGAGCGACCCGATGTCCCGGCCGCCGTTCGAAGGATGCGCTCCACCCGCCACCGCGGATCGAAGGAGCCGAGCGGGTCCTGCGGGATGAGCCGGATCCGGCCCGCGAGACTCGTGCGGACCTCTCCCCCGTCGGGCCGTTCGGCTCCGACCAGGATCCGAGCGAGGGTGGATTTCCCGGATCCCGATTCTCCGACCACCCCCACGACCTCGTTCGCGCGCACCGCGAGGTCCACATCCGCCAGGGCCGACATTTCTCCACCGGTCGGGAGGCGATATCGCCGCGTCAAGGCGGTTCCGGACAGGACGCTCGGTCCGGCATCGACCCGACCCGATGAGGGCTTCGCTCCGCGCGGCACGGCATCCCGCAGCGCGCGCGTGACGGCGTGTCGCGGTGCCCGCCAGACGTCATCGACCGTTCCCACCTCGACGACCCGCCCCGCATCGAGTACGACGACACGGTCGGCGACCCGACGCACCGCGTCGAGGTCGTGGGTGATCAGCAAGATCCCCTGTCCCTCGTCGCGCAACCGCGCCAGCAGCGCCAGGACGCGGGCGGCGACGGTGGCATCCAGCGCCGTGGTCGGCTCGTCGGCGATGAGCAGCTCGGCGCCTCCCGCGAGGGCGGAGGCGATGAGCACCCGCTGCCGCATGCCGCCGGACAACGCCTCCGACCGTTGCCCCAGCCGGGCGCGGGCATCGGGCAGCTCGGCCTGCTCGAGCGCCTTCACAACGCGGTCTCGCCGCTCCCGCCGCGGCACACCGTTCACCGCCAGGACTTCCGCGACCTCCGCCTCCACCGTGCGCAGCGGATCGAGCGACTGGAGCGCATCCTGCAGCACCAGCGCGACCCCGCCGCCGCGCAGCGCACGCCATCGCCGCGCCGTCGCCCGCCGCATGTCCTGACCGTGGACGTCCAGCACCCTCGCCGAGACCTGCGCGCCCGGTTCGACCTGCGTGAGCCCGAGGAGCGTCCGCGCGAGAACGGATTTTCCCGCCCCCGAAGGCCCGACGATCGCGACACACTCCCCCGCGCCGACGGCGAGGTCCACATCGTCGAGCACCACTCCGGATCCCGGCATCGCCACCCGCAAGCCGGCCACCTCGAGGACGCTCATCGCTCGCCCCCGCTCGACAGCCGGCGCCCCACCACCGTGAGCACCAGCGCGGTGACGACGATCGCGAGCCCCGGGAACACGGTCATCCACCACGCCGAGGTGATGTACACGCGTCCCGCGTTGAGCATGGCGCCCCACTCGGGCGAGGGCGGCACCGCTCCCAGACCGAGGAAGCTCAGGGCGGAGACCCACACGATCGCCTGCGCGACGCCGACCGCCGCGATCGAAGCGAGCGGTGCGAGTGCATTGGGGAGGATGTGCCGTGTGAAGACCGTGCGGGCGGATGCGCCCTCGAGCCGCGCGAACCCGACGTAGTCGCTGCGGACGACCGTGCGTACGCGAGCCCGCAGCACACGCGCGTAGCCCGGCGCGGTCGCGGCGCCGATCGCGATCACGGAAGCGGCCACCCCGGGTCCGATGATCGCGACGAGCAGGAGCGCCATGACGAGGGTCGGCAGGGCGAAGAGGACCTCGATGATGCGGCCCAGCGCCGCATCGAGCCGGTCCGGACCGAGTCCGGCCGCGAAGCCGAGCACGAGGCCCGCCCCCACGCCGATCGCCGTGGCCGCCAGCCCGACTCCCGCCGACGCGGCAGCCCCGTGGACCACACGCGTGTAGATGTCGCGTCCCGACTCGTCCGTCCCGAACGGATGACCCCAGCGCGGCGAGAGGAAGGCCTCCGTGGGCTGGATGGCGAGGGGGTCGCCCGGTGCGAGCAGTGCCGGCCACAAGACCGCCACCATGATCAGGCCCAAGACACCCGCCGCAACCATGCCCCCTCCCCCGAGTCGGGTTCGCAGCGCCGTCGCCCCGACACGCGGCGCGGGCGCCATCACGAACCGACCGCCACGTCGGGGGCCCGCAGGAGCCGCGGATGACGGCCGCGCAGGCGAGGATCGATCACGAGTTCGAGCGCGTCGGTGATGATCACGACGGCGACGTAGAGGAGCGCGACGACCACGACGGCACCGATCACGAGCGGCACGTCCCGCTGCATCGCCCCGTCCAACAGGAGGCGGCCCAGGCCCGGGCGTGCGAAGAGCGACTCGACCACGACCGCACCGGAGATCAGGCTGCCGAATGCCCAGCCCGACAGGGCCAGCGCGGGCAGCACGGCGTGGCGGAGGGTGTGACGCAGACGAAGCCGGATCTCCGATGCCCCCCGCGCGCGCACCGTCGTGGCGAAGGGCGCCCGGTCGGCCTCCTCGAGCGATTCTCGGAGGACGAGCGAAAGGAACCCCGCGATCGGGATCGCCAGGGTCACCACCGGCAACACGAGCCCCGCCGGGTCCAGACCGGCGCTGGTCGCCGGCAGCACCCCCCACCCCGCGGCGAAGACGAGGATCAGCACCGCGCCGAGCCAGAACTGCGGGGTGACCGTCGCGATCACCTCCACGCCGCGCAGCAGACCACCCAGCGGCCGTGCGGCACGACCGCGCGCGGACGCGACGATCACGACGCCGACCACCGCCAGCGCCCACGCCAGGAGCAGGGAGAAGAACGCGAGGACAAGGGTGGCAGGCAGCTGCGCGGCGACGAGGTCGAGGACCGGCTGCCGCCTCGCGTACGAGTCGCCCAGCTGAAGAGTCGCGATACGCCAGAGCTGCGACAGGTACTGGACCACGAGCGGCCGATCCAGCCCGTACGCCTCGCGGGCACGGTCGGTCGCCTCTTCGCCGGCCTGCGAGCCGGGGCCGCCCAGGATCGCCTCGAGCGGGTCGCCCGTGGCTCGCAGCGCGAAGAAGACGATCGTCGCGACCAGCCAGACGACCAGGATCGCCCGCGCCAGTCGCGCTCCGACCCAGCGGACGACCCTCACCCGATTCAACCCACCAGGCGGGCGTCGATGAAGGAGGGCGTGGCGACGGTGCCGAGGACGGCGACATCGGTCACGCCTCGGGTGAGGAAATGGTTCTGCTGGTCGTAGAGGGGCAGGATCGCGTAGGACTCCAGGACGATGCGCTGCGCCTCGTCGTAGAGCGCGGCACGCTGCTGCTCATCGATCGTCGCGGACGCCTCATCGAGAAGGGCGTCCAGCGCCGGGTCCGACAGCTGCGCGTGGTTGGCGAAGTAGCCCGAGGGCGCCGGCACGATCCCGTCCGAGTGGTAAAGGATGCGCAGCACGTCCGGACCGACCTTCGTATACGGCGCACTGACGACCTCGTACTCGTCGGCGGCGAGGGTGGCGTACCAGGTGGACAGATCGGTCGGGTCCAGCACGACCTCGAACCCTACTGCGGCGGCGTTCGCCTGGATCTGCTCGAACAGCGACTGCTCCGCCGCAACAGACTGGTTCGTACTGACCGGGAAGCGCACGGTGAGGCGTTCACCGCCCTTAGTGCGCACGCCGTCGTCGTCGCGCCCGGTCCACCCGGCATCATCGAGCAGACCTTCGGCGCGGTCGACGTCGGTGACGAACAGCTCCGGGACCGACACGGCGGTCGCCTCGGTGCTGGCAAGAGGTGAGTACGACCGGGTGACGGTTCCGAGGTAGAGCGTCTCGATCCCGGGTTCGGGGTCGGCCGCGCGGATGAACGCCTCTCGGACGAGGGGGTCGTCGAAGGGCGCATGCCCGGCGTTCAGTTCGAGTCGGTTGACCGATCCCGGGCGCGGCGCGTCGATGTGGTCGATCTCGTCCGATGACTGCGCGGCCGCGATCGCATCCGGCTGGGGGTTGTCGATGACGTGCACCTCGCCCGAGGTGAGGGCGGCCTGCCGCGTGGCCGCATCGGGGATGAATCGCCACTCGATCGCGTCGAGATGAGCGACCCCATCGTGCTGCGCGTCGGGCGCGGGGGTCCGGTAGTCGTCGTTGCGCACGAAACGGATGTGATCCTGCACCACCCACTCGTCCACGACGAAGGGCCCCGTCCCGATCGGGGCGAGGCAGTTCTCCTCCTGCCCGCGTGCCATCCCGGCGGGTGACTGCATCGCGGTCCACTGCTGACTCAGCGACTCCAACAAGGCCGAATCGGGCTCCGAGAGGTGCAGCCGCACCACATCATCGGCGACCACTTCGACCTCGACGACCTTCTGCACCGCCAGGTACCCCGTGGATGACCCCGTGTCGGGATCCTGAAGGTGTTCGATGTTCGCCTTGACCGCCGCGGCATCGAAGGGCGTGCCGTCGGTGAAGGTCAGGTCTTGCTGCAGAACGAAGTCCCACGCGAGTCCGTCCTCGCTCACGCTCCACTCCGCAGCGAGCCAGGGCTGGATCTGGCCGGTCGCATCCCTGCCGACGAGCGGTTCGAGGTACTGCGTGGACACCAGCGCTTGCGGGTAGTTCCCGCCGACGTGCGGATCCAGGCAGGTCGGCTCGGCATCCCCGGAGGCGTACACCAGCGTGCCCCCCTCCTGGCTCTCGACGGATTCGGCGTCCCCCGCGGCGCAGGAGGTGATCACCAGTCCGACAGCGAGAAGGAGCGGCACGGTGCTGGACAGACGGGCGCGAACGGACATCGTTCCCTTTCCGGGAGGCTTATTTATGGATGCGATCCAATAATAGACACTGTTCGAACGGTGGGGATTCACCCCCTTGCCCCCACCGGCGCGGGGTGGTTTCCTGGCGGCGTCCACCGACGACGAGGGGGCCGCGATGGGGAATCCGTCGGCGCATACAGAGGGACCGTTCGTTTCGCCCTTCGCAGGCGACTTCGCCGCAGACCCCGGCTTCGACTTCGACGTGCGCCTCGCGGTCGGGCATGCCGCGCACGGAGGCGCGGATCCCGGTGAGGTGCTCTCGGCCGTGAGGACGGTGCCCGCCGGCGACACGTCCGGGTGGTTCGACGCGTGGCGCACTCTCGGCGAGCGCGTGCTCGCCGCGGCCGACGACGCCGACGCGGCCGGTCATATCCAGACCGCCGCCGCCCGCTACCTCCGGGCAGCGAACTACCTCGGTTTCGCGGTGTCGTCAGCGGCGGCGCTGCCCGACGTCGACCCCCTGGTGACCACCTTCCACGCGCACCGTCGCGCGTGGACGTCGTTCGTGGCGCGATGCGGCCACCCGACCCGCAGCGTGTCGGTACCCCACGGCACCGTTCCTCTGCCCGGGGTGCTGTTCCTGCCCTCCGGAGCGGGCCCCCATCGCACTGTGGTGTTGAACAACGGCAGCGACGAAGCGATCAGCCGACTGTGGACCGACCTCGCACGCCCGGCGCTGGCGCGCGATTGGGCGGTGTTCGTCTTCGACGGACCGGGCCAGCAGTCGCAGCTGTTCGAACACGGGGTGCCCTTTCGCCCCGACTGGGAGCAAGTCCTGCACCCGGTGGTGGATGTTCTCAGCGCCCGAGAGGACGTGGACGCCTCCCGCCTGGCTGTCTGGGGAGTCAGCCAAGCCGGCTATTGGGTGCCGCGCGCTCTCACCGCGGAGCATCGGTTCGCGGCGGCGGCCGTCGACCCCGGCGTCGTCGACGTCTCGGCGAGCTGGATCGCCCACCTCCCGTCGGAACTGGTCGCACTCCTGGACCGGGGCGAGACAGCCGCGTTCGATGCAGCGCTGCGAGAGGGAGTCGATCCGGATTCCGCAGAAGCCGCCATGATGCGGTTCCGCTCGCGCCCGTACGGCGTCGGTGAGAGCTTCGGCGAGGCGTTCCGCGCGGTACGCGCCTACCGGCTGACCTCGGACGACGCCGCTCGCATCCGGACGCCGCTGCTGATCGCCGATCCCGACGGGGAGCAGTTCTGGCCGGGCCAGTCGCGCGCGCTCGCCGCGATGACATCCGGGGTGGCCACCCTCGCGCACTTCCCCGCGTCCGAAGGCGCCGGCCTGCACTGTGAGCCCCTGGCCCGACTCCGTGTCGCCGAGGCGGTTCTCGACTGGTTCGACGACACCGTGGGCTGAGCGCCCGCGGACGGACTCTCCGCACGGCGGAGGGGCCGGCGCATCGTCTGCGCCGACCCCTCCGCCATCAGGATCCAGAGATCAGAAGTCCCAGTCCTCGTCCTCGGTCGCCTCGGCCTTGCCGATGACGTACGACGAGCCCGACCCCGAGAAGAAGTCGTGGTTCTCGTCGGCGTTCGGCGAGAGAGCCGAGAGGATGGCCGCGCTCACGTCGGTGACGCTCGAGGGGAACATCGCCTCGTAGCCGAGGTTCATCAGCGCCTTGTTGGCGTTGTAATGCAGGAACTTCTTGACGTCTTCGGTCAGACCGACACCGTCGTAGAGATCCTGCGTGTACTGCACTTCGTTGTCGTAGAGCTCGTACAGCAGCGAGAACGTGTAGTCCTTGATGTCCTGACGGGTGGCCTCGTCGACCTTCTCGAGCCCCTTCTGGAACTTGTAGCCGATGTAGTAGCCGTGGACGGCCTCGTCGCGGATGATGAGGCGGATGAGATCCGCGGTGTTGGTGAGCTTCGCGCGGCTCGACCAGTGCATCGGCAGGTAGAAGCCCGAATAGAACAGGAACGACTCCAGCAGGGTCGAGGCGACCTTGCGCTTGAGCGGCTCGTCGCCCCGGTAGTACTCCATGACGATCTGAGCCTTCTTCTGAAGGTTCGGGTTCTCGATCGACCAGCGGAACGCCTCGTCGATCTCCTTCGTCGAGCACAGCGTCGAGAAGATCGACGAGTAGCTCTTGGCGTGCACCGATTCCATGAACGCGATGTTCGTGTAGACCGCTTCCTCGTGGGGCGTGATCGCATCCGGAATCAGCGACACCGCACCGACGGTGCCCTGGATGGTGTCGAGCAGGGTGAGCCCGGTGAACACGCGCATCGTGAGCGTCTGTTCCTCCGGGGTGAGGGTGTTCCACGACTGGATGTCGTTGGACAGCGGCACCTTCTCGGGCAGCCAGAAGTTGTTCACGAGGCGGTTCCACACCTCGAGGTCTTTGTCGTCCTGGATGCGGTTCCAGTTGATCGCCTGGACCTGATCCAGGAGCTGCAGCTTCTCAGCCATGGTTCCTTCTTCTCGGGTGATTCGTCACAACATGCAGGAGACGCACTCGGACATGTCGGTGCCCTCGAGGGCGAGCTGACGCAGGCGGATGTAGTAGATCGTCTTGATCCCCTTGCGCCACGCGTAGATCTGGGCCTTGTTGATGTCACGGGTGGTGACGGTGTCCTTGAAGAACAGCGTCAGCGACAGGCCCTGGTCCACGTGCTGGGTCGCGGCGGCATAGGTGTCGATGACCTTCTCGTAGCCGATCTCGTACGCGTCCTGGTAATACTCCAGGTTGTCGTTGGTCATGAACGGCGCGGGGTAGTAGACCCGACCGAGCTTGCCCTCCTTGCGGATCTCGATCTTCGACGCGATCGGGTGGATCGAGGACGTCGAGTTGTTGATGTACGAGATCGAACCGGTCGGCGGGACGGCCTGCAGGTTCTGGTTGTAGATGCCGTGCTCCATGACGCTGGCCTTCAGCGCACGCCAGTCGTCCTGGGTCGGGATCGACATCCCCGCGAACAGCTCCTTGACCTTCTCGGTCTGCGGAGCCCACTCCTGCTCGGTGTACTTGTCGAAGAACTCCCCCGAGGCGTATGTCGAGTCGCGGAATCCGTCGAAGGTCGTCCCCCGCTCCCGGGCGATCGCGTTCGATGCGCTGAGGGCGTGAAACAGCACCGTGTAGAAGTAGATGTTCGTGAAGTCCAGGCCCTCTTCGGAGCCGTAGTGGATGTGCTCTCGAGCAAGGTAGCCGTGCAGGTTCATCTGGCCGAGACCGATCGCATGCGAGCGGTCATTGCCGTCCTCGATCGAACGCACCGAGCGGATGTGGCTCTGGTCGCTGACGGCCGTCAGCGCACGGATCGCGGTGTCGACGGTCTTCCCCAGATCTCCCCCGTCCATGGCCAGGGCGATGTTCATCGACCCGAGGTTGCACGAGATGTCCTTGCCGATCTGGTCGTAGGACAGATCGTCGTTGTAGGTGGTCGGGGTGTTGACCTGCAGGATCTCCGAGCACAGGTTGGACATGTTGATCCGACCCTTGATCGGGTTGGCCTTGTTCACCGTGTCTTCGAACATGATGTACGGGTAGCCGGACTCGAACTGGATCTCGGCGATCGTCTGGAAGAACTCCCGCGCGTTGATCTTGGTCTTCTTGATGCGCGGATCGTCGACCATCTCGCGGTACTTCTCAGTGACGGAGATGTCGCCGAAGGGCACGCCGTAGACACGCTCGACGTCGTACGGCGAGAAGAGGTACATGTCTTCGCCGTTCTTGGCCAGCTCGAAGGTGATGTCGGGCACCACGACACCGAGGGAGAGGGTCTTGATGCGGATCTTCTCGTCGGCGTTCTCGCGCTTGGTGTCGAGGAACCGCATGATGTCGGGGTGGTGCGCGTTGAGGTAGACCGCGCCGGCCCCCTGACGGGCGCCGAGCTGGTTGGCGTAGCTGAAGCTGTCTTCGAGCAGCTTCATGACGGGGATGATGCCGCTGGACTGGTTCTCGATCTGCTTGATCGGCGCACCTGCTTCACGGATGTTCGACAGAAGCAGCGCCACGCCGCCGCCGCGCTTGGACAGCTGCAGGGCGGAGTTGATGCCACGGGCGATCGACTCCATGTTGTCTTCGATACGCAGCAGGAAGCAGGAGACGAGCTCCCCACGCTGCGCCTTGCCGGTGTTCAGGAACGTGGGCGTGGCCGGCTGGAAGCGACCCGCGATGATCTCCTCCACGAGTTCGACGGCCAGCTTCTGGTCGCCGTCGGCGAGTCCGAGCGCGGTCATCACGACGCGATCCTCGAAACGCTCGAGGTATCGCTTGCCATCGAAGGTCTTCAGCGTGTAGCTGGTGTAGTACTTGAAGGCACCCAGGAAGGTCGAGAAGCGGAACTTGCGCTCGTACGCGAGGTCGTTGAGCTTCTGGATGAACTCGAACGGGTACTTCTCGAGGACCGAGCCCTCGTAGTACTCCTTGTCGACCAGGTAGTCCAGGCGCTCCTTGAGCGAGTGGAAGAAGACCGTGTTCTGATTGACGTGCTGCAGGAAATACTCACGCGCGGCACGACGGTCGGCGTCGAACTGGATGTTCCCGTCGGCGTCGTACAGGTTCAGCATCGCGTTCAGCGAGTGGTAATCCTGCCCCTCGAACCGCGGGTTGCTCTTGAAGTCCGTCTCGGTCACTGCTGCTTCCACCATCGTTCCAATCCCTCGCTGACGCGGTCGATGTCTTCCGGCGTGCCGAACAGCTCTATGCGGTACAAGTGCGGCACGCGGCACTTGCGGCTGATGATGTCTCCGGCGACACAGAAGTGTTCGCCGAAGTTGGTGTTCCCTGTCGAGATGACACCCCGGAGCAGTGATCGGTTTCCCTCGTCGTTGAGGAACCGGATGACCTGCTTCGGGACGGCGCCCTTCTCCTCACCTCGACCCTGACCACCCCCGTAGGTGGGGGTGATCAGAACGAAGGGCTCCTCGATCCGGAGACTCGGCTCCGTCGAGTGCAGGGGAATGCGCTCAGCCCGCATGCCCAGCTTCTCGATGAGACGTGTCGTGTTGCCGGACACGCTCGAGAAGTAGACGAGCAGGGGCACGGCGGCCCGGTCGGCAACCGCGCCGCGCTGGTCTGCGACAGCGGTTGCCACGGGTCAGACCAGACGGCCGGCGAGCTCGTCGATCTTGTCGGGACGGAAGCCCGACCAGTGGTCCTCGTCGGTGATGACGACGGGCGCCTGGAGGTACCCCAGGGCCTTGACCTGCTCCAGGGCCGAGGCGTCCTCGGAGAGGTCCAAGACCTCGTATTCGATGCCCTTCGAGTCCAGTGCCCGATAGGTCGCCGTGCACTGCACGCAGGACGGCTTGGTGTAGACCGTGATCGCCATTCTTACCCTTTTCTCCCCTCACATCCGGTGGTGTCACCGGCAGCACGCCACCGGGACCTCAATACTACATATGGGTGCGGACATTGGATAGCACCACAAGGGATAGTAGTTACATCCGTGTCATTTTCCACCGCCGTCAACACTCTCACCACAGGTTCTCCACCGATTCATCCACAGGATCAGCGGGTCGCCGAGATGCTCGGATCCGCCCGATTCCGCGGTCGTCGGGCAGCCTCCGCGTCCCTGTCCACAGAACGGACGCTAAACCGCACCTCCGACATCCCACAGGCTGTGGACGCGCCGATCGGCGTGTCGCCGTCGGGACCGGCCCGGCGCCTCGAGCGGATCACCGCCGCGACCCCCGCCACCGCGTATCGTTGATCCGTGGCGGGATACCGGGAACTGCTGCGCACACCGGGGGTGGGGCGCATCATCGCCGCGCAGCTGACGGCGCGTTTCCCCAACGGCATGGCGAGCCTGGCTCTGCTGCTGCACGTCGAGCAGGTCACCGACTCGTACGGTGCCGCCGGTCTCGTCCTCGCCGCGGCCTCCATCGGTCAGGGCATCGCGGGCCCCGTCACCAGCCGGTGGATGGGCGTCTGGGGGATGCGAAAGGTCCTCACCCTGACGCTCATCGTGTGCGCCGCCTCGATCGCGACGATCGCCCTGGTGGAGATGGTGGTCCCGGCCTATATGGCACTGGGACTCATCTCGGGCCTTGCGACCCCGCCCGTGCAATCGGCGGTGCGCACGATCTATCCGAAGATGGTCAACTCGCGGCAGCTGACGCCCCTGTTCTCCCTCGATGCGTCCCTGCAGGAGATCATCTGGATCCTCGCCCCCGTGGTCATCACCTTCGTCTCCACGCAGGTCGGCACGGTGGAGGGGCTCCTCCTGGTGGTGGTGATCCTCGTCGGCGGCGGCGCATGGTTCATCTCCTCTCCCGAACTCGGCCGCGTTCGCATCCCCCGCAGTCGTCGGCGTCTGGGGATCGTGCTGACCAAGCCGCCGGTCGTGCTGGCGACGGTGTCGGGGTTCCTCCTCATCGGCGCGTGCGCCGCCGTCGAAGCGGGTGTGGTGGCGACCTTCGGGCACAGCGGATTGGAGGCAGGCCTGGTCCTGGCCGTCTTCGCGATCGGCAGCCTTGCCGGCGGGCTCGGGTTCGGTCACCTCCCCATCGGGCGGTGGGCGATGGCACGTCGCCTGGCGATCGTGGCTGCAGGCCTCGCCCTGGCGATGATCTCGCTCGATGTCTGGTGGCTGGGCGGCACCCTGCTGCTCGCGGGGGCCGGTATCGCGCCCGCCTTCGCGGTCATGTTCGCGATGACCTCGGTCAGCGTGAAGTTCAGCGAGACCGCCGAGGCCTACGGCTGGATCGGGACGGGCCAGTTGATCGGCGCCGCCGCCGGCTCCGCGGTGGCCGGGTTCCTCATCGACGGCGTCGGGCCGCAAGGCGCCTACGTCGCGGCGACGGCGTTCGCGGTCGTCGGGACGGTCGTCGCGGTCGTCTTCGTCCGGGGCTTCCCCGACCTGCGCGGACGTGACGCCTCACCCATGCCCGACACGGAACCCGTCTCGACGATCCTGTGAGCTGCGCCCCTCATGCCGCGCGGCGCAGCAGCTCCAGAACGGCCAGCGCGTATGCGTCGCACGGTTCTGGATGCTCGAAGACGAGGTCTTCCTGAGCCACGCGAATCGCCACCTCGTGCGTGTCGGCCAGGCGACGCAGGCTGCGGAAGGTTCCCCGGAGCATCTCCCTCAGCTGGGCTTCGTGCGGGAGCCACAGGGCGTCCTCCAGCGCGACCGAGTCGAGCGCCCATTCCGTGGTGCCGTTGAAGGCCAGGATGCGCCCCGTCGGGTACTCCCGCGGCTCCACGGTCATCTCGCTCACCGTGAACACGTCCGCCTCGAACTCCGGTTCGTCGAGCTGGAACCGGTCCCCGGACTCGGGTCGCCAGACCAGGCCCGCCTCGCGCAACGCCACGGCCATCTCGGTGGAGATCATCCCGCCATTCTTCCGCGCCTCGACAGAGCCGGGGCCGCTCAGCGAGGGAGCACGACGTGTTCGACGGCCGGAGAGACGACGACGTCGACCTCGATGAACGAGGGCAATTCGGCTTCGAGGTCCTGCCGCAGCGGTTCGAGCGGGGGAATGTCGCCGTCCTCGGTCGTCACGTCGACCGTCGCCGTGGTGACCGTCCAGGTGATGCTCTGCACCTGGGCATCCTCGTCTCCCGAGAGCCACGCCACGGTCGAGGCCCGGATGAGTGTGGTCCAGTGGGTGACCACCAGCGTGACGGCGGTGTTGAGCAGGAGGGGCACGACGATGATCACCGACAGCACCGCGACCACCGCGTACGCGCGACGCCGGTTCGCCGTGCGCGACGCCCCGGGCTCGCGCGCGTACCCGGCGAGGGTGAACACGATGCTCCCGGCGATCACGAGGGAGACCACGTTCGATGCGAACAGCAGCAGCGCGCCCAATGCTTCCTCCCACGCCCCCTGCCCCGCACACACGCCGACGACCCCCAGCGGCGGCACCAGCGAGATCGCGATGGCCACCCCCGGCAGGACCGCGCTGAGGTCGCGCCGGGTCATCGCGAAGGCCCCGGCCGTTCCGGTGGCCAGGGCCGCGACGAGATCCATCAGCTGAGGCGAGGTGCGTCCGGTGATCTGCGAGTTGTTGTTCAGCTCAGCCGGATCGGCGATGAAGGTCGACAACACCCATCCGATCACGACCACGATGAGCAGTCCCATGAGCACCCACAGGAAAGAGCGCGCGACCAGGCCCCGATGACCGGTGACGATCCCCGCGGCGACACCGAGGATCGGCGTTCCCAGCGGCGCGATGATCATGGCTCCGATCACGGTGGCCGTGGAATCCGACAGGACGCCCGCCACAGCGATCACCGCCGAGAGCACGAGCATGATGAGGAACCCGCTGCGCTTGGCCAGAGCGTCACCGCGCCGCAGATCCACCGCCTGGAGCAGATCGGCCATGGACTGCCGTTGCGAATCCGGTATCAGCAGCTGCGACAGACGGGACATGCGATCATCATGGTCCATGCTCGGTGTCGGATCGACCCATCGGCCACCGGCCACTCCAGCGGGGCAGAATGGCGGCATGGCCTCCGATGCGTTCGACCCCGCCGACCACCTCGACGACGCGTTGCTCGAGCGCATCAGATCCCGCGCCGCGACCCACGATCGCGAGAACACCTTTCCGCATGATGACCTCGACGACCTCCGCTCCGCGGGCTACCTCGCCGCGCTCGTGCCCACCGAGCTCGGCGGGCGCGGCCTGACGCTGGCCCAGATGGCACTCCTGCAGCAGCGTCTTGCCGGGGCGGCGCCGGCCACAGCCCTCGCGGTCAACATGCACCTGGTGTGGACGGGAGTCGCCAAGGTCGCCTCCGATCGGGGCGTGGACGCGCTGCGCTTCGTGCAGGAGGGCGCCGTGGCCGGCGAGGTGTTCGCCTTCGGGATCAGCGAGGCGGGCAACGACCTCGTGCTCTTCGGCAGCGACACCGAGGCGTCTCCGCGTCAGGACGGCGGGTACACCTTCACCGGCACGAAGATCTTCACCTCGCTCGCACCCGCGTGGACGCAGCTGGGCGTGCACGGGCTGGACACCACCTCCGCCGACGGGCCGCAGATCGTGTTCGCCTTCGTCCCCCGGACGGAGGAGCACGACGGACGCATTAACACCTCGGACGACTGGGACACCCTCGGCATGCGTGCGACGCAGTCCCGGACGACCCGGTTGGACGGGGCGCTCGCTCCGGCCGACCGAGTCGTGCGCCGCCTCGCGCCGGGCCCGTCGCCCGATCCGATGGTGTTCGGGATCTTCAGTGTCTTCGAGATTCTCCTCGCCTCGGTCTACACCGGGATCGCGCGCCGGGCGATCGACGTCGCGATCGAGACCGCTGCGGCGCGGACCTCGAAGCGGACCGGGCGCTCCTACGCGCAGGACCCGGACATCCGGTGGCGCGTGGCCGACATGGCCCTGGCCTACGACGCCCTCCCCCCGCAGATCACCGCACTCGCCCACGACGTCGACACACTCGTCGATCATGGCGCGCGCTGGTTCGCCCTGCTGGCGGGCCTCAAGCATCGCGCGGTCACCAGCGCCAAAGACATCGTCGGCGAGGCGATGCTGGTCGCCGGGGGTGCCTCCTACTTCTCCGGTTCGGAACTGTCGCGCCTGGCCAGAGACGTCCAGGCGGGCCTGTTCCACCCCTCCGATCCCGAGTCGGCCCACTCCGCCCTCGCCACGGCCTGGCTCGGCCCGCTCGAGGACTGACGTGGAACGGCGCGGCGCCGCCCCGCTGAGCGCGGCCGACCGGGTGCGCCTCGCGGGTCTTCGGCGGATGAAGGCGGTCGCCCTGGGCGCACTCGTCGCCATGGCCATCCTCTTCGCCGTCGCCTTCCCCCTCCAGGACGACATTCCCGCGATGGCATACGTGCGAGCGGCGGCGGAGGGCGGCATGGTCGGAGCCCTCGCGGACTGGTTCGCGGTCACGGCCCTGTTCCGGCACCCGCTTCGGATACCGATCCCCCACACCGCCATCATCCCGCGCCGCAAGGATGAGATCGGCCGAACCCTGGGCGAGTTTGTCGAGACCGAGTTCCTCCGCACAGACGTGGTGCGCGACAAACTCGAAGCCGCGTCGATCTCCTCCCGCGTCGGCGCGTGGCTGACCGACCCTGACAACTCCCGCCGCGTGGCCGCAGAGGGCGCGGCGGCCGCTGCCGGCGTTCTCCGCGCCGCCAGCGACGACGACGTGCGCGACATCATCGAGTCGCTCGCCCGAGAACACCTGATCGAGCCGGACTGGGCGCCGCCGCTCGGCGAGCGCCTCGCGCGCGTGGTCGATGCCGACGCCCACCGGCCCGCGGTCGACCTCGCCGTCGAGACCGTCTCGGCCTGGTTGCACGCAAACCGCGCGTCGTTCTCCGGACTGGTGTCCAGACGGCTGCCCTCGTGGGTGCCGCGAGTGGCGCACCGGCTCGTCGACGACACCGTCTACAACGAGGCCGTCGCTTTCGTCGACAAGGTCCGAACCGACCCCGACCACCAGGCGCGCCACGCGATCGACGGCTACCTCTCGCGCCTGGCCGACAATCTCCAGAACGATCCGGCCACAATCGGACGGGTGGAGGATGCGAAGACCTCCGTCTTCGACAGCCCGCGGGTCCGATCACTCGCCGCGGATGCGTGGGGCACGGCGAAGACCGGCCTGCTCGCCGCGCTCGCCGACGAGCACAGCGACCTGCGGCGACGCAGCGTCGAGGCGCTGGTCCGAATCGGAGAGCGCCTCGGCTCCGACGACGCGCTGCAAGACCGCGTGGACGCGTGGATCACGGACGCCGCGGTGTTCGTCATCGACCGCCACCGCCACGACATCGCCTCGGTCATCTCCGACACCGTCGCCGGATGGGACGCCGAGGACACCTCCCGGAAGATCGAACTCATGGTCGGTCGCGACCTTCAGTACATCCGCCTGAACGGCACCGTGATCGGCGCGTTGGCCGGCCTCCTCATCCACACGATCGCCCACGCGCTGCTGGGGTGAGCGCCGCTACGCTATCGGCGTGGACGCCCCGCACCTGCTGTTCAGCTACGGCACCTTCCAGCACCTCGGCATGCAGTTGGACACGTTCGGTCGGCCGGTCGACGCGGAGGATGACGTCCTTCCCGGTTTCACCGTCGACTACGTCGAGACCGACGCCGGACGCGACTCCGATCTTCCCGGCGCGGACGTGCAGCCGGTCCTGCGCCGGACCGGGGACGCGCGCGACAAAGTCACCGGGGTCGTTCTGCACGTCACCGACGATGAACTCGACGCGGCGGATGAGTACGAGGTGGCGCAGCACCGTCGCGTCGCGACCGTCCTCGGCAGCGGACGCACCGCCTGGGTGTACGTCGCCGCCTGATCGCCGAATGAGCTCGTCCGAAAGGAAACCATGATCCGTCTCACGATCGTCCGCCACGCCAAGTCGGACTGGTCCTCCCCGGACCTGGCCGATCACGACCGCCCGTTGAACGCGCGCGGACGTCGCGACGCACCGGTGATGGCGGAGCGCCTCGCCTCGACCGGTGCGCGGCCGACGGTGATCCTCTCGAGCACGGCGGTGCGGGCGCGCACCACGGCGGAAGCCTTCGCGCGCGTACTCGGGGTCGACGTCCGCCCCGACCCGGATCTCTACGGGGCCTCCGCCGCGGACCTGCTGGCCGCGGCGTCGGGGTCGGGGCTCTCGGACGTCATGGTCGTCGCGCACGACCCGGGGATGACCGATCTGGCCGATCGCCTCTCGCGCGGTCGTATCGACCGGATGCCCACATGCGCGATCGCGACCTTCGCGTGGGATGTCGAGGACTGGTCGCTGATCGATGCCGTCGATCCCGTGAGCTGGGAGCACCTGACGCCGCGATGAGGGGCGCGTCCCTGCTCAGTCGACGCGACTGACGGTTCCCCCGGTCAGTCGCACGAGCTGGTCGAAGTTCACGGGGAAGACCGTATGCGGCGTGCCCGCCGCGGCCCAGATCTCATCGACGTCGGCGAGGTCCTGATCGACGATCGTGCGCAGCCGCTCGGGATGCCCGCACGGCGCGACACCCCCGATCGCCTGCCCCGTCGCCTCGCGCACCTGATCCGGGGTCGCCCGCCGGATACCGGCGATCCCCAGCCGCTGAGACAACCCTGCGGTGTCGACGCGGTGGGCGCCGCTGGTCATCACCAGGAGCGGCCCGTCGTCGGTCCAGAACACCAGGCTGTTGGCGATCGCACCGACCTCGACGCCGAGGGCGGCGGCGGCCAGCGCCGCCGTCGAGGCCGCCTCGGGAAGAACCACGATCTCCCCGTCGATTCCCTCCTCGCGCAGTCGATCGCGGACGAGGACACTGCGCGCCGGGAGCTCTGCCATGGCCACAGACTAGCGTCGCCCCTCGCCGCGCCGCGTGCCGAGGGGCACAATGGGGGCACGGACGACGCAACGCCGCGATGTTCCGCAGAGCAGCCCACAAGGCCGGCCGAAAGAGGAAGCGATGACGCACACCCTGCCCCTGCCCGACTTCACCCACGAGCGCGTGGAGGTGACGACGGGCCCCCGCAGCGGCCTGTTCATCGCCGTCGCACTGCACTCCTCGACACTGGGTTCCGCGCTGGGCGGGGCTCGCATCTGGAGATACCCGCACTGGAGCGACGCCCTCGGCGATGTCCTCCGCCTGTCTGCCGCGATGACGCTCAAGAACGCCGCCGCCGGGCTGGCCGCCGGCGGCGGAAAAGCCGTGATCGCCCTGTCTCCCGACGAGAAGCTGGATGCCGCACGTCGCCGCGACGCCTTCCTCGATCTCGGGGACGTCGTCGATTCCTTCGGCGGCGCCTACCGCACCGCGGAGGATGTCGGCTCCACGACCGACGACATGCTGACGGTGAGCGAGCGCACCGCCCACGTCGTCGGACTCCCCGACAGCGTGGGCGGTTCCGGGGAACCTGCCGGGCCGACGAGCATCGGCGTGTACGAGTCCCTCCGCGCCACGCTCGAACGGGTCACCGGCACCGCCGATGCCGCCGGCCGGCGCATCACCGTGTCCGGTCTCGGCCAGGTGGGCAGCCGCCTGGCCGTTCGGCTGGCGACCGACGGGGCCGTCCTCACGGTGACCGATGTCGACCCGGCCAAGCGCGACCTGGCCACGCAGCTGGGTGCGTCCTGGGTGGAGCCCGGGACCGAGCACCGCGTCGAGGCGGACGTGTTCGTGCCCGCCGGTGTCGGCGGCGTCCTCACCGACGAGGTCATCGACACTCTCGCCGCACGGGCGGTGTGCGGGCCCGCCAACAATCCCCTCGCCGATCGAGGCGGCTCCGATCGACTGGCCGAACGCGGCATCCTGTACGCCCCGGACTTCGTCGCCAACGCCGGCGGGGTCATCTACCTCGACCTCGAAGCCAAGCGGATGGGCACACGTGCCGAGATCATGGAACGCGTCACCGGAGTGGGCGAGACCATGCGGCGCGTCTTCGCGCTCGCGGAGGAACGAGGAGTCACCCCGCTGGTGGCCGCGGAGGCACTGGCCGGCGAGCGGTTGCGGTCCGGTGCCGGCGGCGCTGCGACGGTGCCGGTGTGATCAGATCCTGATCGGGAAGGTGAGGAGGATCCCCACCCCGACGAGCCCGACGAGGACCCCGAGACCGAGGAAGACCCGCGAGGCCCACGCGGCGATCTTGCGTTGCGACATCGCCGTGAGGAACAGCACCAGCGCGAACAGCACGGTCAGCAGTGAGTAATCGTCGCCGCGTTGGTTGTTCTCGAGCGCCTCGGCGAACTTCTCGTCCGCACGCGCGGAGTACTCCGCCGCCTGCTCCGTTCCGGCGGGGACGTACTCGTCTTGGACGAACGGACCGCCCTCGTCGCCGCCCTGCGCTTGCCAGGCGTCGAAAGCGACACGGAAGTCGGGGTGGAAACGCTCTTCGATGAACGCCGCCAACTGCTCGTTGCCGGCTGCGGTGGCCTCGACCCACGAGGCGTAGACCGTCAGGTCGAACTGGCGCTGATCGCGCGCTTGGCCGTCGTAGTTCGTCGCCTGGACCCGGGCGCTGGAGGCCTGACTGAACGCGATGGACATCTCCCCGCCCCACTTCGAGGCTTGGAAGCCGCACCATGCCGTCAGGACGGCCATGGTCGACAGCAGCACGACGGCGACGATGTCCCGCAGGTCGCGGGAACGGGTGCCGTCGGATGGGGCCTCGGACATCGACTCTCCTCATATCCGGACAGGGTGAGATGAGCGTAGCGCCTCCGACACCCGCGACCGGTTACCCTCGATACTCATGAGCGCACCCCGGGCACCGCGACCGGAGGTCGCCCGCAGCCGCGAACAGCTTCTCGACGCCGCCGAGAAGCTGTTCGAGACCCGTGGGCTGGAGTTCTCGCTCCACGACCTCGCCACGCAGGCGCGCCTGGGCGTTGCGACGACCTACCGACGTTTCTCCTCGCACGATGACGTGATCCGCGCGTTGCACGCACGTGCCTATGAGTCGTACGTGGGCATCTACGACGATCTGGAAGGTCTCGGCGATGGCTGGAGCACGGTCGTGGGGTACCTCGAGCGCGCCGTGGCGATGAACAACGCACATCCGATCTTCCCTGCCACCGCCCGGCGGATGGCCCACATCGATCCCGATTCGACGGTGGGCGCCGACCTCGCGCCTCGGCTGCAGGCGCACGTCGAGCGCGCTCAGGCCGAAGGGACCCTGCGCTCGGATGTGAACGGCGTCGACCTGGTCGCGATCGTCGCTGAGCTCGGAGTCCTCACCGTCCTCGCTGAGCCGGCCCGATCGACGATGGCCGCCCGGCATCTCCGGCTGATCACGGCGGGCTTGCGCGTCGAGTCGCAGGCTTTCGGGGATCTGGGCGCGAGCGCCGCAACCGACATGGCACGGCTCCGCGAGCTCGCAACGCGGTCGGCTGCCTCCGGCCGGCGGGACAGCCCGGCCTGACGGCGGGTCGCCCGACGAGTCACCCGGCGGTCCCGCGCGCCTCCTCGTTCGCCGCACCCACCTTCGGTGGCAGGTTCCGCGAGAGCAGCAGGGAGATCACCAGCAGAGCGAAGACGATGAACACCGCCTGCTGGAGGGCTTGGATCTGCGAGTCGGCGTAGTCCTGGGCGATCGCGGCCGCGACCTCCGGGGTCGCGCCGCCCTCACGCATCAATTGCTCGGCCTCATCCTGCGACACGATCGGCACCGCCCCTTCGATCGAGGTCGTCAGCTGGTTGCGCTGAGCGGCGGTCACATCGGCGCTCTCGGACACCGCCGCCGTGAACCCGCCGGCCAGGAGCAGGATGAACACCGATCCGACCACGGCGGTGCCGAACGACGAGCCGAGGTTCTGGAACGTGCCCTGAAGACCGCCGACCTCGGAGGTGTCGGTCCGGTCGACCGCCGACATGTTCACATTCCCGAGCTGAGAGGCGAGCAGGCCGAACCCCGCACCGACGACGAACATCCCCACGGCGAAGGGCCACCCGGCCAATTCGGGCCGGATCGACACGAGGATGAAGAGCAGGCCGATGGCCATCGTGATCTGACCCGTCTGGGCGATGCGGCGCGCCGATCGTCTCGCCGTGAGCCAGGAACCGACCGCGGAGAAGACAATGAGTCCCGCCGACAGCGGAAGGATCTTCAGGCCGGTCCCCAAGGCGTCGTACCCCTGCATCGTCTGCAGATAGACCGGGATCACGAAGAAGAGCGCCGCGATGGCGAAGTACTGCACCAGGAATCCGGACAGCCCGCTGCGGAGGGCGCCGATCCGGAACAGATCCACTTTCAGCAGCGGCACACGGTCGGTGCGGGTCAGCATGCCCTGCCGCCCCGCGAACCACCACAGCACGATGCCCCCGAGCAGAATCAGGTAGGTCACCGGTGATACGCCGAACGGTGCGACCTCCACACCGGCCACCGTCGGCGGCGCGAGCGGGACGAACCATCCCCAGGTCTTGGACTGCAGCACACCGAAGACCACGAGCGCCATTCCGCCGGCGGAGAGCGCGACGCTCGGCACGTCGATGCGCAGCGTCCGGTCCGCGGGCGCGTCCCTGATGCGCCCGGAGGCGAGAAGGATGGCGATCATCACGACGGTCTCGCCGACGAAGACGAACCGCCACGACGCGTAGGTCGTGACCAGTCCGCCGATGAGGGGACCGGCGGCAGCGGCGAGTCCGGTCACGGCACCGAGAGCGGAGAACGCGGTGACCCGGGCGCGACCGTCGTAGTTGATCGCGGCCAGTGCGGCGATCGCGGGGATCACCAGGACGGCGCCGAGCCCCTCGACCAGGGACCAGCCCAGAAGCAGCACGGTCAGATTCGGACTCAGCGCGGTCACGAGCGACCCGACGCCGTACACCACGGCACCGATCCGGAACGCTCGGGCGCGCCCCCACCTGTCACCGAGTTTCCCGCCGGTCAGCATGAATGCCGCCATCGTCAGCGTGTAGAAGGTGATCGCGGCTTGCATGCCGGTGATCGTCGTGTCGAGGTCGGCCGCGACCTGCGAGATCGACACGTTCATGACGGTGCTGTCGAGCACCATCACGAACTGGGCGACGGCCAGGATGACGAGCACTCCCCATCGGTTCACAGGACCGACCCTACCGACCGGCACCGGCCGGCCGAAGATGCGAATGCCCCTCGGCGTACCGAGGGGCATTCGGGTTTTGGTGGACCTGAGGGGATTCGAACCCCTGACCTCTTCATTGCGAACGAAGCGCGCTACCAACTGCGCCACAGGCCCGTGAACCTCAGCAACACTATCACGCGGATCGGGTGGGCCTCCCCCGCCCGCTGGGCGGGTCAGCCGGCGGCGCGGCGGGCGAGCAGGTCTCGTACGTGTTCCTCGATCTCGGCGTCGTCGACGAAGCCCATCCGCGCGTACTCCGGACGCGCTTCCCGAGCCGCCGGCTCCGGGATCGCGACGGGCCGACGACGTTCTTCCTCGGCGCGCATCGCCTCGTCGAGCGCGGCGGCTCGCAACGAACGGCGCGCGTCTTCGACGTCGAGTGCAAGGGAAGCACGCGATCCCGTCGATGCAGTGAGCGGGCGCGGCAGGTTCCGCGGAGTCCACGTGGGCCGCGACGACGGCGCCAGGGCGAGGTCTTGCACATCGGCAGATGTCCGCGGCGCGGCGGCGACTGCGGCCGGTCGCGCCGCCGCGCGGACCGCGACGCGCCACATGCGGTGCAGCAGGACCGCGCACAGCGCCGAGACCGAGGCCCCGCCCCACAGCCACACGCTCGAACCGCCCAGCATCGTCGACCACGCGCCGGCGATCGCGACGACGATGGCGACACCACCGGTTCCCGTGAACACGGCACGGGCACGGCGTCGCGCGCGACGTCGCCGTGCCTCCGGCTGCGCGCGGGCCACGGCGCGTTCCAGTCGGGCCTGCTCGAGGTCGAGCCGCTGCTTCTCCAGCGCCGCCTGTTCCCGTTCGGCGGCGGCCTGTCGCGCGAGCTTCTGCTGGGCGGCCGCGGTGCGGGCGTTCAGCTCGAGTCGGACCTCCTGCGGGGTCTCACTCGTCTCGGCGAGCACACGAAGAGCCTGATTGAGCCGCACCGCATTGCGCTCGGCCGCGTCGAACTGGCGACGGCTGTTCCAAGAGGGCAGGAGGTAGACCAGCCACAGCAGCACCGCGACCAGTACGATCACGCCTCCGCCGAGCACCTGTCCACCCATGGCGTCCACGGTATGCGACCGCGACGGTCGGATGTCGCATCCATCGGCGTGTCGTGTGCGACGGGGCCTTTCTCACGCCGGCAGACGATCGGCCGGCGGAATCATCGCCGCATCGCGCGGGGCTCGCCCCTCGACCCAGCGACGCAGCACCCCCTCGGGCACTTCTTCGGCCACCAGCGCGAAGCAGTAGTGGTCACGCCAGTCCCCGTCGATATGGATATAGCGTCGCCGGAGCCCCTCGTAGCGGAAACCCAGCTTCTCCACGACCCGAAGGCTCGCCTCGTTCTCCGGGCGGATGCAGATCTCCATCCGGTGCAACCGCAACTCCGTGAAGCAGACGTCGGTCGCCAGCGCCACCGCCGTCGGCGTGATCCCCCGACCGGCGAACCGCTCGCTGACCCAGTAGCCGATGGTCGCGGAGGCGAGGGAGCCTCTCGCGATGCCCCAGACGTTCAGCTGTCCGGCGACGACGCCGTTCTCCTCCATGACGAAAGGGATGCCGCCGCCCTCGCGGTACTGCTGCAGCAGTCGTCGCACCGCCGAGCGCATGTCGAACGAGACGGGCCCGTCGGGATTCGTCGCCTCCCACGGTCGCAACCACGTGCGGTTGGTCAGCAGCTCCTGCTGCAGCACGCGGGCATCACGCTGTCGGATGAGCCGGATCGAGACGGGCCCGTGAGCACGGGGAGACGCGAGGTCCATGCGCTCCCCTCCTGCTCGCGCGGCGTCAGAGGGACGCCGCGAACTCCTTGAACCAGGGGCGCAGGTCCGGACCGAGGTCGTCCCGGTCGGCGGCGAGCTGCACGATGGCCTTGATGTAGTCCACCCTATCGCCGGTGTCGTAGCGGCGTCCGCGGAAGACGACGCCGTAGACGCCGGGCCCCTCGGGGTCGGCGGCCATCTCCTGCAGGGCGTCGGTGAGCTGGATCTCGCCGCCCTTGCCGGGGCCGGTGCGCTCGAGGATGTCGAAGACGGCAGGGGGCAGCACGTAACGGCCGATGATGGCCAGGTTCGACGGCGCGTCTTCGCGCTTGGGCTTCTCCACGAGGCCCTTGACCTTCACCACGTCGTCCTGGTCGGTCTCCTCGACCGTCGCGACGCCGTACATGTGGATGTGCTCGGGGTCGACTTCCATCAGGGCGATGACGGCCGCGCCGGTGCGCTCATGCTCTTCCATCATCTTGGTCAACAGCACATCGCGCTCGTCGATGAGGTCGTCGCCGAGCAGCACCGCGAAGGGGGCGTCGCCGACGTGGGCGCGCGAGCGGAGCACCGCGTGACCGAGTCCCTTCGGCTCGCCCTGACGGACGAAGTGGATGTCGGCCAGCTCGCTGGACTTCTGCACGCGGGCGAGCTTGTCCTCGTCACCCTTCTCCTTCAGCTTCACCTCGAGCTCGGGGACCGAGTCGAAGTGGTTGGAGAGGTTGTTCTTGTTGCGACCGATGATGATCAGCACATCGTCGATGCCCGCAGCCGTGGCTTCTTCGACCACGTACTGGATGGCGGGCTTGTCGACGACGGGGAGCATCTCTTTGGGCATGGCCTTCGTCGCGGGCAGGAATCGGGTTCCGAGTCCTGCGGCGGGAATAACGGCCTTGAAGGGCTGTGACGGCATGGCCAGATCCTACCTGCCGCATGTGTCGTCCCTGTGACGGCGACATACAATCGACCCATGTCCGACACGACCGACGACGCCAAGCGCGCCCTCCGTGCCGAACTGCGCGAGCGCCGACAGCTGCTCTCCGCGCACGCCGTCGAATCCGCGGCGGACCAGCTGCATGCGCGACTGGACGAACTCGTCGCCCGTCATGATGTCGCGGCGATCTCCTGCTTCCTGTCGACCCCGTTCGAACCGTCCACACGCGCCTTCGTCGAGGGCGCCGTGGCCCGGGGCATCCGCGTGCTGCTGCCCGTCACACGGGCCGACGGCCTTTTGGACTGGGCGGTGGCCACGGAGGACGGCGACATCTCGGAGGGCCTGTTCGGACTTCCCGAGCCGGTCGGCGAGCTCCTCGGCCCCATCGCCGTCGGCGATGTCGACCTGATGATCGTTCCCGCCGCGGCCGTCGACCGCACCGGCATGCGTCTGGGGTGGGGCCGCGGGTACTTCGACAAGACGATCGGATCGATGGAGGGGTGCCCACCCGTCTATGCGGTCGTCTACGACAGCGAGGTCCTCGACGAGGTCCCCGCCGACCTGCACGACCAGCCGGTGACCGGCGCGGTCACCCCCACCCGCATCCTCGATTTCGCCACCGCGGCGAGCTGAGCCGATCATCGAAAGTCGCCCATGCCCACCTACGCCTACGCGTGCAAGCAGTGCTCGCACCGTTTCGACGCCGTTCAGTCCTTCTCCGACCCGACCCTCACGGTGTGCCCCGAATGCGGTGGCACCCTCCGCAAGGAGTACGGATCGATCGGTGTGACCTTCAACGGCTCCGGCTTCTACCGCACCGACTCCCGCTCGGGCTCGTCGTCGGGCGCGGCCTCCGCCAAGACTGGCGAGGGCGCGTCGTCTTCGACATCATCGAAGTCCGAGTCCACATCCGCCCCGGCGCCGTCGAGTGCGTAGGGACAGCCCAGAAGGAGAGGCCATGATCAAGGGTTTCCGGGAGTTCATCCTCCGCGGCAATGTCATCGACCTGGCTGTCGCCGTCGTCATCGGCGCCGCTTTCACCGCCATCGTGACGGTGCTCGTCGAGTCGCTCATCAATCCGCTCATCAGCCTCTTCTTCAAGGCGGACAGCCTGCAGGAGGCCCTGCAGCTCACCGTGCCCTCCCTGATGGGCGGCGAAGCGACCTTCGCCTTCGGCGCGATCATCGCGGCGGTGATCAACTTCCTCGCCGTCGCCGTCGTGGTCTACTTCGTCTTCGTCCACCCGATGAACCGCCTGAAGGAGCGCCAGGCCGCGCGCGTGAAGTCCGACGAGCCGGAGGAGGAGCCGCTGCCGACCGAGACGGAGCTTCTGGTGGAGATCCGCGACCTGCTGAAGAAGCAGGGTGAGACCCCGAAGGTCTGAGGCCGTGCCGCCTCAGTAGTGGGGCGGCACGTCACGGCGCATCCGCTCGTCGTTGGGCCCGGATGCCGATGTCTGCACATCGGTGTCCGGGCCTTCGTCGTCGGAGCCCGGCTCGGCGGTGGTTCCCGGCGCCGGCGTCAGCTTCGCTCGGCGCGCGCCGCGCACCTTCTCGACGCGCTGCCGCTCACTCGATGACATCGATGGGCTGTGTGTCGGCGTCGGCCCGGGGCCCCTCCGCCGAGACCCCGAGAAGCCCGGCGATGCGCTCCGCGACCGACGCGGGGTCGCTGTACAGATCGAAAGAGTGCACGCGCACGTAATGCCATCCGAGGCGCCGCAGGATCTGCGGTCGCAGACGCAGCGACTCGCGCAGCGAATCGGCGACGGTCTCGGGGTCGCTCTCGACCACGACGGCTTTGCCGTCGTGCTGGGCGACCAGCGGAAGCAGGCCCCGGTAATCGACATCCACCGCGACCCCCAGGCGCCGCAACTCCCGCGCCAGCGAGCGGGTGAGCGGATCGGCGAGGTCCTCGAGGCGGGCATCGCGCTGACGCGCGGCGAGCCCCCCGAGGATGCTCATCAGGGTCGCCGCGCCGTGCTCGAGTCGACCGTCGTCGAACGAGGAGGGCCGGATGGAGGAGACGATGACCATCGAACGGCGCGCGCGAGTCATCCCGACGGTGAGCAGCCGATCGCCGTCGGGTCTGGACAGATCACCGAAATCGCTCAGCACCCGCCCGTGTCGGGTGAGCCCGAACCCCAGCGAGAAGATCACGCGGTCGCGGCTTTCGGCCACCGACTCCTCGAGGCTGAGCACAGCGAACGGCTCCGCGGTGTCGCGCGAGACGAAGTCGGCCACATCCGAACGCCCGGCGAACGCCGCCTCCACGGCGGCTCGCACACGCGCAGCGTGTTTCGCACTGGCCGTGACGACCATCAGGGATTCCTGTCCTCGGTTCACGGCGTGCTCGACGACCAGGGTCACCACGCGCGCGACTTCGGCGTCGGGGCTCTCGACGGCGCCGGTGACCGGGTCGGGCACCCCCGTGCCCCCCTCGACGTAGTCGACGCCGAGGCTGCCGCGCCCGAGGTAGGACCCGGCCCACGGCAGCGAGGAGAGCTCGCCGCCGTAGAAGGCGTCGTTGACGAGCTCGGCAAGGTCCTCGCCCCCGGCCCGGTAGCTGCGCGTGAGGGTCGCGATCGGCACCAGTTCGGCGACGCGTTCGAAGACGCTGACGGCGTCGAAGGGCTCGGCCTCCTCCGCCTCGAGGACGTCGTCCTCCGACATCGCACCGGCCGCGACGCGGAACGGCGTGGGCTTCTGGGTGACAGGGTCGCCGAAGACGACGACCTGACGCGCGCGCCGCAGCGCGGGCACGGCTTCGGCCAGGGCGAGCGAGGCGGCGTCGGCGACGATGACCACGTCGAAGCCGGCCGCCTCCGGGATGGCCGGCACATCGTACGGGGACGCGAGCCAGACGGGAGCCAGCGTGCGCATCAGGGTCGGGGCCGCCTCGAGCACCTGCACGGCACTCGCGGAGTCCTTCAGAGCTCGTTTGAGAGCAGCGGCCTCGTCGGCGTGGTCGACCAGACCGATGCGCCACTGCGTGGCCAGCTGCGCCGCCAGAAGTGGCCCTGACGCGGCCGCGTGGGCTTCGTCGACGAGCCGGAAGTCCCGCTCGAGTCGGTCGACGACCGCGGTGTTGGCGCCCAGGAGCGCACGGTCGGCGCGGAGAACGTGCTCGAGAGCGGACTGCCACCACGCGAACTCGAGCTCGGCACCGACGGCTTCTTCGGGGACGTGCCGCACCGACAGCTCCGACAGCAACGGCTCCAGCCCCATCTCGGCCAGCTCGGTGCGGAGGGTGGCCCGCTCGACGAGGTTGTCGAAGTACGACGATTGCGCGGCCAGAGACGCGAGCGTGCGCACGAGAGCGGCCACGGGCAGCGACGCCAGCGTCTGCGAGCCGGTGCGGCCGAGCACCGCATCCAGTTCTGCCAGTTCGGTGTCGACGCGCTGCCACGCCGAAACGACGTCGGCGAGCCCCAGCGGCACCTCGGGCGCGATCCCGGCATCGACCAGACGCTGCCAGCGCGTGCGCTGCTGCTGGATGCGCACGAGCGCCTCGTACATGTCGGGAACGTGCACGCCCGGGCGGATGTACTCCTTCGACAGACGCTTCAGCCGACGGCGGTTGGCGCCGCTCATGGTCGTGGCTTCGCGGCGTGGCGCGTGGGCCTGGATGAGCTCGGCGAGCGGACGCTCGAACACGGTCGGGCTGAACCGGTCGAGCGAGTCCCGGATCCCCTGCAGCACCTCGAGGTATTCACCGAGGTCGGCCACCGTCCGGAACGGATGCATGCGCGTCTGGGCGATCAGCTCGTACCCGCGCTCGAGAAGGGCGGGCACATCGGCCCGGTGCAGGCGCCCGGCGAGGTCGTGCGCGGCGCGAGCGGCCTCGGTCGAGGCGAAGGAGACGCCGTACCAGGGGGAATCGTCGGGTCCGAAGCGGAACTCGCCGAGTCGCGCCGCCGCGGCGAGCTTGGCGGCGGCGGTATCCCGCGACGACGCCAAGCGCAGCAGCGTACCCACCGGGAGCCGGGCGGTCGTCGACGGAGGCACCTCCCGCGCGGCGAGTCGTGAGAGAGCGCGGAGGATATCGAGGACGGACACCTTCAGGGCGTCGTCGGTGCGGGTGACGGCGGTGCGATAGTCGCGCAGGACACCGCGCAACCGCACCAGTGCGTCGTCGATGTCGGCCACCTTGGGCGCCTGGGCCTTCTCGTTGCGCCCGATGGCCCGGATGAGGTCGCGTCGCAGCGAGCGGGGCGTCACGGCCAGACCGGACAAGCCGATGCCCGCCATCCGGTGACGGATGCCGTCGAGCGTCGACCGGCGCGCGCTGACGACCAGCACGCGTTTGCCGTCCCGCACCAGCGCACCGACGGCGTTGATCACCGTCTGCGTACCACCGGTGCCCGGGAGGGTGTGCACCGCGAGGGACTGCCCGGCGAGGATGCGGGCGAGCACCGCCTCCTGTTCCGCGTCGGCGTCCAGCAGGAGCGTGTCCGCGCCCGGCGGACGCTCGTCGGGGTGCGGTGCCGCGGGGATCTCGCGCCGTGCGGTGAGCACCTCACGGTCGGCGAGGTGTCCGGCCAGAGCGTTCAGCACGGGGTGGTCGAGGTCGCGTGTGTCGCGCGCCATCGTCTCGCCCACGTCGGCGAAGCACGACACGACCAGGCGCGGGTGCACGCGGAAGTGGTCGAAGGATCCCGTCAACGCGCGAAGATGATCGATCACCGGCTGGGGTTTGAACACCCCCTGGTCGTACGCCAGCGCGGCCAGCGCGTCGCCGTCGAGGTCGATGCCGAAGTGCGTGCGAAGAGCGCGCACCAGCTCGGGGTTGACGGAGAACGAACCGTGGAGTTTCACCTCGAAGTCGTTGTGGTGGCGGCGGATCGCCAGGGGGCGCAGGAGCACCGGAGCCGAGCACTCCAGCCCACCGAGCCGCCACGTGGCCAGCCCGACGGCGAGGTGCACCGTTTCCAGACCGCGCGCGGTGCGCAGCTCCACGTTCTTGGCGGTGATCTGCTCCGCGGCGATCCGAGCGGTGCGCAGGGCGACCTCATCGCGGAACAGGTTCGACAGCAGCGTCGACCGACCGGTGATGAACTGGGGCAGGCTGCCGGGGTGGGCGTTGGTGATCTCGATGCCGGCGTCGACCGACTCGTCGAAGTGCAGCAGCGTCGACCGGCCGCCGAGGCGGGCGGCTTGACGCCGCAGCCGGTCGCGTTCCGGCTCGGCGACATGGGTCACCCGCACACCCGGCTCCGAGAGATCGAGGTCGCCGGGGGTCACGGTCGCCGCCGGTCCGGCCACCTGCTCACCGACCGCGACGCTTCCTTCTGCTCGCCACACGACAGTCACACTATGCGCGCGAGGGGCTCTGCTCTTGCATCCCGGCAGAGTTTCGCGGTATTGGAGACCATATGCGAGGTCCTGGATGACTTCCCCTCCCCAGGGAACGCACCCGCACCGTCACTCCCCCAAGCCGGTCGGAGAGTGTGCGAGCACGGCGGCGGCACGGGGAGGATGTCGACATGACGACGCGTTTCCTGGTCCATCCGACGCCGATCGGCGACGTCCTCCTCACCGCCGCCGATGACCTCGTCCGCTCACTGCACCCGGTCCGAGACCTCCACGCCGAGCTCATCGGCCACGAGCGCGTGGCCCTGCTCCCCTTCGACGAGGACGACCCGCTCGCCCGGCGCTGCACCGCCCAGCTCGATGAGTACTTCGCGGGTGCGCGACGCGAGTTCGAGATGCCGCTGGATTGGGACCGCGTGTCCGGCTTCACCCGGGCGGCGTTGCAGGCGGTGTGCGAGATCCCCTACGGCGAGACCGCCGGGTACGGGGAGGTGGCCGCGATGGCCGGGTCGCCACGCGCCGCCCGTGCTGTCGGAACCGCTTGCGCCACCACGCCGTTCTCGATCGTTGTCCCCGTGCACCGCGTGGTCCGGGCCGACGGATCGCTGGGCGAGTACGGCGGGCGCCCCGAGCTGAAGCGACGTCTGCTGGATCTGGAACGGGCGGCGGACGAGTAGGCCGTCCGCCGCCCGGTGACGGCCCGCACCCGCGGTGTTATCGTCGACCTCGACGGCACCGGGGCCGTCACCGACCACCGGGAACGGCATGTCTGCGGGAATCAGCGGCGAGAGCGAGGACGCCCTCATCGAGCGTGCGGTCACGCGGCTGACCGAGCACACCCCGTTCCCGGTCGCTTTCGGGGGGTACACCCGCGACGGCGCCGTCCACGTCAGCGCGATCTCCGGCCGTCACACGCATACGCTGCGCGGACTGGTCGTCCACGAGAACCGTGGCCTGGGCGGGCGGGCCATGGTCGAGGCCCGGCCCCGCCTCGCCCTCGACTACCGCGTCTCGCGAGCGATCACCCACGACTACGACGGTGCGATCCTGGGCGCGGGCATCGTGACGCTGTTCGCCGTGCCCGTCGTCGTCGGCGGGGTCACGCGCGGCATGCTCTACGGCGGCTCTCGACGCGCCACGCCCGGCGGCGACTCCGTCGCCCGCCCGGCGCTGGCAGCCGCGGAGGCGATCGCCGGCGAACTGCGCATCAGAGATGAAGTCGAACGCCGCCTGGCCACGATGACCCACGCGGGCGAGGACCGACCGTTGTCCCCGGCCGCGCGGGAGGAGGTCAGAGAAAGCTACGCCGAGCTGCGCAGCATCGCCGCCGAGGTGGACGACCCGACCGTGCGCGAACGTCTCGGCCGCCTGGAGGCGCGATGGGCGGCCCTGGCCCTCGGCGAGGTGCCCGCCGTCACGTCGGCCTCGCTGTCGCCGCGGGAGACCGATGTCCTCGCCGGTGCCGCGCTCGGATCGACCAACGCGCAGATCGCCGCCTCGCTGGGGCTGAAGGAGGCCACGGTGAAGTCCTACCTGCAGTCCGCGATGAGCAAGCTCGACGCGCCGACGCGTCATGCCGCCGTCGTGCGTGCGCGAAAGAGCGGGCTTCTTCCCTGACCGCGACGGCGCGCCGCGGGTCGTGCCATGGCGCGCTGCTCAGTAGGGTGGCCGCATGGCCCGCAGAATCGTGCACCAGCTCGTCGACGACCTGGATGGCAGCGTCCTCGAAGTCGGAGAGGGCGAGACCGTCCTCTTCTCCCTCGACGGCACCGCCTACGAGATCGACCTCACCGACCAGAACGCCGCCGCGTTCCGCGAGGTGCTCGCCCCCTACGTCGACGCAGCGCGACGCGTCTCGGCGTCCCGTTCGAGCTCCACCGCGGCTCCACGCCGGCGCAAACCGAGCCAGGACTACGCCGCCGTCCGCGAATGGGCGAAGGAGAACGGTTACCAGGTCTCCGACCGCGGGCGGGTTCCCGCCACCGTCCTCGAGGCGTACGAAGCCGCCCACTGACCGCCGCCTGCGCAGCGTGGGAATTCCCTGACAATGGCGGCGTGCGGTTGCACCGCTCGTCGAATCTCGGAATCGTGGCCGACTCGAACGTCCCGAACGAGAGGAGAGCCTTCATGCTCACGCTCACCGAGAACGCCGCCACCGCGGTCAAGACGATCATCGCCCAGCTGCCCGACGCCGACCAGGGCGGCGTGCGCATTCGCGACACCGGCTCGCAGGAGACCGGCTTCGAGCTCGCCGTCGCGTCGTCGCCCGAAAACGGCGACCAGGTCGTGGAGGACCACGGCGCACGTGTCTTCCTCGACGACGGCGCGAACACCGCGCTCGATGACCGCGTCCTCGACGCGGAGATGAACCAGGACGGATCGGTGCGCTTCGCCATCGCCAGCCAGTCCTGACCCCAGGTCTTCCGAAGGGGCCCGGCGCGCATCGCGCCGGGCCCCTTCGATGTCTCCGGGCGACGCAGCGGCGTCGCCCGTTCGGTAGCATCGTGACCCACGCGTGACGTCGTCGACGGAGTGAGGGTGACATGACCGACATCGCTGAAGCGGCGGACGACACCGCCCTCGATCGCTCCGAAGTGGCACGCTCCATCGAACGTCTGCGACTGGCGGAGAATCGGCTGGCTCGGCGGCGTCAGAACGCGTGCGGGCCCAGCGAGAACGCCCGCGCCGCGACACGGTTCATCTTCGACATGAGCGATCAGGGCATCCTCGTGACCCCGACCGAGGTCGCGGAGCACCTGGAGATTTCGACGCCGTCCGTCACGGGTATCCTCAATCGTCTGCGCGCGGGCGGCCTCATCACCTTCCTCCCGCATCCGGACGACGGTCGCAGCAAGTACGTGGTGCCGCTCGATCGTGACGACGACCTCGACGGAATCGATCCACTCACCGCGCAGATCCGGGGCCTCGCCGATACGCTGTCGGCCGATCAGGCCGCCGCGGTGGCCGCGTTCATCGACCTCGTCACCGACGCCGTCGACGACGAGTGCCGCTGACTCAGCCCGCGACGGTCGCCGTCTCGGCCGGTTCCGGACTCACCGACAAGCCGTGCGGTCCGCTGGCGTCCTGCAGCAGGTTCTCGATCCAGGCACGGTTCAGCGCGGGGTTCCTGCTGCCGTAGAAGTGGAACACGATCGAAACCGATGGATGCACCCAGACGCTTCGGCTGCCGACCGTCTCGGGGTGGTGGAAGAAGAACGGCTCGGCGCGGCGGAGCTTGTTCATGAAGACCACCCGCAGGTGTGCGAGGGTGCGGTCGTCGATGTCGAACGAGTACCCGTCACTGCCATAAATGAGTTTTCCCACCGAGATAAGCTACACGGAGGGAGCAAACGAAGTAACTCCGATTAGGCGACCTAACTAGTTTCGGGTTTCAGAGCCACGAATCGATGTCGAAGTGCTGGTCGCTGAAGGGGTCTGCGGGGAGGTCCGACTCGATCACGTCCGTGTGTTCGATCCGCACGTTGGAGTGGGGTGTGATCAGAACGTCGGTGACGGTGGCATCGGTGGTCGCGAACTCGACGTAGCCCCCGCCGTCGAGGACCGCCTCGAGCACCGCCTGCTTGGTGTCTTCCGCAAGGGCCTCCTCGGAAAGGACGTAGGTCCTGTCGTCGATGACGAACTGGTGCCGACGCATCACACTCCCTCGCTTCCCATCCCCCGACGGTACGTGTGCGCATCGCCCGCGTCGATGGGTTGAACTGCACCGGTGGGTGAGATATGCCTTTCGCCCCCACTCCCCACCGCGGGGTGGTCGACCCCGTGGTCACGCGTGTGAGCACGGGCTTCCTCGCGTCGTCGATCGAGTTGTGCGCGGAGGGCGGCGTGACGGTCCGCGGCGCCGGGAACGCGATCGAGCACGTCGGCGGCCAGCCGATACCGGTCGATGTCGTTGATCAGGCGCATGTCGAACGGCGTCGTGGTCGTGCCCCGCTCGATGTACCCCCGCACGTGGAGCTGGGCATGCGCCGCGCGCCGATACGCCAAGCGGTGCACCAGCCAGGGATAACCGTGGAAGGCGAAGACGGTCGGCACGTCCGGCGGGAACAGTTCGTCGAAGGACTTCTCGTCCATGCCGTGCGGATGCTGCGAGGGCGTCTGCAGGCGCATCAGGTCGATGACGTTCACCACCCGCACCCGCAGCCCCGGCGCCTCCTCGCGCAACAGCCGTGCCGCGGCGATCACCTCTTCGCTCGGGACGTCTCCCGCGCACGCGAGCACCGCATCCACCCCGTCGGCATCGGTGCCGGCCCATGCGAGCCGGCTCGCTCCGTGTTCGAGGTGGCGTACCGCCTCGTCGGGGGTGAACCACTGCGGGGCGGGCTGCTTGCCGGCGACGATGACGTTCATGCGATCGGTGGTGCGCAGGCAGTGGTCGACCGTCGCGACGAGCGTGTTGGCATCCGGCGGCAGGTACACGCGCACGATGTCGGCGCGCTTGTTCACGGCGAGATCGAGGAAGCCGGGATCCTGGTGGGTGAAGCCGTTGTGATCCTGCTGCCACACGTGGCTGGAGAGCAGGTACGTGGAGCTCGACACCGGCTCTCGCCACGGAATGCCGGAAGCCGACTCCAACCACTTGGCATGCTGGTTGAACATCGAGTCGACGATGTGGGCGAACGCCTCGTAGGTCGCGAAGAGGCCGTGTCGGCCGGTGAGCAGGTATCCCTCGAGCCAGCCCTGCCCCTGATGCTCGCTGAGCACCTCCATGATGCGCCCGGTGCGCGAGAGGTTTTCGTCGCGCGGATCGGAACCGGCGTTCCACCTCTTCCCGCTCGCGTCGAACACCGCCGGTGCGAGCCGGTTCGAGGCGGTCTCATCGGGTCCGAACAGCCGGAAGTCGGTCGGGTTGCGCTCGATCACCTGTGCCAGATAGTGACCGAGCTCCCCCATCGCAGAGCGCTCGGTGGCCTCGGGGTCGAGGCCGGTCAGGTGGTCGGCGATGTCGGGCAGGTCGAGCTCACGTCGCAGCAGACCGCCGTTGGCGTGCGGGTTCGCCGACATGCGCCGGGCGCCCTCGGGCGTCACCTGGTCGATCGCGTCGACGGGGCGACCGTCGTCGTCGAAGAGATCCTCGGGACCGTAGGAGCGCATCCAGTCCTCGAGGATGCGGCGGTGCGCGTCGTCGTCCCGAGCGGCGTCGACGGGCACCTGGTGTGCGCGCCACGTGTCTTGAACCGGATTGCCGTCGACCTCGACGGGTCCGGTCCAGCCCTTCGGCGAGCGCAGCACGATCATGGGAGTGCGCGGGCGCACGACGTTCAGGTCGCTCCGCTGCTGCGCGATCGCATCGAGCGCCTCGTCCATCGCGTCGGCCATGCGACGGTGCGCCTCCTCGTGGGGATCGGCGGCGTCGATGGTGACGAAGATCGGCTCGTGCCCGTATCCGCGCAGCAGGTCGGCCAGCTCCGATTCGGGGATGCGCGCCAGCAGCGTCGGGTTCGCGATCTTCCATCCGTTCAGGTGCAGGATCGGCACGACGGTCCCATCGGTGCGGGGATCGACGAACTTGTTCCCGTGCCATCCGGTCGCCAGCGGCCCGGTCTCGGCCTCGCCGTCTCCGACGACGCAGAAGACCGTCAGTTCGGGGTTGTCGAACACCGCGCCATAGGCGTGGCTGAGCGAGTACCCCAGTTCACCACCCTCGTGAATCGACCCGGGTGTGTCCGGCGCGGCGTGACTCGGGATGCCGCCCGGGAACGAGAACTGCCGGAACAGGCGCCGCATGCCCGCCGTATCTCGGGTGACCTCGGGGTACAGCTCGGAGTAGGTTCCGTCCAGCCACGCCGCGGCCACCATCCCGGGACCACCGTGACCGGGACCGGCGATGAACATCGCGTCGAGGTCGCGCGCGCGGATCACGCGGTTCGCGTGCGCGTACGTGAAGGTGAGGCCGGGGACGGTGCCGAAGTGGCCGAGCAGTCGGGGCTTGACGTGCTCCGCGGCGAGCGGGCGGCGCAGCAGGGGGTTGTCGAGGAGGTAGATCTGGCCGACGCTGAGGTAGTTCGCGGCGCGCCACCAGGCGTCCAGGCGTGCGAGGTCGATGTCGTGGGAAGCCATCTGTCCACGCTCTCCCGCATCCGGAACCGGGGATAGGGGGTTGAGACGTGTGGAGACGCTCGCTAACGAATCGCGTTGCGCCCGCTCGGGCGCCGCACCAGCTATGGTGAGTTAAGCCACTCGCCTCTGGTAGCGTGGCGTGCATGACGACGACAGGCTCCTCCTATCACCAGCGGGTCGCGCAGCAGAAGCGCGCGCTCATCTTGGATGCGGCTACCGCGTTGTTCAGCGATCTTGGCTACGACAAGACATCGTTGGCCAACGTGGCGCAACGTGCTGGCGTGTCGACGGCGACCGTGTTCAAGCAGTTCCCCACCAAGGCGGATCTCTTCGAGGCGATGGTGCTGCAGTTCTGGGCCGCGGGCGCCGCCACCGACCTCACGCCTCCTCCGCCCGGTGACCCCGAGGCGGGACTGCGGTCGCTCGGTGAACACTACGCCCGGGTGCTGCGCACCCCAGGGATGGCCGGCTTGCACCGGATGGTCATCGCCGAGGCCCCCCGCTTCCCCGAGCTGGGGCGTATCCAGTTCGACCTGGGAAAGGAGCCGCTGTTCGAGCTCGTCCGCGACTATGTGGTCTCGGAAGCCCGCGCCGGGGCACTTCGCGTGCCCGACGATGTGCGGGCCACCACCGAGTTCCTGGGGATGATCTCGAACTTCGTGCTGTGGCCGCAGTTGCTGCTCCCGGAGTGGTCGCCGAGCGACGTCGCCGTGCAGGAGACGGTCGACAGCGCGGTGCAGACGTTCCTCGCTCGCTACGCGAAAGGCACGGAAGACGTTGGATGAACGCATCCGCAACGCCTTGGCCATCACCCCTGCGTCGTCAGCATCCGCTCGCACGGTGGACATCACGACGATCGGCGCGAAGACAGGCCGACCGCGGCGCATCGAGATCTGGTTCTACCGGGTCGACGGCGAGATCTATCTCACGACGCAGCCCGCGCGTCGCGCCTGGTATGCGAATCTCCTCCGGAACCCCGACTTCACCTTCCATCTCAAGGGTGCGGTGCGAGCGGACCTCGCCGCGACCGCCGCGCCGGTCGTGGCTCAGCACGAACGGGCGCGGGTCTTCACGTCGATCATCGCCGACCTGGACCAGCCCCTCCACCGCTTCTACATCTCGCAGCCGGTGCAACCACTCGAACAGTGGATGACCGGCAGCCCCCTCATGCATGTCACCTTCTCGGACTGAAAGCAGGCTGATGCACAACCGCACCCTCGGAAACCTCGGACTGACCACCTCCGCGATCGGATACGGATCCATGGGCATCTCCATGGCCTACGGCTGGAGCACCGACACCGGGCGTGATGCGATCGTCGCCGCGTTCGAGGCCGGCGTCACGCACTTCGACACCGCCGAGCTCTATGGCTGGGGTGAGAACGAGAAGGCGCTCGGATCCGCGGTTGCGCCGTTCCGGAACGACATCACCATCGCAACGAAGTTCGGGTTCACCCCCGACTTCGGCTTCGACAGTCGCCCGGATCACATCCGAGCGGTGGTCGAGAACAGCCTCCGTCATCTCGGCACGGACCACATCGACGTTCTGTATCAGCACCGCTTCGATCCGACGGTTCCGATCGAAGACGTCGCCGGAACCGTGAAGGAACTCATCGACGCCGGCCGCGTCAGGTATTTCGGTCTGAGCGAAGCGGGAGAGGAGACGATCCGCCGAGCACATGCCGTGCAGCGCGTCTCTGTGCTCCAGACGGAGTACTCGCTCTTCGAGCGCGACGTCGAGGCGCTCTTTCCGGTCTTGGCAGACCTCGGGATCGGTCTCGTTCCGTACTCGCCTCTCGGCCGGGGCTTCCTGACCGGAACCGCCAAGCCCGCCAGCGAGTACGAGCCCGACGACATGCGCAGAACAGACCCTCGCTGGCAGCCCGGCCCCTTCGAGCAGAATGTCGCGGCCACCAATGCCCTCACCGATCTGGCGAGGAGCATAGGGGTGACCGTCGGTCAACTCGCGCTCGCGTGGCTTCTCGCTCAGGGCGACCACATCGTGCCGATCCCAGGAAGCCGCAATGCCGCGCGGGTGCGCGAGAACGCAGCCGCCGCCGAAGTGGTGCTCGACCAACCGACCCTCGACCGCATCGACGACATCCTGCCCCACGGAGGCTGGGGCGCCCGCTACACACCCGAGAACATGCCCTCCTGGAAGTAGCAGCGCGACACGACGGCGGTCGCAGAAGTGCCAGGCGAGGACTCAGCTGACACGTTGTCCGCACATGCCGCACTCGCCGGTGGCGGAGACCTCGATGAAGCAGTCGGGGCACTTCGCGCGGGCGATCGGCTCGACGGAGCTCACCCGTCGCGGTGCGGGGCGACGTTCGGGGGCGGGGCGACGCGGCGCGCGCGGTGCCGAGCCTCGGCGGGGCGGGGTCGCCGGTGCCGTGGCGGCCGGGGAGGCGGGCACGTGCGCGCTGCAGTAGAAGCGCACGTAGCCGCTGTGGTTCTTCGGGTGCCGGTGTTTGACCGCCCACAGCTCGGTGCGGGCGACCGGGTCGGAGTCGGCGCCGCAGGAGAAGCAGCGTGCCGGTTCGCCGTCGGCGACGTCGGCCACCCGGGTGGGCTTGTCGAACGGGAGACCATCCCGCCAGTCCGATGACGCGACGATCTTCATTCCCCTGCCTCTCCTCGGATGACGATCCGCTTCCACGGTACGTCGTCGCCTGCCGACACGCCCAAGCAGGTGTCAACCCCGGTGCGGGCCGCGCACCCGCGGGGGTAACGTCGCGGCCCGAGGAGAGGAGGTCGACGATGGCCGAAACAGATCCGACCCGGGTACGTGCCCAGCGATCGCTGCAGGAGGGTGGCCGCAGACGGTGGTTGATTCCCGGAGCGATCTTCGCCGCGATCTGCATCGCCTTGTTCATCGGGATGCTGCAGCTGCAGACTCTCGTTCCGACGATCGGCCTCGTGCTCACCGCATCGCTGTTCGCGGCGATGGTGGTCGTCGCCGTCACCGTCGGACGGGCGCGCACCAGGAATCGTGCAATGGCGTGGCTCATGGGGACGATGGCGGTATCGGCGCTCGTGTGCGCCGCCCTCGTCATGGCCGGCGAGTGGTCGGCGATGGTGTAGGTCATCCGTTGCGCTGACCGCCCGTATCCTCCTCCCCGGTTCAACCCTCGCTCGATGGTCAACTCCGGCTCGAGCACACGGCGCGTGACAGCCTCGATGCCATGCCGTTCGCGGACGGCGATCGGGCATTGTCAGCGGCGGGTCTTGCGAACAACTCCATCGCGCGGGCGGACGGCGAGCCGCGGCGACCCCGTCAAGATCGGATGACGACCGGCTGTCAAGCACCTGGACCGCGGCACGTTGTTTGCGGTCTTGTCATCGATCAACCGACGATCGTGCCACGCCAGGGTCGCATCAACCCGCCACTCGACGTTGATGCCTTTCGTATTCATCTCCTCGCGGAACCGCTCGTAATCCTTGAAGCTCTTGGGTTGCAACCCGCGCGGTGGGTGTCACAACTTCCGGCGTGGGCAGAGGATGAGACTGCGCACCACGGCACCGCTACGCATTGCCCTCAAAGGGATCGGCGAGCCGTCCCTATTTCCAGCCCTCCGCAATAGTTTGGTCGACGGCGCGCTTGCCAATCTCGTTCAGACCGGCGAGCGTGCCTGCGACCGCGTCATAGTGGAAGAGGGCCAGGCCCACGCGGTTGGCGAAGGCGAACCCTTCGGAGGTCAGCGTTCCCGACGTAAACAGCAGCCCTCTCTTGTCGTCCGATGCTGCGACACCGAATAGCGCTCGAACGTCCTGGATTGGGACGAACCCCGCGATGTTCTTAACCTGTGCGACGTATCCGGCGGCGACCACATCGATGCCCCCGTCGCCGGAGAAGCGCGTGACTTCTGCGTCCAGGACTCCCAAGTGCCTCATCCACATCGCGACTAGATGCTCGGCCCCCTCAGCAGAAACTCCGAACGGCTGGGGCGGAGGCGCCGGGGCAGAACGAGTCCTGTGTCGCTCGAGCGCCTCGCGCCCAGCTTCGGCGAGGATCACCGCTCGCCCCCGTTCGGCTTCGGACTGGCGCTTCGCCTGCTCTCGCGCGATTTCGTCGCGCTCGCGTGCGGCGGCGATTTCCTGTCTACGACGGGCGGCCTCGAGATCCGCCGCGTGCACACGCTCCGCGAGTGCACGTTCTTCTTCGCTCGCCTGCCAGCCGGCAATACGGGTCGTGCGTGTGGCCGCGCGGCTACGGGCCGCCGCCAGGCTCGACTTGTCAGCCCGAAGGTCGTCGCGGAGAACTCGCGCCCGGGCCATCAAGGTGTCGCGCTGGCCCAGGATGTGATCTTCCTTCCAGCCAGCCATGAGTAGCCCATGCTGAAGATGATCGACAACTTCGTCGGGAACCCATGATGACCGTGACCCGACCCAGAGTGCAGCCGCTTCCTCGACCAGATTCTCAAGATTGACACATTCGCGACTCCGCTGAGGAACTTGGCCTGCCTCAACCCAGTGCTTCATGACGAACGTTTCGAGGGCGTCGCGCAGCCACGCAAGCGAATTCGCAGCCTCTTCGGGCGCCGGCCAGTTCGCCCAATCGATGGTCTCGTGGATACGAACTGCCGCATCGCTAATCCGCCGCGCTGCATCGATGTCAAGTCCCGAGGCGGCCACTCCCGGCCCTTGCGACAGCAACTCAGCGGCGGCGTCCAGGCGGGCGAGGGCTTCCTTGCGATCGACAATCACCACTGAATACTGCCAGGGAGCCGAGACACGGCGCGCTTGGGTGATCGCCGGGCACCGCCCCGAGGAGGTTGCTCTCGAGGTCACAAAGCTCGCCTGCCCTGTGAGTGGCACGACCGCCGGACAATTGCGCCCGGTACTCGTCCTATCGGGCGTGGCATTCACACCATCGCCCCTCAACGTCTCAACGTCCGGCCCAGAAATGCCGTTCATGGGACAGCCCCCACGGGGCGCGCGATGCACCCCCATTCGGGCCCGGGGCAGACCCCGTCCTCGCATCGGGATGACGCCGCGATCCCAATTGCTACCGTCATCCTTCGAGAGGCGAGGCTGGCGCGCGCGACGGTCTCCGGTTGTCGCTCGAATCACCGCGTTCATGTGCACGCGAGGGCGCCGCCAGCGCGCACTGCCCGCAAGGGGATCCGCGAAGGCCTACAACGCGCGAGTCCCGAGTCGATAAGGTCGGATCTGGGGACCGTAGCGACGGGCGTCGCGAAGGGCAAGATCGGGGAACGATGGGGTTCTACGTCAGAAAGAGCGTCAAGGCTGGGCCATTCCGCTTCAATCTCAGCAAGTCCGGCGTTGGCATCAGCACGGGGGTTCCGGGGTTTCGAGTAGGCACTGGTCCTCGTGGGAATTACGTCCACATGGGACGGGGTGGTGTCTACTACCGCGGTTCGCTCGCCTCAGGTAGGCCAGCCGCTGGCAGCGCGGCGATCATACCGCCGAGAGCGTTTGACCCGAACGCAGTGATCATGGAAGACGTCACAGGGGCGACAACGCTCGATATGCACCCGACAGGTGGTGGCGACGTCGTCGATCAACTCAACGCAGCCGCGAAGCACTTCTCGACCTGGTGGATCGTCGCCATCGCGGCTTTTGTGATCGGGGCCGCAATCCTGCCCTGGGGGATGCTGGTCTGGGTGCTGGCGGCACCGCTCTGCTGGTGGCTCTTCCAGCGGGACGCGGCTAAACGGAAAGTCGTGCTCTTCTATGACGTGAATGACTCCGCCGCGACGTGGTTCGACTCGCTAGTCGCGCAGTGGCCTTGGTTCACCGACGCTCAGAGACTCTGGAGAACCGTGTCGTCGGGGCAGGTGCAGACCCTTTACCAGCACAAGACGAACGCCGGCGCCAGCAACCTCGTCCGCAAGGAGTCAGCCACCGCCACACTCACCGGATCGAAGCACCTCGCGACGAACGTTGCAGTGCCAACCATCACCGCCGGATCTGCCAGCATTCACTTCCTCCCTGACCGTTTGCTCATTCGCGAAGGAAAGCACTACACGGACGCGAGCTATCGCGCTCTCAACTCGGTCGGGAAGCGCCAACGGTTTATCGAGAGCCCGGGTGTGATCCCGAAAGACTCGCAGCAAGTCGGGCAAACATGGCAATACGTCAACAAGGGTGGAGGACCCGATCGGAGGTTCGCCAACAACCCGGTTCTCCCGATCATGCTCTACAGCGACCTCGAGCTGAGGACACCACAGGGCCTCGACTGGGAGATCCAATGCTCCCGACCCGACGCCGGACCCTCCATCTCACAGGTCATTGCCGCAGCGCCCATCCCCGAGGTAGATCCCTAGCAGGTCGATTCTTTGCAACGTCCTGAGATGTCGAGCGAAGCAATTCCGCGCTCCGCTTCCCGCCCGAAGCCCGCCCCTAGACCGCCCACCGCCCGCAAGGGGATCCCTCGGCGCCGGTGGCTGCAGGTGCGCCGGTCGCGATTGAAAGACCGGGTAGCTTGAGCCGTATGTTCCACGGGCTGAGTGCTTTTCCGATCACTCCTCTCTCAGGCGAGTCGGTCGATGTCGCGGCATACGGACGCATCGTGGAGCGGCTCGCCGACGCACACGTCGACTCGATCGGCGCACTCGGTTCGACCGGTTCATACCCGTACCTCTCCACCGCAGAGCGGGCCCGAGCAGCTCGGGCGGCCGTCGCCGCAGCGGGCGAGGTCCCGGTCATCGTCGGGGTTGGGGCGCTGACACTCTCCGACGTGTTGCGCAACGTGGAGTCGGCTCAGAACGCCGGCGCCGCCGGGCTGCTGTTGTCGGTGATGACCTACCAGCCGCTCACCGATGAAGAGGTGATCGGTTTCATCGAGGACGTCGCCGCACACTCCTCCACGCCCATCTGCATCTACGACAACCCGCGCACCACGCATGTGACGTTCACCGACGAGATGTTGATCCAGCTCGCTGGTCTGGCGGGCGTGCGCTCCATCAAGCTGCCGGGAACACCGGTGCCGGACTTCACCGACCGAGTCGACGCGCTCCGTGCGGCGGTGCCCGCCTCGATCACCCTTGGAGTCAGCGGCGATGCCTTGGCCAGCAACGCGCTGCTGGGCGGTGCGGATGTCTGGTACTCCGTCATCGCCGGCACCCTGCCGGCACCGGCGCTCGAGCTCACCCGGGCGGCCCACCGCGGCGACCGCGCCACTGTGGACGACCTCGCAGCCCGGCTCGCCCCGCTCTGGGACCTCATGGCACGGTACGGCAGCTACCGCGTCGTGACGCAGCTCGCCGCGATCATCGGACTGACCGAAGCCGCGACCCTCCCTCGCCCCGTGCGGCCGCTCCCCGCCAGAGCCGCCACCGAGCTCGAAGCGATCACACCACAGCTCACCGCTGAGCGATCCTGAGTCGAGTGCGGTGCAGGCAGACCGGCTGCAGGCCGATAGGTATGCGGACGATCAAGCAACCCTGCATGACTTAGACACACCCCGGCCTGTCGCGACCCATCGGTGCCCCTGGAGGGACTCGAACCCCCAACCGTTTGCTTAGGACGCAACTGCTCTTCCATTGAGCTACAGAGGCTGGCCGCAGAAGTCTACCGGCCAAGGCTCGGCGGTCCGTCGCGTCAGCGGAAGTTGCGCGCGTTGTGGGGCACATCCACCCGCAGATCGTCGAAGCGGTCGGCGAGCAGATTCGTCACGCCCTCGACCGAACGCTCCAGCATGCCCCGCACGATGAGCGCCGGCGCATCGCGCACGACCCGCCGATACCTGTTCCACACCCCGACCGAGCAGATGACGTTCACGAGCCCGTGCTCGTCTTCGAGGTTGATGAAGGTCACCCCCGACGCGGTGGCCGGGCGCTGCCGGTGGGTGACGAGCCCGGCGACCTCGACGCGGCGTCCGGTCTCGTGGGTGCGCAGCCCCGCCGAAGTGAGCACGCCGCGTGCATCGAGGCGGGACCGGAAGTGCGTCATCGGGTGGTCGTCGGTGGAGACGCCCGTCGCCCACAGGTCGGCGGCGAGCACGTCGTAGCCGGACGGGTCGGTGAACAGCGGCGGCTGCACCGCGACCAGCGAGTCCGGAAGGTATTCGGCGCGATCCTGCGCGGCATCCCCCGCCATCCAGATCGCCTCGCGCCGGCTGAGCCCGAGACACTCGAACGCCCCGGCCGTCGCGAGCGCCTCGAGCTGGGCGGCGGTGAGCCCGGTGCGCCGCACGAGATCCCGCATGTCACGAAACGGCCCGCCGTGCTCCCGCTCGGCGACGATGCGACCGGCCGGCGCCGCACCGATGCCCTTGATCGCCGCCAGCCCCAGCCGCACCGCGTATCCGGCGTCGCGGCGATGATCCGCCGACTCATCCACCCCCTGCGGGTCGAAGTCGCCGACGGGATCCTGGATGCGCTCCGCGCACGCGGCGCGTCCGGTGGGCGCCGCGACCGCATCACCCGAGACCGGTTCGAGCACCGCTTCGACCCCGGAGGCGTGCAGGTCGGGGCGCCGCACCTCGACGCCGTGACGGCGGGCGTCGGCGGTGAGGGTCGCCGGCGAGTAGAACCCCATCGGCTGGGCGCGCAGCAGTCCCGCGAGGAACGCCGCCGGGTAGTGCAGCTTGATCCACGAGCTGGCGTAGACGAGCAGGGCGAACGACAGGGAATGGGATTCGGCGAAACCGAAGTTCGCGAACGCCTGGATCTTCGCGTAGAGCGCGTCGGCGGCCTCACCGACCAGGCCATTGCTGGCCATGCCCTCATACAGCTTCTCGCGCAGCGACTCGATGCGCTCCACCCCGCGTTTGGAGCCCATCGCCCGCCGCAGCAGATCGGCGTCTTCACCGGTGCACTCCCCCACCGCCATCGCCATCTGCATCAGCTGCTCCTGGAACACCGGCACGCCCAGCGTGCGCTCCAGCACCGGCTCGAGCTTCGGATGCGCGTAGACGACCGGTTCGTGACCGAGCTTGCGCCGTACGAACGGATGCACCGCGCCCCCCTGAATGGGACCGGGCCGAATGAGGGCGATCTGCACCACCAGGTCGTAGAACCGGCGCGGCTGCAACCGCGGCAACAGCCCCATCTGGGCACGGGATTCGACCTGGAAGACCCCGATCGAATCGGCACGGCACAGCATGTCGTACACCGCCCGCTCCTCCTTGGGGATGGTCGACAGCTCCCACTCCTCCCCCGTGGCCGCACGGATCATGTCGAAGCAGTACTGGATCGCGGCGAGCATCCCCAGGCCCAGCAGGTCGAACTTCACCAGCCCCATCCATGCGGCATCGTCTTTGTCCCACTGGATGACGGTGCGCCCCGCCATGCGCGCGTGCTCGATCGGCACCACCTCGCCGACGGGCCGGTCGGTGAGCACCATGCCGCCGGAGTGGATGCCGAGGTGTCGCGGGGCCTTCAGCAGCTCGGACGCGTACGCGATGACACGGTCCGGGATGTCGTGGTCGGGCGCGCTGTCGAGCGAAGCTCCCCAGCGCTCCACCTGCTTCGACCACGCATCCTGCTGCCCCGGCGAATGCCCCAACGCCTTCGCCATGTCGCGCACGGCATTCTTCGGCCGGTACTGGATGACGTTCGACACCTGCGCGGCACGCTCCCGCCCGTAACGCTCGTAGACCCACTGGATGATCTCCTCGCGGCGATCGGAGTCGAAATCGACGTCGATGTCGGGCTCCTCATCGCGCAGCGACGACAGGAACCGCTCGAACGGCAGCTTGTAGGCGATCGAGTCCACCGCGGTGATGTCGAGCAGATAGCAGACCGCGCTGTTGGCGGCCGACCCGCGCCCCTGACACAGGATGCCCCGCCGCCGCGCCTCCTGCACGATGCCGTGCACGATGAGGAAGTAGCCGGGGAAGTCCTTCGTCTCGATCACCCCGAGCTCCTTGTCGATGCGCGCGGCGTCGTCGTCGGTGAGATCCGGATACTTCCGTGGCACCGCCTCCCACACCAGGTGACGCAGCCAGCTCATCGGCGTGTGACCGTCGGGAACCTCCTGACGCGGCAACGAGGGCCGGGCCCGACGCAGCGGGAAGGCCAGCTCGTCGGCGAGCGTCACCGTGCGCTCAATCACCCCGGGATACCGCGCGAACCGCTCCGCCATCTCGGCCCCCGAGCGCACGTGCGCACCGTCGTGGGCGGGCAGCCACCCGTCGATCTCATCGAGACCCCGGTGCGCCCGCACCGCGGCGACCGCGGCGGCCAGGTGTGCGCGCTCGGGAACGGCGTAGTGCACGTTGTTGGTGGCCACCACGTCCAGGCCCCGCTCCCGCGCGAGGGCGAAGAGCACATCGTTGTGTCGCGAATCCAGCGGAGAGCCGTGATCGATCAGCTCGACGCACACCGCATCGGCGCCGAACCGGTCCACGAGCCGGTCGAGCTCTGTCGCGGCACCGGCGGCCCCGGAGGCGGCGAGCGCGCGGCGCACGGTGCCCTTGCGGCATCCGGTCATGATCACCCAGTGGCCGGCCCCCGACACGTCGCGGGAGCGCGCGGCCAGGTCGTCGAGGTCGTAGACCGGCCGGCCCTTCTCGCGCCCGGCGAGCTGGGCGTGGGTGAGGGCGCCGGCGAGCCGGTGATAGCCCTCCTCGCCGCGGGCGAGCACGAGCAGGTGAGCGCCGGCGGGGTCGGGTTCACCGTTCTGCGGCGCGGGCAGCTCGAGAGACAGCTCCGCCCCGAACACCGTCTTCAGCCGCAACCCCTCGGCCGCCTCGGCGAAGCGGACGATGCCGTAGAAGCCGTCGTGGTCGGTGATCGCGAGGGCATGAAGCCCCTGGCGCTCCGCCTCTTCGGCGAGATCCTCGGGCGAGGAGGCACCGTCGAGGAACGAGAAGGACGAGTGGGCGTGCAGCTCGGCGTAGGGCACGGCCCCCGCCGGGCGCTGGATCACCGGCGGCACGTAGGGGGCACGCTTGGTCGACCAAGCCGGACTGTCGCCGCCGTCGGCCCCGGCGGGCCGGTTCCCCGGCCGCCGCCGATCGCTGAGCAGCCCCTCCATCTCCGACCACGGCACCGGCGGGTTCCGCCAGCCCATCAGTCGTACCTCGCCTCGGCCCGCCACTCGCCGGACTGGCACACCAGCAGCCAGGCGACACCGGCGGTGTCGATCATCTGGAACCGGTGCGCCCGACGCGCCCTCGCGGCATCCCACGTGCGCTCGAAGACCGGCCACGGGCCCGCCCATGAGCGGACGCCCCGGCGCGAGCCGCCCTCGGTCATCTCGGCGGGGGGATCGCTGAGGCGACCGCGGTCATCGACGGACACACTCTCGCCGCGCGGCGAGACCACGCTCACCGCGGGGGGCTCGGCGAACACCGTCCCCGGGAGCGGGTCGGGGAGGCTCCCCGGCCACGGCTGCCCGCGATCGTGCTCGAGGACCGCGCGGTCTCCCCACGGCACCATCACCTGACGCTCCGACAGCCACCGGCCTCCCCCCACCGCCGGTGTCACCACGCCCCGGTGCCCGAGCATCGCCTGCACCCGCGACAGCGCGTGGTGCACGCGCTCCTCCGCCCCCGAACCGAACACCGTGGGGGCGTGGTGGGCCGCCGCGTCGACCGCCTCGGGAGAGATACGCACGACGGACACGCCGCTGGCCAGCATCCCCTCGGCGGTGTCCTCGCTCAGCTGCCAGCGCACCCGGTCGACCACCGAGGCGGCATCGAACGACCCCGGATGCAGCCACACCCGCTCACTGCGCTCCCCCCGATCGCCGGTCAACTCCACGCGCAGCTCGGTGCACACCAGGTCGACCGCGCCGAGGCCGGCGAGGAACTCCTCCGCGGCCACACGCATGCCGAACGCCACCTGGTCGGCGATCTCCAGCGGCGGTTCGAACGCCACCTCCCGGTGCAGCTCCGGCGGCGGCACCCGGGGCTCGACACCCCGGGAGTCCTCCCCCGCGGCGAGGGAGTGCAGCCGCACACCCCGCTCCCCGAACCGCTCGCGCACCCGATCGACCTCCATCGCGGCGAACTGTCCGAGGGTGTGCACCCCGAGCCGCGCGAGGAGGCCGGCGATCTCCCCGGGTGCGGCCCCGACCCCGGTGACGAACGCGTCGTCGAGCACGGCCACCGACAGACCGGAGAGGTACGCGCCCGCGCCACCGTCGACGACCACCCGCACCGTCTCGCGCGGCGTCGTCCCCGCGCGCGCGGCCTGCTCCGCGGTGAACGGCCCGTCGGCGATCCCCGCGCGCACGTCGGCCACGCCCAGCGCGCGCACCGCCTCGCGCAGCACTTCGGCGGCATCCCGCTCGCCCCCGTAGTACCGTGCCGGCCCCCGCGCCCGGAGCGCGCACAGCCCCGGGCGCATGATCTGCACCCCCGGAGCCCGCTCCTCCACCGCCGAGACCACCGATGCGAACACCCGGTGATCCCGCGCCGGGTCGGCAGCGACGATCTCGAGATCCGGGCATCGGGCCTGCGCGTCGCGTCGACGCTGCCCCCGCCGCACGCGTTCGACGCGCGCGGCCGCCGAACAGGCGATCACCATGTTGTTGTCCACGACCGCGAGGGGATGCTCCACCGGCGCCGCACGCTCACGCGACAGCGCCACCACCGGCCAGTCGGGCACCCACAGCACAAGGCTGCGGGTCTGCACCGGAGCCTCGGACATCACCCCACCGCCTCGAGACGCATCCGTCCCGTCTGCCGGATGCCGTCCTCTTCGCGCCTGCGTACGACGTTTCCGTCCGCCGCGGGAAGAGACAGCCGCCCCCGTCGAGGGGTCGGCAGTCGACGACTCGAGACCGCGACGGTCACGCCCCGGTCAGACAGATACCCGTGCCCCGCCCCGAGTCCCGCCCACTCCGGCTCACTCACCCGGATCGTCGCCTCCGCCTGGGGCCAGTTCCCCTGCACCAGAAGCACGCCGTCGCGATCACGCAGCCGCGCGGCGAATCGTGCGGCATCGGCTTCTCCGACGCGCGAGGCCGGTCGCACCGCGACGATCGGCATCACCTCGGACACGGTGGCCGCCACGGCCAGCCAGCGCGGCCCCGGATCGGGGATGAGGACCAGCCGCGACAGCGAGACGCCGAGACGCTCGGCCGCCTCGACACCGAGATCGGGCATGCCCACCGCCGCACACCACGACCCCGCCTGGGAGGGAGCACCCAGGAGCGCGAAGAGCAACGACGGCGACGGATCGACGGCGTAGACCGACCCCGACCGCAGCCCTCCACCGGGGAGCAGATCGGCGAGGGCGGGATGAACAGGAAGCGTGGTTCCGCCCAGGCGGCGGCCCTGCACCTTCTCGAGCTGCGCACGCAGCGCGCGCACGTCGCCGCTGCGGTCGCCCCGGACCGTCTGCTGCATGCTCGCCACCCCTGCCACCTCCACAGGTTAGAACATGTGTTCTAACCAATCAATGCGATGACGTGACGATAGCGCCCGGCTCCGACATGGAGAGCGGGAAATCAATATCTATGTTCGATTGTGCAGGTCACTCAGGCGGCGAGCGCGAGATACGGCTCCCACTGCGGGTCCGTGCGCTCGGTGCCACGCACCGTCCATTGCGCGCCCCGCGGAGGCCCCGGTGTGAATCGCAGTTTCCACCCCATCTCCTGCGGCGTGCGATCGCTCTTGACGTTGTTGCACCGCAGACAGCAGGCCACCAGGTTCTCCCACGAATCGGCACCGCCCCGAGAGCGCGGGACGATGTGATCGATCGTGGACGCCGACGCGCCGCAGTACCCGCAACGGTGGGCGTCCCGGCGCAACACGCCGCGCCTCGTGACCGGCACGCGGCGACTGCCGGGAACACGCACGTACCGGGTCAGCAGGATCACCGCCGGGCGGTCGTAGGAGGCCACGGTCCCCCAGACGGGGTGGTCGTCGATGTGCTCGACGACCGTGGCCTTGTCATTCATGACCAGCACGAGCGCCCTCTTGAAGGACACGACGGCCAGCGGCTCATACCCCGCGTTCAGCACCAGGGTGCGCATAGTGGTTCCTCTCGAACGGCCGGGACGGCTTCGCGGTTATTCGAATCACAACGGATCGAGAGGCTTCGGGCATGAAAAAAGGCGCTGTCACACGGACAGCGCCTTTGAGACCACGGCAGGGCCGCGGCTTCCCCTCATGGAATGCCGGAGGACGAGGAGTCCGAGCGCATCCATGGTTCGGATGCGAGGCGCACTCTCCATCGGCTTCCCTCCGCTTCTCTCAGCGTCGGTCTCAGGGTAGTGCACCGAGAGACGCCGAGGGCGGATTCCGAGGGTGAACGAAACATGGCGCGTCCGCGAACACGCCGGTGTGGAGTCAGCCGGCGTTCTGCTGCACCCACGCCCAGGGGTCGACGTTGGACCCGCCGATGGCGACCTCGAAGTGGAGGTGGTTGGCCGTGGAGCGCCCGGTCGTCCCGACCAAGCCGATGACCTGTCCCGGCGCGACGGTCTGGCCGGCGACGACCTGACGGCTGCCGTAGATCATGTGTCCGTACGTCGTCGTGACCGACTGCCCGTTGATGACGTGGTCGATGACGACGGCCACGCCGTAGCCGCCGAGGCTCTCCTGCGACATGCGCACCACGCCGCCCGCGGCGGCGTAGATGGGAGTCCCCGCCGGGGCGAGCAGATCGACGCCCATGTGCGAGCCGCCTCGGGCGAGGAACCCGTCGCCGACGGTGTAGCCGCCGGCCAGCGGATACCGCACCGCGCCGGATCCCGGAGCGACCATCGACAGGTCCACGGAGTACGAGCTCTGCGACGACTCCTGCTCCGCGCTGGCGGAAGCGGCGGCCAGTCGCGCCCGCTCCGCAGCGGCTTCCGCGGCCGCTTCTTCGGCCTTCTTCTCTTCGATCTCCTCGGCGGTGGTCGCGGAGTAGCTCTCGCGACCGAGGTCGACAGGCTCCTCGGCGTCGCCGGCGTCGGCGGCCGAGGCGATCACGAGGGACTGCGCGTCTTGCTCAGCGACCTGCTGCAGGGTCTGCGGCTCTTCGGAGGGAAGAGTGATGGCGCCGTACGCGGGGAGGCCGACGGTCGCGACGAGGCCACCGACCATGCTGAAGATCACGAGGTTGCGCAGCGGGCGACGCGTGGCCGACGCGGCGTCGCGGGCCCGAGCCGCCGGGGCCGTCGCTCGGCGCGCGACGCTGTTCTTCGCACGGGTTGCCATCTGCCGTGCGCGGTCGCGTCGAGAGGCCGGGACGGCGACGTGGTCGTCGTGCGGGTGGTTCTCTTCAGCCAAATCAATCCTCCGGCGCCTCGACGCCGGGGGCGCTGACTCGTCGGCACTGGTGTCGGGGGCACAGTGTGCGGTTCGCTGCGAAGGCGACGAGCCAGGGAGGCGACCTTCTCAGCATCCCCACCCGGGCGTGAGCGGGGGTAAGGGACCGGGCCAGGCTACCCGAAGATAACGAATAAGTCACGCTCGGGGCGCACCGGGTGGAGCGTGGGAGGTCAGGCCGCGTCGTCGACCAGGAAGATGTGCGAAGCGACTTCGACGGGCAGTTCGAGGGCGTCGGCCGCTCCGGCCATCTGCACCAGCACATAGCCCTCGCTGAAGCGGAACTCGCCCTGCCCGCCCGGGACCACTCCGGCCTCCCGAAGCTGCTCCAGCAGTTCGGGATCGACCTGCACCGGCTCGGCGAGGCGCCGCACCGTGCCCGAGACGGCCCCGTCCGCACCGTTCAGACGGCGCACGAGGCCCACGACACCCTGCTCGAACGTCGCACCGGGCACATCGCCGAGCAGGTCCAGCCCGGGGATGGGGTTTCCATACGGCGACTCCGTGGGGTGACCGAGGAGCTCGACCAGACGGCGCTCGACCTGCTCGCTCATCACGTGCTCCCACCGGCACGCCTCTTCATGGACGTACGCCCAGTCCAGCCCGATCACGTCCGAGAGCAGACGCTCGGCGAGGCGGTGCTTGCGCATCACGTCCACGGCCTTCTGTCGACCGAGGTCGGTCAGCTCCAGCCGACGGTCGTCGGAGACGACCACGAGACCGTCGCGCTCCATGCGCCCCACCGTCTGCGACACCGTCGGACCGGAGTGTCCGAGGCGCTCGGAGATGCGCGCGCGAAGCGGCACGATGTTCTCCTCCTCCAACTCGAGGATCGTGCGCAGATACATCTCGGTCGTGTCGATGAGATCGGTCATGTCGCGGTCCCTCACAGCTGTCGAACGGGCAGAGACAGCCTATCCGCCCCCGACGACGGCCGGTGCGGACGACCCCTTGCGCCCGCGACCGACGCGGGCGCACACTTCACCCATGAGCGAAGAACCGGCGGCCTCGCCCGCCCGCGACGAAGACGTCGCCATCGACCACGCGATCGACCGACTGGCGGAGAGGTTCCCCTCGGTCGCGCGGACGCGGGTCGAGCAGATCGTCGACGAGGAACGCCGTCGACTCGACGGCGGGCGCGTGCGCGATTTCATCCCCGTCCTCGTCGAGCACGAGGCCAAGGAGCGACTGCGCCGCGAAGCGGTGCCCGCGCCGCTGGAAGAAGTGATGGACGGCGGTGGCGCCCGTCGAGCGGAGTCCGGCGGGCGCGAGGACGACCCGATGGAACGTCAGCGCCGCGGCGAGCACACCGGTCTGCTGCAGGGGGATGCCGGCGGCGGCCGGTAGCGCACCGGCGGCGTTCCGAGGGCGCCGACGGGAACCGTAGACTCGTCCCATGGCGCACGTCGAGCTCCCCCGTGACCTTCTGCCCACCGACGGACGATTCGGTTGCGGCCCGTCGAAAGTGCGGGGCGCCCAGTTGGAAGCGCTGGTGACACGCGGCGCATCCGTACTCGGCACGTCGCACCGCCAAGCGCCGGTGAAGAACCTCGTCGGACGGGTGCGCGAGCACCTCACCCAGCTGTTCTCCCTGCCCGAGGGATACGAGATCGTCCTGGGCAACGGCGGATCCACCGCATTCTGGGATGCCGCCGCCTTCGGCCTCATCGAGAACCGCAGCCAGAACCTCGTCTTCGGCGAGTTCGGCGGCAAGTTCGCCAAAGCAGCCGCGGCGCCGTGGCTCACCGCCCCCGATGTCCGCAACGCCGAACCCGGCACGCGGGCGATCGCGGAGCCGGTGGCGGGCGTGGACGTGTACGCGTGGCCCCACAACGAGACCTCGACCGGCGTGGCCGCGCCGGTACGGCGCGTGTCGGGCGATGACGGGGCGCTCACGGTGATCGACGCCACCAGCGCCGCGGGCGGGATCGACGTGGATCTCGCCGAAGCCGACGTGTACTACTTCGCCCCGCAGAAGAACCTCGGTTCGGATGGCGGGCTGTGGTTCGCCGCGATGTCGCCGGCGGCGATCGAGCGGGTCGAGCGGATCGCCGCCACCGACCGATACATCCCGGACTTCCTGAGCCTGAAGAGCGCGGTGGACAACTCCCGCCTCAACCAGACCCTGAACACCCCGGCACTGTCGACACTGCTGCTGCTGGAAGACCAGCTGGCGTGGATCCTCGACAACGGCGGTCTGAGCTGGGCCGCCGCGCGCACCGCGGAGTCATCGACCGCGCTGTACGAGTGGGCGGATGCATCCCGCGTCGCTCGTCCGTTCGTGGCCGACCCGGACGACCGTTCCCCGGTCGTCGTCACGGTCGACTTCGACGAGTCGATCGATGCGGCGGCCGTGGCGCGAAGCCTCCGCGCCAACGGCATCGTGGACACCGAGCCGTACCGCAAGCTCGGGCGCAACCAGCTGCGGGTGGCGACCTTCGTCTCGATCGACCCGGATGACGTGCGCAGCCTCATCCGCGCGATCGATTACACCGTCGAACGCCTCGGCTGAACGCGAGCCGGCGCCGACGGATCAGTCGGCGTCGGGCCCCGCGTCGCTCTCGTCGGCGACGTCGTCAGGCACATCCTCCGGGTCGTCCCCGTCGGGGGCGAGCTCGTCGATGTCGACACCGTCGACGTCACCGGCGTGGAGGATCGAGGTCGCCCCCTGGTCCTCGGAATCGTCCTCGTCGGAGTCATCCTCGTCGTCGGAATCGTCCTCGTCATCGGAGTCATCGTCGGAGTCGTCCTCCGCGGCGGCGGCCTGGGCCGCCTGATAGTCGGCGAGCCGCTCGGCCCACGGCACCCACTCCGGCGCGAGAAGAGCATCCTCACCCGGGAGGAGCTCCACCTCCAGCACCGTCGGCTCCGCGTCACCGAGCCGCGCCAGGCTCACCGTCCAGAACCAGCCCGGATACCCGGCGAGGCGGTTCGCGAAGAGGAGCGAGACGACGCCATCGGGTTCGGCACGGTGCCCCGCGGGCTCGCCGATGGTGGCGTCGGGGGTGATCTCACGCAACGCAGCGAGCGCGAGGTCGTGCGCCTCGAGCAGCGCAGGGTCGGCGAGCAGGGCCGCCTCGGCGACCTGCCGCTCCGGGTCGGGGGTCTCAGGCGTCGAGGTCATCCGCCACCTTGCGCAGCACCGCGGCGATCTTCTTGGAATGCGATCCGCTGGGGTACCGGCCGCGTCGCAGGTCCCCGCCGACTCCGTCGAGCAGACCGACGAGGTCCTCGATGATCACGGCCATGTCGTCGGCGGGCTTGCGCGCACGCTTGGACAGGCTCACCGGAGACTCGAGCACCCGCACCGACAGGGCCTGGAGTCCGCGCTTGCCGTCGGCGACACCGAACTCAAGACGAGCGCCGGGCTTGGGCGCCGGGGTTCCCGCGGGGAGCGCGGTGGCGTGGAGGAAGACGTCCTGGCCGTCATCGGTGGAGATGAAGCCGAACCCTTTGTCCTCGTCGTAGAACCTGACTTTGCCGGTGGGCATCGAAACCTCGCTGATCGGTGCCCGTACGCGGGCAGGGTGAAACCGGGGCCGATCCGACCCCGCATCAAGACTACGTCACCGGCCGGAGTGGACGAACGCCGGATCCGGAGCCGGAGAGCACCGTGGAGGACCCCTCCGCTACGCTGAGACGGATGAGCACCCGAACCCCCGGCGGCGATGTCCCGATCCGCCGCATCGACCGCATCCTGGCGTTCATGTCGCTCGGACTGCTCGCCCTGTCGATCGTGTGCTTCTTCGCGATCATGATCGGCTCGGGCGCGGGCGCCGATATGAGCTCCGGCATCTGGCCCACCGTGGGATTCACGGTCTACTTCGCGCCACCGATCGCCTTCGTGATGCTGCTCGCGGTGCTCATCATGACGCTCGTGCGGAGGTCGCGGGCCAACCGCGGAGCCTGAGTGGTCTCCGACGAGCGCGCACTGGCCCTGCAGCTGGCAGGACTGGATGACGCGCGGCTCGCCGAGGTCCTGACGTGGCGCGCGGTGTCGGCCGGAGTCGCGTGGCGCGACTTCTTCGACGCCGCCGAAGGTCTGCTGGAGCCGGCCTCGATCGACCGCGCCCTCCAGCATCTGCCTCGGCGAGCCCTGGCCGACCTGACGCGGCTCGCCGACGGTGGCGACGGCACGGCGCCGGCGGTCCCCGCAGATGCGCAGCTGCTGCTGCCGCACGGTGTGCCCGGTGCCGTCGCAGCGCGCGTGCGTCGACTGCGAGAGACACAGCCGACAGCACTCACCCCACCCGACGATGCGCCCCCTCCTGCGGCGACACCGCCGCAGGAGGCCTCGGCCGCCGAGCGCGCCTTCACCGCGACCGGTGCCCTCGCCGACCTGCTGCTGGCAGCGGGCAGCGGCTCCCTCGCCCTCACCACGACGGGGTCCGTCGCCGCCGCCGATCGGCGCCGCCTGCAGGAGGCGGGCATCGTCGCCGATGCGGCCGAACTCGACGACCTCGTCGCCGTCGCCCACGCCGCGCGCCTGGTGGACACGGGCGACCGGGAGGCGACGGTATCGGCGGAAGGCGACCGCTGGTTGCACCGCCCGACCGCGGAGCGCTGGGAGAGGATCGCCGCCGGCATCGTCGGCGCGCTGCCGGCGGGACTCCGCGACGTGCACGGCGGTATCGTCACCGCCGCCCAGCGACCGGATGCCTACCCCCTCGACACGGACTGGCCCGATGCGGCCGAGACCTGGACCCGCATCCTGGTGCGGTGGGGGCTCAGCACCGCAGAAGGCGCAGAACCGATCTGGACCGCGGGTCTGCGCACCGGCGGGTCGATCGACGCGGGCGCACTCCGCGAGCATCTGCCCGCCGAGATCGACCGCGTCTATCTCCAAGCCGACCTGTCCGTCATCGCACCCGGCCCGCTGCTGCCGGACCTCGAGCTCCGCCTGCGCCGGATCGCCGCGCGCGAGTCGCGCGCACAGGCCTCCACCTACCGGTTCACCGGCGACTCGCTCGACGCCGGCCTCACCGACGGCGAGACCGCCGAAAGCATCCGCGAGTTCCTCAGCGCGCTCTCCCTCACCGGAATCCCGCAACCGCTGGAATACCTCCTCGACAGCACCGCGCAGCGCCACGGTGCCGTGCGGGTGCGCGCGGACGCCTCTCGAGCCATCACCGTCGTCGAGGTGGACGACCCGCACAGGCGCGAGGCACTGTCCGTCGATCAGGGGCTGCGGCCGCTCGGGCTCGTCCCCGAGGGCGAGCTTCTGCTGACCCGCGTCACGCGGGACGCGGTCGCCTGGGCGCTCGCCGACGCCCGCTACCCGGTCACGGTGATCGACGACGACGGCAACCCCACGTCGCCGCGACGGTCGCGACGTGCCACGAGGGCCGCCGCAGACGGGCCGGCACGGTACGGCGAACTCATCGCGCGTCTGCGCGCCGGGCACAGCACCGACAGCGACGAGGCATGGCTCGAGCGAGAGCTTGAGCAGGCGGTGCGCGCCCGTGCCGCCATCCGCGTCTCGGTCCGGATGCCCGACGGAAGCGACCGCGACCTCATCCTCGAGGCCTCGGGCCTCGGCGGTGGGCGACTGCGCGGGCTCGACCGCTCCGCCGACGTCGAACGCACCCTCCCCCTCCGCAGCATCGTCCGCGTCGCGCCCGCCTGACCGGCGCGGCGACCCGGCTGCTCGGGGCCGGTAGACTCGAACGCTATGGCTGACGGCCCCCTCATCGTTCAGAGCGACCGCACGGTGCTCCTCGAAGTCGCGCACCCCGACGCCGAGAGCGCACGTCACGAGTTGGCGATCTTCGCCGAGCTCGAACGCGCCCCGGAGCACATCCACACCTACCGCATCACGCGATTGGGTCTGTGGAACGCCCGCGCCGCCGGGCATGATTCCGACGACATGCTGGCCACCCTCGACCGGTGGTCGCGGTTCCCCGTGCCGCCATCGGTGTCCACCGACATCCGCGAGACGGTCGCCCGCTACGGCCGGCTCACCATCGAACGCACCGACGACGGCGATCTCATCCTCCGCTCCGACGACGCGCCGGTGCTCGCCGAAGTCGGCAAGAACAAGCGCATCCAGCCCCTGCTGATCGGTCATCCCACGCCGGACAGCTACGTGGTCGATGCGTGGGCACGTGGGCACATCAAACAGGAGCTGCTGAAGATCGGCTGGCCCGCGGAGGACCTCGCCGGTTACACCCCGGGCACTCCGCATGACATCGATCTGGCCGAGGACGGCTGGACGCTGCGTCCGTACCAACGCCAGGCCGTCGACACCTTCCACGACGGCGGCTCGGGTGTCGTGGTGCTCCCCTGCGGTGCCGGCAAGACCCTGGTCGGCGCCGGCGCGATGGCGGCGACCAAGACGACGACCCTCATCCTCGTGACCAACACCGTCAGCGCCCGTCAGTGGCGCGACGAGCTCCTCAAGCGCACCTCGCTCACCGCCGAGGAGATCGGCGAGTACTCCGGCCAGTCCAAAGAGGTCAAGCCCGTCACGATCGCGACCTACCAGATCCTCACCGCCAAGCGGAAGGGCGAATATGCGCACCTCGCGCTGCTGGATGCCCTGGATTGGGGTCTGGTCGTCTACGACGAGGTGCACCTTCTGCCGGCACCGGTGTTCAAACTCACCGCCGACCTGCAGGCGCGACGGCGTCTGGGCCTGACGGCGACCCTCGTGCGCGAGGACGGGCGTGAGGGCGACGTGTTCAGCCTCATCGGGCCCAAGCGGTTCGACGCGCCCTGGAAGGAGATCGAGTCGCAGGGGTTCATCGCCCCGGCCGCGTGCTACGAGGTACGTGTCGACCTCCCGGCCGACGAACGCCTCGAGTACGCCGCCGCAGCCGATGACGACCGCTACCGGATGGCCGCGACGGCTCCGGCCAAGATCGACGTCGTCCGCGACCTGGTGGCCCGACACCAAGGGGAGCGCATCCTCATCATCGGGCAGTATCTCGAGCAGATCGACACTCTCTCGGATGCCCTCGGCGCACCGAAGATCACCGGCCAGACGCCCGTGGACGAGCGCGAAGAGCTCTATCAGGCGTTCCGCGAGGGGGAGATCTCGGTGCTCGTGGTCTCGAAGGTGGCGAACTTCTCGATCGATCTCCCCGAGGCCTCGGTGGCCATCCAGGTCTCCGGCTCCTTCGGGTCGCGACAGGAGGAGGCGCAGCGACTCGGGCGCCTGCTGCGGCCCAAGACATCCGGCCACACCGCGAGTTTCTACACGCTCATCGCACGCGACACCGTCGACCAGGACTTCGCCCAGAATCGGCAACGATTCCTCGCCGAGCAGGGGTACGCGTACACGATCATGGATGCCGACCGGCTCGACGCCGCCTGACAGGACGGGCGCGGCCCACCCCGTCACGACGCGCGCATAGAGTCGAAGACATGACGGAAGCTTCGCGTGACCTGGATCTGGTCCTCCTCGGCGCGACGGGGTTCGTCGGCCGTCTGACGGCGGCGCATCTGGCCCGGCACGCCCCGGCGGGCATGCGCATCGCCCTGGCGGGAAGATCGCAGCGGCGTCTGGACGAGGTGCGCACGAGCCTGCAGGTCGACTGGCCCGTACTCGTCGTCGACACGGCCGACGAGGAGAGCGTGGCCAGGATGGCCGGACGAACCACCGTCGTCGTGACGACCGTGGGCCCCTACCTCCGCTACGGCATGACCGTCGTCGCCGCGTGCGCCGCCGCCGGCACCCACTACGCGGATCTCTCCGGAGAGACCGCCTTCGTGGCCGAGAGCGTGCGACACCACGACGCCGTCGCCCGCGACAGCGGCGCTCGCATCGTCCATTCGTGTGGATTCGATTCGGTCCCCTCGGACCTCGCTGTGGGACTCGCGCACCGCGAGGCCGGCGGCATCCCCCTGATCGAGGCGACCGGCCAGGTTCGCACGCTGCGCGGCGGCATCAGCGGCGGCACCGTCGATTCGATGCGGCAGCAGATCATCGAAGCTCGGACCCAGCCGCATCTGCGCCAGCTCATCAGCGACCCTTACGCGTTGTGCACCCGACCTCCGTCGCTCCTCCCGGACTCGGAGTGGCGTGGCGGGATCCGTCGCGACCCGGCCACGCGGACGTGGCAGGCCCCCTTCGTGATGAGTCCCTACAACCGCCAGATCGTCAACCGGACCAACCATCTGACCGGATGGGGGTACGGCCAGCACATGCGGTACCGCGAAGTCGTCGACACCGGCCGAGGCCTGAAGGGGCGCGCGCGGGCCGCAGGTCTGGGTGTCGGCATCGGCGCCCTCGCGGCGGCCATGTTCTTCGCGCCGACACGGGCGCTCGTCGACCGGTTCCTCCCGGCACCCGGCGAAGGCCCTTCCGAACAGACGATGGCCGAGGGCCGCTTCCACCTCGACGTCGACGCGTACCCCGTCAGCGGACCCGCGGTGCGCGCAACCGTCGCCGCCCCGTACGATCCTGCCTACGGGGGGACCGCGATCATGCTCGCCGAGTCGGGCCTCGCCCTCGCCGGCGCCGAGGGTGGTCCGGGGGGCGTGTCGACGCCGATGAACGCGCTGGGAACGGTGTTGCCGGACCGCCTGCGCGCGCACGGTTTCACCGTCTCGGCGCAGACCTTGGAGTGACCGGATGCCCGGCGAACCGCGCGATATCCAGCTGGTTCCTGAAAAGCCTGGCAATAATGACCCTATGACCGCACCGCGCATCCTCGTCGTGGACGACGAGCCGAACATCCGTGACCTGCTGATCACGAGCCTGCGTTTCGCCGGGTTCCAGGTCCGCGCCGTGACCAATGGCGCGCAGACGATCTCGGCTGTGCTCGAGGAGGAACCCGACCTCATCGTGCTCGACGTCATGCTCCCCGACATGAACGGCTTCAGCGTGACCAAGCGGCTCCGCGGGGCCGGCTACACCGCACCGATCCTCTTCCTGACGGCCAAAGACGAGACCGACGACAAGATCACCGGCCTGAACGCCGGCGGCGACGACTATGTCACCAAGCCGTTCAGCCTCGACGAGATCGTCGCCCGCATCCAGGCGATCCTCCGCCGCACCATGCAGGCCGACGAGGACTCGATCATCCGCGCCGGGGAGATCACCATGGACCAGGACACCCACGACGTGCAGGTCGGCGACACCGCCATCGAGCTGAGCCCGACGGAGTTCAAGCTGCTGCGGTACCTCATGTTGAACCCGAACCGGGTGCTGTCCAAAGCTCAGATCCTCGATCACGTGTGGGAGTACGACTTCAACGGTGACGCCGGAATCGTGGAGAGCTACATCTCGTACCTGCGCCGGAAGATCGATCCGCACTCGTCCGAGCCGCTCATCCAGACCAAGCGCGGTTTCGGCTACATGCTCAAGACCGGCAAGTCCGCCTGATCCGGCCCGCCGGACGCAAACGGGAGGAGGCGGGCGCCCTGGGTTCCGAGACGGATGCCGTCACCCGGTGGTGGCGCGGCATCAGCTTGCGCGCGAAGGTCACCGGCGTGACCGTCACCCTCCTCGCGGTGGGACTCTTCGCAGCCGGCTTCGGCACGATGACCTTCCTGCGCAGCACCCTCTACAACAGCATCGACGCGAGCGTGCGCGGGTACGCCTCCACCGATGCGGTGAGCGGGCTGATCGATGTGGAGGTCGAAGGAGGACAGGTCTCGTTCACCCCTCGCGATGAGGACGATGTGCCGCCCACACCGTACTTCGTCGCCGTGTACGGCCCGGACGGCGCCCTCGAAGCCGTCGCGGGCGGTTCCGGAGGTATCGAGCCGGATTTCCCCGACACCTTCACGTTGCAGGCGACCGCGGCGCGCGGGCTCTCCCCGTTCGCCCTCCCCGACGTCGAGGGTGACGAGCGCTTCCTCGCCGCCGTCGACGTGTTCCAACCCGACGGGGTCGGCGACCTCTTCACCCAGATGGTCGTGGTCTCCACGGCGTCGACGAATCAGGTCGTGGCGACGTTCCTCGGCATCTACGCGGTCATCTCCGTGGTGATCCTCGGGGCGGGAGCCCTCGGCACACGGTGGCTGGTCACGCTCACCTTCCGCAGCCTCGGTCAGGTCGAAGACACCGCGATGTCGATCGCCTCGGGCGACTTCAGCCAGCGGATGACCGATATCGAACCCCGCACCGAAGTGGGTCGCCTGAAGATCGCCATCAACACCATGCTCGGCCGCATCGACGCGGCCATCTCGCAGCGCGAGGCGACGGTGCGCCAGATGCGACGCTTCATCGGCGACGCGAGCCACGAGTTGCGAACGCCGCTGGTGACCGTGCGCGGCTACGCGGAGCTCTACCGGATGGGGGCGATCCCACCGGGCGACGACACGGCGCAGGCGATGGATCGCATCGAGAAGGAGGCGATCCGCATGGGCGTGCTCGTCGAAGATCTCCTTGCACTGGCGCGCCTGGATGAGCGCCGAGACGTCGACATCACCCCCGTCGACCTCCGCCCGGTCGCGCGGGACGCGGCATTGGATGTCCGCGCGACATCACCCAAGCGCACGGTCACGGTCATCGAGGCGATCGACGCCGTCCTGCCCGGTGGCGACACCCCCGCCGGCGAGTCCGACACCGACGCGAAGAAACGTACGTCGCCGCCCACGGCGGTGATCGCCCGCGCCGGCGCCTCGCTGCTGCGCCGCCGCTCGAAGACGCCACCGTCCGCACCCGCGGACCCCGACGCCGACACCCTGCCCATCGCGGTGCGGCGTCCCCAACCGGTCGTCAGCGGGGACGAGAACCGCATTCGCCAGGTGGTCGCGAATCTGCTCGGCAACGCTCGGCGGTTCACCGGCGATGACTCCCCCATCGAGCTGCGGGTGGGGGTCGACCCCGTCGCCTCGACGGGGTGGATCGAGGTCGTCGACCACGGCGAGGGCGTCCCGGACCAGCTCAAGGAGAAGATCTTCCAGAGATTCTGGCGGGCGGATACCTCGCGCACCCGGGAGACGGGCGGAACCGGACTCGGTCTGTCGATCGTGGCATCGATCGTGGACGCGCTCCACGGCGACGTCCGGGTTCTGGACACCCCCGGGGGTGGAGCCACCTTCCGCGTCTCCTTCCCCCTGGCGCAGCAGCGAGAACCCGAGGAGCACCTCCTCATCGAGACCCAGCCGCTCCCCCGCCTCGAACGCGACGATCTCTGAGGCGGGCGGGGCAGACACCTCTCCTCCCCACCCGGACGTCTCACCGGCCGCGTCCACGCCTGGGCGCAGCGTGCACATCCACCCGACGCGGGCGGGCCTACCGTGAGGAGCTCCTACAGAGAGGGGTCTCCCATGGCAGTGTTCTCCGTCGACAGCGATGCCGTCCTCAGCACCACGGCCGCCGTCCGCGGCACCGTCGATCGCGTACAGGGCGAGGTGCACGCGATGATGGCGCACCTCACGCAGCTCCAGTCCTCGTGGAGCGGACCGGCCGCCGTCGCCTTCCAGGGGGTGGTCGAGCAGTGGCGCGGCACCCAACGGCAGGTCGAGGACTCCCTGGCCACCATCAGCGGCGCGTTGGAGCAGGCGGGGCGTCAGTACGCCGAGGCCGAACAGGCCACGACCGGACTGTTCCGCTGAGAAACGACGGAACGCCCCTCCGGGAGGAGGGGCGTTCCGTGCTGTCAGCTCAGCGAGCGGACCCTGATCGCGTGTCGCGTCAGAAGTCCATGCCACCGGTCGGGTCGGCCGGAGCGGCCGGGGCCTTCTCGGGCTTGTCGGCCACGACGGCCTCCGTCGTCAGGAACAGACCCGCGATCGACGCAGCGTTCTGCAGCGCCGAACGGGTGACCTTCGCCGGGTCGATGATTCCCTGCTCGAACAGGTCGGCGTACTCACCGGTCGCGGCGTTCAGGCCGTGACCGATGGGCAGCTCCGCGACCTTGTTCGCCACGACACCGGGCTCGAGACCCGCGTTGAGGGCGATCTGCTTCAGCGGAGCCTCGATGGCGACCTTGACGATGTTCGCGCCGGTCGCCTCGTCACCGACGAGCGCGACGTTCGCGAACGCGCCCTTGCCGGCCTGGATGAGGGCGACGCCACCACCGGCGACGACACCCTCCTCGACGGCGGCCTTCGCGTTGCGGACCGCGTCTTCGATGCGGTGCTTGCGCTCCTTGAGCTCGACCTCGGTGGCCGCGCCGGCCTTGATGACGGCGACGCCGCCGGCGAGCTTGGCGAGGCGCTCCTGGAGCTTCTCGCGGTCGTAGTCGCTGTCGGTGTTGTCGATCTCGCGGCGGATCTGGGTGACACGACCCTCGATCTGCTCGGCCTCGCCGGCACCTTCGACGATGGTGGTCTCGTCCTTGGTGATGATCACCTTGCGCGCACGGCCGAGGAGGTCGAGCGTGGTGTTCTCGAGCTTGAGGCCGACCTCTTCGGTGATGACCTGGCCGCCGGTGAGGATCGCGATGTCCTGCAGCTGGGCCTTGCGACGGTCGCCGAAGCCGGGGGCCTTGACGGCAGCCGACTTGAAGATGCCGCGGATCTTGTTCAGCACCAGGGTCGCGAGCGCTTCGCCCTCGACGTCCTCGGCGATGATGAGGAGTTCCTTGCCGTCCTGGATGACCTTGTCGACGATCGGCAGCAGATCCTTGATGTTCGAGATCTTCTGGTTCGCGATGAGGATGTACGGGTCCTCGAAGACGACTTCCTGGCGCTCGGGGTCGGTGACGAAGTAGGGGTTGATGTACCCCTTGTCGAAACGCATGCCCTCGGTCAGCTCGAGCTCGGTGCCGAAGGTCTGCGACTCTTCGACGGTCACGACGCCTTCCTTGCCGACCTTGTCGATCGCCTCGGCGATCAGCTGGCCGATCTCGGGGTCAGCGGCGGAGATCGACGCGGTCGCGGCGATCTGCTCCTTCGACTCGACCTCCTTGGCGTCGGCGAGCAGCTGGTCGGTGATGGCCGCAACGGCCTTCTCGATGCCGCGCTTGAGCGAGATCGGGTCGGCGCCGGCCGCGACGTTGCGCAGGCCTTCGCGGACCAGAGCCTGAGCCAGGACGGTGGCGGTGGTGGTGCCGTCGCCCGCGACGTCGTCGGTCTTCTTGGCGACCTCCTTGACGAGCTCCGCGCCGATCTTCTCGTACGGGTCGTCGAGCTCGATCTCCTTGGCGATCGAGACGCCGTCGTTCGTGATGGTGGGAGCGCCCCACTTCTTCTCGAGCACGACGTTGCGCCCACGCGGGCCCAGGGTCACCTTGACGGCGTCGGCCAGCGTGTTGAGGCCGCGCTCGAGGCCGCGGCGGGCCTCCTCATCGAAAGCGATCATCTTTGCCATGTGTGTGTCGTCCCTCCCGGACGTTGGCTTTCGGTCTATTAGCACTCATACAAGACGAGTGCTAATACATTCTGGCACTCTCCCCCGGTGAGTGCAAGCCACTCCCCGGGCACAGGGGAAGGGCGGGATGCCACAGCATCCCGCCCTTGTCCGCGCGCGATATCGCGCGAGCGTCGGTCGCGTCAGGCGACGACGCGGACGGCTTCCGCCTGCGGACCCTTCTGGCCCGACCCGACGGTGAATTCCACCGCCTGCCCCTCTTCGAGGACGCGGAAACCGCTCATCTCGATGTTCGAGTAGTGGACGAACACATCCTGCCCGTCCGTCACGGTGATGAAGCCGTAACCCTTCTCGGCGTTGAACCACTTGACGGTGCCCTGGGCCATGCGAATCTCCTGTAATGCGGTGGGACAGGCTCATCGTAGGCAGACGGAAATTCACGGAACGGTCATCTCAGCAACTGTTGACATCGCTGAACAGAAACGTTTACCGGCCCGAAACACCGACAGCGCATCTCCGCCGATCAGGGGGCCGGCGTCTCCTCGGGCGGGTCGGTGGTGCGATCCAGTCCGATCACGACCGTCAGCTGAGCGGCCTGACTCTCATCCACATCCGACGTGGCGGCGTCATCGACCGGCTGGTAGAAGTCACTCTGCTCGAGACGGGCGCCGCCCAACAACTCCGCCACCCCGGCTGCGGCCGCTTCGTCGCCCGGGAACGCGTAGTAGACGGTGGTCTCGGCGAAGTCGGTGGTGCCGGCCTCACTCGCGTTGATGTCCTCCGCCGACCAGCCCGCCGCCACCAGGGTGTCCTTGACCTGCGTCGCGAGGCCCGACTCGGGCGTCGCGTTGAGCACGAGGATGTCGTACGACGTGTCGACGACCGGCTCGACCGTCGCGGTGGGGGTGGGAGTGGGCTGCGCGTCCGGGGTCAGCGAGACGCGACCACTCATCACGAGCGTGGCGAAGATGCCCGCCACGATGAGCACCAGCGTGGCCACGGCCGCCCACAGGAAGACCACCCAGCCGCGCATGTGAGGGTTCTCGGCCCGGTGGGCACCCACTCGCCCGCTGTCCGCGGGGAGATCGTCGAAGCGATCCCGCGGGTAGGTCGATGTCGGCACCCCCCGATGCTACCCGCCGCGGCCGGAATCGCCGGAACGGGACGTCAGCGGGGTGAGACCCCCGATTCCCGGGCACGCTCGACCTCGTCGCGTCGCCGCCGCAGGCGCTTGACCAGCATCGGGTCGTACTCCTGCGCGTCGACGCCGTCGATCAGCCGGTCCAACAGCTGGTAGTACCGGGCGGGGGCGAGACCGAGGTCGGCTCGGATGGCTTCCTCTTTCGCCCCGACGTGGCGGCGCCACTCCCCCTCGAAGTCGAGGAGGGCGCGATCACGGTCCGACAGAGCCATCCCTTCACGGTAGTCGCGCGGCGCAGCTCATCCCGCCAGCCACTCCACAGATGCGCCGAGCGGGTCGGCGTAGGCCAGCGGAGCTCCGTCGCGGTGGAGGACGAACCTCCCCTCGCCTGGGTCCAACTCTCGCGTCCACCGCTCGTGCGCCCCCGCCGGGTCCAGCGAGATCCAGGTGCCGCCCGCGGAGGCGATGGACCCGATGAGCCCCTCGCGCGAGCGTCGTGGGAGATGGGGCATCAGGCCGAGAGTGGACACCACCGCCGTGACCCCATCGGGCACCGCGCGGATGAGACGGTCGATCACGGCGGGATCGCCCGCGTCGGCCTGCTCGACGCGGACCCCTTCCGCGCGGGCGAGATCGAGTGCCGCCCCCACCCGCCGCTCCCGGTCGCGCTCTCCGGGCCAGACCAGCGCGCGCAGGAACGCACGGTCACCGACGTCGGCAGGGTCGAGCGGCAGAAGGTCGATGCCCGCCCGGAAGAGGATCTCGGGCATGCGCACCGGCGGGTTTCCGCTCACCGACGATTCGAGGACGACCGCCGAGACCCCCGCCGCCGGGTCCAGCCTGAGGGGCGACGCATCCGCCCGGGTGTAGCGGTAGGAATATCGGTCGGGCAGAAGGCACAGCCCCGCACTCGCGCCGAGCTCGATGAGGGCGATCGGGCCGGGGACGGTCGCCAGCGCAGGGAGGAGCGCGGCGCACCGGAGCGGCTCATTGGTCTGCAGCGCGCGTACCGCCGCGGCGGACACGAGCGCGTCGGCGTGGGTGAGCACCCAGTCCCGCCACTCCCCGAACGACCCCTCGGGCGCACCGAGGAGGCGCGTGAGCGCGAAGACCAGGGGAGGCTGACGCCGCGCGGCGGGGATGCGCGCGAGCACCTCCTGGACGGCGTCATCGGCCGCGACGCCGACGGCCCACTCGGCGTACAGTGCCGAGCGTCCCGGCGCCTCGAGGCGCGCGAACCGCCCGTATCTCTCGGCGACCGCCATCAGCTCGTCCACGCCCACCATTCTGCTGGTCCGGCGTCATCCGCGTCATACACGGCCCGACCCACGGTTCGCTGCGGTTGAATGGAGAGGAAGGAGATCTCCATGGACTATTCCGTCGACAAGACAGACGCGCAGTGGCGCGAGCAGCTGACCCCCGAGCAGTACCAGGTGCTGCGCGAAGCGGGTACCGAGCGACCCTGGACCGGCGAGCTCCTGGACGAGGAGCGCGCGGGGCTGTACACCTGCGCCGCCTGCGGCGCGGAGCTGTTCAAGAGCGGCACGAAGTTCGACTCGCATTGCGGGTGGCCGAGCTTCTACGAGTCGATCCGGCCGGAGGCGGTCGAGCTGCTCGAAGACAACACACACGGCATGGTCCGCACCGAGGTGCGCTGCGCCTCGTGCGGGTCCCACCTCGGCCACGTCTTCCCGGACGGCTTCGGCACCCCGACGGGTGACCGCTACTGCATGAACTCCCTCTCGCTGAACTTCACGCCCGAGGACGGCGCGTGACGAGAGTCCTGGAGGCGATGCGCGACCGGCGCTCGCTCTCCAAGGTGACCGAGGACGCCCCCGACGCGAACGAGCTGCGGGAATTCGTCGCCGCCGCCGGCCGCGTCGCGGACCACTCCTCGCTCGCCCCGTGGCGCATCATCGAGATCCGCGGCACGGCTCGCGAGCGTCTGGGCCGCGCTCTCAACAAGGCCGACGGGCGCAAGGGCGTGTCGTCGAAGGCGCTTCGCGCGCCGCTCGTGCTCGCGGTGGTCGTCAGCTATCGCAAGAGCAAGGTGCCCCGGTGGGAGCAGGAGGCGGTCGCCTCCGGCGTCGCGCACATGCTCAGCCTCGCCCTGGACGATGCCGGCTGGGGCGTGTTCTGGCGCACCGGCCACCGCACCCGGAGCAAGGCGGTGGCGAAGGCACACGGTCTGACGAAGAACGAGGAGCTGCTGGGGTGGCTCTACGTCGGGGGCAAGCCGAACCGGTCACGTGCATTGCGGCGCAAGCGCATCGACCCGGACCGGTTCATCTCATCGATGCCCGGCCGGAAGAAGTCGAAGGGCTGAGCTCACCGTCGCCATCGCGGCACGACGGCGACGGCCGCCCCGACGAGCGCGACCGCGGAGACGGCCAGCCCCAACGGCAGAGACGGGCTGGCCGGCGTCGGCCAGAGCGCGTCGAGCGCGACCGACGTGGTCAGCTGTCCCACCACCGCGCCCAGTCCCATCAGCAGCACGCCGGTGCGATGGACGACAGCCGCGCCGATGAAGATATACGCGACGCCCAGTGCACCCCCGGCATAGAGCCAGGGATCGCTCGGGAACGCCCGCGGAGGCCCGGCGAGCGCCACGTGGACGGCGGCGGCGATGACCAGGACGAGGGTGCCGCCGGCGAAATTGACGGCCGTGGCCGTCAGAGCGGACCCCACGCGCCGCCTCAGCCGCCCGTTGGTGGCCTGCTGCCAGGCGATGCCCGCCCCCACCAGGAACGGGAGGACGAGCATCCACCCGGGGACCTCGCGACTCGAATCCGCCGAGACGGACCAGAGCACGGCGCCGATCGCGATGGACCCGCCCGCGACCCGCGACATCGTCACGGCGACCACACCGGCCGGGCCGAAGCCGACCCGGTCGAGGATCAGCCCATTGACCGCTTGACCGGCGACCATCCCGACCGTGAACAGCGACACTCCGATCACCGCGACCGTGAGGCTCTGCGTCGCCACGCTGAAGGCACCGGCGAATCCACCGATGAGCATCCACCACGGTACGGACCTCTCGCGGACGCCTTCGCGCAGGACGCGCAGTCCGCGGCGGCCCGCGGGCACGGCGAGACTCAGAACGACGAGGATCACGAGGCCGGACCCGAACGACACGGCGGCCGCGAGGAAGCCGTCCTCGAGCGACGCTCCGAGCGAGCCGTTGACGCGCGCCTGCAGTGCCGTCAACACGCCGATCGCGACAGCGCCGACCATCGCGAGCGGACGGCCGGAGGTCATCTTCCCATCATGCACGCTGATCGGATCGACCTCTCGAGCCGGCTACGGGACTCGAACCCGTAACCCCCTAATTACAAGTTAGGTGCGCTACCAATTGCGCCAAGCCGGCAGAGCGACCAGTCTACCCAGCCGCCGGAGACTCACGAGGTCGGGGTCGGGGTGGGCGCCGGGGTCGCCTTGTAGTACGCGTCACTGGAGACGGTGAGGACGAACTGAGCGAACTCCTTGGCGTCGTCGAGGGCACCCACATAGGGCGTGCCGTTGACGAGGACCATGGGCGTGCCCGTCAGCGAGACGTCGTCGGTGTCGGGGATACCGTCGAGCGCACGGTCCGTTGCCGACTTGGCCCACGCGGCGAAGCGCTCCTCCACGATGCAGTCCCGGACCGTCTGCGGTTCGTCGGCGCCGGAGGCCTGAGCCAGATCCGCCAGTTCGATGTCGGAGTACCCCTCCGTGTCCAGATCGGGCTGCTGACGCAGCAGCGTGTCGTTGTACTTGAAGAAATCGTCCGGCGAATGGTGCGCCATGCACGCCGCCGCGCTCGCCGCACGCAGCGAGTACTTCGTGCCGTTGGACTTCGCGGTGAGCATCGCGACCGGGTAGTAGCTCAGGGTCGCGGCGTCTTCGCTCACCCACTTCTGCAGCTGCTGCACGTTGGCGACCTGGAAGTCCTTGGCTCCGCTGGAGAGGTAGTCGACGTAGATGCGGATGTCGACCACCCCCGGCTCGGGGGTCTCGGTCTCGACCGGCTCGGCCTGGGCCGACATCGCCGCGCTGCCGGATGAGTCATCGCCGTCGGCGGATTCCTCGTCCGCGGCGGCGTCTTCGTCCAGTTCGGCTGTGGTGGGCTCCGCACCCACCGAGCCGACTCCGGTCACGTCCGTGACCTCGAACCCGTCGTCGCTCACGTTCGCCGGCTGCGCCAGAGGGCGGGAGGCGTTGCTGGAGACGGTCCAGGTGATCACGACGGCGACGGCGGCGACCACGGCGACGGCGACCGTCGCGAGCGACACCCGCTGGATCAGCCGCGTGCGCGACTGCCGCTGCTGCACCTGCTTGGCCTTGGCCCGCACGGCGTGCCGGCGGTCTTCAGGGGTGGGTTCGGGAGTGGGGGTGTCGGGTGTCGATTCGTCGTGTGACATGGAACCTCGTGGAAAGACGTGGGGCCGTGATCCTCCGGCGTGCCGCTCGGGGGAGCGCGGCTTCGATGATGCTAGCCACCCACCCTGGGAAATGACCAGACACCTCGTGCACACCGCCTCGTGGCATACTGGACCCACGCCCGATGATGGGCGCGCGGGAATGACCCCGCTTCCATTCACTACGGATCGTCCGGCACGTACCTGCCGGTGAAGGAGAAGAACCATGGCGTCCGTCACGTTCGACAACGCAACCCGCCTGTACCCCGGAGGCCAGCGCCCCGCGGTCGACAAGCTCAACCTCGAGATCGCGGACGGCGAATTCCTCGTCCTCGTCGGTCCCTCCGGTTGCGGTAAGTCCACCTCGCTGCGCATGCTCGCCGGCCTCGAAGAGGTCAACTCCGGCGCGATCCGCATCGGCGACCGCGACGTCACCGACGTCCCCCCGAAGGACCGCGACATCGCGATGGTCTTCCAGAACTACGCGCTGTACCCCCACATGACCGTCGCGGAGAACATGGGCTTCGCCCTGAAGATCGCGGGTGTCGGCAAGGAAGAGCGCGCCCAGCGTGTGCTCGAAGCCGCCAAGCTCCTCGATCTCGAGGAGTACCTCACCCGCAAGCCCAAGGCTCTCTCCGGTGGTCAGCGTCAGCGTGTCGCGATGGGTCGCGCCATCGTGCGTCAGCCGCAGGTGTTCCTCATGGACGAGCCCCTGTCGAACCTCGACGCGAAGCTGCGCGTGCAGACCCGCACCCAGATCGCGTCGCTGCAGCGCCGCCTCGGCGTCACCACCGTCTACGTCACGCACGACCAGACCGAAGCGCTCACCATGGGCGACCGCATCGCGGTCCTCAAGGACGGTCTGCTCCAGCAGGTCGGCACGCCGCGCGACCTGTACGAGTCGCCCGCCAACGTCTTCGTGGCCGGCTTCATCGGATCGCCGGCGATGAACCTCTTCCCGGTGCACCTGACCCAGGGCGGCGTCGAGTTCGGCAACAAGGTCGTCGGCGTCGACCACGAGACGCTCGGCAAGGCGCACGGCTCCGAGGTCACCGTCGGCGTGCGGCCCGAGGACATCATCGTCGCCCCCGAGGACGACCAGGGCCTGTCGGTCAAGGTCGACCTCGTCGAGGAGCTCGGCGCTGACGGCTACCTGTACGGCCACGCGGACATCAACGGCAAGCGCACCGACATCGTCGCGCGCGTCGACGGCCGCAAGCACCCGATGGCTGGCGAAACCGTCAAGCTCGCTCCGGTCCCCGGACACATCCACGTGTTCGACGCCGAGAGCGGTGAGCGCCTCACCTCTGAGGCCATCCACTCGGCGTAATCGCAACACACCATCGCGGCGCGGGGCGGGTCACAGACCCTCCCGCGCCGCGATCGTTCCAGGAGGAATCGTGGCGGAGTCCCTGTCCATCACTGCCAGCTCGGTCGACCCGGGGCTGCTCGCGCTCCCCTGGTCCACCCCGTTGGCCGACTGGCCCACGAGCACCATCGTGTTCCTCCCCAAGGGCATCTCGCGCCACCTGGTACGGTTCGCGAACCTGTCGGGCCGAGTGGTGGCCATCAAAGAGACCACCGAGGAGATGGCGCGCCGCGAGTACGACATGCTCGGCAATCTCCATCGACTCGACGCCCCCTGTGTCGAACGGGTCGCCGTGATCGCCGGGCGCACCGACGCCGACGGCCAGCCCCTCCCGGCCGCCCTCGTGACCGCGCATCTGAAGTTCTCGCTCCCCTACCGTGCCCTGTTCACCCAGGTGCTGCGCCCGGACACGGCCACTCGTCTCGTGGACGCACTCGCCGCCCTTCTCGTGCGCCTGCACAACGTGGGCTTCTTCTGGGGCGACGTCTCGCTGTCGAACACCCTGTTCCGACGCGACGCCGGGGCGTTCGCCGCCTATCTGGTCGACGCCGAGACCGGAGAACTGCACGAGTCGGGCCTGACGGCGGGGCAGCGCGCGCACGATCTCGACGTCGCCCGCACGAACATCGCCGGTGAGATCATGGACCTGGAAGCCGGCGGCCGACTCGAAGGCGGCGTCGATGCACTGGCGATCGCCGACGGCATCGTCGACTCGTACCACTCCCTCTGGGCCGCCCTGACCGACCGCGAGTCCTTCGGCGCCGACGAGTCGTGGCGCATCACCGAGCGGGTTCAGCGCCTGAACGCGCTCGGCTTCGACATCGGTGAGATGTCGATCACGACCACTGACGACGGAACACGTGTGGCCATCCAGCCCAAGGTCGTCGACGCCGGACACCACCAGCGTCGCCTGATCCGGCTGACGGGGCTCGACGTCGAGGAGAACCAGGCCCGCCGGCTCCTCAACGACCTCGATGAGTTCCGCGCGCGGATCTCCCGACTCGGCAGCGATGAGGAGGTCGTGGCACACGAATGGCTCACGCGGGTGTTCGAACCGGTCGTGATGGCCATCCCCTACGACCTGCGCGCCAAACTCGAGCCCGCCGAGGTCTACCACCAGGTGCTGGAACACCGCTGGTATCTGTCGCAGTCGCGTGGCGGTTCGGTGCCGCTGGCCGAGGCGCTGGGCAGCTATGTGGACGACGTCCTCCGCCACCGGCGCGATGAGGCGACCGTGATGGGGCCGCCCACCGAGACGATGTCGCTGCCGGTCGTCACCGCCGACCTGCCGGTCGTCGAGGACGGCGATGGAATCGACTGGCGCGATCTGGTCTGAATCCAGTCAGTACCCGACCGAGAACGCCTCACCGTTGTGTCGGGGCTCCTCGATCTCGTCGAGGACGGCCACCGCGAGATCCGCTCCCGAGATGAACGAATTCCCCTCGGGATCGACGACCAGGACCGGTCCGCCGTCACGATAGGCACCGGTCCGCTCGCCCGGGTTCCAGGCCCCGAATCCGCCCGCGGGATGGACGTAGAACCACTCGCGGCGCGGTCCTGCCTCGAGGTCTTCCAGGATCGCGAGGGCCTCGAGGGCCTCCGGCTTGTACTCCTCGGCGAACTCGGGCGTGTGCACCAGACGCGGACCGTCCGGGCGCACCCGGCTCCCGCCCGCGCCGCCCACGACCCCGAGGCGGACCTCTGCGGGAAGTTCCGCGGCGAGCTCGGCGACGGCCGGTCGCAGCATCCCGGCCATATCGGCCCGCGCCGCCACGGCGACCACGACGGCGTCGACACCCTGCATCTCGGTGACGAGCGTGGGCACGTCGGCGATGCTGCCTTCCAGGTACATCGCGTGCTCGACGCGATCGGAGACGGCCTTGCGGGCGACGACCAGAACGGTGTGACCGCGCTGGGCCGCCTCTGCCGCGATGTGGCGTCCGGCGTATCCGGTGCCGCCGATGACGGCGATACGTGCCATGGGAGGGGTCCTCTCGATCGGGTCGGGCTAGGCGCGCGCGGTGCGGATGGTGGCGACCTGGTACAACGCGACGGACGCCGCGATGCCGGCGTTCAGCGACTCGGTGGCCGCCGAGATCGGGATCGACACGATCTGATCGCACGTTTCGGTGACCAGACGCGACAGTCCCTTGCCCTCCGAGCCGACGACGATCACCACCGGCCGGTCCGCCAGCTCGAGAGCCGGAAGCGACACGTCCCCCTCGCCGTCCAAGCCCAGCACGAACACACCCTGCTTCTTGTACTCCTTCAGCGTCGAGGTGAGATTCGGCGCGAGGGCGACCGGAATGCGTGCCGCCGCACCGGCGCTGGTCTTCCAGGCGGCGGAATTGACGCTCGCCGAACGACGCTGCGGGAGAATGATGCCGTGACCGCCGAAGGCGGCCGTCGAGCGGATGATGGCGCCGAGATTCCGCGGGTCGGTCACTCCGTCTAGCGCGACCAGCAACGGAGTCCCCCCGTTGTCCACGACCCCTTCAAGCAGATCCTGGGGGTGGCCGTATTCGTACGGCGGCACCTTGAGGGCGACGCCCTGGTGCACCCCGTCGAACCCGGCCATGCGGTCCAGCTCCGGGCGGGTGACCTCGAGGATCGGGATCTCACGGTTCGTCGCGAGGGCGAGCATCTCTTTGACCCGGTCGTCCATCTCCACGCGCTGGGCGATGTAGAGGGCGGTGGCGGGGATGCGCGCACGCAGTGCCTCGAGGACCGAGTTGCGCCCCGTGACGGTCTCGGTGTCGTCGGACGCGCCGCCGCGGCCGGGACGGTTCGGGTTCGACCCCTGCGGCTTGCCGCCGGGGCGACCTTTCCCGCCCGCGGCGGCGTAGCGCTCCTGCGCGGCCTTCCGCTTGCCGGCGGGGTGCCAGGCCCGGTCCTCGGCCTTCGGGGTCGGCCCCTTCCCCTCGAGCGATTTGCGCTTCTGTCCGCCGGTCCCCTTCGTGGGGCCCTTCTTCTTGCCGCGGCTCGCGCCGGGTCGTCCTGGCTTAGCCATCACTCACGCTCCAGTGGGTTCCATGGGGGGTGTCTTCGAGGGTGATCCCCGCCGCCGCGATCGCGTCGCGGATCCGGTCGGCGGTCCCCCAGTCCTTCGCGGCCCGGGCATCGGCGCGCTGCGCCAGCATCGTCCGGACGAGTGCGTCGAGCGCCCGGCCCGCGGCTCCGTCGCCCGTGCCCGACCAGACAGGGTCGAGCGGGTCGAGTCCGAGCACGCCCGTCATGACCGCGACCTCCGCGAAGGCGCGCGCGACGCTGTCGCGATCATCCGCTTCCACGGCCGCGTTTCCGCTCCGCACGGTCTCGTGCACGACGGCCAGTGCCTGCGGGACGCCGAGGTCGTCATCCATCGCCGCAGCGAATCGCTCCGGCACCGCTGCGGTCAGACGAAGATCCCGGGTCTCGTCGCGGAGCAGGCGCACGGCCCGCTCGAGGAAGCCCCGGATCCGCTCCAGCGCGGCCTCGGCTTCGCGGAAGCTCGACGCCGACACGTCCAGGCCCGAGCGGTAGTGCGCCGCGGCGAGCGCATAACGGACCACGAGCGGATCGTGATCGGCCAGCACCTCGTCGGCGAGGAGGAAATTGCCCAGCGACTTGGACATCTTCTGGTCGCCGACGGTGACCAGCCCGTTGTGGACCCAGTACTGCGCGAAGCCGTGTCCGGCCGCCGCGGACTGGGCGAGTTCGTTCTCGTGGTGCGGAAAGCGCAGGTCCAGCCCGCCGCCGTGGATGTCGAACGCCTCGCCGAGGTAGCGGTGAGCCATCGCGGAGCATTCGATATGCCACCCCGGCCGGCCGGGACCCCACGGCGACTCCCACGTCGCGGTGGGCGGTTCGCCCGGCTTCGCGCCCTTCCACAGGGCGAAGTCGTGCGAATCGCGCTTGCCCCGCGGATCTGCGTCAGCGGCGGCCTCCATGGCGTCCACGCTCTGCCGGGTGAGCGCACCGTAGGCCTGCCATGAGCGCACGTCGAAGTACACATCACCCTGCGCGGCGTAGGCGTGTCCGCGCTCGATGAGCCGTGCGATCAGGCCGATCATCTGGGGTATGGACCCGGTGGCGCGCGGCTCGTATGTCGGAGGGAGGATCCCGATCGCGTCGTACGCGCGCGAGAACTCCTGTTCCATGCGATAGGCCAGCGCCCACCACGGCTCGTCGGGTCCGGCCTTCTCGAGCACCTTGTCGTCGATGTCGGTCACGTTGCGGACGAAGGTGACCCGCTGATGGTGATGCGCGAGCCATCGCCGCAGGAGATCGAAGCTGAGCGCCCCGCGCAGGTGTCCCAGGTGGGGACCGGACTGGACGGTCGGGCCGCAGACGTACATCGTGACGTTGTCGGGATCGATCGGCACGAAGTCGCGCAGCAGGCGCGCCTTGGTGTCGTAGAGCCGGAGAGTCACCCGCCCAGCCTACCCGCGGCGCGCCGCGCGCCCGGCCGCGATGCGGAGCGCCGCGGTGGGGTAGAACAGTGTGGTGCTGCACGTTCTCGCCGTCCTGACCGCCGCGGTGCTGTTCGGCACGACCGGCACCGCGCAGGCTCTCGGGCCGGAGGAGACCACTCCGCTGTCAGTCGGGGTGATGCGGCTGGTCGTCGGCGGGATCGCCATCGCCATGATCACGTTCCCGCTGGCCGCCCGCCGCATCCGGCGCTCCCCCGCACCCCGGCCGGCGTCGGCCCCATGGGCCCTCGCCGCACTGGCCCTGACCGCCGTCGCGCTGGCGGTGTACCAACCGCTGTTCTTCCTCGGCACGGCACGCAACGGCGTGGCGGTGGGCACCGTCGTCGCCCTGGGCTCCGCGCCGATCCTCGCCGGGGTGGCCGAGTGGGCCCTCACCCGGCGGCGGCCGACGGGGACCTGGATCGCCGCGACCGCGCTGGCCACCGTCGGCGTCGCCGCACTGGGTCTCGCGGGCGGCGGCGAGGCCGGCACCGACCCCGCCGGTCTCGCCGGTTCGATCGGCGCGGGTGCCAGCTTCGCCGCGATCGCCGTGGCGCAGCGGCGGCTGCTGGAAGCCGGGTGGGACCCGTTCCTGGTCGTCGGCGTGATGGGTGCCGGAGCGGGGGTGATCGCGCTCGGCGCGGTGCCCTTCATCGACCTGGCGTGGCTGGCCGACCCGACCGGCATGGCCATGGCGGTGTGGCTCGGGGTCGCGACGATCGCCGCGGCCTACACCCTGTTCACATGGGGTTTGAGCGGGCTGACGGCCGCCACGGCGGCCACGCTCACATTGGGCGAGCCGCTGACGGCGACCCTCCTCGGCGTCGTCGTGCTCGGCGAGCATCTCCCCCCTCCCGCCCTCCTGGGGTTGGTCGTCCTGGGTGCGGGTCTCGCACTCCTCGCCTGGGGCGCTCGCGCCCCGCGGGATCCGGCGCCGTTCGCGGTGGAGGGCTGATGATCGACACGGTGCGGAGACGACGATGACACCCCTGCGGATCGTCCGCGACGACCTCACCTCCCCGGCGACCCTCGCTCTGCTGCGGCAGCACCGGGACGCGATGCGCGCCGGCACACCGCCCGAGAGCTGCCATGTGCTCGAGCTGTCCTCCCTCCGCGATGCGTCGGTCATCGTCCTCTCCGCCTGGTCCGGTTCGCGCATCGCGGGCGTCGGCGCGGTGAAGCTGTTGGACGGCGAACGGGGCGAGATCAAGTCGATGCGCGTCGCGGATGCCGTTCGAGGCACCGGCGTCGGTCGCGCCATCCTGGCGGCCCTGGTCGACGTCGCCCGCTCCGAAGGGCTGCAGACCCTGTGGCTGGAGACGGGATCTTCGGCGGATTTCGCGCCCGCGCACCGCCTCTACCGCCGTGCGGGCTTCACGCCGTGCGCCGCGTTCGACGACTACGTCGACGACCCCCTGTCGCTCTTCCTGACCCGGCCGGTGACGCTGCCGTCCTGAACGCCGCCGGGCGAGGGCGGCCACCGGGGGCTCAGGCCGGCAGTACGAGGGCCACGGCGGTCACCGCGACGCCTTCACCCCGCCCGGTGAACCCCAGCCCGTCGGTGGTCGTCGCCGATACCGACACGGCGGCTCCGCCCAGTGCCGCCGACAGCGCTCGCTCCGCCTCCAGGCGGCGGGGCGAGAAGCGCGGCCGGTTCGCTTGGATCTGGACGGCGACATTGCCGACGTGCCATCCCGCCTCACCGAGGATCGCGACGGTTCGCCTGAGGAACACCTCGCCGTGGGCGCCGTCGTATTCGGGCCGATCGGTGCCGAACGACGTTCCGATGTCGCCGAGCCCGGCCGCCGACAGCAGCGCGTCGACGATCGCGTGTGCCACCGCGTCACCGTCGGAGTGCCCCGCCAGGGCGGGTTCGCCCGGCCAGGTCAGCCCCGCCAGGCGCAGCTCGCCCCCCTCGGCGAAGCCGTGCACGTCCGTCCCGACCCCCACCCGTGGCGCGCCGGACGCAGAGGGGACCCCGGTGCGAGGCGGAGATGACGGAGAAGACGCGAGGAGGTGTCGCGCGCGTTCGAGGTCGGCGGGTGTGGTGATCTTGAACGCCGACGCATCGCCGGGCACCGCGGTCACCTCGTGTCCCGCCTCGGCCACAAGTGCGGCGTCGTCCGTGTGCTCCGACGCCGCGGATGCGTATGCGGCGTCGAGCACGCCGCGGCGGAATCCCTGCGGCGTCTGCGCCGCGGAAAGCTCGGACCGGTCGACGGCCCCGATGATCGCCCCCCGATCGACGCGCTTGATGGTGTCGATCACCGGCAGCACCGGCACGGCGCCGTCCGCTCCGGACTCCAGCTCGTCGATCACCCGACCGAACACCTCCGGCGGGGTCAATGCGCGCGCCGCGTCGTGCACGAGCACGAACCGGACGTCGCCCCACAGCGCCGCCAGGCCTGCCGCGACGGACGCCTGCCGCGACGGCCCGCCCGTGACCACCGTCACGAGGTCACGGCGGGGGCCCGCGGCCTCGACGGCGTCCGTCAGCGCGTCCCCCTCGCGTCCGGCCGGTGCGACGACGACGACCTGCGCTGAGGGCGCCTGAAAGACCCGCTCGAGGCAATGCCGGAGGATCGAGTGCGCGTCGATGCCGACCAGCGCTTTCGGACCTCCGGCGTTCAGCCGCGTGCCGTCACCGGCCGCCACGACGATGACGGCGACATGGGGAACCGGGGTGATGCTCACGGCATCACGCTAGCGGGCGATCAGCTCGCGAGGACCTCGTCGAGCATGACGCTCGCCTTGTCTTCGTCGGTCTTCTCCGCGAGGGCGAGCTCGGAGATGAGGATCTGCTTTGCCTTCGCGAGCATCCGCTTCTCGCCCGCGGAGAGACCGCGGTCCTGATCGCGACGCCACAGGTCGCGGACGACCTCGCTGACCTTGATGACATCGCCGGAGGCGAGCTTCTCGAGGTTGGCCTTGTACCGACGCGACCAGTTGGTGGGCTCCTCGGTGAAGGGAGCGCGCAACACCTCGAAGACCTTGTCGAGACCCTCCTGGCCGATCACGTCGCGGACGCCGACGAGGTCGACGTTCTCCGCCGGAACCTCGATGACCAGATCGCCCTGGGTGACGTTGAGCTTCAGGTATTTCTTCGTCTCGCCCTTGATCACACGGTCTTTGACCTCGATGATGGTCGCCGCTCCGTGGTGGGGGTAAACGACGGTTTCGCCAACCTCAAAAAGCATGGAGTTATGTCCCTTCGGCAACCTCCAGAATACCACAGGCGACATACGCTAGAGTTCTCCGCCGCACAGCGGAGCCCATCGATCGCCGGGTCTGCGTCCCCGCCCGCGACACCCTAGAATCGGAATCGATGCCGTCATCCGTCCCGGGAGGATCCGTGATCTCGAACAACCGCACCACTGCGCGACGACTGGCGTCCCTGGCGCTCGGCGCGGCCGTCGTCCTCGGGGCGACCGGCTGCAGCATGATCTCCACCCAGGCGACGACCATCCAGTACTCGCCCGGGGACGGAATGATGATCCCCGACACCTCCGGCCCCCTCCAGGTCCGCAACGTCCTGGTCGTCACCGACGACGGGGAGCAGGGCAACCTGGTCGCGGCGGTCGTCAACGGGACGGGGTCTGCGCACACGCTGCGCATCGACATCGGAGAGGCCGGTTCGGTCGGCTCCGCCACGATCCGCGTTCCCGCCAACACCGTCGTCAGCCTCGGATCGGACGAGACCGAGCCGCTGCTGATCGAAGACCTCGGCGGGGCGATGCCGGGATCGGACATCCCCATGTCGTTCCAGTCGGGAGACGGCGAGACCACCGTCGTTCCGATCCCCGTCCTCGACGGCGCACAGGACTACCTCGCACCGCTCGTACCCTGAGCCGGAGACACGAGCAAGGCCCCGGGTGAACCCGGGGCCTTCTTCGTATCGGCGGCGGCGTCAGGCTTCGAAGCGATACCCCAGCCCTCGCACCGTCACCAACATCGTCGGGTCACTCGGTCTCTGCTCGATGCGCGAGCGGATGCGCTTGATGTGCACGTCGAGCGTCTTGGTGTCGCCGAAGTAGTCGGTGCCCCACACGCGGTCGATGAGCTGGCCCCGGGTGAGCACGCGGCCGGCGTTGCGCATGAGCACCTCGAGGAGTTCGAACTCCTTCAGGGGCATACTGATCTCGCTGCCGTCCACCGCAACGGTGTGCCGGTCGATGTCGAGGGTCACGCGGCCCCCTTCGAGGATGTGATCCTCCAGATCCGCTTCCGCCTGGGCGTTGCGGCGGAGGACCGCGCGCATACGGGCGAGCAGCTCGCGCGTCGAATAGGGCTTGGTGACGTAGTCGTCGGCGCCGAGCTCGAGCCCCACCACGATGTCGACCTCGGAGTCCTTCGCCGTCAGCATGATGATGGGCACCTGCGAAGCCGTCCGAACCTGCCGGCACACCTCCGTCCCCGGCATCCCCGGAAGCATGAGGTCCAGCAGGATGATGTCGGCTCCGCGCTCGCGGAACGCCGTCAAGGCGAGCGCGCCGTCCTCCGCGATCTCCACCTCGTATCCCTCCCGCCGCAGCAGGTAGGCAAGGGGGTCGGCGAGGTCCGGCTCGTCTTCGACGATCAGCACGCGGGTCATCGGTGGTCTCCGTTCTTCTGCGCCTTCATCTTCTCTTTCTTCTTCTTCCGCTTGCCCGTGGACTGCTCCAGGGGTGGCTCGATGAGCGGCAGCCGGATGGTGAAGGTCGAACCGCGACCGGGTCGAGACCACAACCGCACCTCTCCTCCGTGGCGCTGGACGGCGTGCTTGACGATCGACAGGCCGAGGCCGGTGCCGCCGGTGCGCCGGGAGCGCGCCTGATCGGTGCGGTAGAAGCGTTCGAAGATCCGTTGCTGGTCGGCCTCCGGAATGCCGATGCCCCGGTCGGTGACCGCGATCTCCACGACGTCATCCACGCGTTTGACCCCTACGCCGACCTTGCTGGCTGCCGGTGAGTAGGCGATGGCGTTGGTGATCAGATTGCTCAGCGCCTCCGAGAGGACCTGCGCGTCACCCCGCACGAACAGGTCCCGGTCGCCACCCCGAACGATCTCCACCGCCGACGCGGACGCCTGGATCATGCTCGCCTCGATGGCGGACGTGAGCACTTCGTCGACGGCGACGTCGCGCATCTCGGTGAGCTCATCGCTGGCCTGCAACCGCGACAGGTTCATGATGCGGGAGGTCAGGGACCCCAGGCGCTGGGCCTCGGCGGTCAGGCGCGCGGCGAAGATCCGCACCTGTTCCGGGTCGTCGGCGGCGGACTCGATCGCCTCGGCGAGCAGCGTGACCGCTCCGACCGGGGTCTTCAACTCGTGGCTGGTGTTGGCCACGAAGTCGCGCCGCATCTGTTCGACCCGCTCACGCTCGGTGATGTCCCGGAGCACGATCAGCGTGAGCCGCGCCGACACGCGCGTCGCGCGCACGGTGACGAGCCGAGGCTCCGCCGGGGGCGCGCCTCGCATCAGGCGGAAGGTCTCCGCGGCCACACCATCCGCGTCGCGCGCCTTCCGTGACACGCGCCGGAGGTCGTCGTCGGTCAGCGCCACTCCCTCGACGATGCCGTACGGGGCGGCGGCGGCCGAGGAGGCGAGGACGGTCGAGGATGCGTCGAGGATCGCGGCAGGGTCCTCCATGCCGTGCAGGACTTCGCGGATTCCCTCCGGGATCCTCCGTGAGACCTGGGCCTGAGCGCGATCACGTGCCCGGAACGAGAGGAAGATCACCACGGCGATCCCGGCTCCGATCAGGATGCCGACCGAGAGCGCGAGCAGCGCAGCAGCCGTCGTGGTCATTCGACCAGCGTAAACGGACCATGACCGCCCGCTTCACGCAAGCTGGAGTGCCGCTCGCGCAAGATCAGTACTATTCACCCCTGGGGAACCGTCCGTTCACCTTCCCTGACGAGAATCGCCGGGGCCGCACCCCGCACGACCAACGAAAGGTGCTGCAATGCGCGAAGTCTTCCACCAATCCCTCGAGGACGTTCAGTCACGTCTGGTCGAGATCGCCGAGCTCGTCACGATCGCAATGGACAAGGCGTCCACCGCATTCGAGAAGAGCGACGTGTCTCTCGCCGAAGAGGTCATCGAGGCCGACATCATCATCGACGAGAAGGCGGTGGCCCTCGACGAGCTGGCCATCGAGATTCTCGCCCGCCAGCAGCCGGTCGCACGCGACCTGCGCATCGTCGTCAGCGCCCTGCGCATGAGCGCCTCGCTCGAGCGCATGGGCGATATCGCCGAGCACGTCGCACAGCTCGTGCGCATGCGCTTCCCCGAGCGCGTGGTCCCCCACAAGCTGAAGGGGACCTTCACGAAGATGGGCGAGCTGGACGTGGCCGCCGCCCGGACTCTCACCGAACTGCTGCGCACCGAGGACCTGGCCCTCGCGGAGGAGATCCGCGGGATCGACGACCAGATCGACGCGCTGCACGTCAGCGTCTTCGAGAAGGTGCTCTCGGAGTCGTGGGACCACGAGGCGTCGGCGACCGTCGACGCCACGCTGGCCAGCCGCTTCCACGAGCGTTTCGGCGACCACGCGGTCTCGGTCGCGAAGAAGGTCGTCTACCTCGCCACGGGCGACTGGGCCAGCCACGACCAGGAGATCGACACCACGGCTGTCGCCGCCGACTGACCTCGGCCGTCACGCGAAAGGGCGGGCACCGGATTCCGGTGCCCGCCCTTTCGCGTCGTGTCCGTCGTGCCTCAGCCCTTGCCCTGAGACGCCACCGCCGCCGCACCGGCCGCGGCAGCCTCCGGGTCCAGGTACTCCCCCGGACCGAGCGGCACGAGGTCTTCGCCGAGGCGATACACCAGCGGCATGCCGGTGGGGATGTTCAGCGCGGCGATGTCGTCGTCGCTGATGCCCTCGAGGTGCTTGACCAGTCCGCGCAGGGAGTTGCCGTGCGCGGTGACCAGAACGGTCTTTCCCGCCTGCAGGTCGGGGACGATGTCGCTGTGCCAATACGGGAGCATCCGGTCGATGACGAGCTTGAGGGACTCGGTGTCGGGGACCTCGCCGTCGATGCCGACATATCGCGGGTCGCCGACCTGGCTGTACTCGTCGTCCGGGGCCAGCGGCGGCGGCGGGACGTCGAAGGAGCGGCGCCACAGCATGAACTGCTCTTCGCCGAATTCCTCCAGCGTCTGAGCCTTGTCCTTGCCCTGGAGGGCTCCGTAGTGGCGTTCGTTCAGGCGCCACGAGCGCTTGACCGGGATCCACAGCCGGTCGGCCGTGTCGAGGGCGATGTCGGCGGTCTGGATCGCGCGGCTCAGCAGCGACGTGTGCAGCACGTCGGGAAGAACCCCCGATTCGGCCAGCAACTCGCCGCCGCGCGCGGCTTCGGCCTTGCCCTGGTCGGTCAGGCGCGCATCGACCCAGCCGGTGAACTGGTTGGTCTTGTTCCACTCGCTCTGACCGTGGCGGAGCAGGATCAGCGTGTACGGCTCGCTCATACCCGCAATCCTACTGACTGCGAGGATGGTCGCGTGGCCCTTCCTCCCCGCCCTCGGCGAGACGCACCCGTCGGTCGGCCGACTCGGGGCACCACCGGGACCAACCGCCTCCGTCGCGTGGACAGATGGATCGCGCGGCATCCGGTTCTTCGCCGGACCGATGACCCGCTGGTGGTCGACCTCGGCTTCGGGGCGAGTGCCGTCACCGCACTCGAACTGCACGCCCGTCTGACCCGCGAACGCGCAGACGCCCACGTGATCGGCCTCGAGATCGACCAGAGCCGCGTCGACCGCGCGAACGCCCAGCTCGCCGACGTCCGGTCGGGAACGACGTCCTTCGCATCGGACGCGGCGGTCTCCTTCGCGCGCGGCGGTTTCGAAGTCCCGATGCCCGGGGAGCGACGCCCCGTCATCATCCGCGCATTCAATGTGCTGCGGCAGTACGACGAGTCCGACGTCGCGCCGGCGTGGGCCCGCATGACCGCGCGCCTGCAGCCCGGCGGCCTTCTGGTGGAGGGCACGTGCGATGAGATCGGGCGGGTCGCGAGTTGGGTCGCCGTCGACGATCGCTGCCGCCCACTCTCGCTGACACTGTCCCTCCGCCTGAGGGATCTGGGATCCCCCGCCGTCGCTGCCGAGCGACTGCCGAAGGCGCTGATCCACCGCAACGTCGCCGGAGAGCCGGTGCACGCCTTCCTGCGCGACCTCGTCGACGCCTGGGAACGCGCCGCCCCGGAAGGGGCATTCGGGCCCGTGCACCGCTGGCGGCGCGCCGTGGCCGTCGTGGCGGAGTCGGGCTGGCCGGTGCTCGAGCGCGCGCGCGTCCGTCTCGGCGAGGTGACCGTGCCCTGGGCGAGCGTCGCCCCGCGCACGTGAGCCCACGTCACAGTCGCGGAAGACAGGCCCTCGCTTGGTCGGGGGTCATCCCGGTCGCGGTCAGCAGATCGGTCACCAGAGGCCGCATCGCCACGATGAGGTTCTGCTCGCCCAGGTCGGCGTCGGGCAGGATCGCGCGCGGATCGAGCCGCGCGGCGACGGCCTTGCCTGCCTCTCGAGCGGCCGGCTCGAGAGCGATGTCGTCGAGCGCGTCTTCGAGCAGCCGAACCACACGGGAGATCTCGGCGAGCACCTCCGCGACGACGACGCGGGGCCGGCGATCGTCGGTCTGGTACACCGCTCGGCGGGCTACCACGCGCATGTTCCGCGTCGCCAGGTCCATGGCCTGACGGACGCGGTCGTGACGTTCCAGCTCGCTCTTGGCCCGCCGGAGGAACGGCGAGATCCGCGCGATCGACAAGCCGGAGTCCAGCGAGTCGGTCCACCGGTCGACGTGCCGCTGCAGAGCACGCGCACGCTGCAGACCCCGCTCCGCCCGGAGGCGATCGCCGCGCCGGAGCGCCTGGACGAGGGTGTCCATGGTCTTGCCGAGCGCGGCGAAGAGCGCGGCGGCGTCACGCCGTTCCGCCTTGTGGGGGTTGCGGGGGATCAGGGCCGTGACGGCGAGTGCGGCCATGCCGCCGACGACACCGTCGATCAGACGCAGGAACGGTGTCTCGGCCGGCACCACGACGACGATGATCGCCTGAATCGCCGCGGCGATCGTGAAGCCCGCGTGCGCGGACAGCACCCTCGCGACGGTCATCGTGCACAGCAGCGCGAGAGCAAGCTGCCACCACCCGGAACCCGCCGTCATCAGAATGAGCTCCGCCACCAGAATGCCCACGAGCATGCCGATGACGGTCTGCAGCACCCGCCGCGGACGGGCGTCGCGCACCAGACCCAGGCTCGAAACGGTGACCGTCGCGGCGACCAGGGGCGCCGGGTGTCCCAGAAGGTAGTGCGCGAAGGAGTACGCGGCGGTCGCCGCGACCACGATCTGCACGATCGCGTTGGCCGATTCCTGCAGGCGCTTCAGGCGCGGGCGGGGGTCGAGCTGCGCACGCCACCCGATCGGGATCGCCTCGGTCAGAGGCGGCATGCCGCTCACGTCAGCCCGCCGCGGTGCGACGCCCGAGGCGAGGCAGACGCGGCACCGACGCGGTGCGACCCGCATCGGGCGGCACGATGGTCTCAGCCGCCGCCGCGATGGCCCCCTCCGGCGTGTCCACCGTCACATCGCCCGGCACCGGGGCCGATCGCTTCACGACCGCAAGCGCGATGGGTCCGTCGTCGTGGTGGAAGGCGACCGACGTGACCTCGCCGATCGCGTCGCCGTCCGAACGCACGGCCGCGCCCCGTTCAGGCAGCACGCTGTCGCTGCCGTCGAGGTGCAGCGCCACGAGGCGCCGCGGCGGGTGACCCAGGTTGTGAACTTTCGCGACGGTCTCCTGCCCGCGATAGCACCCCTTGTCGAGGTGCACCGCGGTCCTCAGCCAGTCGGCCTCGTGCGGAAGGAGCCGTCCGTCGACCTCGTCCCGCCAGCGGGGCCGCCACGCGGCGACACGCAGCGCATCGGCGGCGACCGTGCCGGCCGCGGCGACGTCACCCGCGATGACCGCCTCGACCAGCGCCGCAGCGCGGTCGGGGGCCACGAGGGCCTCAGCCCAATCGCGCGCGGCGCCGGGGTGGGGGTCCGCGCCCGCGTACGCCCATCCACCGGGTGAGACGTGAGGCCACGGGTCCCGCCACACCAGCGGCACGGAGGTGGCAGCGGCCCATGGCGCCACAGCCTCGGCCGTTCCACCGATCACGACGAAGCGGTCGCCGGCGTCGACGGGTGAGACGCGAAGACGGAAGCGCATGCGCATCAGCCAGGTCAGGAGCGGCTCGGCGTCATCGGCATCGACGATCAACCACGTCGTCTCCCCGTCGTCGACGACGGATGCCACGTGCTCGATGCGCCCCTGCGGATCCAGGATGAGCGTTTCCGTGGCGCCCCCGGGCGGAAGCTCACGCAGCGACTGCGATGAGACCGAGTCCAGCCACGTCAAACGGTCCTCCCCGGACACCGCCAGCACCCGCCTGTCGCCGAGGAAGGCGACCGCGCGAGCCGACGCGAGGGCGCGCTGCTCGATCAGGGGCGAGCCGGCGTGATGCAGGACGCCGTCGACGACGACGGCACCCGGGATGCGCTGCAGCTCGGGCATGGGCGTCACGGCGCGCGCACCAGGCGAGCGGACGCGTGGGAGCGGAGCTCGGTCCCCAGCGCGGCGATGTCCCACGCCCACAGCAAGTCGCCCTCGACCAGCCCGTACATGCGGGTCGCGGCGGCGTACTCCCGAGCACCGGCGGTGCGCACGACGGCGTCGGTGGCCAGGTCGATACGGGGACCTTTGACCTGTCCGAGGTAGAGCTCGCCGACCCCGTCGGAGTGGACGATCTGCGCCTGGATGTCGAATCCCCCGGCCGCGTTGCGCAGCGCCTCGACGTCGTCCGCGCGACGCGCCGGGCCGGCCGCGCGCGGCGGCAGCAGAGCGGGACCGGCGTCGGTGTCCAGGACGGGGCGGGCCAGCCGCCAGAAGCCCACCTCGGAGACGAGGGGGATGCGTTCGCCGGCCGGACCGGTCGTCCAGGCGTCGGCGGAGTAGTTCACGTGGTCTCCACCGTCGTGGCTGAAGCTCACGCGATGGGTGAACTCACCCGAGAAACGCGTGTCGCCGGCGGTGTAGTCCAGGAACCCGGGGCCCTCCCAGACGCCGAGGAGCCACGAGAGCGGCGCGAGGTCGGCGGCGATGTCGGTCGGCAGGTCGAGCACGACGCGCTCCGTCAGCGCTGGCCGCGGTACAGGTTCTTGACGACCACGCCGGAGATGAACACGATCGCCAGCGACGCCAGGCCGAGAAGGCCGATGAAGAAGAGTTCCAGCGCGACGAGATCCATGCCCCCACCCTATCCCGGAACGACCCCGGCGAGACCGAACCCGAGGCTGATGACACCGAGGATGACGAGCGCCCCGACGACGCTCGATGCGACACGCTGGATGAACCGGTGCGGACGCCCGTAGGACAGTTGCACCGCGAAGGAGAGGATCAGGCACCCGCCGAGAGCCACCGGCAGCCAGGCGGCTCGCCATTCCGAGGGGACGAACAGGCCGATCGCCACTCCCACGACGGCCGCGACGATCCACACCGCGACGACGCCGCCGAAGGTCGACCGAGGAGCGAGGGGTGGAGTGGACATCTGTGCCATTGTCCCCCACCGTCGAGCCGCCGCCAAGCGGAGCATTCGAAGGAGCGCACGGACACGCCCTAATATGGGGCGCACGGCGTGTTCGGCGTCGAGAGGATGGCGTCTTGGCACAGCTTCTGGTTCTCAGCTCCGCTCAGGGGGGCGGCCCTGTCCTGCCTTCCCTCGAACTGCTGAGCCACCGCGTGCAGCAGATCCCCGCGGAAGCCGCACAGCTCGTCAACGCGCCGAGCGCGGATGTCATCTTCATCGACGCGCGGGCCGACCTGGTGGGCGCCAAGTCGCTGAGCAAGATCCTGAACACCACGGGTGCGGACGCGCCTCTCATCCTCATCGTCACCGAGGGGGGACTGACCGCGGTGTCGACGGACTGGGGTGTCGACGACGTGATCCTGGTCACCGCGGGGCCCGCCGAGGTCGACGCCCGCATCCGGCTCGCGGTGGGCCGCAAGGGGCAGGATCAAGGCTCGACCCGCATCCAGACCTCCGGCATCTCCATCGACGAGTCGTCTTACTCGGCCAAGGTGCACGGCAAGCCCCTGGACCTCACCTACAAGGAATTCCAGCTGCTGCATTTCTTCGCCACCCACCCCTCGCGCGTGTTCACCCGTGAGCAGTTGCTCAGTGAGGTGTGGGGGTACGACTACTTCGGGGGCACCCGAACCGTCGACGTGCACGTGCGGCGCCTGCGCGCCAAGCTCGGCGACCTGGAGCAGCTCATCGGCACCGTCCGCAACGTCGGATACCGCTTCAACGTCTACGAAGACGACCACCTCCCCCCGCCACGCGAGCGGGGAGACGCGTCGTAGCCGTCCACGTTCACGCGGAGGTCACCTTCGTCCTGCAATGATGTGTGGATGATCGAACCAGAGGTGCTCGACGCCGGCCTCGGCGACGCGGACGACGACGATTTCGACCAGTCGGAAAGCTTCGACGCCCACCTCCCGGAACATCGGTACCTCGACCGGGAGCTCAGCTGGTTGGCGTTCAACCAGCGCGTGCTCGAACTCGCCGAGGACGACAAGACGCCGCTTCTGGAGCGCGCGAACTTCCTCGCCATCTTCGCCAGCAACCTCGACGAGTTCTTCATGGTGCGGGTGGCAGGCCTCAAGCGACGCATCGTCACCGGACTGGCCGTCCCGACCAACGTCGGGCGATCGCCGCACGAAGTGCTCACCGACATCTCCTCCGAGGCGCACGCGCTGCAGGTGCGCCACGCGGCAGCCTGGACAAACCTCGTCAAACCGGCCATGGCGGACAAGGGCATCGAAGTCCTCGGCTACGACGCCCTCGACGACGACGACCGCGCCAAGCTCTACACCTACTTCCAGACGCAGGTCTTCCCGGTCCTCATGCCGCTGGCGGTCGACCCCGCGCATCCCTTCCCGTACATCTCGGGACTGTCGCTGAACCTCGCGATCCGCATCCGGAATGCCCGGACGGGCCGCCAGGAGTTCGCGCGACTGAAGGTCCCGCCGATGCTTCCTCGCTTCGTGGAGGTGTCCCGCGACGACCAGCGCGTGCGCTACCTGCCCCTCGAGGACCTCATCGCCAACAACCTGAGCGACCTGTTTCCGGGGATGGAGGTGCTCGACCATCACGCGTTCCGGCTGACCCGGAACGAGGACTTCGTCATCGAGGAGGATGAGACCGAGAACCTCATCCAGGCTCTCGAGGCAGAGCTCATGCGGCGCCGCTTCGGCCCTCCCATCCGCCTCGAGGTCACCGACGACATGGACGACCTCACCCTCGATCTGCTCGTGAGCGAGCTGGACATCACCGAGCAGGAGGTCTACCGCCTCCCCGGACCCCTCGACCTGCGCGGCCTGTTCGACCTCGCCCGCATCGATCGGCCGGACCTGCATTACAAGCCGCACCTGCCCACCACCGCGCTGGCGTTCCAGCCCGGCGACAACACCGAGCGCAGCGACATCTTCACCGCGGTGCGCAAGGCCGACGTGCTGGTCCACCACCCGTACGAATCCTTCGCCACGAGCGTGCAGGCGTTCCTCGAGCAGGCGGCGAAAGACCCGCACGTCCTCGCGATCAAGCAGACGCTCTACCGCACCTCGGGCGACAGCCCGATCATCCAAGCGCTCATCGACGCCGCCGAGGCGGGCAAACAGGTACTCGCCCTCGTCGAGGTCAAGGCGCGATTCGACGAGGCGAACAACATCGTGTGGGCCCGCAAGCTCGAGAAAGCCGGAGTGCACGTGGTGTACGGGCTCGTCGGACTGAAGACGCACTGCAAGCTCGCCCTCGTCATCCGCGAGGAAGAGGGCGTGCTGCGCCATTACAGCCACGTGGGCACCGGAAACTACAACCCCAAGACCAGCCGCCTCTACGAGGACTTCGGCCTGTTCACCGTCGATGACGAGGTCGGGCGCGATCTGACCCGCCTGTTCAATGAGCTCAGCGGCTACGCGATCGAGAAGAAGTTCAAGCGTCTGCTCGTGGCACCTCTCCATCTGCGCAAGGGGCTCCTGCGGTTGATCGAGAAAGAGCGGAAGAACGCGCTCGCCGGCAAACCCGCGCGCATCCGCATCAAGGTGAACTCGATGGTCGACGAGCAGATCATCGACGCGCTCTACCGCGCCAGCCAGGCCGGCGTGCCGGTGGAGGTGTGGGTCCGCGGCATCTGTTCCATCCGCCCCGGCGTCGACGGCCTCTCGGAGAACATCACGGTGCGCAGCATCCTGGGGCGCTATCTCGAGCACTCGCGCATCTTCTGTTTCGACAACGGCGGAGATCCGCAGGTGTACCTCGGCAGCGCCGACATGATGCACCGCAACCTGGATCGACGCGTCGAGGCCCTGGTGCGCGTGGTCACCCCTGCCCACGTGCGCGAGATCGACGACCTGTTCACCCTCGCGATGAGCGATACGACCAGTTCGTGGTGGCTGGGTCCGGATGCGGAATGGACTCGGCACTCGGAGAACGCCGACGGCGAGCTGCTGCTGGACCTGCAGGACCGTCGGATGCACGACGTGCGCCGTCGCCGCCGCGCGCGAGCCACGCGATGACCGCGCGCACGGTCTACGCCGCCGGCGGTGTGGTGTGGCGTGTCGTCGACGGCAAATTGCGCATCCTGCTGGTCCATCGCACGAAGTATCGAGACCTGAGTCTGCCCAAGGGCAAGGTCGATCCCGGCGAGACGCTCCCCGAGACCGCCGCGCGCGAGATCCACGAGGAGACCGGCATCCGGGTGAGCCTCGGCGTTCACGTCGGCATCTCGCATTACCGGCTGCCCCGTGATCGCGAGAAGATCGTCCACTACTGGGCAGCCGAGGCCACCGACGCCGCGGTGCGGGCGAGCTCCTTCGTCCCGAACAAGGAGATCGCCGGGCTGGAGTGGGTGTCGCCGAAGAAGGCGCTGAAGCGACTGAGCTACCCGGTCGACGTGGACATCGTCGAGAAGTTCCGCGCACGCCTGGACGAAGGCGCCCTGCGCACCTTTCCGCTGGTGATGCTGCGCCACGGCAAAGCGGTCTCACGCGACGACTTCGACGGATGCGTCGACAGCGAACGCCCGCTGGCTCCGCGCGGACGCAGACAGGCCCAGGAGCTGGTCGGCCCTCTCCTGGCGTTCGGTGTCCGCAAGATCGTCTCCAGCCCCGCCGTGCGGTGTACGACGACGGTCCGCCCGCTGGCGGCCGCGCTCGGATCGAAAGTGCATCTGGAACCGGGGGTCAGCCAGGATGCGTGGGAGGAGGGATGCTCGGACGTGCGCCGCGTGGTCGGCGACCGCGTGCGCGCCCGGCGACCGGCGGTGCTGTGCAGCCACGGCCCGGTTCTGCCCGACATCGCCGCGGAGCTCGCATTGGCGACCGGCAGCATCCCCGGCTCCTACCTGGGGAGCGTCTCGAGCCTGGACACCGGCGACTTCACCGTCGTCCACCTCTCGGCCGACAACCCCGGCTCGGGGATCGTCGCGACGGAGAAGCACTCCTCCGGCGCATGAGATGACGCTGATCCGCCTCGCCTGGGGCCCGGTATCCGGTGAGCCCCGTCGCGCGGTGGCCGACGCGCTGCTGCGAGAACTCGCCGCGGGGGCGGGGATCTCCCGCGTGTGCACGCGCTGCGGGGGCGACCACGGCGCGCCCCTGATCGACGGAGGGCGCGTGCGGGGGTCGGCGTCGTACGTGCGCGACGGGCGGGGTCATGTCATCGCCGCGGTGGTCGCCGTCGCGCCACGTCAGGGGATCTCCGGCTTCGGCATCGACGCTCAAGCGGGCGAACCGGAGGACCCGACCGGTGTCGACGGGGTCCCCACTCTCCGGGACTGGGTGCGCATCGAGGCCGCTGCGAAGGCGGACGGGCGATTGCTGCGCGCCGGCGCCGCCCGCGCCACGACGAGGGGCGAGGGCTGGGTCGCCGCCCTCGACGGCGGACAGCCGATCCACGGCCGCGACCTCGAGGGTCCGCCCGGCGTCGTCGTCAGCGCAGCCTGGTGCCCCACCTGACGCTCGGCGTCACGCAGACGGCAGCGGCGGCAGTGGCCGGGTGTGGAGCCACTCGTCGAAGAAGGCGCCCATGGCACGCCCCACGGTCGACTCGGCCAGCGCGATGAAATCGGCCGTCGTCGCGAGCGTGTGCCGGTGTTGCGCCGTCCACTCGCGGACCATGCGCACGAACGCGTCTTCTCCGATCAACCGCCGCAGGGCCACGAGGGTCAGCGCACCGCGTTTGTACACGCGATCGTCGAACATGTCCCCTGCCCCGGGGTCTCCGATCACGATGTCCTGAGGCAGCCCGGCCAGCCGCGTGTGGGCGTCCGCCGCGAGGTCGTCGACCGTCGGTCCACCCGATTCCTCCGACCACACCCACTCGGAATAGCAGGCGAACCCCTCGTTCAGCCAGATGTCGCGCCACGCGCCGATGCCCACGCTGTTCCCGAACCACTGGTGGGCCAGTTCGTGGGCGATCAGCCGCTCATGCTCGGGTGCGAGATGGTTGACCCCGAACACCGCCAAGCCCTGTGCTTCCAGGGGGATCTCGAGCTCATCCGGGGTGACGACCAGGGTGCACGCTTCTTGGGGGTACGGTCCGAAGACGCGCTCGAAACACGCGAGCATGCGAGGCACGTCCGCCAGCGCGCGGCGCGCACGTGGGAGAAGCCCACCCGGGGCGAAGATCGTCGCCGACCCCAGCGCCTTCTCCCGGTAGGGACCCACGTGGACGGCCGCAAGGTAGGTCGCCGTGGGCACGTCGCTTCGGAACTCCCAGCGCGTCGCGCGGCCCTGCTTGGTCACCGCGACACGCCGTCCGGTCGCCGCCACGGTGTACCCCGTATCGGCGGTCACGGCGATCGTGAACGACGCCCGGTTGTCGGGCCTGTCGTTGCAGGGGAACCAGGTGGGCGCGCCGATCGGCTGGGAGGCGACGAGCGACCCCTCCTCCAACTCCTCCCAGCCGATCGGCCCCCAGGTGGAGCGGCGCGGCGACGGGCGACCGGAGTAGCGGACCTCGAGGGAGAACGACTCGCCGGCGGCGATCGGATGCGGTGAGGTCACGCGAAGATGTCGCGGACCCTGCTTGAAGGTGGCGAGCACCCCGTCGACGCTCACACGACTCGCGCGAAGCCCGATCAGGTCGAGCGAGACGGCACGCAGATCGACCGCCGCAACGGCGTTGATCGTCGCGCGCGCCTCGAGGTGATTCGTGCGCACGGCATACCGGAGGTCGAGATCGTACGACTCGACGTCGTAGCACTCGTCGCCGCTTGTGGGCGTGTACGCATCACTCACGATGTCGACTGGTAGGCGCGGACCTTGACCGCGCGCCACGGACCGATCGGATTGCCACTCCACCGCGAACCCACCGGCACGTTCTCGCCGCGCATCACCAACGACGCCGGCCCCACGGTCGCGTCGGCCGAGATGGTGGCGGCGGGAAGGATCACACTGTGCGGGCCGAGGGTCGCCCCGGACTCGAGTTCGACGGCATCCATGCTCATGATTCGATCATGGAACAGGTGCGTCTGCACAACGCAGCCGCGGTTGACCGTCGACCCGTCGCCCAGGGTCACCAGGTCGGGTTCGGGGAGCCAGTACGAATCGCACCACACCCCGTGGCCGATTCTTGCCCCGAGCGAGCGGAGCCACACCGCCAGCGCCGGGGTCCCGGCTGCTGCTCTGGCGAACCACGGCGCGGCCACCATCTCGGTGAACGTGTCCGAGACCTCGGTCCGCCACACGAAGCTGGACCACAGGGGCTTCTCCCCCGCGCGGATCGGACCGACGATGACCCACTTCGCGATCGTCGACACCGCCGCGGCGACACCACCCGCGACCAGGAGAACGGGGCCGGACAGCACGAGGGTCCACACCGGCCCGAACACCTCCCAGGACGCCGCCAGGGCGAACAGCACGCTCAGGCCCAATGCGCAGCTGACGAAGACGGGGACGATGCGCAGCATCTCCCACAACGCCCGCGCGACCCGCAAGCCGGCCCCGGGACGATACGTGCGGCTCTCATCGACCTCGGTCGCCACACGTCGCAACCGCACCGCCGGAGAACCGAGCCACGAGGATCCGGCCTTGGCCTTGGCCGGAGCGACGGAAAGAACCGCGACCAGGCCGTCCTTCGGCACGCGATGCCCGGGACCGGCCATCCCCGAGTTGCCGAGGAACGCTCGCTTTCCGATCCGCACCTTGCCGATGCGCATCCATCCCTTGCGCAGCTCGTAGGAGGCGACCATGGTGTCATCGGCCAGGAACGCGCCGTCCTCGATGCGCGTCATCGACGGCAGCAACAGCACCGTCGATGCCTCGACGTTCTCACCGACCCGCGCTCCCAGCATGCGCAGCCACACCGGGGTGAACAGGCTCGAGTAGAGCGGGAACAGGAACTGACGTGCCGAATCCAGCAGCCGCTCGGTCGTCCACACCTGCCATCCGACCCGCGAGCGGACGGCATGCGTGCCCTCCGTCAGGCCGAGGGCGAGCAGTCGCACGCCGACGACCACCGCGCCGGCGTACACCAGCCCCGCGGCGAGCACCGCCGGCACGAGCCATGCCATCGCCCCCGCGAAGGCGCCACCGAGCGAGTCCGCTCCTCGCATGCCGATCGCGAGGACCAGCCCGCCGACGGCGAACGAGGCGATGGGCAGCAGACCGAGGAACAGCGACGACACCGCATACGCCCCGAGCCAGCGCCGCGCAGGGGGTGGCGCATCCTCGGGCCACCGATCATCCCCGGCTGCCCCGACGCGGACGGCGGGCGAACCGGCCCACTTCTGATCGGCTCGCACGCGGCCGAAGACCGCGGATCCGGGCGCGATCTCCGCGCGGCGGCCGATGCGCGTGCCGGGGGCCAGTGTGCTCCGCGCGCCGACGGCGGCGTCTGCGCCGATCCGCACGGGTCCGATACGGACGCGGTCGCCGTCGATCCAGTAGCCGGTCAGGTCGACCTCCGGCTCGATCGAGGCACGCGGCCCCACCTCGAGCATGCCGGTGATCGGAGGAAGCGTGTGCATATCGACGTCTCGGCCGATCTTCGCCCCGAGGAGGCGAGCGTAGAAGGTCACCCACGGCGCACCGGCCAACCCCACCGCGTCGATCTGGTCGGCGAACTGCTCGGCGAGCCACAGACGCAGGTGCACCCAGCCGCCGCGCGGATGGTCGCCGGGTTTGACGCCTGCCAGAAGCACCCGCGCCGCGAGTGCGGCGATGCCCATCCGACCGAACGGGGTCGCGAAGACCACCAAGCCGACCAGGAGGATCCCCCAGGGCACCTCGGGCAGCACCTCGAAGCCCGGTACCAGGCGGAGGATCGCGCTGGCCGTCAGCAGGTACAGCAGCCACCGGATCCCGGTGACGATGAACAGCGGCACTCCGAGGATCGACTGCATCCACTGCATTCGGCGGGGAGTGGGCTTCGGCGTCGAGTACTCCCCTGCGGGTGTCGCCGCCGCGACCGCGCCGATCGCGGCGGCCATCGCCGCCAGCCGCGGCACGTCGTAGATGTCGGCCACCGAGAACTCCGGCACGCGCACGCGGATCCGGGAGACGAGTTGCGCCGCGGCCAGTGACCCGCCGCCGAGGTCGAAGAAGTCGGCAGCGCCGTCGGTGATCGGCATGCCGAGCACCGCCTGCCACTGCTCCGCCAGCCAGGCCTCGTCATCGCTCAGGCCCGCCGCCGCAGCGTCGTCCGCGCCCGGCAGCGGCCAGGGCAACGCCGCACGGTCGACCTTCCCCGACGTCCGCACCGGGAGATCGTCGATCTCCGCGAGGATGGGAACGACACCGGCGGCGAGGCGCTCGGTGAGTCGGGCGCGTGCCGCCGCACGGTCCAACGGGGCGTCGGTGACGATGTACCCGACCAGCACCGACACTCCGGCCTCGGTCTTGCGGACCGCGGCGCAGGCGCCGGTCACCCCCGGAAGGTCACCGAGGGCCGCCTCCACCTCGCCGAGCTCGATGCGCCGCCCGCCGATCTTGACCTGATCATCGGCGCGACCCTGGAAGATCAGCCCCTCGCGTTCGTACCGGACGAGATCGCCGGAACGGTACGCCCGGTCCCATCCCAACGACGGCATCGGCGCGTACTTCTGCGCGTCCTTCTCGGGGTCCAGGTACCGCGCCAGCCCGACCCCGCCGATGATCAGCTCACCGGACTCGCCTTCGCCGACCCGCTTACCCTCCGCGTCCACGACCGCGAGGGTCCAGCCATCGAGAGGCAGCCCGATGCGTACCGGCCCCTCGCCCCCGAGCGGGGCCGCGCATGCCACCACCGTCGCCTCGGTGGGCCCGTAGGTGTTCCAGACCTCGCGGTCGTCCGCCGCGAGCCGCGCGGCGAGTTCGGGCGGGCACGCCTCACCACCGAAGATGAGCAGACGGACGTTCTCGATGGCGCTCCCCGGCCACATGGCGGCAAGCGTCGGCACCGTCGAGACCGCCGTGATGCTCTGGCGCAACAGCCACGGTGCCAGGTCATCACCGGAACGCACGAGCGACCGGGGTGCCGGCACAAGGCAGGCACCGTTGCGCCACGCGAGCCACATCTCCTCGCACGACGCGTCGAACGCGACCGACAGACCTGCCAACACGCGGTCCCCCGGTGCCAGCGGGGCATCCTGCAGGAACAGGTTCGCTTCGGCATCCACGAAAGCGGCCGCGTTGCGATGGGTCACCGCGACGCCCTTGGGCACTCCCGTCGAGCCGGAGGTGAAGATGATCCACGCGTCGTCGTCGATGCTCGGTGGAGGCACCGCCACGACGGCCTGGGTGTTCGGGTGCGGCTCGACGTCGGCATAGAGCATCGCCACCCCCGATGCCGACTCCCCCCGGACAGCGGGATCCGTCGGGACGTAGACGCCCCCCGCGCCGATGATCCCGGTCACGGCGGCTTCACCGAACACCAGCGCCGCGCGCTCGTCGGTGTCATCGGCGTCCACCGGCACATAGGCCGCCCCCGCGGCGAGGATGCCGAGGATGGACACGTACAGGTCACGGGACCCGGAGGGGACCCTCACCCCGATACGGTCGCCGCGACGCACTCCCGCCTCATGAAGGCGCGCGGCGGTTCGCCACACCAAAGCGGAGAGCTCCCGGTAGCTCAGCGCTCCGGCGCCGTCGTCCAGCGCTGAGGCTTCGGGGTGTCGGTCGACGGTGTCGCGGAAGACATCGATGAGGGTTCGCGGCGGCGTGAGGGACGACCCGGCGTCCAGCACGTCCTGGGCATCGGCAGGCACGTCAGGTGAGAAGTTCGATGAGCTGGGGCTTGGTCATGCGCGAGTAGCCGGTGCGCCCCTCCGCACGCGCACGCGCCCGCAGCTGCGGCACGGTGAGTGCCGAGAGGTCCGTCGGTGAAGCGGCGCGCGAGGCGGCCCGTCGGCGCGCGGGCGGCGCGTCATCCGAATGATCGGCGCTGATCTCCGCCTCAACCTCGGCCTGCGCGGCGGCCGCCTCCCGGTCGGCCTTCTCGGCCGAACGCTGCGCCTTCGCCGCCAGCTTGCGAAGTTCCTTGGCCTCGGCCTTGCGTCGGGCCGCCTCCGCCTCGATCCGCTCGGCCTCCGCAGCGGCGGCCCCCGCTTCCGCCCGCCGCGTCGCCTTGGCCTCCGCTTTCGCGAGCGCCTTCGTCGTCGCCTTCTGCAGACGGGTCACCGCCCGCTTCGCGCGCTCGGCGACCTTCTTCGGCTTCTTGCGCACCTGCTTCTTCGACGCGTCCGCGGCGTCGGCCGCCTCCGCGGCGAGGTTCCGCACGTCGGCAGCAGGCTTCTTCGGGAGAGCCTTCGCCACCTTCTTCGCGTCCTTCGCCGCATCCGCGGCTTCCGCCATCGCATCGAGCGCCTTGCGCTCCGCCTTCGTCGTCTTGGCCATGGGCACCACGGTAACCAGTCGTCGGCGGGCGTAGACACCAGGCCCGCCGCCTGGCCCGAATACCCCATCCGCGTTCACCGGGTGTTCACCTCCCGCGCGCACTCTCTTAAGGCTGCGTGCTTAGCGTGCACGGCGAGCCCTGCACCGGGCCGCAACCAGAACCCCCTACACGTGAGGATTCACAGTGAAGCTCAACCGTATTGCGAAGATCGGCGCCGTCGGCGCCGTCGCCGCACTGGCCCTGACCGCCTGCGCCGCAAATGAGGGCGGCAGCGCGTCGGACTCGACCGACAGCGACAGCACGCTCTCGGGCACGCTCGACGCGACGGGCGCGTCGTCGCAGACCGCCGGCCAGGAGGCCTGGGTTGCCGGCTTCCAGACCGCGAACCCGGACGTGACCATCAACTACGAGCCCACCGGATCGGGCACGGGCCGCGAGAACTTCATCGCGGGCGCCAGCAACTTCATCGGTTCGGACCGTGCGTTCAACGATGAGGAGATCGCCGCCGGCAACTTCGGCGCGTGCGCGGACGGCGGGTCGGCCGGCATCGTCGAGCTCCCCCTCTACATCTCCCCGATCGCCGTCGCCTTCAACCTCGACGGCGTCGACTCGCTGAACATGGACGCGGCCACCATCGCAGGCATCTTCTCCGAGGAGATCACCAACTGGAACGACGAGGCGATCGTCGAGCTGAACCCCGACGCCGACCTCCCCGACCTGGCCATCTCGCCGGTCCACCGCTCGGACGACTCGGGCACCACCGAGACCTTCACCGAGTACCTGCACCAGGCTGCTCCCGACACGTGGACCTTCGAGGCGGACGGCGTGTGGCCGCTCAACTCGGGTGAGGCCGCTCAGGGCACGTCCGGTGTCGTGGACGCGACCCGCAACGGCCAGGGCGCCATCACCTACGCCGACGCTTCGCAGGTCGGCGACCTGGGTACCGTCGCGGTCGGCGCGGACGGCGACTTCACGGAGTACTCCTCCGAGGCAGCCGCCAAGATCGTCGAGACCGCCCCGCGCGTCGAGGGGCGCTCCGAGGGCGACCTCGCTCTCGAGATCGACTACTCGGCCGTCGAGTCCGGTGTGTACCCGATCGCTCTGGTGAGCTACCTCATCGGTTGCGTCGAGTACGAAGACGCCAACACCGCCGAGCTCGTGGCGGCGTACTTCACCTACATGGCCAGCCCGGAGGGCCAGCAGGCCGCGGAGGAGAACGCCGGTTCCGCTCCGATCTCGGACTCGCTGCGTGAAGAGGTCGACTCCGCCATCGCGCTGATCGGCTGAGAATCCCTGTTCGCCCGGTCTGCTCGAACATCGCATCGAGCAGACCGGGCGCCACCGTCCGATCCATAGCCGCACACAGGCGCTAGCTACCCACCCGAGGCGAAGGCACACAATGGCGACGACCACCCCCACCAGTCCACCTCCGAAGACCGACGGCAAGCGGGCTGCCCGCCGCCGCCCCGGTGACCTCGCATTCTCGGGGACCGCCCTCGCCGCAGGAGTCACGATCCTCGTCCTTCTCGCCGCGGTATCCGTGTTCCTGATCGCCGAGTCCATCCCGGCTTTCACCTCCGACCCCGACGAGAACCCGATCCTCCGGGGCGAGACGTTCGTCGAGTACGTGTGGCCGCTCATCTTCGGCACCATCTGGTCGGCCATCCTGGCATTGGTCGTCGCCGCGCCGCTGGCCATCGGCATCGCGCTGTTCATCTCGCACTACGCGCCTCGCCGCGTGTCCGCCGTCCTCGGCTACATCATCGATCTGCTCGCCGCTGTCCCCTCGGTCGTCTTCGGGCTGTGGGGCGGCCTCGTCTTCGCCGGAATGGCACAGCCGTTCTACGCGTGGCTCAACGAGTACCTCGGCTGGATTCCCCTGTTCGGCGGCCAGGTCTCCTCCACGGGTCGCACGATCCTCACCGCGGCGCTCGTCCTGGCGATCATGATCCTGCCGATCATGACCGCGATCAGCCGCGAAGTCTTCCTCCAGACTCCGGTGCTCCACGAAGAGGCCGCTCTCGCCCTCGGCGCCACCCGCTGGGAGATGATCAAGATGGCCGTGTTGCCCTTCGCCCGAGGCGGAATGGTCTCCGCTGCCATGCTCGCCCTCGGCCGTGCGTTGGGCGAGACGATGGCGGTGACCATGGTGCTCTCGGTCTCCGGCGTCGTCACCTTCGAACTCCTCACCGCCACGAACCCGACGACCATCCCCGCGAACATCGCCCTGTCCTTCCCCGAAGCATACGGTGACGGCATCAGCGTCCTGATCGCCACCGGACTGGTCCTGTTCGTCCTCACCTTCGCCGTCAACGCGCTGGCACGCTGGATCGTGTCGCGCCGCGCCGAGTTCTCGGGAGCCAACTGATGACCACCGTCGAGAAGACCTCCGCCCCGGCGAAGACGAACTCCCTCACGAGCGGACGCCTCCCCGCCTCCGTGCCGTGGGTCCTGCTCATCGCCTCGCTGGCGATCATGGGTGTCGTCTTCGCTTTCGCGAACCTCGGCAACCCCATCGGGGACTACAACATCGCCGCAGCGGTGTTCCTCGGCACGGTTCTGTTCGTCATCGCGATCTACGCGATCTCGACGGTCGTCGAGGGACAGCGGAAGGCCGCAGACCGGTTCATCACCGCGATCGTCTCCGCGGCGTTCGTCGTCGCGCTCCTCCCCCTCATCTCGTTGCTGTTCACCGTCATCGTGAACGGTCTCCAGCGCTTCGACATCGACTTCTTCACCATGAGCATGCGCAACGTCGTCGGCGACGGCGGCGGGGCGGTGCACGCGGTCTACGGAACGCTCCTGATCACCCTGGCCGCGACGATCATCTCGGTCCCCATCGGGCTCATGACCTCCATCTACCTCGTTGAATACGGCGCGGGCAGCCGACTCGGCAAGGCGATCACCTTCTTCGTCGACGTCATGACGGGCATCCCGTCGATCGTGGCCGGCCTGTTCGCCTATTCGCTCTTCGTCGTCTTCTTCGGTCCCGGCATCTCCAACGGCTTCATGGGAGCCGTCGCACTGAGCGTGCTGATGATCCCGGTCGTCGTCCGCTCCTCCGAGGAGATGCTCCGACTGGTCCCGAATGAACTGCGCGAAGCGTCGTATGCGCTGGGAGTGCCCAAGTGGTTGACCATCGTGAAGGTCGTGCTTCCCACCTCGATCGCGGGCATCACGACCGGCGTGATGCTGGCCATCGCCCGCGTGATCGGTGAGACCGCTCCCCTGCTGCTCACGGCGGGCTACACGCAGAGCCTGAACCTCAACCTGTTCGACGGCAACATGATGACGTTGCCGGTCTTCGTCTACAACCAGTACGCCAACCAGGGCACCAGCCCCGACTCGGCCATCGCCCGCGCGTGGGCAGGCGCCCTCACGCTGATCCTGATCGTCATGGTGCTGAACCTCGCCGCGCGAGCGGTCGCGAAGTTCTTCGCCCCGAAGACCGGTCGCTGACCCACACCCGAGAGAAAGAACCGTCTTGTCCAAGAGCATCGAAGTCAACGACCTCAACGTCTACTACGGCGACTTCCTCGCCGTCGAGGGTGTGTCTCTCGACATCGAGCCGCGTTCGGTCACGGCCTTCATCGGCCCGTCCGGGTGCGGCAAGTCCACCTTCCTGCGCACCCTCAACCGCATGCATGAGGTGATCCCCGGAGCCCGCGTCGAAGGCGAGGTCCTCCTCGATGGCGACGACCTGTACGGCAACGGCGTCGATCCCGTCGCCGTCCGCCGCCAGGTGGGGATGGTCTTCCAGCGCCCGAACCCGTTCCCGACGATGTCGATCCGCGAGAATGTGCTGGCCGGGGTCAAGCTCAACAACAAGCGCATCTCGAAGAGCGACGCCGACGACCTCGTCGAGAAGTCGTTGCGGGGCGCGAACTTGTGGAACGAGGTCAAGGACCGCCTGGACCGACCGGGCTCGGGCCTGTCGGGCGGCCAGCAGCAGCGTCTGTGCATCGCTCGCGCCATCGCCGTCTCGCCCGACGTCGTCCTGATGGACGAGCCCTGCTCGGCGCTCGACCCCATCTCGACCTTCGCGATCGAAGAGCTCATCGGCGAACTGAAGAACGACTACACGGTCGTCATCGTGACCCACAACATGCAGCAGGCCTCGCGCGTGAGCGACCGCACGGCGTTCTTCAACATCGCCGGCACGGGCAAGCCCGGCAAGCTCATCGAGTACAACGACACCAAGACGTTGTTCACCACGCCGCAGGAGCAGGCGACCGAGGACTACGTCTCGGGCCGCTTCGGATAAGACCCGCGCCCGTTCGACGAAGCCCCGCACGGTTCTCCGTGCGGGGCTTCGTCGTTCTCACTCCCGGGGACGCAGGAGATAGGCGTTCAGGGCGGCGGTGAAGTCCTCATCGATCGACAGGGGCGTCGCGTCGAGGGAGGAGACGGGTGCGGCGAGGCGAACACTCGAGACCAGCCACGCGGCATCCGCGTCTGCCAGCATCGAAACCGGGACCGTTTCGTAAGCCGTGTCATGGCCGAGATCGCGAAGATGGGCGAACAGGCTCATCTGCGTCGTCCCGTGCAGGATGCCGGCACCGGGTTCCGGGGTGACGAATCGGTCGCCGAAACGCAGGATGACCGAACTGGTCGGACCTTCCAGGACCACCCCGTCGTTCGTGACGAACAAGGCGTCGTCCGCGCCGCGTCGACGCGCCTCGCGGAGGGCTGCCATGTTCACCGCGTACGAGAGCGTCTTGGCACCCAGGAGCAGCCAGGGCGCTCGAGCGGGCGCGCCGCTGTCGAAACCGCGATCCAACGTCACCACCCGCACCCCTGTCGTGCGCGCCGCGGAATTGTCGGGAGCCACCGCGGCGGTCACCCACGCGGTCGGGGTCGGTCCATGCTCGACCCCCCTGCTGAGGATCAGCTTGATGACGCACTCCCCCGCCGGGCACTCGACGGCCACCCGGTCGATCGCCTGACGCCATTGCGTCAACTCGGGAGCCGGCAGATCGCACAGCGCGGCCGAGTGCGCGAGCCGCTCCAGGTGCGGCCCGACCTCTTGGGCGTGACCGTCGACGACACCGATCGACTCGAAGATCCCGTCGCCGCGCTGCGTACTCAGCTCACCGATACTCAACGCCGGCGCGGACGGGTCCACGGCACGGAAGGTCGATGCGTAATCGATGGCGTCGACACCCGCCGCGACGGGGTCGATGATGAGCGCGTATCGCCAAGTCATGTCACGAGCCTAGGCCCCGGGAATACCGTCCGGACATGGTCCGTTACACTGGAACAGCCGGGCCGCAGTAACCCCGGGCTCCATCTTCTGCCGCTGCGAGCGGCCTTGCGCCGAGAGGCGTTCTGCGGCCCGGCACCTTCTTGTCCGGGGCATGTCCCGGATGTCGGAGAATCGCGCGTTGGTCGGAGCATCGGCGAAGAACCCTCCGACATCGGCTCGATTCTCCGACTTCGGCGCGATCCCCTCGGTCAGGTGAGGGCGTCGCGCCGCCAGAGCGCAGCACTCGTCGCGAGGTCGGTGCCGTAGTCGGCCAAGCGCAGCGCGCGCCGGGTGAGCGCGCTCGCGCGGTCCGCCTCGGTCGGCTCGTAGTCGTCGGCGATGTGGGTCGAACCTGCCGCCTGCACGCGGCAGAATGCCGAGGCACGCTCGAGCGCGACCGCGAAGTCGCCCGAGAACGCACCCCGGAGGATCACGTCGATCAGCGTGACAAGCTCTTCCGGACCGGCGGGAGTGGGCGCTCCGGCGACGACGTCGTCGGCCGAGGAGAGCTCGATCCGCCCGCGCTCGTACAGCAGGGCCGCCGTCCCCGGATCGTCGTGGATCATCAGTTGGATCAGGTACAGACGCCACAGCGCTCCCGGCAGGCTCGTGGCCGGGGAACGTGACCACAGCTCGGCGATGTCGTCGATACCGTGCTGATCCGTGAAACCCACGAGTCTTTCGACGACGTCGGCGTCGGGCTCATCGCGCACCCTCGACAGGAGCGCCTGAGCCGTGGAGTGCGCGGCGCGGGAGACCTCCGCGGGGTCTTCGGCCGAATAGACCCGGTCGAAAAGCTCGGCCGGACGTCGGACCGGCTTGTGGAACTCCCGAGACTCGTCGCTCATCCCTCCAGGCTACGCGCGTGGAACCGGCCTCAGGCGGTCGGGATGACGACGATGGGCACCGTGGAGGGTGCACCCGTCGGCGAGCCACCCGCGGGTTCGACCGTCACAGCAAGGGCGTCTCCCGGCTCGAGCTCGCCGTCGAGCAGCGCCGGCTCGTCCCCCGGCGTGTACAGGCCGGCGGATATCGGCTGCTCACCACGGACGAACCAGAGCTCGTACGTCTCCTCGTCCGTCAGCGTCGGCAGATCGTCGGAGACCAGAACGGCTTGCCCGAGCGACTCCGACCAGTAGGCCGTGACGGTGCCCTCACCGGTGGCGAGCTCGGCGGTGGCCGCCTGCGAATCCGGCGCGTCTTCGATCTGCTGCAGCGCGACGATCGAGGCCGGTCGCGTCAGAAACTCATTGACGGTGACGGCGCCGAACCCGAGTGCGACCAGCAGCACCAGGGACGCGGCGAGGGCGAACATGCCCCGCATCCACTTCTGGCGGGCGACGGTCTGGACCGCCTCGGTGCGCGGCGCTCCCGGAGCTGCGGCCGCCTCTGCGGCCGGTGTCGCCGGAAGCTGTGGGGTCTGCGCGATCCGCGCGAAGAGAGCGTCTCTGACCGCCGGCGGCGGCTCTTCCGCCGGCACGGCGGAAGCGAGCACCGCGACGGTGTCCGCATCCTCGGCGGCGACATGCTGCCACTCGGGATTGGCGGCGAGCGCGGCCTGGTAGGCGCGCTCATCCTCGTCCGACAGGGCACGCATGACGTGCCCCGCCGACAACTCCGCGAACTCGTTCTGGTTCACGCCTTCACCCCCATCTCGACCCGCAGTCGCGACAGCCCGTCGCGCATCCTGGTCTTGACCGTTCCCAGCGGCGATCCTGTGAGCGCCGCGATCTCGCTTTGACTGTAACCCCCGTAATACGCCAGGACGATCGCCTCGCGCTGAGGGTCGGGAAGGGTCGAGAGAGCCGTCGAGACGCGTCGTCCCTCGAGCTTGAGCTCGACCTGCTCCGCGACCCCGTCGTGAGGTACTCCGAGATCACGGATGCCGGCGCGGACGTCACGATCACTGCTCGCCTGCGACGACCGCACGCGATCGACAGCTCGGCGATGGGCGATGGTGAGCACCCACGACCTTCCTTGCCCCTTCTTCGGAGCGAACTTCGCAGCGGATTGCCACACCTCGAGAAAAACCTCTTGCAGCACCTCCTCGCTCTGCGAGCGGTCGACCAGGACACGGAGGATGAGCCCGAACACGCGAGAGGAGAGCATGCCGTACAGAGCGGTGAACGCACTCTGCTCGCCGGCAGCGATCCGACCGAGCAGGTCGGCGACGTGGTCGGTGCGGTCGCTGCCGTCTTCGGGGACGTCGACGCCGTCAATGACCATAGGGTCCAGCATGCCGCACGCGCGCGCGTATGCCGGTATCCGACCGCCGTCCCTTGACATTTCGTCGGCGACCCGGGCAAGTCCTCGCGCGCCGGCGGAAACGAATCGACAAAAAACTTCCAATCCACCCGACGGGGGGCTCCGAACAGCCTGTGTACGCCGCTTCTGCGGACGACAATCCGGCCCTCGCGGCCACCTACACCGGAGGTAAGTCATGCTCACCAAGAAGTCGCACATCACTGCTGGTCTCTCGCTCGCCGTCGCCGCCACGTTCGCGCTGTCGGCCTGTTCCGGATCCACCTCGTCGGAGACGATGGACGAGGACATGACCGAAGAGACGACCGCCCCCATGGAAGAAGACACCATGGAGGACGACATGGAGATGGACCCGGCGGCGATGCTCGTCGGCCCGGGCTGCGCCGACTACGCCGAGGCCGTTCCGGACGGAGCCGGCTCGGTCGAGGGCATGGCGATGGATCCCGTCGCCGTGGCTGCGTCGAACAACCCGCTCCTCACCACCCTCACCGCTGCCGTCAGCGGCGGCCTCAACCCCGACGTCGATCTCGTCGACACCCTCAACGGGGATGAGTTCACCGTCTTCGCCCCGGTCGACGACGCCTTCGCGCAGATCGACGAGGCCACGATCGAGACGCTGTCCACGGACTCCGAGCTGCTCACCTCGATCCTGACCTACCACGTGGTCCCCGGTCAGCTGAGCCCCGACGAGGTCGTCGGCACGCAGACCACCGTCCAGGGCGGTGACGTCGAGGTCACGGGCTCGGGCGACGAGCTGATGGTCAACGACGCGATGGTCATCTGCGGTGGCGTGCAGACCGCCAACGCGACGGTCTACCTCATCGACTCGGTTCTGATGCCGTAAGGCCAGGACCGCCGGCGGCCGGACTCGGGGGAGGACCGGCCGTGAACAAGACGACGCGGTCGTCGACGCTATGCGAGGTGCGTCGGCGGCCGCGTCGCCCATTAGGCTGGTAGCTCGCGGGCCTCTAGCTCAGTCGGTAGAGCATCGGACTTTTAATCCGCGGGTCGTGGGTTCGAGCCCCACGGGGCCCACCGCATCACCATCGAGGACGCTGCCCGGTCACAGCGTCAGATAAAGGCCGATCGGCAGGATGACGGCCGCCGTTCCGATGACCAGGCCTGCCGCCGCCGGGAACCGGCCGCCGCGGCCCAACGCATGCAATCGGAACCCGAAGGCGCTGCAGGCCACGGCCGGCACCCCGACGAGGATGGACAGTGCCGGACTGACCACGCTCAGCAACAGAGCGATGATCGCGAGGACCAGCCCCGCGACCGCGACCGGATTGGTCACGCGATCCTCGGGCGAGTAGCCCGGTTGTTCCTCGGTCACACGTCGAGACTACGCACATCCGCACCCGGCCAGCGGATCAATCCACAGATGTGGCCAGGGATCCGCCGGCGTGGGCGATCTCGACGAGAGCCGCCTGGCTGGAGTCGGGCGCGACGCCGGCGACGAGGTCGGTGAGGACCCTCACATGACGGCCGGCGGCGATGGCGTCGAGGGCGGATGCGCGGACGCAGTAGTCGGTCGCGATTCCGACGACGTCGATGTCGAGGACGCCGTGTTCTTCGAGCAGTTGCAGCGCGGTCCGACCATCCTCGGTCGCCCCCTCGAAGAGGGAGTATGCAGGTTCGCCCTGACCCTTCTTCAGGTGATGCGTGACGGCGGAGGTGTCGAAGTGGTCGTCGTACTCCGCCCCCGGCGTGCCTGCCACGCAGTGCACCGGCCAGGTGTGGACGAAGTCCGGTTCCCCGGCGGCGAAGTGCCCGCCGTTGTCGCTGTCGGCGTCGTGCCAATCACGGGAGGCCACGATGACGGCGTAGTCGCCCCGGTGGTCGGCGAGGTAGGAGGTGATCCTCCGCGCGACGTCGTCACCGCCGGCCACCCCGAGCGCGCCACCCTCGGTGAAGTCGTTCTGGACGTCGACGATGAACAGCGACCTGGTCATTCTTCGAGCGTACGCCGGTACTCCGCGCGTGTCAGCGCATGGCCGTCCTCGGCGACCAGATCCTCGTCCGGCTCGGCCGCCGAGGATGCTCCCATCGGCTGTTCCCGGTCGTCGTGTGCGCCGGGCTCCTCCCCGCGCGAGAGCTTCGACGGCCACCAGATCGCGCGCCCGATGTCGTACGACAGCGCGGGGACGAGCAGCGAACGCACGACGAAGGTGTCCAGGAGCACGCCGAAGGCGACGATGAAGGCGATTTGGGCGAGGAACAGGATCGGGATCACCCCCAGCGCGGCGAACGTGGCCGCCAGGACCAGTCCCGCCGAGGTGATCACCCCACCGGTGGCGACCAAGCCGCGCAGGATTCCGCGTCGAGTGCCGTGGACGATGGATTCCTCGCGCACGCGCGACATCAAGAAGATGTTGTAGTCGACCCCGAGCGCGACCAGGAAGACGAATCCGTACAGCGGCACCGCGGGGTCGGCCCCCGGGAACTGGAAGACGCCGTTGAACACCAGGGCGGCCACTCCCAGCGCGGAGCCGAAGGACACGATCACGCTGAGGATCAGCAGGACGGGGGCCACGACGGCCCGCAGGAGGAGCATGAGGATGAGGAGGATCACCACCAGCACGACGGGGATGATGATCGTGCGATCGCGGATCGACGTGTCATTCGAGTCGATGTCGGTGGCCGTCACGCCCCCGACCAGGGCCGCGCCCTGCCCCATCTCCTCGTCGAACGAGGTGCGCAGCTCGCGGACCGCGTCTTCGGCTTCGACAGAGTCCGCCGCATCGGTGAGGGTCCCGATGAGCAGCACGTCGCCGTCGGACACGGTCGGCTCCGGCGCGGCGGTCCCCGGCGGGCCGAAAGCCTCGATGACGGCCTCCCCGCCATCGACCGACACGGCGGCCTGACCGGTCGGCGAGTCCTCGCTGGAGACGGCGACGGCATCCACACCGGCGTTGTCGTCGAGGATCTCGGCGGCGTCGGCCAGGTCGGACTCGGGGACGATCACGTACACGGGACTGCCCGACCCCGCGGGGAAGTGCTCGGACAGGACATCCTGTCCCTCCCGTGCCTCCGAGTAGCCGAGCACGAGGTCGCTCGTGGCGACACCGTCGGCCTTGAGCTGGGTGACCCCCACCGCGGCGGCCAGCAGCACCACGGTGCTGATGATCCACACCGGCCGGGAGTGGCGTGCGACCAGACGCGCCTGCCGCTGCCAGAAGCCCTTGACCGGCTGCGTGAGGTCCTCCGGGATCTGCGCCGGCGGACTCTTCGGGATGAAGGGCCAGAACGCCACCCGTCCGAACAGTGCCAGCAGGGCGGGGAGGAACGTGAGCGCGGAGAGCATCGAGAAGACGATGCCGATGGAGGCGATGGGGCCGAGCGCCCGGTTGGTCGCGAGATCGCTCAGCAGCAGGCAGAGCAGCCCGGCGATGACGGTGCCGCCGGAGGCCAGAATCGGCTCGAACGCCCCGCGCCACGCCCGCACCGCAGCATCCCAGCGCCGAGAGCCCTCGCCGATGGCCTCCCGGAAGCGCGCGACGTAGAGCAACGCGTAATCGGTCGCGGCGCCGATCACGAGGATGAACAGGATGCCCTGCACCTGCCCGTTGAGCACGACGATGTCGGCGAAGGCCAGCCACCACACCACGAGCAGCGCCACGCACAGCGCGAACACGCTTGTGAGCAGGACGAGGATCGGCAGCAGTGGCGACCGGTACACGATCACGAGGATGATGAACACCGCGATGAGGGCGACCGCGAGCAGCAGCCCGTCGATGCCCAGGAAGCCTTCCGTGAGGTCGGAGGTGAAGCCGGCCGGCCCGGTGACCCAGCCCTCGAGACCGGCGGGCAGATCGGCTTCGAGCAGGTCGCGGATCTCCTCGACGGTCTCCCTGACCTCGCCGGAGGAGTCGATCGGGACGAACATCTGGACCGCCTCACCGTCCTCGGAGGGAATCGGCGGCGAGACCCCGTCGACGACGCCGGGGAGCTCGGCGATCTCCTCGGAAACGGTGGTGATCTCCCCCAGCTCGTCTTCAGTGAGTTCGCCGTCGCCGGTGATCACGACGACAGCGGGGATCGTGTCGTCGCCCAGGAAGTCCGGAAGACGCTCCGAGACCTGCGTTGCGTCGGCGCTCTCCGGCAGGAAGCTCGACTGGTCGTTCGTCGCGACTTCGTCGACCTTCCCGAAGTACGGCCCGCCGACGGAACCGCCGACGAGCCAGACGAGGACCAAGACAAGGGGGATGCCCACCCGCACCCAGCGATGGGGTGAACGGCGGGCGTGATGCGGCGAGGTCATATAGCTAGCCTATCTAGCAATATCGACGGCTCGGTTCCCCGTAGGCTGATCGACGATGATCGCCGCACTCGTCGCCCTCGTGGGCGCGCTCGTGTACGGCGCCGCCGATTTCCTCGGCGGGCTTGCGGCACGGCGGTTGCGCTCTATCGTCGTCACCGCTGTGGCCGCCGTGTCGGGGCTGGTCGCCCTGGCAGCACTCCTCCCCCTCGTCGGCGGACAGTGGCACCCCGCCGACGTGCTGTGGGGCGCGCTGTCCGGGGTCGTGGGGGTCGTGGCGATCGTGCTGCTCTACGCCTGCCTGGGGATCGGACCGATGAGCATCCTCTCCCCCTTGACCGCGGTGATCACCGCGGTCGTGCCGATGTCGTGGGGCCTGCTCGTGCAGGGCGAGGCCTTCAGCACGCTCGGCTACGCCGGGCTCGCCGTCGCGCTGATCGCGGTGATCCTCGTGGGATTCGTCCCGGGTGAGAAGGTCGTCAGACCCAGCCTGCGCGGCCTCGGGATGGCGCTCGGCGCCGGTGCGGCCATCGGCGCATTCCTGATCATCCTCGACCAGACCAGCACCACCAGCGGGCTGGTTCCCCTGGTGGTCAACCGTGCGACCAACACCGTCATCACCGCGAGCATCGTCGTCGCCCTGATCATCCTCGCCCACCGCCGCGGGCTGACGATGGCCCGGGCGCTCGCCCCCGCCGGCATCCCGGTCGGTGCGGCACCCAGCGGACACGTCGACCTCGAGCACGCCGCCACGGCGCCGCCGCACACCGTCAGACCGGCCGGATTCTCGCCGTGGTGGCTCGCCATCGGCTGCGGCGTCCTGGATGCGGCGGCCAACCTCGCAGCACTCCTCGCGCTGCGTAGCGGCGACCTCGCGGTCGTCTCCGCGCTGACGGCGCTGTACCCGGCCGGCACGATTCTGCTGGCCGCCCTCGTGCTGCGCGAACGCGTGGCCGGTGTGCAGTGGGCGGGGCTCCTCCTCGCGATCACCGCCGGCGGCTTGTTGGCGGTGGGCTGAACGATCAGCCGCGCACGAAGATCATCACGATCGAGAGGGTCAGCGAGGCGGCGCCCACCGCGACGAACCCGACCGCGAACCACGCCACCGCCCGCACGAGCGGGGAGTGTGCCGTCAGTCGCAGCCGGTCCCGACTGCCCTGGCGAGCGAACGCATCGGCGTCATCGGCAGTCCCCAGCTGTCTGACCTGATCGTCGGTGAGCACGGCCTGACCGACGCCGTCATCGCCGAACCACCGGGCCACCCGCCCCTCGGGCGCATCATCGATCACGACGTGCACGGGCCGCCACGTACCGTCGATGAGATAGAGCACCAACGCCACACCGGCGACGAGGGCGCCGACTCCGAAGCCCAGCCACGCGAAGATCTCGGCGACGGTGTCGACCGCTCCATCCATCGGCGATTCCCCCGGTGAAGATGGCGAAAGGGGCCGCGGATGCGACCCCTTCGCGTGAGAGCCACCTGCGGGAATCGAACCCGCGACCTATTCATTACGAGTGAATCGCTCTGCCGACTGAGCTAAGGTGGCGCGCGTCGCTTGCGCGATGCACGATCAACGATCTTACAGCCTCGCGCGGGTCCCCGCGAACCACCCGCCGGAGCCGGAATCCCGTGGCGCTGAGCGGGACGGCTCGGCGACTCAGTCGCAGGTGAGATCCCCGTCGGGGACGATTCCGTCCAGGAGGTAGTCCTCGACCGCATCGTCGACGCAGGCGACACCCTTGTTGTAGCCGGTGTGCCCCTCCCCCACGCGGGTGACCAGCACACCGGAGGACAGCTGCTCGGCCAGTGCGACCGACCACTCGTAGGGTGTGGCCGGATCGTTGGTCGTGCCGACCACGAGAATCGGCGCCGCGCCGTCGGCCGGGATCGCCTCGCGCACCCCGGTCGGCGCCGCCGGCCAGGCGTCACAGGGGTCCGGCCCCGACCAGTACGGCGCGATCGTCGGCGCGTGGTCGGCGATGAGCTCCTCCGCCGCTGCTTCCTCCGCCGCTGAGGAATCGTCCGGGTAGTCCATGCAGTTGTACGCACGGAACGCCTCCGTGGAGTTGTCGGCGTACTCGCCGCCCTCGCGCCCGTTGTAGAAGTCCGCGAGCGTGAACGCCAGCGTCGGGTCCCCGGCGAGCGTGTCGGCGAGCGCCTGTGTCAGGAACGGCCAGCTGTCCTGCGAGTAGAGGGCGGCGATGATGCCGGTCATGAGGGAATCTGCTCCCAGCTCGCGCCCGTCGCCGGCCGGCAACGGCGCCGCGTCCACGGCGGCCAGCAGCGCCCCCAGGTCGGCCATGCCGTCGTCGACCGAGCCCCGGAAGGGACAGTCCTGCCCGTCGAGGCAGTCGGCCATATATGCCCGCAGCGCCGACTCGAACCCGAGCGCCTGCGTCGTGCCCACCTCCAGGCCCGGAATCGACGGGTCGATCGCGCCGTCGAGGACGAGCCTGCCCACCTTCTCCGGGTAGAGCTTGGCGTAGGTCGCACCGAGGAAGGTGCCGTAGGAGTAGCCGAGGTAGTTCAGTTCGGTATCACCGAGCACGGCACGGATGACGTCCATGTCACGTGCGGCGTCGTCGGTGGTGATGTGCGGCAGGATGCCGTCGCTGCCCGCCTCGCACGCATCGGCGAAGGCCTGATTGCGCTCCTCCAGTTCGGCGGTCCAGCCATCGCTTCCGCGCGGGTCCTCCGGGATGTCGTAGAGATACGAATCCATGTCGTCGGCATCGAAGCACGTCACCGCCGTGGACTCCCCCACGCCGCGCGGATCGAATCCGATCACGTCGTATGCCTCGATGACGTCGGACCCGACGGCGTAGGTGAGGGAGTCCCGGATGAGGGACACGCCGCTCGAGCCCGGACCGCCGGGGTTGGTCAGGAGCGAGCCGATCGGATTCCCGTCGGTCGCGCGGTGGCGGATGACCGAGAGCTCGATCTCCCCCGCACCGGGTTCGTCCCAATCGAGCGGGACGGCGACGGTCGTGCAATCGAACGCCCCGCACACGGCCCAGTCGAGGCTCTGCTCGTAGAAGGGCAGCAGATCGGCCGCGACGCCGTCGGTGTCCGGGTCTGCGCTCGTGGTGGGGGCGACCCGGGCGCCGTCTTCGGGGATCATCGCGTAGAGGCATCCGGTGAGCGTGAGACTCGCGGCGGCGAGCCCGGCGACGACGGCGCCTGCGCGGCGCAGCGGGGTGGTTTTCACGGTGTCCTCCCGCTGGCTACGGTCACCAGCAAGCTCTCAAGGGCCAAAGTGGGATTGGCGTTCTGTTCCAGGTTCCGCCGCGTCTCGGCGATGCGGTCGAGGACGAGCAGAGGGCGCTGTGGCCCCCACGTGTCGGCGAGCGCCCGCAATTCGGGTTCCAGCTCTCGATTGATGATCTGGGCCTCGCGGCCGAACGCGAGCATCACGACGTCCCGGTACATCGACTGCAGATCGGTCAGCACCCGGTCGATCCCGTCGCGCAGACTCCGCGTGGCCCGTCGCTTCTGTTCGTCCTCGAGAGCGGACAGCTGCGAACGGACGGCGGGCGGCACGGCCGCCCCCTCCGCGATGCCGAGCGTTCGGCGCAGATCGGCCCGCTCGGTCTCGTCACGTTCGACCGTGAGCGCCTTGGCGTCCTCCGTCGCCGCCTGCACGATCTGCGCGGCGACCTCGACCGCGTCGCCCACCCCGCGCACACCGAGGGCGGCGCGGAGGGTCTGCTCACGTCGGGCACGCGCGGCGACATCGGTGGCCAGTCGCTGCGCCATGCCGATGTGCCGCTGCGCGTGACGAGCGGACTGCTCGGCGACCCCCGCGTCGACGCCGGTGCGCTGGACGATCAGACGCGCGACATCTTCGATCTGCGGGTCGCGAAGTCGAAGGGTGCGAACGCGGGACCGGATCGTCGGCAGCAGGTCGGCGTCGCTCGGAGCGCAGAGGACCCACACGGTGTGATCGGGTGGCTCCTCGAGGGCCTTGAGGAGGACGTTCGAGGTGCGCTCGGCCATGCGATCGGCGTCTTCGACGACGATCACGCGGTGTCGACCCAGCGACGGGGCGTAATACGCGCGCTCGACGAGACGTCGGGCCTCATCGATGCGGATGATGACCTGCTCGGTGCGAAGCGCCGTGAGATCGGGGTGGGTCCGGGCGAGGACCTGCCGCATGACGGCCTCGTCACCCGGTTCGGCGATCAGCGCCGCAGCGAACGCGTAGGCGAGGGTCGAGCGTCCCGACCCGGGCGGCCCGGTGATCAGCCACGCGTGTGTCATCGCCTCCGGGTCGGCGGCGGCTGAGCGCAACAGCTCCACCGCCTCGGGCTGCCCCCAGACGGCGTCCCACGGCGCCGTGCCGGGATCAGCACGGTCGACCGCAGGTGTCGCGTCGACCGTCGCATCCATGACCGTCAGCCTAATCGGCCGCGCCGACGTCGTCCGGCGCCTCTCCCAGAAGAGTCCGGACACGCGCGCGGACCTCGGACGCGATGTCTTCCGGCGCCCTCGAGGCGTCGGCGACGAGGAATCTGGTCGGCTCCGCGGCGGCGAGCGCGAGGAACTCGGCGCGCACCGCCGTGTGGAACGCCTCCTTCTCGGCCTCGAGGCGGTCGAACGGCTTGTCCTCGGCATCGAGACGTGCACGCGCGGCGGCCGGGTCGAGATCCAACAGCACCGTCAGATCCGGGAGCAACCCCTCCGCCGCCCACAGGGACAGCTCACGCACCTCGTCGCGACCGAGCACCCGCCCCGCACCCTGGTACGCGACGGAGGAGTCGAGGTAGCGGTCTTGGATGACGACGTCACCGCGCTCCAAGGCGGGACGGACGAGCGCGGCGATGTGGTGGGCACGGTCCGCGGCGTACAGCAACGCCTCGGCGCGCGGGGCGACGTCGCCGCGATGATGGAGCACGATCTCCCGGATGAGGGCCCCCACCTCGGTGCCGCCCGGCTCACGGGTGCGCACCACTGTGCGGCCCGCCGCCGCCACCCACTGCTCCAGCAGGCGCGCCTGGGTCGTCTTGCCGGCGCCGTCGCCTCCTTCGAAGGTGACGAACAGACCGTCGGTCACGATTTCTTGGCGGTGGACGTGCGTGTGGTGGCCGCACGCTTGCGCTTGGGCGCGGGACCCTTGGCGCGCTTGTCGGCCAGCAGCTGCACGGCGCGCTCGAAGGTCACCGCCTCGACGTCCTCACCCCGCGGAATGGTGGCGTTGGTCTCGCCGTCGGTGACGTAGGGGCCGAACCGGCCGTCGCGCAGCTTGATCGGCTTGCCCGACGTCGGATCCGCTTCGAACTCCTTCAAGGCCGAGGCCGCGCGGCGCGCACCGTACTTCGGCTGCTTGTACACCTCCAGCGCCTGCTCGAGGGTGATGTCGAAGATCTGCTGCTCGTTCTCCAGCGTGCGAGAGTCGGTGCCCTTCTTGAGGTACGGACCGTAGCGGCCGTTCTGGGCCGTGATGGTCTCACCGCTGTCGGGGTCCTCGCCGACCGTACGCGGCAGCGACAGCAAGCGCAGTGCCGTGTCGAGGTCGACGGTGTCCACCGACATCGTCTTGAACAGCGACGCCGTTCGAGGCTTCGGAGCGTCCTTCTTCTTCGCCGTCCGCTTCTTCGGCGCCTCGGTCTCGGTCGACGCCGACTCCTCGGGCTCCGGCTCGACCTCCTGCACGTAGGGGCCGTACCGGCCGTCTTTGACGATGATCTGCTTGCCGTTCTCGGGGTTCTCGCCGAGCACGCGATCACCGGCCACGGGCGCGTCCAGCAGTTCGGTCGCCTTCTGGACGGTCAGCTCGTCCGGCGCCAGGTCCTCCGGGATGTTGACCCGGCGCGGCTCGCCTTCGGGGTCCTCGGCATTGGGCACCTCCAGGTACGGGCCGTACTTGCCGAAACGAAGCGTCGCCACGTCGCCGATCGGTGTGGAGTTGAGCGCGCGCGCATCGATCTCGCCGAGGTTGTCGACGATGTTGCGCAATCCGACGTGGGCATCCGAGCCCCAGTAGAACTCATGAAGCCAGTCGACCCGCTTCTGCTCGCCGCGAGCGATCGCATCGAGGTCGTCCTCGAGGGCCGCGGTGAAGTCGTAGTCGACGAGGTCGGCGAAGTGCTGTTCCAGCAGCCGCACGACACTGAAGGCCAGCCAGCTCGGGATGAGCGCCTGACCACGCTTGGAGACGTACCCGCGGTTGAGGATCACGTCGATGATGCTGGCGAACGTCGAGGGCCGACCGATGCCCTTCTCCTCGAGCGCCTTGACCAGGCTCGCCTCGGTGTAGCGCGGCTTCGGGGAGGTCGTGTGCCCCTTGGGCTCGACCTCGGACAGGCGCAGCACGTCGCCGACGGCCAGCTGCGGCAGCGACTGGTCGGCCGCCTGGTCGGTGTCGCCGTGCTTCTCGTCGCTGCCCTCTTCGTAGGCTTCGAGGAATCCCTTGAAGGTGTAGACGGTTCCGGACGCGGTCAGTTCCACGCGGCGCCCGTCGGCGTCCACCTCCAGGGTGACCGTGGTCGTCTCGTACTTCGCGTCGGACATCTGGCTGGCCATCGTGCGCTTCCAGATCAGGTCGTAGAGGCGCTGCTCGTCGCGGTCCAGTTCCCCGGCGACCGAGGACGGGGTGCGGAAGTCGTCGCCCGACGGACGGATGGCCTCGTGCGCCTCCTGGGCGTTCTTCGACTTGCTGCGATAGACGCGCGGATTGGCGGGCACCGCCGCGTCACCGTACAGGGCGACCGCCTGCGCCCGCGCCGCTTCGACCGCCTGCTTCGACAGCGCGGTGGAGTCGGTGCGCATATAGGTGATGAAGCCCTTCTCGTAGAGACGCTGCGCCACGCTCATCGCGTGTTTGGCGCTCATCGAGAGCTTTCGCCCGGCCTCCTGCTGCATCGTGGAGGTCGTGAACGGGGCCTTGGGGCTGCGCGTTCCCGGCTTCGAGTCGAGCTGGGAGACGGATGCGCGCGAGGCCGTGCGGATCGCTTCGGCCAGCTGGTGCGCCTCGGTCTCCGTGAGGACCAGCACGGCTTTCTTCAGTTCACCGCGGTCGTCGAAGTCCGTGCCGCGGGCCAGCGCCCCGCCGTCGACGCGCACCAGTCGTGCGGCGAAGGCCTTCTCGGGGTCGACGGCGTCACGCGTGGTGACCGCCGTGGTGTCGATGCCCCAGTAGGAGGCCGACACGAACGCCATGCGCTCGCGTTCGCGGTCGACCACGAGCCGGGTGGCGGCCGACTGCACGCGGCCTGCAGAGGTCCCCTGCTGGACTTTGAACCAGAGCACCGGGCTCACGTCCCACCCGTACAGGCGGTCGAGGATGCGCCGCGTCTCCTGCGCATCCACGAGGGCCAGATCGAGCTCGCGGGTGTTCTCGACGGCAGCGCGGATGGCGTCCTTGGTGATCTCGTGGAACACCATGCGCTTGACGGGCACCTTCGGCTTCAGCGTCTCGAGGAGATGCCACGCGATGGCCTCGCCCTCGCGGTCCTCATCGGTGGCGAGCAGGAGCTCGTCGGCCTGCTTCAGCGCGCGCTTGAGTTCGGTGACGGTCTTGCGCCCGCGCTCACTCTCGACGTAGTACGGGTCGAAGCCGTTGTCGACGTCGATCGAGTACTTGCCGTACGCGTCCTTCTTCTCCGCCGGGATCTGCTTCTTGTCCGCGAGATCGCGGATGTGCCCGACCGAGCTGAGCACCTCGTAGTCGTCGCCCAGGTATCCCTGGATCGACCTCATCTTGGTCGGCGACTCGACGATGACGAGCTTCTTGCCTGTGGCCAACGCGGGGTCCTTTCGTCGATGCACACCATACACACCGCTTCACGGCGTGTTCGCTGAGAGAGGACCGCTCACCGGGGGCGGTCCCGCCCGCGCAGACGCCTCGAAGGGCATGCCGGCGAAGCGCGAGGCGAGCGTCACGGTGACGATCAGCCCGACGGCCTCGCACGAGACGACCGTCACGGCGTGGGCCTCGGCGACCTCGGCCGCGCGCTCGCACGGCACCCCGCTGACCGCTCCGGACGCGGCGTCGGCCGCGGCCAGCGCGGCCGCATCGGCCGCCCCCGACAGGCGCTGAGCCGAGGCGGACGCCGCCCCCACGGAGGCGAGCCCGCCGATGAGGGTCGCCAACGCGGCGACGACACCCACGACCGTCGGCGCCCCGGGCATCACAGGCCCCCGGCGAGGGCGCAGCCTTCGGCGCGAAGCGTGAACGGAAGCGGAGCCGCGGTCGCGGCGGCGCTGACGCAGAGGAGATCCCCGCGCGGCACGATCTCCACGGTCGCCCCCGGCACCGCCGTGATCACCGCCCCGATTGCGCGACCCGGGTCCTCTTCTCGAGCGACCAGACGCGCGGCATCCGAAACGGCGTCCTGCAACCGCACCTGCCGCGTACCCGCACCGAGCGCCGCCACGCCGACGGCGATGACCAGCACCAGCGCGGGCAGCGCGACGGCGAACTCGGCGGCGACGGCTCCTCGATCTCCGATCCGGAGCAGCCGCGCGCCGAGACCGCCGGCGGTCATTCGACCGTCAAGGCGCGCCGCACCAGGTCGGTGAGGATGCCGCGCACCTCATCGGACCGCATGATCACGACCAGCAGTCCGGCGAAGGCCACCGCCGCCATGGTGGCGATGGCGTACTCGGCCGTGGCCGCGCCGGTGTCGTCGGCGAACAGCCGGCGGGCGCGAAGAGGGGTGAGGGTCGGGATGGACATTTCTTGCTCCTTCTCTATCGATGGCGGGTTCCTGCGGGAGGGGACGTGGGTGATGCGGGCGCGGTCAAGGAGCGACCCGGGAGATATCCAGCGGCACCGCGCCCAGCACCCCGAGCATCATGGGGGCGACACCCAGCAAGAGGAATGCGGGGAGGGTGCAGACACCGAGCGGTATGAGCAGTCGCGCGGACAGCCTCGCCGCTCGCAGCCGACCGTCCACCCGCGCACGATGCCGGGCGAGAGCCGCCGCCGCGCGGAGCATGTCGACCGCCGGCACCCCGGCGCGCTGCGACAGGGCGAGCGCATCGTCGGCGGTCTCGTCACGGCTTTGCGCCGGTCCGGGCCGGGCACGGTCGACGAGATCACGGGCCCGGGCGACCGACACCCCTCCGCTCAGGGCGACGGCGAGCAGCTCCGCGGTCATCCCGGGGATCCGGGGGTCTCCACCCGCCCGCCGGACCAGCGCGGCGTTCCATCGGTGCGCCGCGACCGTGAGCAGGATGCCCGCGGCGAGGCAGGCCGCACCCACCGGTGACCGCGTGAGGGCGGAGAAGGTGTCGAAGCCGAAACAGGCGGCCAGGACGACGCCGACCACGGGCAACCAGGCCATCAGTCTCGCCGTGGAGGTGGGTTCGGCCAGGGCGACCCGGACATCGTCGGCCGCCTCCTCGGCATCGCGAAGCGCCGTCGACAGCCCGCGGAGGCTCTCCGCGAGTGGCGCTCCGACCGTGGTGGCCACCTGCCATGCCGCCGCGACATCCCGCCAGCCGTCGAGTCGTGCGACAGGCCCCCGCCGGCGGCGCGGGCGGGCCGGCACCGGCTCCCGCGCTGCGATGGCGGACACGAGGTCGAGACCGGCGGCGACGTCGACGATGACGCGTCGAGCGGCCTCGTCTCCACTGTCGGCCAACAGCTGCCATGACCGCGCCGGGCTCACCCCCGCCTGCAGCATGACGGCGAGCCGGAGGACCGTCGCGGCAGGGTCGGCGAGATCGGGCGACGGGGCGGCGGTCACGACGGCCACGACGGCCCCTCGATCCGGAGCCGTCCCGACCCGTCGAGCCGCGGAGACCCGATCGATGCGACGACCCGTCGCCCGTCCGCACGTCGCGCGACATGGATCACGACGTGCAGCGCGCTCACCGTCTGCCGCGCGAGGGTCCGATCGTCCCACCCGGCGAGCGCACCGAGCGCCTCCAGGCGTGCCGCGACCTCCTCGATGCCGTTCGCGTGGACGGTGCCGGCACCGCCGTCGTGACCGGTGTTCAGCGCACCGAGAAGGTCGCGCAGCTCCGCCCCACGGACTTCTCCGACCGCGAGCCGGTCGGGCCGCATCCGAAGCGCCTCGCGGACGAGACGGGACAGATCGACCGCCCCGGCCCCTTCGAGGTTCGCCTGTCGCGCCTCCAACCGGACGTGGTGCGGATGATCCACCCGCAGCTCCGCGACGTCCTCGACGGTGACGATCCGTTCGAGCGGTGAGGCGGCGGACAGAAGAGCGGCCAGGAGAGTGGTCTTCCCCGCGCCGGCCGCGCCCGTCACGAGGACGTTGCGGCGCTCGGCGACGACCTCGGTCAGCCTCGCGCGGCCCTCCGCGCCGAACATGCCGGATCGTTCGAGTTCGTCCAGTCCCGGGCGCGAGACCCGCGGGATGCGAATGGAGATCTCGGTCCCTGCCGAGGCGACGGGCGGAAGGACCGCGTGCACCCGGATACCGTCGGCCAATCGGACATCGACGCACGGGTGGGCGTCGTCGATGTGCCGATCGCCCGCGCCGATCAGGGCGGTGGCGAGGTCGCGCACCTCGTCTTCTGCGAGAGACCAGCCCGGTTCCGGATGCGCCCCGTCACCGCGGTCGACGTGCAGGCCCCGACTGGCGCTGAGGAACAGGTCGGTGACGGCCCGGTCTCGCAGCACCCGTTCGAAGGGTCGCATCACGGCCGGCACCGCAACCACCTGGTCCGGCGCGGCGGGTGCCCGCTGATCGGCAGACCTCACCGGCGAGGACGAATCCGCCGGCGCCGGAGAGTCCCGGCGGGTGACGACGAAGGGAGCAGCCATGCCCCGACGGTAGGCAGGCCGCGCCGCTGCACATCGGGGGCGCGGGGCTCTCGTGGAACCCGGCGCGCGCGGCGGACGCTGTGCAGGAGGAGTCGGCCCGCATGAAGAAGGCGGCATCCCATGGGGGGAATGGGATGCCGCCGTGAGCGACGCTCCAATGTTGGGGGGGGTTCGGAGCGTCGCGATGCCAGAATCGAAGTTCGGCCGAGACGAGTGTACGCATGCGTGAACGTGCGCGGACGCCTTCTCAGCTCATTCTTTCCGATATATCGGACATGTACTCGATTTCTCCTGCGGACGCATTCGATACCTCCTCTCGGGGGTGGTCCGCCGTCGGCGGCGTGACTAGATTGACGTGCGACTCGAGCGGCCACGCGCGCCGCCCCGATGCGAAGGAGCACCGATGAGCAGCCAGATCGACCACTTGCTGAACGAAGACCGCCGTTTCGCACCCACCGACGCGTTCGCCGCCGACGCCGTCGGCGGGGCCGAACTCTACGAACGGGCCGCGGCCGACCGCGAAGGCTTCTGGGCGGACCAGGCCCGCACGCTCCTGCACTGGCACACCCCGTTCACCGCGGTGCTCGACTGGTCGAATCCGCCGTTCGCCGAGTGGTTCGCAGACGGCGAGCTGAACGTCGCCCACAACTGCCTCGACCGGCACGTCGATGCAGGCAACGGTGACCGGATCGCCCTGCTCTGGGAGGGCGAGCCCGGCGATGAACGGCGCGTCACCTACGCCGAGCTCACCGACGAGGTCAAGCGCGTCGCGAACGTGCTGACAGGTCTCGGCGTCGGACAGGGCGATCGCGTGGCGATCTATCTGCCGATGATCCCGGAGGCGATCGCGGCGATGCTGGCCGTCGCCCGCGTCGGAGCCATCCACTCGGTGGTCTTCGGCGGGTTCTCGGCCGACAGTCTGCGCTCACGCATCGACGACGCCGGCGCGAAGCTGGTCATCACCGCGGACGGCGGGTATCGCAAGGGCAAGGTCTCGGCGCTGAAGCCGGCCGTGGACGCCGCCCTCGGCGAGCGCAACGGCAGCGGCCCTCAGGAGACGGTCGAGCACGTCTTGGTCGTGCGCCGCGGCGGCAACGACGTCGACTGGACCGCGGGGCGCGATCTCTGGTGGCATGACGTCGTTCCGGCTGCGTCCGCCGAGCACGAGGCGCAGGCCTTCCCGGCCGAGACGCCGCTGTTCATCCTCTACACATCCGGCACCACCGGAAAGCCCAAGGGCATCCTCCACACCTCCGGCGGATATCTGACACAGGCGGCCTTCACCAACCGCGTCGTCCACGACATCCACCCGGAGACCGATGTCTATTGGTGCACCGCCGACATCGGGTGGATCACCGGCCACACGTACGTCACCTACGGCCCCCTCGCGAACGGAGCGACACAGGTGCTCTACGAGGGGACACCCGACACCCCGCACCCGGGGCGATGGTGGGAGCTGGTGCAGAAGTACGGCGTCACCGTCCTCTACACCGCGCCCACCGCGATCCGCTCGTTCATGAAGATCGGTCGCACCGTGCCGCAGTCCTTCGATCTGTCGAGTCTGCGGGTGCTGGGTTCGGTGGGTGAACCGATCAACCCGGAGGCCTGGATGTGGTACCGCGAGATCATCGGATCGGATCGGACACCGATCGTGGACACGTGGTGGCAGACCGAGACCGGGGCCATCATGATCTCGGCGCTCCCCGGCGTCACCGAGGCCAAGCCGGGATCAGCCCAGGTGCCACTGCCGGGCATCGCCGTCGACGTCGTCGACGAGTCCGGCGAGCACGTCGGAAACGGCAACGGCGGGCTCCTCGTGATCACCGAACCCTGGCCGAGCATGCTGCGGGGCATCTGGGGCGACCCGGACCGGTTCGTCGAAACCTATTGGGAGAAGTTCGCCGACCGGGGCTTCTACTTCGCGGGGGACGGCGCCCGGCTCGACGACGACGGCGACGTCTGGCTCCTCGGCCGCGTCGACGACGTCATGAACGTCTCGGGCCATCGACTCTCGACCGCCGAGATCGAGTCGGCCCTGGTGGCCCACGAAGCCACCGCCGAAGCCGCCGTGGTCGGCGCGTCCGACGAGACGACCGGCCAGGCCGTCGTCGCCTTCGTGATCCTCAAGCAGAGCTTCCTCGACGCCCACTCCGCCGAGGGCCTGGCGTCGACCCTGCGGCAGTGGGTCGGCGAGCAGATCGGCCCGATCGCCCGACCGCGCGACATCTACATCGTCGGAGAACTCCCGAAGACCCGCTCCGGGAAGATCATGCGCCGGCTGCTCCGCGACGTCGCCGAGGGGCGAGAGGTGGGCGACACCACGACCCTCGCCGACACGATGGTGATGTCGACGATTCAGGCGAAGATCACGAGGTAGCCCCGCCACCCCGGGCGGACGGGCAGACTGGGCGGGTGAGCCCTCTCGACCGCCTGCGCGCCCGGGTGGCGGAGCATCCCTCCAACACCTGGGCGCGCGAGGCCGGCTGGGAGCCGCTGATCGTCGGCACCGCGAACGCGCGGATCCTCATCCTCAGCCAGGCCCCGGGGCGCCTGGCACAGGCGTCGGGCATCGCCTTCGACGACCCGAGCGGTCGCCTCCTGCGCACCTGGATGGGCGTCACCGACGAGGAGTTCTGGAACCCGGACCTTGTCGCGGTCCTGCCGATGGACGCGTACTTCCCCGGCAAAGGGACCAGTGGGGACAAGCCACCGCGCCGCGATTTCGCCCCGCGCTGGCACCCGCTGTTCCTGGAGCAGTTCGCCGCGGTGCGCCTGACCATCGTCATCGGTGGTTACGCGCAACGCCGCTACCTGGGCTCGGCGGACGTGACCGCGAACGTGCGCGCGGCGGAATCGTTCCGGCCGATGTTCCCGATCGTGCACCCGTCCCCGCTGGCGAGGGGGTGGCGCAGCCGCAACCCGTGGTTCATCGAGGAGAAGGTGCCGCATCTGCGGCGACTCGTGGGCGACGCGCTCGGGCGACCTCAGGCGACGGTGAAGACGACCTCGACCTCGACGGGGCTGTCCAGCGGCAGCACCGGAACACCGACCGCGGAGCGCGCGTGACGGCCCGATTCGCCGAAGATCTCGCCGAGGACGTCACTGGCGCCGTTGATGACGCCCGGCTGACCGGTGAAATCGGGCACCGACGAGACGAAGCCCACGACCTTGAGCACACCCGCGAGCCGATCGACACCGCCGACCGCCGCGGCGGCGGCCGCGACGGCGTTCAGCGCGCACTGGCGCGCATAGGCCTGCGCGTCGGACGCAGAGACGAGTCCGTCACCCTCGCCGACCTTGCCCGTGGCGGGGAGCGCACCGCCGACGATCGGCAACTGCCCCGCCGTATAGACGAGGTCCCCGTGGACTTTCGCGGGCACGTATGCCGCGACGGGGGGCACCACCGCGGGCAGCTCGATGCCGAGTTCCTGCAGACGCCGGGAAACGCTCACGCCGAGCCCCCCTCGAACTGACGCGCAGCCTGCGCGGCCGCACCCAGCCCGGCCGCGTTCGAGGCGCCGTCACCGCCCGAAGGACGCTTGAAGTAGCCCACGAGTCCCCCTTCGGGGCCGGGCACCACCTGCACCAGCTCCCACCCCTGCTTGCCCCAGTTGTTGAGGATCGCAGCGGTGTTGTGGATCAGAAGGGGCGTGGTCATGTACTCCCACGTCGTCATCGAGAACTCCTCGGTGGTCGGTCCAGTGGCGGAAAGGCGCCGGTCGTCAAGGGGTTCCCCAGCTAGCTCCCCTACGATCAAGCCTATGCCTCAGAAGAATCGGACGGCTAGCGGTGTGCTCGGGGGGATCCTCGGCCTCGTCGGCCTGAGCGCGGTGGCCGGTGTCCTCATCACCGCCACGGTGACGCCCGCCATCGCCGTGACCGGCGCCGCGGCCTCGAGCGCCATCACGATGTTCGACAAGCTGCCGAGCGTGCTGGAGATCGAGAAGCTGATGCTTCCCTCCACCATCTACTACAAGAACTCCGACGGCGACTACGTCGAGCTCACCCAGTTCTACGACCAGAACCGCGAACCGGTCACGTACGACGAGGTGGCGCCGGTCATGTACGACGCGATCCTCTCCAGTGAGGACCCGCGGTACTACCAGCACGGCGGAGTCGACCTCATCGGAACGAGCCGTGCGCTCCTGAGCAACGCGCAGGGCGGCGCGACGCAGGGTGGCTCGTCGATCAGCCAGCAGTACGTCAAGAACATCCTCATCCAGCAGTGCGAGAGCAACGCCGAAGGCGAGACGGCCGAAGAAGAGGCCGCTGCGAAGCTCCAGTGCTGGACCGAGGCGACGACCGCCTCGGGCGTCGAGGGATACCAGCGCAAGCTGCAGGAGATGCGCTACGCCATCGCGCTGGAGCAGAAGTACTCCAAGAACGACATCCTCCTCGGCTACCTGAACATCGCCAACTTCGGCGGCACCAACTACGGCATCGAAGCCGCCGCACAGTACTACTTCGGCGTCAGCTCCGGTGACCTGAGCATCGCTCAGGCAGCCACCCTCGCGGGCATCGTCCAAAACCCGAACACGTACCGCATCGACAAGACCGGCGGGTCGATCACCAACAGCGAGGGCACCCCGCTGAACACCGCCCCCGACGGCGAGGTCAACGCGAGCGACGGCACCCTCGCCGCGCTCGACACGCTGCTCGCCGACGGGACCATCACCGACGAGGAGTACCTCGCGGCCGCAGACGGGTACACGCTCACCAAGGGCCGCCAACTCTACGTGCTCAGCCGCATGCTCGATGACGGCAAGATCACCGAGGAGCAGTACATCGAGGCGGCGAAGTCGCCGATCGAGCCGAAGATCACCGTCCCGTCCTCGGGGTGCGCCGAGGCCGGCGGTTCGGCGTTCTTCTGCAAGTACGTGCAAGACGTCGTGGCGAACGACCCCGCGTTCGGTGAGACCGCCGACGACCGCGCCGCGGCCCTCCGCCGTGGCGGACTGAACATCTACACCACCCTCGACATCGATCTGCAGCTCGCCGCCGAGCAGACCATGCGCGACACCGTGCCCCAGTCGATCGACGGGATGAAGCTCGGCTCGACGACGGTGAGCATCGAGGCTGAGACCGGCCGCATCCTCTCGATCGCCCAGAACAAGACCTTCAGCGAACGGGCCGACGAGGCGGAAGACCCCACGAAGACGTCGCTGGTGTTCGCCGGCGACCACCTGTACGGCTCGTCCGACGGCTTCAATGCCGGTTCGACCTTCAAGCTGTTCACCCTGATCGACTGGCTGGAGAAAGGCAACTCCCTCAACGAGGTGCTCAACGGCCGCGTACACAAGGTGACCCGTCTGACGGACAGCTGCATCGAAGGCGGCGCATGGGTCGACCCCGGCGCCGACGCGATCGACAACTTCGCGAAGGCCCCCGGATACGTCGGAACGCCGATGCGGTTCACCGCCGACTCGCTGAACTCCGGCTTCCTCGCGATGGCCGAGCGCCTGGACCTGTGCGACATCGAGAACGTCGCGACGAAGATGGGCGTGGTGCAGGCCGCGACCGGCCAGCCCGCCGACGTCAACGGCGCCTTCTCGATCCTCGGGTCCGAAGCCGTCTCCCCCATCGCCGTCGCCGGCGCCTACGCGACCGTCGCGAACGACGGCGTGTACTGCGAGCCCCAGGCGATCGACCGGGTCACCGACTCCGACGGCAACGAGCTGGCCGTGCCGGAGCGCTCGTGCGAGCGCGTGCTCGACTCCGCGGTTGCGGCAACGGCCGCCTACGCCCTGCAAGGCGTCATGAACGGCGGCACGGGCGCCCAGGGAAACCCGTACGACGGTGTTCCTGTGCTCGGCAAGACCGGTACGCACGAGACGTTCCAGACCTGGCTCGTCGAGTCGAGCACGAAGGTCGCCACCGCGGCATGGGTCGGCAACATCGAGGGCTTCTCGGACGTGTTCGACTACGGCGTCGCCTACTACCGCTACGCGCTCGGCAAGGGCGTGCAGGCCGCGGCCAATGCCAAGTACGGCGGCGGCGAGTTCGCGGCCCCCGACCAAAACCTGTTGCGCGTGGTCTACACCGACCTGCCGAACGTCGTCGGGATGTCCATCGACGAGGCCACCGCCACCCTGCAGAGCGCCGGATTCAGCGTGACGGTCGGTGACGAGGTCGACTCGGCCGAGTCCGCCGGCACGGTCGCCGAGCAGAGCCCGGGCGCCGGCCGTGTCGCCGGCGGCACGAACGTGACCATCCGCCCCTCCAACGGGCAGGGCGTGACCGTGCCGGATGTGTCCGGGCAGTCGCTGCAGGATGCGATCAGCTCGCTGCGGTCGGAGGGCTTCGGCAGCGTCCAACCGGGTCGCTGTACCGCGACCGGTGGCGGGGACGACGATGACGATGACGACAACAACGGCAACGGGAACGGGAACGGGAACGGCGCGACCCAGGTGACCGGGACGAGCCCCGGCGCCGGTGAGCTCGTCAACCGCGGCGACACCATCTCGGTGAACTACCGCGCCGAGTCCTGTTCGTGACCTCACGCCGTACGCGCACCGCCCTCACCGCCCTCGCGGCGGTGGGGGCGGTCGGCGCGTCAGCGGCGGTGTGGGGAATCGGTGTCGAACGATTCCTCTTCACCGTCCGCGAGCACTCCCTCCGCGTCCTGCCGCCCGGTTCCCCCCCCATCCGGGTCCTCCACGTCTCCGACGCGCACATGGCCCCCTGGCAGCACCGCAAGCAGGAGTGGATGGCGGGGCTCGCCGCCCTCCACCCGGACCTCGTGGTGAACACCGGCGACAACCTCGGTCACGCCGACGGGTTGGCCGGCATCCGTCGCGCGTTCGATCCGCTCCGCGGGGTGCCGGGGGTGTTCGTGCACGGCTCGAACGACCTCAGCGCACCGTCCCCGCGCAACCCCCTGCGCTACTTCACCGGTCCGAGCCGGTCGAAGCCGCGCGAAGTTCCCCTCGACACGGACGCTCTCGATGCGTACCTTCGCGACGAGCTGGGCTGGCTCGATCTGAACAACGCCGCCGGTTCGCTGTCGATCGCGGGCATGCGGATCGACGCATTCGGTGTGAGCGACGCCCACCGAGGCTGGGACGACCTCGACGTCCTCCCGGCAGCCCTCGAGGCGGTGCGGGAGAACGACGGCGCGGTCCTCACCATCGGAGTCACCCACGCGCCCTACCGTCGCGTCCTCGACGCCTTCGGCGCCCTCGGCGCCGACATGCTCTTCGCCGGACACACCCACGGCGGTCAGGTGCGCATCCCGGGTTCACCGTCGGCTCTCGTGGCCAACTGCGACATCCCGCTGGACCAGGCGCGTGGCCTGAGCAAGTGGATACAGGACGGGCGACACGTGCCCCTGAACGTCAGCGCCGGGATCGGGCATTCGATCTACGCCCCGGTGCGATTCGCCTGTCGACCCGAAGCATCGATGATCACCCTCACCTCCCGAGACTGACCACTCCCCCTCCACACGCCCCGGCCCTCACGGCAGCGTCCACAGGAACGGGAGCGGAGCACGAAGCCGGCGTGTCGCTCACGCAGGATCGAGCGCATGAAGCGCGCCCTCCTCCTCTTCGGGATCGTCCTCACCGTCGTGTGCGGTGGAGTGATCGTCACCTCGTGGCTAGCGGCTTCCCCGTCGCAGGCGGCATCCGCCGGCGCCGGGTTCGGCACATGGGCGCCGACGTCGCAGTACGGATGGCACGGGTCGATGCGCGTGGGCGACGTGCACACCTACTGCATCCGCCCCGGGCTCGCCGCTCCGACCGGAAAGACCACCGATCACGGGGTCCGCACCGATGCCGCGGGGCTCACCCCGCAACAGCTCACCGGCATCAACCACCTCGTCAGCGCATACGGACAGACCACCGATCCCGTACAGGCCGCGAGCGTGGGATGGGCGGTGAAAGCGATCGCCGACTGGGACGAGACCCTCCATAGCTTCGGCTACCGAGGCGACTCGCTGGCCGGGGCGATCAACTGGACGTTCTCCGCGCTGGCCCCGAAACACAACGAGCGCGTGCAGGAACTCGCCACCTCCTACTACGCCGAGGCGACAGCACTGGCCGCCGGCGACACCGCCCCCTCGGGTCGACTCGTGTTCACCGCCTCGCAGACCGACCCCCTCCGCGGCACCGTCACCGCGGAGGTCCCCCAGGCCGACGGCTTCGGCACGGTCGAACTGTCCGGCGCCGTGTTCGCCGACGGCAGCACCGTCCGCTCGGACCTCCGAGCGGGCGAGAGCTACGACATCCACGTCACCGGCGCGGCGGAGAACGAGATCACGGTGCGCGGATCGGGTGTTTTCCCCACGGCCGCCCTCGCCGCCGTGCGGTATTTCACAACCCCGGGCGGCCAGGACACCGCCGGACCGGCCGGCGCCGCTGAGATCACCGTCGAAGGCGCCGATGACGCGCCGCGCTCGCTGGTGTTCGCGCCGACGATCTCGACGCAGGTCGTCGACCGCTACGTGCACGACGGACGCTTCGTCGACGAGGTGCTGTTCGCCGCGGACGGGGCGTGGCCACGGTCGGACGATGACGCCTACGCCGTGGTCCACGCGGAGGCGGACATCTACCGCAGCACGTCTGAACCGAACCCCGGAGACGTACCGCCGGGCGAGCCGGTCGCGACGCTCACCCTGCAGACCGACCCGACCGTCGGACCGACGGCGCCGTACCGAGTCGAAGCGGTCGAGCCACTGCCGGATCCGGGTTTCTACACGGCCGTCTGGCGTATCTCGGCGAAGTCGCAGGGTGATGAGGTGCGCGGGCGTCTCCCGGACGGCTACGCGTGGGAGGAGCAGTACGGTCTGCGCAGTCAGACGATCATGGTGCCCGCGATCTCGTCCCGTGCCCAGGAAGAGCTCACGGTCGGCGCCCCGATGGCCGACGACGTCATCGTGGACGGCCCCGTACCCCGCGACGGGCTCGTCCTCCAGACCGCGGTCTTCCGCGCCGTCGAGGGTATCGCCCCGGAGGAGACCTGCACGGAGGAAAACCTTGTCTGGACCTCTGCCGCCGTGAGCGTGGATCGGCCCGGGACCACGACCTTCACGGCCCCGGAGGTGCCGGATTTCGGCACGTACTACTGGCAGGAGAGCGCGCACGATGCCGAGGGCACGCCGGTGCACGTCGGCCGGTGCGGTGTCGCGGAGGAGACCGGTGTCGCCGCCCCACCCACGGTGGTGACCGCCGCGCAACCCACGGCAGGGTTCGGCGCGTCCATCATCGACACCGCGACGGTGTCCGGCCGCGTCCCGGAAACAGGCGAGACCGTCCTGGTGTTCCGCCTCTACCGCGCGGGCGACGGCGCGGAGCCCTCGTCAGCGTGCACCGAGGAGACCCTCGTCGCAGAGACGACACCGATTCCGGTCACCGGCGACGGCGAGTACGAGTCCCCGGCCGTAGCGACCACCGCCTCGGGGACGTACTACTGGATCGAGGAGCTGACGTGGACGCCCCGCGGCGGTGATCCCCGCACGCTCGCCACCGGCACCTGCGGCATCCCTGAGGAGACGACGGTCGTCGAGCGTCCGAGTGTCACGACCCTCGCCACACCACGAGCCGCGACGGGCGAGCCCTTCACCGACGTGGCGACCGTGACCGGCCTGGACGACTCCGTCGATGCCGAACTGGTTTTCTCTGCTTTCCTGCACCCGACAGGCGACGCCGCCGTGTGCTCCGATCGGATCGCCGAGACCGAGCCGGTGCCGGTCACGGGTGACGGCGAGTACGAGTCACCGGCGGTGACCTCCGACACCTCCGGCACCGTCCAATGGATCGCGCTGCTGCAATACCGCCCCAGCCCGGAGAGCGACGTCGTGGTGATCTATCGCGGCGAATGCGGAGAAGAGGGAGAGTCGACGATCGTCGACGACCTCGCCGCCACGGGACCGGCCCTGCCGGCCGAGAGAACGACCCGGATATGGGCGGCGGCGGGCGCCGGTCTCCTCGGCCTCGGACTCGGCGCGCTCGCGCTCCGCACCCGCCGCCCGTGACCCGACGGTCGATCGAGGACGGCGGCACCGATTGGGCGCATCGCTCGAAGCAGGGTAGACTCGCAGGGTTGCCACGGGGTGTGGCGCAGCTTGGTAGCGCGCTTCGTTCGGGACGAAGAGGCCGCAGGTTCAAATCCTGTCACCCCGACCACAGAGAGGCTCCACCCGCGGGTGGAGCCTCTCGTATAGGGGTGTGCGGCCACGCATGCCTCGAGTACGGTGGCATCGACGATGTGGAGAATCGTGCCCGACAGCATCCGATTGGTCGCCTTCGACCTCGACGACACCCTCGCTCCCTCCAAGAGCGCCATCGACGCGCGCATGGGGCAGCTCCTGATCGCCCTCGCCGAACGCGTCGAGGTCGCCGTGATCTCCGGCGGGCAGCTCGCCCAGTTCCGCAGCCAGGTCGTCGAACGACTCCCCGATGCCGACCCAGCCACCCTCGATCGGATGCATCTGCTCCCCACCTGCGGAACGCAGTACTACCGCCTGCGCAACGGCGAGGTGGACACCGTCTACGCGCACAGTCTCACCGACGACGAGAAGAACCGCGCACAGACGGCGATCGAAGAGGAGGCCCGCCGTCTCGGCTACTGGGAGCGTGAGACGTGGGGCCCGATCCTCGAGGACAGGGGCTCACAGATCACCTTCTCCGCCCTCGGCCAGTCCGCCCCGCTCGCGGCGAAGAAGGCATGGGACCCCTCCGGCGAGAAGAAGAATGCGCTCCGGCAGGCCGTCGCCGACCGCATCCCCGATCTGGAGGTGCGCTCGGGCGGCTCGACCTCCGTCGACATCACCCACCGGGGCATCGACAAGGCCTACGGCATGCGGCAGCTCGCGGAGCAGACCGGCATCGCGCTGGACGAGATGCTGTTCGTCGGCGATCGCCTCGACCCGGACGGCAATGACTATCCCGTCCTCGCCATGGGTGTGGCGTGCCACGCGGTGGACGGGTGGGAAGAGACCGCCGATTTCCTCGACGGACTCATCCCCACCCTCCCCCGGCGCTGACCTCGCCGCAGGTGTGATCAGGCTCCAGCCGCAGCCTTCTGCGAGGTCTTCGCCGCCGCGCGGGGTCGCGGGGCGCGACCGGGTGCGGCGATCGGGGTCATCCGCTGCAGCTGTGTGACATGCCGCGGCTCCAGCTCGTCGAGCGAGGAGACGCCGAGCAAGGCCATCGTTCGCGTGATCTCAGTGCGCAGGATGTCGATGGTCTTGTCGACTCCGGCTCGCCCGCCGGCCATCAGACCGTACAGATACGCCCGCCCGATGAGCGTGAACTTCGCGCCCAATGCGATCGAGGCGACGATGTCGGCACCGTTCATGATCCCGGTGTCCACCATGATCGTGGCGTCTTTGCCGACTTCGCGCACCACCTGCGGCAGCAGGTGGAACGGCACGGGTGCGCGATCCAGCTGGCGTCCACCGTGGTTGGACAGGATGATCCCATCCACGCCCAGGTCGACCAGCTTCTTCGAGTCCGCCACGTTCTGGACACCCTTGATCACGATCTTGCCGGGCCACAGCTCCCGGATGACCTCGAGATCCTCGTAGCTGATCGTGGGATCCATCGCGGCGTTCAGGAGTTCACCCACCGTGCCGCCGGTCGTGGACAGCGACGCGAACTCGAGCTTGGGCGTCGTGAGGAAATCGATCCACCACCACGGGCGCGGGATCGCGTTGAGGATGGTCCCGACCGTCAGCTGCGGCGGAATCGAGAACCCGTTCCGCTTGTCGCGCAGCCGTGCGCCGGCGATCGGCGTGTCGACCGTGAACATGAGGGTGTCGAAGCCCGCCTCGGCCGCACGGCGGGCGAGTCCGTAAGAGATGTCCCGGTCGCGCATGACGTACAGCTGGAACCAATTGCGGCCACCCGGGTTGGCGGCCTTGACGTCCTCGATCGAGGTCGTGCCCAGCGTCGACAGGGTGAAGGGGATGCCGGCAGCGCCGGCGGCGCCGGCGCCGGCGACCTCCCCCTCGGTCTGCATCAGCCGCGTGAAGCCGGTGGGTGCGATTCCGAAGGGCAGCGCGCTGGGACCTCCGAGTACCTCGATCGAAGTGTCCACATGCTCGGCCGGGCGCAGCACATCGGGGTGGAACTCGATGTCCTCGAACGCCTGGCGGGCGCGCGCGAGCGACAGTTCGCCCTCCGCAGCGCCGTCGGTGTAGTCGTAGGCCGCTTTCGGCGTGCGACGCTTGGCGATGCGCTGCAGATCGTAGATCGTCAGCGCGCCGTCCAGGCGACGCTTCGTGGCGTTCAGCTCGGGCTTCTTGAACTGCATGAGCTCCAAGAGTTCGGCGGGCTTGGGCAACTGGCGCTGGACCATGTTCTCCTCGTGATTCTGCGATAGGCGGTCAGCGGGACAGGCCCGCGTGGGCGTAATATCCGGCGATGTGCGAGTGCACGAGTTCACGCGCCTTCTCGGCATCGCCGGCGTCGATGGCATCCAGGATCGCGACGTGCTCACGGCGCAGGCGATCGGCGGTGGCGTCCCAGTCGTCGATGTTGTCGGCGCCCTCACGCACGTACGACTCGATGGATGAGCGGAGCCCGGCCATCATCGCCGTGATGACGACGTTGCCGGACGCTTCGGCCAGGCTCAGGTGCAGCTGCGCGTCGAGAGCGAGGAACTCCGCCGGCGACAAGTCGGATGCGACCATCACCTCGGTCATGCGTCGCGCGGCGGGGATGCTCCGATTCGGGTCCCGCGCGAGGGATTCCACGACGGCCTCCTCGAGGGCGAGGCGGGTGCGCACGACGTCATCGAGGGGAAAACCCTGCGCGGCGACCTGCAGTCGCAGGAGCGCCTGCATCCCCCCGGTGGGGGCGGCGACGATGATCGCCCCCGACGAGGGCCCGGAACCCGTGCCGGTCCGGATGAGCCCCATCACCTCGAGAACGCGAAGCGCCTCGCGCACGCTGGAACGCCCGACGCCGAGATTCCCGGCGAGCTCCCGCTCGGCGGGAAGCCGGTCCCCCGGACCGAGACGACCGTCGAGAAGGTCGTTCTCGACCTTCTCGAGCACGACTCGCCAAGCGCGAGACGGCGCGGACTGTTCGGCCATGAATCACCCTCCTGTGGTCCGACCATAGTACACACTGTGGTCAGACCACGCAGTCCGGGCGGACCGGGCTGCGAAGGGGACTACTCGGCGGTGGCGTATCCCTGCGGATTCTGCGACTGCCACGTCCAGTAATCGCGGGACGCCTCGTCGATGCCGAAGCGCGCCTTCCACCCGAGTTCGCGCTCCGCCTTCGCCGGATCGCAGTACGTCGCGGCGACATCACCGGGCCTGCGCTCGAGGATCTGCGTGGGGAGCTCGCGCCCCACGGCCTTCTCGAACGAGGCGATCAGCTCCAGCACGCTCACCGGTCGCCCCGTGCCGAGGTTGTACACGGCGTAGCCCGGTGCCGCCTTCTCCAGCGCCGACACGTGACCCTCCGCGAGGTCCACGACATGGATGTAGTCGCGCAGCCCGGTCCCGTCGGGGGTGTCGTAGTCGTCGCCGAAGACACCGATGCGTTCGAGGCTGCCGATCGCGACCCGCGAGACGTAGGGCATGAGGTTGTTCGGGATACCGGTCGGGTCTTCGCCGATCAGGCCGCTGGTGTGGGCTCCGACCGGGTTGAAGTACCGCAGGACCGTGACGTTGACATCGGGATTCACGCGCGCGACGTCGGCCAGGACGACCTCGTTCATGCGTTTGGACTTGCTGTACGCGTTGGAGAGGTCGACGCTCGTGGTCGACTCTTCCGTGAAGGGAAGATCCGCCGGATCGGAGTAGACCGTTCCGGTGCTGGAGAAGATGAAGGACCGGATCCCGTGCGCCAGTCCCACCCGAAGAAGCGCGAAGGTGGTGTCGAGGTTGTTGGCGTAGTACTCCAGCGGCTTCTGCGTCGACTCCCCGACCGCCTTGAACGCGGCGAAGTGGATGATCGCGTCGATCGGCCCATACTCGGTGAACGCGCCTTCGACCACCTCGTCGTCGGCGGCGTTGCCCACGACCAGGGGTGCGGGCTTGCCGGTGATGCGCTCTACGCGCTGAGCGGCGACGGCACTGGTTCCCGACAGATCGTCGAGGAGGACCACGTCGTGGCCGGCATCGAGCAAGGACACGGCGGTGTGCGCGCCGATGTAGCCGGCTCCGCCGGCAAGGAGAACTCGCATGAGTCCAGCCTAGCCAGCGCCGCCCCCGCGGACGATCAGCGCCCGTCCAGCCGTCCCCCCGACTCGCGCAGGTAGCACTCGGCACACATCGACTCGTACGTCACCCGGTCGGCGGTGAGCTCGTCGATGGCCACCTGGTCGCCGTCGAAGACGAATCGGCCACCGACCAGGCGTGCGTTGAACAGCGCTTTGCGGCCGCAACGGCAGATGGTCTTCAGCTCCTCGAGACTGTGGGCGAGTTCCATCAGGCGTCGCGACCCGGGGAACGCCTCGGTGCGGAAGTCGGTCCGGATCCCGTAGGCCAGCACGGGGACGCCGTCCAGCACGACGATGCGCAGCAGATCGTCGATCTGCTCGGGCGTGAGGAACTGCGCCTCGTCGATGAGAAGGCACGCGACGTCGGCGCGCCTCGGCGCCTGCTCGTCGGGCAGCAGGCCGGCGTGCGCCTCCGCTTTGATCCGATCGCGGTGCCCCGCGAACAAGGCGCGGAGGTCGGCGCCGGGCGGGATGAGGAAGTCGACGGGCCGGGTCACACCGAGCCTGCTGGAGACGCGATCGGCGTCTTTCGTGTCGATCGCGGGCTTGGCCAACAGCACCCGTTGGCCCCGCTCCTCGTAGTTGTAGGCAGCCTGGAGCAGAGCGGTCGACTTGCCGGAGTTCATCGCGCCGTAGCGGAAGTACAGTTTGGCCATCGTCGGTCGTCCTCAGCCGCGCCGCACGGCCCTCGCGGGCACGCTCCTCGATCCGGTCATCGCCAGATCGAGAGCTTCTCGGCCGTCTCTTCGAGAACCGCCTCTGCCACCTCCGGACGAGGGTTGAGGGTCTCGCCGTAGCTGGGGATCAGCTCGCGCAGGCGCGGTTCCCATTCCGTGATCCGGTCGGGGAAGCAGGTCTTCAGCAGGCCGAGCATGATCGACACCGCCGTGGAGGCACCGGGGGACGCACCCAGCAGGCCGGCGATCGAGCCGTCGCCCCCGGTGACGACCTCCGTGCCGAACTGCAGCACGCCGATCTTCTTCGGGTCCTTCTTCATGACCTGCGCACGTTGTCCCGCGTTCAGCAGCTCCCAGTCCTCGGCTCGAGCCGTCGGCATGAATTCCCGGAGGCTGTCGACTTTCTTCCGGTGGTTCTTCAGCAGTTCGCTGACGAGGTACTTGATGAGGCCCGGATTGTCGACCGCGACCTTGAGCATGGGGAGGATGTTGCCCGGCCGGACCTGCGCAACCAGATCGAACCACGATCCGTTCTTGAGGAACTTCGGGCTGAAGGTCGCGAACGGCCCGAACAGCAACGAGGTCTCCCCGTCCACGACGCGCGTGTCCAGGTGCGGTACCGACATCGGCGGTGCGCCCACCGACGCCTGCGAGTAGACCTTCGCGCGGTGCCGCGCGACGATCTTCGGGTTCGATGTCTTCAACCACTGCCCACCGATGGGGAAGACCCCGTAGCCCGAGATCTCGGGGATGCCGGAGGACTGCAGCAGCTTGATGGCCCAACCGCCCGCGCCGACGAAGACGAACTTCGCGTCGGAGACGCCGGGCGTGCGGCCGACGGTGTCGCGCCAGCGCACCCGCCAGGAGCCGTCCGCGCGACGCTTCAGCCCGCGCACCTCGCGGTCGGTGACCACCTCGACGCCGCGCTCACGCAGCGCCGCGAACATCTGGCGGGTCAACGCGCCGAAGTCGACGTCGGTTCCGGCGGGAACACGCGTCGCCGCGAACGGTTCACCCGCGGGGCGACGATCCATCAGCAGCGGAGCCCACTGATTGATGACCCTCGAGTCCTCGCTGTACTCCATTCCGGCGAACAGCGGCTGGCCCTTCAATGCCTCGTAGCGCTTCTTGAGGTAGGCGACGTCCTTTTCGCCGCGCACGAAGGTCATGTGCGGTGTTGCGTTGATGAACGTCGAGGGAGCATCGAGGATCCCCGCCTCGACGAGCGAGGACCAGAACTGCCTGCTCTGCTGGAACTGCTCGTTGATCGCGATCGCCTTGGCGGGATCGACCGTGCCGTCCGCCGCTTCGGGCATGTAGTTCAGCTCGCAGAGCGCCGCGTGCCCGGTGCCGGCGTTGTTCCACGCATTCGAGCTCTCCTCAGCGACCTCGCCGAGGCGCTCGTACACGACGATCTTCCAGTCGGGCTGCAGTTCGGAGATGAGCGTGCCCAGGGTGGCACTCATGATGCCACCACCGATGAGCACGACGTCGGCGGGTTGGGTCACCCGTCGATTCTAGGCGGGCGGACGGGGATGTACCGAACTCAGGTGGAGGCGCCGCGCGTGGCCGCAACGACCTCGGCGATCTGCACCGCGTTCAGCGCCGCGCCCTTGCGCAGGTTGTCGTTGCTGATGAACAGTGCGAGTCCGCGGCCCTGCGGGGCCGACTGGTCGGCGCGGATACGGCCGACGAAGCTCGGGTCCTGCCCCGCGGCCTGCAGCGGCGTGGGGACCTCTTCGAGGCGCACCCCGGGAGCCTCGGCCAACACCTCGCGGGCACGCTCGGGGGTGATCTCCCGAGCGAACTCGGCGTTGATGGACAACGAATGTCCGGTGAAGACGGGCACACGGACGCAGGTTCCGGCGACGCGGAGGTCGGGAAGTTCGAGGATCTTGCGGCTCTCGTTGCGCAGCTTCTTCTCTTCGTCGGTCTCGTTGAGACCGTCGTCGACGACCGAGCCGGCGAGCGGGATCACGTCGAACGCGATCGGCGCGACATACTTCTCCGGCTGCGGGAAGTCCACCGCCGACCCGTCGTGCACCAGGCAAAGCGCGTCGCCCTGCGCGAGCACGCCTTCCACCTGCCCGAGCAACTCCTGCGCGCCGGCGAGCCCGGAGCCGGACACCGCTTGGTAGGTACTCACGATGAGTCGCTCGAGGCCCGCTTCGGCGTGCAGCGCCTTCAGAACGGGCATCGCGGCCATCGTGGTGCAGTTCGGGTTCGCGACGATACCCTTCACGGCCTGACCGATCGCGTGGGGATTCACCTCGCTGACCACCAGCGGCACCTCGGGGTCCATGCGCCACGCGCTGGAGTTGTCGATGACCATCGCGCCGGCCTCGGCGAACCGCGGCGCGTGCGCGCGGCTTCCCGTCGCGCCGGCCGAGAACAACGCGATGTCGATCCCCGCGGGGTCGGCGGTGGCGACGTCCTCGATCACGACGGTGTGCCCCGCGAAGTCGACGGCCGTGCCGGCCGAGCGCGCCGTGGCGAACAGCCGCAGGTCGCGGATCGGGAACGACCGCTCAGCGAGGATCTCGCGCATGACGGTGCCCACCTGGCCGGTGGCGCCGACGACGGCGACGGAGAGTCCGGAATCGGAGATACGGGTCATGACGGTTCCTCGGGTCGGGTCGAGCGCGCGCGCCCGCTGGTGGGCCGCCGGAGCGGCGTGTCGGGTGAAGAGCCGAGTCTAGCGGCCGGTGCCGGCGTGGACGGTCGCCTCGACGTCACCATCGAGACCGTACGCGGTGTGCACCACGCGCGCGGCCTCGGCGAGGTCGTCGCCCCGAAGCACCACCGAGATGCGGATCTCAGAGGTCGAGATCATCTCGATGTTGACGCCGGCCGTGCTCAGCGCCTCGAAGAGGGTGGCGGACACGCCGGAGTGCGTCCGCATCCCCGCTCCGACGACCGACAGCTTGCCGATCTGATCGTCGTGGACGAGGCTGGCGTACCCGATGTCGTCCTGATCGCCGGCGAGCGCCTTGAGCGCCGTGGCCGCGTCGGATTTCGGGAGCGTGAACGAGATGTCGGTGCGCCCGGTCGACGCCGCTGAGACGTTCTGCACGATCATGTCGACGTTCGCGCCCGACTTCGCGACGATCTTGAAGATCTCCGCCGCCTTGCCGGGCACGTCCGGCACGCCGATGACGGTGATCTTGGCCTGGCCGAGGTCGGTGGCGACTCCGGCGACGATCGGCTCTTCCATGGTCTCTCCCTCTTCGCCGTCGGGGATCGACATCCCCGGACCGAGAACGTAGGTGCCCACGCCCGAACTGAACGTGGATCGGGCGTGGATGAGCACGCCGTGACGGCGGGCGTACTCGACCGCCCGGATGTACAGGACCTTCGCACCGTTGGCCGCGAGTTCGAGCATCTCTTCGGCGCCGACCACCGACAGCTTCCGAGCCTTCGGCACCACCCGGGGGTCGGCGGTGAAGATGCCGTCCACGTCGCTGTAGATCTCGCAGACGTCGGCCTCGAGGGCGGCCGCCAGCGCGACGGCCGTCGTGTCGGAGCCGCCTCGGCCCAGGGTGGTGATGTCACGGGTGTCGCGGTTGAACCCCTGGAAGCCGGCGACGATGACGATCGCGCCGTCGTCGAGGGCCTCGCGCAGCCGCACCGGCGTCACGTCGACGATCCGCGCCGAGCCGTGGTCGGCGGTGGTGATCATCCCCGCCTGGCTGCCCGTGAACGATCGCGCCTCGAACCCCATGGAGTGGATCGCCATGGCCAGCAGCGCCATGGAGATGCGCTCGCCGCTCGAGAGGAGCATGTCCATCTCGCGCGGGGCGGGGATCGGGGCGACCTGCCCGGCGAGGTCGATGAGCTCGTCGGTGGTGTCGCCCATGGCGCTGACGGCGACGACGACGTCGTGACCGGCGCGACGGGCGTCGACGATGCGCTTTGCGACGCGCTTGATGCTCTCCGCGTCGGCGACGGACGAACCGCCGTACTTCTGGACGATCAGCGCCACGTTGATTCTCCGGGGTTGCGCGGGCACGAAGGAAGGGGATGGGCGAAAGCACGCCCGACCCACCATCTTACGGACGCGACCATGCGCGCATCGCCATGTGACGGGCCACACCCGTGGTCCGTTCGGCTCACACCCTGTCGGCGCACAGGTGAGGGGATCTAGGATCGATGCGGTCCTCGCGCCCGGAGGACATCCGCCGCACGAGTCACAGGAGGTCGCGGCCGCATGCCCTCTCGCCGCCGCAGGCTGCTGCCGTCGCTGAGCAGTCTGGTGCACAGCGATCTGCCCACCGACACCCTCACCGAAGCGCTCCCGGTGATCGACGACGCCCTGGCCGCCCAGATCGTGGAACTGGCGATCCGCATCGGGGAGACGATGCTCGTTGCCGGCGCACCCGCCAGCGAGGTGACCCTGACCATCGTCCGGATCACGGGCACCTACGGACTCGACCAGGTGCATGTGTCGGTCAGCTACAACTCGATCACGGCGACCTATCACCGCCCCGGCGCAGCGCGCCCGATCACCTCGATGCGGGTGGTGCGGGGCGCCGCACCCGACCACGAGCGATTGCAGCGCGTACAGGCGCTCGTCGCCGACATCCGTTCCGGGCTGGACCCGCAGACGGCTGCTGACCGGTTCCGCCGGATCCGCCGGACACCTTTCCTCTATCGGCCCCCGGCCGTGGTGATCGCCCAGGGCATGCTCGCCGTCGGCGTCGCCATCATGTTCGGGGCACCGTGGATCGTGATCGTGCTCGCTTTCGTCGCGGCGATCCTGGCGGCGCTGACCCAGTACGGCCTGGCCAAAGCCCATGTGCCGTACTTCTTCAGCCAGATCGCGGGGGCGTTCGTGCTCACCCTGGTGGCGGCGTTCACGCCGCTGCTGGCTCTGACGCCGCTCCCCGGCGCGCAGGAGATCAGACCGTCCGTGATCGTCGCCTCCGGGATCGTGCTCATGCTGGCCGGTCTGACCGTCGTGGGCGCCGCTCAGGACGCGATCGACGGCTTCGCCTTGACGGCGATGGGGCGCATCCTCGAACTGATCACGCACACGCTGGGCGTCGTGCTGGGCATCCTGGCCGCGCTCGAGGTGGCGCGGGTCGTGGGACAGGGTATGGATCCGCCGAACGAGGCGGTGCCGCTCGGGCCGGTTCCGCTTCAGTTGCTCGGCGCCGCCCTCATCGCCGTCGCCGTGGCCGTCTACAACGGCGCCGGCCGCCGCATCATCGTCGTCAGCACGGTCCTCAGTCTCATCGCGTGGCTCGGCTATCTCGCGGCCGACTCGACCGGGCTCGACGCGGCGGCGGCGAGCGGCTTCGGCGCGTTCGTCGGCAGCTTCATCGGGGTGCTCGCCGCCTACCGCCTGCACGTTCCTTCGGTGGCCATCACCATCGCGGCGATCCTGCCCATGGTTCCCGGTGCCGCTGTCTTCCGCGGGCTGCTCAGCATCGTCGAGGCGGGCGACGAAGGCACCCTGATGCTCACGGGTTTCGAGACCCTGGTGGGGGCAGCGGTGGTCGGCATCAGCCTCGCCGTCGGTGCGTCACTCGGGATCTACATCGGACAGCCCGTCCGCGCTTCGCTCGGGTCGGTCTCGAAGGCGCGCGTCCGCCTGCGCCGTTGACCCGGGCCGACCCTGCTCACCCGACCGCGCGGCGTCCTTCGAAGGCGCGACCGAGTGTGACCTCGTCGGCATATTCGAGGTCACCGCCCACCGGGAGCCCGGAGGCCAGCCGCGTGACGGAGATCTGCAAGGTCTGCAGCAGCCGGCTCAGGTAGGTCGCCGTGGCCTCGCCCTCGAGGTTGGGGTTGGTCGCGATGATCACCTCTTGGACCGTCCCGTCGGCGAGGCGCTGCATGAGCTGCGTGATGCGGAGGTCGTCCGGCCCGATGCCGGCGATCGGGCTGATCGCCCCGCCGAGCACGTGATACAGGCCTCGGAACTCACGCGTGCGCTCGATCGCCGCGACGTCTTTGGCGTCTTCGACGACGCAGATGAGCGTGAGGTTGCGCCTCGGATCGCGGCAGATCCCACATCGCTCCTGCTCGGAGACGTTGCCGCAGATCTCGCAGAATCGCACCTTGTCGCGCACCTCCGACAGCAGCTGCGCGAGGTGGGAGACATCGAATCCCGGGGTCTGCAGGATGTGGAAGGCGATGCGCTGGGCCGACTTGGGCCCGATACCCGGCAGCCGGCCGAACTCATCGATCAGGTCTTGGACGATCCCGTCGTACATCAGCTGAACCTCGTCGGCGCTTCGTAGGGTTCCTCACGGACGAACGTGGCGCCGAGCACCTGACGGACGACCGCCTCGCCGTACCGCTGGACGCCGTCCCGACCGGACGGGCGGCTCGCAGCCCGCGGCTCGGGTGCGGACAGCCGAGGCGCGACCACCGGAGGCACCGGAGCGTCCGACGCGCGCACATCGGTATCCAGCTCCGGGTCCTCGTCGCGGTCGTCATCGGGAGTCGGCGCGGTGTCTTCGCGCGGCAGCACGTCGCCCTCGCGAGCGGGGGCGAGGGTCTCGGTCCGAACCGCCGCGCGGGCGTCCTCGGGATCGTCGTCGACGGCGAACTGGCCGAGCGACGCCCCCGGGGACGAGCCGACCGCGGGGCCCTCACGGGGAGCGGAGGGGACATCGCGCGGGATCGGCGCGACGGCCCAGTCCGTCACCGGCGCGGCCGCGGCAGGAGCGGTGCCCGCCTCGGATCGGGGCGAACCGTGCGGGGAGCGGCCGGCGGGCGTCGCGGTCGGGCCGGGTGCGGGCGGCGACGGCGCCGGGCCGCCGGGTCCGCCGCCGGGCCCGGAGCCATCGTCGTCGAGGTTCGCGAGGTACTTCACCCGCACGCCCAGTACGGCCACGATCGCCTGGCGGAGGTCCTCACTGGGGCCGGCGCCCGCGGTGCGCTGCTTGAACTTCGCGATGTCGGCGTTGCTCGTGAACGCCAGCGTCAGGACGTCGCCGGTGAACTCGGCGACGCGGGCGCCGAGCACGATCAGCCACGACGACCGGCTGATGCCCTCCAGTCGCGCCAGAACGGCGTCCCAGTGCTCACGGACCAGCTCGGTCGTCAACGGCCCCGACGGGGGCGAGGGCTCCGGCTCGGGCTCGGGCTCGGGTCCGGACGCCGGGTCGCTGTGCATGTCGACGGGAGAAGCCGTGGATGCCCCCTGCGACTCCTCGGCTTTCGGCGCGGCGACCGGGGCCGCACTCGGGACGGGCGCGGCGGCGGCGGGCGCGACCGGCCCTTCTGCCGGTGCGGGGACGGGGCCGTCGGCCGCGGTGAGCACGCGTGCGACCATGAGCTCGAGCTGAAGTCGAGGAGAGGTGGCCCCGGTCATCTCGTCGAGGGCGGCGATCACGACGTCGGCGGTACGCGAGAGGCGCGACGCGCCGAACGCCTCGGCCTGCCGGGTGTAGTTCTGCAACTCCTCGTCGGAGACGCCCCGGAGGACCGCAGCCGCCCCCTCGCCGGTGGCGGCGATGATGATGAGATCGCGGAGGCGTTCGAGCAGGTCATCGACGAACCGACGAGGATCCTGCCCGGTCTGGACCACACGGTCCACCGCGCCGAACGCGGCGGCGGCGTCCCGCGCACCGAGCGCGTGGACGACGTCGTCGAGCAGCTCGCCGTGCGTGTAGCCGAGCAGGGCGACCGCTCGCTCGTAGCGCACGAGGACGCCGCCATCGGCGACGTCGGAACCGGCGATGAGTTGATCCAACAGCGACAGGGTGTCACGCGGCGACCCGCCGCCGGCGCGCACCACCAGCGGCAGCACGCCCGTCTCGACGCGGACGCCCTCACTCGCACACAGCTCCTCCACGTAGGAGAGCATCGCGGCGGGCGGGACCAGCCGGAACGGGTAGTGGTGCGTGCGCGAGCGGATGGTGCCGATGACCTTCTCGGGCTCGGTCGTCGCGAAGATGAACTTGACGTGGTCCGGCGGCTCCTCGACGAGCTTCAGCAGGGCGTTGAAACCCTGCGGCGTCACCATGTGCGCCTCGTCGAGGATGAAGATCTTGAAGCGGTCGCGCGCGGGAGCGAACACCGCGCGTTCGCGCAGGTCGCGGGCATCGTCCACACCGTTGTGCGATGCGGCGTCGATCTCGACGACGTCGAGCGAACCGCCCCCGCCCCGACCCAACTCCACGCAGCTCTCGCAGCTGCCGCACGGGGTGTCGGTGGGCCCCTCCGCGCAGTTGAGGCAGCGCGCGAGGATGCGAGCCGACGTCGTCTTGCCGCAGCCGCGCGGCCCGGAGAACAGGTAGGCGTGCCCGACGCGGTCCCCACGCAGCGCCGTCATCAGCGGCTCGGTGACCTGCGACTGCCCGATCATCTCCCCGAACGCCTCGGGACGATAACGGCGGTAGAGGGCGGTGGTCACTCCGACAGCCTACGGCGTCGCTCCGACATCGCGGCAGGTGGGCAGGGGCCACCGATCACTCGGGCGCTCCCTCCTCGATCTCGTCTTCGTCTCCGAGGACCGGGATGGTCGTGGTCATGGCGGGAACCGATGCCGAGATGAGGGTGCCGTCCTCCCGACGGGCGTCCAGGAAACTGCGGATCGAGGGACGCCCCGGGATGACCGGCCCCTGGTCCGGAAGCGGGACGACGACCTCTCCCCCGCCCTCGATGACGTACGACGCCCCGCGCACCGTGAAGGCGACGGGGGCGCCCTCGCCGGCCGAGAGGCGCAGTTCGTGCGGGCGCACCGAGACGCTCAGACGCGTGCCCTGCCAGTGCAGCGTGTACGACAGCTCCGGCCAGTCCGCGGGAAGGCGCGGGTCGAACGACAACTCGCCGAAGTGGTCCCGCATCCCTCCGAAGCCGGAGACGAGAGCCGTCCACACCCCACCGGCCGAGGCGACGTGGACACCGTCCGAGGCGTTGTTGTGCAGATCCGCGAGGTCGACGAACAGGGATTGGGTGAAGTACTCCAGCGCGAGGTCCTGGTACCCGACCTCGGCGGCGAGGATCGACTGCACGACCGCCGACAGGGTCGAGTCGCCCGTGGTCAGCGGGTCGTAGTACTCGAAGTCGGCGAGCTTGTCCTCCGGCGAGAAGTGGTTGCCCTGCAGGAACAGCGCCAGAACGACGTCGGCCTGCTTGAGCACCTGATACCGGTAGATGACCAGCGGGTGGAAGTGCAGCAGCAGCGGGCGCTGCTCCTCGGGGGTGTGCTCGAGATCCCACACCTCTCGGTCGAGGAAGACCTCGTCCTGCGGGTGGATGCCCAGCGCCTCGCTGTACGGGATGTGCATGGCCTCCGCCGCGCGATCCCACGTCTCGGCCTCGGTCGGATCGAGGCTGAGCCGCTCGACCATGAGGCGGTACGCGTCCGGGTCGTTCTCGGCCATCTCTTCGACCGTCCGCGCCGCGAAGCGCAGGTTGAACCGCGCCATGACGTTGGTGAAGAGGTTGTTGTTGACGACCGTCGTGTACTCGTCGGGCCCGGTCACCCCGTGAATGTGGAAGGAGTCCTCACCGTGGCCGTTGCTGGAGCGCCAGAACCCCAGCGTCGTCCACAGCCGCGCGGTCTCCACGGCGATGTCGACGCCCTCCCTGTAGAGGAAGTCCTCGTCGCCGGTGGCGCGCACGTACTTGGCCACGGCGAAGCTGACGTCGGCGTTGATGTGGTACTGCGCGGTGCCGGCGGCGTAGTAGGCGGAGGCCTCTTCGCCGTTGATGGTGCGCCACGGGAAGAGGGCACCCGCCTCGTTCAGCTGGCGCGCACGCCGGCGCGCGGCGGGGAGCATGAGGTAGCGCATGCGGAGGGCGTTCCTGGCCCAGAGCGGGCTGGTGTACGCCATGAACGGCATGATGTACACCTCGGTGTCCCAGAAGTAGTGACCGCTGTAGCCCGAGCCGGTCATCCCCTTCGCGGGCACGCCCATGCCGTCGGCCCGAGCCGCGGCCTGAGCGAGCTGGAAGAGGCACCAGCGAACGGCCTGCTGGATGTCGTCCTGACCCCCGACACGGACGTCCGAGCGGTCCCAGAACTCCGACAGCCAGTCGCGTTGGGCCGAGACGAGGGCGTCGTACCCGCGCTCGCCCACGCGATCGACCACGCGGCGCCCGCGGTCCACGAGCTCGCGCGCGGGCACGCCGCGGGAGGTGTGGTAGCTCACGAACTTCGTCACCGTCGTCGGCACCCCGGCGCGGGCCCGGACACGGAAGACGTTCTTGGCGATATCGGGTTCGATCAGCCGGCGGACGTCGTATTCGTTGTCGGTCTCGATGACGTGATCGGCCACCACCGCGATCGTCATCCCCGACTCGGAGACCCGGAACGACAGCGCGGAGCGGTCATGGTCCTGCCAGTACTCCTGCGGCTGCAGGACCCGGTCCTGGATCCGCTCGGCCTTGCGCGGGTCCCAGCCGGACTTCTTCGTGGCGTTCGGGACACCGCCGTAGACGTCCTCGCCGTCCTGGCGATTGAGCAGCTGGCAGGAGATGGTCACCGGCGCATCGGAGTTGAGGACCGTGACCGTGCGGCGCATCGCCGCGAGGTGCTTCTCCTCGAACGACACGAGACGCTCGTCTTCGATCAGCACCTCTTTGCCGGAGGGGGTGACCCACAGGATGCGCTGGCGCAGCACGCCCTCGCGCATATCGAGAACGCGCTCGTACTCCCGCACGTCGGCGAGATCGAGCGAGAGCGGCTCGTCGTCGATGTAGACCCGCATGACCTTCGCATCAGGCGCATTGACGATCGTCTGTCCCACCTCGGCGAACCCGTAGGCGCGCTCGGCGTGATGGATCGGGAAGGTCTCGTGGAAACCGTTGATGAACGTGCCGTCTTCATGGGCGTGGCGGCCTTCGGGCGAATTACCCCGCAGACCGAGGTAGCCGTTCCCGACGGCGAAGAGCGTCTCGGTGACGCCGACTTCGGACATGTCCACGCGCGTCTCGACGAGCCGCCACGGGTCGGCGGGGAAGCGATCCCGGTCGATCATGCGCTCTCCTCCCGGACGAACTCGGCCAGGTCCGACACCACGACGTGCGCCCCCGCCGCGCGCAGCGCATCGGCGCCGGCTCCGCGGTCGACGCCGACGACCAGGCCGAACCCCCCGGAGGCGGCGGAGCGCACCCCGCTGATGGCGTCTTCGACCGCGACGCTTCGCGCCGGGTCGACCTCCATCATGCGGGCAGCCGTCACGAACACGTCAGGGGCGGGCTTGGACGCGAGGTTGTCGCGCTCGGCGATCACGCCGTCCATCACGACCGGGAATCGGTCGCGGATGCCCGCGGCCGTGAGCACCTCTTCGGCGTTCTTCGAGCTCGACACGACGCTGACCGGCATGCCTGCCGCGCCGAGGGCGTCCAGCAGACGGAGGGACCCGGGGTAGGGGGCGATTCCGTCGGCGCGGAGCACGCGCGCGAAGACGTCGTTCTTTCGATTGCCGATCCCGCACACGGTGTCGGCCGAGGTCGGATCGGCCGGATCGCCCCACGGCACCTCCACGTCGCGGCTGCGCAGGAGCGCGGCGACACCGTCATAGCGCTTCTTGCCGTCGAGATGGTCGAAGTAGTCGCGCTCGGTGTAGGGGGGCTCGATCCCCCACTGCGCGAAGAGCTCCTCGAACATCGTCCGCCACGCATGCATGTGGACCTCGGCGGTCGGGGTCAGGACGCCGTCCAGATCGAACAGCACGGCATCGTAGGTCGTCAGGTCGGGCAGAGCGGGGGTGGACACGGGACCTCCTCGCGGGGGCGGACGGGACGGGCACGCCTTCGCGCCTGTGGCCAGCTTAGGGGGATCGGGGCGCCGGCTAAGACGCGTCAGGCCCGCGCGACCCCGAGGGTCTGCCGGGCGATCTCGAGCTCCTCGTCGGTCGGGACGACCAGCACGGTCACGGCCGAGTCCGTCGTGGAGATCATCCGGATGCCTCGCTCCGGCGTCGCATTGCGTTCTCGGTCGATGTGGACGCCGGCGAATCCGAGGGTCGCCAGCGCCTCCTCGCGCACGCGCGGGGCGTTCTCGCCCACCCCGGCGGTGAAGGAGATCACATCCACCCCGCCCAGCTGGGCGATGTAGGCCCCGGCGTAGGCGCGAAGACGGTGGACGTACACATCGAACGCGAGCGTCGCCGCCTCGTCTCCGCGCTCGACCCTCGCCTGGATGTCGCGCATGTCCGAAGCGCCGGTCAGCCCCAGCATTCCGCTCCGCTTGTTCAGCAGGGTGTCCAGTTCGTCCGTCGACAAGCCCGCGCGGCGGGCCAGGTGCAGCAGGACGGCGGGGTCGAGGTCGCCCGAGCGGGTCCCCATGACCAGGCCCTCCAGCGGTGTCAGTCCCATCGAGGTCTCCACCGAACGCCCGCCCTCGATCGCGGCGACCGATGCGCCGTTGCCGAGATGGAAGACGATCTGACGCAGGTCTTCGAGCGGACGGCCGACGAACTCCGCGGCGGCTTCGCTGACGAACTTGTGGGATGTGCCGTGGAAGCCGTAGCGGCGGACGCGATGGGCGGCCGCCAGCTCGGCGTCGATGGCGTACGTATAGGCCGCCGGCGGAAGGGTCTGGTGGAACGCCGTGTCGAAGACCGCGACGTGCGGCACCGAGGGGAAGGCCTTCTTGGCCGCGACGATGCCCTGCAGGTTGGCCGGGTTGTGCAGTGGCGCGAGCACGGAGAGCTCGTCGATGTTGATCTCCACGAGGGGGGTGACCAGCGTCGGCTCGAAGAAGCGGGCGCCGCCGTGGACGACCCGATGACCGACCGCGACCGGCGGGTCGGCCTGGAGCGAGGGACCGTGGTCGTCGAACGCGCGAGACATCACCTCGAACCCGGCGGCATGATCGGGGATCTCCGCCTCGAGCGAGTACGTGGCCTTGTGGACGGCGGGCGCCGGGCCGTCCGCGGCACGGAAGAAGACGGTGTGCGTCGCCGACCCCGTCGCTTCGCCGATCCGCTCGACCAGCCCCGACGCGAGGACGGTCTCGTCCGTCATGTCGATGAGCTGGTACTTGAACGACGACGACCCGCTGTTGATCACGAGGACCGGTGTCATCTCACTCCCCCTGCGCCTGGATGGCTGTGATGGCGATGGTGTTCACGATGTCCTGCACCAAGGCCCCGCGGGAGAGGTCGTTGATCGGCTTGTTCAAGCCCTGGAGGACCGGGCCGATCGCGACCGCGCCGGCTGACCGCTGCACGGCCTTGTAGGTGTTGTTCCCGGTGTTCAGGTCCGGGAACACGAAGACCGTCGCACGGCCGGCCACCTCGGAGCCGGGAAGCTTGGCCGCCCCGACGGCCGCGTCCGCTGCGGCGTCGTATTGGATCGGGCCTTCCACGAGAAGCTCGGGGGCCCGGTCTCGCACCAGTGCGGTCGCCTCGCGCACTTTGTCGACGTCGGCACCGGTCCCGGACGCCCCGGTCGAGTACGAGAGCATCGCCACCTTCGGCTCGATGCCGAACTGCGACGCGGTCGCGGCCGAGGAAACGGCGATGTCGGCGAGCTGTTCGCTGGTCGGGTCCGGGATGACCGCGCAGTCACCGTAGACCAGGACGCGATCGGCGAGGGCCATGAGGAAGACGCTCGAGACCACCGACACGTCCGGCTTGGTCTTGATGATCTCGAAGGCGGGGCGGATCGTGTGGGCCGTCGTGTGCGCCGCTCCCGAGACCATGCCGTCGGCGAGCCCGGCGTGGACCATCATCGTGCCGAAGTACGACACGTCGGTGACGGTGTCGGCGGCGCGTTCGAAGGTCATCCCCTTGTGGGCGCGCAGCTGCGTGTACGCGTCGGCGAACTTGTGCACGTGCACCGCGTCGAACGGCGAGAGGACCTCGGCGGCCTGGATGTCGATGCCCAGCTCGAGGGCGCGGGCGCGCACCTCGAAGGGCTCGCCGAGGATGACCAGATCGGCGATCCCCCGCTTGAGGACCGTCGCCGCGGCCCGGAGGACGCGATCGTCGTCACCCTCGGGGAGCACGATCTTCTTGCGCGCCGCCCGGGCCCGCTCGATCAGCTGGAACTCGAACATCAGCGGGGTGACCACGGTGGCGCGCGCGACACCGAATGCCCGCAACAGCTCCGTCGTGTCGACATGGTTCTCGAACAGCGACAGCGCGGTGTCGTAGCGCCGCTGCGAGTCGGCGGCCAGCCGCCCGCGCGTGGACATGATCCGGACCGCCGCCTCGTACGTACCCAGATCCGAGGTGATGATCGGCACCTTCGACCCGAGCCCGTCGAGCAGCCGACGGACCGGTTCGGCCAGGTCGAAGCCACCGTTGAGGACGATCCCGGCGATCGAGGGGAAGGTACCCGACGCGTTGGCCAGCAGGGTCGCGAGCAGCACCTCGCTGCGGTCCGCCGGGATGACCACCACGGCGCCCTCGTACAGCCGCGGGAGCACGTTGACCAGCGACATGGCCGCGACCACGACCCCGAGGGCCGGGCGCGTGAGCAGGTCGGGGTCTCCGGCCAGCAGGTCGCCGTCGACCGACCGCATGATGCCGCGGATCGACGGCGCGACCAGGAAGCGGTCTTCCGGAATGGCCCACACCGGCACGTCCGGCTGGTCGGCACGAGGGTGCGACGCGATCGATGCCTTGACCGAGGCGCGCACCGCCTCGGTGGTCTCGGCGAGGGTGATGTCGTCGGCGCGGTTGGCGATCACCGCGAAGAGCTCGGCGCGCTCGTGGAGCAGCTCGGTCACGGCGAGCGCGGCGATCTGACCCATCTCGTCGGGCGTCCGGGGGACGGTGGAGCCCAGCTGCTCGGGCTGTCCCTGCGCCGCCCGACCGCCGAGCACGAGCAGGACCGGCGCACCCAGGTTCGCCGCGATTCGCGCGTTGTACGCGAGCTCGGCCGGACTGCCGACGTCGGTGTAGTCGCTGCCGACGACGACGACCGCATCGCATCGCGCTTCGACCGCCTTGTACCGCTCGACGACCGTCGACAGCGCGGCATCGGGGTCGCGGCGCACGTCATCGTAGGTGGTGCCGATGCAGTCCTCGTAGGCGAGGTCGACGCCGTCGTGCGCGAGGAGCATGTCCAGCACGTAGTCCCGCTCGGTCGTCGACCGGGCGATGGCACGGAAGACGCCGACCTTGGGCGTGGCGTGCCTGAGGGTCTCCAGCACACCCAGCGCAACGGTCGACTTCCCCGAATGGCCCTCGGCGGACGTGATGTAGATGCTCTGCGTCACGCTCCCAGCCTACGCGGCACGTTGCGGCGCCCGCCGGAGTTCGCCGGATGTTCAGCGTGGCCTCCGGGGGACGTCAACGTCGACGCACCCCGGCAAAAGTAAGACTCTCCGCGAACCCGGCAGAGCCCGGTTACCCTTGCTACGTTTCCGTCCTGGGGGAGTTGGCCTGGATGCCGCCTCGCGGAGAGCTGCGTCCAGTCTAACCGTTCTCACGCCGCCGTCGAGCCAGGGGCCCCGGCCCCGAGGCACGCTCGCGTTGTTACGATCGAGGCATGGGCGAGGATGCCCGCGCACCGCGGGCGAGGGGAGTCCCAGTGACAGAAACGGCCGGCACCGCAGACGCCGCGGGCAGGATCGACACCGCGGAGGGATTCGCCCGCACCACCCGCGCCATCATCGGGTCCGTCGAACGTGTCATCGACGGAAAACCCGCGGCGGTCCGCTCCGCCCTGGTCTGCCTCCTCGCCGAAGGTCACCTGCTCATCGAGGATGTCCCGGGCGTGGGCAAGACGATGCTCGCGCGCGCCCTTGCCGCGTCTGTGGACGCGAGCGTGCGACGCATCCAATTCACCCCCGACCTGCTGCCGGGCGATGTCACGGGCGTGAGCGTGTTCAACCCCGTCGCGCGCGAGTTCGAATTCAAAGCCGGCGCGATCTTCGCCAACATCGTCATCGCCGACGAGATCAACAGGTCCTCCCCCAAGACGCAGTCGGCCCTGCTGGAGGCCATGGAGGAGCATCAGGTCACCGTCGACGGGCTCACCCACGAACTCGCCGAGCCCTTCCTCGTGGTGGCGACGCAGAACCCCCTCGAGATGGAGGGAACGTACGCGTTGCCCGAGGCGCAACGCGACCGCTTCATGATGCGCATCTCGATGGGATACCCGGATCCCGCGTCGGAGGCGCTCATGCTCCGCCAGCGCGAAACGGTGAATCCGTTGCGCGGCATCGCCCCCGTGGTCACCGCCGCGCAGGTCGAACAACTCATCGCGTGGGCGCGTCACGTGCACGTCGCACCCGCGATCGAGGAGTATGCCGTCGCCCTCGCCTCGGCGACCCGGACCCACCCGGACCTGCGGCTCGGGGCGAGCCCCCGCGCGACGCTGCAGCTCGTGCGGGCCGCAAAGGTCTGGGCTGCCCTGGACGGCCGGGGATTCGTCATCCCCGACGACGTGACCGCGCTCCTCGCCCCCGTCTTCGCGCACCGGCTGATCCCGACCCGCACGGCCGGCGGATCACGATCGCGCTCGGGCCCCGACACGGTCGACCACGTGCTGGCGGCGATCGCCGGCTCGGTGCGCGTACCCCTGGCCACCCGCGCGTGATCCGCACATGAGACGTCTGTGGCCGCTGACCGGGCGCGGGACGGGCGCGCTCGTGCTGGCCGTCGGATGCCTGATCGCCGCCGGTGAGCTGGGACTGGTCGAACTGCTCTACTTCGGCGTTCTGCTGCTCGCGGTGTTGGCCGCCGCGATCCTGTCGTTGTTCCTGACCCGCCGGACGGGGGCGGTGGAACGAACGATGACTCCCGAGTCGGTCGGGGTCGGCGAGACCGCCGTCGTGACGGCGCGCGTCACCGTGCGCACCGCCGTCCCCACACCGCCGGGGACCTGGCGGGACGGACTTCCCGCGGGACTGGCCGGCGAGGCCGCCGGTGCGTTCCCGCCCTTGGCGTCGGGTCTGCGGGGATCGCAGCGGGTCATCGAGCGGTCGTACACCGTCACGGGCGTCTCGCGCGGCGTCCATGCGATCGGCCCGTTCGACCTGACCACGACCGATCCGTTCGGCCTCGCGCGACGGCGCACGGTGCGAACCGAACCGACGCAGATCACCGTCACGCCCGCGGTGGTGGACCTTCCCGGCCTCCCGGATGCCGCGGGCGCTTCGGGCGGCAGCAGGCTCACCGTGGACCTGCACCTGGGGCAGGGTGCCGACAACCTCGTCGCCCGCCCCTACCAGTCCGGCGACTCGATGCGACGCATCCACTGGCGCGCGACCGCGCATCGCGACGAGCTGATGGTCCGGCAAGAGGAGCAGGAATCGACTCCGGAGGCGACCGTGGTGCTGGACCTCGGCGCGTTGCGGTGGTCACCGGAGGCCATGGCGGCGCCGGGTGCCGATGACGCCTTCGAGACGGGCGTGTCCACGTGTGTGTCGGTCGTGGCGCGTCTGGTGCGCGACGGGTACAGCGTCGACGTCGTCGACAGCGACGGCGAGACACTGGCGGACCGGATCGATGCCTCGGAGATGGTCGAGGTGGATGCTCTCATCACCCGATTCGCGACGTTGCTGGCGCGCCCGGACGATCACCTCCCCCGACTCGCTCCGGTCTTCACCGGCGGCATGAGCGGCCCGGTCGTGCTCATCGTGGGCAGACTGGATCCGACCGACATCGCATCGATCGCCCCGATAGCGCACCACAGCACTCTGCCGATGGTGCTCGCGGTCACGCCCCGCGCCGATGCGCTCACCGCCGCCGAAGACGCCGGATGGCACGCTGCGGCGATCCCCGTCGGAGGCGACCCCGCCGCCGCGTGGGCGGACGTGGGCAGACGATTGGCGGGCGACCGTGTCGGCTGACCCCGCCCTCACCCCGCGCGAGCGTGCTGTCTTCGCGGTGCTGCTGCCGCTCGGCGTCGGCGCTGCCGTCGTGGCCGCCCTGCTGCCGTTGACCCGCGTCGTCCTGCCCGGACAGTGGCTGCCCGGCACGATCATCGTGGTCACCCTCGTGCTGGCCGCCGGCTTCCTCGCGCGCCTCGGGGGACTCGCGGCCCTCGCCGTGACACTGATCGAGACCGGCGTATGGGCCGCGGTGGTGATGCTGTTGTTCCTCCGCGACACCGCTCTGGTGTGGCTGATCCCGACCGGCGACACCGTGGACGAGCTCATGCGGCTGCTGGCGACGGCTGCCGAGGAGATCACCTACGGCGCCGCCCCGCTCCGCGCCGGCCCCGCGTTGGCGTTCCTCATCGTCGCCTCCGTCGGACTGCTCACGGTCGTCATCGACCACGTCGTCGTGACGGCGCGCATGCCCCTGCTCGCGGGGGTCGCTCTCGTCGCGGTGTCGCTCATCCCCTCGATCGTGGTGCCCGATGAACTCGACGTCGTCGCCTTCGTCCTGCTCGCCGCGTCGATCCTGTTCCTCCTGCGCGTCGACACGCTGTCGCGCCAGACACCCTCGGCGCGCGCATCGACGCGAACCGCCGGCATCCCCGCCACGGCCGTGGGGATCGGAGCGGTCGCCGTCGTGGTCAGCCTGATCGTGACCCCGTCGTTGCCGCAGCCGATCGCCCGCGCCGCCCCGGGCGGGGTCAACGTGGGAAGCGGTATCGACGCGACGCTCCAACTGGGCGACGACCTGCGTCGTCCGCGCGAGGTCGAGGTGCTCCGCGTGTACAGCACGTCGCCGCTTCCCCCGTACCTGCGCGCGACGACCCTCTCGGCGTTCGACGGCGCCGTCTGGCTGCCGGACGAGGACGAGACGCGGGCGCTGAGCGAGGAGGCCGCGATGGACCGGGTGTCGGTCCCCGCAGAGGTCCGACTCGAGGAGTACAGCACGAGCGTGGCGATCGAGAATCTCTCATCGACCTGGTTGCCGATGCCGTTCCCCGCGGTGGATGTCGCCGGGCTCGAAGGCGAGTGGTCCACCGTGCCCTACAACCGCACCGTCATCAGCGAGCGGGCCCGCACGCAGGATCAGGACTACGAGGTCACCACGCAGGTCGCCCGCCCCACCCGCGAGCAGATCCGCACCTACGACGCCGCGGCGCCCGGCATGCGGCCGGAGCTCACCCAGTTGCCGGGGGATCTGCCCGATATCGTCGGCGACCTCGCGCGAGAGGTGACCGAGGGTTCGGCGAACGACTACGACGCCCTGATCGCCCTGCAGGCGTGGTTCCGCGGATCGGAATTCCGGTACTCCCTCGACGCCCCGGTCGACGACGGATTCGATGGAACCGGCGCGGAGGCGGTCGCGACGTTCCTCGAGCAGAAGGAAGGGTACTGCGTGCACTTCGCCGGGGCGTTCGCCCTGATGGCTCGCGCCCTGGACATGCCGAGCCGCATCGTCGTCGGATACCTGCCGGGCACCTCGACGACCGACGCGATCGACGGACAGACGGTCTACTCGGTGTCGTCGTCGCAGCTGCACGCGTGGCCCGAGATCCACTTCGACGGCCTCGGGTGGATCTCCTTCGAACCGACGAACAGCCTCGGCACTCCGACGAACTTCTCCGCCGAGACCTCACTCACCGGCCCGGCGGCCGATCGCGGCGACACGACCGACACCGAAGACGCCGAATCCACCCCCACTCCGACCCTGCTGCCCGAGGAGCAGGAACAGCAGCAGAACGGTGAGGCGGCGGGCTCCACGGGCGGGTCCGCCGACGGACTGCCCGCCATCGGCGTCGTCATCGCCCTGCTCCTGCTGCTCGCCGCCCCCGCCATCCTGCGCGCAGCGCGGGCCCGACGTCTGCTGGACGCTGCGCGCGCGGGCGACGTCGCGGCCGCATGGCTGGTGGTCCAAGACAGCGCCATCGATCTCGGGATCCCGGTTCCCGCCAGCGACAGTCCCCGCGTGCTGGCGGCGCGCCTGACCACCGCGCACGGCGCACCCCCTGGCGCCATGGCGACCCTCGCCGACGCCGTCGAGCGGGCGAGCTATGCCCCCGACGGCGTGGTGCCCACCGCCGATGCCGACGCGCTGGCCGACGCGGCCGCCGAGGCCGCCGCGACGCTGGTGCGCACCGCCCCGATCGCGCGGCGGATCCTCGCGATCGCCGCCCCCCGCTCGCTGATCGTGCGCCCCGGGAGCTCCTTCGCCGGCGCCGGCGCACGGGGCCGGGCGTGAGACGCACCCGCACGTAGGTTAGGATGGTCCGCGGCCCTCCGGGGCCCTGGAGGATTCGCCTAGTGGCCTATGGCGCACGCTTGGAAAGCGTGTTGGGTGCAAGCCCTCAGGGGTTCGAATCCCCTATCCTCCGCCATGCGTCGAGCGCCGTGACCGAAAGGTCCGGCGCTCGACGCGTCTTCGGCGGCGGGTGGATCTCCCGCCGAGGCGACGGTCAGCCGTCGTCGACGCCGACCGTCACGCTCCTCCGCTCGATCAGAAGCGTGTCCCGCCAGAGTCCGGCTCGCTCGCCGGCAGCCCCCCGCGCAATGCGCTCTCGACGCCCCACGACACGGAAGCCCAGGGATTCGTGCAGCCGAAGACTCACGGTGTTCTCCGGGAACACGCTGGATTGCACGGTCCATACACCCGCCGCCTCCGACGCATCGAGGAACGCTTCCAGCAGGAGGCGGCCGATGCCGCGCCCGCGTGCCCGGGAGGAGACGTACACCGAGTGTTCGACGACCCCGGCGTAGGCGACGCGGGACGACACGGGCGACGCGGCGACCCATCCGAGCACGGCACCGTCAGCCGGGTCGATGGCGACGAGCCGCCCCGTCGACAGCTTGCCGGCGACGAACTCCTCCCACGTCGGCGTCGCCGCCTCGAACGTCGATTCCCCTTCCGCGATGGCCTCGGCGTAGATCTCTCGGACCGCGGTCCAGTCCGCCGGCGCCATCGCTCGGAGGAACGGCTCGCCCCTCCCATCCCTCACCACGACTTCAGCCCGAGATCGCCTCGGCGACGGGGGTCTCACCGCTGTTGAATCGGATGGTGCGTCCGATCGTCGCGTCGTCCGCGACCGCAGCGGCGATGACCGCGGCGACGTCGGCGCGCGGCACGGAATCCGCCTCCTCGGCGGTCGTGTCGATCATGCCGGTGCCGTCGTCGAGGGTCAGGGCGCTCGGAGCGAGGATCGTCCAGTCCAGGTCGGCGCTGCGCAGGTGCTCGTCGGCGGCGGCCTTGGCTTCGGCGTAGGCGAAGAAGGCGTTGTCTTCGGGAACGCCGTGATCGGGCCCCGCACCGAAGTACGACACCATCAGGTAGCGTCGCGCCCCGGCGGCGACAGCGGCATCCATCGAGCGGATGGCCGCATCCCGGTCGACGGCGTAGGTTCGCTCCGGGTCTCCCCCGCCGGCACCGGCCGACCAGATCACCACGTCGTTTCCGCTGACCAGATTGCGCATCTGCTCCGCGTCGAAGGACTGCACGTCGGCGACGAGCGGGGTCGCGCCGGTCGCTTCGACGTCGGCTTCGTGGTCGGGGTTGCGGATGACCGCGGTCACGTGGTGTCCGGCTTCCACCAGAAGCGGTTCGGTCAGGAGGGCGACCTTGCCGTGGCCGCCGATGAGCAGGATTCGGGTCGTCATGCGTGGTTCCTTCCGTCGGTGACGCGAGCATACCCACGACGGATGGCCGACCCACGTCGGCAGACATCTCGCCGTGGGTGTGCTACATCCCACCTCGAGAACTGCATCCACGGGAATGGATCAGACGGGCGAGAGGTTGCACCGAGCATGGAACGCTTCGGAACGCTCTCGTTCGGACACTACGGACCCCTCGGCGGCGGACGACAGCTCACCGCGCGCGACTCGATGCACCACGCGATCGACCTGGCGCAGGGTATGGACGAGCTCGGTGCCAACGGCATTTTCTTCCGTGTGCACCACTTCGCCCGCCAGCAGGCCTCCCCCATGCCGCTGTTGGCGGCCATCGCCGCGCGTACCGAGCGCATCGAGGTCGGCACCGGAGTGATCGACATGCGCTACGAGAATCCGCTCCACCTCGCCGAGGAAGCGGCGGCGGTGGACCTGATCAGCGACGGCCGCCTCGCCCTGGGCGTCAGCCGCGGATCACCGGAGACGGTCGTGCGCGGCTACGAGGCGTTCGGGTACACCGGATCGACGGATCCGCGCGGGGCGGACATCGCCCGCGACCACTTCGCCACCTTCCTCCGGGCGATCGACGGCGAGGGCCTCGCCGACGGCGATCCGACCTCGCCGTTCGGAGGTGTGGCGGGGCGCGCGCACATCGAGCCGCTCTCGGAGGGGCTCCGCTCTCGCGTGTGGTGGGGCGCGGGCAACCGTGACTCCGCCGAGTGGGCGGGCCGCACCGGCGTGAACCTCATGTCCTCGACACTGCTCACCGAGGCCGACGGCACGCCGTTCGACCAGCTCCAGGCACAGCAGATCGACGCGTACCGCGCAGCGTGGCGCGAAGCCGGCCACATCGGGACGCCGCGGGTGTCGGTCAGCCGCTCGGTGTTCCCGATCCTCACCGCCGAAGACCACATGTTCTTCGGCGGTGCACAGGGCGGCGATCAGATCGGAGTGATCGACGGAATGCGCTCGACCTTCGGCAAGACCTACGCGGGCGAACCGGATGTGCTGGTCGAGCAGCTTCTGGCCGACGCCGCCGTGCAGTCCGCCGACACCTTGATGCTCACCATCCCGAGCCAGCTGGGGGTCGAGTTCAACCTCCGCCTCGTGGAGAACTTCGCCACGCACGTGGCCCCGGCGCTCGGATGGAGGAGCACGCGGCAGACCGCCGCGGCGTAACCCCCTCGGCGGCACCCCGCCGCCCGGCCGGATGTCGGAGAATCGGGCCGATGTCGGAGGATGCGGCGGGAATCGTCCGACAACCACGTGGTTCTCCGACATCGCGCACCGGCGGTGCGCAGCGGTGGCGGATCAGCGGGATGCGAGGAGGGCGACGGCAGGCAGGTCAGGCGCCGCCCAGGTCAGCGCGGGGAGGTCGGCCGGCGCGACCCAGCGCAGCTCATCGTGATCGGTGCTGGCGGTGGGCGCCTCGCCGACCACCTCTGCGCGGAGGCATATCAGGCGGATGCCGCGCCCGTCCACCGGTGTGACATCGGCGGTCAGCTCGCCGACCACACGGATCGTGACGTCCAGCTCCTCGGCGATCTCGCGCTGCAGCGCGGCGTCGGCAGCCTCGCCCGGTTCGACCTTTCCGCCGGGGAACTCCCACAGTCCTCCCGCGGAGCGATCGACCCGCCGCCGGCATGCCAGCACGAGACCGTCGCGCTCGATCACCGCCGCCACGACATCGAGGATCGGCCCCTCAGCTGCGGAAGTCATCGGGGTCGACGTCGTCGAGGAACCGCTTGAACTCGTCGACCTTCTGCTCGGCGGCCTCGGTCTCCTCGGCGTCGGCGAGCATGTCGGTCACGCCCGCCTCCTCCATCACGACATCGGCGACCCAGATCGGCGCCCCGGTGCGGGACGCCAGCGCCACCGCATCCGACGGCCGGGAATCGACGACACGCGACCCGAGCGGTGTCGAGACGGTCACCTCGGCGTAGTAGGTGCCCTCCTCGATGCGGGTGACCTCGACGCGATCGACATCGGCACCGACGCTGTCCAGGAGCGTCTTCATGAGATCGTGAGCCAAAGGTCGCGGCGTGGGGGCACCCTCGACGGCGATGAGGATCGACGTCGCCTCCTGTTCACCGATCCAGATCGGCAGCACGCGACCCTCCCCCGGGATCTCGTCGACGGGCTTGAGCAGGATGACGTGCTGCCGCGAGGCGTCGAGAGCGACGCCGGCGACCCTCACCTGCACCATGGCGACCTCCCGGATCCGCGTGATGCCATCGTACGGCGCCTCGCGCGCCGCGTCTCGCCTCAGTCGACGGGCGCGTCGAGCAGGGCGCGGAGCAGTCGCGCGAGCGTCGCGCGGTCCGCCTCCGACACACCCACCAACACGTCGGCCTCACGCCGGGCGAGCGCTGCCATGGCCGCGTCCACGTGTCGCGCTCCGTCGTCGGTGAGCTGCACCAGAACGCCGCGACCGTCGAGCGGATTGGCCATGCGCGCGACGAACTCCCTGCCGACCAGCCCGTCGAGGCGATGGGACATCGCGGCGCTGGAGATCATCGTCGCCTCGATCAGCTGCGCCACCGAGAGACGGTGCGGCGGGTCGGCTCGACGAAGGGCGGCGAGCACATCGAACTCCCACGCGGCCAGACCCGCGGCGCGGAAGGCGGCGGCGCGCAGGCGCCCGAGCCGGAGGGCGACCCGGCGAAGCCGGGAGAACACGTCCAGAGGGGTCAGATCCACGTCCGGCAGCCGGTTCGACCATGCGTCGATCAGCAGATCGACCTCGTCATCCGGCCCGATGCTCGCCATGCACCGAATCTAACGGAATAGTTCGACACCGAGACATCGCGGCCCGCCGTCCTTGTGTGGTCAGACCACACGAGGATACGCTTGCTCCACCCGCTCTTGCGCCCAGACCCGGAAGGTGCCCCGTGGAACTGCTCGACCCCCTCCTCCTCGCCCGATGGCAGTTCGGCCTCACGACGCTCTACCACTACCTCTTCGTCCCCCTCACGCTCGGAATGGCGCTGGTCACGGCGATCTTCCAGACCGTGTGGCACCGCACGGGCGACGTCAAATGGCTGCACCTGACACGCCTGTTCGGCAAGATCTTCCTGATCAACTTCGCGATGGGCGTGGTCACCGGCATCGTCCAGGAGTTCCAGTTCGGCATGAACTGGTCCGCCTACTCACGTTTCGTCGGCGACGTCTTCGGTGCTCCGCTGGCCTTCGAGGGCCTGATGGCCTTCTTTTTCGAGGCGACGTTCATCGGGGTCTGGATCTTCGGGTGGAACCGGCTGCCCAAGAAACTCCACCTCGCCAGCATCTGGGCCGTCGTGTTCGGCTCCACCCTCTCGGCGTACTTCATCCTCGCCGCCAACGCCTTCATGCAGAACCCCGTCGGGTACCAGATGGCCGGCGACGGCGGCCGCGCCGAGCTCACCGACATCGTCGCCGTGCTCACCAATCCGGTCGTCCTCGCCGCTTTCCCGCACACGATCACCAGCGCGTGGATGTTCGCGGCGGCGATCGTGATCGCCGTCTCGGCCTGGCATCTGCGACGCGGCCAGCACATCGAGACGATGCGCTCGTCGCTGAGATTCGGGCTGTGGTTCATGATCGTCTCGTTCGTGGGCGTCGGCATCAGCGGCGACCAGCTCAGCCTCGTGATGGTCGAGACCCAGCCGATGAAGATGGCCGCGGCCGAAGCGCTCTGGGAGACCGAGTGCGGGGCGGATGCGTCGTTCTCGATCTTCTCGATCGGCACCCCGGATGCATCCCGCGAAGTGTGGTCGTTGCGAGTTCCCTACCTCCTGGCCTTCCTGTCGACGCATGACATCAACGGGTGCGTCGAAGGCTTCAACGACCTCCAGGCGCAGTACGAGACGCAGTTCGGCGCCGGCGTCGACTACATGCCCATCGTGTGGGTGACGTACTGGTCGTTCCGCTGGATGATGGGCCTGGGCGGCGTGGCGTTCCTCATCTCCGTCGTCGGCCTGTGGCTGACGCGCAAGAACGCCACGCGCGAGGTGCCGCAGTGGGCGTGGCGCGTCGCGATCTGGTCGGCACCCTTGCCGTTGCTGGGAAGCCTCGTGGGATGGGTCTTCACCGAGATGGGTCGCCAACCGTGGATCGTCTTCAGCCTCATGCTGACCGAGGACGGCGTCTCACCGAACGTCCCCGGCTGGACGGTTCTCATCTCACTGGTCGCGTTCACGCTCATCTACGCCGCCCTCGCCGTGGTCGAGTTCGGCCTCATCAAGAAGGCCGCACAGAACGGCCCGGATCCACTGCCCGGCCCCGACGACCCCGATCCGAACGATGTGTCCGTCGAGGACACTCCCACCACCGTCTACTGAGCAGGACAGGAACACATCATGGATCTCGCATACCTGTGGTTCTGGATCGTCGGCTTTCTGTTCGTCGGCTACTTCGTCCTCGACGGGTTCGACTTCGGCGTGGGCATGTCCCTGCCCTTCATCGGCAAGAACGATGTCTCGCGTCGACAGATCATCAACACGATCGGTCCGGTCTGGGACCTCAACGAGACGTGGGTCATCGTGGCCGGCGCCTGCCTGTTCGCGGCGTTCCCGGAGTGGTACGCGACGCTGTTCAGCGGGTTCTACCTGCCGTTGCTGCTGATCCTCCTGGCCCTCATCGCACGCGGCGTGTCGTTCGAGTATCGACACCAGCGCGACGGCGCGGAGTGGAAGCGCCGCTTCGACTGGATGATCGTCATCGGCTCCGCCGTGCCCGCCCTGCTGTGGGGTGTCGCCGTGGCCAATATCGTGCAGGGGGTCCCGATCGACGCGGACTTCGAGTTCACCGGGACGCTGCTGACGCTGCTGAACCCGTACGGGCTGCTCGGCGGCGCCACCACGCTGCTGCTGTTCTTCACGCACGGGCTGTACTTCGTCGCACTGAAGACCGACGGTCAGGTGCACCGCGACGCCCGCTCCCTGGCAAAGCGCTCGGGCCTGCTCACGGTCGCGGTCGCGGCGGTCTTCCTGGTCTGGACCATCTTCATCGCCGCCGGTCGCGAAGCCCCGCTGGTCGCGTTCGTCGTCGCCGGGGCCGGGATCGCCGCGGTCGCCCTCGTGATGTCCCTGATCTTCAACGCCCGCGACCGCGAGGGCTGGGCGTTCGGTGCGGGCGCCGTGACGATCGTCGCAGCGGTGCTGACCCTCTGGTTCGCGCTGTTCCCCTACGTCATGCCCTCGAGCACCGACCCCTCCTTCAGCCTGACGATCGAGAACGCCTCGAGCACCGACTACACCCTCACGATCATGTCGTGGGCGGCGCTGATCTTTCTGCCGCTGGTCCTGGCCTACCAGGCATGGACCTACTGGGTGTTCCGCAAGCGCGTCACCCGGGACGTCATCGAGCGCGCGTCGGTCAGCGCACACTGAGCGCCCCACGCAGGCCGCCCTCCCGCATGGAGGGCGGCCTGCGCCATCCGAACGAGTAGGGTCGAAGCGACGTGAGCGACACAGGACGATCCGAGCGGCGCACCCCGCCGGTGGACCCGCGCCTGCTTCGCTATGCGCGGGCATCTCGTGGGTTCTTCGTCGCCATCGCCGCCCTCGCCGTCGCGCAGACCCTCGTCATCGTGGTCTTCGCCTGGTTGATCACCCGCAGTGTCACCGGTGTGATCGACGGCGCCCCCGCGTCGGAGCTGGCCACGACGCTCGCCCTGCTGGCGGCGGTCGTCGTCCTCCGCGCGGGCCTGCTCTGGGCGCGTGAGGCGTTGGCGGCGCGCGCGGCCGCCCGGGTGGAGTCGCAGCTGCGGGACGGACTGCTCGACGCCGTCGACCTTCTCGGTCCGAGCTGGCTGGCGGGGCGCTCGACGGCCGCCCTCGCGGTCACCGCCGGTCGCGGCCTCGCCTCCCTCGAGGCATACTTCGGGCGCTACCTGCCGCAGCTGGTGATGACCGTCGTGGCGACCCCGGTGTTGGTGGCGGTGATGTGGTGGCAGGACTGGATCTCCGGACTCACCGTCGTGCTGACCCTCCCCCTCATCCCGTTCTTCATGGTGCTGATCGGCCTGGCCACGCAAGCGCTGCAGGCGCGGCAATGGAGCACCCTGCAGCACCTCGCGAGCCGCTTCGCCGACACCGTTCAGGGACTCGGCACTCTCAAGGTCTTCGGGCGACAGCATCGGGCGGTCGACGCGGTGGCGCGCGTGACCGAGTCCTACCGTCGCGAGACCATGAAAGTGCTTCGCGTGTCGTTCCTGTCGGGGTTCGCCTTGGAGTTCCTCGCCAGCATCTCGGTGGCGATCATCGCCGTCTCGATCGGATTCCGGCTGATCGACGGCTCGATGACGCTCGGTGTCGGCCTGTTCGTGCTGCTGCTCGCACCCGAGGCGTATCTCCCGTTGCGGCAGGTGGGCGTGCAGTTCCATGCCGCGGCCGAGGGAGTGGCCGCGACCTCGGACGTGTTCGAGGTGCTGGATGCCGCAGACGCGCGCCGGACCCAGACGCCGACGCGGGTGGATGCCGCAACGACGGGAGTCCTCGATGTGCGCGGCGCACGCGTGCGCCGCGGCGACCACGACCTCCCCACGGTGTCCTTCTCGGCCGAGCCGGGGACCGTGACCCTCCTGGTCGGGCCGAGCGGCGCCGGCAAATCCAGCCTCCTCGCCGCACTCCTCGGCACCGCCGACTTCGACGGGTCGATCACGTGGGCGGGCCGCGAGGTCACCTCGTTGTCGGCCGCGTCGTGGATCGCGTGGGCCGGTCAGCGTGCGAGCCTGTCGGCCGGCACGGTCGCCGAGAACGTCGCTCTCGGGGACGCCGCACCGGATCACGCCCGCGTGCGCGCAGCACTCGTCGCCGCGTGCGCCGACGACCTGGACCCCGACATGACGCTCGGCGTGCAGGGGGCGGGGCTCTCCGGGGGGCAGGCCCAACGGGTCGCCGTCGCCCGCGCCCTCCACCGCCGCGCCGCGCAGAACCTGCCGGTGCTCGCACTCGATGAACCCAGCGCAGCCCTCGACGCCGAGACCGAGGCGGCGCTGTGGGCAACGGTGCGGGCGGAGGCCGATGCCGGCGCGGTCGTCCTGCTCGTGTCGCATCGCGACAGCGCCCGGCGGATCGCCGATCGGGTCGTCGACCTGTCCCCGCGGGAGGTGCCGGCATGAGCGTCCCACGGGATACCCGCCGCCCGGGCGAGCGCACCCGGATGGTCCTGCGCGGCGCGATGCCGCCGGCGCGCCGGTTCTGGCCGGCGCTGGCATCGGGGTTTGCGTCGGAGGCATCTGCGGTCGCCCTGCTCGCCGTGAGCGCATGGCTCATCGTGCGAGCGAGCGAGCAGCCGCCGGTCCTGTACCTGACGGCCGCGGTCGTGGGGGTGCGGTTCTTCGCGATCGCCCGTGCCTGTTTCCGCTATCTGGAGCGCCTGACCGGGCACGATGCCGCCCTGCGTCAGCTGGCCACGACCCGCACCGACCTGCTGCGCGGCCTGGTCCCCCTCGCCCCGGACGGCCTCGGCCGGACGCGCCGGGGCTCGGTGCTCTCGAGCATCGTCGACGATGTCGACGACCTGCAGAACCTGCCGCTTCGCGTCGCGCAGCCGCTGCTGTCCTCGGGGGTCGTCGCGGTGGGAGCCGTCATCCTGGTCGGCGTGGTCGCATGGCCGGCTGCGCTGACGCTGCTGGTCTGCCTTACGGCCGCCGGGCTGACCGCATGGGCGTGGGGCTGGATCGCGGGATCACGCGCCGAGCGCGACATCGCCCCCTTGCGGGGACGCCTCGCCGACGCCGTCCTCGATCACCTCGCGAACCTGGACGTCCTGATCGCCTTCGGCGCCGCGGACCGCAGTCGGGCCGCGGTGCGAGACGCGGACCGGGCACTGCGTCGCGCCGTCGTGCGACGCAGCGGCGCCCAGGCGGGCACCGCCGCGATCGTCTCCCTCCTAGCGGGATTGGCCTCTCTGGCCGCCGTGGTCGCAAGTGCCCCGCTCCTGGCGGACGGGACCCTCAGCGGGCCGGGCCTGGCGGTGGCGGTGCTCGTGCCGATGGCGGTCTTCGAGGTGTTCTCCGCCGTGCCGCTCGCGGCCGCGTCGTGGCGACAGGTGCGAGGCGCGGCCGAGCGCATCGCCGCGGCCGTTCCCGATCGCATTCCCGCCGAGCTCCCCGCCGAGCCGGTCGGAACCGGGACCGCGCCGGCGCTCGGCGACGGTCTGCACCTGCGCGGCGTATCGGCCACGTGGCCCGGCGCCGCGACGCCCGCGTTGCGCGATATCGACCTCGACGTCGCAGCGGGAGAACGGGTTCTGGTGGTCGGCTCGAGCGGCGCCGGCAAGTCGACTCTCGCGCACGTCCTCGCCCGGTTCCTCGAGGTCGAGGGCGAGTACCGTCTCGGCGACCGAGCGGTCACCGACCTCGCACCCGACGACGTGCGCCTCACCGTCGGATTGTGCGAGCAGCATCCGATGCTCTTCGACGAGGACATCCGACAGAATCTGCTCTTCGCCCGAGACCGCGCGACCGATGCGGACCTGGAGGCGGTGCTCGAGCGTGTGGGCCTGGGAGCATGGCTTCGACGGCGAGGCGGCCTGGACGCCCGCGTCGGTGAACGCGGCCAGCTCGTCTCGGGCGGCCAGGCGCAGCGCCTCGCGCTGGCGCGGGCGCTGCTGCGGGGGTTCCCCGTCCTCGTCCTCGACGAGCCCACCGCCGGCGTGGACCCCGCCGTCTCCGATGCGCTGCTCACCGACTTGCTGCGAGCGACACGGCCGGATCAGGCCGTCGTGCTGATCTCTCATGTGCGCGTTCCGGACGGACTGGTCGACCGAACCGTGACACTGCGACACGGAGAGATCGTCGCCTGAACGTCACGCCCCGGATGCGGCCGCGGCACGGTCCTCGGCTGCGGCCGTGATGCGGGCGGCCATACCGGTGAAGATGAGCCCGTGGAAGGGCAGAACCGCCAGCCAGTACAGGCGTCCGGTGAGGCCTCGCGGGAAGAAGATCGCCCGCTGATCGTACCGGGCACCGTCGCCGTCGGCGGTGGCGCGCAGCTCGAGCCACGCCGACCCGGGCACCTTCATCTCCGCCCTCAGGCGCAGGAGTTCACCTGGTTCGATCGCCTCCACGCGCCAGAAATCCAGCGCATCCCCGACGCTCAGGCGCGCGCGGCTGCGCCGTCCGCGTGCAAGGCCGACACCGCCGACCAGGCGGTCCATCCACCCACGGATCGCCCACAGCAGGCCCGAGGAGTACCAGCCGTTCTCGCCGCCGACGCCCTCGATGACGCTCCAGAGCTGCTCGACGGGTGCATCCGTCACCGCCGTCCGCGCATCGGTGAAGACCGTGCGCCCGGCCCAGTCCGGGTCGCTCGGGAGTGGATCGCTGGGCACACCAACCAGGTCGGCGTCGCGCCAGCTCGTCTCGACCTGATCGGAATCGAGCCGGCCGAGCGCCAGGCGCACGGCCTCGCGATAGGGCATGAGTCCGTCCTCGGGCGGTGGGATGAGGGTGTCGATCTGGTCGTCTTTGACGACGCACTCGTTCTGCAGGGAGGCAACCAGCGGGCGCGCGATCGAGGCCGGGATCGGCGTGACCAATCCCACCCAGTGAGAGGCCAGCCCGGGTGTCAGAACCGGCAAGGGCGCGATCGCCCGCTGCGGCAGTCCCGCCTCGACGGCGTAGCCGTTCATCATCTGCCCGTAGCGCAGCACGTCGGGCCCACCGATGTCGACCGCGCGGTTCACGTCGCCGCCCACGCGCGCTGCGCCGAGCAGGTAGTGGAGCACATCGCGGACGGCGATGGGCTGGATGCGGTTGCGCACCCATCGCGGTGCCGGCATGTAGGGAAGGACTTCGGTGAGGTGTCGGACCATCTCGAACGACGCCGAGCCGGAACCGATGACCACGCCTGCCTGCAGCACCAGGGCCGGAACGGACGAGTCGAGGAAGACCTCGCCGACCTCCACGCGGGATCGCAGGTGCGGCGACAGGTCCGCGTCCTCGGGATGCAGGCCGCCGAGATAGACGATGCGGTCCACGCCCGCGGTCTCGGCAGCCCGGGCGACGGCCTGCGCGGCGCGACGATCGGCGTCTTCGAAATCACGTCCGGCACCCATCGAGTGGATCAGATAGAAGAGCACGTCGACGTCGTCGGCTGCCTCCGTGAGGGCCTCAACGTCGGTGGCGCTGCCTTCGACGACCTCGACGCGGTCACCCCAGGGGAAGGCCGCGACGCGGCGTTCGTCTCGGGCCAGCAGCCGCACCCGATAGCCCGCGGCCAGCAGGCGCGGCACCAACCGCCCGCCGATGTAGCCGGTTCCGCCGAGCACGAGTGCCCGGCGCGATGTGCCGTCGGCGCGGGGATGGGCCTGCAGGGCCGGTTCGCGGCCGGTGGGCGAGGAGAGATCGTCCATGACCGCGAGGCTACGCCCGCCGAGATTCCCCGCCCGGGGGCTTGACGGGCACGTCGGGCGGGGTGCGCAGATTCATCGCGAACGCCTGCACCCCCGCGTGCGAGGGAACCGCCTCGAAGCCGAGCCGCCGATAGAAGGCCAGCGCCCCCGCGTTGTCGGCGCTCGCGACCAGGTGGAGGCCGGTGACCCCTCGTCCACGCAGCGCGTCGAGGAGCGTCTCGACCAGCCGACGACCCCACCCGTGCCCCTGCACCTCCGGCAGCAGATCGATGTGCAGGTGCGCCGGATGCGTGTCGCCGTAAGGCTCGGCACCCGCGCGCCGAGCGGCGGCGTAGCCGAGGACGCCGCCTTCGCGATCGCCCTCCGCCGCCGGGATCGGCCACTTGCTGCCGTGCGCGGGCCACCACCGGTCATGGAACCAGTCTTCGAAGTCCCGCGTGTCGGGCGCGCACACGACGTACCCGACCGCCGTGTCCTCGTCGTCGACGAGGACGAAGGCCAGGTCGGGATGCCGATCGACGTACGGCAGCACGAACACGGTCGGCCAGATCGAGTCGTCGCTCAACAGACCGGTGGCATCGCCCCCGGCATCGGCCGTGCGCACGCAGACGTCGGCGACCGCCCCGCGATCGGAGGGGCGGTAGGGGCGGATGCCGGTCACGGCGACAGGCTACCCGGGGCGGCGCCGGCCGGCACCACCCTCACCGCGGCGAGGTCCACGCTCAGCCAGACCTCGCATCCGACCTCCCAGGAGCCGTCGGCGAGCGCGTCGGCGGTCACCTCGACCGCTGTATCGGGGGAGGTGGTGTGCACCCGCGCGCCGAACGGCACCGGCTCGATGCGGCGCACGCGGGCCGTCCATGCGACGACGTCGCCCGCCGCCGCAGGCCCGCCGGGTGTGCGCGCCGATCGCATCGCGCGGGGGGCGAACACGGCGTGGGCTCGTCCATCCGCGGTACCCGGCGCGGGGATCCGGATGCCGGCGCCGGCGGCATCCGCCCACTGTCCCGCGCGCACGGCCCCTTCGACCCGGTTCACGCCCGCCACCGCGGCCGCGAACCGGGTCCGTGGCGAGCGCAGCACCTCGGCGACGGGACCGCGCTGGGTGACGATGCCGGCCTCGACGACGAAAATCCGGTCGGCGAGCGCTGCCGCATCCACCGCCGAGTGGGTCACGAGCACCGTCGTCACCTCAGCGGCGCGCACCTGGCGGCGGAGGACCTCGCGGATCTCCGACGCCGTTTCGACGTCCAGCCCGGTCAGCGGTTCATCCAGCAGCACGACATGCGGCTCGGCCGCCAACGCGCGGGCGAGCGCCGCACGCTGCTGCTGACCGCCGGAGAGCTCGTCGGGACGACGGGGACCGAGGCCGGCGAGGCCGAGGCGGTCGAGCCAGTCGTCGGCTCGATCCCGCGCGATCGCCCGGGGCACGCCGGCGGCGCGCATCGGGAAGGCGACGTTCTCGCGTGCCGTCAGATGCGGGAACAGCAGGGAATCCTGCCCGAGGAGCGCGACGCCGCGGTGCGCGGGCGGGACATGCCGTTCCCGCGAGGAGACGGTGCGATCGCCGACACGGACGTGCCCGGCATCGAGGCGGTCCAGGCCCGCGAGGGCGCCCAGAAGGGTGGATTTGCCCGCGCCGCTCGGGCCCAGCACGGCGACGATCTCGCCCGGATCCGCCGCGATCGCCATGTCCAGGACGAATCCGCCGGGGCGTTCCACGCGTACCGCCGCATCGAGTGCGACGCCGCTCCGAGTCGTCATCGCGTCGCTCCCGGTCGCCAGCCGCGCACCAGCAGCAGCACGGCCACCGCGGTCACCAGCAGCAGCAGAGACAGGGCGACCGCGGTCCCCTGCCCCACCCCCGAGCCGTTGAAGGCGGTGTAGATCGCCAGCGGCATCGTCTGGGTGACGCCGGGGGCGTTCCCGGCGAACAGGGCCGTCGCGCCGAACTCGCCGATCGCGCGGGCGAAGGCGAGCACGATCCCCGTGACGATGCCCGGCAGCGCCAGCGGGAGGGTGACCCGCCACAGGATTCGCCATCGGCCCGCGCCGAGGGTCGCGGCGACGGTCTCGTAGCGCGTGCCCGAGGTGCGCAGGGCGCCTTCGAGGGCGAGCACCAGAAATGGCAGCGCCACGAACGTCTGGGCGATGACCACCGCCGCGGTCGTGAACGGCAAGGCCACCCCCCACCCGGCGAGCATCCCGCCCACCGGGCCCGAGCGTCCGAACAGGTACAGCAGGGCGACCCCTCCCACCATGGGTGGAAGGACGAGGGGAATGGTGACGATCGCTCGGAGCAACCCGGCGAGTCGCTCGCCGGCGCGCGCGATCACCAGGGCCAGCGGCACCCCCAGGACGACGCAGCATGCCGTTGCCGCGAGCCCGGTCAGCACGGACAGCCGGAGGGCGGCGAGCGCGTCGGGGGAGGTGATGTCGCTCCACAGGGTGGGCCATTCCACACGCGCGAGCAGCGCCGCCAGCGGTACCACCAGCAGCGCGAGCCCGACGACGGCTGGCAGGGCGAGCACCGGCGGCAGGAACCGCTCCGTTCCGCGGCCTGCCATCAGGGCGTCCCGAATCCGTAGGACGCGAGCACGGCTCGCCCGGCGGCCGAGAGCACATAGGCGACGAACAGCGCGGCCGCGGGGTCGTCCGGATCGACCGCCACGATCGGATAGTGGTTGACGACGTCGTCGCTGCCGGGCACGGAGATGGTGGCCACCCGAGGCTCGGCCATCGCATCGGTGCCGTAGACCAGGCCGGCGTCGGCCTCCCCCGCGGCGACCTTGGTCACCACGGCCGTGACGTTCTGCTCGAGGCTCACCGGCTCCGCGTCGACCCCGGCGGCGTCGAGCAGTCGCAGCGCGGCTGAGCCGCAGGGCACCTCGTCGGCGCAGCGGACGAAGGACACCTCCGGCTCCGCCACATCCGCCAGTCCGGCGAGCCCGGCGGGGTTGCCCTCCGGAACGACCAGGACGAGGGTGTTCGTCGCGAAACGCACCGGGTCGGACCCGAGCCCGGCATCGACGACCGAGGCCATGGTGGTCTCGTCTGCAGAGGCGAACACATCGGCGGGCGCCGATTCGAGGATCTGGGTGGCAAGGGTCGAGGACCCGTCGTAGACGACCGGCGCGACGGGGATGTCGGGGTGCGCCGCGGCGAATCCCTCGACGAGATCGTCGAAGGCGTTCCGAAGTGAAGCCGCCGCGTAGATGCGCAGGGAACCGTCCTCCGCCGGAGCCGCGCAGCCGGAGAGCACCAGCGCGACCGTCCCGATGATCGCCGCCATCGACCGCCGCATCACGATCGCGGTGTCTCGATGATCACGTTGGTCGCCTTCACGACGGCGACGGCGAGAGACCCGACGGCCAATCCCATCTCGTCCACGGCCTCCCGGGAGAGAAGGGAGACCACGCGGTGCGGGCCTGCCTGGATGTCCACCTGCGCCATGATCCCGTCGGCTTCGATGCGGGTCACGAGACCGACGAACCGGTTCCGCGCACTGCGGGCGACCCCGCTCGGGTCTTCCGCGGCGCGGGCCGTCTCGACCGCGAGCGCCGCGAGGCCGACGCCGTCGACGCGGACGGGTGAACCTGCGACGGTCTCCACTCGTCCGGCATCGATCCAGCGCCGCACGGTGTCATCGCTCACACCGAGCAACGACGCCGCCTCAGAAACCCGAAATACGGTCATTTCAGAACATTATCACCGCAAGAGCGGAAAAAACCGGTGCGCGGTCCACGCTCCCGAGGCGTCATGTTTCGACGTGACGAACACGCTCGCGTCGGAGCCGGATGCCCCGCGAGGATCACTCGTCGTAGGCGCGCGACCAGGCCTTCACCGGCTCGATGAGCCACACCGCGAGCCCCGTCCGCATCCCGTAGGGCTCGCCCGTGTAGAGCCGTGCGATGCGGTCGACAAAGGGGAGCGCATCGTCGCCGGCGATGCGCTCCCGCGCGGTACCCCGGACGAACGCCATGGAGTACGGGTCATCGGGGGCCGTGACGGAGATCGCGACACGGGGATCCCGGCGGAGGTTGCGGTCCTTCAGGGTGTCGGTCTCGGTGAACAGCGCGAGGAGGTCGCCCTCGACACCGACCCACAGGGGCACCGAGTGCGGTGATCCGTCCGTCATCAAGGTGGCCAGGTGCGCGATCGCGTCGGTCTCGAAGTACGGCTTCGCCGTGGCCCAGTCGGTCATGCTCTCTGCAACGTCGGTGGCGAGGCGCGTCATTCCCGCTCGGCGGAGACGCCCGCGGCCAGCAGCTCGGCCGCCACGACGGCTGCCCGCACCCACGGCCGCCGAGCCGAACGCTCGACGCGTGATCCGGCGTAGCGTGGTGCCATGACCTTCCCGCCGCTCGTTGCCCCTGTCGACGCGCTCACGCCGGACGAGTTCTCGCGTACGGCTCGGCACCGCGCGTTGCCGCAGATCGGCGACGCGGGCCAGCGACGATTGGCGGCCGCGCGCGTGGCGGTGATCGGTGCGGGAGGGCTCGGCAGTCCGGTCATCCTCGCCCTCGCGGCGGCGGGGGTCGGGATGCTGCGCATCATCGACGACGACCACGTCGAGCTGTCGAACCTGCAACGCCAGGTGATCCACGACCTGACCACGGTGGGCGCGTCCAAGGCCGCCTCCGCGACGGACCGGGCGGGCGCACTGTCGACCGCGATCGAGGTGGAGGCGGTCACCGAACGCCTGGGCGCGCACAACGCCGAGCGGCTGCTGGACGGGTGCGACCTCGCGATCGACGGCAGCGATTCCTTCGCCACACGCGACGTCGTCGACGCCGCCTGCGCTGACCTCGGCATCCCGCTCGTCTGGGGCTCCGTGCTCGCCGGGTTCGCGCAGGTCACCGTGTTCTGGGCGTCTCCGCCGGCTCCGGCCTCCGGCATCCGCCTGGCCGATCTGTTCCCGCCCGGCTCCGCAGGCGAGCCTCCGAACTGCGCCACCGCCGGGGTGCTCGGGCCGCTCTGCCTGCAGGCGGGCGCCCTGATGGCCTCCGAAGCCGTCAAGCTCCTCATCGGCGTGGGCGAGCCGCTCTTCGGCCGCATCTGCGTCATCGACGCCTTCGGCGCGCGTCAGCGCGAGCTTCCGCTTCGCCCATCCGCGGTCCCGCCTACCGATGCGTCCGCTCCCGCGGGGCGTCTGAGCGTCGGCGAGCTGCGTGCGAGCCTCAACGGTCACGCCCCGCCGGCCGTGCTCGATGTCCGCGAGGCGGACGAAGTCGCGACCGGCATGGTGCCGGGCGCTCGTCACGTCCCGCTCGCCCGCGTCCTCGCCGACCCGACCGCCCAGACCGAGTCCCCCGTCGTGGTCGTCTGCGAACGTGGCCCCCGTGCCGAACGCGCCGCCGACGCCTTGCGATCCGCCGGCATCGAGGCGAGCGTGCTCGACGGCGGCATGGCGGCGTGGCGCGCCGCCACCCGACACGATGCGACGACGGTGGCCGGAGGATGATCGTCACATGAGCTCTCTTCTCACCGTCGAGCAGCACCGGGCACGGATCCTCGACGCCCTCGTCGCCTTGCCATCCGAGTCGCTGCCGCTGGCCCAGGCCCACGGCCTCACGAGCGCAACCGACGCGCGAGCTGCCGTGCACATCCCGGTGTTCGACAACTCCGCGATGGACGGATTCGCCGTGCGCAGCGCCGATCTCGTCACCGCCACCGCCGAGTCGCCCGTCCCCCTGGAGGTCGTCGCCGACCTGCCGGCCGGCTCCCCCGAAGACCCGCCGCTGGCCCCCGGGCAAGCGGCGCGCATCATGACCGGCTCCGCGGTCCCCACCGACGCCGACGCCGTCGTCCCGGTCGAGCACACCCTCGCGGCCCTGCAGGACTCCCTCACCCGAACCGACGTGACCGTCTCCGCTCGCGTCGGGCAGCACATCCGCCGGCGCGGCGGCGACCTGGCCGCGGGGGACGTCGTGGTGCGCCGCGGCGAAGAACTCACCGCGTTCCACCTCGCTGCCCTCGCCGCCGCGGGCGTCGCGCGCGTGGCGGTCCACCGGCGCGTGCGGGTGGCGATCGTCTCCACCGGGAGCGAACTGGTGATGCCCGGCGGCGAGCTCCGACGCGGGCAGATCCCCGAGTCCAACGGGACCCTCCTGGCCGGACTCGCCGCCGAGGCCGGCGCCGAGGTCGTGCACACCGCCCGCGTCGCCGACGACCCGGACGCCTTCGGGGCCAGCCTCGTCGCGGCGGCGGATGCCGGGGCCGATGTGGTCGTCTGCACCGGCGGCGTCAGCGTCGGGGCGTACGAGGTGGTGCGGGACGTCCTCGAGGGCGACCGCGTGCGCTTCGACCGCGTGGCGATGCAACCCGGCAAACCCCAGGGGTTCGGCGCGCTGGACTCCGGCATCCCGGTGTTCTGCCTTCCCGGCAACCCGGTCAGCGTGGCCGTGTCGTGGGAGACCTTCGTGCGCCCCGCGCTGGGGCATCTGCAGGGCCGTCGCAACCTGGATCGTCCGGTGATCCGGCTCCCGACGTCGATCGGATGGCGTACCCCGCCCGATCGACGCCAGTACCTTCCCGCGGCGATCGACCGGAGCGACCCCGGGCGGTGGACGGTGGCCCCCGCGACCGCAGGCGGCTCCGGATCCCACCTCGCCGGTGGGCTCGCCCGCGCCGAGGCCTATGCGGTGATCCCCGCCGAGGTGGGTTCCGTCGCGGCGGGCGACCTCGTCGCTGTCATGCTGGTCTCATGAGCGCGCAGCCCTTCACCCATCTCGACGACGACGGCCACGCCCGCATGGTCGATGTCACCGCCAAGCAGCCCACGGTCCGCGCGGCGACGGCCAGCGGTTTCGTGCGCTGCTCCGAAACGGCCGTCGCGGCACTGCGCGACCGCACGGTTCCGAAGGGGGATGTGCTCGCCGTCGCCCGGATCGCGGGCATCCAGGGAGCCAAGCGCACGGCGGAGTTGCTCCCCCTGGCCCACATCATCGGCGTGCACGGCGCGGCCATCGACCTCGAGATCGTCGACGACGGCGTCACGGTGCGGGCGACCGTGCGTACCGCCGACCGCACAGGCGTCGAGATGGAGGCCTTCACCGCCGTCTCGGTGGCCGCCCTGTCCATCGTCGACATGCTCAAGGGCGTGGACCGCTTCGTCCAGATCGAACGGGTGCGACTGGAGGCCAAGACCGGCGGCCGGTCCGGCGAGTGGTCGCGCGGGGAGGAATGAGCCCCTTGCTGGATGCGATCGTCCTCGCCGGCGGACGGTCGACCCGGTTCGGTGCCGACAAGTGTCTCGCCGTCCTCGACGGTGAGACACTCCTGCAACGAGTCGTCGATGCGGCACACGATGCCGGTGCGGGGCGCGTCGTCGTGGTCGGTCCGGAACGGCCGCTGCGGGCGCACCCTCCGGTCATCTGGCGACGAGAGCGACCGGCTTTCGCCGGCCCCGCCGCCGCGATCGGCGCCGGTGTCGATGCCGTCGGCGCCGAGGAGGTCGTGGTGCTGGCGTGTGATCTGCGGCATCCACGAGAGGCCGTCGCCGCCCTCGGCGCCGTGCCCGAGGATGCGGATGCCGTCGTGCCGATCGACGATGCGGGTCGGGAGCAATGGCTGGCCGCACGGTATCGCACCGCCGCGCTCCGCGACGCCGTCCGCGTGCGCGGGGATCTGACGGACGCGTCGGTCCGGTCGCTTATGCGCACGATGGCATGCACCGCTCCGCGGGTCCCTCCCGGCCATGTCTCGGACGTGGACACCAGAGGCGATCTGCACGAAGCTGGAGGCAGGGCGCACGGCGCCCGTGGAACGGAGGACGACATGGCAGACTCACCGACGCACCTGAGCCCCGAAGACCTCGACACGTGGGTCGCGGCCATGCGGGACCGTTTCGATCTCGAGAGCGATGCCGTGCCGACGGCCGAGGTCCTCGGCCTCGCCCGCGACGCCGCCCACGCCATCGCCCGACCGGCCGCTCCCCTCGCAACCTTCGTCGCCGGATTCGTCGCGGCCCGGGAGGGGGGCACGAGGGCCGATATCGCCGAGGCCCTCGCAGCCCTGTCGGAACTCGCCGACGATTGGGAGGGGCAGGATTGACCGCCGCGACATCGGGCGCGGCCGCCGAGGTGACGGTTCGCTTCTTCGCCGCGGCCGAGGAGGCTGCGGGCATGGATTCGGGAAGGTTCGCGGCGGATGACATCGCCGCACTCCGTGTCGCGCTCACCAGCTCGCACCCGCCGCTGGCTGCGGTGCTGCCCCGCTGCGCATTCCTCGTGGACGGCGTGCGGGCCGGTGAGGACACCCGCCTCGCGGAGGCGGCGACCGTCGATGTCCTGCCGCCCTTCGCGGGCGGCTGACGCCGCTCAGCCGCCGATCGCGCTCATCGGCCGCTGCGGCTGGAGGAAGCCCGGCTCATCGATGCCGTGCCCGGGAAGCTTCCCGGCGATGGAGCGTCGGAGGAGCTCGGCGATGTCATCGTCGTCGGCGTCACCGCGCAGCAGCGGAAGCAGGTCCGATTCCTCCCGGGCGAACAGGCAGTTGCGGATCTGCCCGTCGGCGGTCAGCCGCACCCGGTCGCATGCCCCGCAGAACGGCGCGGTCACCGAGGCGATCACCCCGACGGTGGCGGGCCCGCCGTCGACCCGGAAGATCTCCGCGGGAGACGCGCCGCGCTCGCCCACCGGCTCGAGGGCGAACTCCTCGCGGAGGCCCGCGAGGATCTCCTCGCCGCGCACCATCTGGACGCGCGACCAGACATGGCCGGCATCGAGAGGCATCTGCTCGATGAACCTCATCTCGGCCTCGTGGGCGACGGCGAACCGCACGAGGTCCACGAGTTCGTCGTCGTTGACGCCGCGCATCGCGACCGCGTTGAACTTCAGCGGCGCGAATCCCACGGCACGTGCCGCATCGATGCCCGCCAGGGTGTCGTCCAGCCGATCACGGCGGGTGAGCTCGGCGAACCGATCACGGCGCAGGGTGTCGATGGAGACGTTGACCCGGGCGAGCCCCGCATCCCGCAGCGGTCGCGCGAGCTTGGGCAGAGCGAGCGCGTTGGTGGTCATCGACACCTCGAGGGGGCCGTCCTCGCCCTCGATGGCGGCCATCCGCGCCACGACATCGACCACGTCGCGCCGCAGCAGCGGCTCCCCTCCGGTCAGGCGCACCTCCGTGATGCCGAGGCTCGCGGCGACGGTGGCGACCCGGACCAGCTCGTCGGTGGTGAGGATGTTGTCCTTCGCCAGCCACTCCACCCCCTCGGCAGGCATGCAGTACGTGCATCGCAGCGAACACCGGTCGGTCAGCGAGATCCGGAGGTCCCGGTGAACGCGGCCGAACCGGTCGACGAGGGGTCCGCGCACCGGCGTCACGAGCCGATCCCCACCCACGCCGCGGTGCCGCCGGCCTGATGCTGCTTCTTCCACACCGGAAGGTCGGTCTTGATCGACTCGATCAGGTCACGGCTGACGGCGAAGGCTTCGGCGCGGTGGGCCGATGCGGCCACCACGACCACCGCGACGTCTCCGACCGCGAGAGCGCCGACGCGGTGGGTCACGGCGACGAGCGCCCGGTCGCCCGCGGCCTTCTCGGCGAGCTCGCGGAGGATACGCGGCGCGTCGGGATGCGCGGAGTACTCCAGCGTGACGACGGCCCCTTTCGCTTCCGGGTCGTGGTCGCGAACGGTGCCGACGAACGTCGTGAGCGCCCCCACCTCCGGCGCGGTGGCGGCCTGGATGTGCGCGGCCACGTCGATCGGCTCCGCGCTGATCTCACTGATCACGACTCCGGTCGGCATCAGTGGTCGCCGCCTTCCACCTGGGACAGGATGTGGGAGGCGACGTCCACGACGAACGGCATCCCCGAGGCGACGGCGCGCGGGGAACCCGGGAGGTTCACGATGAACGTGCCCCCGGTGACGCCGGCGCGTCCCCGGGAAAGCGCCGCGAGGGGGGTGTGGGCGGCACCGTCCGCCCGGAGCCTCTCGGCCACGCCGGGGATCTCGCGTTCGATCACCCGCGCCGTGCCCTCGGGTGTGAGGTCGCGGGGCGAGACTCCGGTACCGCCGCAGGTCACGATGACCCGGGCACCCGCCTCGACCAGTCGGCGCAGTTCGGACGCGACGGCCTCGGTACCGTCCGGGATGAGCGACGCGTCGTCGCACCGGTACCCCGCGTCCCGCAGCACGGCGACCGCGACCGGCCCCGCGGTGTCCGCGCGCACGCCGCGGTACGACCTGTCGGAGACGGTCACGACGGCGGCGGCGAGAGCGGTCATCCCTCCACGATAGGCGCGTGGACCGCGGACCGGCGCCGTTCGAGCCGGACGATCACACACTTCGAGGTGGGAGTGCCGCTGACATCGGCGACCGAGTCCAACGGAACCAGCACGTTGGTCTCGGGGTAGTAGGCCGCCGCGTTCCCCACAGGGGTGTCGTAGGCGACGACTCGGAAGCCCTCCGCGCGCCGTTCGACGACGCCGCTCTCCCCCGGCCACTCCGACACGAGGTCGACCTGGTCGCCCTCGATCAGGCCGAGGGAGGCGATATCCGCGGGATGGACGAACACCACACGCCGCCCTCCGCGGACGCCGCGATAGCGGTCGTCCTTGCCGTAGACGGTGGTGTTGTACTGATCGTGGGATCGGAGCGTCTGCAGGAGCAGGCGCCCCTGCGGGATCCGCGGATACTGCAGGGCGTTGCCGGTGAAGTGGGCGCGGCCGGAGGGGGTCGTGAACGCGCGATCGCGCGCGCCGTTGGGCAGTCGGAACGAACGCCCCTTCTCGATGCGTTCCTCGAACCGGTCGAAGCCGGGGACGACGTGGGCGATATGCCGGCGCACCCGGGCGTAGTCGGACTCGAGCCCCTCCCAGTCCGCGCGGGGCGCATCCACACGGTCGGCGAAAAGGCGCGCGCTCAGCCTCGTCACGATCGCGACCTCGCTCAGCAGGTCGTCCGCCGGTGGCCGCAGCCGCCCGCGCGACGCGTGCACGGAACTCATCGAATCCTCGACGGTGACGCGCTGCTCGCGCCCACCTCGCGTGTCGCGGTCGGTGCGACCGAGCACGGGAAGGATGACGGCACGACGACCCGTGACCACATGCGAACGGTTGAGCTTGGTGGACACCTGCACGCTCAGGCGGGTGCGGCGCATCGCCGCCTCTGTGACGCGGGTGTCGGGCGCCGCGCTGACGAAGTTGCCGCCCATGCCCATGAACACCCGGACCGCCCCGTCGCGCATCGCCCGGATCGCGGCGACCGTGTCGAACCCGTGGGCCCGTGGCGGATCGAACCGGAACTCCGCACCGAGCGTCGCGAGGAAGGCCTCGGGCATCTTCTCGTAGATGCCCATGGTGCGATCGCCCTGCACGTTCGAGTGGCCGCGCACCGGGCAGACCCCTGCGCCGGGGCGCCCGAGGTTCCCCTGCAGCAGCAACATGTTGACGACGTCACGCAGCGTCGCCACGGAGTGCTTGTGCTGGGTCAGGCCCATCGCCCAGCACACGATCGTGCGCTCGGCTGCCCGCACACGCTCGCCCAGCATCCGCAGCCGGTCCCGGGGGATCCCCGTCGCCTCCTCGAGGTCATCCCACGCCACGGCGGCCACGGCGGCGCGGTAGTCGTCGAAGCCCACCGTGTGAGCCTCGACGAACGCACGGTCCACCACGCCGCCCTCGCGGGCCTCGATCTCGAGGAGGTGCTTTCCGATCGCCTGGAAGAGCGCCTGGTCACCACCGAGGCGGATCTGGACGAACTCGTCGGCGATCGCCGTCCCCCCGGCGATCACGCCGTGCGCGGTCTGCGGATTCTTGAAGCGCTTCAGCCCCGCCTCGGGCAACGGGTTGACCGCGACGACGGTCGCTCCGCGCCGTTTCGCCTTCTCGAGGGCGCTCAGCATACGCGGATGGTTCGTGCCGGGATTCTGCCCGGCGATGATGAGCAGGTCGGCGTCGTGGATGTCCTCGATCGACACCGTGCCCTTGCCGACCCCGAGGGTCTGGGTCAGGGCCGACCCGGATGACTCATGGCACATGTTGGAGCAGTCGGGCAGGTTGTTCGTCCCGAGGCCCCTCGCCATCAGCTGGTACAGGAACGCCGCCTCGTTCGAGGTGCGGCCGGACGTGTAGAAGACCGCTTCATCGGGATCCTCGAGGGCGCGAAGTTCGTCGGCGACGACGTCGAGCGCCTCGTCCCAGCTCGCCGGACGATAGTGGGTCGCGTCCTCATCGAGGATCATCGGGTCGGTGAGCCGGCCCTGCTGTCCAAGCCAGTAGTCGTCGCGGCCCTGAAGATCGGCGAGCGAATGGGCCGCGAAGAAGTCCGGCCCCACGCGCCGGAGCGTCGCCTCCTCGGCCACGGCCTTCGCGCCGTTCTCGCAGAACTCCGCGATGTGACGCCTCTCCTCCTCCGGCCATGCGCATCCGGGGCAGTCGAAGCCGTCCTTCTGGTTCACGCGCAGGAGCGTGCGTGCGCTGCGCAGCACCCCCATCTGGGCCACGGACATCTGCATCGCGTGCCGCACCGCGGGCAGGCCGACCGCGCTCGACGGTGCGGAACCGACGTGCAGCTCGGACTCGTCGATGCCGTCCGCGGGTGCTCCGGTCGCCATGCCCCGAGCGTACCCGTCGGGTCGTGGCCGAGCCGGGCTATCGTGAGGGGATGGCACGCTCGACCGCACGGCGCCGCATCGTGCGGGTGAGGATCGGGGCGGACGGCTCGCCGACGGCGTCGCGCCGAGAGGACGTGCTGGCCGCGGAAGAGCCGTTGGAGATGCGGATCGACGGATCCTCGTGGACCGTGACGATGCGCACCCCGGGAGACGACTTCGACCTGGTGGCAGGCTTCCTCGTCGGCGAGGGCGTCATCGCGGACCCGGCCGAGCTGCGCTCGCTGCGCTACTGCGCCGGACGGGACGCCGACGGCGAGCAGACCTACAACGTGATCGACGCGCACCTCGGCGCGGGCGCCGTGCGCCCGCCCCCGACGGCGGCCCGGCACAGCACGACCACGAGCGCCTGCGGCATCTGCGGCACGGAGTCCATCGACGCGGTCGCCAAGACGGCGCGGCTGCCGATCGAGGTCGCGACCCCGCTCCTGCGTCCTGAGACCCTCGCCGCCCTCCCCGACGCGCTTCGCGCACACCAGCCCGTGTTCGATGCGACCGGCGGGGTCCATGCCGCGGCCCTGTTCGGCACGGCGGGAGACCTCCGCTGCGTCCGCGAGGACGTCGGACGCCACAACGCCGTCGACAAGGTGATCGGATGGGCGTTGCGCGCGGATCGACTCCCTCTCGCCGGCACGATTCTGCAGGTGTCGGGCCGCGCGTCCTTCGAGCTCGTCCAGAAGGCTCGCCTGGCCGGCATCCCCGTCCTCGCCGCGGTCGGGGCCCCCTCGAGCCTGGCCGCCCGACTCGCCGACGACACCGGCGTCACGCTCGTGGGATTCAGCCGCGGCGGCTCCTTCGCGGTGTACAGCCACCCGGAGCGGATCGCCGGCGTGTGACGCCGCCCGCGTCAGCGGCGGCCCGTGCCGAACAGCCCCCGGATCACGTTCGTGACGATCGCCTCGGTCGCGGATGAGGAGAGGACCTGCTCGATCGGCGTGGTGCGGCGTGAGGTGCGAGACGTGCGGCGACTCCCGGTCCGTTTCAGCAAGCGTTCGTACTCCGCGCGCGCCTTCGTCTCGGCCTCGCGGTGCGCCGCGTCCATCGCCGCCTGCTGTCGGGCCAACTCCGCCTCGATCTCGGCCTTCTCCAGGGACGCCCGCTCGGCGGCATCCGCCTCGGCAGCGGCGTTCAGCCGGGCTGCGAGGATCTCGCGCGCCGATTCCCGGTCGATCGGCGTACCGTAGGCGACTGTCAGCGCGGAGGCGGCCACGGCGGCCTCGATCGACTCGTGCGGGGTCGGGGCCATCGACCCCCGCGGCGCGCAGAGCCGCGTCCACGCGACCGGGGTCGGAGCGCCGCGTTCGCTCATCACCGTCACGACCGCTTCGCCCGTCCCGAGTTCCTGCAGCACGCGCTCCAGGTCGTAGCCCGAGCGCGGGTAGGTTCCCACCGTGGCCCGAAGGGCTTTGGCATCATCGGGCGTGAAAGCCCGCAGGGCATGCTGCACCCGCGAACCCAGCTGCGCCAGCACATCACCGGGGACATCCTTCGGGGTCTGCGTGACGAAGAAGACCCCGACCCCCTTCGATCGAATGAGGCGCACGGTCTGCACGATGGCCGCGAGGAAGTCCTTCGAGGCGTCGCGGAACAGCAGGTGGGCCTCGTCGAAGAAGAAGACGAGCTTCGGCCGGTCCGGGTCCCCCACCTCGGGGAGCGTCTCGAACAGTTCGGCCAGCAGGTACATCAGGAAGGTCGAGAACAGGGCCGGCTTGTCCGCGACGCCCGGCACTTCCAACAACGAGATGATCCCCCGCCCGTCCGGGGCGGTGCGGAGGAGGTCGGCCACATCGAACTCCGGCTCTCCGAAGAACACGTCCGCGCCGTCCTCCGCGAAGATGATCAGTTCGCGCAGGATCACGCCGACCGTCGACGACGAAAGGCCCCCGAGGTCCTTGAGTTCGTGCTTGCCCTCGTCGCTGACGAGGTACGTCAGCACAGCACGCAGATCTGCCAGATCGACCAGGGCCAATCCCTGCGCGTCGGCGAAGTGGAACACCAGGCCGAGACTCGACTCCTGGGTCTGATTCAGCCCCAGGACCTTGCTCAGCAGCAGCGGGCCGAACGCCGACACGGTCGCTCGGATGGGGACTCCCGTGCCGATGCCTCCGAGCGCGAAGTACTCGGTCGGCGATGCCTGCGGGCTCCACTCCTGGCCGATCCCGCGTGTGCGCGCGAGCAGTTTGTCGCTCGGCTCTCCCGGTGTCGCCACCCCCGAGAGATCACCCTTGATGTCGGCGGCGAAGACGGGCACACCGTGTGCGGAGAGCTGTTCCGCCAATCCCTGGAGGGTGCGCGTCTTGCCCGTCCCGGTCGCGCCGGCGATGAGCCCGTGGCGGTTCATCATCGACAGCGGGATCCTCACCTGCGCATCCGGACGGGGCTCGGAGTTCACCAGGGCGCCGAGATCGAGCGTCGCGGCCTCGAAGGTGTAGCCGGCGATGACGGCCGCCACCTCGTCGGCATCGAGCGGCCCGTCGGCGGCGATCGGCGCGGGAGGGGTGGCACCGTTCCCGGATGACGCTTCCGGGGCCTCGGCGGCGAGTCGCGGTGCGGGGGACGGCGATGTGTCCCCCTCCGGCGGCACAGGGGCGATCGTCTCGGATCCCGCAGCGCGGGCACGCGCCGCGGCGGCTTCGGCCGCCGCGAGGTCGGCCTTGGCCCGCGCGGCCTGCAGGCGGGCCTCGGCGGCGTCCGCCTCGGCACGCAGGCGGGCGAGTTCGGCTTCGGCGACGGCGATGTCGGACGAGTCGGCGGCGCTCATGCGCGCCAGCCTAGTGCGCGCCCCGCCGAGACGAGACGGTCGCACGATCCTTCGCCAACGGCACCGCCATCGCGGCCGCGACGACCAGCGCGGCGCCCACGCCGACCAGGGCGCCACCGACGGTGTCCGTCAACCAGTGCGCGTGCAGATAGGTGCGGCTGAAGGCCATGAGAAGGACCCACCCCGCCCCGACGATCGCGACCGCGAGGCGGGGGAAGATCACGACAGCGCAGACGGCGAGCGTTGCCGCGTTGGCGACGTGTCCCGACGGATACGACCCATAATCCGACATGACGAGGATCTCGGTGGGACGGGCCCGGCCAAACGTGCTCTTGAGAACCTGCACGAGTACCGCCGAGGCAGCCTCGGCCGCGAGGAAGAACACCGCCGCCCACGGCCGTCGCAGCACGAGGAGCATCGCCGCGCCTCCCAGCGGTACGACGAACACCCCGAACCACCCGCCTCCGAGGAAGTTCATCGCGTACGAGACCGGCGCCGCCAGCGGGATGGCGGTGACGACGAGCAGATCGTTCCACCACAGGTCGACGGCGAACGGGGTGTTGCCGCGGGCGAACGCCCAGGCACCCAGCCCGACGGCGACCGCGATCAGGACGACCCCGATCACGCTGGTCCAGACCGCGGCGCGGACGGGGGTGGCAGAAGACATTCGTCCATTCTGCCCCCGGAACGGGGTCCGGGCTCAGGGCGCCAGACGCTCGACGGTCCGAGGACGCACGATCGCCCACAACGCCACGACCGCGATCGCGCCGCATCCGACCATCACGACCGCCATCGTCGTGGCGGTGATGGCGGCACCGTGCGACACACCGCCCACGATCGGCGACACGAGGCCCGCGACGCCGAAGTTCACCGCGCCGAGGATCGACGCCGCCGTTCCCGCCGCCTTGCCGTGACGATCGAGAGCCAGCACCTGAACGCACGGCATCGTGAATCCCACGCCGGTCATGAACACGAACAGCGGGATGACCGTTCCCCACAGTCCGAGGCCCGCCTGGTCGGTCACGATGATCGCCGCACCGGCGACCACGAGTGTCGCCGTGGAGAAAGCCAGGACCCATTGCGGGCCGTACCGCGCGGCCAGCCGCGAGGCGGTCTGGACCCCGATGACGACGCCGAGAGAATTGACGGCGAACAACAAGCCGTACTGCTGCGCATCCAGGCCGTGGGTCTGCTGGAAGAGGAACGGCGACGCGGACAGGTATGAGAACAGGCCGCTGAAGCTCATGCCGCCGATCACCAGCACACCGAGGAACACGCGGTCGGACAGAACGCTCCGATAGCGCTGGCGCATCGTCATGCTGCCGCGGTCGTGCCGACGTGCCGGCGGCAGCGTCTCGGGGATGAAGACGATCGCGGCGACGAACATGACGGCGCCGTAGCAGGCGAGCACCACGAACAATCCGCGCCAGGGCATGACCTCCAGAAGCGCCGCACCGATCAGGGGCGCCACGACCGGGGCGACGCCGACAACGAGGGCGAGTCTGCTGAGCATGACGACCAGACGCTTGCCGCCGAACAGGTCGCGCACGATCGCCATCGCCACGACACCGCCGGCCGCGGCCCCGATCCCCATGAAGACCCGGGTCACGCCGAGCAGCAGCAGCGTCGGCGCGATCGCGGCGGCGATGCTGGCCACCACGTGGAGGGCGGTCACCGCGAGAAGCGGGATGCGGCGGCCGACCTTGTCGCTCAACGGCCCCACCACCAGCTGCCCCAGGCCGAACCCGATCATCGTGCCCGTGAGGGTCAGCTGAATCGCCGCGGCGGTCGTCTGGAAGTCGGCCTCGAGCACCGGAAACGCCGGCAGGTACAGGTCGATCGTGAACGGGCCGAGGGCGGTCAGCGCACCGAGAAGGACGACGTACAGCACCCGCCGGGACGTCGGAATCGCGTCTCCGGGGTGCAGCACGATCGGTGCGGTCGCCGGGTTGGACCCGAGGGTCCGGATGGCACCGGTCGGGGAGGCGACGACGCGCCGAGCAGGTGTGGTCTGCGGATGAGCCGCGCGGCGGTCGGAGTCGGTGTCGTTCTGTACGGGAAGGGAGGCGGTATCGAGCAAAGGAGGTTTCGTTTCAGCGGCGTGACGGAGCGTCGGCCGGCGGCGACCGGTCTGGCGCGGGATAGACGGCGGATCGCCGTGGCCGAACAGCGGACGCGATGATCCGAATCGATTCGACACGACGAGTGTATCGGATGGCCGCTGAGAAGAAAGGGGGGTGGGCACCGCGGTCGCGGCACCCACCCCCGTCGCCCCCGGAGGGTCGGGATCAGCCCTTGGTCGAACCTGCCAGCAGTCCTCGGACGAAGTAGCGCTGCAGCGAGAAGAAGACGATCAGCGGAACCACGATGGCGACGAACGCGCCGGCCGTCAACAGCTGCCACTCGTTGCCGCGCGTGCCCGTGATCTCGGCCAGCAGCTTCGTGATCGGCGCGACCGGCCCATCGGCGAAGATCAGCGCCACGAGCAGGTCGTTCCACACCCACAGGAACTGGAAGATCGCAAAGGACGCCAGTGCCGGCAGCGTCAGCGGAAGGATCACCCGGAAGAAGATCTGTCCGCGTGAGGCGCCGTCCACGCGAGCGGCCTCGACGATGTCCGCAGGGATCTCCGACATGAAATTGTGGAGCAGGTAGATCGCGAGCGGGAGCGCGAACATCGAGTGCGCGATCCAGACCTGCGCGTATCCTCCCGAGACGCCCAGCGGCTCGGTGATCTGCAGACCGAAGACGTTCAGCCCGCGCGAGAACGAGCTCAGCAACGGGATCAACGCCATCTGGATCGGCACGATCTGCAGCGCGAACACGAAGATGAACAGCCAGTCCCGACCCTTGAAATCGATCCACGAGAACGCGTAGGCCGCGAACGCGGCGATCGTCAGCGGGACGACGGTGGCCGGGATCGTGATGGCGATCGAATTGACGAACGCCTCGGCCATCGTCAGCTGCGTGTTGCCGGCCTGGAGGACCTGCACGTAGTTCTCGATGGTGACCTGCGGGTCGGCGAAGAAGGTCCACCACCCGGTCGTCTTGATCTGCTGCTCGGGGCGGAAGGACGACACGAACAGGCCGAACGTCGGGATCGTCCATGCGACGGCGATCACGATCGACAGCGCCGTCGCCCACGGCCGCGAGAGAACCTTCTTCACACGGCCCGCGGGCCCCCGGCCCCTGCCGTCGGCGCGGTTCATCCCACGCGTGAGCTCTTTCTCGGTGTCGTCGTCCATGGGCAGGTCGACGGGCATGACCTCGCTCATCGGATCTCCTTCTGCTTGCGGATCTGCCGCGCGTTGTAGATCACGATCGGCAGCACCAGGAGGAAGAGGATGACCGCGAACGCGGCACTGCGGCCGGCCTCGAACTTGGTGAACTGGGTGTACATCTCGTTGGCGATCACCGAGGTGCCGAAGTTGCCGCCGGTCATCGTGCGGACGATGTCGAAGACTTTCAACGAGGCGATCGAGATCGTGGTCAGCACCACGATGATCGCCGGGCGGATGGCGGGGACGGTGACGTTCCAGAACCGCTGCCATGCGTTCGTGCCGTCCAATTCCGCGGCCTCGAGCTGTTCGGTGGGCACACCTTTGATGGCGGCCGACAGGATCACCATGGCAAAACCGGTCTGCACCCAGATGAGGACCACGATGAGGAAGAGCGTGTTCCAGGGTTCCGTCAGCAGCCACTGCTGCGGCTCACCGCCGAACCAGACGAGGATCTGATTGAGCAGACCGATCTGCTGGAACTCCGGCCCGCGATAGGCGTACACGAAGTTCCAGATGATGCTCGCGCCGACGAACGAGATCGCCATCGGCATGAACACCAAGACTTTGTAGACCTTCTCACCGCGGGTCTTGTCGATGAAGACCGCATAGGCGAGCCCGACCGCGGTCGAGACGGTGGGGGCGATGAGGACCCACACGATCGTGTTGGCCACGGTGCGGATGCCGTCGGGCTGGGTGAAGATCCAGACGAAGTTGTCGAGACCGACGAACTGGTTCCCCGCGGCGTTCATGAAGGAGGCCACGAAGGTCTGGATGGAGGGCAGGATCAGACCGATCAGAAGCAGCAGCGCCGCCGGGGTCATGAACGCGACCAGCTGGATGAAGTACCCCTTGCCGTTGCGCGAGCGGTAATCCAGGAGGAACATCGCGCCGCCGATGACGGCTGCGGCCGCGGTCGCCCACCACACCGAATTGAACAGCACGACGGTGGCGACCGGGACGAGCAGGCACATCGCCAGTCGGATCCACGTGTAGATCCGCCCCGAGCGCGGGGCGATGTCGATGAGGAACAGGATCAGGCCGATCACGGCGAGGAAGGCGACGACCACGACGATCGCCTGAAGGATGGGATGCAGTGTCCCGACCCATGTGAGGAAGACGGTCACGTCGCTCCTTTCGAGTGCTTCGCTGAACTCGATCCGAAGATCGGACGGGAGAGGAGGGGCCGCCCCGCGCAGCGGGACGGCCCCGTGTACGGTCGGCCGATCAGCTGGGCCAGCCGGCCTCGATCTGCGCCGTGACCTCGTCGACCGGGGTTCCGCTCACCCACGAGACCATGCCCTTCCAGAAGGTTCCGGCACCGACGGCACCGGGCATCAGGTCGGAGGCATCGAACCGGAACGTGGTGTTCGGGTCCTGCAGGATCTCGATCGCCTGCGTCAGCAGACCGGAGGAGGCGTTGGCCGGGTCCAGCCCGTTGTTGGCCGAGATGACACCGCCGAGCGAGACGCGGTTGTTCGCCCACTCGGGGCTCGAGAGGTACTCGAGGACCTGGACGGTGTCGGACTCGTCGTTGAAGGCGCCCACGATCTCGCCGCCCCCGGTGACAGCCGGAGCGCCGGCTTCCTGACCGGGCATGATGAACGCCCACACATCGCCGTCCTCGGCGACGGTGCCACCGGCGTCCTCGATGAACCCGGTGAAGAACGATGCCTGGTGGTGCAGCGCGCAATCGCCCGAGACGAGAGCGGCTGCCGGGTCACCGAACTCCGTGGAGTTGATCGACTGGACGTCACCGAAGCCCGCGTTGACAAAGTCGGGGTTGAGCAGGTACTCGCCCGTCGCGTCGAACGCGTCGACGATCGGCTGGTCGGTGAACTTCACCTCGTTGGCCACCCACTGGTCGTAGACCTCCGGTCCGGACTCGCGGAGCACCATGTCCTCGACCCAGTCGGTGCCGGGCCACCCCGTCGCGTCGCCCGAGCCGAAGCCCGCGCACCACGGCGCCGAGCCGGTGGTGGACTGGATCGTCTCGGTGAGCGCCATCAGGTCGTCGAGCGTCTCGGGAACCTCGACGCCCCACTCCTCGAACATCGCCGGCTGGTACCAGATGAAGCCCTTGACCGATGCCATGAGTGGCGCGCCGTAGAGGGTGTCGTCCACGGTGCCGTAGGCCGCCCAGTCCTCGGACCAGTAGTCGGCGACGTTCTGCTGGACGCCCTCGGGCGCCGGAGTGAGGAACCCGCGCGTGGCCAGGTCCGCGAGCAGACCCGGCTGCGGGAAGATCGCGATGTCCGGCGGGTTGCCGCCCTGGGCGCGGATGCCGATCTGGGACTCGAATTCCTTCGACGCCTCGTACTGGATGTCGATGCCGGACTCGGCCTCGAAGTCGGCCCAGGACTCGTCGAGCAGTTCGGCTTCGGTGTCGGAGATCGTGCCGTAGACGGTGACGACGTTGTCGCTGTCGCCGCCGCCGTCACCGCCGTCGTCCCCTCCGCTCGAGCAGCTGGCGAGCGTGAGACCCGCCACCCCGACCAGGGCGACGGCCGAAAGCGCCTTGTGACGCTGTGTCGCGCGCATATGAATCCTCCTCATTGAGAGCGCAAGTGGTCCCCCGCGTTGGAGCCTCTAAGGAACCGTTTCCATGTCACCGTAGGCTACCGGCCCCCGGGGCGCAACGGTCCGCGCATAACGACATCGTTATCTGCGCGATGGGAGCGCTCCATTGCGCAGATAACACCGAGAAAGCGACTCGCGGCGGGCGGGTGGGCATGTGGAAGCGTTTCCCTTTTCGGGCTCGCTCCTCTACTCTGTGGTCGTGCGCGCAACGACGCGCCGCATGACGAGGACGGATCACGTGAGCGGTATCGAAGACGTCGCGCGCGAGGCCGGCGTGTCGAAAGCCACCGCCAGCCGAGCGCTCACCGGGCACGGCTACGTGGCCGCGGCCACCCGCGCGAGGGTGCTCCGCGTGGCGGAGACGTTGGGCTACGTCGCATCGTCGTCCGCCTCGAGCCTGGCCACGGGACGCACGCGGAACATCGGCGTGGTCATGCCCTACCTGAACCGATGGTTCTTCGCGGAGGTCCTCGAGGGTATCCAAGAGGTGCTCCTGGCCCAGGGGTTCGATCTGACCCTCTACGACGCCAAGCCCGGCACCGACGGCCGCCGACGGGTCTTCGACGACTTCCTCGCCCGCAAGCGGTTCGACGGTCTCATCGCCGTGGCCCTCGAACCCGACGATCACGAACTCGAGCGCCTGGTCGCGATCGGTCGACCGGTCGTCAGCGTGGTCGGCGACAGCCAGGACACCAGTGTCGTCCGTCTCGACGACATGCACGCCGCGCGCCGCGCGACCGCACATCTCATCGACCTCGGCCACGAGCGCATCGCCTTCCTCGGCGGCATCTCCGACCAGGACGGTGCACATGTGGACCGGGAGCGTCTCGGGGGTTACCACGCGAGCATGCGCGATGCCGGCCTCACGATCGAGCACGCTGCCGCCGACGTCTCACTCCCGGGCGGATATGACGCCGCCGTCGATCTGCTCAGCGATCCCGAGCGTCGCCCCACCGCCATCGTCGCCGCCTGCGACGAGGTCGCCATCGGGGCGATCATCGCCGCGCGGCGACTCGGGATCGCCGTCCCCGCCGCCCTCAGCGTCGTGGGCATCGACAACCACGAGTACGCCGAGATGTTCGGCCTCACCACCCTCGAGCAGTCACCCCGCGAGCAGGGGGCCGCCGCCGCGGAACTGCTCCTGGAGCAGCTCCGCGGGGCCGAGGCCGAGCGCACTGAGATGCGCCTTCAGCCCCGCCTGATCGTCCGGAGCTCGACGTCGACACCGCCGGGGACGGCGTCGGTGGCCGTGGGCGCCGTCCCCTGACGCGACACCCCCGGAGACGACAGAACCCCGGATGCCGCAGCACCCGGGGTTCTGGAAAACGCTGAAGTGGATTACTTCAGGGTCACCGTGGCGCCGGCGCCCTCGAGGGCCTCCTTGGCCTTCTCGGCGGTCTCCTTGTTCGCGCCCTCGAGCACGGGCTTGGGCGCACCGTCGACGAGACCCTTCGCGTCGCCGAGGCCGAGCGAGGTGAGCTCGCGGACGACCTTGATGACCTGGATCTTCTTGTCGCCGGCAGCCTCGAGGATGACGTCGAACTCGTCCTTCTCCTCTTCGGCAGCGGCCTCGCCACCGGCACCACCGGCGGCCGGAGCGGCACCGGCGACGGCGACGGGGGCGGCAGCGGTGACGTCGAAGGTCTCCTCGAACGCCTTGACGAACTCGCTGAGCTCGATGAGCGTGAGCTCCTTGAACTGGTCGAGCAGCTCCTCAGTGCTGAGCTTTGCCATGATGATTCTCCTTGCTTGGGGTATCTATCGCCGCAGGCCCGATCAGGCTGCGGACTCCTGCTTCTCGCGCAGCGCGTCGACCGTGCGAACGGCCTTCGACGGGAGCGCATTGAAGACGAATGCCGCCTTGGTCATCGAGGCCTTCATCGCACCGGCGAGCTTCGCCAGCAGGACTTCACGGCTCTCGAGGTCGGCGAGCTTGTTGACCTCGTCCGCGGTGAGGGGGTTACCGTCGAAGTAACCGCCCTTGACCACGAGATGAGGGTGTGCCTTGGCGAAGGCGCGCAGGCCCTTCGCGACGGTGACCGGGTCACCGTGCACGAACGCCACGGCCGACGGACCCTTGAGGTCGTCGTCCAGCGACGAGATCCCCGCGTTGTTCGCGGCGATCTTGGTCAGCGTGTTCTTCACCACGGCGTATTCCGCGTCCTGACGGATGCTGTTGCGGAGCTCCTTGAGCTCGGCAACCGTCAGACCGCGGTACTCGGTGAGCAGAACGGCGGTCGAGTCCTCGAAATTCTTCGTGAGCTCGGCGACCGATGCTTCCTTCTGCGCCATGGCCACTCCTTGATTTCCTCACGGGTACCGCGAGGTGGTGTACGGGACGCCTCGCGGGAGCGGGACGTCGGCCTGGGACATCCGGTCGCTCCGGAAAAGAAAAAAGCTCCGGCGCAAGCGCACGGAGCTGGTCGCCCGATCTTCGGGACTGTCTCGTACACCTGCGCAGGCCCCTGTTCTTCACAGAGCTTCGATCGCATCGCTTTCGCGGCGCGATGACCGGCGGTCTTCGGCTCCGACCATGTTAACCCACGTCCCCGCATCCCCCAAATCCCCCCTCCTCGAGCTCGTCCCCACCCCCGTCCCACGCCCCCTTCGCCGACCCGCCCCTTTCCCGCCGACCGGGCCCTTTGCACCTCGCAAGAAAGGGCTCGGTCGGCAGCAAGGGGCAGGATCGGCGAGATGCGACAGGGTTCACGGGGGCGATGCGACGGGGTTCACGGCGCGCGGATGCCGAAGTGCGCGAGGCGGGCGCCGAGCGCCAGCGGCGTGACCGCGTGTTCGTCACCCCACCGCGCGAGGCGCCACTGCGTCGTCCCGCGGATCCAGTCCTCACGGGCCTTCTCGTCGAGAAGGACCTGCTCGAGGGTACGCCCCGACCGCTGGGCCTCGTCGATGTACTTCGCTTTGCCGTCGCACTCGCCGAACGCGCGCAGCCCCCTCATCCCGATGTCCACGAAGTACGTGCCCCCGTCCGGCGCCGGGACGGGCACCTGCAGCTCGGGCCGCTCGAACCCCAATCGGTGCAGTTGGAGGCGACTCACGCTCTCGAGAGGGAGCTGAGCACGCCCGTCTGCGAGGTCGATGATCCGGCGCGCCTGACGGATGCCCCGCGGGCCGACCGCCTGAGCGCGCGCCGCGAGCCTCGCGGCGAACTCCCCCGCCGCGGAGTCGTCGAACCGTCGCGGATCGCCTCCGATCCGAGACAGAGCCGCGTCCGCCACCGCGATCGCCGCCTCGGCCGGCACCGAGCGGACGACGTCGTAGACGGTCCGCGCGAGGTCCGTGCACAGGACGCCGTCCACCACCCGGATCTCACTCTCGGTGAGCGCCGCCTCGTGGCGCAGCACGTCGTGAACGCTGTGCCGTGACGACGACGCCGCGAGGACGTGAGCGCGTCGCGGCGCCATCCGGTACAACGGCAAACCGTGCATGACCGCCGCCGAGACCCCGCAGAAGATGACGGTGGCGCCGCGCGACTCATGCTCGACGGCCAGCACCAGGGCGCGGTGTCTGGACTCGGCCCACAGTGACGCCCAGGTGCTCGCATCGATGTACCACCCGCGCCTCACCCGGTGCAGGACGCCGGTCTCCACCGCCCTCCCGATCGACCGATCGGACATGCCCGTCTCGATCAGGGCAGCCCGCGACCGCAAGAGTCCGATCAGCTCGTCGACAGTCGCATGACGCATCCGCACACCATGGCGCGGCCCGGCTGCCATGAGGCGCACACCGTCGCCATCCTGTGGACGCGGTCACCGAGACCGTTGCCTGTGCAGAGCCACTCGCCGCACCGGGCGCCCGTGTCGAGCGGTCCCTTTGTCACCGAACCGCCCCTTTGCTTGACGCCAGAAAGGGCGGATTCGGCGAGAAAGGGGTGGCTCGAGGGATCTGGCCGGGCGGGCGGGGCGGGGTGGGGTGTCGCGGGCGGGTGGGCGGGGTGGGGTGTCGCGGGGTGGGGTGGGGGATGCGGTGGGTAGCCTGGAGGGATGACGCCCGAGCTCGCCGCACGCATCGTGGCGGACTCCCGGGACCGCGTGTCATGGGTCCGCGCACGCTCCCGAGGCATCACCGCCACGGACGTGGCGACGCTCACTTCGGAGCGCGCCATCGCCCGCGCGGCGGACGCGAAGCTCATGGGATCGGGTTTCTCCGGCAACGCCTACACCGCGCACGGACGCGCACGCGAGCCCGAGATCGCCGCCTGGGTCGCCGCGACGCATGGGATCCAGCCCTCCAGCGCGCTGTTCCACGCGGTTGTCGAGAAGCGCCATCTCGCCACCCCCGACGGCATCGGCGTGAACGGCACCGGTCACGTCGTCCTCGCCGAGATCAAGACCACCAACAAGGCCTGGCGTTCGATCCCGCGCTCCTACCTGCGGCAGGTGTGGTGGCAGCAGCATGTGCTCGGCGCCGAGCGCACCCTGGTCGCGTGGGAGCAGCACGACGACTTCGTCCCCATCCACGACGAGCCGCGATGCCAGTGGGTCGACCGCGACGAGATCGAGATCGGCAAGCTCGTCACTCTCGCGACCGCACTGATCGACGAGCTGTACCACCGCACTCAGTTCGGCCGCTCGCTGCACCGTCGGGCGGCGCCGCCGCAGGAGCGCGCCGACCGGCGTCCGTACCGCGCGCTCGCCCTCAGCGACTGACCACGACGGCTAGGCGACCACCGTCACCCGCTTCGCCACCGAGTCCCACACCCGCATCGCGACCGCCTCGACGCGCAGGTCGACCGGCCCGCAGACCTCCAGGGCCGTCTCGAGGCGCGCGAGCGGCATCCGCCGCGCGAGGGTCACATGGGGCGTCCACGCTCCCGGCGCCGTCTGCGCGAGGACCCCGCCGGCTCCGCCGAGCCGCGCGACGACGTCGCGCTGCAACCGCAGCATCGCCTCATCGACCACCACATGACAGGCCAGCACGCGACGGTCGCCGCCACCGAACAGGACGAGCCCGGAGAGCTCCACCGGACGCGGCAGCGTCGCCGCGAGGCCCGCGAGGCGCGCGGCGTCGGCGACTCCGCCCGCGGCCTCCCCGGGACAGACGGCGAGGGTGATGTGCGGAGCGTTGGTCGCCCCGGAATGCCGCCCGGCACTCGGCAGGTCGGCGGCCATCAGCGCCGCCCACGCCCGGCGCACCGCCGCGTCGCCATCGGCGTCCAGCAACAGCTCCACGCTCCGCATACCGCCATTCTCCCGGGCATCGACCGGTACCGCGCCGCGCGTCCGGGCGCGCGACGCGAGTTCACCCGGAGACCAAATGGTTGACCAAGGTCAACCATTCGCTTATGGTTGACCTCGATCAACCATCTTTCCGGCGTCGCCGGATTCCGCCCATGTCACCGCGAGGCTTCATGTCACCCTCCCTACCCACCCCCGCCGCGCCCGCGCGGCGCGGGGTCCTGCCCGCCCTGATCGGCCTCCTCCTCGGGATGTTCGTCTCCATGCTCGCCGCGACGGTCGTCTCGACGTCGCTGCCGGTCATCATCCACGACCTCGGCGGCGACCAGGCGGCGTTCACGTGGGTGGTGACGGCGACGCTGCTGACCACGGCGATCTCCACCCCGATCTGGGGAAAGCTTGCCGATCTCTTCGACCGCAAGCTCTTGATCCAGATCGCGATCTCGGTCTTCGTGCTGGCCACCGCCGCGGCCGGCTTCTCCCAGGACACCACGATGCTCATCGCGTGCCGTGCCGTACAGGGCGTGGGCGCCGGGGGGCTCGCCGCCCTCAGCCAAGTGATCATGGCCGACATCATCAGCCCCCGCGAACGGGGACGATACATGGGTCTGTTCGGCGCCGTGATGGCCGTGGCCACGATCGGCGGCCCCCTCTTGGGCGGCGTCATCACCGACACGCTCGACTGGCGATGGAATTTCTTCATCGCCCTGCCCTTCGCGATCGCCGCCCTCGTCATCCAGCAGCGGACCCTCCACCTTCCTGACCGCCCTGCCCGACGCGTTCGCATCGACTATCTCGGCATCGTGCTGCTCAGCTCCGCGGTCTCGCTGCTGTTGATCTGGGTCACCAACGCCGGCGACGCCTACGCGTGGTGGAGTCCGCAGACGGCCCTCATGGCCGGCGGCGCGCTCGTGGCCGCGGTGCTGTTCGTCCTCGTGGAGCTGCGCTCGGCCGACCCGCTGGTTCCCCTCACCCTGTTCCGCAACCGCACCTTCACGCTCGCGGTGATCGCGTCGGTCGCCACGGGGATCGCGATGTTCGGCACGTCGGTCTTCCTCAGCCAGTACATGCAGATGGCACGGGGCGCCACGCCGACCGAAGCCGGCGTGATGACCATCCCCATGATCGGCGGGCTGCTCATCGCCTCCGTCACGGTCGGCGCACTGATCACACGGCACGGCCACTGGAAGCCGTATCTGATCGGAGGTTCGCTCCTGCTCGTGGCCGGGTCCGCCACGCTGTCGACGATCGAGTACGACACGAACTTCGCCCTCGTCTCGCTGTACATGTTCCTCCTCGGCGCCGGGGTGGGGACGACCATGCAGAACCTCGTCCTCATCGTCCAGAACACCGCTCGCCCCGATGAGATGGGTGTGGCCAGCTCGGGAGTGACCTTCTTCCGTTCCCTCGGTGGGACGGTCGGCGTCTCCGTCATGGGCGCCACCCTGGCGTCGTCGGCGGCATCCCTCGTCGCCGACCGACGGGCCGAGATCGCGACCGCGCTGACGGCGCTCGGTGCCGACGGGGTCGAGGTCGCCGAACAGCTCCAGTCGGGGACCCTCCCGCAGGTGTCCGCCCTGCCCGAGAGCCTTAGCGTGATCTTCGAGGATGTCTATGCGACGTCGATCGCGCACGCCTTCCTGATCGCCCTCCCCGTCGCTGTGCTCAGCCTCATCGCCATCGCGCTCCTGCCGAACCTCCCCCTGACCCGCATGACGACGAACGAGCGGCGACAGGCGGCGGAGGCGGACCTGGCCACGGTGTCGGTGAGCGAGGGGATGGATGCCCTCGCCCCGACGGCGCGCGCCGACGCGGGCGGAACCCCGGACGACACCGACTCCGGCGGGCACCGGCACGCGGGCCAGTAGGGTCGAAGCGATGAGCGAGCCCGCGGACACGGAGCCGAACCCCTCCGGCGGCGCAGCGGATCCCCACGTCGTGGCCACCCGCGCGCTGGAGGCGGAATTCGGCGAGCTGATCGCGCGGTTCCGCCACGTGATCGCCGAGCAGGCCGACAGAGTCAGTCCCGGGATGCTCCCGGGCGCGTACAAGACGTTCACCACCATCACCCGGATGGCCCCGGTGTCGAGCTCGGCGCTCGCGGAGGCGCTTCTGGCCGACAAGGCGCAGGTGAGCAGAACCGTGCGGGACCTCGAAGCGCTCGGCCTCATCCAGCGGTCCCCCGACAGCGACGACCGCCGCGTCAGCCTGCTGTCACCGACCGCCGAGGGGCTGCGTCGCCTGGAGGCCGCACGGGACCCGCAGCGGAACTCGCTCATGCGACGGATGTCGACGTGGGACCTCGATGACATCCGCACCCTCACGCGGCTTCTGCGGGCGCTGCGGGACGACTCGACAGCTCCTTAGCGGCACGGTGACCGCGTCGTAACACGGGCGAGACAATCGCAGGGTTGACTGTCTGTCACAGGCAACACGAGTGCCGACGTCGGCACGCAGGGAGGGGGCGACCGATGAAATTCCGGCCGCTGCGACCGATTTCCGTGGCGAACGAGATCGGTCTGCCCGATCCGCCCGAGACCATGCGGGCCGTCGTCTTCGATGAGACCGGCGACCCGGACGTGCTCCGTCCGACCACCCTCCCCGTGCCGACCCCCGTGATCAGCGAGTTGCTCGTGCGCATCTCGGCGGCGGGAGTGAATCCCATCGACGCCAAGACCCGTGCCGGGCGCGGTGTGTCGGGGGCGATCCCCTCGCTGCCGAGTACTCTCGGCTTCGATTTCAGCGGTGTGGTGGTGAACGCTCCCTACGAGGCGCATCCCTTCCCACCCGGCACCGAGGTCTTCGGCATGGTCCCGTTCCCGCGGTCCGGCGGCACGTACGCCGAGTACGCCGTCGTGCCCACCCTCTCCGTGGCCCGCAAGCCCGCGACTCTGTCCCACGTCGAGGCGGCGGGCGTTCCGCTCGCGGCGTTGACCGCGTGGGGCCTGGTCGTCGAGACCGCGCACGCACACGAAGGCCAGCGTGTGCTGATCCACGCCGGCAGCGGCGGCGTCGGGCACTTCGCGGTGCAGCTGGCCTCCTACTTCGGCGCGCACGTGACGGCGACCACTTCGGGGCCGAACGCCGCGTGGCTGCGTGAACTGGGCGCGTCGGTGGTCATCGACTACGCCTCGACACGCTTCGACGAGGTCGTCGGCGACATGGATGTGGTGATCGACCTCGTCGGCAACGCAGACGGGAGCACGGGGACGCGGTCACTGTCGGTCCTGCGTCCGGGAGGCCTGTACATCATGGTCCCCACCGGCTCATGGCCCGAGTATGCGCACGCCGCGGCGGAGGCGGGGGTCCGAGCGACGTCGTACAAGGTGCTGCCCGACGGGAATGCGCTCGCGACGATCTCGCGACTCCTCGAATCGGGCGCGATCCAGGTGTACATCGACCGCATCTTCGAGCTGGATGAAGCGGCGGACGCGCATCGCCACCTCGAGTCCGGGCACACTCGCGGCAAGAGCGTGCTGCGCATCGGCGAGGACTGATCGCACTCGACGCTCCGTCGGGTCACAGCCGCCGGAGGGCGCGGCCGGCCTCCGCGGCGACCTCGGCGGCGACGATATCGAGTGTCGTCGACCGCAGATTCCATTGCTGCCAGTACAGCGGCACGTCCACGGGCGGCCCGTCCAGCTTCTCGAGCTCACCGCTGCGGATGGCCGGAAGCGCCTGCGACTCCGGCAGCATCCCCCATCCCAGCCCGAGACGGATCGCGGTCGCGAACTCACCCGACGACGGCACGTAGTGGGCGGGGACGGCGCCGGGATCCACGCGCACGGCGCGCAGCCAGCGGTTCTGCAGGTCGTCGCGCCGGTCGTACTGCACGACCGGCGCAGTACCGAGTCCGCCCGCGTCGGCCAGACCCCACCTCGAGGCGAACGCGGGTGTGGCCACGGGCAGGTACCGCAACGCGCCGAGCGGGTCCACACGGCACCCGCTCACCGCGTTCGCGGCCGAGGTGACCGCGGCCAGCACGACGCCGCTTTCGAGCAGGGTCGCGGTGTGGTCCTGATCGTCGCGCTGCAGATCGAACACGACGGGGTGCACCTCCGCGACGCGGGCGAGCGGGCGGAGGAACCAGGTCGCGAGCGAGTCCGCGTTCACGGCGATCGCCACGCTCACGCGGACGTCGGCCTCCTCCGCGCCCAGCTCGACCGTGGCCTCGTGCTGCACGAGAGCCATCTGCCGGGCAAGGCGGACCACGACGGCGCCTGCGCTCGTCGCGCGCGCCGGCTTGGCGCGCACCAGGAGCACCCGTCCGAGAGTCTCCTCCAAGGTCTTCACGCGCTGACTCACCGCCGACGGAGTCACCCGCAGCCGCCGCGCCGCGGCATCCATGCTGCCCTCGTCGACGATCGCGGCGAGGGTCTCGGCGCTTTCGAGGGGAATCTGCATCTTAAGCTCCGCTCATGATCCTTCACGATCTTTCGCTGTACTCAGCTTAGGACGTCGCTCTACCGTGATGGTGTGACGATGACCTTCCTCGCCGGCCTCGGCCTCGGCCTGTCCCTGATCATCGCGATCGGTGCGCAGAATCTGTTCGTGCTCAGGCAGGGGCTGCGTCGCGAGCGCGTCATGCTCGTCGCGACCATCTGCACCGTGTCGGATGCCGCGCTCATCACCCTCGGAGTCTCCGGCGTGGGCGCATTGCTGACCGCGATCCCCTGGCTCGTCGACGCCGTCCGATGGACCGGCGCGCTCTTCCTCGTCGGGTACGGACTCCTCGCCGCGCGGCGCGTGTGGCGGCCCCGCGGCGAGGCGCTGCGTCCGCCCGCCGACGAGACCGTCCCGGAGTCCCCGGCGGTCGACCACGTGCATGCCGCCCCGCGAAGACCGGTGACGACCCGCACGCGAACGCGGTCGATCGTGCTCACGACCCTCGCCCTCACCTGGCTGAATCCGCACGTCTACCTCGACACGGTCTTCCTCCTCGGCTCGATCGCCAACACGCACGGCGACCAACGCTGGGTCTTCGCGGCGGGCGCCGTCCTCGGAAGCGTCCTGTGGTTCTACGGACTCGCCTTCGGTGCGCGGTTCCTCAGCCGCTGGTTGACCCGGCCCCGCGTCTGGCGCGTGCTCGACGGCGTGTTCGCGGCGATCATGATCCTGCTCGGCGTGAGCCTCGTACTGCCGCACTGACGCCCGCCACCCGCGGCACGCTTCGCGTCGCGATGCGGGGGGGGGGGGGCGAGCGGTGCGGCTCCTCGGATCACCGCGGGCTGATCGGGGTGGGTACGCCCCGCGCCTGGCCGATCGCCCGGGCCGCGGCCAGCGCCAGGTGATCCGCACCGGCAGCGGCCATGACTTGCACGCCGACCGGCAGCCCGTCGGCGGCGAGTCCGGTCGGAACGGCGATCGCGGGCAACGCCAGGTAGTTCGCCGCGACGCTCAGCCGGTAGCGGCGCCACCAGTCCCCGGCCGTGCGCGCATCCGCGAGGTCGGCATCGGCGTGCGCGGGACGCGCCTCCGACACCGCCCCCACCAGCACCGGATTCTCTCGGAAGAAGCTCTGCCACGCGGCCGCGACGACCGCTCTGCGCGCCCACACGGCCATGTACTCCTCCACGGAACCGATGTGGGACTGGGCGCCGCCGGCCAGCTCCAGGAAACGGGAGGCCCCGGCACCGAGCGGCGGACCCCATCGGTCGGGACCATACGCCGCCTGCATCTCGGTCGTCGAGAGGAGCCGCCACCCGGCGACCGCCTCGTCGAGCAACGGCGGTTGCCCCTCGACGATCTCCCACCCCGCGCGTTCGAGCGCATCGACCGCCGCGTCCTGCGCGCGGAGGTTCGCCTCGCTCTCCCCGTCGCGGAACGGATCACGCACAATGGCCGCGCGCTTCAGGGTGTCGACGGCGGCGGCCGCGCGGGTGACCGCGAACGGATCCACGTCGTCCGCCCCATCGACGACGTCGAACACCGCCGCCACGTCATCTGCGGAGCGCGCGAGGATGCCGGTGGTCGAGAAGTGCTGCAAGGACAGCGGAACCGGATCGCGCCGCCGGGCCGCCGAGGACGGGATCCGCCCGCCGGTGGGCCGGAAGCCGACGACACCGACCGCATCGGCGGGCACGCGCACCGACCCGCCGTAGTCGTTCCCGAGGCCGAAGGCGACCATCCCCGTAGCCACAGCCACCGCGTCTCCCCCGCTCGAACCGCCGGGCGAGTGACGCGTCGACCACGGATTCCGCGTGCGTCCGAAGACATCGTTGTCGGTGTCCCACCGCATGCCGAAGTCCGGCATGTTGCCGCGACCGAGCGGAATCGCGCCCGCGGCGCGCAGGCGGGCGACCGCGGTGGCATCCTGTTCCGGAACCGCGTCGAGGGCCCCGCGCCAGCCGTGCGTGGTCGCCGACCACATCAGGTCGATGTTCTCCTTCACCGAGAACGGCACGCCCGCCAGAGGTCCGGGGTCGTGCCCGGCGCGCACCGTCGCGTCGACGGCCGCAGCGGCCTCGCGGGCCTGCTCGGCGAAGACGACGGTCAGCGCGCCGACGCGAGGGTTGACCTCGTCGACGCGGTCCAGGTGGGCCTCGACGACGACCGCGGCGGAGAGATCCCCTGCGCGCACGCCCGCGGCGATGGCGCGAGCGGATTCCCGCCAGGAGTCGGCCTCGACACTCATCCGGTCATCATCTCAGAACGACGGAACGGGCCTCTCCGTGCGGAGAGACCCGTTCCGGGTGATCCGATCGATCAGATGGCGTTGACATCCAGCGGGATGCCGGGGCCGAACGTGGTCGACACCGTGCCCTTCTGGATGTAGCGGCCCTTCGAGCTCGACGGCTTCAGTCGCACGATCTCTTCGAGGGCGGCCTGGATGTTCTCGTCCAGCTGCTCGGCCGTGAAGGAGGCCTTGCCGACGACGAAGTGCACGTTGGCGTGCTTGTCGACGCGGAACTCGATCTTTCCGCCCTTGATCTCCTCGACGGCCTTGGCCGGGTTCGGAGTGACGGTGCCGGTCTTCGGGTTCGGCATGAGGCCTCGGGGACCGAGGACCTTGCCGAGACGTCCGACCTGGCCCATCAGCTCGGGCGACGACACGGCAGCGTCGAAGTCGGTCCAGCCGCCGGCGACCTTCTCGATGAGCTCGGCGCCGCCGACCTCGTCGGCGCCCGCGGCGATGGCCGCCTCGGCAGCCGGGCCCGTGGCGAAGACGATCACACGGGCGGTCTTACCGGTGCCGTGGGGCAGGATGACGGTGCCGCGCACCATCTGGTCGGCCTTGCGGGGGTCGACGGCGAGCTTGAGCGCGACCTCGACGGTCGAGTCGAACTTCGCCGAACCGGTCTCCTTCGCCAGGGCGACGGCCGCGGTGGGCGTGTAGAACGTGCCATCCTCGATCTTCGAGGCTGCGGCTGCGTAGGACTTGGACTTGGTAGCCATTCTCGTTACTCCCCTCAGTCCTCAACCGTGATGCCCATGGAACGGGCGGTGCCGGCGATGATCTTCGAGGCGGCCTCGATGTCGTTCGCGTTGAGGTCGGGCTGCTTGGCCTGGGCGATCTCGCGCACCTGGTCCTTGGTGATCTTGCCGACCTTGACGGTGTGCGGCGTGGCCGAGGCCTTCTGCACGCCCGCGGCCTTCTTGATCAGTTCTGCCGCCGGCGGGGTCTTGAGGATGAACGTGAAGCTGCGGTCCTCGTAGACGGTGATCTCCACCGGGATGACGTTGCCGCGCTGCGACTCCGTCGCGGCGTTGTACGCCTTGCAGAACTCCATGATGTTGACGCCATGCTGACCGAGCGCGGGGCCGATCGGCGGCGCCGGGTTGGCGGCACCGGCGTTGATCTGGAGCTTGATCAGGCCGGTCACCTTCTTCTTCGGTGCCATTTCCTTTTCCTTTCATCGAACCGGATGCGCATGCGCATCCTGCTCTCCCGCAGACCCGGCGGTTCCGGGCAGCGGTATCCCGCGAACGGGAAGCGTGTGGGTGTCAGACCATCTTCGTGACCTGGTCGAACGACAGCTCGACCGGCGTCTCGCGCTCGAACAGCGACACGAGCACCGTGAGCTTGCCGCTCTCGGGCTTGATCTCGCTGATCGATCCGGGAAGACCCGCGAAGGAGCCTTCCTTGATCGTGATGGTCTCGCCGACCTCGAAGTCCACCTCGGCCTGAACGGTGCGCGCCTGTGTGGGCGAGCCCTTGGGGGCCGATCCCTTGGCGGGCGTGGTCTCCTTGACCTCGACGAGGGACTTCAGCATGTTGAAGGCCTCTTCGAAGCGCAGCGGCGTCGGGTTGTGCGCATTGCCGACGAAGCCGGTCACACCGGGCGTGTGCCGCACGACCGACCAGGTGTCTTCGTTCAGCTCCATGCGCACGAGCACGTAGCCGGGGATCCGGACGCGCGTGACCATCTTGCGCTGCCCGTTCTTGATCTCGACGACGTCCTCCATGGGGACCTCGATCTGGTAGATGTCCTCTTCGACCTCGAGCGTCGACTTGCGCTGCTCGATGTTGGCCTTGACCTTGCGCTCGAAGCCGGCGTAGGAGTGGATGACGTACCACTTGCCCTCGAGGGAGCGAAGCTCGGCGCGGAAGGCCTCGTACGGGTCCTCCTCGACCTCGTCCACGATCGCCGCGGCGTCGGCCACGTCGGCAGCCAGTTCGGGGTCGACCGCCGGGGCGTCCTCGTCACCGTTGACGTCGGGACCGTCGTAGGGAGCGACCTCCTCGGCGGCCTCCGCCTGTCGCTCGGTCGCCTCCTCGGCGAGCGAGTCGGTGAGCACTTCGGCGGCGGCTTCCGCCTCGTCGGTGCGGTCGATGTTCAGCGCGTCGTTCACGATGGCGTCTGCTTCCGGGTCGGTGGTGTCGACGTCGTCGAGCGACGTGTCGTCCTGATCGTCGGAGGTCTCGTCGACGACGTGGATCGCGACGTGTTCGGCGGAGGTACTGGCCTGTTCCTCGCGCGCGAGCTGGTTGCCCTCCTGGGCCTCGTCGTCCTCGGAGGACTGCTCCGCGGCGGTGGCCCAGTCGGCGTCGTCGACATATCTTTCAGACAATTGATTCTCTTCCGTGTCGGTGGGCGCGTGAGGCGCTCACCACCCGCTGTTCGACCGGTGGGATCAGGCGCCGTCGGGCACGCCGAAGACGATCTGCGTCGTCCAGGCGAAGAGCACGTCGAGGCCGTAGACGATCGCCATCATCACGACGACGAAGCCCAGCACGACCAGCGTGTACTTCACCAGCTCCTTGCGCGTCGGCGTGACGACCTTGCGCAGTTCGGCGAAGACCTGACGGATGAAAAGGGCGATGCGCGCGAAGACGTTCGGCTTCTTCTCGCGCGGCGCGTCGCTCGAGGCGACGATTTCGCCCTTCGGCTCGTCCTGGACCATCAACCCACCTGTTGTATCTTCCGTGTGTCAGCTTGCGCTGACGCGCAGGGCGGACAGGAATCGAACCTGCAACCTGCGGTTTTGGAGACCGCTGCTCTGCCAATTGAGCTACCGCCCTAGAGACCCTCGGGGGCCTCGGCTTCCCGACACTCTTCGCCCGCATCCGGTGAGGGGTGTACGGCCCGTGCGACGGGCACAGCGAAAGAATGCAGAAATGTCCTGCTCTCCCCAGTGTACGGCATGCCCACACCGCGGGCGAACCGAGCCGAGAGGCCGATCGCGGACGACCGCGACGTCATCCGGGCTGGATGCTGTCGCGGTCCGGCTCCTCGCCGCGCGCGAAAGCGCGCCCGGTGAGCTGCGTCGGCTCGACCCGCACGTAGGTGAACTTGACCGTCGGGATCCAGGGCTTCAACGGTAGCTCGTCGGCAGCCTCCACCTCGGCGAGGTGGTCGAGGCGACGAGCGTGCCCCCGCACGACGACGCTCCACGCGCGGTCGTCATTCCAGTCGTCGACTTCGAACAGCACGTGGTCGTTGACGGTCAGCTCGAGCAGCTTGCTCCCCTCGGCGGTGCGGAACACCAATGACGGGCCGTCCACGACGTAGTTGACGGGGAAGATGTCCAGCACGTCCCCGACGTGGGTGACCAGGCGCCCGAGCTGGTGTCCGGCGAGGTGTTGCCAGCACTGCTGCTCATCGAGGATCGCCACGGCATCGCTGCTCTCGTCCATGTCCCCATCCTGCCCCCGGTGCCACGCGGACACCAGGGGGAGGACGGTGCGCACCTCAGGCGGTGCGGATGAGCTTCTTGTTCACGAATTCGTCCGCGGCGAGAAGCCCCAGTTCGCGGGATGTCCCCGAACGCTTGATGCCGCCGAACGGCAGCTCGGGCGAATCGGCGAGGACGATGTTCACGTAGACCATCCCGGCTTCGATGCGGTCCGCGACCCGCTCGGCTTGCGCGGGATCGGTGGTGAACACATAGGAGCCGAGACCGAAGCTGGTGTCGTTGGCGATGCGAACCGCCTCGTCCTCGTCCTCGGCGCGGTAGACCACTCCTGCCGGGCCGAACAGCTCCTCGCCGTACACGTCCATGGCGGCGGTGACACCGGTGAGCACCGTCGGGGCGACGTAGGCGCCGTCGCGGGTCCCGCCGGTGGTCAGTGTCGCACCCTGCGCAACGGCGCGGTCGATCTGTTCTTGCAGACGCTCTGCGGCGGCCAGCGACGACAACGGGCCGAGCACGGTGTCCTCGGCGAACGGGTCGCCCATGACGGTCGCCGCCATCGCCGCGGTGAACTTCTCGACGAAGGCGTCGTAGAGCTCGTCCACGACGATGAACCGCTTCGCCCCGTTGCACGCCTGCCCGTTGTTGTCGAGGCGGGCGTCGACGGCGGCGGCGACGGTGGCATCGATGTCGTCGGTCGAGAGCAGAATGAACGGGTCGGATCCGCCGAGCTCGAGGGCGACCTTCTTCAGGTGGCGTCCGGCCAGCTCGGCCACCGCCGATCCGGCCCGCTCCGATCCGGTCACCGAGACGCCCTGCACCCGCGGATCGGCGATCACGGTCGCGGCCTGCTCGTTCGTGGCGTAGAGGTTGACGTACGCGCCGTCGGGAAGGCCGGCGTCGGCGTAGATCGCCTCCAACGCCGCAGCGGACTCCGGGCACTGCGGCGCGTGCTTGAGCAGAATCGTGTTGCCGACCGCGAGGTTCGGCGCGGCGAACCGGGCCACCTGATAGGCGGGGAAGTTCCAGGGCATGATGCCCAGCAGCACGCCGATCGGTGCACGCCGGATCACCGCGGTGCCCTCGCCGAGGATGTCGATCGGGGCGTCACCGGTGATCTGGTCGATGTGGTCGGCGTAGTACTCGATGATGTCCGCGGCGAAGTCGACCTCGCCCTCCGCGGCTGCGAGCGGCTTGCCCATCTCGCGCACGATGATCTCGGCGAGTTCGTCGCGCCGTTCACGATGGAGGTCGGCGATGCGCCGGATCACGGCGGCGCGCTCGGAGACGGAGACCATACGCCAGGCGCGCGCCGCGTCGTGCGCGCGGTCGACGGCGGCATCGAGGTCGGCGTCGGTGATGGTCGGATACGTGGCGAGGGTCTCTCCCGTAGCCGGGTTGACGACGGCGTATTCGCTCATGTGCTTCCTTTCGTGCGGTCGGTCAGGGGCGGCGGCGACGCAGGCTCTCCGGCGCGGCCATCGTGAGCGTGCGACCGCGGAAGAAGTCCGGCCGCTTGACGGCCTGCCACACCATGATGACCACACCGACCACGATGATGACCATCCCCAGGACAAAGACGAGGCCGAGACCGCCGATCGACGAGCCGCTGCCGTAGTCCGGGTCCATCGAATCGAGGAGGGTCGTGACGAACAGGATGGCGAGGATGATGCCGCCCAGGAGGGGGAAGATCAGGGTAAACACGGCGCTGCGGACGGAGTCGAACCACTGCCGGCGGAAGTACCACACGCACGCGAACGCCGTGATGCCGTAGTAGAAGCAGATCATCATGCCGAGGGTCGTGATGGTGTCCCACAGCACGTTCTCGCTGACGAAGCGCATCACCGCATAGAAGGCGGAGGCCACGAAGGCCGAGACGAGGGTGGCGAACCCGGGGGTGAAGAATCGCGGGCTCACCTCGGCGAACCGGCGCGGCAGTGCGCCGTAGTGCCCCATGGCCAGCAGTGTCCGGGCCGGCCCGACGAAGGTGGACTGCAGCGACGCCGCGGAGCTGGTCAGCACGGCGAGCGAGACCAGGAACGCCAACGGGCCGAGGATCGGCCCGGCCAGCGCGAAGAAGACATTGTCCTGGATGTCGGGATTGCCGAGTCCGAACTCCCCGTCGCCGGTCCCGGCGTACATGAGCAGCGCGATGGAGATCAGCAGGTAGAGCACGACGATCGTGACGACCGTGAGGGTCGCGGCCCGACCGGGGGTCTTCTCGGGATTCTTCGTCTCCTCGTTCATCGTGAGGGTGACATCCCACCCCCAGAAGATGAAGATCGACAGCGACAGCCCCGCCGCGACGGCGCTGAAGGACGACACGGCGAAGGGATTGAACCACGACAGGTCGAACGCGGTCGCGTCGAAGGCCGACCCTTGTGAGAAGCCGACGAGCGCGGCCCCGGCGAAGATCACCAGCACGAGCACCTGGAACCCGACCAACACGTACTGCAGCTTCTGCGTCGTCTGCATGTCGCGGTACGACACGAAGGTCGCCCCCGCCATGAACAGCAGACAGACGACGACGTTGATGCCGGGATTCGCGGCGAGGTCGGCGATCTCCGGCACTCCGCTCAGCTGCGCGATGAGCAGGAAGAGGAAGTCCACCGCGATCCCGGCGAGATTCGACAGCACGAGGATCGTCGCCGCGACCAGACCCCACCCCGCCATCCAGCCGACCCAGGGCCCGAACGCGCGCGCCGCCCACGTGAACGACGTGCCCGAATCGGGCATCTCGCGATTGAGCTCGCGATAGCCGAACGCGACCAGGAGCATCGGGATGAAGCCGACGAGGATGATCGCCGGCACCTGGACGCCGACTTCCGACACCGTGGGCCCGAGGGCTGCGGTGAGGGTGTAGGCCGGGGCGATGCACGAGATGCCGATCACGACGGCTCCGAGCAGGCCCACCGTTCCGGCCGACAGTCCCTTGCGGGAGATGCCGCCGGCGTCCTCGCCGGCGGCGGGAGCGAGGGGCGCGGTGCCACCGGGAACGCTCATCCCCGCCCTCCTTCCTGGATGTGGGCGGTGCGCGTTCGCGGCACCACGATCATGGGGACGGGGAGCTCGTGCAGCATCTTCGCCGCCGTCGAGCCGAGGAACAGGCGCCGTGGTTGGGCGAGTCGGCTGGATCCCACCAGGGCGACCTCGCCCGGAGCCCAGTCGAGGCCACGCACGGCGTCTTCGATGGATTCCCCCTGACCGACCACCACCTCCGCGGCGACGTCGCGGGGGAGGTCGGCACGGGCTGCCGCCAGGACCTCGTCGGCGTGGGCGGCACCGGCGACGCGGATGACACCGGTGTCGACGGTGGGCGGCAGGTCGACGGTGACCAGCGACAGCAGTCGCAGCGGTGCGCCGCTGCGTCTGGCGAGATCGACGGCGGCGTCCATCAGCACGTCGGCGCCGGGACGCAGACCGATCGCGGCCGTGACCCGGTCCAGCCGGAGCGCCGCTCCGGTCTCGCGTGCACCGGCGGGCGCGAGCGCGACGGGCACGTCGGAGGAGTGCAGCAATTCAGCGGCGACGGAACCGAGACGGTGTCGGCCGCGCAGCCCCCCTCGTCCGGCGCCGATGACGATGTGGCCGGCGGCGAGCTCACCGGCCAGAGCCACGAGGCCGGCGGCGAAGGATTCGTCGTCGCGCACATGGGTGCGCACCTGCACGTCACGCGGCGCGAGGTCGGCGGCTTCGGCGAGCCACGTCTGGGCCTGGTCGTGCAGATAGCGCTCATAGCCGGGGTTCGACGGCGTGATCACGCTGCGACCCTCGGCGGGGAGCACGACGGCAAGGTCCACCACGGCCCCGAGCGCGCGCGCCAGGCGAGCGCCGAGAGCGACCGCGTCGGCGCCGGAGTCGGTCGCGGTGTACCCGACCACGACGTGACCGGTCACGACCGGTCCTCGGCGACGATGTCGGCGGCGACGAGGCGTCCCATGCGGATCGCGCCGTCGACGTGCTGATATCCGGCGCCGGCCAGGTCGCTGCACGCGAACCGGATCGGCCCGACCGGGCTGCGCAGGTCGGCGCCGTACCGCTCCAGACCCCCCAGGTCGAAGCTGGCGGCGTAGGCGCCGCGCGTCCACTCCTCGCTCCCCCAGTCGCTCTCGTAGTACACGACCGGGTTCTTCGCCTCGGGTCCGTAGTAATGCGACAGCGACTCGAGGATGCGTTCCCTGCGCTCGTCGGCGTCGAGGCGGAAGAGGTCGTCGGCGTTGCGGTCGGATACGAATCCGACCAGTGTGCCGCGGGCATCGCCGTGGTTGGTGTTGTCGTATGCCTCGTGGGAGAGCTCATACGGGCTGAACGCCGTTCCGGACAGCCCCTGCTCTCGCCAGAAGGGGCGGTCGTAGACCGCATGCACCTTGATGACGAAACCCATCGAGAGGTGCTGGTGCATCTGATGCTGCAGGCGCGGCAGCGGCGGGACGAAGGAGATGCGGTCGTACAGGACCGGCGCGAGTGCGAGGACCGCGTGGCGCGCTCTCACCGTCACCCCGTCGGCGGTCGCGACGACCTCGTCCCCGCTCCACGCGAGCGTGCGCACCGGCGAACCCAGCATCACGTCCTCGCCCAGTCGCTCGGCGAGGAGGAGCGGCACCTGCTGCAGCCCGCCCACGACGCGCTTGTCGAGGATGAAGTCCGCATCGACGAGGTTCGAGTACGACCCCGCCGATGCCGCCATCAGCAGCGACTGCAGCAACGAGAAGGTGTGGGTCGGCTTGGTCAGCATCGCCGACCCGGTCGCGAACGCGAGGTTGCGCACCGCTTCATTGTCGTCCGTCTGCTCTCGCAACCACGCGTCCCACGTGATGCGGTCCCACTCCGCCGCCTTCTCGTGCGCCCACGGCCGGTCCGGATCGATCTCGGCGACCATCGCGTCCAGGCGCTCGGTCACCTCCGCGATGGCCCGCTCCGTCTCCGCCGAGACCGGGAACATCTCGCCGGTGAAGCGTCTGGCGGCCCCGTCGGGACCGACGTAGACGCTGTCCCCCTCCCGGTAGCGCGAGAACGTCGACAGTCCCAGCTCGTCGATCGTCTCGATCAGCGCATCCTGGTCCGGGGAGACCCACTGACCGCCGATCTCGAGCATCGCCCCCTGGATCTCATCGGTCCACAGTCGCCCGCCGACCCGATCGCGAGCCTCGAGCACCGCGACCGAGAGGCCGGCTTTCTTCAGTTCGTTCGCCGCGGTCAGCCCCGCCGCGCCAGCACCGACGACCACCACATCACGGGTGAGATCGCGCATCATGCTCCTTCGCATCGGGGACGTGTCTCGAGGTGCGCGCCCGTGGTCCCCTCGCCCGGGCACGCGTGTGGTCAATCGGCGTCAGGGCGCGGCGCGTCGTCGCCGGCGAGCGCGGGGGCGGTGCCCGACTCGGCGGCCGCCACCTCCTGAGCGAGGACGTCCATCGCCTCGTGCAGCAGGTCGTCGCCGATCGACAACGGCGGCAGGAACCGCAGCACGTTGCCGTAGGTTCCGCAGGTGAGCACGATCACGCCCTCCGCGATACACGCCTTCGCGATCGTCGCAGTGAGTGCCGGATCAGGCGCGCCGGTTTCGGGATCGACGAACTCGGCCGCAACCATCGCGCCGCGTCCACGGATGTCGCCGAGCCGCCGGTCATGCGCCTGAATCGCACCGAGGCGATCGCGCAGGATCGCGCCGACCTCGTCGGCGCGCCGGGCGAGGTCCCCGTGCTCCATGGCCTCGATGGTCGCCAACGCCGCCGCGCAGGCGATCGGATTGCCGCCGTACGTGCCGCCCAGCCCGCCCAGGTGCGAGGCATCCATGATGTCGGCGCGGCCTGTCACGGCCGCGAGCGGCAGACCGCCGGCGATGCCCTTGGCGGTGGTGATCAGGTCGGGGACGATCCCGAACAGCTCGCTGGCGAACATCGCCCCGGTGCGCGCGAATCCGGTCTGCACCTCGTCGGCGATGAACACGACGCCGTTGCTCCGGCACCACTCCACGACGGCGGGCAGGAATCCTTCGGCCGGGACGATGAAGCCGCCCTCGCCGAGGATCGGTTCGATGATCACGGCGGCGAGGTTGTCTGCTCCCACCTGCTTCTCGATCTGCGATATCGCGCGGGCCGCGGCCTCCGCGCCGGAGAGCCCATCGCGGTACGGGTACGACCCGGGGGCTCGGTAGACCTCGCCGGCGAACGGGCCGAAGCCGCTCTTGTAGGGCATGGACTTCGCGGTCAGGGCCATCGTGAGGTTCGTGCGGCCGTGGTAGGCGTGGTCGAAAGCGACGACGGCTTGGCGCCCGGTGTGCTTCCTGGCGATCTTGACGGCGTTCTCGACCGCCTCGGCACCGGAATTGAACAGCGCGCTCTTCTTGACGTGGTCGCCGGGGGTGAGCCGGTTGAGCGCTTCGGCGACGCCGACGTAGGACTCGTACGGCGAGATCATGAAGCAGGTGTGGGTGAACTGGGCGACCTGCCGCTGGACGGCGGCGGCGACGGCGGGATGGGCGTTGCCGACCGTCGTCACGGCGATGCCCGAACCCAGGTCGATGAGCGAGTTGCCATCGGCGTCGACGACGACTCCCCCGCCGGCGGCGACCGCCTCGATCGGGACGGTGTGGCCGACGCCGGCGGACACGGCGGCCGCCTTGCGTTCCAGCAGCGCTCGCGACGCGGGGCCGGGGATGGCGGTCACCATGCGGCGCTCCTGCGGGAGGGCGGGGCCGCCGACGGGCACGGTCTCGAGGGCAGTGGTGGTCATGGTCGCGAGCGTAGAAGCGCGAGACCCCCGCGCGCACCGTCCTGGTTGTACATTCTCTGCAGACGCTTGTACGTGTCGTACAGATCGCGAGGAGCACCGATGACGACCGCCGCCGCCCCGAGTCACCCGACGGTCGCTTCGCTGCTGCGCCGCGCCGATCTCTCGCTGCGCGACCTCGCCACCGCCGACACCCGGCGCCTGTCGCGCGAGGTGCGCTGGGTGCACTCGAGCGACCTCGCCGACCCGACCCCGTTCCTCTCCGAGGGCCTCGTGCTGTTGACCACCGGTCGCCAGTTCGAGGCAGTGGGGGTGGACGCGTACGGGAAGTATGTCGCGCGCCTCGCCGATCGAGGCGTGGTCGGGGTCGGGTTCGGGACCGAGGTCGTGCGCGAGGGCGTGCCGTCACCGTTGATCGCTGCGTGCCGGGCCGCATCCATGCCGCTGTTCGAGGTGCCGTACCGGACGCCGTTCATCGCCGTGGCGCGCGCGAACGCCGAAGAGGTCGCGGCAAGCTCCTATGCACGGCGCACGTGGGCCTTGTCGGCCCAACGGGCGATCGCCTTGGCCGCACTGCGCCCCGACGGCCTCGGCGCAACCGTCTCCGAACTCGCCCGACAGCTGGGCGCGTGGGTCGGTCTGTTCGATGCCGCCGGCGAGTTGTCGCGGCAGCATCCGGCCGCCGGGCTGAGTGCGGAGACCGCGGGCGCCCTCCGCACCGAGGTCGGCGCAGTGCTGCGTCGCGGCGCGCGGGCCGGCTCGTCCCTGCGGATCGGTGACACGCCTTTCACCCTTCAGACCCTCGGACGCGGCGGACACCTGCGCGGCGTCATCGCGATCGGCGCCGGCGATCTCGACCGCGAGGGCCGCGGGGTGGTCACCGCCGTCATCGCCATGGCCGGCCTCGCACTCGAACAGCACGGCGACCTCGCGCGGGCTCGGGGCGCCCTCCGAGCCGGCGTCGTACAGTCACTGCAGGGCGAAGACTCCGCCGCCGCCCGACGCATCGCACGCGACGTCTGGGGTCCGATGCCCGAGCCGCCGCTGGCCGTGGGACTGACCGACGCCGGCGCGGCGTGGTCGGATGCGGTTGCCGAGTACCTCGAGGTCCGTGCCGACGAGAGGCGCGGCACGCTGTTCTTCGGGCGCAGCGAAGACGGTCTCGTCATCGTCGCGCCCGCCTCGCGCACCGAGGTGATGAATGACATCGCCGACCGCTTCGGGTGCCGCATCGGGGTGGCTTCTCCCGCGACGTACAGCACGTTCGCGCGCACCATGGACCAGGCCCGCGTCGCGCGCGACCGCGGCGACGGCGGCGTGACCCGGTTCGCCGACGTCGCCCGCACCGGCATCCTCACGGCCCTGGACACCGCCGATGCCCGCGCCCTCGCCGCCGCCGCGCTCCACCCGCTCGTCGAGTACGACCGCGCCCACGGAGCCGCCCTGCACCAGACCGTGCGCGCCTGGCTCGACGCCGACTGCTCCCACGAGGCGACCGCACGCGCGCTCGGCGTGCACCGTCACACGGTGCGCGCGCGACTCGCGGCCGCCGAGAAGGCGCTCGCACGCGACCTCACGTCGTTCGCGGTGCGCGCCGAACTCTGGGCCGCGTTCCAGGCCCTCGACCCCGACGCCTGACGCCGCCCACGATCCCCTCCCCCGCGTGCATACGAGCGGGGATCGGCGCCGACGCGCCGCCGGCCGGCACCCCTCCACGGCGTGTCATCGACGATCCCCGCGGATATGCACAGCCCGCGACGCGGGCAGGTTGTCCACAGGGGTGAGGTCCTCCACAGAAGTCACGTCACGGCACGTGCGGCCGCTGCCATCACGGCACGGTTCGATCATGTGCGGGGAGTCGGCGGCGGTCTGGACGTATGCGGCGCTGCGCGCCGCCGGCTGCACGCGGCGGGCGGTGGAGTCACGACGGCGCGACGGCGAGCTCGTCCTGCTCCGGCGCGGTGTCTATGCCGACCGGGACACCTGCGATCTCCGCCGCGCCGCCGCGCTCCACGGCGGCGCGATCGCGTGTGTGACCGCCGCACGGCACGCCGGCCTATGGACCCTCGCACCGCCGGACGAGGTGCACGTCTGGCTGCGCGGTCACGGGCACCGACGCGTGCACGACGCATGCGCGTGCGTGGAGCACTGGGATGATGCGCTCGACGAGCGCAGCGCCTTCGCCGCTCCGCCGATCCCGCGGCTTCTCCGCCAGATCCTCGCGTGCCGCGGCGTCGAGGAGTTCTTCGTCGCGCTCGAGTCCGCACTGCACCTGCGCCTGATCACCCGGTCGGGCGTCGCCTGGCTGCGTGCGCACGCGAACGATACGGCTCGAGAGGCCATCGACTTCGCGCGGGGGGATGCGGAGAGCGGTCTCGAGTCTGTCCTCCGGTGGCGTCTCCGCGGGGCGGGGGTGCGCATCCGCGCACAGGTGTCCATCGTCTCGGTCGGCCGGGTCGACTTCCTGCTGGGAGACCGTCTCATCGTCGAAGTCGACGGCGTCGAGAACCACGACGGACCGACCCACCGCCACAAGGACCTCGTCCGCGACGCGAACGCCGCGGCGTGGGGCTATACGACCCTCCGCTTCGACTACGCGCTCGTCGTGCATGATTGGCCGGCCGTCGAGGCGGCGATCCTCGCCCACCTGGACCGCGGCAGCCACCTCCGGCGACGCGGGGGCGGCTCGCACCCCGTGCACGGCAGCGGGGATCGGCGGTGACACGCCGGTCCGGTGCCCGGGCGGACGGCGTGTCGGGGAGGATGCCCGCTGTCGTGCGCACGGCGCGGCGGGCGGGCCTCAGCGCGGCGCGTGCGCCTCGAGGAACTCGTAGACGTCTGTGGTGTCGACGCCGGGGAAAGACCCGGTGGGAAGGGTCGCCAGGAGCGTGCGAGGCGTGCGGACGTTCGGCCACGAATGCGCCCGCCACGCCGCCTCGAGGTCCTCCGGGGCACGACGGCAGCACACCTCCACCGAGTGTTTCGACACGCCGCGGTTGGCGGTGTCGCGTCCGAGGAACCACTTGGTGTCGTCGAAGCGCACCCCCACGCTCACCGAGTGCGCGCCCTCGCTGGAGAACTCCACGCGGGCCGTGCACCAGTAGGTGCCGTTGCCGGTGTCGGTGTACTGGTAGTACGGGTTGAAGTGGTCATCGACGTCGAAGACCACGCGACTGGTCCACTTGCGGCAGCACATCTGCCCCTCGATCGCGCCCAGCCGATCGGCGGGAAAATTCACGTCGTCGTTCTCGTAGGCCTTCGTGATCGTGCCCGACTCATGCACTTTCAGGAAGTGCACGGGGATGTCCAGGTGCACGGTGGCGAGGTTGGTGAAGCGGTGCGCCGCCGTCTCGTACGACACCGAGTACGTGTCGCGAAGGTCCTCGATCGAAAGGGACCGGTCGCGCTTGGCCGCCTGCAGGGCGGGAACGATATGCGCTTCGGGCATGAGGAGCGCGCCCGTGAGGTAGTTCGTCTCGACGCGCTGGCGCAGGAACTCGGCGTACCCGGTGGGTTCGGTGTGATCGAGGATGCGGCTGGACAGCGCCTGCAGCACAGCGGTGCGCGGGTCGCCTTTCGACGAGAGTCGACTCGAGAGGTACAGGCGCCCGTTGCGGATGTCGGCGACGCTGCGCGTGGTCTGCGGAAGATCCGGAACGTAGTGCAGCGTGAAGCCCAGGTGCGCGGCGATGTCGGATGCGGTGCGCTGGGTCAGCGGACCCCCGGGATGGTCGACGGCTGTGAGGATGTCACGGGCGCGCTGTTCGAGCTCCGGGAAGTAGTTGTTCTGCATGCGCATGAGGCGACGCAACGACACGTTGGCGCGACGGGCCTCTTCGGGCGTGGCCGCGCGCTCGTCTCGGAGCCGCTCGATCTCGCCTTGCAGGGCGAGCATCGTCCGCAACGCGTCGTCGGGCATCGTCTTGGCGATGCGGAACGGCGCGATCCCGAGCGCCTGGAAGGTCTGGCCGCGCATCGCGCGTTCGAGCGCGATCTCCATCGCGGCGCGTTCGTCGAGCGGCTCGGACTCCAGCAGCGCATCCAGCGAGGTGCCGAGCGCGCGGGCGATCGCCCGCAGCAGCGTCAGTTTCGGCTCCCGGCGCCCGTTCTCGATCATCGACAGCTGGCTCGGCGCGCGGTCCACCGCGCCGGCGAGCGCCTCGAGCGTCATGCCCTGGGCGGTGCGCACCTGGCGGATGCGTCGTCCGATCGTCAGGGTGTCCACGTCTTCATCGTCGACCGAACCGGCCTCGTCGTCGACGGTGTGCGCGCTCTCCATGGGGCGATTCTGTCACGAATGCAGAATATTCGGGAATCTTCACATCGCAGATGGCGGTTTTCGGCGGGAAACTTCACGCAAAGTGGTCTCACGACCTCCCGTCCACGCACAACCCAGGAGAAGAGCCGATGACGTATCTCGCCACCCCCGGACAGCCGCCCCTCCGCTCGGGCGACCAGACCCAGACCGCCGCTGATCTCCAGCAGGAATGGGACACCGACCCGAGGTGGGACGGCGTCGAGCGCACGTACACCGCCGACGACGTCATCCGCCTGCGCGGCTCCGTCCGCGAGGAGCAGACCCTCGCGCGGCGAGGTGCGGAGAACCTGTGGAATCTCCTGCACACCGAGGAGTACATCCGAGCACTCGGCGCATACACCGGGGGTCAGGCGGTGCAGCAGGTGCGCGCGGGCCTGAAGGCCATCTACCTTTCGGGCTGGCAGGTCGCCGCCGACGGCAACCTCGCCGGGCAGACCTACCCCGATCAGAGCCTGTACCCGGCCAACTCCGTCCCCTCCGTCGTGCGCCGCATCAACAACGCGCTGCTCCGCCAGGACGGCATCGAGCACGCCGAGGGTGAGATCTCTCGTGACTGGATGGCCCCCATCGTCGCCGACGCCGAGGCCGGCTTCGGTGGGCCGCTGAACGCCTACGAACTCGCCCAGTCGATGATCCAGGCCGGAGCCGCGGGCATCCACTGGGAGGACCAGCTCGCGAGCGAGAAGAAGTGCGGCCACCTCGGGGGCAAGGTGCTGGTGCCCACGCAACAGCACATCCGCACCCTCAACGCCGCCCGTCTCGCGGCCGACGTCGCCGGCGTTCCGACCGTCATCATCGCCCGCACCGACGCGCTGGCCGCAGACCTGCTGACCAGCGACGTCGACCCGCGCGACCAGCAGTTCACCACCGGCGAGCGCACGAGCGAGGGCTTCTACCGCGTGCGCCCCGGCCTGGACGCGGTCATCAGCCGCGGACTCGCGTTCGCGCCGTACGCCGACCTGCTGTGGGTCGAGACCGGTGAACCCGACATCGAACTCGCGCGGGCGTTCGCCGAGGCGATCCACGCGGAGTTCCCCGGCAAACTCCTGGCCTACAACTGCTCGCCGAGCTTCAACTGGAAGCGGCATCTCGACGACGACCAGATCGCCACGTTCCAGGCGGAGCTGGCGGCGCTGGGGTACAAGTTCCAGTTCATCACGCTGGCGGGCTTCCACGCCCTGAACCACTCGATGTTCGACCTCGCCCGCGGCTACGCCGAGCGCGCCATGAGCGCGTACGTCGAACTGCAGGAGGCCGAGTTCGCCGCCGAGGCGCAGGGCTACACCGCCACCAAGCACCAGCGCGAGGCGGGCACCGGATACTTCGACCACGTCTCCACGGCGCTCAACCCCGACAGCGCCACCCTCGCCCTCGTGGGATCCACCGAGGCCCAGCAGTTCCACTGACACCGCACGCCCCGCCCGCATGTCCCACTTTCTGCTCTTCTGTCTGTGCAGAGGAGCAGAAAGTGGGACGCGCGGACCGGGAAACGAAGACTTGGAGAGATCATGACCATCACCGACACGGGCATCCCGCCCACAACCGACCAGATCCGCCCCACGACCGGACCGATCCCGACGGGAGCCGGCGCGGCCTCGATCGAGCTCATGGGCCACGTCGGCCCCCGGTACGACGAGATCCTCACCCCCGAGGCGATCGCGTTCCTCGCCGCCCTGCACCACCGCTTCGCGGGCCGCCGTCACGACCGCCTCGCCGACCGGATGCGCCGTCGCTTCGAGATCGGCAACGGGCAGGACCCCCACTTCCGTCACGACACGGCGCACATCCGAGAGGATCCGGAGTGGCGGGTGGCCGGCGCGGGCCCGGGCCTGGAGGACCGCCGCGTCGAGATCACCGGCCCGACCGATCCGAAGATGACCATCAACGCCCTGAACTCCGGTGCCAAGGTGTGGCTGGCCGACCAGGAGGATGCGACCAGCCCGACGTGGCAGAACGTGATCGAGGGGCAGCTGTCGCTGTACGACGGCATCCGCGGGCGACTGACCTTCACCAACGAGGCCGGGAAGGAGTACCGCGTCACCGCCGAGCAGACCCCGACGATCGTGATGCGACCGCGCGGCTGGCACCTGGTCGAGGAGCACATCCGCTTCACCGACCGCCTGAGCCGGTCGATGGCGGCCTCGGGGTCGCTGGTGGACTTCGGACTGTACTTCTTCCACAACGCCGCCGAGCTGATCGCCCGGGGCCGCGGCCCCTACTTCTACATCGCCAAGCTCGAATCGGCCGAAGAGGCCAAGCTGTGGGATGACGTGTTCACCTTCAGCGAGGAGTACGTCGGCATTCCCCACGGCACCATCCGGGCGACGGTGCTCATCGAGACGCTGCCGGCGGCATTCGAGATGGAGGAGATCCTCTTCGAGCTGCGGGAGCACTGCGCGGGTTTGAACGCGGGTCGGTGGGACTACATCTTCTCGATCATCAAGAACTACCGCGGACGGGGCGCACGATTCGTGCTTCCCGACCGCAGCGAGGTGACGATGACCGTGCCCTTCATGCGCGCGTACACCGAGCTGCTGGTGAAGACCTGCCACAAGCGGGGGGCCTTCGCGATCGGCGGGATGAGCGCGTTCATCCCCAACCGTCGCGACCCGGAGATGACGCAGCGAGCGGTCGAGAAAGTGGCCGCCGACAAGAAGCGCGAGGCGACGGACGGCTTCGACGGCACGTGGGTGGCCCACCCGGACCTCATCCCCACGGCGCAGGCGGAGTTCGACGCCGTGCTCGGCGAGCGCCCGAACCAGGTCGCCCGCCAGCGCGATGACGTGCACGTGTCGGCAGCGGATCTGCTGGACCTGCAGATCGGGCGCCCCATCACCGCGAAGGGTGTGCACGACAACGTCTCGGTGGGCATCCGCTACATCGAGGCGTGGCTGCGGGGTCTGGGCGCGGTGGCGATCGACGGTCTCATGGAGGATGCCGCCACCGCCGAGATCTCGCGCAGCCAGATCTGGCAGTGGATCCACCAGGACCGCACCACCGAGGACGGTACGGCCATCACCCGCGAGTACATCGAGGAGCTCATCGGCGAGGTTCTGGAGGAGGCGGACCGCTTCGACGGCGACCGTTTCGACGAAGCGGCCGGGATCTTCCGCGACGTCGCGACCGGTGAGGAGTTCCCGGCGTTCCTGACCCTGGGCGCCTACGCCCGATACCTGGCCGACTGACGACGTCCACCCGGCCCCTCCCCCGTGAGCCGTCGCGGTGGGAGGGGCCTCGTCATGCCAGCAGTCCACGCTCCATAGCGAGGGTCACCGCGCGGGTGCGGTCGGCGACGCCGAGTTTGTCGAAGGTGCGCAGCAGATGCGTCTTCACCGTCGATTCGCCGATCCCGAGGTCTCCGGCGATCTGCTTGTTGCTCCGCCCGGCGGCGACGAGCCGGAGAACGTCGATCTCGCGTACGGTGAGCAGGGTCGCCGGTTCCGGCGCGGGCTCCCGCATCCGCTGGACCAGACGCACCGCCACCTGAGGGCTGAGCGCCGTCTGCCCGGCCGCGACCGAACGGATGCCCGCCACGATCTCGTCCTGCGGCGCGGCCTTCAGAAGGTACCCGCCGGCGCCGGCCTCGATGGCCGCGAGGATCTGGTCATCCGTTTCGTAGGTCGTGAGGATGAGCACCCTCGCCCGGTAGTCGGCGACGATCCTCGCGGTCGCCGCGACACCGTCCACGCCCGGCATCCGCAGGTCCATCAGCACGACGTCGGGGTCGGTGGCCGCGACCACGCGCAGGGCAGCCTCACCGTCGGCGGCCTCGCCGACGACCTCGAGACCCGGTTCGTCGGAGAGCAGACCGACCAGTCCGGCACGCACCACCGGATGATCGTCGACGATGACCAGTCGGATCATGCGTTCTGCCCTCGGGTCGGGGCCGAGGCGGCCATGGCAGGCAGGTCGACGGCCAAGACGGTTCCGCCGCCGGGGACCGAGTCGACCGTCAGGGTCCCCCCGGCGAGGGCGACCCGGTCGGTCATGCCGTCCAACCCGAACCCGGTGCGCCGGGCGTCGACGTCGAATCCGCCCCCGTCGTCGGAGACCTCGAGGCGGGCGCGGTCCCTCCCGGCCGACACCGTGACGCGCACCGATTCCGCGTCGGCGTGCTTCCGGATGTTCGAGAGCGCTTCCTGCAGGCAGCGCAGCACCACCAACTGGGTCTCGCGAGTCGTGCCCGCATCATGGTCGAGGTCGACGGTCATCTCGACCGCGAGTCCCGCCTCGGTTCGGAAACGCTCGACCAGCCGCTCGACGGCATCGCCGAGCGCCGTGTCGGCGGGCACCGCGGCGGTTCGGGCGATGAGGCTCCGCGCCTCGGCGAGCGCGTCACGCGAGAGCTGCTCGACCGTTGCGATCGTGGCCGCCGCCGCGTCGGCCTCGCCGCGGCCGAGCTGACGCCTCGCACGTTCGCTGAGGAGCGCGAGGCCGGCGAGGGTCTGGGCGAGGGTGTCATGGATGTCGCGACCCAGGCGCTCACGCTCGGCCGCGGCGCCGCGTTCGCGGCTGAGCACCTCGACCTGTTCCTGCGCGGCGGTCAGCTCGGCGACCAGACGGGCACGATCTTCGCCGTAGTCCGCGATGGCGCCGATCCAGAGTCCGAGCGCGACGGCGAAGCCGAGAGAGACGCCCGCGGTGAGCAGCCCCCACCACATCGCCGAGAGCGCGAAGCCGCCCCCCGCCCAGAAGCCCAGGAAGGTCGCGCCCGCGACCGCCGTACTCCCGAGCACGGCTCCGCGTCGCGTCGTGGTCGTGATCCAGACGAGAGGGAACGCCAGCGCTTGCAGCATGGCGAGGAAGGGTACGGTCGCGATTCCGAAGAGGATCGCGGCGGCGATCGCCGGCACTCCCAGCGCCAGGCGCCACGGGCGAGCGGCGCCTCGGACGATCCCGGGACGGATGAGCAGATAGCCGAGCGCGAAGACCAGGATCGACGCTGTCGCTCCGAGCGATCCCGGCCAGCCGCTCCCCACGGCCCCCGCCACGGCGAACGCGGTGATGGCGGCGAGACCGCCGGCCACCGCGATGTCCCACCAGCGTGTGCTGTACATGCCCCTCCTCCCCGCTCGGTCGAAGATGACGTTACGCGTCCCGGCGGCTCCATCGGAACGTCACGCGCGCGGTGAGCAGGCCGATGACCGCCCAGATCGTGAGAGCGATCGCGACACCGGCGAGGTTCCACTCCTGGTGCTGCTCGAGGACGGCGTACTCCGGCGGCAGGAAGATCTCGCGCATCCCCTGCGCCATCCACTTCACCGGTAGGACGGCCGCAATCGTCTGCAACCAGTCGGGAAGCAAGAAGAAGAAGAGGTACACCCCGGAGATGAACTGCACGACGAGGACGATGGGGATGATCACGGCACTCGCACTGCGCCCCGAACGCGGCACCGCGGACAGGGCGACACCGAGCAGTGAGGAGGCCACCACGCCGAGCACGAAGACCCATGCGAACGTCAGCCACTTTCCCGGCTCGGTCGGCAACGGCACGCCGTACACGACGGTCGCGAAGACGATGAGGAGCGCGGCCTGGATGACGGAGGTGGTTCCGACCTGGCCGATCTTGCCGACGAAGTAGGACAGCGGCGACAGCGGCGTGGCACCCAACCGCTTGAGCATTCCGTTCGTGCGTTCGTTCGCGATGTCCATGGCCAGATTCTGGAAACCGGACAAGAGCATCCCGCCGGCGAGCATGGCGGGCAGATACATCTGGGCGACGGGCACGGGGGGAAGTCCGGGGGCGGGTGCATACTCGCCGTCCGCCCCGAAGATCGCCGAGAACAGCGCAAGCAGGACGATCGGGAACAAGAACGTGAACACGACCGTGTCGCCGGAGCGGACGTACTGGAGCAGTTCGTAGCGGGTACGCCAGGCACCCAGCGCGACGGCACTCATCGCACACCCTCCGTCTGGGTCGTCTCAGCCGCGCGAGGCGTGGCCACGAGATCGAGGTAGACGTCCTCGAGGGTCGGGCGGATGACCTGCAGGTCCGCGGGCTCGGCGCCGGACCGGTCGACGAGCTCGGCGATCGCCCGTCCCGGCTCGGCGGTGCGCAGTTCGCGCAGGTCACCGCCTTCACGCCAGCGGACGACCGGCGTCCGGATGTCGGGTCCACCGATGTCGTGCACTCCCCCGACCGCCCGCAGGCGCCCCTCGGCGATGATGCCGACACGGTCGGCCAGGTGCGCCGCCTCGTCGAGGTAGTGGGTGGTCAGCACGATCGTGACGCCGTCGGCGGAGAGGGAGCGGATGAGCTCCCAGAACGACCGCCGCGCGGCCGGGTCGAATCCGGTGGTGGGTTCGTCCAGGAAGAGCACCTCCGGGCGCCCGACGATCCCCAGCGCGACGTCGACGCGGCGCTGCTGACCCCCGGAGAGCTTCGAGACGCGGCGCCCCGCGTGCTCGGTGAGTCCGACCGCGGCGATGACCTCGTCCACATCGCGGGCGTTCGGGTAGAACCCGGCGAACTGGGTCACCTGTTCGCGCACGGTGAGGGGACCGAGCTCGCCCGCGGACTGCAACACGACACCGATCCTCGACCGGAAGGCGGCATCGCCGCGCGCCGGGTCGTGCCCGAGCACGCGCACCTCGCCGGAGGTCCGACGCCGGTACCCTTCGAGGATCTCCACCGTCGTCGACTTCCCGGCCCCGTTCGGTCCGAGCAGGGCGAAGGTCTCGCCCCGTCGGATCTCGAACGACACGTCTTCGACGGCGGCGCGCCGGCCGTAGTGTTTGCGCAGGTTCTCCACCCGCACGGCGATCTGTTCCATGACCACCACGATTCCGCGGTTCCGCGACGTCCGGTAGCGCCCATCCGGCGGATCCGCCGTCCACCATCCGGTGGACACGGGCCTGCGTCCCGCGGCGTCGGGACGGCTACGCTGGGGGCGTGACCGAACGCGCCCCCCTGTCCCGCAAGCTGTCCGCGATCGCCGAGTCGGCGACCCTGAAGGTCGACGCGAAGGCCAAAGCGCTCAAGGCCGCCGGCCGCCCGGTGATCAGCTATGCCGCCGGCGAGCCCGACTTCGCAACGCCGGACTTCATCGTCGATGCCGCCGCGCAGGCGTTGCACGACCCCGCGAACTTCCGGTACACGCCCGCAGCGGGGCTTCCCGTTCTGCGGGAGGCCATCGCCGCCAAGACGCACGAGGACTCCGGGATCGAGATCGATCCGTCGCAGGTCATCGTGACCAACGGCGGCAAGCAGGCCGTTTATCAGGCTTTCCAGACCGTGGTGAACCCCGGCGACGAGGTGTTGCTGCCCGCGCCCTACTGGACGACGTACCCCGAGGCGATCGCCCTTGCCGACGGCGTGCCGGTCGAGGTGTTCGCGGGGGCCGACCAGGAGTACAAGGTCACGGTCGACCAGCTCGAGGCCGCCCGGACCGAGAAGACCACCGCGCTGGTGTTCGTCTCCCCGTCGAACCCCACCGGTGCCGTGTACACGGCGGACGAGGTGCAGGCGATCGCGGAGTGGGCGCTCGAGCACGGCATCTGGATCATCTCGGACGAGATCTACCAGAACCTCGTCTACCAGGGTGTGCGCGCCACCTCGGTCGTCGAAGCCGTCCCGGAGGCGGCCGCGCAGACGATCCTGGTCAACGGTGTGGCCAAGACCTACGCGATGACGGGATGGCGTGTGGGCTGGATGATCGGGCCGAAGGACGCGATCAAGATCGCCGGCAACCTGCAGTCCCACCTGTGCAGCAACGTCAACAACGTCGCCCAGCGGGCTGCACTCGCGGCGCTCACCGGCCCGCAGAGCGAGGCCGAGAAGATGCGCACCGCCTTCGACCGTCGGCGCGGACTGATCGTCGACGAACTCAAGAAGATCGACGGCGTGAACGTGCCGACTCCGCTCGGCGCGTTCTACGCCTACCCGGACGTCACCGCGCTCCTCGGGCGTGAGTGGGCCGGCATCACCCCCACGAACACACTGGAACTGGCCGACCTCATCCTCGAGAAGGCCGAAGTCGCCGTGGTGCCCGGCGAGGCGTTCGGTCCGAGCGGGTACCTCCGCCTGTCGTACGCGCTCGGCGAAGACGAGCTGCTGGAGGGCATGCGTCGACTGCAGGAGCTGTTCTCCTGACGTGTCCGCCGGGGGTCGGTCCGCCCGCCCCCGGCGTCACCGTCAGGGTGTCGCGTCGGGCTGTCCGGACGCGACGACCGGCGCCGGTGGCAGCACTTCGCGCAGGATGTCGGCGATGGTGACCACGCCCGCGAGTCGGCCGTCCCGGGTGATGACGGCGAGCTGTTCGCTCGCACGGCGCATCGCGGTCAGCGCTTCGTGTACGAGGGTCTCGTGATCGAGGGTGAACGCCCGACGGGAGACGTCCGCGGCCGGCCGTTCGGGGGCGTCCAGGAGGACATCGCGAACGTGGACGACGTGCGTGGTCGCCCCGCGGACGAGGATGCGCATGTGTCCCGACGCCGACGCGGCGTCGCGGATGTCGCCGACGGTCGCACCGTCATCGACTGCGCTCAGCTCGGCGTCGGCGTGGAGGAGGGACCCGATGGTACGGGTCCGGAGGTCGATGACTCCGGCGAGCGGTGAACGGTAGGACTCTTCGAGCGCGCCGACCTGCGTGGAGTGCTCGACGAGCTGGCGGACGGCATCCACGTCGAGGCCGCCCGCGGCCGCTCGGTCGACCGGCTCCACGCCGCTGGCGGCGACGAGGCGGTTGGCGATGCGGTTCACCCAGAGCAGCAGGGGCCGGAACACCCACACGAACGCCCGGGAGGGGATGCCGATGAGCTTCGCGGCACGCTCCGGGTGGGCGATCGCCCACGACTTCGGCGCCATCTCACCGACCACCAGGTGCAGGAAGGTCACGACCAGCAGCGCCACCGCGAAGGCCACGACGTCGGCGCCCCATTCGGGAAGCCCCCAGGTGAGCAGGATGGGCGCGATCGCCTTGTCGACGGCGGGCTTGGTGACGGCGCCGAGCGCGAAGGTGCACGCGGTGATACCCAGCTGTGCGCCGGCGAGCATCAGGGTCAACTCGTTCGCGCCCTTCAGCGCGGCCCGTGCCGAACGGCTGGTCTGCGCCTGTTCCTCGAGTCGGTGACGCCGCACGGCGAGCAGGGCGAACTCGATGACGACGAAGAAGGCGCTCAGCGCGATGAGGGCGATCGTGATCGCCACGACAAGACCGGCGCTCATCGCTCCCCTCCCTCGGCGTCCGGGCCGTCGGTGCGATCTCGAACGATCTCGACCTCGACGACGGACGGAACGTGCCGCGCCACGGAGAGGACGCGGGCCCGCAGGACCCGCACGACGGGCTCATCGGCGATCAGATCGGCGGGGTCGGCGTCGATCCGGACGTCGAGGCTCGCCCCGAGGTCTGGGAGTCCGCCGGCCTGCGCGATGAGCAGGCCCGCCACGGTCTCGTAGTCACCCGCGGGGAGCTCGACGCCCACGGCCCGTTCCACCTCGTCGATGTGGACGTCCCCGCCCATGCGCCATCGACCGCCGCCGAGCGGCCGCACGATCTCGGTGGCACCCTCGTCGTGTTCGTCGGTGACGTCGCCGACGACCTCCTCGGCGAGGTCTTCCACGGTCACCACGCCCGCGAAGACGCCGTACTCGTCGATGACGCACGCGAGCTCGTTGCTCTCCGCGGTCATCGTCGCCAGAGCCTGTGGCAGCGGCATGAGGGTGGGGACGATCGTAGGGACGCGCATGATGTCGGCCACCGTCCCGTCGTCGCCGGCCCGCAGCACGTCGACCATCTCCACGATCCCCACCGGTTCATCGTCGACGACCACCGGGTAGCGGGTGTGACCGGCGACCATCGTCTTTCGCAGCTCCGACAGCGGCAGCTCGGGTGAGACGGTGTCGGCGCGGTGCCGAGGGATCATCGCGTGTTCGACATCACGCTCGGGGAAGTCGAGGATGCGGTCGATCATGAGCGAAAGGTCGGCGGGGAGGTCGCCCGTCTCCCGCGACTCCGCCACCAGATGCTCCAGGTCATCGGCGGTCGCGCTGCTGTCGACGTCTTCGACCGGTTCGATGCGGAGCAGCCGCAGCAGAGCCTCCGCCGCGCGGTCGAACACGATCACCAGCCAGCCGAACGCGCCCAGGTAGATCAGGGTGGGCCGTGCCAGCGCCTTCGCCAGCGGATCCGGCGAGGCGATGGCGAGGTTCTTGGGGTAGAGCTCCCCGAAGATCATCTGCACGATCGTGGACAGCGCCAGGGCGATGATCGTGCCGATGGTGATGCTGATCGCGGGGTCGACGCCCGCACCGCCGAGGAGGGTGCCGAGGGATTCCCCCACGAGCGGCTCGGCGACATAGCCGATGAGCAGGCCCGTCACCGTGATGCCGAGCTGCGCGCCCGAGAGCATGAAGGAGGTGCGGCGGGTGACCCGGAGGGCGCGTGCCGCCGCGGCATCCCCCTCGTCCGCGCGGGCCCGCAGTCGAGATCGGTCGACCGACATGAAGGCGAACTCCTGCGCGACGAAGAAGCCGTTGGCGACGATGATCGCCAGGATCGCGAGAATCCCGAGGAGCAGGGTGAGGACCGCGATCAGCATCGACTCAGAGCTCGACGTTCACGAGCACCGGTTCGGGCTGGAGCATCAGTCCGAACTCGGCGTGCACGCGCGCGCGGATGAAGCGCGCGAGCTGGGCGATCTCTGCAGCCGAGGCCCCGCCGCGGTTGGTCAGCGCCAGGGCGTGCTTGGTCGACAGTCCCGCCCGGGACGGCGCGAGCCGGAAGCCCTTGCGCAATCCGGCCTGCTCGATGAGCCACGCCGCGCTGACCTTCACGTCTGGCTCGCGTGTTTCGGGGGGAGGGACCACGCCGTCGAAAGCGGCGAGCGGGATGATCAAGACGGGGTCGATGTCGGGTTCGACCGGCCAGCGCGGGCACTCCGGGGGCAGCGTGCGCGCGACCGGGGCGGGCACGACGATGTTCTGGAAGAACGACCCGGCGCTCCAGGTGTCGGGGTCCTCGGCATCGAGCACCATCCCCTTGCTCGCGCGGATCTCGAGGATGCGCGTACGGATGTCGGCGAGGGTGGCGGTCCCTCCGTCACCGAGCCCGAGCGCGGTGCGCAGCTGCTCCCCGGCGACCGGGCGCGGCGCCGGTCCGACATCAGCCAGATCGAAGGTCGCGGAGAGGATGACCGCTGACCTCTCGGGGACGGAGCCGTAGTGCGCCTTCAACACCGACGTGCGGAATCCGAGTCCCAGCTCTTCGGTCGGAACCGTGGAGATGTCGCCCGTCGACTCGTCGATGAGGTCGACCTCGACGAGGGTCCGGACCACCTCCTGACCATACGCGCCGATGTTCTGCACGGGCGCAGCACCGACGGTCCCCGGGATGCCCGACATCGCCTCGAGCCCCGCGAGCCCCTCGGCGACGGTGTGCGCCACGAGCTCGTCCCAGCCGTGTCCCGCCTGCACCCGCACCCGTACCCGACCCTCGTGCGGCGACGGGAGCCGCTCGATGCCGCGGGTGAGCACGCGGATGACGGTGCCCTCGAGATCGTCGTCGCCGACGAAGAGGTTCGAGCCGCCGCCGAGGACGAGCCACTCATCGCCCGTCGCCCACACGAAGCGCAACGCCTCGACGAGGTCCGCCTGTGTGCGGGCCTCGACCATCCGCTCGGGAACGCCCCCCGTGCGCAGGGTGGTCAGCTCAGCGAGAGGGACGGGCGTGACGTCGACCATCAGACCCGTCGGACCCGGACCTGCGCCTTGCCGAGCACGGTCGTGTCGGCGTGGCGAACGGTGAGGTCGATGCGTGCGGTGTCCTCGTCGACGGCGCCGACGACAGCGACCACGGAGAGCTGCGCGCCGTCGTCGGGGTCGACGACGACCGGTCGGGTGAATCGCACCCCGTACTCGACGATCTTCCCGCTGTCGCCGAGCCAGGGGACGAGGGTCTCGACGGCGAGCCCCATCGTGAGCATGCCGTGCGCGAGCACCCCGGGGAGGCCGACGCGCGTCGCGACGTCGTCACGGTAGTGGATCGGGTTGAAATCGCCGGAAGCACCGGCATAACGCACGAGTGTCTCCCGGGTGAGGTGGACGGTGCGCTCGGCGACCTGGTCGCCGACGTGGAGATCGGTCGCGCCCATCAGTCTTCGCCTCCCACCAGGAGGACCGAGACGGCGGTGACGACGTGAGCTCCGTCCGCATCGGTGATCTCGGCTTCGCTTGTGACCATCGCTCCCTTACCGACCGCTCGCACGCCCGAGATGGACAGCTGGGCCGTCAACTCGTCACCGGCGACGATCGGGCGGGTGTAGCGGAAGCGCTGCTCGGCGTGGATGAGGCGCTCCAACGCGATGCCGCTGTCCTCCACCGCCAGCAGCTGCTGCAACGTCAGATCCTGGACGACCATCGCGAAGGTCGGCGGCGCGACGACGTCGGCGTAGCCGAGCGCGCGTGCCGCATCCGGGTCGGTGTGCTGGGGGTCGTCGGCGAAGACCGCACGCGAGAACTCGCGCACCTTCTCGCGACCGACGAGGTAGGGGGCCGTCGGCGGAAAGCTCCGGTCGACCAGCTCGGGGTTCACTGCCACACCGTCATCCTACCGAGGGCCACCGTCTCGGAGGCGGCGTCAGCGGCGGCGACCGCGGATCGCTCGCATCGCCATCTGCACCGCGATGACGACCAAGAACGCCGCGAACAGCATGTTCCCGACGAACGGGTCGACGAGGGTGGCGATGAGCGCACCGATCGCGGTGGTGGCGCAGGCCGCACCGCCGACCAGCGCGGCGGCGACGAGATCGACGTTCTTGCGGCGGACGTTGCCCACGGTTCCCGACACGGCCGTGGGGATCATCATCAGCAGAGAGGTTCCCTTGGCGAGCAGGTCGCTGGTTCCGAAGAGCAGCACCAGGGCGGGAACGATGATGACGCCGCCGCCCACCCCGAGGAGCCCCGCGAGGATGCCGGTGATCACCCCCAGCGCGACGAGGGCGATCCCGGTGAGCCAGGTCAACGGGAGCCCCGCCTCGCGGGAGGGGATCACGAAGAACAGGCTCACGATGACGACGACGAGGAATCCGACGAAGCCCCATCGGAGGACCGTGATGGGCAGCTTCGCGAGCAGCCACGTGCCGATCTGCGCGCCGACCACGGCTCCGGCGGCCAGGATGAGCGCCGGGATCCAGGCCACCGACCCGTGGACGGCGTAGGAGATGACACCGACCGTCGCGGTGGGCACGATCGCCGCCAGCGACGTTCCCGCCGCCAGGCGCTGATCGAAGCCGAGGATGAGCATCAGGAGCGGCACGATGACCGTGCCCCCGCCGACGCCGAAGAGCCCGGAGAGGAGCCCGGCGAGCGCGCCGACGAGAAGGCAGGTGACGATGAAGCGCGGCGTGCGCGCGCGGACGGCGGCCTCGCTCATTCGACCGACGCGTCGTCGATGAGCCAGGCGTCGCCCTCGGCCACGAGCACGTACGTGTAGTCGTCGCGCGCGGGCTCGGGTTCGGGGAGCGGGGCCCCGGCCTCGTCGACGCTGGACAGGTAGGTCTCACGTGTCTGCAACACGATCTGGGCGCCGTCGGTGTCGATGGAGGTGACGGTCAGTTCGTATCCCGATGTGGTGGCGCCGAACTCGGCTGCACTGGTCTGGAACGACTCGCAGTCGGGGATCCCCAGGTAGTCCCGGAAGCTCTCCGTGGTCGAGGCCTCGTAGGCGTCGCAGTCGCCGGTGCGCCAGGCGTCGTCGTAGGTCTGCACCGTGGCGACGGCCGCGCGCTCGTCAGGGCTGTCCCCCGCCGAGGAACCACCTCCCTGCATCATGCCGAGCGCGAGCGGGATGAACACCGCCGCGAGCGCGACGATGCCCAGGAGCACCACACCGACGACCACCCAGACGATCCACAGTCGCGACGTCTTCGGCTCGGTCGCCGAGATGAACGCACCGCCGACGCCGGCTCCGGGGTAACCCTCCGGCGGTTGCCCGGAGACAAGGGCGTCGGCGTCGGGCGAGGCCGGCGCCTCGGGTCGCGTGTCGACCGGCTCTCCCCCGTCGTGCGCGACAGGAGCTGCGGTCTCGATCGGCTCGGCAACGTGCACGTGCTCGGTCCACTGGATGCCGTCCCACCAGCGCAACGCGCCGTGTCCGTCGTCGTACCAGCCGGGTGGGGTCGCGGTCATCTCGCCAATCCATCCATGGGCGCACGGGTCGCGCCGCGTTCCCACCTTACCGGCGGCTCCTGGCCGCCCTCATCCGGTGCCGACAGCGGCGAGACGGCGAGATGACATGCGGGGTCACCTCTCTCGACGATTTCCCAGGGAGCGGTATCATTCCGCGGTGGGGGGTCCGACTCTCTCTGCGTGCCGTCTGTCCCCACGACTGCACATACCTCGCATGACAGCCGAAAGGACGAAAACAATGGGCTTCTGGGAGAACTTTTTCGACGTGATCTGGTGGTTCCTGTTCGCTTTCGCGTTCATCGCCTACCTCTTCGCCTTGTTCGCCATCATCGGCGACCTGTTCCGCGACCACAAGCTGAGCGGCTGGTGGAAGGCGCTGTGGATCATCTTCCTGATCTTCGTGCCGTTCCTGACCGCACTGGTCTACCTCATCGCCCGCGGCAAGGGCATGGCCGAGCGCAGCGCCGCCGAGGCGCAGCAGGCCCGCGCCGCCACCGACGCCTACATCCAGCAGGTCTCGGGCGGCAAGAGCCCGGCCGAGGAGATCGCCCACGCCGCCGAGCTGCTGAAGGCCGGCACCATCACCACCGAGGAGTACGAGAAGCTCAAGGCGAAGGCACTGTCCTGATCCGCTGATCCACTCCGCGAAGGCCGTCACCGATGGTGGCGGCCTTCGTCGTCCGCCGGAGCGTCAGCGCCGGGCCACCACGGCATCCCACAGCGCGTCGGCGACCTCGCGCTTGGTGCCCTGCCGTTCGGCCACGACCGCGCCGTCGGGTCCGAGCACGACGACCGCGTTGTCGGTCCGGTCGAAACCGCGGGTCCAGCCGACCTCGTTCACCACGAGGAGATCCACCCCTTTGCGCGCACGCTTCCCGCGGCCTCGCTCGAGCAGGAGTTCACGGTCGGGCTCGGTCTCCGCCGCGAAACCGACGACCATCTGCCCGTCGCGGCGCGCGGCGGCGAGACCGGCGAGGATGTCGGGATTCTGCACGAGATCGAGGGTGAGGCCCGCGTCACCCTTCTTGGACATCTTGACGGCGGAGACCTCGGCGACGCGGTAGTCCGCGACCGCGGCGGCCATGACGATGACCTCCGCCGACGACGAAGCGGAGGTCATGGCGTGCTGCAGCTCCTCGGCCGTCCCGACATCCACCACCCGGATGCGTGGGTGACGTCGCACGCGGTCGGCGACATCGGTGTCGGCGTGGGCCAGCACGACCGTCACGTCGGCACCGCGGTCCGCAGCAGCCAGCGCCACGGCGACGCCTTGCCGTCCGCTGGACCGATTGCCGAGGTACCGCACCGGATCCAAGGGTTCGCGCGTGCCACCGGCGCTGACGAGCACGCGAAGACCGGCGAGATCGTGCACCCCGGGCACGGCGAGGGCTGCGTCGGCGATCTCGTCCGGCTCGCTCATCCGCCCGGGTCCGCTGTCGCCGCCGGTCAACTCGCCCTCGGCCGGACCGACCACGGTCACGCCGCGCTCACGCAGAACGGCCACGTTGGCCACGGTGGCCGGATGCCGCCACATCTCGGTGTGCATCGCGGGCGCCACCACGACCGGTGCGGTGGTCGCGAGTAGGGTGGTGCCCAGAAGGTCGTCGGCGAGACCCGCGGCCATCTTCGCCAGGACGTTCGCCGTCGCCGGAGCCACCACGACAAGCTCGGCGGACCGTCCCAGCGAAACGTGCCGCACGCGGGCGACATCCTCGTGCACCGACGTCGTCACCGGGTTCCTACTGATCGCCTCCCACGTGGTCAGACCGACGAAGTGCAGCGAGTCCTCGGTGGGGATCACGTGGACGTCGTGGCCGGCTCTCACGAGACGGCGCACGAGGTGGACGGACTTGTAGGCGGCGATGCCACCGGTGACGCCGACGACGATGAACACGTTCCGATCCTCCCACCGCATCCGCCGACAAGACCGCAGGAGAACCGATGTGCACCGTGATCGTGAGTGTTCCCGCCGGAGCGGGCGGCCCGACCCGCCTGCTCGCGGTCCGCGACGAAGACCCGGAGCGACCGTGGAATCCGCTCGGCCGGTGGTGGCCGGAGCGTGATCCGGACATCGTCGGCGTGCGGGATGCGCGCGCCGGCGGCGCGTGGTTGGCCGCCCGCCCCGATGCCGGACGACTGGCGGTCCTGCTCAACCGAGCGGATATCGCGGACCGCACGGCCGTCGACCTCTCCTCGCGCGGCGCTCTCCCCCTCGACGCCGTGGCGGGGAGAGTGCCGGCCTCTCCGCCGCGCATGCACGGGTTCAACCTCCTCGACGTCGAGGGCCCCCGCACCCGCGTGACGTCGTGGGACGGGCATGCCCTGCAGACCCGGTTCCTGGAACCCGGGGTCCACATGCTCGCGCACGACGATGTCGATGACGAAGGCACCGCGCGCATCTCGGCATGGCTCGCGACCTTCCGGGCCGCGACGACCGAGACGCCGGACGCCGAGTGGATCGCGGCGTGGCTCGAGGTCCTCGACCTGTCCGCGGAGCTCTCGCCGGTCGATGACCGCGCGATCATCCGCGACAACCGCCCGCACGGCTACCCCACGCAGTCCCTCCTGCTCTGCACGGCCGAGGTCACCCCGCACCACGTGGATGTGCGATACGGCGAGCTGGCCGAACCGTCGCTGTGGAGCCGTCCCGCCCTCCGTTGACACGGCGCACCCGCAGCGGGCCCGCCGCCTCCCGCCACGCTCGCGGCGCTATGGACCCGGCTCGCTCACCACGACCGGAACCGTGGTGCCGGGCACGGGCGATGCCACCCCGCTGATCAGCGCACCGACCACCGCGACGGCTGCGACCGCCGCGACCGCCGTCGATCCCCAGAGCATTCGGCGCCTTCGCGTTCGGCGCCGCGCCGCCCGCCTGCCTCCGACCGCACTCGGCGCGCGACCGTCGGCGTGCACCGGCCGACGCTGTCCCGCGAGCGCCGCCGCTGCTGCGACGACCTCATCGGCGGTCGGCCGCGTCCGAGGGTCGGGGCTGGTCATCCACCGAATGAGGCGCGCCCACCGCCTCCCCACCGATTCGGGCACCTCCGGCGGGCCCGCCAGCCGTGCCGCGAGGGCGGAAGGGTCGTCCGAGGACGGGAACGCGCGCCTCCCCGTCAGGGCCTCGAGCGCGACCAGCCCGAGCGAGTAGACGTCGCCGGCCGGAGACGGTTCGGCTCCCCGAACCTGCTCGGGCGCGAGGTACGCGGCGGTGCCCATGACCTCCGGGCGCGAGGGACCGGTCGGGTCGTCGCGATAGTAGGCGATCCCGAAGTCGGTCAGTTTCGCACGCTGCGGCTGTCCGGGAAGCTCGGCGGGGGCGAGGAGGACGTTCGAGGGCTTCACGTCTCGATGGACGATGCCTCGCGCGTGGGCGGCGCGGAGCGCCGCGGCGAGCTGCATCGTCACTGCGGCGACCTCGGGCGCCGGAAGCGGGCCGCCGTCGAGGCGGTCGGCGAGCGTCGGACCGTCGACGTATTCCATGACGAGGAATTCCGTCTCGGCGCACCCGACCCGGGCGTCGTACAGCGTGACGATCGAGGGATGTTGCAGTGACGCGAGCAGCGCCATCTCATCGCTGACTCGCGTGCGCGGGCCGGTTCCCCGATGCGACCGCACCATCTTCACGGCGACGGGACGGCGCAACGTCTCGTCTTCGGCGAGGTGAACGTCAGCCATTCCTCCCACACCGATGCGCGAGCGGAGGCGGTAGCGACCGGCCAGAAGCGTCGGATCGATCGCTTCGGTGGGTGCGCTCATCGGGCCTCATCATGTCGGGGGATGATCCGACGCTAGCGGGGCTCGGCGCCGGCGCGGCGGCCTTGACGCCGGAGCCATCCCCGCTGTATGCGGGCGGATACGACAAAACCCCCGGGTGGAGCCGGGGGTTTTGAGTAGCAGGAGCGGGGCTTGAACCCGCGACCTCACGATTATGAGTCGTGCGCTCTCACCAACTGAGCTACCCTGCCGCGGCGCATCCGCGGAGGAATGCTGCGAGCCCCGAGTCAGGATTGAACTGACGACCCCTTCCTTACCATGGAAGTGCTCTGCCACTGAGCTATCGGGGCGTGCTGCCCGCGCGCGGGCAACTAGAAGAGGATATCAGGTCTCCGGCATCCTCCAGAAATCGACATCACCCGCCGGCGTGCTCACGCAACCACGGAATGGGGTCGATGGCGGTCTCGCCGCCCATCAGCACCTCGAAGTGCAGGTGAGCACCATACGAACGGCCCGTGTTGCCGACCAGGCCGAGCGTCGTTCCGACCTCGATCTCCTGACCGACCTGCACCTGGATGGACCCGTACTGCATGTGGGCGTAGTGCGTCGAGACGAGCTCCCCATCGATGACGTGATCGACGATCACGTGCACACCGTAGGCGCCGCCGGATTCGGTCGCTTCGCGCACCACGCCGTCGGCGACCGCTTGGATGGGCGACCCGTCGCCGGGCACGAAGTCGACGCCCTCGTGAAGCGCGCCCCAGCGGTAGCCGAAGCCCGAGCTCATCGGCACGCCGACCGCGAACGGCCACTGGATGTCCGCGTTCGGGTCGTTGTAGAACAGGTCCGACGTGTTGGCGATCCCGGACTCGGCGGCAAGCTCGGCATACGTCTCGGTGCCGTAGCTCTCGCTGCGCTGGATCTGCAGGTTCTGGACGCCCTCCGGGGCGACGTAGGCCTGGATCTGCTCTTCCTCCGCAGCGGTCAGGTCTGTGGTTCCGGGGGCGACGACGACACTCGCGACGCTCTCCCCCGTCGCGGCGGCGAGCGCCTCTGCGGGGGTGGTGGTGCCGACAGCCAGGAGCGTGACCGCACCCATGACGCCGACCGAGAACGACGCGGCGGCGAGCCGCTTGAACGCTGCACCCTCGAAACGGCGCCGCGCCCGATGTCCGGCCACGGCGACACCGATGTCCGCTGTTGCCTGTGCGGGGTCGTCCGGCGTGGACGCAGCGTGCGGCTGGACCGGGGTCTCGCGGGTGAAGTTCAACCGGCGCGCTGCGGACTCGAAGGCGTCCGCGTCGAGGTCGTCCGCATGGACGCCCTCGGCGGGAACACCCGGGGCGGGCACACCCGGGGCGGCCTGATCGACACCCGCGACCTCTGTCACGGTGACGTGCGGCTGCGCGGCGCGGGTGGTGGCCAGCGGGGTCGTGACGGGAGCCGCCTCGTCGACCGGGATCGCGCCGGTGACCGACCGGGCGGCACGCGCCGCGCGGCGGGACAGCGGCGCGGCCGGCTGCGGCGATGCCGGGATCATCGGCGTCTCGATACCGCCCGACGACGACGCGACGGATGCATGCGGTTCCGCTGATTCCGGAGACGCCGCCGCGCCGCGGCGAGTCGCCGGCGCGGCAGCCGGCATCTCTCCCGGGGTCGCCTGGGCGTGCGCACGGTGAGCACGGCTGGAGCGCCGAGTGGGCGCGGGCTCAGCCATGGGGGAATCGGGAAGCAAGCGGGTCGGGCTCTCGGGTCGAGTCGCGGGGGAGGCGACGGTTGTCGGGGGGGGCGACGCTCCTCACCGTTCGGGCGGTGAAAAGTAACGATCGGGTAAACACCCTACCCGCGAGAAGCTGAGAACTCCATCCGTGGACACGCGGTTCGCGGGATCCGGATCCGAGGGACGCGGGTCAGCCGCGATCTGTCGTCGCCTGCTCGAGCGCCCCGAAAAGATCGGGACCTGCGGCGAGCGAAAGCGGGCGGGCGTCGTCATCGACCCATGCCACCTGACCACCGGCCTCCGTGACGAGAAGGTCGGCCGCCGCGTGGTCCCAGGGCTTCAGTCCTCGCTCGAAGAACCCGTCGACGCGCCCGGCTGCGACGTAGGCGATGTCGAGCGCAGCGGCACCGATGCGGCGGATGTCGCGTGCGAGCGGCATGATGCGACCGACCAGCGCAAGGTCGGTGGCGTGGGTGGCCGCGTCGTAGCCGAACCCGGTCGCGAGCAGGGCACCCGCCTCCCCCGGCGCGGGGTTCACCGCCAACCGGCGACCGTCGAGCCAGGCTCCGTGGCCGGCTGCGGCGTGGAAGAGCTCGCCGTGAGCGGGGCTGTAGACGACACCGGCGAGGACGTCCCACCGGCCGGGCTCCGGCGTGCCGGCGACGGCAGCGACACTGGTCGCGTACGCGGGGATCCCGAAGGCATAGTTGACCGTTCCGTCGATCGGATCGACGACCCACGTGATGCCGGAGGTCCCGACATGCGATCCCCCCTCCTCCCCGAGGAACCCGTCGTCGGGTCGCGCGACGGCGATCCGCTCGCGAATGAGGGCTTCGACCTCGCGGTCGGCTTCGGTGACGATGTCGGCCAGCGCCGACTTGGTCGCCGCGATGGCGACCCCTTCCCCTCGGCGGCGGCGAGCGAGGTCTCCGCCTTCTCGGGCGACGGCGATCGCGATGGCCTCGAGTTCGGCGGCAAGCGTCATACTTCCACGCTATACGTCTCACCGTTAGCGTGAGGGCATGGTCACCGCCGCCACGCACACCCATGACGTCGTGATCGTCGGAGGCGGGCACAACGCTCTCGTCGCCGCGGCGTATCTCGCCCGCGACGGGCGATCGGTGGCGGTCGCCGAGGCGCTCCCCCACGTGGGCGGCGCCGCCGTCTCGGAGCAGCCATGGGACGGTGTCGACGCGCGATTGTCGCGCTACTCCTATCTGGTCAGCCTCCTCCCCCGGCGGATCATCGACGATCTGGGACTGAGCCTGAGACTGACCCGGCGGCGGTACTCCTCGTACACTCCGGACCCGGTTGATCCCCGCCGCGGAATCGTCGTGGACACCGCGGATGCCCGGGCGAGCGCGGAGTCGTTCCTGCGCGTCACGGGAGACCACCGTGAGGCCCCACGGTTCGAGGCACTGTACGGCCGCATCGCTCCCATCGCCGCGGCGACGTTCCCGACGATGACGGAACCCCTCATGCGCGCCTCGCAGATGCGCGGGCGGTGGGCGGACGACCACCTCTGGCATGCCCTGGCCGAACAGCCTCTCGGCGGTCTCGTGCGGGAGGCGGTGGTGTCCGACATCGCACGGGGGATCGTCCTCACGGACGGTCTCATCGGGACGTTCGCCTCCGCGGACGACCCGTCGCTGCGGCAGAATCGCTGCTTCCTCTACCACGTGATCGGCGGCGGGACCGGAGACTGGGATGTGCCGGTCGGGGGGATGGGGCGGGTCAGCGGAGAGCTCGAGCGCGCCGCCCGCGCCGCCGGCGCACAGATCCTGACCTCTGCCCCGGTGACGTCGATCTCCCCCGACGGCGAGGTCCATGTCGCCGGCGATGCTCCGCGGGTGCTCAACGGACGCGTCGTGCTGTGCGGGGTGGGTCCGGCGGTCCTGTCGCACCTGCTGCGCGGCGGGGGCGCCGGCGCGGACCTGCCCGCGATTCCTCCCCCTGAGGGCGCGCAGCTGAAGGTGAACATGCTCCTGCGCCGTCTACCGCGGCTCCGCGACCAGTCCGTGTCACCGGAGGCGGCCTTCTCCGGGACCTTCCATGTCAACGAGACGCTGTCGCAGCTCGAGGCCGCGGTCCGCAGCGCGGCGGCGGGCGCCGTACCCGACCCCCTGCCGGCAGAGATCTACTGCCACTCGCTCTCGGACCCGTCGATCCTCGGACCGGCTCTGCGGGCGTCGGGAGCACAGACCCTGACGCTGTTCGGTCTGCACACGCCGCACCGTCTGGCCTCCGGGAAGGACCCCGACCGGTATCGCGCGGAGCTCCTCCAGGCGGCGGAACGTTCCCTCGCCGCCGTCCTCGACGAACCGCTCTCGGACTGCCTCCACACGGACGCCGAGGGGGCACCGTGTATCGAGGCGCGCACGACCGTCGACCTGGAGGATTCATTGGGGATGACCGCCGGCGACATCTTCCACGGACCGCTGTCCTGGCCGTGGGCAGACGACGACGAAGAGCTGTCGACGCCGGCCGAGCGGTGGGGGGTCGCCACGCCGTACGAGCGAATCCTGCTGTGCGGTTCGAGTGCTCGCCGCGGTGGGGCGGTGAGCGGCGTGGGCGGCCACAACGCGGCGATGGCCGTCCGCGAGATGCTCGACGCCTGAGGGTCAGGGGCGCGGCGGAAGCGGCGGTGGGGGCGGATAGCCTTCGTACCCCGGTGCGGTGGGCGCCGACGACTGTCCCTCGTCGGTGTCGCCGCCCGCGCGACGAGCGCGCTGCGGACCGCCGGCTGTCATCCCTCCGGCACCCCACGGCATCTCCGGAGTCGGCTGCTGCCGCGCGGCATGACCGGCCGCCGGGAGCGAGCCGGCTGCCTCCGATGACGCGGGAGCGGGAGGCGCGTCTGCGGCCGCAGCCACCGCCGGGGCCGACGTGTCCTCGGTCCCGCCCGAAGACGCGTGCGTCGCGCGAGCGCCCGTGGTCGCCGAGCGAGCCGGCGACGGGCGCGGTGCACCCTGCGGCGCGTGCGTCGGCACGGGTTCATAGGCGCGCGGGGTGGGGTCCGCTTCGGGCGCAGGCTGCTGCGCGTAGGGCTGGGTCGGGTACCCCGTGTAGTAGGCGTTCCAATCGGGGGTGCCGTCGATGAGGACGGGCAACGGGGTCCGTCCGTCGACGTAGGTCGGCCAGGCCGCCGGGGTCGGCCGCGGCCGGGGGGCGCGCGGAGCGAAGAGCGCGTTGACCAGCGGCAGCAGCGCCGTGCCGACCGCTGCGAGGATCGTGGTCGCGACGACGAACCTCCAGTACAGCGATGCGAAGACGATGTATTCGTGGAAGGCCAGCGGCAGCACGACCAAGATCGTCAGGGCGACCACGAGCACAACCGTCACGATGTAGACGACGAGGGTGAAGGTCGTGCGGTTCCGCTGCAGCGCTTTCGTGAACAGGCGCACATGGAGCAGCGCGAGTTGCAGCACCAGCACGATGAGCAGGAACTGCACGAAACGGCCCAGACCGCTGAAGGGGAGGCGCTCGGGCATCCAGATCATCGTCGCCCCCAGCAGGAGGGTGAGGACCCACACCCCCATGCTCGCCAGCGCGAACCACGCCGGACGCCGGGGCGCGAGGTGGGCGTCCAGAAGCGCCGCGCCGGAGAAGCCCGCCAAGAGCAGGATCGTGAGGAAGGCACGTCCGATGATGCCGTTGCCGGATCCGACGAACACCCACACCACGCACACGAACGCGGCGGCGATCAAGGCGCCGATGGCCACCCAGATGGCGGCGCGGATGAGTCGCGCGCTCGTGGCCTGGTCCGCGTGATCCTCGGTGGGATGGGGCGCCGTCATGATCGAACCTTCCTCCGCGCGGGTGACTTCCGCACCGACCATCCTCGCACGCGCATACCGAGCCGGCGAGGGCAGGGGGCGACCCTGTGGATGGAAGAAGAAAGCCCCGCACAGGGCGGGGCTTCCGGTCGGTGGCGAGTGAGGGATTCGAACCCCCGAATGCAGTGCAGTCTGATTTACAGTCAGATCCCTTTGGCCGCTTGGGTAACTCGCCGAGTGCGCACCTGTCCGGCTTTTCCAGTCGACCAGAGGCGCGATCAGCAATCCTACCCCCGATGTCGTCCCCGTCGAAATCGAGTCCGGGAACCGAGGGGCGCACCGCGGTCAGGTGCCGATGCGGTCGGCGTGTTCGCCGTCGAAGACGGACGGGAGGCGCAGCAGTGCCCCCTCGAAGCGGCAGGTCGCTGCGGCCGCATCCATCGCCTCCGCGAGGATCTCCCGCCAGTCCGGCACCGTCGCCGCGTCGGCCTCGGCCAGGGCGGCGACGGCGACCGCGAACGATGCGTCCCCCGCGCCCATCGTGTCCACGATCGGACCGGGCATCGACGAGATCGGCTGCGTGATCGTCTCGGTGCCGGCCATGACGGTGGCCCCGTCACGGCCGCGCGTGGCGAGCACGGCCGTGGCGCCCTTCGCGCGAAGCGCCTCTGCGACGGAGTCGAGGCCCTGGCGATACAGCAGGGCTGCGTCGTCGTCACCGACCTTCACGAGGTCGGCCACCGAGGCCAGCGCCTCGAAACCGCGCACGAACTCCGCCCGATCGTGCATCATCCCCTCGCGCGGATTCGGATCGACGGCGACGACGGATCCGGCGACCGCCTCGGCGAGCGCTTCGGCCTCGGCGGGGACGTCGAAGGGGAAGCAGCTGACGGCCACCACCGCGGCCTCGGCGAGCGCGGCGCGTTCGGCGTCGCCGAACCGGATGCCGCGGTTCTGCGCGGCCTCGTTGAACTCGTACACCGGCTCGCCGCCCGGGCCGCGGGTGCTGACCGCCCGTGATGAGCCATGCGGAGCCGGTGAAGCCAGGAGGGTCACGCCGTAGTCGGCGAGGTAGGACCGGATGTGGTCGCCGGCCTCATCATCACCGACCATCGCGATCAGCGTCGCCGGGGCTCCGAGCCGAGTCAGCCCGACCGCCACGTTGAGCGCCGCACCCCCGATGAACTCGCGGACGCCGGACTCGTCGCGGATCTCGTCGATCAACGCGTCGCCGATGACCACGACCGGGCCGGTCATGCCGCCTCCGCCACGCGGGTCACGAGGGCTTCGGCGCGCTGCCGCGTTCCGTCGATGCGGCGGTCGACACTCGCGCGAATCTCGTTCGGCGCGAGCGGCGCAGCCAGCCGTACGTTCTCGTGGCAGGACAGATCGGCGCAGATGTAGGTGCCGATGCTATCGCCGTTCTCGCCGGCATCGCCCGCCTTGCGGGCAGTGAACAGCGCGACCTGGTCGCCGGGCTGCATGGTGTGGCACAGGTTGCACATCGCCGGCCGGGTCGACCCCGAGCTTGCACGGAGGACCACCCCGGTCGCCTCCCCACCGACCTCGGCGATCATGTAGCCGCGGCCGCGCGTCTGCGGGTCGCGCCAGGCGAAGAAGTCCGTGTGGTCCCATTCGGTCAGCACGAAATCCGCGGGCAGTCGCACACGGGTGACCTCCTCCGGTGCGGCGTTCACGAACGAATCGCGGACATCGTCTTCGGTCAACGGGCGCATTCAGCCTCCTCGTCCGGTGTGCGGCCAGTCTAAGGACCTCCCACGCGGGGCCGACGCATCTCACCGGTCAGGTCCGCGCCTCGCCGGCGTCCGTCGCCCGCTCCGTCGAGCGCGCGGACTCGCTCTGCGCATCCCCCCGGCCGCGGATGAGGAACCCGAACCCGAACGCGATGAAGAACATCAGCACGCCATACACAGCGGCCGGAAGGCTGAGCTCGACCGAACCGAGCACCGTCTGGGCGATGACGATCGCGAGGGTGGCGTTGTGGATGCCGATCTCGAACGATGAGGCGATCGCCTGGCGTCGTCCGACACGCACGAGTCGCGGCACGAGGTAGCCGACAGACAGGCTCAGCACGCAGAAGACGACGGTGATCAGCGCCAGACGACCCGCGTTCTCGACCAGGAGCGCCCAGTTCGCCGCCACGGCGCCGGCGATGACGACCACGAGCACGATGACGGAGATGATGCGCACCGGTCGGTCCATCCCGTCGGCGAAACGCGGCCACAGACGGCGGACGACCATGCCACCGATCACCGGCAGCAGCACGATCGCGAAGACCTCGAGGGTCTTGGCCCACTGCAGTCCGAGCTGGTCGTCGAACGGGTCGAAGTACCAGATCGCGACGTTGGTGATCAGCGGGAGCGTCACGACGGCGATGACGGAGTTGAGCGCGGTGAGGGAGATGTTCAGGGCGATGTCGCCACGGAACAGGTGACTGTAGAGGTTCGCCGTGGTCCCACCCGGCGAGGCGGCGAGCATCATCATCCCCACCGCGAGGATCGGTGGCAGCTGGAAGAGGATCACCAGACCGAAGCACAGGACCGGCAGGAGCAGCAACTGGCATCCCAGCGCGACGAACACCGCCTTGGGCTGGGTCGCGACGCGTGCGAAGTCCCGTGGCGTGAGGCTCAGCCCGAGGCCGAACATGATGATCCCGAGCGCGACGGGAAGTCCGATGGTGGTCAACGCTGATCCCATCCGCCCAGTGTGTCGGATGCCGGCCGCCCCCACCAGAGCCGCGCCGCTTCACCCGCGCGCGGCGGTCCGTCGGGAGTAGATTTGAGGGATGGCAGACTCCAGTTTTGACATCGTCTCGAAGATCGATCACCAGGAAGCCGACAACGCGCTGAACCAGGCCCGCAAGGAGCTCGAACAGCGCTACGACTTCAAGGGCACCGGCGTCTCGATCGAGTGGAGCGGCGAGGCCATCCTCATCAAGGCCGGCAGCGAGGAGCGCGCCAACGCCGCCCTCGACGTCTTTCAGACCAAGCTCATCAAGCGCGGCATCTCGCTGAAGAGCCTCGAGAGCGGCGAACCGCAGGCCAGCGGCAAGGAGTTCCGCATCGTCTCCACTCTCAAGGAGGGGATCTCGCAGGAGAACGCCAAGAAGATCGGCAAGATCATCCGCGACGAGGGCCCCAAGTCGGTTAAGTCCCAGATCCAGGGCGACGAGCTGCGGGTTCAGTCGAAGAGCCGTGACGATCTGCAGGAGGTGCAGCGCCTGCTCAAGGCCGCCGACCTCGACGTCGACCTGCAGTTCGTCAACTACCGGTAGCGCACTCCTCTGATCGGGGGTTTTTGCTTCCAGTCCGCAAAAGTCCGCGAATCCTGTTTCGTTGTGGCCCGTTCTGCCGCGTAGTTCCGGGGTTATTCGGGTCTGAGGTTCTGCGGCCTCGCTGCGGACTTTTCCTGGTCGGGGTCGCCCGGCGCAGCGACGATGTGACCCTCACTCAAGCATCGCGATCAGGCGACCGCAGAGCGTCGACCGAGGCAACAAGGTCGGTCGCGAGCAATGCGACGGCTTGTGCAACGAAAGCGGGGTCACCGACGCCTTCCTCGGCGCGGCCCGCCATCACTGCCCCGAGCCCGTCCGGACCAGCCGCGAAGAGCTCCCGGAGGTAGTCGATCGCGGCTATCGTCACGTCCCGGCTCAGGTCGTTTGCGAGCAGCTCCTCAAGCTTGACCGAAAGTTCCGCGGTTGGACTGTCAACAAGGAGGCGATAAACGTCATGCGCGTCCTTGTCAATGAGTCGTCGGCGGTCTAACTCTGCACGCTCACCGATCTTGTGCAGCTTGGCAACCAGGAGCGCAGCGACGCCGGCAACACGAGCTTCAAAGACTCGAGTGTCCCCCCGATCCAAGGCAGCGATCTGCACTTTATCGTTGTCAATCAGCGCTGCTTCGAGCCCAACAGCTCGTCGGGTCGCTCGCCGCGAATGCGGAGGAATCCTCGCGCCGCGCGCACTGGAGCCGCCCGGTCCCGCGACTGCTTCAGGCACCATCAGATCGACAGGCACGCCAGCCGGGCTCATCCATTCACCCGGGTTGCCGCTGATCGGATTCGGGTAGAAGCGCGCCCGCGTCATCGCTTCCTCGACTTTGGGATTCTCCTCGAGCCCTCGTGGGTCGATCGCGAGATCGCTGTCCTTCGTTGCTTCCGCAAGAGCCACCAGGGATGACTTAGTGCGCAAGTAAATCGCTTGAGCGCCGATCACAATGACCGCATCACGGTGAGCCTCGAGCGCCTCGAGGGCATCGAGGAGCGCTGCCCGGGACGCAATCATCAGATCGCGTCCGATGAACTGGTTACCTTCGCCAGACCGGTTCATTGCGTTTCATCCAACTGATTAGCTCCTCCGCCTCGGATGGGTTTCTCCCGGGTCCCGTCAGCAGGTCCGCGGCGACTTGGGACGCCGCCGCGGTTCGAATGCCCTCCCAAAGCTCTGCGCGTTCGAGTGCCACCTGGTAGCTCGGAAGCGCGAGGACCACGTTTGTGCCACTGTCAGCCTCACGAAGCCCAAGCTCCTGCGCAGCTTCTGGTACCGATTCGACGTAGATCATCACTGATCTCGCTGGCGCGTAGGCTGCCCACCGTGCGGCTGCGACGGTACTGGTTACGGCGTAGCGCATTTCAGACGTTCGAGCCCGCGCGAGGACGTCATCAATCCCTCGCGGGGCGATCCACCTCGTCGTCTTGTTTGTTCGGATAAACCCGTAGTCAACGCTCCACCGACGCAGAATCGTCTCCCAGTCCGGAACAACAACCTTGCCGTTCTCACGGGAAGCCAAGCCTTCCTCCTCCAGGAACTCGATAACCCGGTAGGTTGCGCCCGTTGACGCGCCCGATGTTTCCACCAGATCCCGCATCGACCAGTCGCGATCGAAGTCCACAAGCGCTCGGACTACCTTCGCAGCGGGCTCACCTTTGAGTGTTCCTCTTGGTCGCCCCGGCCCGCGCCATGGATCGCTGTCTTCGCCCCGATTAAAGACGAATAGACCCGGCCAGACGAGACTCACTCGGATGTTGCCTGTAGCGTCCGCCCAAGAGAGCCCCGACGAGGTCAGCTTCTCCCGAACGGTTGCGGGGAGGTAGCGAGCCATCACGATGAGGTCGCCACGAGGTGATCCTGCAGCATTGACAATCGCCGAGACGTCACGCCCTTCGACGATGCGCTTGACCTCAACGGGCACAGTCGCGGCCACGCCGCTTGGCGCACGCACTGTCAGCACAGCGTCGCTTCGTCGCGCCACTGACGCGCCTGACTCGACTTCAAGCTCGGCCGTCCAGCTCGCTGGCAGCACGTCCACGAGTCGACGGACAGCCTCCCTCAGCACATCAGCCTCGGAAATTGGCGGCACGCTAGCCATGACCCTCTCCCCTGTTCGGGTAATAGCTTATCTCCTCCGCGGGACGAGAGGGCGAGATTCCCGAACTGGAGATCGCGACCTCACCGCAGATCCCCTAGTTCCTGGCCAATCCCGTCCGATGCTGACCGATCCCAAGGATGAGATTCGGAAAATAGACCCTCTCACCACGCGCCGGAGAGAAGCCATTTCCTGAACATGTGGCAGCTTCGCCCACCGCCGAAGCAGCCGAGCGGCAGACCCGACTGTTGTGGCGCTCGCGCGGCGATGCGGTCGAACACCGCTTCACGCTTCGCGCGCGGAACCACGTCAAGCTTTCCCACCACGACGAGCGTCGCGACACCGTATCGAGCAGGCGGTTCGGGGCGGGTGTCGACCGTTCGGAAGTGCTCGACCGCATCGACGACCTCGATCAGACCTCCCGGGCGCACCCGTTCGACGCCGCTGTACCGGATGAGCCGCGCCAGCGCAGGTGGATCGGCAGCACCGCTGGCCTCGATGACGATCGCATCGAGGCGGAGTCTCTCCTGCGCCAGCTTGGCAAGCGCCTCATCCAAGCCGCCGGCGTCGTCGAGACAGCACACGCAGCCCCCCGCGATCCCGGCGACATCGTCGACCTGTCCAGACACCAGGCCGGCGTCGACGTTGAGAGCACCGAAGTCGTTCACGACTACCCCGATGCGAGCCCCTGGCGTCCGGAGCAGATGGTTCAGCAGGCTGGTCTTCCCCGCACCCAGATGTCCGCTCACGGCGACAACGGGCAGACGACTCACGACCGAGCGCCGTCCAGGGGATGCTGGAGCGCCTCGACATTCCTTTCGAGGCGCTCCAGGACAGCTTCCTCCGAGGCCCCGGTCGCGGCCGCGAGATCGATGGCCAGCAACCTCGCCACGGTGGCGAGACCGATCACGATGTCGCTCGGATCCCGCTCGCGTCGCAGCGCGCGACTCAACTCCCGCTCCGGCTCTTCACCCGCGGTCGCCCAGCTCTCGACGATACGGAGCCCGACGCGGATGCCCCGATACTGGTCCTCCGAGACCCAGGTCTGATCAGAAGCCATCCGGCATGATCCTCAGGCGATCGAGGCCCGATAGATCGCCTCGATGGATGTATCGAGGGTCGCGTTGTATTCCTCGGCGCTCTGCTGCGCGCTGAGCCCATCGAGCAGTGCACGACTGAAGCTCGCAATGAGTCCGGGATTGCGAGCAAGTCGCTCGTTCGCGTCGTCTCGCGCGTACCCACCCGAGAGCGCCACCACCCGAGCGACGTTGGGGTGACGAATGAGTTCGGTGTAGAACCCGTCGATGGTCGGAATGGTGACCTTGATCGCCACCTTCGCCTCACCGAGGCGCTCCAGTCCCACCAACAGGGCGGCCTTCAGCATCGCCTCGGCCTCGGCCTTGTCCGGCGCGGCGACGCTTACCTCCGGCTCGAGGATCGGGACGAGCCCGGCGGCGAGTACGCGATCGCCGAGCTCGAACTGCTGGTCGATCACGCGCTCGATTCCGGCCTCGTCGGCACGATGGATCACCGAGCGCTCCTTGGTGCCGAAGACACCGAGCTCCGCGGCGCGCGCAAGAGTGCGCTCGAGCCCGGGGATGTCCTTCATCACCTGCACCCCGTCAGCCTCGGCTTCCAGCCCCTTGTCGATCTTGAGGAACGGAATGATGCCCTTCTCCGACCACAGGTAGTCGGTGACCCCTTTGTCGCCGATCGTCCGATCCAGCGTCCCCTCGAAGAGGATGGCTCCGAGAATCCGCTCGCTCGTGAAGACCGGGCTCGTGATGATCCTCGCCCGAGCCTCGTGGATGAGATCGAACATCTCCGCCTCACTCGAGTACGCCGACTCGTCGACTCCGTACTCGCGAAGCGCCTTCGGGGTGCTCCCCCCGCTCTGGTCCAGTGCGGCGATGAACCCCTGACCGGTCTCGAACCGGCTGAGCTGCTGGGCGTTGGGCATGCGTGACTCCTCGGGGTCGGTCGACATCGTTTTATTGATAACAGTTCTCGATTAGCTTGTCGAGATTTGCTGAGAATGATTCTCGTTCTTTAGTCTGGAGGCGAACCCATCCAGAACTCCCGCACTCACAGCGGAGAAGAGACGATCATGCGCAAAGCCACCCCCCTTCCCGCGGCCCTCATGGCCGGGGCCGTCGGCCTCGGCACCCTCAGCGGGTGCAGCAGTACCGCTCCGGCGTCGAGCGAGGGGGAGCTGCGGGTCGTCGCCACGACGACGCAGGTGGGCGACTTCGTGCGAGAGATCGTCGGCGAGGTCGACGGCGTGTCGGTGTACCAGCTCCTTCAGCCGGGCGTCAGCCCCCACGCCTTCGACCCGAGCGCGGCCGACCTCGTCGCCCTCACGGAAGCGGACATCGTCATCGAGAACGGTGTGGACTTCGAGCCGTGGCTCGACGACGCGCTCGCTTCGGCGGCATCCGACCCCGTCGTCGTCGACAGCTCCGACGGCGTCGCGCTCCTCGCGTACAGCGAAGAAGAGGGGCACGAGCACTCGGACGACGAGCACTCCGACGACGAGCACTCCGACGACGAGCACTCCGACGACGAGCACGACCACGACCACGACCACGACCACGACCACGGCGAGCACGATCCGCACATCTGGCAGTCCGCCGCAGACGCCGAGATCATGGTCGACAACATCGCCGCAGCCCTGATCGAGGCCGATCCCGACAACGCCAACACGTACTCGGCCAACGCCGACACGTATCTCGGAACCCTCGAGGAGCTCGACGCCTGGATCATTGCGAGCGTCGACCAGGTTCCCGCCGAAGATCGTCTCCTGGTGACCAGCCATGACGCCCTCGGCTACTACGTCGACCGCTACGACCTCGAGTACGTCGGCGCGGTGATCCCCAGCCTCGATGACAGCGCGGAGGCGAGCGCCCTGGAGATCGACGAGCTGGTGGCGTTGATCCAAGAGACGGGCGCCCCGGCGGTCTTCGCGGAGTCGTCGGTCAACCCCGCCGCCGCGGAGACGATCGCGGCCGAGGCCGGCGTGACCGTCTTCTCCGGCGACGACGCCTTGTATGCCGACTCCTTTGGCGTCGCGGGCACACCCGGTGCCACCTACGTCGGCAGCATGGTCCACAACACCGAGCTCATCGTCGGTTCGTGGGGCGTCGAGCCGGCACCGGTGCCGGACGCGGTCGCCGACGCCGCCAACGTGGATGCGGACTAGGACGCCGCGGCCACGCCGCGCGGGCCGCGCCCCCGACGCGGACGACACCGCCTTCCGAACCACGCCACTGATCACGATCAAGGACGCCTCGTTCGGATACGCCGGTACCGTCGCGCCGGCGCTCACCGACGTGCGGCTCCACGTCCTCCCCGGAGAAGCCATCGCACTGATCGGGCCGAATGGCGCCGGCAAGTCGACCCTGTTCAAGGGTCTGTTGGGGCTCCTCCCCCCACGGACGGGCTCGGTATCCGGATCCCCCCGGATGGGCTACCTTCCCCAGTCCGATCACATCGATCCGGACTTCCCCATCAGAGTGCGCCAGGTGGTGACGATGGGCCGCTATGCCCAGCGCGGGTGGCTGCGGCCCCTTCGAGCGGCCGACCGACAGGCGGTCGACCGCGCCCTCGAACGCACCGCGCTGACCGGCCTTGCCGAGCGCGTGTTCGGCGACCTGTCCGGCGGCCAGCGCCAACGTGCCCTCCTGGCGCGAGCCATTGCGAGCGATCCGCAACTCCTCCTGCTGGATGAGCCGTTCAACGGACTCGACCAGCCCAGCCGCGAGGCCCTCATGGCCACGGTCGCGGCGCTGGTCGCTTCGGGCGTGGCCGTCATCCTCTCCACGCACGACGTCGCGCTCGCCCAGGCGACCTGCACACGTGCGTTGCTCATCGACCGCCGGGTCGTCGCCGCAGGACCCGTCGACCGGGTGGTGGACGGGTCGGAGTTCGCGGAGGTGTTCCAGCGGCACGACCCCCATGCCTCGGCGGGTGAGCGCTGATGCACCTGTTCGACGCGTTCGCCTACCCTTTCATGACGACCGCCCTGGCGGCGATGATTCTGATCTCGCTCGCCGCCGGACCGATCTCCACATTCGTGAACCTCCGCGGTCTCGAGTTCATGAGCGACGGCCTCATCCACGCCGCTTTCCCCGGGATCGTCGTCGGCTACGTGGTCGGCGGCACCGAGGGCCTGTATCCCGGGGCGGTCGCCACGACCGTCCTGGCCGCGGTGCTGTTGACCCTCATGACGCGGCGGAAGGTCACGTCGGATGCCGCGACCGCCACCGTCCTCACCTCGGCCTTCGGCATCGGCGTGATCGTCGTCAGCCGCGAGTCCGACTATGCCGGGCAGGTGCAGGAGCTGCTGTTCGGGCGACTGTTCACGGTGCAACCCTCGGAGCTGCTGCCGCTGGGCGCGACCCTCGCCGTCGCCCTGGCACTCGTGGGGATCACGTGGCGCCGGCAGGTCTTCCGGGCCTTCGACGCCGCCGGCGCCACCGCCGCAGGCGGTCGAGCCCTTCTCACCGACCTCTCCCTCACCGTCGCCATCGCTCTCGTGGTCGTCGCGGCATCCAACACCGTCGGGAATCTCCTCGTCCTCGCCATCCTCATCCTTCCGGGCGCGGCGGGGCGGCTGATTTCGCGTCGGATCGAGGGGATCGTCCTCGCGGCGATCACCTTCACCGCACTCGCGGCGTGGTGGGGGTTGTGGGCCGCGTTCTCGATCTCCCTTTCCGTCAGCTCTCTGCTACCCGGGGGCGCAACGGTCGTGCTGGCCATGACGATCGGCTACCTGGTCCTCGTCGGTGCGCGAATCCTCGTCGACGGGTGGACACGACGCCGGGCCGTGACACCCTGATGGGCTACTTCGAACGCGCTCTCGTTCTCGCCGTGCTCATCGGGGCGATCACGGGACTCGGCGGCGCGGTCGTCGTGATGCGGGGGCGCGTCTTCTTCGCTCAGGCACTCACCCACGCGACGTTCCCGGGCGCGGTCGTCGCGGCGACCCTGGGGGTGAACATCCTGCTCGGCGCCGGCGTATCGGGGATCGCCCTGGTCGGCCTGATGCTGCTGCTCGAGCGCAGGCGTGAGATCAGCCGAAACGTCAGCGCCGGACTGGTCCTCACCAGCGGTTTCGCGCTGGGGATCGCGCTGCAGTCCCTCAACCCGCAGATCCCGGTCAGGCCGGAATCCGTCCTCCTCGGCAGCCTCTTCTTCGCTCCCCCGGCGTCGCTCCCCATCGCCGCCGGGGCACTGGCGGTCGTCGTGACGATCCTGGTCATCGCGCGTCGCCCGCTGCTGTTCTCGACCTTCGACGTCGCCGGTTTTCGAGCCGCCGGGGGCCGAGAGGCGATCATCGAGACCGCCGTCCTCACCGTCGTCGTCCTCGCCTCCGTGGTCGCGATCCCGGCTGCGGGCGCCATCCTCACCATCGCTCTCCTCGCCGGCCCCGCGACCGCCGCGCGTCTGCTGACGCGCACGTGGGGCGCCATGATCATCCTCGCCCCGACTCTGAGCATCGCCGCCGCCGTCATCGGGACGATTCTCTCCCGCTCCCTCGGGGTGAGCGCGGGCGGAGCCATCGCGCTCCTGGCCGGATGCGAGTTCCTCCTCGCCCTCGGCGTGGCACGCCTGCTCCATCGACGGTCCGCAGCGGAGCCGAAATCGAGGAGAACGATTATCAGTAGCGTGTATGCTCGATAAGCGCGCCGCCGCGAACGATCCTCGGACCGACGACGGCGCGGGGCCTCTCGGGGAGGTGCCCGCGCCGTCGTCACCGACGCAACACCGCCGCGAGGAGACGAGATGACCTCAGAGACCGTGCGCCCCGACCTCCGCGAGGGGCCGAAACGCGAAACGGTCCGACGAGCCCTCGCCCGCACCGATGGGTTCGTCTCGGCTCAGCAGCTGCACCTCGAGATCAATGCCGGTGGCGACTCCATCGGACTCGCGACCGTCTATCGGCACTTGGGAGCGCTCGCGGAACAAGGAGATGCCGACACCATCTCGGTGGCCAGCGGGCAGCTCTTCCGCACGTGCACCCGCCCCGGCGCTCACCACCACCACCTGATCTGCGATAGCTGTGGCACCGCCGCCGACATCGCTCCCGCCGATGAGGAGTGGATCCGCACGGCCGCCCGCGAGCACGGCTTCACCGTGACCCACCATCGCATCGAAGTCTTCGGCCGTTGTCGCGAGTGCCTCGATTCCGAGTGATCACGCCGACACCGGCTCGCGCGCGACCCGGCTGTCCACCCGGCGCCGCGATCGAGGTCGCCCCGCCGCCCGTAGCCCGTTGAGGATCACCACCACCTCGGCGATCTCATGCACCAGGACGACCCCGGCCAGGCCCAGCACACCGAACAGGGCCATCGGGAACAGCACGATGATGATCGCCAACGCCAGTGCGATGTTGACCGTCATGATCCTCCGCCCGCGACGAGCATGGGCCAGGGCGACCGGGATGAGCCGGAGATCCGACCCGGTGAAGGCGGCGTCGGCAGACTCGACCGCTGCAGCCGCACCGCGCAGGCCCATGGCGATTCCCACGGTCGCGGATGCGAGCGCGGGGGCGTCGTTGATCCCGTCGCCCACCATCGCCGTCGCACCGCGCGCGCGGAGTTCCTCGATCGCGGCGGCCTTGTCGGCCGGGCGCAGCTGGGCGCGGACGTCTGCGATGCCGGCTCCTTCGGCGATCGCACGCGCCGTACGGTCGTTGTCACCGGTGAGCATCACGACGTCCAGACCCTGGTCGCGCAGCATCCGAACGGTGTCGGCGGCTTCGGGACGCAACTCGTCGCGGATCCCGACCAGCCCCACGAGCCGCGCCCGGACCTCGACGGCGACGACGGTCATCCCCTCTGCCGCCATGCCGTCGACGGCCCGCCACCCGTCTCCGACCGGCACCCACCGCGCACGGCCCACGCGCACGTGCTGCCCGTCCACCCACCCTTCGACCCCGTCGCCGGCGTGCTCGACGACGCCCGTCGCCGGACGGGGCGGCCCGCTCGGCACGGCGGCTCGGACGATCGCCTCGGCAAGCGGATGAGAACTGGTCACCTCGAGCGCCGCCGCGAAGGCGAGCACGTCATCCGGCGACACGTCCGTTGTCGTCCGCACGTCGACGACGGTGGGCTCGTTGCGCGTGAGGGTGCCGGTCTTGTCGAAGGCGACGGTGCGGATGGCGCCGAGCTGCTCGAACGCCTCACCGGTCTTGATCACCGTGCCCGAACGCGATGCAGACCCGATCGCACTGATGACGGTCACCGGCACGGCGATCGCCAACGCGCAGGGCGAGGCGGCGACCAGCACGACCAGAGCGCGCTCGATCCATGTCGCGGGATCCTCGACGAGGAGGCCGAAGAGGGCGACGAGCGCGGCCACGATCAGCACCGCCGGCACAAGGGGGCGTGCGATGCGATCCGCGAGGCGGGCCCGCTCGCCCTTGCGTGCGTGCGCCTGCTCGACGAGGGCGACGATCTGGGTGAGGGAGTTGTCGCGTCCGTCCGCCGTGGCTTCGATGCGCAGGGTCCCCGCCCCGTTGACCGAGCCGGCGGTCACGGCGTCACCCGGTGCGACATCCACCGGGATCGACTCCCCGGTGACGGCTGAGGTGTCCAGGCTGGAGCGCCCGACGACGACGACACCGTCGGTCGCGATGCGCTGCCCGGCGCCGACGACGAGGACGTCGAGCTCCCGCACCTCTGTCGCCGGCACCGTCACCTCGCCCGCGGGCGTGGCCAGCCGCGCCGTGGCCGGGATGAGCGTGAGCAGCGCCCGCAGACCCTCCTCGGCGCGATTCAGGGCACGGTCTTCGAGGGTTTCGGCGAGCGAGAAGAGGAAGGCCAGCGCGGCGGCCTCCCCGACATGACCGAGCAGAACGGCACCGGTCGCGGCGATCGCCATGAGGAGACCGACACCGAGACGGCCGCGCAGCAGTCCCCGCACGGCGTCGGGGACGAACGTCCACGCTCCGGCCGCCAGTGCCGCCGCGTGGAGCACGGTGGCCACGACGACGGCGCCCACCGATGCCGCACCGTAGCCCGCCGCGAGCAGGACACCGGATGCCGCGGACGGCAGGAGGGCGGGATCGCGCCACCACGGCGGCCTCGCCTCCGGCGTCGACGTCTCGACCGGTCCGGGGCCGGCAGGGGTGCCGGCATCATGGGCGCAGCAGGCAGCGCTCACCGGGAACCCGCTGCGACATGCTCCTCGGCGTCGGTGGTGCAGCATCCGGGCCGAGAGCACCCCTCGCCGTCGCACGATGCACCGTCGTCGAACGCGATCACGGCGTCGACGAGTTCGGTGATCGCGCGCGTGAGATGGGGGTCGGCGATCTCGTAGCGGGTCTGCCTGCCTTCGGGGATCGCGACGACCAGCCCGCATCCGCGGAGGCACGCGAGGTGGTTGGAGACGTTGGTGCGGCTGAGATCGAGGGTCTCCGCGAGACGTGCGGGGTAGCCGGGCGCCTCGATGAGCTCGAGAAGGATGCGCGAGCGGGTCGGGTCGGTCATCGCTCGACCGAGCCGCGTCATGACATCGATTCGCGAAGCAATAGTCAGCATGCGCTGACTATACAGCGAACGCTGACCATTCGCGAACCCCTCGACGGAGTCGCCCCGACGACCGGATCAGCAGTCGCAGGAACAGGAGCGCTTCTGCGAGGTCGCCTCACCCCGGGTCAGCGACGTCCACGCCTCACCGTCGAACCAGCGCTCTCGCCCGGGAACCCGCACATCCGGGTACCACCCCGCCGGCCGCGCCGCCTGCACCTTCATGAATGCGGAACCGCTCACCGTCACCCACCCTCTCGATCGACCGCGTTGCACGCGGATGACTCCAGGCTAATCGAGAATGATGATCATCTGGAATGGTGGGTCGGCTGACCGCCGCCGGGTCACGCGGTGGCTTTCGCCTCGCGCTCCTTTGCGCGCTCCAGGGCGCGCTTGCGCTGCGCGCGCCCCTGCTCCTCGAGCTGCTCGGCGCGCTCCTCGTCGCGGGTGAGATTCACACTCGTCTCCGGATCGAAGATGTAGAGGTCGTCAGGCGAGAACCACAGCGTCGCCTGGTCGCCTCCCACGATGAGACTGTCCGCATTCAACGCGACCACCATCTCGGTGCGCAGGCTCTCGCCGTCGAGGTCGCGATCGAGCTGGGACAACGTCTCCCGGACGGCGTCGTCGATCTCGAACGGCACGTAGGCGTACAGCACCTCTCCCAACCATTCGGTCATCTCGACATCCACATCCACGCGCACACCCCCGCTCGGCTCGCTCTCCATCGCCTCGACGTCCTGGAACGCATCCGGACGCACCCCGACGATGACCGTCGATCGATCCCCGATCGCCGCGCGCAGACGCTCGTCCAGAGGCACATCCATCATCGGCAGGCGCAGCACATCGCCCTGGACCGCGCCGTGCAGGAAGTTCATCGGGGGTGAGCCGATGAAGCCGGCGACGAACAGATTGACCGGCTGCTCGTAGAGACCCCGAGGACTTGCCACCTGTTGCAGTTCCCCACGACGGAGCACGGCGACCCGGTCGCCGAGCGTCATCGCCTCGGTCTGATCGTGCGTGACGTAGACGGTGGTGATCCCCAGCGAACGCTGCAAGCGGGCGATCTCGGTCCGCATCTGACCGCGGAGCTTGGCGTCCAGGTTCGACAGTGGCTCGTCGAAGAGGAACGCATCCGCGTTACGGACGATCGCTCGCCCCATCGCCACGCGCTGGCGCTGCCCCCCGGACAGGTTCGCCGGCTTGCGCTGGAGGTGCTCGTCGAGCTCGAGCAGGGCCGAGGCGCGCGTGACCCGCGCGTCGATCTCCTCGTCGTCGACGTCGCTGGATTTCAACCGCATCGGGAAGGCGATGTTCTCGTACACGGTCAGGTGCGGGTACAGCGCGTAGTTCTGGAAGACCATGGCGAGATTGCGGTCCTTGGGAGCTTTGTCGTTGACGACCGTGTCGTCGATGCGGAGCTCACCGTCGGTGATGTCCTCCAGGCCGACGATCATGCGCAACAGCGTCGACTTGCCGCAGCCGGATGGCCCGACGAGGATCACGAACTCCCCGTCCGCGATCTCGAGGTCGATTCCTTTGACCGCGGTGAAGCCGTCGTCGTAGGTCTTGACGACGCCTGTCAGCGTGATGGATGCCATGTCGACTCCTTCGAGGTCGGGTGGTCGGATGCGCGGCGGGTCATCCCTTCACCGCGCCCTGCGTGAGGCCGGAGACGATCCGGCGTTGGAAGATGACGACGACGACCACGATCGGCACGGTCACCACGATGGCCGCCGCCGAGATCGCGCCGGTGGGATCTTCGAACTGAGAGGCGCCGGTGAAGAACGACAGCGCGGCCGGCACGGGACGCGCGGCATCGGTCGAGGTCAGGGATATGCCGTAGACGAAGTCGTTCCACGCGATGAAGAACGCGATGATGGCGGTTGTGAACACCCCGGGCGCCGCGAGCGGCACGACGGTCTTGCGGAACGCTTCGAACGGTGTCGCGCCGTCCACCTGAGCGGCCTGCTCGAGTTCCCACGGGATCTGCCGGAAGAACGCCGCGAGCGTCCAGATGGAGATCGGAAGGGTCAACGACAGATAGGGGATGATCAGGCCGAGCCAGGTGTCGTAGAGACCGATCGTGCGCCACAGGTTGAACAGCGGTGTGACGATCGAGACGACCGGGAACACCGAGACGGCCAGCGCCGTGACGAGGATCATGCGCTTGCCGGGGAAGTCGAGCCGTGCGATCGCGTAGGCGCACAGGGTGGCCAGAACCACCGCGATCACCGTCGCGATCAGCGAGATCCCGATGGAGTTGCGCAGGGACGTGAGGAACAGCGTCTGCGCACCCCCTCCCGGGGCGAGGATCTCGCCGTAGTTCTCCCACGTCCACTCCTCGGGCAGCAGGGTGCCGGAGAAGAGACCGCCGGGCGTCTTGAACGAGGTCATCAGGATCGAGAAGACGGGAAAGAGCGACCAGACGAGGACGGCGACCGTGATCGCGATCCAGCCGAGGCGCTGCGGCCAGGACATCGTGCTCATCAGGAATTCCTTCCTCCGGCGAGATCGACTTTGAAACCTTTGATGAAGATCCCCGCGATGATGAGCACGCTGAGGAACAGCAGCACCGAGATGGCAGAACCCAGACCGATCTCGAGGCGGCCGATGGAGGTGTTGTAGGCGAGCAACGACAGCGCCTCGGTGTCGTTGGCCCCGGCGGTCATGATGTAGATGTTGTCGAAGATGCGGAAGGCCTCGAGGGTGCGGAACAGCACCGCGACCATGATCGCCGCCTTCATGTTGGGCAGGATCACGCGCCGCATGACCTCCCACCCGGTGGCCCCGTCGACCTTCGCCGCCTCCTCGAGATCTCCCGGCACCTGTGCGAGCCCCGACAACAGCAGCAGCGAGATGAACGGGGTGGTCTTCCACACCTCGGAGAGGATGATCACGAACAGGGACGACCCCTGGTAGGCGAACCAGTTGAAGTCCTCGTCGAAGCCGGGGACCCACGCGAGCCAGCTGTTGATGTAGCCGGAGTTGATGTCGAAGGCGTAGAACCAGGCGAACGCCGCCACGACGGTGACGATCCCATACGGCACGAGGATGGCGGTGCGGGCGAATCCCCGCAGCTTCTTCACCGCCCGGTGCATGACCAGTGCCAGGAGGAAACCGAGGATGAGTTCGAGGACGACCGTGACGACGGTGATGAACAGCGTCACGCCCATCGACTGCCAGAACGCGGGGTCGCCGAGCACGACGGTGTAGTTGCGGAACCAGATGAACTCACGCTCGTCCGGTGCCGTCAGGCGCAGCGAGAACAGCGAATCGAAGAACGCCTGGAGGATCGGATACATCGTGACCAGGAGCATGATGACGAACGCGGGGCCCGCCAGCATCCACCCCAGGCGCGCCTCCGCACGCGAGCGCGCGGACCGGCCGCCCCGGCCCGGGCGTGCGGCGGTGTCTTCCGGGTCGCTGTCGTGCCTGTCGGAATCGGTCCGGGCGGTGACGGTACTCACAGCAGACGCTCCCCTCGCAGCACGGCCAGGATGAAGTCGGAAGAGGTCTCGGGCGTCGTCTCGGCATCGACGCCCGACGGCGGATGCCACGTGCGCTGGAGTCCGATGGAGATCTCGTTGTAGTAGGGGGTCTGCGGTCGCGGAACGCCGAGGTCCAGCGACTCGCGGATGACGTCGGCCATCGGGAATTCCTCCTGCACCGTCTCGTCGTCGTAGGCGGCGGCGTTCGAGGGCGGATTGCCGTCACTCACGAAGTACTCGGCCTGATGCTCGGGCTGGACGATGCACTCCACCGCCTGCCACGCGAGGTCCTGGTGCTCACTGAAGGCACCGACCCCGAGGTTGATCCCCCCGACCGGCGGCGCTGCCGGGGTGTCCGCGTCCACCCGCGGATAGATCGCCCACCCGAGGTCGTCGGCGACGTCGGGTGCGGACTCGTTCAGCGAGGGCCAGACGAAAGGCCAGTTGACCATGAAAGACCCCGAATCTCCCTCGAAGAGGTTCAGGCTCGCGTTCTCGTTCGCCGTCGGCAGGCCGGCCCCGCCCAGCCCGTTCTCACCGATCCGCTGCAGGATCTCCGCCGCCGCGCGCCCCTCCTCTGTGGCCAGGCCGAGCTCGATGTCGGCGGGTGACGCGTCCGGCGTCACGAGGATCTCACCCCCGGCGGAGGCGACCAGCGCGTTGATCCACACCGTCAGCGACTCGGCGAGCGCTCCCTGGACCCCCAGCTGCAGGTCGTTCTCCTCGGCGACCTCGATGATCTGCTCCCAGGTCACCGGCTGACTCATGTCGAGACCGACGTCTTCGACCACCGACTCGCGGTACCACAGCAGCTGCGTGTTCGCCCAGAAGGGCACCGTGACCAGCTCGTCGTTCCAGCTCGCCGAGTCGACCGCTCCCTGGACGATCCCCTCCGTGTCACGGAGCCCGTCGGGGACCTCGGCGAGGAAACCCGGTTCGGCCAGTTCCGGGATGAACGGTGGATCCAGGCTCATGATGTCCAGGGATCGGTCGCTCGCGGCGAGCCGTCGCGCCAGTTGCTCGCGTTGCGACGCCGCATCGCGGGGCAGCAGCGTGGTTTCGATCCGGTAGGCCCCATCGGCCTCCTCGGTGCACTGCTCGGCGATGCGTGCCTGCCCACCGGCATCGGGGTTGATGTACCACGTGAGAACCGGGGTGCCGTCGTCCGCGGCACAGCCTCCGGCCAGGGCTGCCAGCGCCGCAGCCACCGCGATACCCGTCCACCTGCGCACACGCATACAGCCCCCCTCGCATCGATGCGACTATCGGGATCCGTGCGGGATCTCCTGTCGGCATCCTGCGTCATGTCGCGCGCGTCACGGAGGCGGTTGCGGTTCGGGGCGGCCGTGTAGTAAGGGTGAGCCGACTCATCGCGGCCCGCCGGCGCCGCCCCGGTCCGTCCGCACCAGATCAGGGGGTGTGATGCGATGCCGTCACACGGACGCGCCCAGCTTCGCCCAGACCGCTCCGCCCGCACGAACGCGACCGGCGTCGTGCAGGCCGCGTGCCCGCGAGTCCGGCTTCCGAACGGCCTGCTGGGCGATGCGCGCGTCGAAGTGAGCGGTGAACCCGCGCCGCGGCAGGTGCTGCTCGACAACGCGAAGGAACTCCGCATCCCAGCGCTGCGGATCCGCTCCCCCGACGTCGAGACTCGTCGCCGTCTCCAGGAGGTACCCCTCGACATCCGCATCGGGATCGACCGCGGCCCACATGTGCCGGACGATGATCTCCCGCACCCTCTCGCACCGCGGCGCGGACCATCCCGCACCGGCGGCGAACACGTGACCGACCGAGCCGCCCGCGGCTTCGAACGGGACCTCATGCGCGTCGAAGTCAGCGGTGAGACCCAGGTCGTGGAGCATCGTGGCCACGTACAGGAGTTCGCGGTCGAAGCGTCGCTTCTCTGCGGCGGCCAGCGCGTTCGCCCACACCCAGGACCGAAGGCAGTGACCGACCATCGCCGGATCGGAGAACCGCCGGACCACCGCCAGCGCGGCCGCAGCGGTCTCGGTGGGAGGAGCGGTGAGGGAGGCGATGTCGACGTCGTCCATGCCGCGATCCTCCCGCCGCCACCCTCCGGGCGCGACGAGCGCGACTGCCGACCTCCGGCCGATTCCCGCCAGGCGGCTCGACGCATCATCCGACCGCGCCGGCACGCTCACGCGCTAAGCCGCGCCCCCGACCCGCCTCCAGGCGACGAGACGGAAGACGGCGGCGAGGGTCGCCGCGACCGCGATGACGACGGCCATCGGAACGGCGGTGTCCTCACCCCACGCACCGACCACGGGAGAGGTTGCTCCGCCGATGAGGAATTGCGTCGCGCCGAGCACCGCCGCACCGGACCCGCGGATGGTGGGGGTGCGTGCCAGGGCCAGTGCCGACCCGTTCGACATCGTGAAGCCGGCCCCGGCGGTGAGCACGAGAGCACACGCGATGAAGGATGCCGGCGTCAACCATTCCGCTGCCACGAGGAGTCCGATCGCGGCGCCCGCGAACAGCAGGAGCCCGACGCCGAACGTCAGCATCCGTCCCGGACCCACGCGCGGTGCGATCCGCGCGTTCAGCAGGTTGGCCGACACGATCCCCAGCGCACCGACGGCGAACCCGAGAGCGTAGAGGAACGGGTCCATCCCGAGCACCTCCTGCCCGACGAAGGGGGACGCGGAGATGTAGGCCATCATGGCGGCGAAACCGGTGGCGACGGTCAGGGTGTAGCCGATGAAGCCGCGGGTGCGGGCGGCCGTGGCGAGCAGCCCGCCCACCGCGCGGGCGCCACCGGCGTGGCGCCGCGCGGGCGGAAGGGACTCGGGCACGACCCACAGGGCCAACAGGAACATCGTCGCCGACACCGCCGCGAGCGCGATGAGCACGCCGCGCCACCCCGCGAGGACGGCGACCGCGCCCCCGATCGGCGGAGCGATCAGCGGACCCAGCGCGGTGACGGTCGCGATGAGACTGAGCGCGCGAACCGCCGTCTCCCCCGTACTGAGGTCGACCGCGATCGCCCGGGCGACCACGATCCCGGCTGCGCCGCTGAAGCCCTGCAGCAGGCGCAGCGCGACGAAGACCTCGATCGTCGGTGTGAACACCATGAGGACCCCGGCAGCCGCGAACACGCCCATCGCGGCGACCATGACGGGACGTCGCCCGAACCGATCCGACAGCGGACCGAGCGCGAGCTGCCCGGCCCCGATCCCGAGGAGGAAGGCCGTCAGCGTCAGCTGCACCGCGGACGCCGACGACCCGAGGTCGGCGGCGATGTCGGTGAACGACGCCAGATACATGTCGGTCGCGAAGGGGGCGACCGCGGCGAGGAACCCGAGGGTGGCGAGCAGCCCCGGCGTGAGGCGGCGCGCGGGTGTCACTCGCCGCGCGAGATGGCGACCATCTCGTCACGCGGCACGACCTTGACGCGGGCGCGCTCCGCGTCGGCCCCGAGGGCGATCTCGTGCTCGTCGAGCCGGTGCCAGCCGGCCAGGTCGGTCCAGGCGACGCCGCGCTCGGCGAGCAGGGCGGGAATGGCCTCCTCCGAAGGGTCGGCGGGGTGCCACCACGATCCCTGATCGTTGATGACGTGGCCGACCGTCTCCATCGCATCGGACTTGGTGTGTCCGATCAGGCCCACGGGTCCGCGCTTGATCCAGCCGGTCGCGTAGACACCGGGGACCCGCTCATTGCTCTCGGGGTGCAGGACCTGTCCCTCGTGGTTCGGGATGACCCCGTGTCGGTCGTCGAAGGGGATGCCGGGAAGCGCCGATCCGAAGTAACCCACCGCGCGATACAGCTGCTGGACCGGCAGCTCGCGCACCTCCCCGGTGCCGACCACGCCGCCCTCGCCGTCGGGACGGGTGCGCTCGTAGACGAGCGCGGAGACCCGACCGGCCTCGTCCTTCTTGACCTCGAGCGGCTTGGACCAGAAATGCAGGTGGAGTCGGCGCGACGCGCTGCCGCCGACACCGTTGGCCGCATCGAGGGTGCGCCACTTCTGCAGCACCCGGTCGATGACCATCACCTGCTTGTTGGTGGCGATGGCGTCCTTCGAGGCCTCGTCGTAATCGAAGTCCTCGTCGTAGACGACGACGTCCACGTCGCGCTGTTCGCCGAGTTCTCGCAGTTCGAGGGGGGTGAACTTGACCTGCGCCGGACCGCGACGCCCGAACACGTGGACGTCGGTGATGCGAGATGCGGCGAGACCCGCATGCACGTTGTCGGGGATCTCGGTGGGCAGCAGGTCCTCGGCGTGCTTGGCGAGCATGCGTGCGACGTCGAGGGCGACGTTGCCGTTCCCGATGACCGCGACCGACTCCGCGTCGAGCGGCCAGTCGCGCGGCACATCCGGGTGCCCGTCGAACCAGCTGACGAAATCCGCAGCCCCGTAGGAGCCGTCGGCGTCGATACCGGGGATCGCCAGCGATGCGTCGCGCGCGGCGCCCGTGGAGAAGATCACGGCGTTGTAGTGGCGCTTGAGGTCATCGAGGGTGATGTCCTCGCCGTAGCGGACATTGCCGAAGAGGCGGATGTCGCCGCGGTCGAGGACCCCGCGCAACGCGGTGATGATGCCCTTGATGCGCGGATGGTCGGGAGCCACGCCGTAGCGGACCAACCCGTACGGCGCCGGCAGGTGCTCGAAGAGGTCGATGGACACGTCGAAGGCGCGCTCCGCCTTGAGCAGGAGGTCCGCGGCGTAGATGCCGGCCGGCCCGGCACCGACGATCGCCAATCGCAGTTTGGTCATGGGGGTCCTTTCTGATCGCACCGCGGCGGGCGGCGCAGGCACGACGCCGGTCAGCTGGAGCGGTCGGCGACCGCGCGCGCGAAGCGGATGAGACCCTCGCGGACGGGTCCGTCCGGGAGCGGGTCGAGTGCCGCGACCGCGTCGCTGGACCAGGTGTGCGCGAGATCGAGCGTGGCGCGTGTCGCCTCGTGATCGCGCAGCTCGGCGAGCGGCTCGTCGAGGATCACCGGATCGGCTCCGTCCGCGATCCGGGCGACACCGTCGTCGATGCGCTCGCGCAGATCGATCGATGCGTCGTCGTCGCGCTGGCCGAGGAGCAGGAACGGCATGGTCGGCACGCCGGCGCGCAGATCGGTTCCCGGCACCTTGCCGGTCTCATCCGGGTCGCTGGAGAGGTCGATGACGTCGTCGAGGAGCTGGAAGGCCACCCCCACCTTCTCGCCGAAGTCGACCAAGGACGCTTCGTACTCCGCCGGCGCGCTGCTCATGACCGCTCCGGCCTGGGCGGAGGCGGCGATGAGCGAACCGGTCTTGTCCGCGAGCACCTGCAGGTAGAACGCGACGCGGTCCTCGTTCTCGTGCGGTCCGACGGTCTCGTGCATCTGCCCCAGGACGAGACGCTCGAACGTGTCGGCCTGCAGCTGGATGGCCCGCTCGCCGAGCTTGGCCATCAGCTGGCTGGCGCGCGAGAACAGCAGGTCTCCGGTGAGGATCGCGACGCTGTTGCCCCACACCGAATGGGCGCTGGGGACCCCGCGACGACGATCTGCCTCGTCCATGACGTCGTCGTGGTACAGCGAGCCGAGGTGGGTCAGTTCGAGCGCGGTGGCAGCGTCGATCACGCGCTCGGTGGTGCCGTCGCCGAGCTGAGCGGTCAACAGGGCGAGCATCGGGCGCACGCGTTTGCCACCGGCATCGAAGAGGTAACGGGTCGTCGCGTTGGTGAGGGTGTCGGCGGTCGTCAGCTCCGCCTCGAGATTGCGGTCGACGCGCTCGAGCCCAGCCTCGACCTTCGCGAGCAGACGGCGGGATCGGGGGCCCGCGAACACGCGATCGGCCAGGCCGAGCTTGCCCGCGATCGGCGAGCCCTGCGCTGAGGGAGTCACCGTCCCAGCCTACCGGCGCGGGCCAGGGCGTCGGACCGCCGTCGACAGCGCGGTCACGGCGCGGGCTTCGTCGCCCGGTGGAGGGCCACGATGCCCCCCGTGAGGTTGCGGTAGGCGACCTCGGCCCATCCCGCCTCACGGATCCATGCCATCAGGGTGCGCTGGTCGGGCCAGTCGCGGATGGACTCGTTGAGGTAGTCGTACGCCTCGCGGTTCGAGCTCACGGCCTTGGCCACGGCGGGCAGGACGCGGTCGTTGTAGAAGGAGTACAGCGAGCGGAACGCGGCCGAGGGCGGGTGCGAGAACTCGCACACCACCAGTCGCCCGCCGGGCTTGGTGACCCGCAGCAACTCACCCAGAGCGACCCTCGGCTCGTTGACGTTGCGAAGCCCGAAGGACATGGTGACCGCATCGAACTCGTCATCGCCGAAGGGGAGGGCCGTGGCGTCGGCCTGAACGAAGGACAGGTTCGCGATTCCCCCGCCGGGCGCAGTCGAGCCGTACCGACGTTCACCCTCGGCGAGCATCCCGGGTGAGAAGTCGGCCGCGACCACGTCAGCACCGCTGCGTGACAACGACACGCTGGAGGCGCCGGTCCCCGCGGCCAGGTCGAGGATGCGCTCGCCGCGCTTCGGCCCGACGGCCCGGGTGGTGGCGGCTCGCCACATCCGGTCGTTGCCGAGGCTGAGGACCGTGTTGGTGCGGTCGTAGCCGGCGGCGACCCCGTCGAACATCCCGGCCACCCGTGCCGGATCCTTGCCCAGGTCGGCGCGGTTGGGTTCGGCGTGCTCGGGTGCGGTGTCGGGGGTCACCCCTCGACTCTACGCGTCGGTGAGGACGGCGAGCCGGGCCAGCCACGCCTCGGCGGTCGCATCGTCGTACGGGGCGACGTGGTCGCGCACCTTCGCTTCGAGGTCGACGGCGAGCGCTTCGAGATGGGCCACGATGTGCGGCGGATAGCCGTACGCGACGCGATGCTCGTCCCATTCGTCACGGTCGTCGATCCACGTGCCGCGCTCGTCGATGGCCCGGACGACGTCGAGGTCCATGTCGATGCCGATGGGGACCCCGGGCTCGGTGTCGGACCAGCGCACGTCCCAGGCGAGGTCGATGTAGATGCGGCTCGATGCCGGCGGCGCCACATTCACCGTGAGGGTGTGATCGCCCACGGGTGGGACCAGGGTGACGCTTGCGGCGCGCGTGACGAAGTCCCGGCCGGGCCGGAAGCTGCGGGTGCCTGCCGGCTGACCGAACCACTCGCCCCATCGGTCGTGCCCGAGGTAGATGCAGTCGTGGACCCAGTGCGGGCCACCGTCCCATTTCCGCCAGCGGAACACGGTGCGGGTGCCCGGCTCGGGGCGCGGAGAGTCGGCGGTCACCCTCGCGAGTCTAGGCCGCGGCGCCCGCCCGAGGACGACCGGGACGTCCGGCGAAACTAGGCTGGAGGGGTGCCCGTGTTCCCCCGTCTGCTGGTCGAGACCCGGGAGATCGATCCCGTCGACGACCTCCTCGCCTACGCCGATCCAGATCGCCCCCTCGCCTGGTTGCGCCGCGGGGACGGCGTGGTCGGCCTGGGCGACCTCGGCGGCTACGAGCGTGCCGGTGCGGATGCGGGGACCGCTCCGACCGCCACGGCCGACGCGTGGCGCGACATCGCCGCCGCGGCGGAGGTCGACGATCCGGTCGGGATTCCCGGTACGGGCCTGGTCGCCTTCGGCGCGTTGACGTTCGACCGGCGTTCGCAGTGGCCGAGCCGCCTCGTCGTGCCCGACACGGTCATCGGCCGCCGCGACGGCCGGTCGTGGCTGACCCGGATCCGCCGAGCGGACGACCACGACGGCACATCCGGCCTTCCCCGCGCCCGCGCGTTCGGGCCGTCCTGGTCGGGCACCCTGGGCCCGGGGTCGCTGGACCCCGAGGGCTACCAGGCGGCCGTGCGGGCCGCTCTCAGCGCGATCGCCGACGGCGAGGTGGGCAAGGTCGTCCTGGCCAGAGACCTCGTCGGCACACTTCCGGCCGGCGCGGACCTGCGCCGCCTTGTCCGCGCATTGTCGGAGGGGTATCCCGACACGTGGACCTTCGCGGTGGACGGTCTGATCGGGGCGAGCCCCGAGACCCTCGTGACGGTGGCCGAGGGTCGAGTGAGCGCCCGTGTCCTGGCCGGCACGGTCGGACGGGGCCCCGACCACGACGACGATGACGCCGCCGCCCAGCGTCTGCTCGCGAGCGCGAAGGACCGTGACGAACACCGGTTCGCCGTGCGCAGCGTCGTCGAAGCGCTGGCTCCGCACACACGGACCCTCGCCGCCGACGAGGAGCCGTTCGCGCTCGAGCTGCCCAACCTGTGGCACCTGGCGACAGACGTCGACGGCGTTCTGGGCGACGATGCATCCTCGTTGGACCTGGTGGCGGCCCTGCACCCCACGGCCGCGGTGGCGGGCACCCCGACCGAGGCGGCGATGGATGTGATCCGTCGCCTGGAACCGTTCGATCGCGGCCGCTACGCCGGGCCGGTGGGGTGGGTCGACGGCGACGGCGACGGCGAGTGGGCGATCGCCCTGCGATGCGCACAGGTCGAAGGCCGCCCCTCGCGCCGGTTCGGGACGTACCGCGGGACCATCGGCGTCACCGCGTTCGCGGGCGCCGGCATCGTCGCGGGAAGCGACCCCGAATCCGAGATGCTGGAGACGCGCGTGAAGTTCCGCCCGATCGTCGACGCGCTGGCCTGACCGGTCCCCCGGGCCGGATCAGGTCGCGGCGAGCCTCGCGCGCTGCTCATCCACGTCGAACGTCGCCTTCGGCCACTGCGGATCGATGTCCTCCAGCGCCACCAGCAGGAGGTGCTGAACGGCGAGCCGCGCGTACCACTTGCGGTCTGCCGGCACCACGTACCACGGGGCGTGGTCGGTCGATGTCCGCTCGAAGACGGTCTGATACGCCGCCTGATAGTCCGACCACAGCATGCGCTCGTCGACGTCGCCGGGGTTGAACTTCCAGTGCTTGTCGGGTCGGTCCAGTCGCTCCATCAGGCGCTGCTTCTGCTCGTCGGCCGAAATGTGGAGCATGACTTTGACGACGCGTGTGCCACCGTCGACGATGCGCCGCTCGAAGTCGTTGATCGCCGCGTAGCGGCGTTCGATCTCGGCGGCGGGGGCGAGCTCGCGCACTCTTCCGATCAGCACGTCCTCGTAGTGGGAACGGTCGAACACACCGATGAGTCCGGGTTCGGGCAGGCGTTTCTCGATGCGCCACAGGAAGTCGTGATCCAGCTCCTCGGCGGTGGGTTTCTTGAACGCCGTCAGCGAGACGCCCTGCGGATCGACGGCTCCGACGACGTGCCGCACGATGCCCCCCTTGCCGGCGGAGTCCATCGCTTGCAGCACGAGCAGCACCGACGCATCCGTGCGGTCCACACGGCTGCGGGCGAACAGCCGCTCCTGCAGGTCGCTGAGCTCATCGACGCCCGAGGCGAGGTCCTCGGCGCCCGCTTTCTTGCCCTTGCGGTAGCCCGGGGTCGATGACGGGTCCACGGCGGCGAGACGGAACCCCTCTTCGACCCGGAGGAGGTCGCTGACGTCGCCGTCCCAGTGCTTCTGGCTCTTCGCGGTCATCCCCACATCATGACCGATGCCGGCCGCGCCGTCACCCGTCAGCGCGGCAGTGGCACCTCGATGAGGTGGCGCGCGGCCCCGGTGGCGGTGAGCGCCTGGTCGAGGGCGGAGCGGGTGGTCACCCGCGTGTACTCCCACCCGTACGCCGCCGCGAGGTGCGCCAGATCGACCCGCTGCGCGGTGTAGAGAACGCGGTCGACGGCGTGCGGATCGGCGGTGCGTGCCACCTCGAGACCGTCGAAGATGGTTCCCCCGCCGTCGTTTCCCACGATCACCTGGATGCGCGGCTCCGGTTCGCCGGGCGCAGCGGCCAGCGCGCCGGCATCGTGGAGCAGGGCGAGGTCGCCCAGCAGCACCCGCGTGACGCCGTGCGCTCCGGCGCCCTGACTGGCCAGGGCGACCCCCGTGGCGGTGGCGACGGTCCCGTCGATCCCGGCGAGACCGCGGTTGGCGTGGACGGGCACCTTCTTGCCGCCCAGAACCGCGTCGGCCACGCGCACCAGGCGAGAGGATCCGAAGAACAGCCGGTCGTGCGGCCACGTCGCACGCCAGACCGCGTCGACAAGAATCTCGCGATCGACGGGAGCGCGCATCGCTCCCAGTTCTGCGGAAACCGCCTCGAGTCGTTCGCGGGGCACTTCGGAGGCCAGCCCGTCCGCGTCGGGCGCGGGAGCGGACAAGTCCACGGCGGCGGCGCGCGAGGCGCGCATCCACGCACCGAGCCACGCGCGCTCCCGCGCGGCGATGTCGGCATCCTCCCCGTCGACGGCGACGGCGACGGCCTCGACCGAACGTGTCGCCCCGTTCAGGCCGAGGGGTTCGCCGGGCCCCCGCAGCGCGATGACCTCGACGTCCGGGTCCGACAGCAGGGCTGTGATCTCACGACTGAGCGTGGGATGCCCGAAGACGACCACCCTCTCGATTCGCCCGCCGAGCTGCGGATCACGCAGCAGCTGCCGATAGCCGTGGACGACGTGGCGGCCGTATCGGGATCCGCTCACGATCTCGGCGATGAGCGGCCAACGTCCCTCGTGCGCGAGCGCTTCGGCGCCGGGCCCTGCGTCCGCCCCGGCGACGACGACGGTGCGCGGGCCGTGGTCGAGCGCCGTGGGGAGGGCGGTGTCGGGCGCGGCGACATCGGGAACGCCGATCCCGCCACCCCCCTGGTAGAGCGCGCCCGAGACGGGCGTACCCGCCTGCTCACCACGTGCGACCGCCCCGGCCGCGGCGACGGCGTCGTCGAGCCATGACGGGATCGGACCGCTCAGCGGTTCGCGGTACGGGAGGTTCAGATGCACCGGACCGGGAGACCACTGCCCGCGGCCCACCGCCGCGTCGAACGCGTCGGCGGCCACGGCGCGGAGCATCGCCGTCTGGTCGGACGTGCCGGTCGGGTCGGTGCACTCCGGCACCGCGAGATCGGCGTCATACCGGGTGGCGGAGGAGAACAGGCCGGGCTGGCGCGTGGTCTGGTTCGCGCCGACGCCCCGCAGTTCCGGCGGCCGGTCGGCGGTGAGCAGAAGCAGCGGGATACCCGCGTGATGGGCCTCGAGGGCTGCGGGCAGAAGCTGTGCGACGGCGGTGCCCGAGGTGCAGACCACGATCGCCGGCATGCCGGTCTCGCGGGCGATGCCGAGCGCGGTGAAGCCCGCGACCCGCTCGTCGATCCGCACGTGGAGCTGCACGTGCCCGAGACGCTCCAGCTCGGTTGCCACGAGGGCGGGCGCCTGCGAGCGCGAACCGGGGCTGACCACCACATGCTGAACGCCACAGCCGACCAAGGCGCCCAGCAACGCTGCGGCGGCATCGGTCGCCGGGGCGCCCTCGACGTGCGGGGCGACCGGTGCGTCGCTCGGGCCGGTCATCTCAACCGACGGCGCCGCGGTGACCGCGCTCGTCGTCGTCGGGATGCGACCCCGAGGTCTGCTCACCGGGCGTCGATGCATCGGAGCCGGTGTCCTCCGATGCAGAGAGCTCTTCAGAGCCGGCATCGGTCGCGGCACGCGCGTCGATCTCGGTGGACGGTGGCCGCGGCGGGTCCCAGTCGGACTCGGCGTCGAGCATCGCCAATTCCTCCTCGAGGCGGCGGATGCGCTCGTCCTGATCGCGGATCGACCCGAACGAGCCGGTGAACTGCGGGTCGTCGTCGGGCGCGAGTGGCGCAACCGGGGTCGGACGCGGTCGGCGGCCGACGAGAAGCCAGAGCACACCGCCCAGCACCGGAATGAGGATCACGATGACCAGCCACAGGGGCTTGCTCACGCCACGGTGCCGCGTCGTGGGTTGAATGGCGCAGTCGACGATCGTGAAGACCCAGAACGCCACGGCGATCAGGGCCACGATCAACAGCACCCTTGTCACGCCTCCATCCTAGGCGGACGGGACGGGACCGGGTTCGCCGTGACCTGACAGAGACATGTGAGCGGCCCACCGGCGATCCGGCGGCGCGGGAGCCGCTCAGGACCCACGCCTACGATGGAGGTGTGAAAGCCCGTTCCGCCCTCGTCTACACGGTGCTGCGACTGCTGGCGTTCCTCGTGCCGTTCGGCATCCTGATGCTCTTCCCGGTCTTCCAGGATCTCTACTGGCTCGCCGCGGTGTTCGCCGCCCTCATCGGACTGAGCCTGTCGATCCTCTTCCTGCGCCGCCCGCTGAACGATGTGACGACCGGTCTGGCCGAACGCCGCCGCGAGCGTGAGCGTCGCGACGATGACGCCGCCGAGGACGCCGCCGCCGACACCGTGTACGGCGACGGGATCCGGAAAGTCGACGACAGCTCGGACTCCGCGGGCGCGGACGCCGACGCCGACCGCGCGGACGACGCCGGCCGATGAGCGCCGGTCAGCCCACGAAGGCCCAGAACAGCAGCGCCCCGTAGGCCACCGAGGTCAAGGAGGTCAATGCGAGGGCGATCACGAGTTCGCGTGCCTCGCGGTAGCTCCACACGATGATGATCGCGGGGATCCCCGCCAGGAGGGCCATCAGCGTGAGCCACGCGATCGGGTAGAACAGGGCCAAGAAGGCCGCGATCGCGAAGGGAACGAGCACGAAGACCGTGAACAGCACCTGGGTCCACCGCCGACCGATGCGCACCGTGAGCGTGCGCTTGCCGGCCACGCGATCCTGATCGATGTCACGGAGATTGTTCGCCAGCAGCACGGCGCACGCCAGCAACCCGGCTGCGACCGCACCGAACCACGCCTCCTGCGGAAGCGAGAACGCCTGCACCCACGTCGTGCCCAGGGTCGCGACCAGACCGAAGAACACGAACACGAACAGCTCGCCCAGGCCCGCGTAGCCGTACGGGCGCTTTCCTCCCGTGTAGAACCACGCCGCGGCGATGGCCACGGCGCCGACCGCCAGCATCCACCACTGCTCGGTGCGGATGACGATCGCCAGGCCCGCGACGGCGGCGAGCGCGAAGAAAGCGAGGGCCACGCCGAGCACCCGTCGCGCCGGCACGCGGCGCGACGCGGTGAGCCTCGCCGGGCCCACCCGATGATCATCGGTGCCGCGGATGCCGTCGCTGTAGTCGTTGGCGAAGTTCACGCCGATCTGCAGGAAGACGGCCACGCTGAGGCACGCCAGCGCGATCACCCAGTGGAACTCGTCGGTGACCACCAGCGCCGCCCCGGTGCCGATGAGGACGGGCGAGACCGCCAGCGGCAGGGTGCGAAGCCGCGCCGCCCCCACCCAGTCGCGCCACGTCACCGGAGCGAGCGCGCGCGGAGAGCCGGACACGGCCTGTCTCGCCGGGTTCCCGCGCGGTCGCTTCGCCGCGGACGTCGAGCTCTTGCGCTTCTTCTTCGAGGTTCCTGCCACGAGGAGTCATCCTAGGCCGCACCGCCGATGTGCCGGCTGACGCGGCGGACCGTCAGTGCAGGCTCGCCACCGCCGCGCGGATCGCCTCGCGGTCGGGCTTGCCCGAGGGGAGCAACGGCACCTCGTCGACCAGGACCAGCCGTGCGGGGCGCGCGTGCGCGCCGATGCGGTCTGCGACCACGCCCCGGGCTTCCTCGAACTGCACGGATTCGCTGCGGCGCAGCGCCTCCCCCCGCGAGGCCACCACGACGGGCACCTCACCCCAGCGTGCGTCATCGACTCCGACCACGACCGCGGAGGCGAGGCCCGGAACCGAGCGCACGGCCTTCTCGACGCGATCGAGCGAGATGTTGATGCCGCCCGAGACGATCACGTTGTCGATGCGGCCGTGGATGCGCAGGAGGCCATCGTCGATCAACCCTGCGTCGCCGGTCCGGTACCAGCGGGTTCCGTCGCGGTCGACGGCGAAGACGGCCGCGGTACGGTCCGGCTCACCGAGGTATCCCTCCGCCAGGGTGGGGCCGGCGATCTGCACCTCTCCGGCGAAGACGCGCACGCTGACGCCGCGAAGCGCTTCACCGTCGTAGACGCACCCGCCACTGGTCTCGGTCGCACCGTAGGTGCGCACGAGGCGGACTCCGGCGGCCTCGGCGCGCTCGAGAGCCGCCGTGGGCAGGGCTTGCCCACCGACGAGGATCCGTTCGAAGGACCGGAGCGCCTTCCCCACGGCGGGGTCGGTCTCGGCCGCATCGAGAAGACGATTCAGTTGCGCGGGCACGAGGGAGGTGTATGTGGGGACCGGCCGCCCCCCTGAGCTCGAGGTCATCGTCAGCGCTGCCGAGGCGAACGCCTCCGGGGTGAACCGGCCGGAGAGGACCGCCGGTTCCCGGTCGGCGACCAAGGCTCGCACGAGAACCTGGAGACCGGCGACGTAGGCGGCCGGCAGGGCGAGCAGCCACGCGCCCGAGCCGATGCGGTCGGCGGTGGCCATCGCACTGGAGATGAGGGCATCCCGCGAGAGCACGACGCTCTTGGGAACGCCCGTGGAGCCGGACGTCGTCATCACCACCGCCGTGCCGGCCGGCACCTCGGACGGCGGCTCGCCGACCAGCCCGAGCCCGAGTGCGGGCCCGGCGCCGTGCAGCGCACCACGGAGGGCCCGCAACACATCGCGCGGGTCGTCGCCGGTGAGTGCGTGCAGTCGCATCGCCGTCAGTAGTGCCAGGGGTAGGGCGACCAGTCGGGAGCGCGCTTGTCGAGGAAGGCGTCGCGACCCTCGACGGCCTCGTCGGTGCCGTATGCCAGCCGTGTCGCCTCACCGGCGAACACCTGCTGGCCGACCATCCCGTCATCGACGGCGTTGAAGGCGAACTTGAGCATGCGGATCGCGGTCGGCGACTTCGTCAGAATGGAGCGGGCCATCGCCACCGCCTCGCGCTCGAGGTCGGCGTGGGGCACGACGCGGTTGACCGCACCCATCTCGTAGGCGCGCTGCGCCGAGTACTCCTCGGCCAGGAAGAACACCTCACGGGCGAACTTCTGCCCGATCTGGCGGGCGAAGTAGGCCGATCCGTAGCCGGCGTCGAAAGAGCCGACATCGGCGTCCGTCTGCTTGAAGCGGCCGTGTTCGGCACTGGCGACGGTCATATCGCACACCACGTGCAGGGAGTGCCCGCCGCCCGCGGCCCACCCCGGCACCACCGCGACGACGACCTTCGGCATGAAACGGATGAGACGCTGCACCTCGAGGATGTGCAGCCGTCCGGCGCGCGCCGGGTCGGGCGCGGTGGCGTCGTCCGATGCGTATGTGTACCCGTCGCGACCGCGGATCCGCTGGTCTCCGCCGGAGCAGAACGCCCAGCCGCCGTCCTTCGGGCTCGGACCGTTGCCGGTGAGCAGGACGACCCCCACCGCCGGGTTCTGACGGACGTCGTCGAGGGCGCGGTACAGCTCGTCGACGGTGTGCGGCCGGAAGGCGTTGCGCACCTCGGGGCGGTCGAAGGCGACCCGCGCGATGCGGCCGTCCCTCGACAGATGCGCGGTGATGTCGGTGTACGCCTCGGAGCCGGGTGCCGGCACCCACTCCGCGGCGTCGAACAGCTCGGAGACCATGACTCCAGCGTAGGACGTGGCCGCCCGTCCGCGGGGCGGCCGCAGCAGCTCGCGTCAGGCGTTCTTGGCGTCTCGCCAATCCAGCCAGCGGCGCACGACGTCGTCGTCCCATTCCGGACCGTCCAGACCCAGGGTGAACAGCCGCGTTCCGGCGGCGTACAGGGCGTCGGCCACGTGCTCGTCACGGTTGGCCAACTCGTTGGAGACCACGAGGTCGGCCGTGTCCCGACCCTCCTTCTCGGCCCAACGGTCGATCACCGACAGCTTGTGGGCGAGCTCGTCGGGGGTGACGAAGCTGTGCCAGATGTCGGCGTGGCGCGCGACGTAGCGCAGCGTCTTCTGCTCGCCCTTGCCGCCGATCATGATCGGGATGCGGCGGGTGGGCTGCGGGTTGAGCTGCTTCCACCGGGCGGCGATGCGCTCCAAGCCCCCCTCCAGGTCGGTCAGACGGGTCCCCGCAGTGCCGAACTCGTAGCCGTACTCGTCGTAGTCGCGCTCGAACCACCCCGATCCGGTCCCGAAGATGAACCGCCCCGTGCCCCCCTTTGCGCTGATGTGATCGAGCGTGCGGGCCATGTCGGCCTGCAGGTCGGCGTTGCGGTAGCTGTTGCAGTTGACCAGCGCGCCGAACTCCACGCGCTCGGTCTGCTCCGCCCATGCGCCGAGCATCGTCCACGACTCGAAGTGCAGTCCGTCGGGATCGCCGAACAACGGGAAGAAGTGGTCCCAGTTGAACAGGACGTCCACCCCCATCTCCTCCAGACGGAGAACGGCGTCGCGGAGATCGGAGTACTGCACGTGCTGCGGCCGCAGCTGCACGCCGAGGCGCACCGGAGTGTCGAGGAGCATGACGTCAGCCTATGGCTGCTGCGCGCCGCGCGGGGCAGGATGAGGTCATGTCGAATGAGATCCTGCCGCCCCTCGAGGACCTCTTGGCGACGACCCGCGTGGTGTCGTTGCCTCTGAACACGCGGTTTCGCGGCGTCGAGACCCGGGAGGCGCTGCTGTTCGAGGGCCCGCACGGATGGGCGGAGTTCTCGCCCTTCGTCGAGTACGACGACACCGAGGCGGCGGCCTGGCTCGACGCGGCGATCGACTTCGCGTGGCGGCCGCAGCCCTCCGCCCGTCGTACGGCCATCCCGGTGAACGCCACGGTGCCGGCCGTTCCGGCCGACCGGGTCGGCGAGGTCCTGGCACGCTTCGACGGATGCCGCACCGCGAAGGTGAAGGTCGCCGAGCGCGGTCAGCTGCTGGCCGACGATGTCGCGCGCGTCCGCGCGGTGCGCGAGGCGATGGGCGCCGAGGGGCGGATCCGCCTGGACGCCAACGGCGCATGGAACCTCGACGAGGCCGAGCACGCCGTGCACGCCCTGGCGGAGTTCGACCTGGAATACCTCGAGCAGCCCTGCGGAAGCATCGACGAGCTGATCGAGTTGCGTCGACGCATCCGCTACCTCGGGATCCCGATCGCCGCCGACGAGAGCGTCCGCAAGGCCGAGGACCCGGTCGCGGTCGTGACCGCCGGGGCCGCAGACCTCGTCGTCGTGAAGGTCCAACCCCTCGGCGGGGTCCGGCGCGCGCTGCGGGTCGTCGCGAAGGCGGGTGTCCCCGCGGTCGTCTCCAGCGCGCTCGATACGTCCGTGGGGCTCGGGATGGGGGTGGCGCTGGCGGCGGCTCTTCCGGAGCTGTCCTACGACTGCGGTCTCGGCACGGCCTCCCTGCTCGCGGTCGATGTGACCGCGGATCCGCTCGTCGCGGGCTCCGGCGAGGTACCCGTGCGACGGGTCACCCCCGACCGGGAGCTGCTGGTCGAGCACGCGGCCGACCACGAGCGGAGCACCTGGTGGCGCGATCGGCTGCGTCGCTGCCACGCCGTGCTGGCGGCCCGGGTCAGTCGACCAGCAGCGCCGCGGTGATCGATCCCAATTCGTCACCGATGTGGCGGGCCAGCTCGCTCTGACCCAGTCCCGCCATCACTCCCCTCACGGCCGCGGAATCCCAGGCCGTGACGAGGATGCGCGCCACATCGCGCGAGGGCAGGTGGAAGCTCATGCCGTTATGCCCTGCCACGTCGTCCAGCAGGCGCGCGACGCTCGCGCAGATGGCGCTCTCCTGTTCGAGGTAGGCCTGGGCGAGGTCGGGGTCACGCAACGCGTGGATGCGGATCTCGTTGGACAGCAAGACCCCGAAGCGGTCGTCGGGCTCGATGTCGAGGACATGGCGCACGACCTCGACGGCATTGCGCGAGGTCACCTCCAACGGCCCCTCGGCCTCGAGTGCGGCGACCTTCTCCCGCACACCGCCCACCCGCGCGTCGGCGACGAGTCTGACGAGCGCGAAGAAGAGCTCTTCCTTCGAGGCGAAGTTCGAATAGAACGCACCTCGGGTGAAGCCGGCGGCATCGCAGATGGTCTCGACCGACGCCGCATCCATCCCGACTTCGGCGAACACTTCCGCGGCCGCATCGAGCAGTCTGCGGCGCGTGGTCTCCCGCCGACGCGAGATCGCCACGGTGTCACTCATGCGGTTTCCTCCCCCGGCTGATTCTCACACGGGGTGTCCAGGGAGTTCCGTGAGAACTTCATTACGATGTGGACGTCACTTCGATACAGAAATGTATCCTGATCTCCGACCGCCCCTTCTGGAGGACGCGTGTCCACTCTGCTGTTCAGCCTCGGTCGCTGGTCGTATCGCCACCCGTGGCGGGTGCTGGTCGCCTGGCTGCTGCTCCTGGTCATCGCCGGCGCGAGCGCGCTGACCTTCATGAAGGGGACCGACAACTCCTTCTCCATTCCGGGCACCGAGGCCGAGGAGGGACTCGAACAGCTGGACCGCACCTTCCCCCAAGCCAGCGGCACCAGCGCGCAGGTCTTCGTGGGAACCGGATCGGACGAGGCCCGCATCACCGATCCGCTGTACGCGGATGCCGTCACGGCCGCGATCGACGACTTCGAGGCGCTCGACGGGGTCCTCGCCGTCACCGACCCCTTCGACGAGAACGTCTCCGGGCTGGTCTCGGACGACGGGCGCGCCGCGATCATCCGCGTCCAGCTCGACGGCCAGCCGAGCACCCTGCCGAGCGGAACGACCGCCGCGCTCCAGGGCGTCGCCGAGGACCTGGACAGCTCCCTGCCCGACGAAGCCGACGTGGTGCTCGGCGGCGACCTGTTCTCCGCGGCGATCCCGGCGCTTTCCATCGTCGAGGCGGTCGGTGTGCTCATCGCCCTGTTCGTGCTGATCGTCACCTTCCGATCGGTCGCGGTCGCCTGGTTCCCCCTCGTGAGCGCCCTCATCGGGGTGGCACTGTCGGTCGCCCTCATCTACGTCGCGACCGCCTTCGCCACCGTCTCGTCGACGACACCCATGCTGGCGGTCATGCTCGGCCTCGCGGTCGGCATCGACTACTCGCTGTTCATCGTCGCGCGCCATCAGGACCAGGTCCGCGAGGGAATGGCCGTCGAGGAGTCCGCCGCCCGCGCAACCGGCACCGCCGGGTCGGCGGTCGTGTTCGCCGGCGTGACGGTCCTCATCGCCCTCATCGGGTTGTCCTTCGCGAACATCCCGTTCCTGACCACGATGGGGGTGGCCGCATCCGTCGCCGTCGCCATCGCCGTCCTCGTGGCCCTGACACTCACCCCGGCGCTCCTCGGTTTCGCGAAGGGACGGGTGGTCGGCTGGCGACGCCGTCCCCGGCGCGTCCGTCGCGCGGGTCGCACCCGGCACCGCGAGTTCGCCGAACGGTGGGTGCGCCTCGTGACCGACCACCCGATCGTGACGACCGTCGCGGTCGTCGCGGCCCTGGGCATCATGGCGGTTCCGGCCGCGAGCCTGACGCTGGCACTCCCCAACGCGGGCACCCAGCCGACATCGAGCGAGGCACGTCAGACCTACGACCTCACCGCCGAGTACTTCGGGCCGGGCGAGAACGGCCCCCTCATCCTCACCGGCACCATCGTCACCTCGACCGACCCGGTCGGACTCATGGAAGATCTCGCGGACGAGATCGCCGAGGTCCCGGGGGTGAAGGAGATCGCGCTGGCAACGCCCAACGAGACCGCCGATACCGGACTCATTCAGGTCATCCCGACCACCGCGCCCGACGACCCGGAGACCGCCGACCTCGTTCGCGAGCTGCGCTCGCACCACGACGAGTGGCTCGAGGAATACGGCGTCGACCTCAAAGTCACCGGCTTCACCGCCGTGGGCATCGACATCTCAGACCGGCTCGGGGCCGCGTTGATCCCGTTCGGGATCTTCGTGGTCGGACTGTCCTTGATCCTCCTGACGATCGTGTTCCGCTCGATCTGGGTTCCGCTGAAGGCGGCCGCGGGCTACCTCCTGTCGGTCGCGGCGTCCTTCGGCGTGGTGGCTGCGGTGTTCGAGTGGGGCTGGTTCGCCGATGCCCTCCACGTCACCCGGGTCGGCCCGGTGATCAGCTTCATGCCGATCATCCTCATGGGGGTCCTGTTCGGCCTGGCGATGGATTACCAGGTCTTCCTGGTCTCGCGCATGCGCGAGGACTACGTGCACGCGCGTCGAGCGCGCCGGGGGCGTGCCGACCGCCATACCGCCGTCGGCGCGGTGCGGACCGGCTTTGTGTCGTCTGCCCGCGTGGTCACCGCCGCCGCGATCATCATGTTCGCCGTCTTCGCCGCCTTCGTCCCCGAGGGCGACTCCTCGATCAAGCCGATCGCACTCGGCCTCGCCGTCGGCATCGCCGTCGACGCCTTCCTGGTGCGGATGACGCTCGTCCCGGCGGTGATGGCGCTGCTCGGCGAGAAGGCGTGGTGGATCCCTCGCTGGCTCGACCGCTCGCTCCCCCACTTCGACATCGAGGGCGAGGCCGTCGAGCGCGAACGGGCGCTGGCCTCCTGGCCCGAGCCGGAGACGACCGCGGCCGCGGTCGCCGAGGACCTCGAACAGCGCACCGACTCGGGCGCGCTGTTCGCCGGCGCCGCCTTCCGGATCGACGCCGGCGACACCCTCCTGGTGACCGCGGACGCGACGGCCTCCCGCGCGTTCGCGCTCACCGTCTCCGGCCGGCTGTCCCCGACCGGAGGCAGGCTTCGCGTCGCAGGGCACCTGCTGCCCGAACGCGCCGCCTGGGTGCGCGCGCACGTGGGCCTCGCACTGCTCGGCGATGCGGACGAACCACTCGCCGCCCTGCGGTCCGCCGTGCGCGGTACGCGCTTCATCGTCGTGGACGGGCTCGACCTCCTCGACCGCGCGGGACGCGATCAGGCCGCCGCCGTCCTGCGCGACGCCGCACGCGAGAGCTCCTCCGCTCCCCTGACCGTGGTGGCGACGGCCCGCACGGAAGGGCCTGCCCTCGCGGTGCTCGCCGATGCGCACCGTCCGCACATCCAGGCCCTCGCCCTGGACGACCGCTCGACCCGTACCGCCGCACCCGAGGTGACCGCATGACCCTTCCGATCGAACGCGCCCGCACCCGACGCCCCGTGACGTGGCTGACGGTGATCGGGGCCCTCCTGCTGCCGGTGGTGATCGGCGCGATCCTCGTCGCAGCTTTCTACGACCCGACCGAACGCCTGGACGGCGTCACGGCGGCGATCGTGAACGACGACGACCCGGTGACGATCGACGACCAGCTCGTCCCGCTGGGTCGCCAGCTCACGGCAGGCCTCGTCGAAGGATCCGAGGACATGCCCAGCAACCTCGACTGGACCATCACGAACGACGACGACGCCGCGTCGGGACTGGCCGACGGCACGTACACGGCGGTCGTCACCATCCCGTCGAACTTCTCGGCCGCCGCGACCTCCACGGCCGGCGACGACCCCCAGCGGGCCGTGATCGAGGTCACCACCGCACCGGACAACCTCGTCGTCGACGACGCCATCACCACGCAGATCACCTCCGCCGCCGCGTCGGTCATGGGACAGGAGCTGTCGGAGGTCTACCTCGAGAACGTCTTCGTCGGGTTCACCACGCTGGGTGACCAGCTGGGCGATGCCGCCGACGGCGCAGACCAGCTCGCCGACGGCGCCGACCAGCTCGCCGACGGGACGTCGCAGTACGTCGACGGCATCGGCGAACTCGCGTCCGGGGCGCAGACCCTCGCCGCGGGCGCCTCGGCCCTCGCCCCGGGCATCGGCGAGATCGCCTCGGGCGCCGCCGCGCTCTCGGCGGGCGGGTACGAAGCCGCGGAGGGCATCGACGACCTTGCCGGGGGCGCCGCCGCGCTGTCGGTCGGCGCAGCCGACCTCGCCGACGGTCTGTCCTCCCTCGCCGACCTCACCGCCCTGATTCCCGCGATTCCGCAGAACGTCATCGATGCCGCCGACCGGATCGCCGCCAACAGCGGCGAGATCGAACAGGTCGTCACCGGATCCACCTCGGCGCTGGCAGCCCTCGCCGACCGATGCCGCGCGACCGGCGACACCGGCGAGATCTGCACGGAGATCATCGTCCTGTCCGACGAGGCGAACGCCGCACTGCCGACCGTCACCGAGATCCTCGACGACTCGGACGAGATCGCCGCCGGGCTCGCACAGTTCCAGGACGCCGGACCGCAGCTGACAGCCGCACTGGAGGCCTCGGCCGCCGGAGCCGACGAGATCGCCACCGGCATCGGGGGTATCGCGGGCGGCGCGGGCGAGGCGGCGACGGGCGTGCGCGACGTCGCCGCGGGCACGGCGGCACTCGGCGCCGGTGCGCAGGATGCAGCCGCCGGAGCCGCTCACGTGGCCGACGGGGTGCAGCAGCTCGCCGCCGGCGCGCAGACCGCCGCCGATGGCGGCGCCGACCTCGTCACCGGCTCGGCGCAGACCGCCGCCGGCGCGGGGGAACTCGCCACCGGCCTGCACACGGCCGCCGACGAGATTCCCACCTACACCGACGAGGAGGCCAGGACGCTGGCGAGCGTCGTCGCCGACCCGGTGGAAGCCGACGGCATCGGGACCGACCTCTTCGGCGCCACCGCGGTCCCGTTGCTCGCGGCACTGGCTCTGTGGATCGGGGGGCTCGGAACGTTCGTGGCCCTGCAGGCGGTGACCGCCCGCGCCCTCACCTCGCGCGCTCCGTCCGCCGTGCTCGCCCTGCGGGGTCTCGCCCCGGCCGCCGCGATCGGCGCCGCCCAGGGTGTCCTCGTCGCCGGCGTCGTGCAGATCGCCGCCGAGTACACCTTCGTCGAGTGGTCGGTCTTCACGGCCGTGTGCATCGCCGCGGGTGTGGCCTTCGCCGCGGTGAACCAGGCGCTCGTGGCCGTGTTCGGCGGCGCCGGCCGCTGGATCGCGGCCCTCGTGGCGGTGCTCGCCGTCGCGGCCGGGGTCGTCTCGACGGTACCCGGTTGGCTCGGTTCTCTCGCGGGCGCCATGCCCACCGCGCCGGCCTACAACGGCATGGTCGCCGCGTTGACCTCCCAGGGCAGCGTCGGTGCGGCACTGGTCGGCCTGTCGGTCTGGGCCGTCCTCTCGGTGCTGGCCACGGTGGTCGCCGTGGCACGACGCCGTTCCACAACCGCGGTCGGCGCCCCGACGCCCGCCTAGGGTGGGCGAGCACTGCGCTCACCTGTCAACGATTGTCGGCACGTGGGCGCAGAGCGACATCCTGCGCCCACCGAATGCGCGGCACGCGCAACACGATGCAACGTGGGCGGGAGTAGCCTCCCGATCAAGAGGCGGGATCGGACCCGCCGCGATCGGAAGGAATCGTCATGACAACCCTCAGCCCGACCGTCCCGGTCATCGGCGAGGTCCCCACCGGAACGATGCGTGCCGCCGTGGTGACGGCACCCGATCAGCCGCTCAGCGTGGCCGACCGCCCCATCCCCACTCCCGGGCCCGGCGAGGCGCTCGTCAAGCTCATCACCAGCGGCGTCTGCCACACCGATCTGCACGCCGCGCGGGGCGACTGGCCGGTCGCACCCAAACCCGATCTCATTCCCGGACACGAGGGCTACGGCACGGTGGTCGCACTCGGTGACGGGGTCACGTCGCTCGCCGTCGGCGACCGCGTGGGCAATGCCTGGCTGTGGGCCGCCTGCGGCGCGTGCGAGTACTGCCGCACCGGGTGGGAGACGCTGTGCGAGCAGCAGAAGAACGCCGGCTACTCGGTCGACGGCAGCTTCGGCGAGTACATGCTCGTCGATGAACGATTCGCCGCCCGCATCCCCGACGGCGTGGACCCCGTGGAGGTCGCGCCGATCCTGTGCGCCGGAGTGACCGTCTACAAGGGCCTGAAGATGACGGAGGTGATGCCGGGCCAGTGGGTGGTCGTCTCCGGGATCGGCGGGCTCGGTCACATCGCGGTGCAGTATGCCCGCGCGATGGGGATGCGCGTCGCGGCCGTCGACATCGATGACGCCAAGCTCGACCTCGCTCGCCGACACGGCGCCGAGGTGACGGTGAACGCGTCGACCGAGGACGTCGCCGCCGCGGTCCAGGAGGCCACGGGTGGCGCGCACGGCGTGCTCGTGACCGCGGTGCACCCGAAGGCGTTCGGGCAGGCGCTGGGGGTCGTTCGCCGTGGCGCGACGATCGTCTTCGTCGGACTCCCGCCGGGGGATTTCCCCGCCGACATCTTCGACATCGTCCTTCGGGGCATCACGATCCGCGGCTCGATCGTCGGCACGCGTCAGGACATGGTCGAAGCCCTCGATCTCTTCGCCCGGGGCGAGATCCACCCGACGGTCGCCACCGAATCGCTCGATGACATCAACGACATCTTCGAGCGTATGGAGCACGGGCAGATCGACGGTCGTATCGTCATGACGTACTGATCACCCACGACGAAACCCCCGGGGCCCGACGGGCCCGGGGGTTTCGTCGTGCCGGATCAGGACAGACCGCTGTAGGCGTGCAGGCCCTTGAAGAACATGTTGACGATGGTGAAGTTGAACAGCACCGCCAGGAACCCGATGATCGACAGCCACGCGGAGCGGGTGCCGCGCCACCCGCGGGTCGCGCGCGCGTGGATGTACCCGGCGTACAGCACCCAGATGACGAAGGTCCAGACCTCTTTGGTGTCGAAGCCCCAGTACCGCCCCCACGCGTCGTTGGCCCAGATGGCACCGGCGATGAGGGTGAAGGTCCAGAAGATGAAGCCGATGATCGCGAACCGGTAGGCCAGGGATTCCAGAGCATCGGCGCTGGGCAGGGTGCGAAGGAACCCGGGCCCGGTCGTGACCGCTCCCCCGTCCGCGGCCTCCGCGACCTTGCGCTCGCGCCGGGCCTGCAGCAGCTGCATGATCGACAGCCCGAAAGCGAGGGCGAACAAGGCCGTGGCCAGCGACGCGACGAACACGTGGATGACCAGCCACACCGACTTCAGCGGGTCCATCAGCGGGACGACCTCGACGTAGAACGACAGCGTCGCACCCCCGAGGAGAACCACGGTCAGACCGGTGATGAAGGTGCCGAGGAAGCGGAGGTCGTACTTGATCAGGACCGCGAGGTAGACGGCGACGACCAGAAGCAGGCCGGTCATCGCGAACTCGTACATGTTCGACCACGGCACCCGCTCGGCGGCGATGCCGCGCAGCACGGTCGCGCCCAGGTGGAACAGGAACGCCAAGACCGTCAGGGAGGTTCCGATCCGCGCCCACAGGAGCCGGGGTCGCGCGCGGGGGGCCAGCCCCACCTCCGCGTCGGCGCGCTTCTCGCGTGCCGCCACATCGGACATGCTCTCGCCGCCGGCGGCGACCAGCTCACGATCACGCGTGCGGGCGTCCTTGGCCTCCACCGCCAAGGCGGATCGGCTGGCCAGGTCGATGGCATAGGCGATGAACGCGAGCGCGTACACCGCGATGGCCGTCCAGACCAGAAGCACCGAGACGTCGTCGAGCGAGAGGGCGGTGTCGGACATGGGGTCAGTCTACTTTCGGTGCATCGGAGGCGGGCGGAGCCGTCGCCACGCGCGACACGAGGGCCGCCCGGTGCGCATCGGCCAGCTTGTCGACCGCGGTCGACAGGGTCGGGTCCTCTCCGCGGGCGAGGCCGGCGTACTCGAGGTCGACACCGCCGTCGCGGGGGGTCACGGCGACCCACATGCGCCGGCGGGGGATGAACAGGCCGGCGAGCAGACCCAGGGTCGCGAGGACCGCGAAGGCCAGCACCCAGGGGGCTCCGATGTCGCGGTGGATCGACAGCGAGACGAATCGCTTGACCGACTCTTCGTATCCATCCGCCGCACCGTCGGGGGCTTCGTTCTCGAAGGTCACCGTACCGAGTCCGTCGGGCAGTTCCGCCGTGTCGCCGGGGGCGAGCTCGAGCGCGGGCTCGTCGACGCCCCGCCCGGCGAGCTGGGTCATATCCGACGGGTCGAGCGTGTAGACCGACCGCGGCGTGCCGTCGTCGATCCCCAGGTCGCCGGCGTACACGTTGAGCGTCATGACCGGGTTCACCAGCGCGGGGTAGGCCGAGGTGAACGCACCCGAGGGCAGCTCGAACTGCGTGGGATAGAAGAAGGCGGTCATCCCCAGCTGTTCGGGCAGACCGTCGGGCACCTTGATGACGCCGAGCGAGGTCATGTTGGTGTCCTGCGGCAGGAACGGCACCGACTCGGAGAACACCACGTCTCCCGCGGCGTCACGGACGGTGATGGTCGGCGCGTAGCCGTTGCCCATGAGGTAGACCCGATCGCCGTCGAGGTCGACCGGATGGTTGACCCTCACCGACTCCTGAGAGGAGTCTCCACCGTTCTGGATCGTCAGGTTCGCCGAGAAGTCACCCGCCTGCCCCGCGGCGTTCGACCCGGCCGGTTCGTAGGTGACCTCGAAATCGTCCAGCGTGAGGGCGTACGGCGCCAGCCCGTCGGTGTCGACGAACCGGCCCGGGTTGAACGAGGCGTAGTCGAGCATCGTGTTGACGAAGGTGTCGCCCTCGACGATCACGCTCTGACCGGTGTAGGTGAATCCGCCGCCGACGCCGACCGCGATGAGCACGCCGACCAGGGCGCCGTGGAAGACGAGGTTGCCGGTCTCTCGGGCATACCCGCGCTCGGCGGAGACGGAGAGCCGACCGCGTCCGTCGAACCGGGCGATGCGGTAGCCCGACCGCCGCAGCTGGGACTCCGCGAGGGCGATCGCCTCCGCGGCGACCACCTCGGGGTCCGCGTCGGGCGCGAGCTCGACGGTCTCCGCGCGATGATCGTCCAATCGAGACAGTCGAGCCGGCGTCCGCGGCGGCTCGGCCCGAAGCGCCTTCCAGTGGTGCTTCGTGCGCGGGATCACACACCCGATGAGCGATACGAACAGCAGGATGTAGATCGCGGAGAACCACGGCGACGTGTAGACGTCGAACATGCTGAGGTCGTCGAGGATCGGGGCGAGATCCGGGTTGTCGGTGTAGTACTGGGTCACGCCGTTCGGGTCGGCGCTGCGCTGCGGCACGAGCGACCCGGGCACGGCGGCGATGGCCAGCAGGAGCAGCAGCACCAGGGCGGTGCGCATCGAGGTCAGCTGCCGCCACCCCCACCGCAGCCACCCCACGACGCCCAGCGCCGGTTGCACCGGCTCGCCTCCGCCGGCGGCACCGGCATAGTCGTCGGGACGCAGTGTCGCCTCGTTCTCGGCGTCGGGCTCAGAGCGGGAGCGGGACATCGACGAGCACCCCCTGAAGTCGGGTCATGAGAGCGGTCCAGATCCCCGTCACCATGAGCACGCCCAGCGCGACCAGCAGGGCGCCGCCGATGATGTTGACGGTTCGGATGTGCCGGCGAAGGAAGGCCACCGAGCGCGTCGCCCATCCGAAGCCGACCGCCAACAGCAGGAAGGGCAGCCCGAGTCCTAGCGAGTACGCCAGTCCCAGGATGCCGGCACGCACCGGGTCGCCGAGGTTCCACGAGACCGAGATGATGGCGGCGAGGGTCGGTCCGATGCACGGGGTCCAGCCGACCCCCATCGCGAGGCCGAGCAGCGGCGCGCCGATCAATCCGAGATTCCCCCGCACCTGCGGGTGAACGGTGCGCTGGGCGAATCCGAAGACGCCGATGAAGACGAGACCGAGCACGATGACGACGACCCCGAGCACGCGGGTGATGGGGTCGGCGTACTGCAGGAAGAACAGCCCGAGGGTGCCCCCGAGGATCGTCACCGCCATGAACACGACGGTGAAACCGGAGATGAACAGCGCCACCCCCAGCACGAGCCGACCGCGCGGCGTGGTCACGACGGGAGAGTCCGCCGCGGGCGCGGTGTCCACCCCCTCGCCGCGGTCGGCGTCGCGGCGGACCTCCTGTCGGGTCGACGCCGCGGGCGCCGGGCGTGGCGCCGCCGCACCGCCGATGAAGCCGAGGTAGCCCGGCACGAGCGGCAACACGCACGGCGAGAGGAAGGAGACCAGGCCGGCCAGCAGCGCGACCGGGACGGCGAGCCACATGGCGCCGCCGAAGACGAGTTCGGTCACGACGTCTCCGCGAGCGCGTCGCTCACGAGGGTCTCGAGCACCGAGGCGTCTTGCAGCTGTCCGATGATGCGCGCCGCGACCCGCCCATCGGTGTCGAGCACGAGGGTCGTCGGAGTCGCGCTGATGGGCGTCGCCTGCGCGAAGGCCAGCTTGATCTCCGGGGTGACCGACGCGAGCACGCTCGGGTAGGTGACCCCGTAGGTCTCGGCGAATGCGAGTGCGGTGCCGGCCGAATCCGTGGTGTTGACGCCGAGGAACGACACGTCGTCACCGGCGAAGGAGGTGTACGCCTCCTCCAGGGCGGGCGCCTCGGCTCGGCACGGACCGCATGCGGCGTACCAGAAGTTCACGACCACCACATCACCGTCGACATCGGCGTCGGTGATGGTTCCGCCGGTGTCGAGCTCACCCGAGAACGCCACCGGCTCGCCGCGCTCGTCCTGCGGGATCTCGACGACGCGGAGACCGTCGGCGGCGATGAAGCCCTTGTCGTCGCCGGCACGATACTGCTCTGCCAGGGGATCCGCCGAGCACCCCGCGAGTGCGCCTCCGAGCGCAAGGACGGCGAGGACGCCGGCGACCACGCGGCCGGGGCGGGTGGTGAGCGACGAGCCCACCGTCACACCGCCCCTACGTCGACCGCGTCGGAGGTCTGCGCCGGCTCGGCGTAGGACACCTCGGTCCAGGTGCCGTCGCGCATCTCGAACGACGTCACGCTGGAGAGGGCGCAACGACGGTTGCGGGGGTCGTGCTGCGACGGCTCCCCCGCGACGGCGAGGTGTGTCACCCAGATGGGGAGCTGGTGCGAGACGATGACGGCGTCTCCGGAGTCGACACCCTTCCACGCCTGCGTCATCGCGGCGTTCATGCGCACGATCACCTCGGCGTACGGCTCACCCCAGCTCGGGATGGCGGGCTTGCGCAGGTGGCGCCAGTTGAAGGGGTTCATGAGGGCGATCTTCATGCGACGCCCTTCGAAGACATTCGTCGGTTCGATGACGCGCTCGTCGATGCGCGGGTCGACGCCGTAGACCTCGGTGAAGGGCTCGGAGGACTCGCGGGTGCGCTGAAGAGGCGAACAGGTCAGCGAGGTGACCTCGCGACCGGAGGCCTGCACCCACTCAGCCGCGGCGCGGGCCATGTCGCGTCCGGCGGCGCTCAGCGAGTAGCCCGGCAGACGTCCGTAGAGCACGCCCCGGGGGTTGTAGACCTCCCCATGGCGCACGAGGTGAAGGCGTTCGGCGGGCACACACCCAGTCTACGTGGGGGTCTTCTATGGACGGGCTGAGCGTCGCCGGACCGCTCGGTCAGCCGGCGGCGCGGCGCGAGAAGTGACGCTCGACCGCGACGAGGCTCAGAACCACTGCCGCGCCGACGACGGCGAGCACGATCGGCAGGACCACCGGATCGTAGGGCGCCGTCAACGCACCGATACCGTGGTCTTCCCCCTCCGAAGGGTCCTGCCACGGCCACAACGCCCGGAGCGAACCGAGCATGAGCCCGGCCATGGCGATGAGGGTCAGGCGGCGGTGGTGATGCAGCAGCCAGGTGATGAGGCGGACGATGGTCACGAGCCCCACCACCGCACCGAGGGCGAACACCGCCAGGTATCCGAGGTCGCGCTCGTCGACGGCTCGCAGAGTCGGCGTGTACAGACCGATCGCGAGCAGGAAGAACGACCCGGAGACACCGGGCACGACGAGTGCGCACACGGCGACGGCCGCAGCGAGGAAGACGACGATCAGGGGCGGGTCGGCTTCGAAGGAGCCCCCCGCCACGTCGATCGCGAGGAAGGCGACCGCGGCGGCGGCCAGGAACAGCGCGACCCCGCCGATACGCGACCCGGTCGAACGGCTGGTGCGCGGGACGAGCTGCAGCGGCACGAAGATGCTCGCTGCGACGAGACCGAAGAACAGCCCTCGCGACGCCTCGACGTTCTCCGTCACGAACGACTCCACGATCCCGGCGAGTGTCAGCACCATCGCCGCCATGCCGACGAGCACCGGGAGGACCAGCGCCCAGTCCGCCGCCCGGATGCCGCGGAGGAAACCCGCGCGACGTTCGGGTCCGAAGATCAGATTCTTGAACGCGGTGACCACGTGGTCGGCCGAGTCGATCAGGCGCTCGTAGACCCCGGTGATGAGCGCGATGGTGCCGCCGGAGACGCCGGGGATGAGCTCGGCGAGGCCGATGAGTCCGCCGCGCACGACGTTCAACACGGCGACGAGCGCGGTGCGCACAGGGGAGGTGGTGCGGCCGTCTTCAGTGGTGATCATCGTGCCTCGGGGTGTCGGAGGAATGCGTGCGTACCGATGCTAGAGGCCGCGGCGTCCGCGCACCTGAGCGTCGGCCCGGTGCCCGGGCTGGGGTGCGAGGGGAACGGCGTCTAGACTCGGTCATCGTGAGTGAACGCGTTCTGGTCAAAGACCTGCAGGCCCGCGAAGACGGCCCCGTCGCTGCTTCCGGATGGGTGGAGACCGTCCGCGATCAGAAGAAGGTGCAGTTCGTCATCCTTCGCGACGAGTCCGGCGCGGTGCAGCTGGTCAACCCGGCCACCCGCGAGGTCGGTGACGACGCCTCCCCCGAGCAGGCGGCGGCACTGGCGCTCACCGAGACGATCTCGGCCCTGACCCACGGCACCTTCCTGACCGTGCGCGGCTCCCTGAAGCACGACGAGCGGGTCAAGTTGGGTGGCGTGGAGATCAAGATCGCCCGACTCGAGATCGCCGCCGAGGCACTCCCCGAAACCCCGATCGCGGCGGACAGCGGCCTCGACAAGCGCATGGACTGGCGCTTCCTCGACCTGCGCCAGCGACGCAACAACCTCGTCTTCCGCGTGCAGACCACCCTCGAGCACGCGATGCGCAGCTACTGGATCGAGCGCGACTACATCGAGGTGCACTCGCCGAAGCTCATGGCCAGCGCATCCGAGTCCAACGCCGAGCTGTTCGAGGTGCCCTATTTCGAGGAGAAGACGGCCTACCTCGCGCAGTCGCCGCAGTTCTTCAAGCAGATGGCCCAGGTCGCCGGCTTCGGGAAGATCTTCGAGATCGCTCCGGCCTTCCGCGCCGACCCCTCGTTCACCAGTCGACACGCGACCGAGTTCACCTCGATCGACGCCGAGATCAGCTGGATCGACTCGCATGAGGATGTCGCGGCGATGCAGGAGGAGCTGCTGGCCACAGCCATCCAGGCGGTCGCCGACAAGCACGGCGACGAGATCAAGGAGCTGTTCGATCTCGACGTCGTCGTCCCGTCGGTGCCGTTCCCGCGCATCCCGCTCGCCGAGGCGCGCGAGATCGTCGCCGCCCGCGGGTATGAGATCCCCCGCACCGACGGCGACCTCGACCCCGAGGGTGAACGCCAGATCGCCGCGCACGTCGAGGAGACGTACGGGCACCCGTTCGTGTTCATCACCGACTACCACCCTGAGATCCGCGCTTTTTACCACATGCGCGACGAGCAGACGGGGCTCACCAAGAGCTACGACCTGCTCTACAAGGGTGTCGAGATCACCACCGGCGCGCAGCGCGAGCACCGCGTGGACGTCCTCATCGAGCAGGCGAAGGAGAAGGGACTCGAGCCCGAGCACCTCGACTTCTACCTCGACTTCTTCCGCTACGGCGCACCGCCGCACGGCGGCTTCGGAATGGGTCTGGCCCGTGTGCTGATGCTCCTGCTCGGGCAGGAGTCGATCCGAGAGGTGACCTACCTCTTCCGCGGCCCCACCCGCCTGGCCCCCTGACCGCGCCTCACCCCTCGGCGAGGGTGGCGCGCAGGCGGTCCGCCGATACCCGCCAGTGCGCGTGGAACCGGTCGTCGACGAGAACCACGGGGATCTTCTCCCACCACTGTGCGAAGAGTGCGGCGTCGTCGTGAATCGATCGCTCGACGACGACGACCTCGCCCTGCGGGTGCTCCGAGGCGACGAGCTCGACGATCTCCCGCGCGACATCGCACAGGTGGCAGTCGGGTTTCCCGATGAGGGTGATCGTGGTCACCGGACCATCCTAGGCAGGCAACATCGGGTCGCCGCGGGAGGGCCGAGGTCGTAGAGTATCGGTTCCGCAGCGTCGCGATCCGACCGGCCGCTTTCCGAGGAGACCCGATGATCGACCCGTGGTTGTTGTTCGCCCTGATCCTTCTCGCCTGCCTCGTCGGCGCGATCGTCGTCGTGGCCGTCGTCGCGGCGAGCGTGCGCGCCGCCGCCCGACGCCGCGAATGGGCGCAGCTGTTGATCCGACGCGCACGGCGGCCGTTCCGCGTGCTTCTCATGGTCGTCGCGCTGTGGGTCGCCTTCCTGGTCGCCTTCCCCGGCGAACGCGAGGAGTGGATGCCCGGCATCAACCAGGTCTTCACGATCGCGGTCATCGTCAGCAGCGCGTGGTTGCTCATCGGCGTGGTGCGATTCGCCACCGACCTGGCCATCGGCCGCTACCGCATCGACGTACCGGACAACCGCATCGCCCGCCGCATCCGCACCCAGACCCTCATCGTCCGCCGACTCGCGATCGCTCTGATCGTCATCGTGGCGCTCGGCGCGGCGCTCCTCACCTTCCCCGCGGTGCAGACGCTCGGGGCGAGCGTGCTCGCCTCGGCCGGCATCGCGTCGATCGTCGCGGGCCTGGCTGCCCAGTCGGTGCTGGCGAACATGTTCGCGGGCCTGCAGCTGGTGTTCAGCGAGGCGCTACGAGTCGATGACGTGGTCGTCGTCGAGGGAGAGTGGGGGCGCGTCGGCGAGATCACGCTGAGCTACGTGGTCCTCGACCTGTGGGACGATCGGCGGCTGGTGCTGCCGTGCACATACTTCACGACCAATCCGTTCCAGAACTGGACCCGCCAGGGCAGCGAGCTGCTCGGATCGATCGAGCTCGACCTCGATTGGCGCGTGTCCCCCACGCGTATGCGCGAGCACCTGCAGCGGGTGCTCGCCGAGACGGAACTGTGGGACGGTCGCGCGTCGGTGCTGCAGGTGACGGAGGCCACCGGCGGCCTCGTTCGGGTGCGCATCCTCGTCACGGCCCAGGATGCGCCGACGCTGTTCGACCTGCGCTGCCTGGTCCGCGAGGCGATGGTCGACTGGGTGCAGCGCCAGATGCCCGCCGCCCTCCCGGTCCAGCGGGTCATGATGACCCCCGACACCGGTGTCGTCGAAGACCCGGCGCCGCGCGGCGAGGCCGACGGCCTGTTCACGGGGAGCATGGCCGCCCAAGAACGGGCAAGCACCTTCACCCAGGCGATGCCGGTGGTCTCACCCGACGACACGGATCGCCGGGACGATTCGACGGGCGAGTCTCAGCGGTCGACGGGGTAGCCCGCCGCAATCCACTCGGCGGTCCCGCCCTCGACGTTCGTCGCGTCGTATCCGCGCTGTTCGAGCGCCTGGACGATGCTCGCCGAGCGTCCGCCGAGCTCGCAGATCACATTGATGGCCCCGTCCGGCAGCTCGGCGAGTCGCTCGCCGAAGACCGACATGGGGATGTTCACGGCGCCGGGAACGTGACCGGCGGCGTACTCGTGCGGCTCGCGCACATCGATGAGCGGGGTGGATCCACGCTCGGTGAGCTCGTGGACGGTGATGGTCTGCATGGTGCCTCGGGTAGGGGTGGTGCCTGGGGCCGTCGTGGCCGTCGTCAATACTGGCAGAAAACACGAAGCGCCCGTCCATCGGACAGGCGCTCGGTGTGGAAGCCGCTTACTTCTTGTTGCGGCGCTGGTGGCGAGTCTTGCGAAGCAGCTTGCGGTGCTTCTTCTTCGCCATGCGCTTGCGGCGCTTCTTGATGACAGAACCCACGGAAAACCTCACTAAGTCGAAGTCTGGACGCACATCCACGGTCGGATCTCGTCCGGGAACGGGCAGATGCGAAAAATGCCTCGGAGTAGCTTACCAAACCCGCGCGTGTCGTATGCGCGCGGATTCGGAACCGGTCAGCCGGCGTCGGCGATCGGGCGCTCCATGGCAGCGGTCACAGCCGACTCGGGCACACGATAGCTGCGCCCGAACCGCACCGCCGGAAGGTCACCGGAATGCACGAGACGGTAGACCGTCATCTTCGATACGCGCATCAGCTCGGCGACCTCTGCGACGGTCAGGAAACGCACGTCGGGAAGTTCGGCCACGATGTCCCCTTTCGTGCGTCGTCCCAGTCGGATCACCATGATCCTTGGGGAAGTCTATGACGTGCGCGCGACGGGTGTAAACCCGTGTGACTCCTGTGACTCGCGCGGCTTGGTGGACGCGGCGCGTCGAATCAGCGTCCCGGCAGGCGACGCCAGGCCGTCGCGACCGCGTGCTTGGCCGATGCCGCCGCGCGTCCGACGACCTCCGCGGCGTGAGCGGCAGAGTCCGGAAGCGCCCCGGCGACGGCGACCTCGAGGTCGCCGGTCTGCGTGAAGAAGGGCACCAACCAGTCGTCGACCTCGTCCAGCGGCTCGGCGGAGAGACTGTAGAAGCGGTGCTGCCCCTCCTCCCGGACCGACACCAGGTGAGCCTCCCGGAGCACCTTCAGGTGCTTGGAGACGGTCGGCTGGCTCACGCCGAGCTCGCCCACGATGTGCGACACGCTCGTACCGTCCTGCCCAGCGGATGCACGATCGAGGAGCAGTCGAAGGATGTCGCGACGCGTTCCGTCCGCGATCACGTCGAAGATGTCCGCCATGTGGTTAGGTTAGCCGCCCCGGCACCGGAGTACCATGAGGGCGACTTTCGCTCGGGAAAGACGACACAGCACGAGGAGGCGGTGCATGGCGACGAGCCGGCCGTCTGCGCCGCAACGTCGGGCGTCGACGTCCGGTTGGCGCTATCGCCTCCGCCGGGTCGGAGCCTTCGTCCGGGACTTCGCGACGTCCTCACCGTCCCGGTTCGCGATCCTCGTGTTCGGCACGCTGATCCTCATCTTCACGAGCCTGCTCTCGCTTCCCCTCGCGTCGGCGAGCGGCCGCGCGACACCGCTGGCCGACGCGCTGTTCACCGCGGTGTCGACCATCTGCGTGACCGGTCTGGTGACGGTGGACATGGCTACCCACTGGTCGCCCTTCGGCAACGCCGTCATCTTCCTCGGCGTCAACATCGGCGGGATGGGCGTGCTCACGCTGGCCTCGATCCTGGGCCTGGTGATCTCCAAGCGCCTCGGGCTGCGGGCCAAGCTGATCGCCGCGGGGGACTCCAACCCGCTGCGGGCGCACGGCGGCCCCGTCAACGAAGGCCAGACGGTGCGCCTGGGCGAGGTCGGACAGATGCTGCGCACGGTGGCGCTGTCGACGCTGGTCATCGAGGGGATCGTGGCCGTCCTGCTCTACCCCGCGCTCGTGATGGCCGGCATCGATCCGCTCATGGCGCTGTGGGAGGCGCCCTACTACGCGGCGATGTCCTTCACGAACACCGGCTTCACCCCGAATGTCGGCGGCCTCGAGCCCTTCGCCGACGACTACTTCCTCCTCACCGTGCTGATGACCAGCGTGTTCCTCGGAAGCATCGGCTTCCCCGTGATCTACACACTCTCCAAGCACGTCTGGCACGTGGGTCGGTGGTCGCTGCACACGCGGCTGACCCTCATCACCACGACGCTGCTGTTCTTCGCCGGGGCCATCGCCTTCCTGACGCTCGAATACGACAACCCGGGCACCTTCGGGTCGATGAACGCGTGGGACACGACCTTCCAGGCGTTCTTCCTCTCGGCGATGACCCGCTCGGGGGGATTCTCGGTCGTCGACATCGGCGAACTCTACGGCTCGTCGCAGGTCGTCGGGTCCATGCTCATGTTCGTCGGGGGCGGGTCCGCCTCCACCGCGGGCGGGATCAAGGTCACCACCCTCGCCGTCCTCGCCCTCGCGGTGTGGTCGGAGGCCAAGGGGCGCACCACCGTCGAGGTCTTCTCCCGCCGCATCCCGAGCGACGTGCAGCGCGTCGCCCTGTCCGTCGTCGCGTGGGGATCGACCATCGTCGCCCTCTCGACGATCATCATCGCGCAGATCACCCACGCCCCCATCGCCCACGTGCTCTTCGACGTGATCTCCGCCTTCGGCACCGTGGGACTGTCGACCGGCCTGACCGAGTCGCTCCCCGACCCCGCCGTCTACGTCATGGCGGCGACGATCTTCATGGGGCGCATTGGTACAGTGACTCTCGCCGCGGCGGTGGCCGCGACATCCCGATCGCAGCTCTACTCGCTGCCCGTCGAAAGGCCCATCGTTGGTTGAGCGCATCCGCGGCGACGCCCCCGTCCTCGTCATCGGACTCGGCCGCTTCGGCGCGGCCTGCGCGGGCGAGCTGGACCGCCTCGATCGCGAGGTCCTCGCCATCGACGAGAGCCTCGATCTCGTGCAGAAGTGGTCCGAGCGTGTGACCCACACGGTGCAGGCCGACGCGCGCAACCTCGAAGCCCTCAAGCAGGTCGGCGCGCAGGACTTCCAGGTGGCGGTCGTCGCGGTGGGATCCTCCATCGAGGCATCGGTGCTCATCACCGCCAACCTCGTCGACCTGAAGGTCCCGCAGATCTGGGCGAAGGCGGTCTCGCAATCGCACGGGAAGATCCTCGCCCGCGTGGGGGCCAATCACGTCATCTATCCCGAGCGTGAGGCCGGTGAGCGCGTCGCGCACCTCGTCAGCGGACGGATGCTGGACTTCATCCGTTTCGACGATGACTTCGTGCTGGCCAAGATGTACCCGCCGAAGTTCATCCGCGGCGTGGGGCTGAACGAATCCGGCGTGCGCACGAAGTACAACGTCACCGTGGTGGGCGTGAAGAGCCCCGGCAAGCCCTTCCGCTACGCCGAGGCGGCGACCGTCGTGACCAACCACGATCTCATCATCGTCTCGGGCACCAACAGCGACATCGAGCGGTTCGCCTCGCTCGATCGCTGAGCGGGCCGCTCAGCGCAGCTGGGCGAACTCCTCCACGCGCCGTGTGGGACCGACCACGAGCACGGTGTCGCCGTCGTGGAGCACCGTGTCGGTATCGGCGTTGGACCACTCCGCGGAGCCGCGTCGGTAGGCCGCGACGGTGACACCGTGCCCACGGCGGATACCCGCCTGACCGAGCGCCACCCCTCGGAAGCGTTCAGGCACGCTCGTCTTGACCAGAGCGTATCCGCGGTCGATCTCGAGGTAGTCCAGAGCCGCACCACGCACGAGATGCGCGACGCGGCGCCCCATGTCTTTCTCGGGGTAGATCACGTGGTGCACCCCGAGCTGCTCGAGGATGAGACCGTGCTGTTCGCTGACGGCCTTGGCCCACACCACGGGGATGCGCATCTGGATGAGCAGCGATGCCGTCAGGATCGACGCCTGGACGTCGTCCCCGATCGCGATGACCACCCGATCGAACTCCGGCACGGCGAGCTGCTCGAGGGCTTCGCGACGCGTGCTGTCGGCGCGCACCACCTGGGTGAGTCGACCGTTCATCGACTGGACGATGTCCTCATCGCTGTCGATGCCGAGCACCTCGGTACCGGCGTCGACGAGCTCCAACGCCAGCGAACTCCCGAATCGGCCGAGGCCGATCACCGCGACCGAGTCCGCTTCGGCGATGCGGTGCGAGGAGGCCCCGAAGAGGTGGGAGAAACTAGCCAATGGCGGGCCTTTCCTTGGGGAGGTCGAACAGATCGCGCCGCTCGCGCAGCGCGAGGGCGGTGCCGATGGTGAGGGGACCGAGCCGCCCGAGGAACATCAGCACCGACAGCAGGATCTCGGCGGCATCGGGCAGGTCGCCCGTCACGCCGGTGGACAGACCCACCGTGGCGAAAGCCGACACGCACTCGAACAGCGTCCGGTCGAGCGACTCCCCGGTGAGGATCATGAGCGCCAGCGTCGAGGCGACCACCGCCCCCACGGCGATGAGGACGACGGCGATGGCCTGTCGGTGGACGGCGCGCGACAGGCGCTTGCCGAAGATGTTGACCGCCCCCGCGCCGCGCAGCTCGGCGACGAGAATGAACAGCAGCACGGCGAACGTCGTGATCTTGATGCCGCCGGCCGTTCCAGCGGGGCCGCCGCCGATGAACATGAGCACATCCATCCCGAACCACGTCTCGTCGCGCATCTCACCGATATCGACGCTGTTGAAGCCCGCGGTCCGCGTCTGGACCGAATGGAAGAACCCGATCAGCACACGCGCCGCCGGATCGTGTGCCCCGAGCGTTCGCGGGTTGGTCCATTCCAAAGCGGTGATGTAGACCGCGCCGCCGACGAGAAGGATCAGCGAGCCGAACAGAACGAGCCGCGTGTTCATGCTCCACCGCAACGGACGTCCGATCTCGCGGCGCAGTTGCAGGAGCACCGGAAACCCGAGCCCGCCGAGAATGATCGCGGCGCAGATCGGGAGACAGACCCACGGGTCGGCGGCGAACCGCACCAGACTGTCCGAGTACAGCGCGAACCCGGCGTTGTTGAACGCCGACACCGAGTGGAACAGCGCGAACCACGCCCCCTCGCCCCACCCGTGTCCGTACCGGAAGGCGAACGAGGGGAAGAGCACCGCGAACAGCACCGCTTCGATGATCAGCGAGGTCACGACGATGCGGCGGACGACGCCGCGCACGTCGTCGAGAGTGAGTGCCTTCGCCTCGGCCGCCGCGCGCAGACGTGACCGCACGCTGAACCGACGTGCGAGGAGAACCCCCACGAGCGAGGCGAACACCATGATCCCGAGGCCGCCGATCTGGATGAGCGCCAGGATGACGACGTGTCCGAACGGCGACCAGTAGGTCTCCGTGTCGACGACCACGAGGCCCGTCACACACACCGCGGACGTGGATGTGAACAGGGCGTGGACGAAAGAGGACCCCTCGCCGGACCGTGTGGCGACCGGCAGCATGAGAAGGACGGTGCCGACGAGGTCGGCCAGGCCGAAACCGAGGACGATCGTCTGTGCCGGGCTGGATCGGAAGCGCCGGCGCGGCCGGCTGTCCGACGCGGCGACGCGTGTAGTCACGAGCGAGAACTCTACGCCCGTCCTGCTCGGGCGCAAGAGGGTCCGCGGACGAATCCGCCACCCGACGGTCAGTCCCCGGCGGCCAATTCCTGCGCTCGGGCGAGTGCGGCATCCGTCGCCTCGGCGAAGACCGCGCCGAGCTGCGCGGCCTGGAGGACCTCGATCGCCTTCTCGGTCGTGCCTTTCGGACTCGTCACGCGACGGCGCAACTCGGCGGGCTCGTCGTCGGAGGCCGCCAGCAGCGCCGCCGCTCCGATGAAGGTCTGCTCGGCCATGAGGCGCGCCTCGGCGCGGTCGAACCCCTTGCCCTCGGCGGCACGCGTGAGCTCCTCGATGAGCAGGAACACATACGCGGGCCCCGAGCCCGAGATGGTCGACAGCGCGTCGATCTTCTCCTCGGGAACCTCGATGACGCTCCCGACCGTCTCGAACAGGCGACGCACCATGGCCGTGTCGTCGCCGGTGGCGTTCGTCCCCGCCGCCAGGCCGGTGACACCGCGACCCACGAGCGATGGCGTGTTCGGCATGGAACGGAGCACCGCGACCGAGTCGGGAAGGATGGATTCGAACGTCGCGACGGTGACGCCCGCGGCCAGGCTCACCACGACCGCACCCGGCCGCACATGCGGGGTGATCTCGCGAAGCAGGTCCGGAACCATCGCGGGCTTGACGCCGATCAGGATGACGTCGGCCGTGGCCGCGGCGCGCGTGTTCGCGTCCGGATCATCCTCGAGGGCGAGACTCCGCACACCCTCGAGGTCGCCCAGGGCGTCAGCCTTGCCGGCGGTCCGGTTGGTGACGGTGACGCCCCCGTGATCCAGGCCGGACGCGACGAGCCCGTGCAGGATCGCTCCGCCCATGGAGCCTGCTCCGAGAATGGCGATGGCGGGGAGGGGAGAATCTGCGTCGATCATCCGGCCATCCTACGAGGCGTCCGAGAACTCCTCCTGTGCACCCTGGGACGCGGCGATATAGTCGACGAATGTGGCACGGTGACGTTCCACGACGACACATGGAGGACCCCCGACATGACCCTCTTCGACGGCATCACGGCTCGCCTGATCGAGACCCCGCGCCTGACGGTGAACGTGCTCGAACGAGCCGGCGACGACCCGGCCACACCGCCCGATCGGACCGTGGTCTTCGTCCACGGCAACGTCTCATCGGCGCTGTTCTGGCAGGAGACGATGCAGGACCTCCCGTCGGAGCTGCGGGTCATCGCGATCGACCTGCGCGGATTCGGCGACACCGAGAACCTCCCCGTCGACGCCACCCGCGGGGTCCGCGACTTCAGCGACGACGTGCACGCCACCCTCGAGGTGCTCGGCATTCCGATGGTCCACCTGGTGGGCTGGTCGATGGGCGGCGGGGTGGTCCTCCAGTACGCACTCGACCACGGCGCCCTGAGCCTGACGCTGCAGGCGCCGGTCTCGCCGTACGGATTCGGCGGAACCCGTCGCGACGGCACCCGCCTGACCGACGACGACGCCGGCTGCGGAGGCGGCGGCGCCAATCCCGACTTCGTCGAGCGGCTGACCGCCCGCGACACGTCGGACGAGGCGCCCACCTCGCCGCGCAACGTCTTCCGATCCGGCTACGTCGCGCCCGGGTACACGTCCGCGCACGAGGATGTCTGGGTGGCCTCGATGCTCACCACCTCGACCGCCACCGGCAACTACCCCGGCGACGCGGTCGCCAGCGAGAACTGGCCCGGATTCGGCGCGGGCGACATCGGTGTGCTCAATACGATGGCCCCCAAGCACTTCAACGTCTCCGGCATCGTCGACATGGCAGACAAGCCCCCGATCCTCTGGGTCCACGGCGACATGGACGCGATCGTCTCGGACGCCTCGTTCTTCGACCTGAACCATCTCGGTGCCGCGGGGGTGGTGCCGGACTGGCCCGGCGCCGAGGTCGCACCGGCGCAGGAGATGGTCTCGCAGACGCGCGACGTCCTGGGTGCGTACGCGCAGGCCGGGGGCATCGTCAACGAGCTGCACCTCGAAGGCGTCGGTCACGCGCCGCACCTCGAGCGTCCGATCGAATTCCGCCGCGCCTTGCTGAGCGCGATCGGCTATGTCGGCACACCGGCCGATCCGTCGCCGCCGACCGAGGCGATCATCATCCGCTCGGCCGACTGAGCGGTCCTGCCAGACTGGGTCCATGGAGTACTGCATCTTCACCGAGCCCCAGCAGGGCTACTCGTACGACGACCAGCTCGCCCTCGCCCTCGCCGCCGAAGGCCACGGGTTCGACGGTTTCTTCCGCAGCGACCACTACCTGCGGATGGGCGACGGTGACGCGCAGCCCGGGCCGACCGATGCCTGGACCGCGCTGGCCGGCCTGGCACGGGAGACATCGACCATCCGACTGGGCACGCTCGTGTCATCGGTGACGTACCGGTACCCGGGCGTCCTCGCGATTCAGGTCGCCCAGGTCGACGCGATGTCCGGCGGACGAGCTGAGCTCGGGCTCGGTACCGGTTGGTTCGAACGTGAGCACCGCGCGTACGGCATCCCGTTCCCGGACAAGCGGTTCGGAATGCTCGAAGAGCAGCTCGAGGTCGTGACAGGCCTGTGGAATACGCCGATCGGCGAGACCTTCAGCCACGCCGGGCCGCACTACACGCTCGAGGACTCCCCCGCCCTCCCCAAGCCCGTCCAGTCGCCGATGCCGGTGATCGTCGGAGGCGGCGGGCCGAAGCGGACCCCCGCGATCGCGGCCCGATTCGCGACGGAGTTCAACATCGGCTTCGTCGACGAGCCCACTGTCGCCGACAAGTTCGCCACGGTGTCGGCCGCGTGCGAGCGGATCGACCGCGATCCGGCGACGCTCAAGCGGTCGGTGGCCCTGACCACTCTGGCCGGCGACCGCGCGGACGTGCGGCGGCACGCAGCCACTCTCGGCAAAGATGTCGCGGACATCTCGCCAGACAACCACTTCCTCGGCGAGGCGTCCGCGATCGCCGAGAAGGTGCACCGCCTGATCGAACTCGGCGCGGAACGCATCTACTTCCAGCTGTTCGACCTGGGCGACCTCGACCACGTCGACTACCTCGGTCGCGAGGTTCTGCCGCTCCTCCCCCGCTGACCCGGCCGCCCGGCGCGTCGGGCGCCGAGGGTTAGGAGTGGGCGGATGCGGGTCGGTCGCGGCGGGAGTCGAAGAAACGACGGAGCAGTGCCGCCGACTCGTCGGCGCACACCCCCGCGACGACCTCTGCGCGCACCGGAAGGCGTCGGTCGCGCACAACGTCGTACATCGACCCGACGGCGCCGGCCTTGTCGTCCCATGCGCCGAACACCACGCGCGAGACGTGCGCCTGCAGCAGGGCACCGGCGCACATGAGACACGGCTCGAGCGTGACCACCAGTGTGCACCCGGCGAGATTCCACGAGGACAACGCCGCGGCGGCGCGCCTCATCGCGATGATCTCGGCGTGCGCGGTCGGGTCATGCTCGTGTTCGCGCAGGTTCCGTCCTTCACCGATCACGGCGCCCCCGGGGTCCAGCACGAGGGCGCCCACAGGCACCTCTCCCGACGCCAGCGCGGTTCCGGCAAGGTCGAGGGCGTGACGCATCGCCGCGAGATCTTCGGCAGATGCGGGCAGCGGCACGGTCCCAGCGTAGGACGCCGCGGGCGGGTGGAATACCCTGGACGTATGCGCCTGCACGTCGCCGACCACCCGCTCGTCACCCACAAGCTCTCCGTCCTCCGTGACCACGAGACCTCGTCGCCGGTGTTCCGTCAGCTCACCGAGGAACTGGTCACCCTCCTCGCCTATGAGGCCACCCGCAACGTGCAGGTGACTCCCGTGCGGATCACCACCCCCGTCACCGAGACGATGGGCGTGAAGATCAGCGAGCCGCGCCCGATCGTCGTGCCGATCCTCCGCGCCGGCCTCGGCATGCTCGAGGGCATGACCAAGCTCGTCCCCACCGCCGAGGTCGGCTTCCTCGGCATGGTGCGCAACGAGGAGACGTTCGAGCCGCAGACCTACGCCGAGCGTCTTCCGGATGATCTCAGCGACCGCCAGTGCTTCGTGTTGGACCCGATGCTGGCCACCGGGGGCTCGCTCGGCGCCGCCATCGACTTCCTCTTCGCGCGCGGCGCGCAGGATGTCACGGCGATCTGCATCCTGGCGGCACCGGAGGGCGTCGAGGCGATCAAGAAGCAGGTCGGCGACCGCGACGTCACGCTGGTCCTCGGTGCCATGGATGAGCGCCTCAACGAAAAGGGCTACATCGTTCCCGGCCTCGGAGACGCCGGGGACCGCCTCTACGGCACGGTGTAAGGCCCCGCCCGAGCCACATCGCCGCTGAGGAAACGGCACCCGCCCCTCGCCGAACGGGTGCCGCCGCGCCCTGAGGCGCTCCGCCAATCTACGATCGGGCCGCGCCGACCTGAACGGGGTTGACATCGTCGACGCCGCTCCCTATCGCCGCGGCGCCGAAGGATGCGGTCGGATCGGCCCCGACCAGGCGCGCGAACGCACTCAGACGGGCGACCCCTTCCGGGGTGCGGGGCAGGTCGTCGAGCAGTCCGGGCGAGTACACGACGAACGCGGCGTGCATCGCGCGGGACACGGCGACGTTGAGGCGGTTGCGCAGCAGCAGGAACTCCAGCCCCCGCGGCGCGTCCCGCCCGGCCGACGCCGCGAGCGAGACGATCGCCACGGCCGCTTCCTGGCCTTGGAAACGATCGACCGTGCCCACACGCACCTCGCCGTGCCCGTTCGCCTTCAGTGCCTCTTCGACCGCGACCTGCTGGGCGTTGTACGGCGTGACCACGATGATGTCCGCCGCGGTGAGAGGTCGCTCGGAGTCGGGCGTGACGACCCCGGCGTCGTCCGTCGTCGCCGACCGCCACGCGCGACCGACGAGGTCGGCGACGGTGTCGGCGACCACCGCCGCCTCCTCGGGTGCCCATGTGGCGTTCCCCCGGTGGCGGACCGGCCGGGGATGGAGGCCGGGCGCGATGCCCTCGAGGCTTCGCCGCGATGTCGCCGGGTGCGCACGCAGCGCGCCGGCGTAGGACAGGGTCGACACGGCGGCGGCGACCTCCGGGTGCATTCGCCATGTCTGGTCGAGGAAGTAGCCGTACTCGTCGGGGATGACATCGGCGCCGTCGACGATCCAGCCCAGCGCGGAGGTGTCCACCGGCTCGGGGTGGGTGCCCTGGCTGACCTGCGGAAGCTGCTGGGGATCGCCGAGCAGCAGCAGACGCGACGCCGCGAGGGACACGGCGACGGTCGAGGCGAGCGAGAACTGCCCGGCCTCGTCGATCACCAGCAGATCCAGACTGCCGCGCGGGACGCGGCCCTGATGGGCGAAGTCCCACGCCGTGCCGCCGATGACATAGCCGTCGGCATGTTCGGACGTGAACTCGGCGATGCCGTTCTTGGCGAGGGCGGTGAAGGAGGTCGGTGCGGAAGGGTCTTTCGGAGCCTTCCCGACACGGGCGGCGGGGACCCCTGCGGCGACGACCCGGTCGAGCATGTTCTCGACGACGGCGTGAGACTGGGCGACCACGCCGACTTTGAAACCGTGCTCGGCGACCAGCCGGGCGATCACGTGGGAGCCGACATAGGTCTTGCCTGTTCCCGGCGGCCCCTGCACGGCGAGATAGCTGTGATCGAGGTCGAGCAGGCTCCGCACGATCGCCTCGGTGCCCCGGCCCTCGGCGAGCGCACCCGATCGGGTCCGCGGCGGCCGGCGGCGGAGGATGTCGGTGGCCGGGTCCTCGGGAAGCGACGGCGCCGCACCGATGACGTGGTCGGCCCACGCGTCGATCGCCACCTGCTGGTTGGCCGCCGGCGGGGGCGCGGCAGGCGTGAGCGCGACCGGGAGCTCGTCCCAGGTGAATCCCTGCACGGCACTCTCCGCGATGACCACGCCGTCGTCGAGCACCTCGGCGACAGTGACCCGATGGTCGGCGTGGATCCACCGCGGCGCAGCCTCGAACGGATACGGGGCGGGCAGGTCGTAGAGCGCGAACGGTGAGGATCCCTCGCTGAGGCGGGTGCCGGGCGCGAGCTCGCCGCGGATCTCGACGAGCCGCCGATCGGTGCGCGCCCCCTCGGGCCGGTGCCAGTCCTCGATCACCCGGCACCGAGCGGGGTCGACGACGACCACATCGCGACCGTCCTCCCACAGCGACACCGGCTCGCGCAGGCGCAGGTAGTGCGTCGCCCAGAACGTCTTGGCCTCTCGCGGGTAGTAGTCGATGGCGGCGGCGCCCAGCCGCAGGGAGCGCGCCTCGCCGGAATCCTCCGGGTAGGCCCGCGCCCGCTCGTTCAGCGTGGTCGCCCGAGGCGAGGGCCGGTAGGTGTTCTCGGCCGGGTCGGCATCGGGGGTCGGCCGCAACTGCGCCTCGCGCGCCCGGTCCACGAGCCAGTCGCGTAGCCGCAGCGTCGAGACGCAGTCGTAGCGGTTGTAGTCGGCGAGGTCGTCCAAGACGGCCCGCGCGGCATCCTCATCGCCGCCCTCGCGCAACGCCCGTGCCTCGACGTAACGCACGATCGAGTCGTCGCCCTTCTGGACGTCGCTGGTGCGGATGTGCTCACCCATGTAGAGCGGTTCGAGCTTCTTGATGGAGTACGAGCGGGATCCGACCCGGACCGCCCTCCGGACGATCGGGTACAGGTCGACGAAGACACCGTCGCGCAGCAGTCGGTCGACCTCGTCTTCGCGCACGCCATGCCGTGCGGCCATCGCCATCAGATGCGTCGGTTCGTAGGGTGCGTAATGGTAGATGTGCATGCCCGGGTGCTGCTGGCGTCGGAGCGAGACGATGTCGAGGAACGTCTCGAGCGCATTCCTCTCCTCGGCGAAAGAGTGCGCCCAGAGGGCCGTGTAGCTCTCCGAGAGATCGACCCAGCCGAAGAGATAGTCGATCCCCCACTCGGTGCGCCCGTCCCGCGGCGGCTCGGTGTAGAGGGGGTCGCCCTCGAAGTCGAAGAACATGTCGCCCGCGTTCGGCCGCGGCAGTGCACCCAGCGCCTTGGGTGCCACGACCCGATAGGTCGGTACCTGCGGCTGCGACAGATCGATGCCCGCGGGGCTGTCGAGCTGCAGCCCCGCCTGCACCCGCAGCATCGCGAACGTGTCGGGATTCATCCCCGGGGGCACCTCGGCTGCGCTCGCGAGGGCGTCGATCGTGAGGATTCCGGCGGCGCGAAGCCGCTGGCGCTGAACCGGCCGCATCCCGGCGACCAGGAGCAGGTCGCGAGAGGCCACGACCTCCTGCTCGCACGTGGCGCAGCGACCGCACGCGACGACATCGAGGTCGCCGCGCGGGTCCCCCCAGGCGATCGGCGCCCCCGCCGCGCGTGCCGGGAGGTCGCGGTCGGCGATCAGCGCGCGCAGACGGGCGGCGCGCAGCTCGAACACCGGGAGCAGATCATCGACCGCGTGCTCGCTCACGGATCCGTCGCCGAGCAGCAGCTCGACGCGGTCCGAGCGCGGGACACCGAGGCGATCGAGTTGCGCGACATATGCCGCCAGCTGCATCAACGCCGTGACACGCGCTCGTCGGGCGAGCTTGGAGTCCTGGACCAGCCATCTCCCGTCCTCGTCGCGCGCGAGGAAGTCCGCGAATCCGACGAACTCGTCGGTGGCGAAGGCGGCCTGATAGACGATGTCGGCATCGGAGGCCAGCGCGTCGGCCGTTGCCGCCACCGCACGGGCGAGCCCCGCGGCGTCTCTGGACTCGGTGGCGTCGATCTCTCGCACTCCGGCCCCGTACCGGGCACGGTAGCCGTCGAGCACGCGCTGCTCGTGGGCGTCGCCCAGCCGCCCGGCGCGCTCCAGCGTGGCGTCTTCGGGGTCCGCGACGGCCGCGACACGGCCGAGCTTGGCGTCGATCGCGCGCGCCCAGGCGAACTCGCATTCGGCGGCCGCCTTCAGGTCGCTGGCACTCCAGACGATCCGGCCCTGGTCAGGTACGTAGCGCATGCTCTCCTCTTGTCGTGTTCGACAGTAGCGAGCACCGCCGACACGGCCCCACCTGCAAGACTGGGCGGGTGAGCAGCCCTCTTCCCTTCGACAGCGCCTACCGCCACGGGTTCGCGCGCGTCGCGGCCTGCACCGTGCCGGTCGCGATCGCCGACCCGGCGACCAATGCCGAAGCGATCCTGGCCGTCGCGCGCCGATGCCACGACGACCACGCCGCCGTGGCGGTGTTCCCCGAGCTCGGCTTGACCGGGTACGCGATCGAGGACCTCGTCCTGCAGGACGCCGTGCTCGACGCCGTCGAGACGGCCATCGCGCATCTCGCGGCATCGTCCGCAGACCTCCTGCCCGTGCTCGTCGTCGGTGCGCCGCTGCGCCATGGCTCACGTCTGTACAACTGCGCCGTGGTGATCCACCGCGGCCACGTGCTCGGCGTCGCCCCGAAGTCGTACCTGCCGACCTATCGCGAGTTCTACGAACGCCGCTGGTACGCGCCGGGCGACGACCAGAGCGGAGGCACCATCCGCGTCGCGGGCGGCGAGGTCCCCTTCGGCCCGGACCTGCTCTTCGCCGCGCGGGACGTGCCCGGACTCGTGATCCACGCGGAGGTGTGCGAAGACGTGTGGGTGCCGATCCCGCCGTCTTCGCGCGCCGCTCTGGCAGGCGCCACCGTGATGGTGAACCTGTCGGGAAGCCCGATCACGATCGCGCGTGCAGAGGACCGCCACGAGCTGTGTCGGTCGCAGTCGCTGCGATGCCTCGGCGCCTACGTATATGCCGCCGCCGGTGCGGGCGAGTCCACGAACGACGTCTCATGGGACGGCCAGACGATGGTCTACGAGGCGGGGAACCTGCTCGCCGAGACCGAACGCTTCCCGGACGGTCCGCGCCGCTCCGTGGCCGATGTCGACCTCGACCGGTTGCGCCAGGACCGTCAGCGTCAGGGCACCTTCGACGACAACCGCCGCACGCACGCCGATGCGACCGCGTTCCGCACCATCGCCTTCGACCTGGCCCCACCGGCAACCGAAACGGGACTGGTGCGCCCCCTCGACCGCTTCCCCTTCGTGCCGGACGATCCCGCCCGGCTCGCGCAGGACTGCTACGAGGCGTTCAACATCCAGGTGTCCGGACTGGTCCAGCGCATGCGGGCGATCGGCAATCCGAAACCCGTGCTCGGCGTCTCGGGCGGGATCGACTCGACCCACGCCCTGCTGGTCGTCGCACGCGCGATGGACCTCCTCGGTCGACCTCGGTCGGACATCCTGACCTACACGATGCCGGGCTTCGCCACCAGCGAGCGGACCAAGGGCAACGCGATCGCCCTCTCCGAGGCGATGGGAGCGTCGATCGAGACGATCGACATCCGCGCAGCCGCGACCGAGATGCTGAACCAGCTCGGACATCCCTTCGCCGCGGGGGAACCGGTGCACGACATCACCTTCGAGAACGTGCAGGCGGGGCTGCGCACCGACTACCTGTTCCGGCTCGCCAACCGCAACGGCGGCTTCGTCGTGGGCACCTCCGACATGTCCGAGCTCGCCCTCGGGTGGGCGACCTACGGCGTCGGCGACCACATGAGCCATTACGCGGTGAACGCGGGTGTGCCCAAGACCCTCATCCAGCACGTCATCCGCTGGGTGGTCGCGCACCGCGAGGGCGTCGACGACACCGCGGCGGCCATCCTGCGATCCGTGCTCGACACCGAGATCAGTCCCGAGCTCGTGCCCGCCGACGCGGACGGCAACATGCAGTCCACCGAAGACCGGATCGGTCCGTACGCGCTCCACGACTTCACGCTGTTCCACGTGCTCCGGTACGGGATGCGCCCGTCCAAGATCGCTTTCGTCGCCGCCCACGCCTGGGGCGACGCGGAGCGCGGCGCCTGGCCGCCAGGGTTCCCCGACGACGAGCGCTACGCCTTCACGCTCGAGGAGATCGCGACATGGATGCGGGTGTTCCTGACGCGCTATTTCTCGTTCGCGCAGTTCAAGCGGTCGGCGATCCCGAACGGCCCGAAGGTGTCACCGGCGGGTTCGCTGTCGCCGCGGGGAGACTGGCGCACACCCTCCGACGGGAACGCGCACGCGTGGCTCGCCGAACTCGACCGGGCGCTCCCGCCGACCTGATCAGGCCGCCGTCTCCCGACGATCGCGCAACCCCACCCGGTCGGGGATCTCGAAGGGGATGCGCGGCAGCCACGACGACGGCTCGGGCCAGGGCGGCGAGGTCGGAAGCGCGTTGAGCACGCGTGCGAGCGCGTCATCGCGCGATGACACGGGCCGGTGCGCCGGAAGCACACGCTTCGGAGCGTGGTGCCCCAGTGCACCGCACCACCAGTGGCGCCACGTCGTCTCGGCCCCCTCCGGATCGAGCACGATGTAGTAGTCCGGCATGACCGCTTCGTCCATCTCGAACTGCTCCAGCGCGGCCTGGACCTCCCGTTCCAGGACGCCCAGGGTCGAGCGCTCTTCGAACAGTTCGACCCACGCGGCGGCGACGTGCTCGAGCGGGTCGGCGTCGTGCACGATCCACGGCCTCTGAGCGGCCCCGATGCGACGAGTGGCGAGCCCGGGCTCACTGCCCCGCAGCGGGAGGACGTCGACCCCGCGCAGCCCTCCGAGCGCCTCCAGCGCATCCTCCGTCGCGTCGCCGACGATGGCGACGACTGTTCCCCTGCCGGTCACGTTCTCCATGCTCCACGGTATGACGCGGGTCGTTGCGGGCGGGTGACGCGCGGCGATCGTGTGCATTTCGTGATCCGCCCGCGGGCGCGTGCCATCCGCCGGCGAGCCTTCGCCTGTCACCATTCGTCGCCACCGCGGCGCATTCCGACAGTCCGCGACCACCGAATCGTCGAATCGCGGCGCGCTGCGGGGCTTCCTTCCCCGTGTCGAGGTGATGCATGATGTGGGGGCGGGTGGCGGATGACCGATGGGGGCGGGATGACGACGCAGCGCGAGTCGACGGACGCGCTCTCGGACTTCGCAGAGCTGATGGACGGCGCCGAGGCGCCCGCCGACACGGCGCGCGATGTTCACGGCCGGCGGGTCGTCGGCAGGATCGCGCTCGCGATCGTGCTCGTCCTGGCCGTGTGCGGCCTTTCGGTCGGCGGGTACGCCGTCTGGGCACTGAGCGCCCCGGTGCCGGCGCCCACCGCGCACCTGCGCGATCCGGTCCTGGCCGCACCCGAAGCCGTCTCGATCGCCACCCCGTCGCAGGGAGCGGCCGCGGTGCGCGTCACCGGTGCGGAGGAGTACCTCGGCCCGGAGGGACTCGAGGCCGCGAGCGGGCCGGGCGATCCGCTCCCGATCGCGAGCATCACCAAGCTGGTCACCGCGCTGGTCGTCCTCGACGCCTATCCGCTGGGCGACGGCGACCCGGGCCCCACCATCACCTTCGGTGCCGCCGATCACGCCCTCTACGACGCCTACTACGTCCGCGGGGCGACCATCGCGGTCATGCCCGCCGGCAGCAGCATGTCCCTCCGGAACGCGCTCGGAACCATGCTCATCCCGTCGGCGAGCAACTACGCGCACGCGGTGTCGACGTGGGCTTTCGGCTCTCTGCCGAACTTCCTCGCGGCGGCACGGGAGTGGCTCGACGACAACGGGATGACGTCGACGACGATCGTCGACCCGACCGGGCTCGACCCCGGCAACGTCAGCACCACCGCGGATCTGCTGCGCCTCGGTGCCCTCGCGGCGGCTGACCCGACCGTCTCCGCACTCGCGGCGACACCCTCGCTGACGCTGGATGCGACCGGAACCCTGCGGAACACGAACGAGTTGCTCGGCGTCGACGGTGTCACCGGGATGAAGACCGGCAACCTCGGCAACGGCACCTTCACCTACCTCTACACCGCATCGCTGGAGGTCGGCGCGGGCGAACCCCTTCAGGTGGTCGGCGCAGTCCTCGGTGGACAGACGCGGGCGGCGACGAGCGACGTCGCGCTGCGTACTCTCGCGAGCATCCGCTCCGGCTTCCACGAGGTCGAGCTCGCCGAGGCGGGGACGGTCGTCGGCGAGATCTCGACACCGTGGGGGGAGAGCTCCGCCGCCGTCGTGGCCGACGACGTCGCCGTCTTGACGTGGTCCGACACCCCGGTCGAGGTCACCGTGCACACGCGGACCCCGGAGCAGTACCGGGCGGGCGCCGTCGTCGGCAGCATCACCTGGACCGCCGGCCCGAACAGCGCGACGTCCGACATCGTCGTGGCCGAACACATCGCCGAGCCGACCGCGTGGTGGCGTCTCACGCATCCCGACCGACTCGGCTGAGCCGGGTCAGGACGGCAGCGCTCCGTAGGCGAGGGTGATGACCCAGCCGTCGCGGGAGAGATCGGCCAGCTGGTAGTGGACGCGGCGATCGGGGATCCACCCCTTGGCAAGGGCGGCGTCGAGCCGAACGTGCTCGCCGCGCACGCGCGTGCCGCGGCCGTCGGCATCCCGAACGGCCTGCACCCGGGTCCAATGCCGCACGAGCGCGTCGATGTCGTTCTCATCGAGCAGGTGCGAGTGGCGTTGCATCTCGTGCACGGTCGCGTCGTCGGGATGCGTGTCGCGCAGATCGAGACCGATGGGGACCGCGGGGTCGGCCACGGCGACGATCGTCGCCGCACGGAAGCTGGTGTTCCGGATGCCGACGGGCACCTCCGCGCCGTCGACCTCCGCGATCAACTGCGTGTGAAAGCCGAACTGGGCGGGGGCTTCGCGTTCGACGCGAACCTTTTTCTGCTCGATGCCGAGATGATCGGCGACCAATTCCCGGGCGAGGGCCCGCTTGCGGTCGTGTTCGCTCATCGACGGGTCCCACCCCAGCCGCATCGCGATCCCCTCGGGCGCGTCCAGAACCACCGACTCCATGAGACCTCCTCGCTCGATGGCTCCATCCTGCCGGTCCCCCGCCCCCGAGGGAACTCCGGGCTGTCCCGTCGCTTCGGAGCCGTCGCGGCGCAGGCCCCCTGGCCGAGTGCCAGACTGGGGTCATGGGCAGACGCGCGACCGTCGTGGGCAGCGGCCCGAACGGGCTCGCTGCTGCGGTCTCACTCGCCCGCGCCGGCTACGACGTCCGTGTCGTGGAGGCGTTCCACGCGATCGGCGGCGGCGTCCGCACGGCCGGGCTGACTCTCCCCGGGTTCCGTCACGACGTCGGGTCGGCGGTGCATCCGGCCGCGCGGAGTTCGCTGTTCTTCCGCGCGTTCGGGTTGTCGGAGCGCATCGAGTGGATCACGCCGGAGGCCTCCTATGCGCAGCCTCTGGACGATGGTCGCGCGGCGATCGCGTGGAACGACCTCGAGCGCACCGTCGACGGGCTGGGCCCCGGCGGTCGGGCGTACCGCCGGCTGGTCGCGCCGCTGACCCGTCGCCTCGGCGAGCTGGTGGAGTTCACCGGCGATCAGCTGCTGCGCGTCCCCCGACATCCGCTCGTGGTCGCCGGGTTCGGAGCGCGGATGCTCGCGACCGGAACCCGCGCCGGTCGTCCCTTCTTCTCTCCCGACGTCGAGGCTCTCCTCGCCGGCGTGCTGGCCCACGGCAACACGCGTCTGCCCTCGCTCGCGGCGGCGGCCTCGGGGCTGTTCCTCGCCGCCCACGCCCACAGCGCGGAAGGGTGGTCGCTGCCACGCGGAGGGGCGCAGCGGATCGCCGACACCCTCGTGGAGGACCTGAAAGCCCACGGCGGCATGCTCGAGACCGGTGTCCACGTGCGCAACCTCGCCGAGCTCGACTGGGGAGACCCCGACGCGGGCGATCTGCTGCTGCTCGACACCGCGCCGCGGCTCCTTCTCTCCCACCCGGACATCCCCGACCGCTACGCCCGCGCGATCCGCGCCTACCGGCACGGTTCCGCTGCGGCGAAGGTGGATTTCGCCCTCGACGGCCCTGTGCCGTGGGCTGCGGACGAGGTCGGACGCGCCCCGACCGTCCACCTCGGTGGGTCGCGCGCAGAGGTGGAGGAGGCCGAGAATGCCGTGGCCGCCGGGCGCGTCCCCCATCGCCCCTACGTGCTGGCGGTGCAGCCGACGACGGTGGACCCTTCTCGGGCTCCCGACGGCAAGCATGTGCTGTGGGCTTACATCCATGTGCCGCCGGGATCGACTCTCGACCCGACCGAGGCGGTGATTCGACAGGTGGAGCGGTTCGCGCCCGGATTCCGGCGGCGGGTGATCGCCTCGCATGCCGTCACGGCTGCCGAGCGGTCCCGCCAGAATCCCTCGGACGTCGACGGCGACATCCTCGGCGGGGCGTTCACGATCACCCAGGCGGTGCGGCGTCCGGTTCTCTCGCGCACACCGTGGCGCACCCCGATGCCGGGTGTCTACCTGGCCTCGGCCTCGACGCCCCCGGGTCCGGGTGTGACGGGAATGCCCGGCTGGCACGCGGCGCGCCAGGCTCTGACCGACCGCACCGGGGTCCCGGTCACGCTCGACGACCTCTTCGGCTGAGCCCCCGCACGCCTGCCCCGCTCCCCCGCGCCCGACCCCGCCCTCGCGGCGGCTCCGCAGTCGGGACGCGCCGAGGAACCGACCCGCGGACCCCGCAGCAGCGGACTGCGGAGCATCGTGCCGATGCGAACGGAGGAGCGCGACGCGCTACGCGGAGCGCGAGAACGCGGCGCGCAGGACGAAGAAGACGACGAGCGCGACGACGGCCACGATGACGAGCTTGAACAGGAACACGATCGCCGAGAAGACGAACTCGACGAGGATCCAGGCGATGAAGACCGCCGCGATCACGCCGAGGATGGTCCAGATCGTGCTCTTGGTCATGTCTTCAGCCTACGCGGAGCGCACGTCGTTCACGCCATCGAAGCGACACCGCGCCGCAACGTGCTGGGGCCTTCGGGCGTGGCTTCGACGACCAATTGCGCCGGGATCTGCTCCTTCATCGCGGCGACGTGGCTGATGAGCCCGACCGTACGCCCGCCCTGGCGAAGCTCGTCCAGGGTGCGCATCGCAAGATCGAGGGTGTCGGCATCGAGCGAGCCGAACCCCTCGTCGATGAACAGCGTGTCCAAGCGCACCCCGCCGGCGCGTGCGGTGACGACTTCGGCGAGGCCGAGCGCGAGGGCCAACGACGCCAGGAACGTCTCGCCCCCGGACAGCGACTGTGCCGGCCTGGCTTGCCCGGTGTGGGCGTCGAGCACGGTCAGGCCCAGGCCGCTGGATGCACCGCGCGCGGCGACGGCATCGCTGTGCCGGAGCGCATATCGCCCCGACGACATGTCGGCAAGCCGCAGATTGGCGGCCTCGACGATCTCCTCCAGTTCGGCCGCGAGGACGAACGATTCCAGCGACATGCGATGCGTGTTGGGCGCGCGGCCGGCCACGGTGTTCGCCAGCCGTGCGATCACGGCCTGTTCCCGTGCGAGCTCTCCGGTGTCGCTGAGCGTCTGCTCCGCGCGGTCTCGGAGATCGGCGAGTCGCGTGCGACGCTCGGATGCCGCCGCGGCGGCATCGACGGCCGCGCTCCATCGCTCTCTCGCGCGGGCTGCTTCCGCCGCGGTTTCCTCGATGTCGACGGGCTCATCGCCCACCCCCGCCAGCTCGAGCTCCAGGTCGCGGAGCCGATCGCGCTCGGTGCGCAGCAAGACCTCGTGGTCCGCGATTGTCGCATCCAGGATCTGCCGCTCAGCGGCGGGCAGCAGTGCGTCGCGCGCGTCGTCGGCCGTGTCGAATCCGCTCTCGCGAAGTCTCTCGGCGAGGTCGCCGAGGGCGGCGATCCGGGCTCGCTCGCATACCTCGTGGTCGCGGGATGCCGTCTGCAGCGACTCCGCCGCCGTGCGGCGTGCCCGCGCGGCTTCGAGGCGTGCGGCGACGCTGTCATGGTTCCCCCGTGCGGCCTCGACCCGTTCCCGCGCCTGCGCGAGACTCTCTTCCGCAACGGCGGCCGCCTGGCGCTGAGCGGCGGCGTCCGCCGCCAGAAGGTCTCGCTCGGCTGCCGCTTGCGCGTCCGCGTCGACGAGCGCGCGGCGCTGATCGGAGAGCTCCGCGCGGCGGCTGACGGCCTCGGCGGCCCGGCGCAGGTCCGCGTCGACACGTTCGAGCTCGGTGGTCAACGACTCCTCGGTCTCGCTCCCGACGACGCCACGCAACTCGGCGACCGCCGTCCGAGACTCCGCGGCGGCTGCGCCGGCGATCCGCTCGGCTTCGGCGGCACGCGCCTGCTCGCCCTCGGCCGCGGCGATGTCCTCGTCGCGCACGGGCTCCGCAGAGAGCACGGCAGGGGCGGGGTGCTCGGGAGACCCGCAGACCGCACACGGCGTACCGTGGGTGAGCTCCGCCGCGAGCTGCCCCGCATGCCCGTCGAGGCGACGACGCAGCAGATCCCGCACCGCCGCGGCGGCGGCCTCGAGGCGACCGACCGCGTCGAGGTGTGCGACCTCCGCGGCGCGGAGATCGGACGTCCGCCGATCGAGAAGCCGCGCGGCCGCCAGACGATCCGCGAGCGTCGCTCGTTGCTCGGCCCGCGCCTCGCGCGCGCCCGCGGCTTCGGTCGCGGCAGCGAGCTCCGCGTCGAGCTGGGCGAGCCGGACCGGCAACTCTGCACGGCCGGCATCGAGGGTGGCCAGGAGATCGTCGACCTCCGCGATCCGAGCGCGGGCGGTATCGAGACGTCGGCGGAACTCGGTCGCGGCGGCCTCGTCTTCGAGGGCGCGCTCCGCGACGGCGATCTCACCCGTGTACTGCTCGATCGTCGCCGCGAGCCCAGCGTCGTCGAGGACCTGTCCCTCGAGGGCCTGCCACCTCTGGAGCGCGTCGCTTCTGACGGCAGCGGCGACCTCGGCGTCGCGAACGGCAGCGTCGAGCGCGTCGATCGGTGCGCGGACGGACTCTGCGGCCACCGCTCGGTCACGGCGGCGGCGCGCGAGGTCGATATCCCCGTTGCGCGCTTCGAGCTCCGCGAGGGCTCGGCGGGAGCGGGCACGAGCCTCGTGGCGCGCCCGGAGCTCGCGCCGGGCGGCGTGCGTCGTCTCGGCGGCGCGATGGGCGGCGTCGGCGGCGTCCCGCTCGCGGAGGAGCGCATCGGCACGGTAATCCAGGCGCGCCTGTGCGCGTGCCGCCCGCGCCGACCGTGCGACGGGGTCGGTCGTCTCCTCGGCGTCGGGGCCATCGTCGGCCTCGTCGCGCCAGACATCGCCCGCGACCCGTTCGGCCTCATCCAGGAGGACGCCGGCGGATGCCAGCGCTGTCGACAGAGCCCGCTCACCGTCCTTGCGTCGCTGCTCGAGGGCGTCCTGGTAGTCCTCGTAGGTCTTCGTGCCGAACAGCGTCCGCAGCAGGCGCTGTCGCTCGTCGTTCTTGGCCAGCAGGAACTCCGCGAAGCGGTTCTGAGCGAGCAGGATCACCTGGAGGAACTGCTGCTGACTGAGGCCGACGATCTCGTCGAGCTCGAGGGCGACGTTCCGCGGCCCGCGCTGGCGGCCGATCCACTCGCCGTCGACGAACTCGTCCAGATGTGCGTCGGGCGCAAGAGTGGTGAATCCGTCGCCGCGCTTCTTGCGACGCTGATACTCGGGCGACCGCGTCACCTTCCACCGGCGGTCACCGACGGTGAACTCGACGCTCACCGTCGTGGGATCGTCGGGTGCGCAATGGTCGCTGCGCAGCCGCTTCTCGGTCCCTTCGTATCGCGGCGCCGACCCGTACAGGGCGAAGCAGACACCGTCGAGCACGCTTGACTTGCCCGCACCGGTTCGACCGGTGATCAGGAAGATGCCGTCGTTCTCGTACGCGTCGAAGTCGACGACCTGCCGGTCGCGGAACGGGCCGAAACCCTCCAGTTCCAGACGATGCAGTCTCACGTCGTCGCCTCGACGAGGCTGCGCTGCTCGATGACGTCGCGGACGATCCGTGCTTCGAGCTCGCTCGCCCCTTCCCCGTCCCGAACGTGCGCGAGGAACGCGTCGACCAGTTCCCCGTCGCTGCGCGCCGCCCGAACGCGACGCGCGTAGCCGCCGGTGGCGTCGGCTGCCGAAGCGGGCGGGGTGTGCATGACCGTCGCGCAATGCGGGAAGCGTCCGAGAAGACGACGCATCGCGTCGATCTGCGGGGTCGAGTCGGTGTACTGCGCACAGACCCAGTCGTCGACGTGTGCGGCGTACTCGTCCGATTCGAGCAGGTGCCGGAACGGGGCGCGCAGCGTCACCAACCGGCGCGGGACGGGCAGGTCGAGCCACGACGCCTCGACACCTCCGGCAGCGTCCAGATCGATCACCCACGACCCCCGCGGCTTGGCCCCCTCACCGAAGCTGTAGTGCAACGGCGCTCCCGCGTATCGCACGGTCGGGGCGAGCTGCTGCCGCCCGTGGATGTGGCCGAGGGCGACGTAGTCGACGCCGTCGAAGCTCGACAGCGGCACGACGTCGAGGCTTCCCTGCCGGATCTCCCGCTCGACGCCGGGGGTGGCCTCGACCCCCGCGGTGAAGCAGTGCGAGATCACGACGCTCCGCCCGGGCGATGCGGCGAGGTCGGCGCGCACGAGCGACATCGCGTGGTCGATCGCATCGGCCTGGGTACGCAGCGGGATGCCGTCCCACAGGTGCCGCACGACTCCGGGCTCGAGGTAGGGGATGCCGTAGAAACGCACCGGACCGTCGGCGTCGTCGATCACGACGGGCGTGTCGAGCGCGAGCGGGTCCGTGAGGACGTGGATGCCCTCGCGGAGCAGACCCGCCTGGAAGCCGAGACGTGCGGCGGAGTCGTGGTTGCCGCTGGTGACGATGACGCGGGCGCCGGTGTCGGCGATGCCACGGAGGACGTCGGTCAGGAGGGTGTAGCAACCGGCGGCGGGCGCGGCGGAGTCGAAGACATCGCCCGCGATGACGACGACCTCGACGTCGTGATCGCGTACCTGCTCCACCAGCGCGTCCAGCACGCCGCGCAAGGCGTCGAGCGTCGAGTGGCCGTGGAACGACCGCCCGATGTGCCAATCGGAGGTGTGCAGGATGCGCATGCCGTCAGGGTAGATCGACCCGCCGACACGACTGCCGAGGCGCTCCGCTCAGTCGTCGGTGTCGGCCGCGATCCGTTTCACCAGATCGTCGAACCGAGCATCCGACACCTCGAGCCCGGTCTGCTCGATGCGTCCGCGAAGGGCATGCTCGACCGTCGCGACCGACTCGCCGGCCAGGTCGGCCCGCATCTGTGCGACCACTCCGTCGAGCTTGTCGGACGCGGCGGCATTGTTCTCCGACATCGCCGGCAGCGTCTGCTCGCCGCGTTCGCCGAGTCCGTCGCCGCGCTGCGCTTCGGCGGCGGAGAGGGTGTCCCGACCGCCGTCGTGCCCGAGGTGGTTGCCGTCTTCGGTGCTCGCGGTCACGAGGTCTCCTTCTCGTCGACGTTCGCCAGGTCGGGGTCCGTGTCCGGCGCGGCGCCCTCGACGGGACCGACGTCGACCCCGGGATCGGGCTCCTGATTCTCGAGGGTGAGATCCGGGCTTCCCGCCGTCTCACGCGAGGCATCGGCGGTCTCGCCGTCGGCGACCGCGCCGCTCTCCCACCCGCCCGCGGGCTCGGCGTCGATCACGCCCTCCGGCAGGTCTCGTGCGTCTTCCATGCCGTCTCCTTCCGTCTCCACCAGCGTGGCGGGTGCGCCCGGGGACGTCCCGGGGCTTGACCGGGCAGGTGGGGCGGGGTAGGGGTCAGCGGGGTTGGAGGAGGTCGGCGCGACCGGGGTTCGCGGCGAACCAGTCTGCGACGTACCAGCAGACGGGGCTCACCTGCCGGTCGCCTGAGCGTGCGATCTCATCGACCGCGCGTTCGACGATCTCTGCCGCGTACCCGTGCCCACGGAAGGTCGGAACGGTGTAGGCGCGGGTCAAGGCCACCGTGCGCCCGTCGTCGCGGTAGTCCAAGACGCTGACGAGGTCGTCGCCGCGGTGGAGGGTGTAGCGCGAGGCGTCGGTCTGTCGGGTGAAACGCAGGTCGGTCACGGCGTCAGCGTACGCCCGCCTGCTGTGCCGGGGGCCGCGTGGCGCGCACGGCTGGTCCGACCGAGTGCGGTGTGGATCAGTCTCCGCCCGTGATCTGTCCCGCGAGGCGGTCGATCTCGTCGTCCGAGAGCTCCTGCCCGGCATCGGCCAGACGTTCGCGGAGGATCTTCGCGATCTGGTCGCCGGAGGCCCCACCGGCGTCCGATCGGACCTGCGCGACGATGCTCGCCACATCGTCGACGTCGCCGCCGGCGTCGGCCACCTCGGCGGCGCCCTCGTCTCCGGACTCCGTGGTGCCGGTGCCGATGTCGTGGCCGCCGATCACCCCGACCCCGACCGCGACGTGATCGACGCCGTCGTCGGCGCCTTCACCGGTCGTCTGCTGTCCGTCCTCGTTCATGCGGATCTCCTTCGCTCGTGTCCATCGTGCGCGGGACCGACCGCGGTGTCACGGGGTTGACCGCGCCTGAGCAGTGTGCCAATTCCGCGCCCCTCGAGTGCCGTTTTTCTTCACGATTTGACGCACGGGGACACGTGGGGTCATAATCGGGCGCATGACTGACGACGCACGCTCTCTGTCCGCCGTGGAGGCGAACGGGACTGCCGGCATGATGGCTGCCGGCCGCGATGTCATGTGTTGTCGAATGTGTCGCTGATTCGGTGACCCCCGCCGGACTCGAGGATCCTTCTGTCCCGACCCGAGTCCCCGACGCACCGCACACGCCCCGCACCCCGGGCGTCTGAGCGCGTCGATCCCGGCTCATTCGATGGGCCGCATCGCAACACACACGCGAATCCGCTGAGCCGCATCCGCCCGGATTCCCACCGCTGAGGACCCACCATGTCGACCACCGCTCTTCTCGACCGCCCGACCACTCCCGCCCGCCACCTCCGCGCGGTCACCGGCCCCGTCCCGACCATCGCCGACACCGCACCCCAGGCACCCGTGGCCCAGGCCACTCGCACGCTGCCCCCGGGGACCGAGCCACGCGGCTTCGCCCTCTACGTGGGCCTCGACGAAGCGAAGGCAGCCGCCGCGGGCGTCGACCTCGGCGTGCTCGTGGATGCCCTGCGTCGCACCGTCGCGAACCTGGCCCCCGGTGCCGAGACCTACGCGACGGTCGCCCTCTCACCGACCGGTGCCGGCGGTCGCGACGTGGACGTCGTCCGCCTCGCGCTGCACGAGCCGGCCGCCGTCGCTCGGACCAAGCGCGAGGAGGAGGAAGCGGCGAAGGATGCCGTGCGCGGCGTCGTCGTCGACATCTCCCGCAAGCGCGTGCTCATCGACGGCGAGTCGGCGGCGTTCACGTTCAAGGAGTTCGAGCTGCTCCAGTACCTCGTGCTCCGCGAAGGGTCGACGATCGAGCGCGCGGAGCTGGTGTCTTCGCTCTGGAGCGCGTCCTCCGAGGAGGAAGCGCCCGGTGAGCGGACGATCGACGTGCACGTCCGTCGCCTGCGGGCCAAGCTCGGACGCTACGAAGACATCGTGCGCACCGTCCGGGGCGTCGGCTACCGCTTCGACCGGCACGCCGACGTCGCCATCCGATACGGGCACGGAACCCCCTCCCCCGACCGTTTCTGAGCCTGCGGCCGGCCCTCGTGTCGGAGACGCGACGTAGGGTGTCGGCATGAGCTCGTCGGTCGCGCACGCGTCGCACGCGCGACCACCGGCGGCCACAGAGAAGGCCTCGACGCCCCGGCCGCGCGAAACGGAGTACCGCCCGCGTCACCCGCTGGACCTGCGTCGCACCGTCCTCTTCCAGCGGCACGGCAGAAACGACCCGACGATGGTCGTCGCCGGGCCGGTGATCTGGCGAGCGAGCCGCACCCCCGAGGGCGTCGCGACACTCGCCCTCCGCGAATCGTCGTCGGGCACGATCCGCGCGGCCGCGTGGGGGGCGGGAGCCGAGTGGGCCCTCGCTCAGGTTCCAGCCCTCTGCGGCGCCGAAGACGACCCGGCGGAATTCGACCCGACATCGCATTCGGTCGTCGCGCGCGCACACCACCGCAACCCGGGCCTCCGCCTCGGCCGCACCGACCTCGTGTTCGAGGCGCTCGCGAGCGCCGTCTTCGAGCAGAAGATCACCGGCATGCAGGCCTTTTCCGCCTGGCGCTGCATCATCTCATGGCACGGCGAGCGCGCTCCGGGACCGACGCCCGCACCGATGTTCGCGCCGCCTTCGATCGAGGGATGGCGCCGCATCCCCTCCTGGTCGTGGCACCGCGCCGGGCTCGAACCACCGCAATCCCAGACCGTGGTCCGAGCCGCGCGGCGAGGAGAGTCGATCGAACGCGCCATCGCCGGCGCCGAAGACGGGGAGGCCGTCGACCGCATTCTGATCTCCCAGGCGGGTATCGGCCCGTGGACCTCCGCGGAGACGCGCATCCGCGCCCTCGGCGACCCCGACGCCGTGAGCGTGGGCGACTTCCACCTCGCCCACGAGGTCGGCTACGCCCTCACCGGAACACGCACCGACGACGACGGGATGCTGCGGTTGCTGTCGGCGTGGCCGGGTCACCGTCAGCGCGTGATCCGACTGCTTGCGGCCGCCGGCGTCCGCGAGCCGCGTCGCGGGCCGCGGCTTCATCCGGAGGATCACCGCGACCGTTGAGCCGCTCGGCACACGACACGGGGTGGACACCACGACCCCGTCCGCGTCACGATGAGGTCATGATCGAAGAGATCGAGAACGCGCCGGCCGGCGTCCTGGGCTTCCGTGCCGTCGGTGAAGTGACCGCATCCGACTACGAGACCGTGCTGGATCCGGCGATCGATCGCACGCTGGAGACCCACGACCGGGTGAACCTCGTCATCGTCCTCGGCGAGCGCTTCGAGCGCTACTCCCTGGGCGCGGTGTGGCAGGACACCCTGCTCTCCGGTAAGCCGCATCGCGTATGGGGTCGGTGCGCGCTGGTCACCGGACACTCGATGATCGCCGAGATCATCCACAGTCTCGCGTTCCTGTTCCCCGGCGACCTGCGCTTCTTCGCTCTCGACCAGGAGGACGCCGCCCTCGCCTGGGCCGCCGGCGAAACCGCCCCCGACGCATCCTGACAGCCACGGTGTCCTGCAGCCTCTTGTGCCGACGCCTCCTCGGCGCGACACTTCGAGCATGACCACGCTCAACCCCTACCTCTCCTTCCGGGATCGCGCCCGAGAGGCGATGTCTTTCTACCAGGCGGTCTTCGGCGGCGACCTCACCATCGACGAGTTCGGGTCGATCGACGGCATGGCCGATGCCGCGGAGGCGCACCTTGTGCTGCACGCCAGCTTGACCACGCCCGACGGCTTCACCCTCATGGCCTCCGACACCCCCGCTCATATGACCTACACCGCGCCGTCCGGCATGGCGATCTCGGTCAGCGGCGATGACGAGACGTCGATCCGGCGCTTCTGGGACGGGCTCAGCGAGGGCGGGTCGGTGACCCAACCGTTGGGAAGCCCACCCTGGGGCGGCCTCTTCGGGATGCTCACGGACCGATTCGGGGTCGACTGGCTGCTGGCCGTCAACGCACCCGCCTGATCGGCGCGCGATACCGCTCCTCCGCCGCCGGTAGCCTGGCGGTATGTCTGAACCTCGCACCGGGTTTCCGCGCGGGCGCCTGCAGTGGCTGCTCGGCACTGTCCTCCTGTTCGCGCTGGGAGTGCTGTTCGGCCTGATCCTGCAGAACGTGTGGCTGGGGGTGATCCTCGCCGGAGCGATCTCGATCGGGTGGCTGATCGCCTACGAATCGTGGCGCGGACGCCACGTCGGGCTCGACGATCCCGACGACGGGGCCCAGATCTGAGCGCTCGCCACCGGCGCGCTTAGGTTACCCTAACTTTTATGACGGCCTCTTCTGAGACGACCACCTTCCGCATCGGACGTCGCTCGCTCGACCTGGTATTCCGAACCGCCAGGCTGACGGCCCGTGAGTGGGTGGCACCCGATTACGTCCGGGTGCGCCTGAGCGGCGACGAGCTGCGCGGCTTCGCCTCCTGGGGTGCCGACGATCACATCCGCGTGTTCTTCCCCGATACCGCACCACGTACCGTCGACGAGATGCGGGCGGCCCCGAGCCGCGAATACACACCGCTGGCATGGGACGCGGAAGCGGGGTGGCTCGACCTCGAATTCGCCCTGCACGGCGACGACGCCGTCGGTGCGCCGTGGGCGGCCCAGGCGCCGATCGGGTCGCTCGTCGGCGTCGGCGGCCCGCGCGGCTCAGCGGTCATCGAAGGACGGCCGGACGCATGGTTCCTCGCGGGAGACGAGACCGCGGTGCCCGCCGTTCGCCGTTTCGTGGCCCTCATGGACCGCGACGCGACCGGACGCATCCTCATCGAGACCGTCGATGCCGACCACGACATCCCTCTCGACGCCGTGCCCGACGGTGTGACGGTGACCTTCGTCCACCGCGGCGACGGCCTCGCCGCGTCGACCCTCGCGGCCGAACTCGAACGAATCGATGACGCCGCACGCCCGGAGGGATCGGTCTTCGCCTTCATCGCGGCGGAGCAGTCGATCGTCAAGCCCGGCCGCGCCCTGGTGCGCGAGCGCTGGGGCCTGCCCGCCGACCAGGTCATCGTGAAGGGATATTGGAAGCGCGGCGAGCCCGAGTATCACGCTCCGCACTGACGCACCCCGCGATCCGAACACCCTTCGCCCACAGCGGCGCGTCGCGTCGCGAACTCCTCCACCGTCGTCGTTTGCGCCGCCGACAGCGCGCACATCGCCCACGCGCAACGCTATGTTGAGGAGTTGCCGACGCCACGAACCCGAGAGGGACGGCCCGGCACCGCATCGGCCGAGCGAAAGGTCCACGATGAGCGAGGAGCAGGGCGGGTTCTCCGCCGACGAGAAAGCCGCGATGGCGCAGCGGGCCGAGGAGCTCCGCGCCAGCAAGGGGTTGAAGGGGGCCGCGAAGCTCGCGCGCGAGCTCGAGGCGTGCATCGACGCGATCGACGCCCTCACGGGGATCGATTCCGAGGTCGCGACCATGTTCCACCGACTGGTCTCCGAAGAGGCACCGCACCTCGCGCCGAAGACCTTCTACGGCTTTCCCGCCTACGCGAACGACGAGGGGAAGGTCGTGATGTTCGTCCAGCCGAAATCGAAGTTCGACACCCGGTACCCCACCGTGAACTTCGACGAGCACGCGCACCTCGACGACGGCGCGATGTGGCCGACCTCCTTCGCGGTGGTCGGCGTGGATGACGAGGTCGAGTCGCGTCTGCGCGAACTGGTGCGCCGCGCCGTGGCGTGACCGGGTCTTCCCCGCGCCGGAGTGGCGCGGGGCGGTCGCGTCACGAGGCGTATACGGGTTGCCCGTCGACGAGCACCAGGCGGATGTCGGACACCGTCGTCGACCACATCAGCGTCGCCATCGGGTCGCGCACCGGGCCGGACGCGGCTGACGTGTCGAGCTCGACGACGACGAGGTCGGCGCGTTTGCCCGCCTCGAGCGAGCCGAGAGTGTCATCGCGACCGATCGCACGCGCACCGTCGATGGTCGCATGGGCGAAGACGTCGCGCGCCGTCGCCCGCGCCGACCCGGTACCGGCGACACGGTCGAACATGAGCGCCTGGCGCATCTCCGCCGCCATGTCGGCGGTCGCGTTCAAGGTGGCGTTGTCGAAGCCGAGCCCCACCGGAACACCGGCCTCCCGCAGCACCCCGAGGGGACTGGTCGTGCCACCGAGGAGCATGGTCGCCGCGGGGCAGTGCGCGGCGCCGGCTCCTCGATCGGAGAGCAGCACCCGGTCCGCGGCGTCGGTGAAGGTCGCATGCGCACCGACCGTTCCCCGCCCGAGGAGCCGATGCCGATCGAGCCGCGCGACGGTCCGCTCCCCGCTGACGTCGACAGCCCCCGGTGCGGATGCGCAGACATGCGTCGTGAACCCCGTCGCGCCGGCACGGACGACCTCCGCCATGCCGGAGAGCAGCTCCTCGGTGGCCATCTCCGGCAGCTCCACACTCCCCCACACCTCGATCCGGCCGGCAGCGAGCCCGCAGGCCCACGCGGCGAAGCGCCGGGCGACCTCCGTCGAGGCGACCAGGTCATCGGCGGCGAGGGGATGCTGCGCGAGCAGCTGCTCCCAACCGGGCGGCAGCCGGTCCGACACCATGGGCGCGAGGATCCACCGGAGCTCCGTCCGCGTCGCCGCGTGCACGGACGCGGAAAGACAGGCATCGGTGCGGGCGGTGCCGATGCCGCCGACACCCCAGCAGTCGACGACGGTCGTGACGCCGGCCCGCGCGAGCTCGGCGCCGGTGGCCTGCACCGCCCGCGCCGCATCGGCCGACGAGTGCCCGAGCACCGTGGAGTAGTACGTGCCGAACAACCAATCGGTGAACTCACGCGCCTCGCCGGCCGCGCCGCGGCCCGGGGTGTCCATCGAGTGCTGATGCGCACTCACGAACCCCGGGTGCACGATCGCGCCGGCGGCATCCACCCGATCACGGGCGGCCGGCGCCGGGCCGTCGCCGAGCGAGGTGATGGCGCCGTCGTCGATGGCGATCCATCCGCGTACGACCTCGCGCTGCGCGTTCATGGTGACGAGGACGGCACGGTCCACGACGAGATCGTGCACGATGCTCACCGGGGGAAGAGCGGGATGCGGCCCAACGCGAAGACCCGGTCGGCGTACCCGGCGAGGGTGTCCGGCCAGCCGTCGCCCTCGGCGAGGAGTGCGCCGACGCCGACGATCTGGGCCCCGGCTTGTTCGAGAAGCGCCAGCGCCGCCCCCGACGACGACCCCGTGGAGATGACATCGTCGACGAAGAGGACCCGCCGACCCCGGATGTCTCCGAGGCGGGCACGGTCCAGGAGCAGCGCGGCGCCGGCGGTGCTCGTGATGGCGTGGACGGGCGCTTCGAGAGCGTCACCCAGGTGCACTTTGCGGGTTTTCTGGAGGATGACGTAGTCATCGAGACCGAGCGCCCGGGTGACCTCGATCGCCACCGGGATCCCGAGGGTGGCGGGGGCGACGACGATCTCTGGCGACGCATCGACGAAGTGCGCGGCGAGTTCGCGCCCCGCCGTCTCCATCACCGAGACGGGGTGGTCGATGACCATCATCAGCGCGATCGACAAGTCGTCCGAGACGGGGATCACCGGAAGGGTGACCTGCTGACTCCCCATCTGCGCGGTGTGGGTTTCGGGGATTCCGTCGGTCTGGTCCATGGTGTGCACGGTACGCAGGTCGGATGTCGTGAACGTTTCGCGTGCGCCCCGGAGCCACCCACACGAGGAAAGTCACGAAAAGATCACGAAACCCCTTCCGCTCGTTACCTTTCCGTTATAGAGTGTGAGCACGGTGATCGTTTTGCTGTGGCGATCACCGGCATGTGATTGCAGGACACTCTTGGTGCAAGGGACAAGGGCCGGTCGGAAGCCTCTCCGACCGGCCCTTCACCGTTCCCGCACCGTTGCGTCAGCCCAATTCCTCCGGACGCCGCGGCGCAGCCCCGCGCACGTGCTCGTCGAGGAACGCGAACACCGTCTCGTACCAGACGGCGACGTGTTGAGGCTTGAGGATCCAGTGGTTCTCATCAGGGAAATACAGGTATCGGTGGATCGTCGACCCATCCTCTGCCGCGTGCCGGTCGGCCAGGTCCGACCAGAGCCGCAGGCCCTCGCCGACGGGAACGCGGTAGTCCCGGTCTCCGTGGATGACCAGGAGGGGCGTGCGGATCTCGTCGACGAAGCGGTGAGGTGAGTTCTCGATCATCGCCTCGGGCGTGAAGATGCTCTTCCAGTAGCCGGACGAGTCGGTGGTTCCCGCGAACTGGTCCAGGGCCCACAGGCTCGCGTGGGTGACGATGGCGTCGAAGCGGTCGGTGTGCCCGGCGATCCAGTTCGCCATGTACCCCCCGAAGGAGCCGCCCATCGCCGCGGTGCGGCTCGCGTCGATGTCCGCGCGTGCCGTCGCGGCGTCGGTGATCGCCAACAGATCCGTGTAGGGCCTCTCGCCCCACGCGTTCCAGCCGCGCGCGATGAAGTCGAGTCCGTAGCCGGTCGACAGGGCCGGGTCGGGCAGAAGGACCGCGTAGCCCCGCGCCGCCGCGAGATTCGGGTTCCAGCGCCAGCTCCAGGCATTCCACGAATTCAACGGACCGCCGTGGATCCACAGCAGCAGGGGCGCAGGATTCGCCGCCGAAGCGCCGTCGGGCAGCAGCAACCACCCGCGCACCCGCGCGCCGTCATCGACCACCGTCTCGACCTCGGTGAGGATGCCGCCGTTCTGCGGCCGGGGCACGGGCGTCGCCAGGGGGGTGACCGAACCGTCCTGGTGCACGCGCACCGGGTGGGGCGGTTCGACCCAGCTCGAGCGCAGAGCGAGGACGTCGCCGGTGACGGCATCGACACGCGCCTGGGAGTACGCGAAGTCGTCGCGCGTGATCTGCTCGACGGGGCCGCCGTCCAGCGGAACGCGGAACAGCGGCGCGCGCCCCTCCGAATCGGCGACGACGACCAGCGACGCGTCATCGGCCGCGAAGGCGACCTCCACCGGCCAGCGGTCCCAGTCCACCGCGAGCCGCCGCGCATCCGAACCATCGAGCCCACTCACCCAGAGCTCCTGCTGCGTCGGCGCGGTGGGCGTGCTCTTGGCCGTCCGCGTGAAGGCCAGCAGCGAGCCGTCGTGACTGATGCGCGGGCGTTCGATGTCGACGCCCACCTCCTCGACGAGCGTGTTCCGCTCACCGGTGGAGACATCGATCGACACGAGGAGGAGCCGCCGCCCGAGCCCGTCGGGCACCGACGCCGTCGCGATCACCGTCGCGCCGTCCGGGGAGATGCTCGCGTCCGTGCCGAAGGAGCGCGCAGGGCGCGGGGTGAGATCGCGCGGTCGCGGGAGCGACGGCGGGTAGGGATTCTGCGGGGCGTCGCCTTCCGCCTCCGGCCGGCCCGAGACGGGGACCGGGATCTGATCACCGAGTGCGTCGAGATCCAGCGCCAGCAGGTGGGTCTCCTCCGGTCCCAGGTCGCGATCCCAGAACCTCACGGGATAGCTGTCGTGGAGGATCGCCTTCACGTTCTTGGACCGACGGATCGCGCGCAGCCGCGCGTCGTCTTCCAGGGAATCGGCGGAGCGGAGCAGTTCCGCCGCGAGCACGACCCGGTCCGCACTCTCCGCCACGGCCGCGAGAGACCCGGAGCCGCCCGCCAAGCGCGTGATCGCCCTCGCCTCACCGCCGGCGGCGGGCAACAGCCACAGTTGCGCGACGTCGTCCTCCCCCGCGCCGGCCTCGGCGTCCGGCCGACCGGACACGAACAGCACATCCCCACGGCGGGTGAAGACCGCACCGGTCTCGCCCTTCACCGACCTCGTCAGCCTGCGGGGGGATCCGGACCCGTCGGCCGGAACCTCCCAGAGCGCCCGTTCGTAGGCGGTCCGGTCTCTCGAGAGCGTCGCCACGGTCAGCACCGCCCGATCTCCGTCGGGCGAAAGCGCGATCCCTTCGATGCGCGGCACAGAAGTGTAGTCGTCGAGCGAGCCGAACGGGAAGGAAGGCGTCTGATCGGTCATGCGTCCTACGCTAAGTGCTTACCCGATCGTCACCTCGCCCGACCGAGCGAATCCGAACGAGGTCCGCACCCCGACCCGGCCCCGGATCACCCATCCGAACGACCCAGCGCTCCGAACTCTCCTCAGAGCGGGTCCTCCCCCATACCCGCACCTCGACATCAGGAGACCACCATGAAGGAGCGGACCACCGCACCTCTCGTCGATATCGACGACCACCGCAACGTCACCGACCTGCTCGTCGGTCGAGCCGCCGACAGCCCCGATCACGCCGCGTTCGACGTCGCCACCGGCGATCCGGACGCACCCTGGCGCCAGGTCTCCACCGCGGAGTACCTCGCCGAAGTGCGCGCGGTGGCCAAGGGGCTGATGGCGGCCGGGGTCGACGCGGGCGACAGCGTGGCGATCATGGCACCCACCCGCTACGAGTGGGCCGTCGCCGACCTCGCCGCCTGGTTCGCCGGCGCGGTGGTCGTTCCCGTCTACGACACGTCCTCCCCCGACCAGGTCGAGGCGATCGTCGCCGATGCCGAGGTGCGGCTGGCCATCGCGGGGGGCGCACGCCAGGAGGCGGCTCTCCGCGACGCCCTCGACCGCGCGGGCTCCGCTCACCTGGGCGTGTGGACGATGGATGCCGGGCCGCGTGACCTGATCGCCCTCGCGGCAGCCGGCGATCCCGTCGACGACGACCTCCTCGAACTGCGGCGCACACAAGCCGATCTCGACTCGCCCGCGACCATCGTCTACACCTCGGGGACCACCGGAGAGCCCAAGGGCGCGATTCTCACCCATCGCAACTTCGTCGGCCAGGTCCGCAACGTGGCCGCCGCCTACCGCGAGGTGGTCCACGAGGGCGGCAACACGGTCATCTTCCTGCCCCTCGCCCACGTCCTCGCCCGGGGGCTGCAGTTGATCTGCCTCGCCGGGGGAATGCGCATCGCGCACGTCGCCGACCCGACCGAGGTCGTCGACAGCCTCGGCGAGCTGCGCCCGACCTTCCTCGTGGTCGTCCCGCGCGTCCTCGAACGCATCCGCAACGCCGCGGCCGCCAAAGCCGACGCCTCGCACCTGGGTGCCCTGTGGCGCGGCGCGGTGTCGACCGCGACCGCGTGGGCGACCCGGCTCGAGGCCGGCGAAGAGCCGTCCGTCTCGCTCCGCATTCGCCGCCGGATGTTCGACGCGCTGTTCTACCGGCGCCTGCGCGCCCGTATGGGCGGGCGCCTCGACTACATCCTCTCCGGCGGCGGCGCACTCGACGCCGACCTGTCGCGCCTGTTCCGCGGCATCGGCGCACCGGTCATCGAAGGCTACGGCCTCACGGAGACCACCGCCCCGCTGACCGGCAACCTGCCCGGCGACATCCGATCCGGCACGGTCGGATATCCGCTCCCGGGGTCGACCGTCCGCATCAGCGAACAGGGGGAGATCCTCGCCAAGGGGATCGGCATCTTCTCCGGCTATCGCAGCCCCGAGCACACGGCCGAGGCGTTCGAGGACGGCTTCTTCCGCACCGGCGACCTCGGGCGGCTCGACGAGGACGGCCGCGTCGTGCTCGAGGGCCGGCTGAAGGACGTGATCGTGACCAGCAACGGCAAGACCGTCGTCCCCCAGTCGTGGGAGAGCCGCGTGGAGACCAACCCCCTGGTCGCCCACGCCGTGATGGTCGGCGAAGGGCGCTCGTACCTGTCGGCGCTGCTGGTTCTCGACCGGGCCGAGACCGAGACCTGGGCCGCCTCCCAGGGCATCCGGCTCGAGGAGGTGTCGGGGCAGAGCATCACCCCGATCGCCGAGCCCCGGCTCATCGCGCACCTGCAGGAGAGCGTCGACGCCGCCAACGCGCGCGTCTCGCGCAGCGAGAGCGTGCGCCGCTTCGCCCTCGTGTTCACCGACCTCGACGACACCCGCCTGGTCACGCCGACCATGAAGATCAAGCGGCGAGCTCTGCTCGAACGCAGCGGCCCCGCCGTCGAAGACCTCTACCGCTGACTCCCCCTCGAGAGGACATCATGAAATCCGACACCCGTGCGTCGCTGATCACGATCATCGTCGCCCTCGCCCTGGGTGCCCTGGTCGCCTGGGCCGGTGGACAGGGCAACGCCCTCGTCGCCGGCATCCCGCTGTTCGCCGTGGCGGTCGCCGTCGCCTACGCGATTCAGATCATCGTCTGGATCCCGTCGCAGATCGCGCGATCGGAGCGCTTCTTCGACATCACCGGCAGCATCACCTTCATCGGCGTCTCGATCGCCCTCCTGCTGCTGGCTCCCGCCCCGGATGCGCGGAGCTGGGTGCTGGCCGGAATGGTCGTGCTGTGGGCCGTGCGGCTCGGGTCGTTCCTGTTCGTCCGCGTGCACCGCAGCGGCGGCGACGACCGGTTCGACGAGCTGAAGACCAACCCCGTGCGCTTCCTGCGCGTGTGGGTGCTCCAGGGCGCGTGGGTCTCACTCACCGCGTCGGCGGCGTGGATCGCGATGAGCAGCGAAACACGCGCGCCCCTCGGCTGGCTCGCCTACGTCGGCATCGGCGTGTGGGTCCTCGGAATGGTCCTGGAAGTCACCGCCGATGCACAGAAGAGCGCGTTCAAGGCCGACTCGGCCAACGAGGGCCGCTTCATCCGCAGCGGCCTGTGGTCGCGCTCGCGCCACCCGAACTACTTCGGCGAGATCGTGCTGTGGGTCGGCGTGTTCCTCGTCGCCGCACCCGTCCTCAGCGGATGGCAGTGGGTCGCGGTCATCTCACCGCTGTTCGTCATCCTCCTGCTCACCCGGGTCAGCGGCATCCCCCTGCTCGAGCAGAAGGCGGAGCGCACCTGGGGCGGACAGGACGACTACGAGGCCTACAAGAAGCGCACCCCCGTGCTCATTCCTCGACTGTCCTCCCCCGCCTGAGCGCCCTGTTCCGAATGCTCCTCGTGTGAGGAGTGCCGCGGCCCGAGGGGGGATCGGGCCGCGGCACGATCACGTGCCCGGGACGAACCCGAGGGCGCGACCGGGCGCACCACTCCCGCGGGCGATCTTGAGCGGCGCGAAGACGAACAGCGCGCCGCGTGCCGGGAGCGAGGCGAGGTTGGCAAGCGCCTCGACGAAGACCAGACCGTTCGACAGGCCGGACACATGCACCGGGCCCCCGTCGTGCGAGGATCCCATACTCGGTCCGTCGGTACCGACGCACCGCACGCCGCGGTCGGCAAGATAGGTCATCGTCTCCACCGACGGCGCCGGCCACGCGGCGCCGCGCCCGTGGATGACCGCTTCCTGAGCGTAGTGGGCCCCCGCGCCGCCGGCCCGGTAATGCATCGCATCCCAGTCGGAGCGGAACAGGACCACGTCTCCCGGAGCGAGATCCCCGTATCGCTCCTCGAACGCACGGACATGCGCGATCTCGATCATCGGGCTGTGACCGTCCGCGACGGCGGTGCCGACGAGCGCGGTGACGTCGATCACCGCGGCGGGTCCCACGAGCTGGTCGAGGGGGATCCTGTCGGCCGTGATCGCCCCGGCCTCATCCGCCCCCTCGAGACCGGACGTCGGCGAGGGCACGAAGTGCGCCGGCGCATCGACATGCGTCCCGGTGTGCTCGTCCATGAGGAGCCAGCGGGTCTGGTAATGACCGCAATGCGAGCGGAGCACGGCCTCATCGGAGAAGTCGTCGACGAAGTAGTTGAAGGTCTTCTGCTGATACGGCATATGGCCGGGCCACGAGCATGGCAGCTCCTCGGCGACCGTGAGAGACAGGTCCACGACGCTCGAACCGGGCCACGCGGCTCCGAGCCCGGAGCCGGGGAGGGGATCAACCGACATTCGCCGCACCTTTCACTTCCGTCATCGCGAGAATGCTCTCCTCCGTGGCGTCCTCACGCGACACCTCCGAGACGATTCTGCCCCGGCTCATCACGAGCACACGATCCGACAGCGCGATCACCTCGGGGAGCTCGGAGGAGACCATCAGCACGGCCATCCCGTCGGCGACGAGCCGATCGATGACCTTGTAGAGCTCTCCGCGGGCGCCGACGTCGATCCCCCGGGTCGGTTCGTCCAGGATCATCAGATCCGGACGCGCGAGCAGCCACTTCGCCAGCGCGACCTTCTGCTGGTTGCCGCCGGAGAGCACTCCGGTGTCCTGCCAGAGGCCCCCCGTCTTGATCCGGAGATCCGCGACGACTCGGTCGACCTCTTTCGCAAGGCGACGTCGCGGCACCATGAACCCCTTCGACTTCGCCAACGCCGCGAGCACGATGTTGTCGTAGATGGGGCGGGCGATGTGCACGCCCTGGGTCTTGCGGTCCTCCGGCACGAGCGCCATCCCCCGCCTCGATGCCTGCAGCGGCGAGGTCATCCTTCCGACCTTCCCGGCCACGGTCACCTCGCCGGACGTCGCATGATCGGCGCCGAACACCGCGCGGACGAGCTCCGTGCGTCCCGAGCCGACGAGACCGGCGATGCCGACGATCTCTCCCGCGCGGACCTCGAAGGAACAGTCCTCGACAGCGCCCTCGACCGAGAGTCCGCGCACCGACAGGACGACGTCGCCGGGTGTCTGCAGGTGGCGGGCCTCGTGCATCGCGTTGTCCAGCGTGCGGCCGACCATCGCGGGGATGAGATCATCCTGACTGGTCACCGCGGGGTCGAACTCGCCACGGGGTACACCGTCGCGCAGGACGAACATCCGATCGGCGACCGCGTAGACCTCGTCGAGCCGATGCGTCACGATCACCACGGAGCACCCGCGGTCGCGGAGCGCCCGGATGAGCGACAGGAGGGACTCCGTCTCGCGCTTGCCGAGAGCCGCGGTCGGTTCGTCGAGGATGAACAGTCTCGCATCCAACGTGATGGACTTGACGATCTCGACGATCTGCTGCTGTGCGACGCTCAACTCCGACACCGGGGTGTCGACATCGACGTCGAACTCGATCCCCGCGTCCGTGAACGCGCGAACAGCTCTGCTGCGTTGCTCGCGAGAACTCTTCCACCACCCGCCGACGTATCCGTCGGGCCGCGTGAGGGACAGATTCTCGGCGACCGACATCTCGGGGATGAGGTTGAACTCCTGCAACACGATCGCGACGCCGTGTTTCAGCGCCTGGGACGTGTTGCGGAAGTGCACGACCTCTCCGTTGACCGTGATCTCGCCGGTGTCGGGCTGGACCGCGCCCGCGAGCACCTTGCCCAGCGTGGACTTCCCGGCGCCGTTCTCACCGATCAAGGCGACGACTTCGCCGGCACCGATGGAGATGTCGACATCATCCAACGCCTGGGTCGCCCCATAGCGCTTCGAGATTCCCTTGGCCTCAAGCAACGCAGCAGACACTGATCACTCCTTGAACACGGTGTCTTGCACCTCGGCTTCGATGTCCTCGACGTTCTCACGTGTCACGAAGACGGTCGAGACCGCGATCTCCTCGTCGACGTCATCCCCGTCGAGGTACGAGCACATCGCATCGAAGGACGCGCTGCCCATGAGCACCGGCTGCTGCATCGCCGCCGCCGCCATCGTGCCGTCCTTGAGCGACTGCAGCGTGTCCGGGCTGCCGTCGAACCCGACCAGGAGCGGGGTCTCGGCACCGTCCAGGGCGGTGAGAGCACCCTGGCTGGCCTCGTCGTGCTCGGTGAAGATGCCGACGAGGTCGGGGTACCCCGACAGCAGGTCCTGGGTGAAGGTGAGGCCTTCGGACCGGGTGTAGTCCGCCGATTCCAGGAGGGTGACGACCTCGTATCCGGCGGCCTCCACCGGCCCGGTGAAGCCGTTCGTACGGTCCTTGCCGTTCTGGCGCGACTGCGAGATGCCGATGATCGCGACCTCGCCGCTGTCGATCCCCTCCGCCTGGAGCTGTTCGACCAGGTAGGCGCCGGCCTCTTCGGCAGCCGCCTCATTGTCGGTCTTGACGAAGCTGACGTAGTCGCCGCTCTCGGTTCCGATATCGGCGATCACGACCGGGACACCGGCCTCGGCGGCGATCTCGAGCACCGCCGGCGCCGAGGCGCTGTCGGTCGGCGAGATGATGATCCCGTCCACGCCGGAGGTGATCGCGTCCTGCGCGTTCTGCAGCTGCTTGCTCTGGCTGTTGTCCGAATCGTAGACCGTGACGTTCGCGACGCCCTCCGCGGCGTCCTCGACACCGATCGACAACGACCTCCAGAAGGAGATGCTCATCGCGGGGGTCAGGTACGCGATGTTCGCGTCCTGGCAGGCGGTGACGGTGTCGGAACCGGCGTCGGCGCCGGAGTCCGTCTGCCCGTCGACCGAGCATCCGGCCAACGTCACGGCAAGCGCCGAGGCGGCGGTGATGGCAAAGGTCCTCTTCATTGATCTCTCCTTTGATGGGTGAAGGGGTCGGGGGTGGTTGGGCTGGAGGTCACCGTCGGCCCGGCCGCACCACGCGGTCCAGGACGACGGCGAGGATGATCACGACGCCGAGCGCGGTGCCCTGCCAGAACGCGTTGACACCGAGGATGTTGAGGCCGTTCTGCAGGAATCCGATCAGGAAGATGCCGATCACGGTGCCGACGACGCTGCCCCGTCCGCCCATCAGGGATGCTCCGCCGATGACGACGGCGGCGATGGTCGACAGCTCGAATCCGGTCCCGGTGTTCGGGTCGATCGTCCCCAGACGGGACGACTCGATCATCATCGCGAGGGCGCACAGCAGACCCGTGAGGGCGTAGGGGATCACCTGGTAGAACGACACCCGGATGCCCGAGAGCCTGGCCGCCTCGGCGTTCGATCCGATCGAGTAGATGAACCTGCCCGGCTTGGTCCTGGTGAGGAAGATGTGGGCGGCGATGTAGAGGACCACGAAGAGGATCACGTAGAACTTGATCCCCGCGATGTTGCCCTTGCCGAACCAGTCGAAGGCCTCCGGGAGACCGAACAGGGATCGTCCGTCGGAGATCACGTATGTGAGCGACGATGTGATCGACAGCATCCCCAAGGTGACGATGAACGGAGCCAGCCGGAGATAGGCGATCAACAGCCCGTTCATGAGTCCCGCCAGAAGGCCGACCCCGAGCATGACGACGACGCCGAGGACGACCCCGCCGCTGACCATCACGAGGCCTCCCGCCATGATCGACAGCGCGGCGATGCCGCCGACCGACAGATCGATGCCCCCGGTGAGGACGACGAGCGTCTGGCCGATCGCGATGATCCCCAGCACCATCACCTGCGAGAGCACGTTCTGCATGTTGCTCGAGGTGAGGAACCGCGGCTGCAGGATCGCCAAGGCGACGACCAGGACCAGCAGCGCGACGAACATCACCATCTCGACGCGGTACGTGGCCACGAAGGGGCGCCAGCGGGAGCGGAGGGAGCCGATTCCCACCGCCGCCGTCTCGGTCTTGCTTGTCATGTCGGATTCTCGTTTCTGCTCGATTGCCGTACGCGCCCGGCGCCGTCGTCGGTGACGGCGGCCGATGCCGCGTCAGTGCATGTAGAGGCCACCGTCGACGTTGAGGGTCTGACCGGTGACGAAGCCGGCGTCTTCACTGATGAGGTACGCCACCGCCGCCGCGATGTCCCGGGGCGTGCCGATCCGAGGCAGGACGCCGTCGGCGGCCATCGCCGTCTTGCGCTCCTCGGTGAGGGTGCCGCCCATGATGTCGGTGTCGATGGGTCCGGGCGAGATGACGTTGGCCGTCACGCCCACCGGGCCGAGTTCTCGCGCGATGGATCGCATGAGTCCCACGACGCCGGCCTTCGCCGCCGAATACGGCGTCTTCGAGAACGTCCCGCCTCCTCGTTGCGCGGACACCGAGGAGATCCCGACGATCCGGCCCACGCCGTGGCGGACGAGCGTCCGGGCGACGCGTTGGGTGATCCAGTGCACCCCGTCGAGGTTGATCGACTGCACGCGCGTCCACTCCTCGGGCGAGACCTCCAGGTAGGGCACGGGAGACGAGACACCGGCGAAGTTCACGACGGCGACGATCTGCGGGAGCGCCGCTTCGAGGGCATCGACCGCGGCGACGGCCTCCTCGCGGTCGGCGACGTTGGCGCCCACGCCCATCGCCTGGACGCCGTGCAGCCGGGAGACCTCCGCCGCCGTGTCGGCTGCGGCGATGCCGTCGATGTCGATGATCCCGACGTTCCACCCGAGCTCGGCGAGGTGGAAAGCCGTTGCACGGCCGATGCCGCGCGGGCTGGCGGCTCCCGTCAGCAGGACGGTGCGCTCAGCGGGGAAGGTGTCGGTCATGTCATGTCCTCTCATGGGGTTCGTCTGTCGGACTACTCGCCGGCGGCCGGCAGCAGCGACCTCAGATAATCCTGGTTGGTGGCGCATATGCCCAAGCTGTCCCCGCCGTACTGCTCGAGCAGGAACGCGCCGCGGAAGCCGAGGTCGATGGCTTGCGCCACCACCTCTCGGTAGTTGATGAGACCGAGCTCGAGCGTCGTGGGGGTCGAGGTGAACCACGTGCCGTCCGCTGCCTCGTCACGCGCGTAGTTCTTGACGTGCCAGTAGTTGGCGTAGGGGAGCGTCTTCGCGTGAAGTTCTCGCCAGTCCTCGATCGGTCGGTGCAGTCGGATCAGATTGGCGATGTCCGGGTTGAGCCCGACATTGGCCAGCCCGATGTCTTCGATCATCGACACCGCACTCTCGGCGGTGCCGAAGTACGTGTCCTCGTACATCTCGAGCGACATGGGCAGTCCCGCATCCGCAGCATGCCGACCCAGCTCGCGCAGGCGCGACACCGCGAGGCGACGCGTGTCGGCGTCAGCCGGATCCACGGGTCCTTGCGCGGTCCAGAACCACAGGGCCGCCTGCTGCGCCGCTGTGAAGGGCTGGTGCAGGCCGGTGGAGAAGACCGCCAAGCCCAGCTCGGCCGCCGCGTCGATCGTTCGATGCGCGTAGGCGAGGTTCTGTTCGCCTCGTCCGGGCTCGATGACGCTCTTGCGCTGCACGTGGACGGAGAGCAGGCGGACACCGTGCGCGCGGGCGATCGCCTGAAGCTCATCTCGTCGGCTCGGCTCCAGATCGGCGGGCCGGATGAAGTTGTCCGCCAGCTCGACGGCGCTGAAGCCCAGATCGGCCAGCTGCGCGAACATCCCGTCCCACGTCTCGGCGGGCGCGTCGTGCACGCTCGCGCCTCCGGCGGTGAGCGCCGAGAAACCGTGCATGCACACGGCGATCGGCCAGGTCTCCCGGGACGGTTCGGGTCGTTCGTCAGTCATCACGGCTCCAACGCTGCAGACAAGTCGACGGCTTCGTCGATATCCTCGATCCTATAGGACTTCTCCGGCTTGTCAACACTTCATTGATTTAGCGGGAGTCGAGGATGACGGTTTCCGATTTTTCCTACTTCCTATATGATCTTTCCGAATTCAACGTTGAAGGAGATCGCAGTGACGCGCCTGTACAACAACCCGGACGATTTCACGCACGAGATGATCGACGGCTTCGTCGCCGCATCCTCCCGGTGGGTTCGACGCGTGCCCGGCGGCGTTGCGCGCGCCACGCGTGGATCCGAGCCCTCGGTCGCCGTCGTCATCGGCGGGGGAAGCGGCCACTATCCGGCGTTCGGCGGACTGGTGGGTCCGGGGCTCGCCCACGGCGCCGCCATGGGGAACCTGTTCGCCTCGCCGTCCGCCCAGCAAGTCGTCGGCGTCGCCCATGCCGCCCATGAGGGTCGCGGTGTCCTCCTCACCTACGGGAACTACGCCGGCGACGTGCTCCACTTCGGGAGAGCGCAGGAGCTCCTGCGAGAAGCCGGGATCGACTGCCGAACCGTCCTCGTCACCGACGACGTGTGGAGCGCCCCGCCGGAGAGGGTCGAAGAACGGCGCGGAATCGCCGGCGACCTCGTGGTGTTCAAGATCGCCGCAGCCGCCGCCGAAGAAGGCGGAGATCTCGACACCGTCGAGGCGCTCGCACGCCGGGCCAACGCGCAGACGCGCTCGTTCGGCGTCGCCTTCGGCGGGTGCACGATGCCCGGATCCGACGAACCGCTCTTCGACGTTCCCGCAGGGCGCATGGCCGTCGGTCTCGGAATCCACGGCGAACCGGGAATCGACGAGGTCGAGGTTCCGACCGCCGAGGGGCTCGCGCAGATGTTCGTGGCGAAACTCCTCGAAGAGATCCCCGAAGGCGTCCAGGCCGACGGGGCGCGAGTCGTGCCCCTCCTGAACGGCCTCGGGTCGGTCAAGTACGAAGAGCTCTACGTCGTGTACCGCTCGATCGCCCGCCTCCTGGGCGAGGCCGGCATCGTCGCCGTCAGCCCGCAGGTCGGCGAATTCTGTACGAGCTTCGACATGCCCGGCGCGTCTCTGACCCTGCTCTGGCTCGATGACGAGCTGGAGCGCCTGTGGCACGCACCGTGCGACACCCCCGCCTTCCGACAGGGCGCGATGCCCCCGCGCGCAACCGTCGTCGACGACGAGGACCACACCGTCGACGACGACGTGCCGGATGCCTCCGACGCGTCTCGTCGGGCCGCGTCCGCGGTGTGTCGAGCGCTTGAGGTCGCGGCCGCGCGACTGTCAGAGGCCGCCGATGAGCTCGGCCGCCTCGACCGCGTCGCCGGCGACGGCGATCACGGCATCGGCATGCAACGCGGATCCCGAGCCGCCGCGGCCGCAGCCCACGACGCACGATCCCGGGGCGCCGGCGCGGGGACGACCCTGCTCCGCGCCGGCGACGCGTGGTCGGATGGCGGCGGCGGCACCTCGGGCGCGATCTGGGGCGAGATGCTGCGCGCGTTCGGCGCCTCGGTCGGAGACGAGCGACCCCTGGAGGCCGAGGCACTCGCCGTCGGCATGATCGCGGTGCGTGATGCCGTGATGTCCTTCGGCAAGGCGCGCCCCGGCGACAAGACGATGATCGACGCCATCGTCCCCTTTGCAGACACGCTCACCGCGCGACTCCGCGACGCCGACCCGTGCCCGACCGCCTGGCTCGCCGCGGTCGACGCCGCGGACGCCGGCGCCGCTTCCACCGCTCACATGACCGCCCGTCTCGGTCGCGCGAAGACGCACGGCGACAAGAGTCTCGGTACACCCGACCCCGGCGCGATCTCGTTCGCGATGGTCGCCGCATCCATCACCCCCACCATCGAGGAGAACGATTGACATGGCCCTACGACTCGTGATCGGCGCCGACGACGCCGGGTTCGACTACAAGGAGAAAATCAAGGCGGACCTGCTCGCCCACCCCGACGTCGCGTCGGTGACGGACGTCGGTGTCGACGCAGACAGCCACACGAACTACCCCACCGTGGCGACCACTGCCGCGGAGATCGTGGCCGCCGGCGATGCAGACCGCGCCGTGCTCGTCTGCGGCACGGGACTGGGCGTCGCCATCGCAGCGAACAAGGTCTCCGGCATCCGCGCCGTCACCGCGCACGACTCCTTCAGCGTGGAGCGATCGGTGCTCTCGAACGACGCCCAAGTGCTGTGCATGGGGCAGCGCGTGATCGGCGTGGAGCTCGCCCGGCGACTCGTGCGCGAATGGCTGGGCTACACCTTCGATCCGTCGAGCGCGTCGGCCGAGAAGGTCCGCGAGATCTGCGCCTACGAGGGCGCCTGACCCGGCAGGAGGACGACCCATGCTCGTCGGCACGAGCCTGAAGATGTACTTCACCCACGCACGGACCGTGGAGTGGACCCGGACCGTGGCGGCCGGGCTGCGAGAACGATCCCTCGACGGGGTGGAGCCGTTCGTCATCCCGCAGTTCCCGTCGATCCCCGCCTGCCTCGAGGCCGCCCGAAACAGCGGGCTTGAGGTCGGCGCGCAGGATGTCGCGACCCATGACGCCGGCGCCTTCACCGGCGAGGTCTCCGCCGCCGTGCTCGCGGAGATCGGCTGTCGCTACGTGGAGGTCGGGCATGCCGAACGGCGAGCGCTGTTCGGCGAGACCGACGACATCGTCGCCGCGAAGGCCGACGCGGCCCTTCGCCACGGCCTCACGCCGATCGTGTGCGTCGGCGAACCCGACCGAGGGGACCCCGCACGCGCGATCGATCACTGCCTCGATCAGATCCGCGCCGCGCTCTGCGCCGCCGACGCCGCGGATCGGGACGGCGAGATCGTGATCGCCTACGAGCCGGTGTGGGCCATCGGGGCCCCGGAGCCGGCCGGAGTGGACCATATCCGTGCGGTGTGCTCTGCACTCCGCGACGCCCCGCCGGCGCGCCCACGTCGCCGGCGGGTGATCTACGGCGGGAGCGCCCGTCCGGGACTGCTTCCCCGGATCGCGGACGCCGTCGACGGGATCTTTCTCGGCCGCAACGCGCACGAACCTTCGGCATTCGGGGCCGTGCTCGATGACGCGGCATCTCTGGGCTGACAGGATGGGGCTGGGGGGATCAGTGAGTGAGACAGAACAGTCGACCGGCCTGTGGGGCACGGACCCGACACTCGAGCGACGTGGGTTGCGCGACCATGTCTACGATCGCATCCTGAACGGGCTGATGCGTGGGGAGATCGACCCCGGTTCGCGCCTGTCGATCGACACCATCGCGCGCGAACTCGCCGTGTCGCCGACACCCGTGCGCGAGGCGATGGTTCAGCTCGAGCGCACGGGCCTGGTGACCCGTGAAGCCCATAAGGGCTACCGCGTGGCGCCGCCGCTGAGCCGTGATCAGCTCGAGGAGCTCTTCGAGGCCCGCATGATGCTGGAGACCACGGCCACGGCACTGGCGACACCGCATCGACGCCTCCTCCTGGCCGAGCTCCGCCAGGCCGAAGCAGAACACCGCCGAGCCGGCGGCGAGGTCATCGCAGCCATCGCGCGCGGCGATGCCGACGACGTCGCCCTCACCACCTCCTATTTCTCCTCGGACGCCGCCTTCCACCAGGTGATCTTCGATCATTGCGGGAACCACTACATCCGACAGATGTCCGAGACCCTCGGCGCGCAGCTGCACCGCCTCCGTCAGACCGTGCTCCGCGGCGTGGACGACGTCAACGAAGCGATCGCCGAGCACGAGTCGATCGTCGCCGCCTTCGAGAGCGGCGCCCCCGACGCGCCGGAGCGAGCGATGCGCGCGCACATCGCACACGTGCGGTCGCGCTCCCTCGCGGCCGAGCGCTGAGCGCTGACACGCCCGGCGACGGGGTTCCCTTCCGTTACCTCTTCGTTATAGAGTGGGCGCACGGTGATCGTTTTGCTGTGGCGATCACCGGCATGTGATTGCTCTTGGTGCACGAGTAAGGGCCGGTCGGAAGCCTCTCCGACCGGCCCTTCTTCGTGCCGCCCCGTTGCGGCGCACACCCGCCCGGCGAGTCAGACCCCGCCGCCGCCACCACCGCCACCGCCGCCGCCGGCGGACCCGCCGCCGCTGGATCCGCCGGACGTCGAAGACGACGACGAGGCGGCTGCTGACAACGACGCGATGCCGGTCGAGAAGGACATGGCGTTGAAGCCCGTGGTGCCGTAGTACCAATACGGCGCGACGCCTGCGCCGTACATCACGGAGAGTTGCTGCGCCCACTTCTTCTCCTGGCCGAAGACCACCGCGTACGGCAACAGGGTCTCGTACAGGCGGATCATCTGCACGCGATCGCCGGTGTCGACCGAGACGCGTTCCGCGCCCGCGGGTGACTGGAGCATGCGGATGCGGTCGGCCTCGGCCCACTCGATGAACATCTCCAGGCCCTTGAGGTGGTCGCGCACCTCCGATCCCTCGGCGCTGAGCGGTTTGCGGGAGACCAGCAGCATCGTCACGACCGCCAGAGCGATCGCGGCGATCATGACCAGCACCGGGATGCCGGCGGCGGCGCCGGAGGAGATGGCGATGAACCCGAGGACCACCGCGGCGACGGCGATGCCGAGGGAGATCGCGACGGGCAGGGCCCGCGCCGCGTTCGCCACCGGCCGGCGCAGCCCCTTGTACGTCAGCTCCTGGTTCGCCGCCTTGATGATCTTCTGCGCCGATGTCGAGAACCGGCGGTCCTGCGAGCCGAACTCGTACACCGCGCCCGGCGCGGCCGTCGGACCGAACAGCCCGTCGAGGAGCATTCGGCCGTCGCCGTCCGCGCGGGAGCGGTCGAGGAGCTGCGCCTGCAGCTTCGCGCCGCCGAACACCTTCTTCTGCCCCTCGAGGATGCGGATGCTGCCGACGATCGCCTGTTCGAGCACCTCGGCGGGGATGGCCTTGCTCGTGCGTCCGAGCAGCACCGCAGACTCGAGCGCATCCACCTGCGGCGGCGGGGTGAACTCGGCGATGATCGTCGGGCGGCCGGGCTCATCGGCCAGCACCCGTCGCCGGTGCACCAAGGCGAACACGACGGCGCCGACCAGTCCGAGCCCGGCGACCGCCTGCGCCCACCCCCACGGCGAGGCGAGGTAGCTCGTATCGAAGAGGACGAAGGTCTCGTCCTCGAAGCCGACGGAGATCGTCACGGTCTCGAAGGGCTCCAGTGCCACTCCGCCCGCGTCGATCACCACCGCACCGCCGTCGCTTTCCACCGCCTCGATCGGGCACGCATCGGTGACCCCCTCCGCGCCGGCGTAGCAGGCCTGGGCGCCGGTGAGCGACCCGGCGAGCTCGGGCTCCACGGTGAGGGTCACCGACACGTCGCCGAAGGGCTGGCGCCAGTCGAGACCATTGATGTCCCAGTAGAACTCGTCCCCGGTGTCGCGGAAGCGCCACGTGACGTTCTCGAGGTCGTAGGTGAACACGTAGGTCTGCTCGCCGTGGACGAAGTCGTCCTCGGCGGAGGTCATCACGAACACGCCGTCCTCGTGGTCCACGTCCACGGGACGCGGGTTGCCCTCACCGTCGGTGACGGAGATCATCTCGGGGAAGAGCGGCTGCCCGTTGTAGCTGTCCTTGAAGATCCGCCGCATGCCACGGTTCTGGTCCTCGTCGGGGAAGTCTGCGACGAAGGTCTCCACCACGTGGAGGGTGCTGTGCCCGTCGGCGTCCAGACCCAGCGTGTAGTCGGCGTGCATGCTCTCGAACTCGAAGTCGTCGACGTTCGCCGACGCGGGCGCCACCGCACCCATGCCGACGACCGTGAGCACGAGCAACGCGACGGCGGCAGCCATCCACCCCACACGCGCACGAGCATCCCGGACGGTCCTCACGGCAGACATGCCTCCAGCCTAGGGGGAGGGATTCGGCCTACTCTTTTGTCCATGACCGATCGCCGTCTCGCCGTGGAAGCCTGGGAGAGCCTGTTCCGCGCCCAGCACGAGATCCTCGACGAGATCAGCGGCGACTTCGACGACGAGGAGCTCGCGCAGGGCGAATACGACGTCCTGCTGACGGTCACGCGCGGCCCGGACATGACCGCACGGCTGCGCGACATCACCGCGAACATGCTGATCAGCCAGCCCAGTGTGTCGCGGCTGGTGGATCGGATGGTCCAGCGAGGCCTCATCTCGAAGTGCCCCGACCCCGACGACGGACGCGGTTCCCTCGTACGTGCCACCGAGCATGGTGCCACGACTTTCCGGCGGCTGGCTTCGCAGCACGCCCGCTCCATCGCCGACCGGATGTCCTGCCTCGACGACGGCGAGCTGGCGCAGCTGCGTGATCTGACCGCCAAGCTCCGCGGTCGCGCCTGACCCCCCCCCCCGGACGGTCTTCGGGTCGAGTTCGGTTGGCACTCGATGTCGGATCTGGCGGCGATTACCGCATCCGGTGACAGGCGAATACCGGGATGCCGCATCCGGTGACAGGCGAAACCGGGGATGCGCGATTCCTCCACAGCGCACCCGAGAGGGCACGCGTCCCCGGATGTCGTGGCGGGGCGGCGACCCCACACGCTCCGGCGCAAGAGTCGGGGCATGGCTCGCCGACCCGAACCCCTCGACCCGCGCCTGGGCGACGCGTTCTCCGTCGCGGAGGCGCGTCGACGAGGGGTGAGCACCGGGCGCCTTCGGGCGCGCGACCTCGAGACGCCCTACATCGGCGCCCGCGTGCGCCGCGAAGATGCCGACCTCGACACGCGCGGCGCCGGGTCGGCTCGCATCATCGCCGCGAGCGACCGACGCCGGGAGATCACGAGGAATGCGGCCGCGTACAGCACCGTGATGGCGGAGCACGCATTCTTCAGCCATGCCACGGCGGCCGCACTGTGGGGTTTGCCGTTGCCGAGCGGCGTGGCATCGCCGGACGCCCTCGACGTCTCCGTCGCGGCACCTCACCGCGCGCCGCGTGCCGCGGGGATCCGCGGACACCAGCTCGCCCCGCACCTCGTGTCGGTCCGCACGCGCGACGGCATGACGCTCGCGTCGCCCGCCGCGACCTGGGCGCAGCTCGGCGGCATCCTCACGCTCGACGACCTCGTCGCCGCGGGCGACGCGATCCTGCACCGTCCGCGCACCGATGACGGGCATCGCACGGGCCCCGAGGCGGCACGAGGCACGCTCGCCCACCTCGAAGCCGCGATCGAGGCCGGGCGGCGACTCGGCGCGCGCGTGCTCCGCGAGGCGCTGCCGCTCCTGCGCGAGGGCGTCGCCAGCCCCACCGAGACCGCGTTGCGTCTCGGACTGTCACGCGCCGGCTTGCCCGATCCGATCCTCGACTACGACGTACGCGATGGCGATGGGCGACTCGTCGGCTGCACCGAGTTCGCGTACCCGTCGTACAGCCTGCTCATCGAGTGCGAGGGAGACCAGCATCGCACCGACCGACGCCAATGGAATCGGGACATCGAGAAGTACGGGCGCTACCAGGATCTGGGATGGACCGTGCTCCGGTTCTCAGCGATACACCTCACGCCGAGTGTCGCTCCGGCCGTCCACCGCATCCGTAGACACCTCGAGCAGCGAGGCTGGAGACGCGGAACGTCCGGGTGACCCGTCCGGGCGTGGTGTTCGGTTGCCGCTCGATGTCGATGTCGGTGGCGATAGCCGCATCCGGTGACAGGTGAATCGACGGGTACGACATCGGGTGACCGGTGAAGGCGGGCACGGGGGCTCCGGCCGTCCAACCGGAAGGCGGTCAGCACTCGATCACGTTGACGGCGAGGCCGCCTGCGCTGGTCTCCTTGTACTTGTGCGACATGTCGAGGCCGGTCTGCCGCATCGTCTCGACCACGGCATCGAGCGACACGAAGTGCGACCCGTCGCCGCGCAGGGCCAGCCGCGCGGCGGTGACAGCCGTGGCGGCGGCGATCGCGTTGCGCTCGATGCACGGAATCTGAACGAGACCTCCGACGGGGTCGCACGTCAGCCCGAGGTGATGCTCCATGGCGATCTCGGCGGCATTCTCGATCTGGCGATTCGTGCCGCCCATCACCGCCGTCAGGCCGCCGGCGGCCATCGCGCACGCGGATCCGACCTCCGCCTGGCACCCGCCCTCCGCTCCGGAGATCGACGCGTTCGCCTTGAAGAGGGATCCGAGGGCCGTGGCCGTGAGGAGGAATCGGCGGATCCCACGGCGGCGATTCGCCTCGGCCACGGCCTCCTCGTCGCACGTGGTGGAAGACGCGCCGGCCGCGGCGCCGAATCCCCGCAACGCACTGCCGGCCAGTTCCCCGTGCGGCGTGACCGCGGTTCCGGTGCCGAGCCCGGAGTCTGCGAGGAAGTTCCACCAGTACATCGCGACGGCCGGAAGGATGCCGGCCGCACCGTTGGTGGGGGCGGTCACGACCCGACCTCCGGCGGCGTTCTCCTCGATGACCGCAAGGGCATACGCGCCGAGCCACTCCCCCGGCAGTTCACGCCCGCCCGCCGCCGTCACCTCCTCGAGCTGCATGCGGATGCGCCCAGCGCGCCGGGCGACCCGCAGCATGCCGGGCAGGGTGCCGTCGGCGTGGAGTCCGGCCTCGACGCACGCCGCCATGGCGTCCCAGATGCGGTCGAGTCCCGCTGCGACGTCCTCCTCGGAACGCAGCGCTTCTTCGTTCCGCCGAGCGGCCTCGGCGATCGTCAGCTGCTCGTCGTCGCAGATTCCCAGAAGCTTCGCCGCGGTGTCGAAACGCAGCGGCCACGCGACCGCCACGTCGAGGGGCTCCCCGTCGCGTCGGATGAAGCCGCCACCCACCGAGTAATAGGTCTCCTCCCCGACGACGGCGCCGGCCGAGTCCCGCGCGACGAGGGTCATCGCGTTCGGGTGCGCGGGCAGGCGCGTGCGCGGAGAGAACTCGATGTCGCCCTTCGCGAACGCGACCGGCCGGATGCCGGCCAGCGGAAGTCGCGATCCCTCGCGCCAGTTCATCCACGCTCCGCGGACCTCGTCCGGGTCGACCGTTTCGGGATCGAGTCCCGAAAGCCCCGCGACCACCGCGTCGGGCGTACCGTGGCCGATCCCCGTCGCCCCGAGGGAGCCGAACAGGGAGCACCCGACGTGCGCGACGTTCTCGAGGACACCGATCTCGCGCAGGCGCGCCGCGAAGTCACGGCCGGCGCGCATCGGACCGACCGTGTGGGAGCTCGAGGGTCCTACACCGATGGAGAACAGCTCGAACGCCGAGACGTAGGCGCTCACCCCGACAGGCTACGCCTGCACTGCCGAGATCGCGCTCCGAAACGCACGACGCCCCGACTCCGCGGAGCCGGGGCGTCGTTGGTGCCGCTGCGGGTTACTGCTCGACGGGCGCCGGGCCGTCGGCCGGTGCCGACGCGTGCGACTCGTGGGCCTGCAGCACCGACGGCTGCCCCTCGGTCGACACCTCGATCTTGCGTGGCTTGGCCTTCTCACTGACCGGGATCATCACCGACAGGACGCCGTTGCCGTAACTGGCCGAGATGCGCTCGGTGTCGATCCCCTGTCCGAGGTTCAACTGGCGGACGAAGCTCGCCGTCTCACGTTCCCGGGTGATCCACTTCACGCCGTCGCCGGAAGCGAGGGTGCGCTCTGCGCGGATGGTGAGAAGCTGTCCGTCGACGTCGATGTCGACCGACCCCGGGTCGATGCCCGGCAGGTCGGCGTTCAGGACGTAATGGTCGCCGTCGCGGTAGAGGTCCATCGGCATGCGGCGGGGTCCACGTCGCGCGTCGAGGAGGCTCGACGCCATGCGGTCCAGCTCGCGGAACGGGTCGTAGGTTCCCATTTCTTCTCCTTCGTGGCGGGTCGGACGCAAGGCCCGACGATGGTTTAAGTTGAGTCGCATCGACTCAAGTAAGAAAAGATTAGCACTCGAGGCCAGAGAGTGCCAGATCTTTCGATCGCCCTCGGCGAACGACCGGCGGGAAGCGGGCGCCTCGGGCGCCGGTCGAGCTCCCGGCGGAACGAGGGCGCACGACGAGGGCACCGAATCCCCCGCGCGAGCACGCTGCGCCACCGCAGAAACACACCTCGGTGCGGAGTGCGACGGGACGCGGGACGCGGGACGAAACACCGGAAAACGAAAATCCCCCGCCCGATGGGCGAGGGATTTCTCACTGTCTCAACACAGTGCGCGCCTCGAGGGACTCGAACCCCCAACCTTCTGATCCGTAGTCAGATGCTCTATCCATTGAGCTAGAGGCGCAGGACCTTCGCACGAAACGGCGCGAAGGCCAAGGTTCAGCCTACATCACGATTCGGTCGGTGGCGAATCAAGCGCGGCGGCCACGTCCTCTGGGTCTTGGACATCGCCCATCGCCGGTGGGTCGACGCGACGCCGATGCGCGGCGAGCCTGGGGAGATCGACCAGCCGGAGGGCCTGCATCCGAGCCGCGCGCATCTTGGCGTAGTCAGGCTCGAGGTCGGGCCTGGCCCCTTCGGCGACGAGCCGGCGCTGCAGGTTCGACTCGACGTCTCCCCAGGCAGCCTCCCGCGCATCGGCCACGAGCTCTCGCACGGCCTCCACGTCATCCGCGCGCTCGCGAAGCACCTTGGCCACCCCGGTGTATTGGCGTTGACGGCGCCGGAGGTTCCGGGTGTCGCGGTCACGGTAGTCGTGAGTGCTCCCCGGGTCGGAGTACTTCCCCCACGCCTTCTTGCGCAGCTTGCGCGTGAGTTCGGCAGCGGCCTCCTGCTCGGCGGCCAGCGCGAGCAGCGTTTCGCGCGCCAGCGGGGCGACGCGCTCCGGGTCGAACGGCTCGTTGCGGGCGATGGTGTCGACGAGGATGCGATTGCGCACCGTCAGCCGCGCGGCGGCGGCGGCGATCGAAACGCCCTCGGCGATCGCGTCCGCGTTGCGTCCCATGTGCGCGCACCTCCGCCCCCGATCGTATCGTCCGCCTCCGGCGGCCCTCTCGGGTTCGCCTCAGAGATCGGACACAATAGGGGGCACGCGACGATGCGGAGGACGACCATGACCCGACGAGCACACCTGGATGTGCGCGGGCGCACCGCGGTGATCACCGGAGCCGCCAGCGGAATGGGCGCGGAGGTGGCGCGCCGGATGGCGGCCCGGGGCGCACACGTCGCCCTCGTCGACCGCAACGCCGAGGGCCTCGAATCGGTGGCCCGGGATCTGCGCGGTCGCGGCCATTCCACCCACACGGTCGACCTGACCTCCGACGACGCGGTGATCGCGATGGTCGATGAGATCACGTCGCACCACCCGCGCGTGCAATCGCTCGTCACGTGCGCGGGGTCTTCGATGCTCGGCGGCGTCGACCAACTCACGATGGCCGAGATGCGGTGGCTCATGGATGTGAACCTGTGGGGGACGGTGAACATCACCCAGGCGCTGCTTCCCGCGCTGCTGCGCGAGCCCGCCGCACACATCACGCATCTGGTGAGCATCTACGGCCTCGCCGCTCCGGCGGGGCGCATCCCGTACGCGATGAGCAAGTACGCGGTACGGGGCTTCACCGAGGCGCTGCGGCACGAGCTCGAGCAGACGTCGGTGACCGTCGGCGCGATCTACCCGGCCGGCGTGAAGACGGGGATCATCCTCCACGGCCGTTACGCGGCGGCGGTCGACCCGGCCGTCGCCGCGCGTGCCGCCGCGGCGCAGGCGGCGATGTACCGCACCGAACCGGGGGACGCGGGCGAGAAGATCGTCGAGGCGACGATCCGTCGGCGCGCCCGGACGATGATCGGCCGTGAAGCACGCCTCGTCGACGTGCTCTCGCGCCTGGCCCCGTCCCACTACTGGGCAGTGATGCGCCGCCCCTTGAAAGAGGCCGTCGACACCACCACGCCCGTGGGGTGACGACGGCCGACCGACGCTCGGATCAGACCGGCTTGGTGTAGGTGGACTTGTCGAAGCCGACGATGAAGTAGCCGACGAACGCGAACATCCACAGCAGGAAGAAGGAGAACACGCCGCCCTTGTCGAAGGCCTTTCCGGTGCGGAAGGCGACGATGATCGAGAACACGAGGTTGACCAGCGGGATGAAGTAGAGCAGGCCGAGCCACGCGGAGAATCCGGCGACCTTGACCAGCACGAACATGTTGACGATCGGGATGATCGCGAGCCAGCCCGGGTATCCGGCCTTGGAGAAGACCTTCCACAGTGCCACGGCGAGCAGCACGTAGAAAGCGAGCCAGGCCAGGCCGAAGCCTGTGAAGACGGCGATGCCGGCGGCGGGGTCGGCGTCGTAGGTGACGATGTCGGCGAAGGTGTTCATATCCATGACAATACTGAGAGTTCGCTGGGAGCGTTGATACATTTCCGGCCGAGTAGCGAGCGACCCGTGCGCGCGCAACCCCATCCGCTCGCCGCCGCGGACGCATTAGCGTCACCGACGGGCCCACAAGGACCCTCGAGCCTTTCGAGAGAGGGAGTGACTCATGGGATTCATGGATGATGCGAAGGACGCCGCCGAGACCGCCGGCCGCAAGGCGAGCGAGGCCTGGGAAGACACCAAGGACCGCATCGACGACAAGGTCGACGAGATGAAGGCCGAGTCCGACGTCAAGAAGGCCGAAGCCGAGCGGGATTCGGTGAAGGCGAAGAACGAGGCCAACGAACGGATGCGCGACAGCTGACGCGCCTGCGACGACGAAGGGCCGCGGCGCACCTCGCGGCCCTTCGTCGTCCCCCCATCCGATCGACGAACGTCTCCGAACAAGGAATGCGCGCGCACGCACGCCCGACCCCGGAGGCCCCGATGTCCCCTCGCAGCACAGCCGTCGCCCTGTTCGTCGCCACCGGAAGCGCGGCGCTCATCGTCATGGGACTCACCGTGATCCTCGCCGCGGATTCGACCGTTCTCTCCCGCGCAAGCGGCATGCTGGCGCTCACCATCGGTGCGCTCGGATGCGGCTGGAGCGCGCTGGCGGTCCGCTACGGACTGGAACGGTCGACCCCCTGGATCAGACGATCGCGGCGATCCGCCACGATGCTGACGCCCGCTGCGCGGGTTCGAGCACGATGAGCCCCGCGTCGTAGTCGTACCGTGAGGCGTTGAACGCATCCGGAGCGCACGTCATCGGCTCCACGGCCAGCCCCAAGCGGTTCTCGGCAGCGACCGGTCGGTCGGCCGTGTGCACCTGCACCCAGGGGCACTCCACCCCCCACTGCATGAGCACGCCGGTGCCGTGCACCGTGGTCACACGCACCGTGGCGCAGCCGTCACCGTCGCGCACGAGACCGGTGTAGGCGTGGTCGATCTCCGCGTCGCCGATCGTCCGCGGAACCCGGAAGTCGAAACGCGCCGGATCGTCCGCCGCGACGTCGCGGAGCTCGGTCGGGATGAGGCGGTCGTCGGTGACCGCGAGGACGCGCTCGGCCGGAAGCTCCAGGACCCACTGGTCCAGGGGCCCGTCCCCCGCGACGAGATAGGGGTGGGGAGCGGTGCCCCACGGAGCAGGCGCGTCCGAGACGTTTTCGACCGTCACGGTCTGGGTGAGACCGTCGGCCGACAGTGCGAACCTCGTGCGCACCACGAGACGCCACGGGTAGGCGGTCTGCGGCTCGATGACGGCCTCGAGGGTGACGTGGTCGGCGCCCTCATCGATCGCACGGAAGTGCTGCCACGTGGCCAGGCCGTGCAGCGCGTGCGAGCGAGCGGGCTCGGTGAGCGGGAGCTGGAAGTCGCGTCCACCGAACGAGTAGGCGCCGTCGACGACGCGATTCGGCCACGGCGCGAGCGTCGCGCCGCGATGCGCGGGACGCACTTCGTCTGCGGCGAAGGGCACGATGAGGTCGCGACCGGCGTGGGTCAATGACCGCAGCGTGGCGCCGACACCGGCGATGTCAGCCTCGTAATCACCTGCCCGGAGGTGGTGCTGGATTCCGGACGCGGGGGTTCGAGCCATGTTCTACAGTCCTTGTGCGAGTCGGAAGTACGCCTGGTTCCACCGCAGCTCCTGCTGGAAGCCGCGCACGGTGGTCGCCTCGTCGATGACGGCGAGCTCGGTACGGGCGATCTCCGCGAAGTCGCGGAACACCTCCAGACCGACGGCGGTCGTCATCACAGTATGGTGCGCCGCCCCCGCGGCAAGCCAACAGGCCGCCGACGTCGCGAAGTCGGGAGCGGGCTTCCACACGGCCCGACCGACCGGCAGGTTCGGAAGATCGGGCGCCTCGATGTTGCGCACCACGTTCGCGACCAACCGGAAGCGGTCGCGCATATCGCTCATCGCCACGACGAGTGCCGGCCCGGGATCGGCGGTGAAGACCAGGCGCACCGGGTCGTCCTTGCCGCCGATGCCCAGCGGGTGAACCTCCAGCCGCGCCATCTCGGAGGAGATCGAGGGCGAGACCTCGAGCATGTGCGCCCCGAGGATCTTCTCGTCACCGGGGACGAGATCGTAGGTGTAGTCCTCCATGAGCGAGGCGCCACCGGCGAGCCCGGCACCCATGACGTTCGCGACACGGACGAGCACGGCCGTCTTCCAGTCCCCCTCCGCACCGAAGCCGTACCCGTCCGCCATGAGCCGTTGAACGGCCAAGCCGGGCAGCTGGGGCAGTGCCCCGAGGTCTTCGAAACTCGTCGTGAACGCGCCGAATCCACCCTCCTCCAGGAAGGAGCGGAGTCCGATCTCGATGGCGGCACCGTCACGCAGCGACCGGTGCCGCTCGCCTCCCGGCAGTAATTCAGGCTGTACGTCGTAGAGGTCGGCGTATTCCTGCACCAGCGCGTCGATCGCGCGCGGCTCAGCCTGCGTTATGGCCCGGGCCAGGTCGTTGACCCCCCACGTGTTGACCTGCACGCCGAACCGCAGTTCCGCCTCGGTCTTGTCGCCCTCGGTGACCGCGACATAGCGCATGTTGTCGCCGAACCGCGCGAGCTTCAGGGATCGCGAGGCCGCCCATCCCGCGCACGCACGCTGCCAGTCCTCGACCTGCTGCCGCACCGAAGGGTGGGAAACATGCCCCACGACCGTCTTGCGGGCCACCCCCAGTCGGGTCTGGATGTACCCGAACTCCCGATCGCCGTGCGCGGCCTGGTTCAGGTTCATGAAGTCGAAGTCGATCTCCGCCCACGGCAGCTCGACATCGGCCTGCGTGTGCAGGTGCAGCAAGGGCTTCTGCAGCGCGTGGAGACCCGCGATCCACATCTTCGCCGGGCTGAAGGTATGCATCCACGCCATCACGCCGATGACATCGTCGCGAGCATTGACCTCCAGCGCGAGGCGACGGATGCTGTCGGCATCCTTCACCACCGGCTTCCAGACGATCCGCACCGGTAGCCCCTCGAGCCCGGCGACGACCGCCTGCGACTGCGCCGCCACCTGTCGCAGCGTCTCCTCGCCGTACAGATCCTGGCTGCCCGTGACGAACCAGACCTCGAAGCCGTCGAGCGATATCGGTGTGCGCGTCATGAGGGGTCCTTCGAGGAGCGGGCGGACACGGGGAGGGCGTCGACGGCAGCGGCCTCGACCGCGAGCCCGGCGGCGTATCGGTCGAGGTAGCGGGCGAATCCGGCGACGTCGTCGGGATGGGGGTGGGCGATGTCGGCCGCGACCCCCGCGAACACGCTCTCGTCGAGGTACTCCGAGAGCCCGCCTTCTCCGGCCCGCAGGCGGAACGCGGCGAGCACAGCCATCCCCCACGCGCCGCCTTCGGCCGCGGTCTCGCCGACGGCCACGGGCGCGTCGAGGGCGGCGGCGAGCAGGCGCTGCGCGACACCGGCGGTGCGGAACAGACCGCCGTGTGCGAGCATCCGGTCGATACCGACACCCTCGCGCTCCAGCACGCGCATCCCGAGGGCGAGCGTGCCGTAGACGCCGTAGATCTGAGCGCGCATGACGTTGCCGAGACGGAAGTCGCTGTCGGGCGTGCGGACGAACAGCGGCCGGCCTGCCTCCAGGCCCGCGATCGGCTCACCGGCGAGGTGGTTGTACGCCAGCAGTCCGCCGGCATCCGGCGCACCGTCGAGGGCTTCCGCGAAGAGGGTGTCGAACACCGCGTCGGCGGACAAGGGCGTTCCCGTCGCCGCTGCGAAGCGTTCGAACAAGCCCGCCCACGCGGCCAGTTCGCTGGCACCGTTGTTGCAGTGCACCATCGCGACGGGGTCGCCGGCGGGCGTGGTCACGAGGTCGAGCTCACCGTGGGCTGCCGAGAGAGGGCTCTCGAGGACGACCATGGCGAAGATGCTCGTTCCGGCGCTGACGTTGCCGGTGCGGGGCGCCACCGCCCCGGTGGCCACCATGCCGGCCCCCGCGTCTCCCTCGGGCGGGCAGAGCGGCACCCCCGCGGGGATCGCTCCGGCCGGATCGAGCAATGCGGCCCCGTCGACGGTCAGGTATCCGGCGTCCGCCCCGGCGGGAAGCGGCTCCGGGAGGAGCTCGAGCAGGTCGATCTGCGGCACGAGCCTCCGGTACCGCGCGAGGAGGTCGGAGTCGTAGGCAGTGCTGCCGGCGCCGATCGGGAACATCCCCGACGCATCGCCGACGCCGAGGACGTGCGCCCCGGTGAGTCGGCGATGCACGTATCCGGCGAGGGTGGTGATCGACGCGATCTCCGAGACGTGCTTCTCGCCGTCACGGATGGCCTGGTGCAGGTGAGCGATCGACCAGCGCAGCGGGATGTTCATCCCGAAGGTCTGCGACAGCTCAGCCGCCGCAGTGCCGGTGTGGGTGTTGCGCCACGTCCGGAAGGGCACGAGCAGAGTCCCCCGATCGTCGAACGCGAGGTACCCGTGCATCATGGCCGAGATACCGATCGCGACGATCTCGGGAACACCCCCGGAGGCCGAACGGGATTGGTCCAGCAGCTCCGCGACGGCCTCACGCACGCCCGTCCACACCGCATCGAGGTCGTAGGTCCATATGCCGCTCTCGAGCCGGTTCTCCCACGCGTGGGACCCGGTGGCGAGCACGGTCCGCGCATCCTCCGCATCGACGAGACAGGCCTTGATCCGCGTGGAGCCGAACTCGATCCCGAGCGCGGCTTTCACCCCTCCTCCCCCGCCGCACCCGGTCGATCTGCGTCGCGCCGCTCATCCGCGGGTTGGCCGTAGACGCTCTGGTAGCGCGCGTAGAGTGCGTCGATCTTCTCCTGGGGGATCGGAACGAGCGGACCGGCCTGCCGGGCGAGATGGACGGTGCGCGCGGCGTCCTCGCACATGACGGCCGCCTTGACGGCGTCCTTCGCGCTCACCCCGATCGTGAACGGGCCGTGGTTCTGCATGAGGACGGCGCGCGAGCGGTGCCCGCGAAGGGTGTCGACGATGCCGCGACCGATCGAGTCGTCACCGATGACCGCAAACGGACCGACGGGGATGGGCCCCCCGAATTCGTCGGCCATCCCGGTGGTGACACACGGGATGTCCTCACCGCGCGCCGCCCAGGCGACGGCGTAGGGCGAGTGAGTGTGCACGACACCGCCCACGTCGGGCATGTGACGGTACACGTACGCGTGGGCGGCCGTGTCGCTGGAAGGGCTGCGGTCGCTGCCCGGCGCGTCGGAGACGACGACGCCGTGAAGAGTGCACACGATCATGTTCTCCGGGGTGAGGTCGTCGTAGGACACCCCGGACGGTTTGATCACGAACAGTTCCGTGCCCGGGACACGACCGGAGACGTTGCCGCCGGTCCAGACCACGAGGCCGTAGCGAACGAGTTCGCCGTGCAGTCGCGCGACATCGTCACGCACCCTGTCGATCGTCGCCTGGATGTCGGCGGGGAAGTCGGGCACGCGGTTCTCCATCGGCTCGTGCGGGCAGGGGACGATGTCCCCTTATGTTACCGGTAACACACTACCGAGCAGAGGGTCGACCCGCCACCCCGGATACGAGATCATCGCGACGGCTGCACAGCGGATGCTCGTGTCACGAGCACCGGTGCCGCGGGCGACGAGACCGGTTCGCCCCTGACGGCGGCGACGACCCGACGCGCCTCGCCGGCAAGATCGATCCGCACGGTCGTGAGCGCGGGACGGTAGAAGGCGGCGTCCGGGTTGTCGTCGAAGCCAGTCACACTGACCTCGCCGGGCACCTCGACACCGACGTGCCGCAGCCCGGCGATCAGCCCGAGCGCCATCTGATCGTTCGCAACCACCACCGCCGTCGGTCCGCTCGGGGATCGCGCGGCGAGGCCGATCTCCGCGGCAAGCGACGACGCGGTCGCCGCGGTCCAGTCCCCCACCCACGTCACCGCGGCCGCGCCGTGAGCGGCGAGCGCCGTCCGCACCCCGTCGGCCCGAGCCCGGGCCTCGAGCCAGTCCGCGGGACCGGCGAGGTGAGCGAGACGGCGGTGCCCGAGCCTCCATAAGTGGTCGACGGCAAGCGCGGCCCCCTCCCTCTGCCTGTCGTAACCCACCTGGGTGTGCAGCGCCGTGACGGGGACGTCGCGATGCGCGTCGGTGAGCGCCGCGAGTGACCCCTCGTGGGGTGCGAGCACGACGATGCCATCCACCCCCTGGGCGCGCAGTCGGGCGGCGGCGTCGACGACCGATGCGGTATCGGCGGCATCGGCATATGCCGTCGCGATCCACCGGTCGGCCTCGCGCGCCGCTCTCTCCAACGCAGTGATCCCCACCGCGGGACCGTACAGAGCCGCATCCGACGCGATGACCCCGATCGTTCGAGTGGTCCGTGTGCCCAGCGCGCGTGCGGCGTTGTTGACGCGATAGTCCAGCTCGGCCATCGCCGCGAGCACGCGTTCACGGGTTTCCGGCCTGATATGGGGGTGGTCGTTGATGACCCGCGAAACGGTCTGCGTCGACACGCCGGCGCGCTCGGCAACCTGTCGCACGCCCACGCGTGCGGGCGGGGTGTGCGACGCAGGGGGCATGATCCTCACCGTAGCGCGGCCGCGGCTCAGCGGAAGGCGAGCACCTCATCCCCCCATCCGGCACGCAGGGTCGCGTCGAGGTCGTCGACGACACGGTCGACGCCGTCGATCACGAGCGTCGCGCGGCGGTCGGAGTCGAAGGCGGGCCAGCTGACCGCATCCGGCGCGTCCGGCGCGGCGCCGTGCGCGAATGCGGTCCATCGGCGCATCACCCGGTGGGAGATCCGCTGCGCGGCGTGGCGCCCGCCCAGCCGGAACACCGGCCCCTTGGTCGCACCCTCGACTGAACCCCACACGTAGGGCAGCTCGCTGCCGTGGGTGGCACCGAGTCCCACCATCCGCAGGAACGGCGTGGCGTGGTCGAAACGGTAGAGGTAGGTGGGCGCGACGCGCGCGTGTCCTTCGACCGCCCACAGCGTCGGCATCCGGAATCCGACGTCTCGCGCGATGCCGAGGCCGATCGCGCGGTGCCGCGTGTCTTCGTAGGCGGCCCGAACCTGCTCCATCTCCGGCAGGGTCAGCAACGGATCCTCCACCTTCAGGTCGGCGAACATGCGATCGATCTGCTCATCGCTGATCGGCAGAAGCGGCGACTTCATGAAGCGGAAGAAGGAGGCTTCGTCCTTGTTGGTCCCGATCAGCAGCGGCACCGGCAGTCCCCGCCCCTCGGCCAGCACCGTCACGGGAGGCTCGGGGACGAGGTCGCCGTCGACGATCGGTGAGAAAGCGATGGTGCCCGGGTCGACGGCCGGGATCTCCGCGAACACGCGCGCGGCGGCATCCACGATCCGCTCTGCGGGCACGTCGCGCAACCGCCCCGGGTCGTGCTCACCGAGGATCGACAGGAAGCGATCGGCGACCCGCTGCGACCGCTCCCGCCCGTAGACGCTCGAGACCGGGGAGGACTCCGCGATGACCCCGTGGATGAGCCCTTCGGCCCGCGGGGTGGCCAGGAGTGTCGTGACCAGACCGGCGCCTGCAGACTCGCCGAACGCCGTCACCCGCCCCGGGTCTCCTCCGAAGCCGTCGATGTTGGCGCGCACCCACTCGAGCGCGGCGATCACGTCTTTGAGGGCGAGGTTGCCGTCGAAGACGTGGCCGGCGGTCCCGAACCCGGACAGGTCCAGGAAGCCCAGGCCGCCGATGCGGTAGTTGATGGTCACAACGACGACGTCGCCCGAGGCCACGAGGCGTCGGGCGTCATAGAGGGGTTGGCTTCCCGCACCGAACGTATAGGCACCGCCGTGCACCCAGACCATCACGGGGAGAGCCTGCCCGTCGGCATGATCCGGCGTCCACACGTTCAGGAACAGGCAGTCCTCGGACATGACCGGGTCGGGGCCGAGGTCCATCGCCTTGTTCACCTGCTGCGGCGCGACCGCGCCGAACCGGGTGGCATCGACGATCCCCTCCGCCGGAGAGACGGGCCGGGGGTCGCGCCAGCGGGCATCCCCCACCGGCGCCTGCGCGTATCGGATTCCGGCGAACAGACGCACCCCGTCGTCGGACGTCCCCGCGAACGCTCCCGCCGCGCACCGCGCCGTCACCTCGCGCGGTGTCCCCTCGCGTTCGGCCTCGTCCATCCGCACCCTCCGTCGACCCGCCGCCCCTGCGCGGGCGGCCGAGCATCCATCATGGCGGCAGGTCCGGCCGGAACACCATGCGCGAAACCCACTGTTCACCGGGGAGGACGAGCGTCGATCGCCGCCCAGGCCGCGCTCAGCGGCGCCGGGTACAGTGGGGCCGACATCCCCGATGTGTATCTACCTGGCGGCCCGCGGCCTGCCAAGGCGGCACGAGTCGTCGCAGACCGCGGCGCACATCCACGGCATCCGGCCGTGGCAGGAACACAGGAAAGATGTATTCGAGCGTCACCCCCGAGACGCCGGCGCAGAAGCCGGCGTCACTGATACGACAGACCGGCGCGGGCTACTTCCCGATCGCCTTGGTCGCACGTCTCCCCTTCGCCATGATGGTCGTCGGCGTCTTGACCCTGGTGGTCGCCGCCCGCGATTCCCTCGCCCTGGGCGGTGCGACCTCCGCCCTCACCGGGCTCGGCACGGCCCTGATCGGCCCCTTGCTGGGAGCGGCGGCCGACAAATTCGGCCAGCGGCCCGTGCTGCTCATCGCCGGGCTCGTCAACAGCGGGCTCCTGGCGCTGATGGCGTGGCTGGCCTTCTCTCCCGCGCCGGATTCGACCCTGCTGGTCATCGCCTTCCTCATCGGCGCGTCCACACCCCAAGTCGCGCCGCTGTCTCGCAGTCGCCTCGTCGGCATCATCAACCGCGTCTATTCGCGGCCCCGCGCGGCGAAGGTCCTCAACGGCACGATGGCCTACGAGTCCGCAGCCGACGAGATGGCCTTCGTCTTCGGCCCGGTCGTCGTCGGCCTCCTCGCCACCACCCTCAGCCCCACCGCGCCCGTGATCGGCGCGGCGATCCTCGCCCTCGTCTTCGTGAGCGCCTTCGCCCTGCACCCCACAGCGAAAGCGGCACCCGCCGGCGACGGCGACGGCCCCACACGGGCTCCGGCACGCGAACTCTTCCGCGTCGGCGTGATTCTTCCCATGGTCGGCACGTTCGGCATGGGTCTGTTCTTCGGCACAGCCCTCACCGCCCTGACGGCCTTCATGGGCGAACGCGGGGCACCGGAACAGGCCGGGCTCGTCTATGGCGCGATGGGCCTGGGATCGGCGATCTTGGCACTGTCGGTCGCGCTGTTCCCGGCGCGATTCACACTGTCGTCGCGATGGATCGTCTTCGGCGTCATCCTCAGCGTCGGCTCCGTCGCGTTGCCCCTCGTCACGTCGATTCCCGGGATGGTCGTGACACTGCTCGTGGTGGGCACGGGTATCGGACCGGCGCTCGTGACCATGTACACGCTCGCCGCCGCGCGCTCCCCGCGCGGCCGTTCGGCGACGGTGATGACGATGCTGGGATCGGGCGTCATCGTCGGACAGTCCGGAGCCTCGGCCCTGGTCGGCGCACTGGCGGAGACAGCCGGTGCGGCGCCCGCGCTGTGGACGCCGCTGGTGGCGGCCGCCATCGTCCTCGGCGCCGGGCTCGCCGACAGCCTGGGCTCGCGCGTCCGCTGAGTCGCCGATCAGGCATCGTCCGCGAGGCGAGGTCAGAGGTCGCCGGGAGAAAGGTCCCCCTCGCCTTCCTCGCCGAGCTCGGCGACCACGGGATCCTCGCCCTGGGTCTCGGGCTGCGGAAGGTCGTCGGGAAGATCGTCCGTCGGGATCTGTTCGATGTCGCCGGGGGTCTGGTCGGGGATGCTCATCGGCACTCCTTTCGTCTGAGGGAAGGCTCTCGCACGTGCCGCATCCCGAGGCACCCCCTTGCCCTCGAAGGTCGCGTCCGTTAGTCCCGCTGAGCGGCGGCACCGCGACGCCGCGACGCGACCGAGGGCTTCTAGCACCGGCATCCGGGTGGGGCAAGCCCCTCGGCGCCCCCGTGGCACACACCTAGCGTCGTGATCCCGACGAACGAAAGGACACTCATGGCCCAGATCATCGAGACCGTCGACGTGGATGTTCCCGTCTCGGTCGCCTACAACCAGTGGACGCAGTTCGAGACCTTCCCCCAGTTCCTCGACGAAGTGGAGTCGATCACGCAGAGTGGCGACACCCACACCCACTGGGTCGTCGAGGTGGCCGGGCAGCGGCGCGAGTTCGATGCCGAGATCACCGAACAGCACCCCGACGAGCGCGTGGCCTGGAACAGCACGGGCGGCGAGGCCGACCACGCGGGTGTCGTGACGTTCCACAAGCTCACGGACACGACCTCGCGGGTCAGCGTGCAGCTCGACTGGGAACCGCAGGGCGCCGTCGAGAAGATCGGCGATCTGGTCGGGGTCGGCTCCCATGCCGTGAAGAAGGATCTGCAGAACTTCAAGGAGTTCATCGAATCGGCCGGCTCGGAGTCCGGCGGATGGCGCGGCGACGTGCCGCGTTGATCGGCCGGGCCGGCTGAAGGCCCATCGACCCGACGACTTCGCGGGCCGACGCCCGCGTCGGGCACGGTCCCGGTGTCGCACCCCTCGCGTACGCTGCGCGGATGGATGCTGCGATGCCGGGTCCGTGCAGACTCTGCGGGTGCGCCACCGGTGCCCGGCGCGACGACGGATGGCTCTGTTCGGTGTGCGGCTGGCGCTACGGCGACGCGCCCGACGACGGGCTTCCACCGCCGCGCATCGACGTGGTCTACTACCTGCTGTTCGATGCGCGGGTGAAGATCGGCACATCGTCCGCACCCCGACAGCGTCTGGCGGCCATCAGACACGAGCGGGTGCTGGCGTTCGAACCCGGCGATCGCACCCGCGAACGCGAGCGTCACCGGCAGTACGCCCACCTCCGCGAAGGCGGCGAGTGGTTTTCTGCGACCCCCGACCTGCTGCGGTTCATCGAGGCCGTCCGCGGCGACATCGACCCCTGGCAACGCTACGCGCGGTGGGTCGGCGACGCCTATCGGGCCCGGGGGTGACCGGGGCGTGATGGACTGGGCGTATGGCCCCCACCACACCCACCCCCGTCGCCCTCATCACCGGCGCCTCTTCCGGCATCGGCCTGGCCGCCGCCCTCGCGCTCATCGAAAAGGGATGGGCGGTGTACGGCGGCGCACGTCGCGTGGACCGGATGCAGCAGATCACCGATGCCGGCGGCACGGCGATCGAGCTGGACGTGACCGACGATTCCTCCATGACGGCAGCCGTCGAGCGGATCGTCGCGGAGCGCGGTCGCATCGACGTGCTGGTCAACAACGCCGGGTACGGCTCCTACGGATCGCTCGAGGACGTGCCGATCGACGAGGCCCGCCGCCAGTTCGAGGTGAACGTCTTCGGCCTGGCACGTCTCACGCAGCTCGTGCTGCCGATCATGCGCGAGCTGGGTCGAGGGCGCATCGTGAACATCTCCTCGATCGGCGCACGCATCTACGAGCCGCTCGGCAGCTGGTACCACTCGACGAAGTTCGCCGTGGAGGGTCTCAGCGATTCGCTGCGGCTCGAACTCGCTCCGCACGGCATCGACGTGGTCATCGTCCAGCCCGGCCCCATCCGCACCGAATGGAACACGATCTCCCGCGAGAGCCTTTTGGAGCGCTCCGGCCAGGGCGCGTACGCCGAACAGGCGTCGCGGATGCACGCGAACTACACCCGCGTCGATGAGGGCCCGATGTCGGCGTCGCCGGAAGAGGTCGCGCAGACGATCGTGCACGCGGTGACGACCGGTCGTCCACGCACCCGCTACGCCGTACCGTTCTCCGCGAAGGCGATCGTCGGGCTGCGCCGGCTGCTGCCGGACCGGATGATGGACGCGATCCTCTCACGGCTGGCGTGAGGGGCGGACGATGACGCACTCTCTCGGCGCCCTCTCACCCGACGGCCGGGCCTTCCTCGCCGAGTACCACCTTGCGACACTGTCGACGATGGCCAAGGACGGCGGTATCCACGTCGTCGCCGTCGGCTACACCGTCCACGACGGCGACGTGCGGATCATCACGAGCGACGGCAGCCAGAAGGTACGCAACATCGAGCGCGACGCGCGCGCGAGCGTCGGCCAGGTCGCCGGCCCGCAGTGGATGTCGATCGCCGGGCACGCCGTCATCGAGCGGGACGCGGAGGCGATCGCGCTCGCCGAGCGACTGTACGGCGAGCGCTACCGCACCCCTCGCCCGAACCCGCAGCGGGTGGTGATCCGACTCACACCGGATCGCGTGCTCGGCTCCGCCTCGCTCTTCACCGGCTGAGGCGATCCCCGCCCACGTTCGACGAACCCCGAACGCCGCGACCAATGGCGCGATGTCTCGCGGCGTCCGGGTGTCTCCCGGGCGTTCGGCCGGTCAGCGCAGCCGCTCGGGGCGGAATCCGTACCCGACGACGCGGGCGACCACCGGACGCAGCAGCGGCAGGGCGATGCTGAGGACGGCACGCTGGCGGAGGGTCGGTGGATTCTGCAGGACCTCGAGGCCCCGCCCGGTCGCGATGCGGGCGTGCACGGCGCGCTGGATGCGCTGCATCATCGCCGTCGGCCGTTCACGCCGCCGCTGGACCGCGGCCGATGCACGGTCGACGACGACATCGGCGCCGGAGCGCAGCGCAGGCAGCAGGGCACGCGCGGCCGCGACCGCGTCCTGGACGGCGTAGTTGATGCCGACGCCGAAGGCGGGCGACATGGCGTGGGCGGCGTCGCCGATGAACAGGACTCCGGGCGCGTGCCACTGTTCGAGCCGGTTGATCTGCACCGAGAGCAGTTTGACGTCGTCGAACGACTCCAGGGTTCGGACGGAGCCGGCCAGCCGAGGCACCGCGCGCGCGACACGGTCGCGGAAGGCGTCGATGCCCTCGGCGCGATACGCGTCGAAGGAGTCCTTGGGGATGAGCATCCCGCTCTGCAGATATCCCGGTCTCGGGAAGGTGACCAGCATCGTCTCCGTCGTGATCCACGCCAGGGTGTCCGGCAAGGGGGTTTCGGGCTCTGGCAGGCGGAACCACGCCACATCGGCGGGCACGCCGTCTTCGCGTGGACGCAGCCCGACGGCGTCGCGCACGGTCGATGCACGCCCGTCGGCGGCGACGGTGAGGCCCGCCTCGATCTCGACCGGCCCCTGGGCGGTCTGCGCATGCACCCCCGTGACGCGGCCGTCTTCCGATCGGCGCACCCCGGTCACCTCCACCCCCATACGCAGGTCGAAGGACGGGGACGCACGGCCGGCCTCGGCGAGCATCGCCAGCAGATCCCACTGCGGCATGAGGGTGAGAAAGCGATTCGGCTTCGGCAGCGTGGTGAAGTCGATCGCGTGGATGCGGATGCCGTTCACGACCGCGTCCAGCCGCGACAGCGGCTTGTGCGGGATGGCGTCGAAGGCCTCACGGAGCCCGAGGTCGTCGATGAGGTTCATCGTCGACGGGTGGACGGTGTCACCCCGGAAGTCGCGGAAGAAGTCGTCGTGCTTCTCCAGCACGACGACATCCACTCCCTCACGCGCCAGCAAGAGCCCGAGCATGACCCCTGCCGGCCCACCCCCGACCAGGCACACGTCCGTCCGCACGACCATGCCGCCACGGTAGCGCGGGGTCCGAACCGTCGACACCCTGGTCCTCACTACGATCGACGGGTGAGCGAAACGACATCCTGGCCATGCACCCTCGCCGTCGACCTGGGCGGGACGAAGGTCGAAGCGGCCCTGGTCCGCGGGGGCACGGTGCTCGCGGGCACCCGCCACCGCACGCCGACGGGACGTGCCGCCGACGCCGCCGCGCTGACCGCGGCGGTGGAGGACGTGGTGCGTCGCACCCTGGCCTCGCGCCCCGCCGCTGCGCGCATCGACGGAGCGGGCATCGGCAGCGCCGGCCCCGTGGACCGTCATGCCGGGACCATCTCACCCCTCAACCTGCCGGTAGCCGACTTCCCGCTCGCCGCGGTCGTCTCCGAGACGCTGAGGGAGGTCCTCGGGGAAGACGTGCCGGTGACCCTCGCCCTCGACGGGACGTGCATCGCCCTCGCCGAAGCACGACACGGAGCGGCTCGCGACGTGGCCAGCAGCGTGTCGATGGTCGTGTCGACCGGCGTCGGGGGCGGGATCGTCCTGAACGGCGACGTCGTGCCGGGAGACAGCGGCAACGCCGGGCACGTCGGGCAGCTGCGCCTGAGCGCGACGGCTCCGGTCGACAGTGCCCGGGAGGACACGGTCGAGGAGATCGCCTCGGGCCCTGCGTCGGTGCGCTGGGCACAGGCGCAGGGGTGGACCGGCGAGACCGGCGAGGATCTCTCCCGCGACGCGGCGGCCGGTGACGGCCTCGCCCGCGCGGCGATCGTCCGCTCGGCCACGGCGGTCGGGCAGGGGATCGCGAGCATGGGTGCGCTGCTGGATGTGCGCCGCTATGTGATCGGCGGCGGCTTCTCGTTCGTCAGCGACGACTATGTGCAGCTGGTGCAGGATGCCGCGCGGGCGGCCGCGGTCCTTCCTGCCTCGCACGTGACCGAGGTCGTGCGTGCCGAGCTCGGAGGCGACGCGCCACTCGTGGGCGCGGCATGCCTCGCGACGCCCTGATCGGCACGTCGAGCGCGAGAGGGGGTCGGCTCACGCCGACCCCCTCTCCTCGTCGCGTTCAGTAGTTGAGGATCTGACGCCCCTCAGCGGCGAGCGCGCGGATGCTGAGCTCGCCGCCGGCCTCGTCGCGAAGGCCCCACCCCGCGGCGCTGATGTCGTCCTTCACCTTGTGTGCTCCCGCGCAGTACGAGCATGCACCGCGCACATCATCGCGCAGCGACTCGATGAGCGCGTTCATCGGGTGACCCGCCTCACTGATGGCGGCGAGCGACTCGACACCGGACCCGTCGAAGACGACGGTCACGTCGTCGCCGGCCGCCTTGAACTCGGCGGCGGTCTTCAGCCCGCGGTAGACACGGGCCATGTCGCCCGAGATGGGCTCGTAGATGACGACGGCGATCTTGTTCTCAGCCATGAAATGCTCCTTATTTGCCATACCGGTCGGTATAACGACACGCTAACTGGACCGATCGGTATAATCAAATCCATGCCCGACACGACGCCCCCGGCGCGCGGCACGGCCCGCACACGCCTGCTCGCCGCCGCAGCCGAACTGTTCTACGACGAGGGCATCAACACGACCGGGGTCGAAGCCCTCGCGGCGAAGGCCGGCGTGACCAAGGCAACCCTCTACAACAACTTCCGCAGCAAAGACGAGCTGGTCGTCGCGTACCTCCGCGCCAAACTCGAGGCCACCCGAGCCTCCCTCGCGGCTCACGACCCCTCCGGCGCGACGCCCGCGAAGCGCGTGGCGATCATCTTCGACACCCTCGCCACCGATATCGAGGCGGGCCGCTTCGATGGCTGCCCGTTCGCGAAGGCGGCGGTGGAGGTTCCCGGCAACCGCGCCGCGATGGCGGTGGTCCGCGAGCACCATGACGCTGTCGTCGCTCACCTCACCGACATCACCGCAGATGCCGACGTCGCCGAGACCATCGCGATGATCTACGACGGTGCGATCATCGCCGCCAAGGCCACCGGCACGGCGGACCCGGTCGTGCACGCCGGCCACGCGGCTGCGCGTCTGCTCGCAGCCTGATCGGATCGAAACGCGCACGCGCGAGGAGCCCCGCATAGGCTGGTGGCGACGAGTCGAGGAGGACCGATGAGCGCAGCGGATGCGGTGACCGGGGCGGTCGTGTTGATCACCGGGGGCGCCCGCGGGATGGGTGAGCTCTACGCACGACGTGCGATCGCGGGCGGAGCTCGGGCCGTGGCGCTGTGGGACATCGACGCCGAGCGGGCAGAAGCGCTGGCCGCGGAGCTCTCCCGGTCAGGAGCGGATGTGCTCGCCTACCGCGTCGACGTGTCGCGATACGAGGACATCCGCGCCCACTACGAGCGCACCACGGCCGACCTCGGCGCCCCCGACATCGTCGTCAACAACGCCGGCATCGTGCGCGGCGCGCCGTTCTGGGAGCACGACCCCGAGCGAGACATCGAGGCGACGCTGCGCATCAACACCCTCGCCGCGATGTGGCTCACCCGCGAGGCGCTGCCCGCCATGCTGGCCGACGATTCGCGGCCGAAGCGCATCCTCAACGTCGCCTCCGCGGCCGGCACCCTCGCGAACCCGCGCATGAGCGTGTACGCCGCATCGAAGTGGGCGATGATCGGCTGGAGCGAGTCGGTGCGACTCGAACTCGCCGCGGCCGGGCACCGTCACATCGCCGTGACGACCTTCTGCCCGAGCTTCGTCTCCACCGGCATGTTCGAAGGTGCCCGCGGACCGCTGCTCACGCCGATCCTCACCCCCGAACGCGCCACGCGAGCCGCGTGGAACGGCATGCGTCGGGGAACCCCGATCGTGCTGCGCCCCTGGACGGTGAAGCTTGCGATGGCGTTGCGCGGACTGCTGCCGACACGGCTGTGGGACGCCGTGGCCGGACCCGTCTTCCGCGTCTACGCGTCGATGGACCACTTCACCGGCCGCACGCGCGGCGACGGAACGACAGCGCCGCCCCACCCCGAGGGGTGAGGCGGCGGTATCCCGTGTGGCGGGTCAGCCCTTCTCGGCGCGCTCCGCCGCGAGGATCGCGTCGCGACGGGAGTCCAGCTCGGCCTGCAGCGTCAGGCGGTCGTGCTTGTACGGGCGGTACAGCAGCGTGAGGAAGAGGGCGTTCACGAGCATGATGACCACGACCAGCCAGAACATCACCGCCTTCAATCCGATCTCATCGGCGAGGAATCCCCCGACCAGCGTGTATATCGCGAAGCCGATCGACTCGATGACCGAGACGAAGATCGCGAACGCGGCGCCGCGCAGCTCCGGCGGCACGACCGACATCACCAGGGGTCGGTTGACACCGGGGTTCAGCCCCTGCGCCAATCCGACGAGCGCGAACAGTGCCAGGAAGGGAGCGATCGAGCCGTAGTCGAACTGGGTGGCGAAGAAAGCGATGACCGCGAACAGCACCTGCGCGAACTGCAGGAAGGCGACACGTCCGTAGTTGACACTGAGCTTGTTCGCCCAGTCCGCGGTAAGACCGCCGACGAAGGTTCCCGCGAGGTATCCGAGCCCGAAAGGTGCCATGATCGTCGCCGCCAGCGCGGTGTCGAATCCGTATTCCTGCACGAGCAGCACCACGCCGAACGCGGCCAGCAGGAGGTGGCTGGAGAGCAGGCGACTGCCGAGCAGGATCACATAGCTCGGGATGCGCAGGAGACCGACCACCTTGGCCCACGTGATCTTCGTCTCTGCCGCGTCCCGCTCGGCCTGGGTGAACGAACCGAGCTGGGCTTCGGAGGCGCCCTCACCCGGGTCCTTGTAGAAGATGACGATCAACAGGCCGAACAGCATGTTGATCGCCCCGAAGGCGAAGAAGCCGTACCGCCAGCCGTCTTCAATGTTGGCGAGCTGGCCGATGAGCGGTGCGAGCACGCTCGCGGCCGCCGCAGTACCGCCGTAGAGCACGCCGACGACGCGACCGCGCTTTCGGTCTTCGAATGAGTCGGCGATGACCGTCGGCACGATGGCGTGGGCTGCTGCGGTGCCCGCGGCCATCACGGTGTAGAGAACGACCAGCTGCACGAAGTCCTGTGCGAAGCCGGCGGCGATGCCCCAGGCCCCCCAGAAGCCGGTCGCGATCGCGAGGATCGGCTTGCGGCCGAGCTTGCGGGCGAGATAGACCCACAGCGGACCGGCGATCGCCCCGACCAGGCGCGCCGACGCCGCGAGGATGCCGAGCGCGCTCGTGGCCAGCCCCAGGGCCGCCTGGATGACGGGGAACAGGGTCTGGACGACACTGCCCTCACCGCCGTCGATCACCATCGAGCCGCCGAGGACGACGAGGTTGGTCTTGCGGCGAGGCACCGCAGGGCCGTCGGTCTTGCCCTTCTGCACCGCCGCGGCGACGGTGACGGGTGAATGGGTCATGTGGCACTCCTTCGTGTCAGTGTGAGGGGACGGGTCGGGTCAGGACAAGATGGGCTCACCCGCGGTGGCCGCGGTGAGGTGGGAGGCGAGGGCCGCCAGCAGCGGCCGGGGCAGGAGGCCCACGGCGACCGATGCGATCTGGATCAGCGACAGCCCACCGAGATAGCCGGCCATCGGTCCACCGGTGAGCATCGGCGCGAGGCCGCGGAAGACCTCGACCGCGGCGGGCCGGGTGAGCAGCTCGCGCAGCGGCACGTCGAGGACCTCGCCCCCCTCACCGAAGTCGGCGCTCGTGGCGGCCGGGGCGAGGGAGTTCTGCAGCTGTGGCCACTGGGCGGCGACGAGGAGGTGGCTCTCGTCGAGGGGGCCGCTGGCCGGCAGGCCCAACCGCTCGAACTGGCTGGCGGGCGCGTCGTGGTTCCGCAGTTCGTCGCGCAACGCGGTCGCCATCCGCAGCTCGAGGTCCGCGTCGTCGAGCGGACTCGCCTGGTCGGGGTCGGTCGCCAGATCGAACAGCTGCGTGCCGAACATGAACGGCGTGATGAAGCCGGCGGCCGGCGTGCGCAACACCTTCATGCCCTTCGTGAACGGCAGCGGGTCGACCAGCTCCACACCGACCATCTCCTGCGCGCTGAAGAAGCCGTTCATGTGGGTCGGCATGAGCGTGTGCTCGAACAACGGCCCGTTCTGCGGTGTCACGGATGCCCGCATGTACACGTACCGACCGTCGGTGATGCAGGCGTGCCCGCCGAAGACGCCGAACAGTGCGTGCTCAGCCGGCGCCTGCGCATCCTCCTCGATGACCGGGAGGAGCGACTGCCCCTGCATGCGCTCGGTCGGCTGCAGCCCGAACCAGTCCAACAGGGTGGGGCCGACGTCGATCGTGCGGGCGAGCTGCTCGCGGCGTTCGCCGGCGGTCTCGGGACGACGCGGATCCCAGACGAACAGGGGTGTGTGGATGGTCTCGTCGTACCAGGGCTGCACGTTCTTGCCCCACCAGCCGTGTTCGCCGAGCATGAACCCGTGGTCGGTGTTGACGATCAGGAGCGTGTCCTCCCACAGGCCGTGGGCGTCCATCGCATCGAGTACGCGCCCGAGTGATGCGTCGCACATCGACAACAGCGCGGCGTATTCGGCGCGCGCGTGCTCGACGGTGGCGTCGTCCTCGGTGACCTTCGCATAGTCGGGCCAGTCGAAGTGCGGCCCGTCGTAGTCGTGCGGATACAGCCGCTTGTACTGCTCGTAGCTGAAGAACGGCTCGTGCGGGTCGAAGGTCTCGATCTGCAAGAACCAGCCGTCCTCGCCGGCGTTGGTCTGCAGGAACTCCAGGCCCGCCTCGAACGTGCGCGTCTGCGGGTGATCGGCCTCGTCGCTCAGGTGGGCGCGGTTGACCCAGTCCTGCCGCCACAGCTTCTGCTTCATCTGCGCGGCCATACCGTGCGATGCGGGGATGTCGGGGTCGGCGATCTGCCCCTTCCACGGGTCGCCTTCCTGGCCGCGGAACAGCTCGAAGGTCGAGTAGCGGGTGTGGTACGTCGCCCCGCCGTCCTCCCAGTAGTGCTGATGGTCGGTCGCGAGGTGGGTGTGGACGCCGGCCCCGCCGAGCATCGCGATCGCCGAGTCATCGAAGGGCTCGAGCGGCCCCCACGAGCGGTGCAGGAAGTTGTGGCGTGCGGTGTGCATCTCCCGACGGGCGGGCATGCAGGGCATCGAGCCGCCGTAGCTGGTGTCGAAGGTCACGGCGCGGCGGGCGAGGCGCTCGAAATTCGGCGCGTGCATGCCGAGCGCGCCGTAGGGCGGCAGCATCCGGCGGTTGAGGCTGTCGAACATCACCATGATCGCCTTCATCAGCGAGCACCTCCCCTTCGTGGCGGCATCTCGGCGATGCCCTGACATCGATGTCTTCCGGATGCGTCCGGACGTCTCGTGGTGCGCCTAACCTACCGGGTGGTCGGTTAGTTTGGCAAGGGAGGCCTCGGAATCGATCTGCGCGCCGCTCTAGAGTGGAGGGGTTATGAGCACGCCCGCACGGAAGACCCGGCCCCACGGTGACGAACGGCGTCGATCCGTGCTCGCCGTCGCGACCGATCTCTTCTCGCAGCGCGGCTACAACGCCGTGAGCATCGCCGATGTCGCCAAGGAGTCGGGACTGTCGCAGGCGGGTCTGCTCCACCACTTCCCCACCAAACGCGCGCTGCTGCTCGCGGTGCTCCAAGAGCGCGACCGCGCGAGCGAGGGGCCCGGGCCGCACGGGGCCGACTTCCTGCAGGCCTTCGCCGAGGCACTTCGACACAACGACGCCAACCCGCAGCTCGTGCAGCTGTTCGCCCTCCTTTCGGCGGAGAGCATCAGCGAGGGCCACCCCGCTCACGACTGGTTCGTCGAGCGCTACGACCTGCTGGTCTCCGACGTCACCACGGAGGTCGCCTCGATCGTCGACCCCGACAAGCTCCCGGAGGGGATCCACGCGGAGACCCTCGCCCGATGGGTCATCGCCCTGGCCGACGGCCTGCGCACCCAGGCGCTGCTGTCACCCGGGGCTTTCGACCGCGCCGATTCGATCGAGGCCTTCCTCGGAATCCTCCGCCCGTACCTGCGCACCGACGACACCGGTGAATCGGGAGCGGTCGGCATCCCGCACGGCTACTGATCGCCGCGGCGCATCCGCCCCACGTCAGCGGGCATCGCGCTCGACACGGCGCTGGATGCTGTCGTTGAGCGCCGAGATGAGCGTCGCGCTGGTGACGCCGATCACCGCGATGCCCCCCATCATCAGGCCGACCGCGAGAATGCGACCGAGCGGCGTCACCGGAACCAGGTCGCCGTAGCCGACGGTCGAGATGGTCGTGAAGCCCCAGAACAGCGCGTCGTCGAACGTCGTGATGTTCGCATGGGGCGCATCCCGCTCGACCAGCCACACGCCCCACGAAGCGGTGTAGACGTAGAGGAGGGAGAAGATCACCATCGTGATCAGGTACCGGGCGCGCTGGCGTGCGGCCGAGCCGTGACGGAAGGCGGGCAGCCGCCAGATGTAGACCAAGATCAGGTACGGCCGGAGAAAGGGCAGCACCAGACTCACGAGATCGAACGCCCGCGTGCGCACGAACTCTCGTCGCGCCCCGGCCGCCAGCGACAACCGCACCAGGTAGTCGGCGATGAAGACGATCCAGAGCACGAAGACGATCAGCAGCACCAGCGCCGTGGTCGTCGCCGGCACGGTCGCGGCGATCACCCACGTGGACAGCCCGAACATCGCCAGCGCCCCCGCGAACAGGAACCACGCCGTGCGGTCCTCCCACTGCACGACACGGGTCAGGTCGGTCGATGAGCTCGAGGACGATGGGCGGGGCGCGGAAGGCATCATCATGCCGCCATACCTTAGAGGAGCGCGGCCGCCTTTCGGACGGCGGGTCACTGGTGTGCGCGCGTGACCGCGGGATATCGTCAGGACGCCGCACATCTCCTGGAGGGCCGACATGATCGAATCCGCACCGTGGCTGACGCTGGTTCCGCCGGTGGTGGCCATCGTTTTGGCGATCGTGACGAAGAAGGTGATGATCAGCCTCGGCGCAGGCGTGCTGGTCGCCGCTGTGCTCATCGCGGAGTTCGACCCGCTGCGAACGATCGCGCTGATCTGGGAGTCGTTCGCCGTGCTGTTCTGGGAGGACGGCGCCCTGAACACCTGGTACATCTACATTCTGCTGTTCATCATCCTCCTCGGCGTCATCGCCGCCTTCATCCTCATGTCCGGCGGCACGCAGGCCTTCGCGGACTGGGCCGTGGCGCGCATCCGCACCCGTCGCGGCGGGCAGATCCTGCCGGCGATCCTCGGCATCGTGATCTTCATCGACGACTACTTCAACGCCCTCGCCGTCGGTCAGATCAGCCGGCCGGTGACCGATCAGCACCGGATCTCGCGCGCCAAGCTCGCCTACATCGTCGACTCGACCTCGGCACCGATCGCCGTGCTGGCGCCGTTCTCGAGCTGGGGCGCCTACATCATCGGCATCCTCGCACCGATCGTCGCCGCCTCGACGCTGACCATCAGCAGTGTCGAAGCCTTTCTCGGCGCCGCGGCGTCGAACTACTACGCGATCGCCGCGGCCGTTCTGGTGTGGCTGGTCATCGTCTTCCGCGCCGATTTCGGCGCGATGCGCGGGGAAGAGCGGCGCGCCCTCGTCGAGGGGCGCCCCTTCAAGGAGGGCGAGGTCATCCCCGGTCAACTCACCGACGACCTCCCGGTGCACCGCCCGGGCGCCAAGCGGGCGATCATCGTGCCCTTCGTCGCCCTCGTGATCGGCGTGCTGGGCGGGATCGTCTGGACCGGGTACGACGCCTCGGGCTCCTGGGCGCCCGTGGAGATCCTCGCCTCGACGGACACGAGCCTCGCGCTCATCTACGGCGGGATCCTGGGCCTCGCGTGCGCGATCTACTACTACCTCCGCTACACCACGGCGAACCCGAAGTTCGGCTGGAGCAGCTTCGGGCAGGGGTGGCTGGGTGGACTCAAGGCCATGTCGCCGGCGATCGGCATCCTGATCCTCGCGTGGATGCTCGGCGGGCTCATCGACACGCTGGGCACCGGCGCCTATCTCGGCGAGGTCGTGGAGACCTCCGCGCTTCCGCCGGCGTGGCTCATCCCGATCGTCTTCCTGCTGGCCGCGGCGATGGCCTTTTCCACCGGCACGTCCTGGGGATCGTTCGGCCTCCTCCTGCCGATCGTGGGCGGCATCGCCAACGCCGTCGACGCACCGGAGCTCCTGCTACCCATGCTCGGCGCGGTGCTCGCCGGCGCCGTCGCGGGCGACCACAGCTCCCCCATCTCGGACACGACGATCCTGTCGTCGACCGGCGCCGGGTGCAACGTCATCACCCACGTGGTGACCCAGCTGCCGTTCGTCCTCGTCGCCGCCCTCTCGGCCCTGCTGGGCTATGTCGTGCTCGCCGCGACGAGCCTGGTGTGGCTCGGGCTGCTGGTCACCCTCGCCGCACTCGCCGCGTGCGTGGTGGGGATCCGTGCGGTCGCCAGGCCCGTGGAGGTGTCGACGGAGCCGGACCACGAGACTCGGCGAGCTTGACGAGCACGACCCCGACGAGCACGAGCACGCCGCCGACCACCTGCACCGGCTGCGGTGTCTCGCCCAGGAGCAGCCAGGCCAGGAGCGCCGCGGCGAGCACTTCGGTGAGACCCACGAACGACGCCAGGCGAGCGCCGAGACGTCGCGCGGCGGCGATGCCACTGACGTACGACAGGGCGCCGGTCACGGCGCCCAGCAGCAGCACGACCACCCACCAGGGCGCGTCGAAGCCCACGAAGGCGACCGTGCCGGTGCCGACGCCGATCGGAAGGACCCCGACGACGGCGGCCAGCGCGAGGAGCACGACCGCGACGGACAGCCCACCGGCGGCGAGGGTCACCGGAGGCAACCCGTGCGAATCGTCCCCCGAGACGAGGTAGTAGACCGACAGTCCCACCATCGCTCCCAGCGCCCACGCGATCCCCGCGAGGCTGACCGAGACCCCGCCGAGGATGCCGAGCAGAAGCAGGAGTCCCAGCGCGGCGACGACGGCCCCGGCGACGGTGAGCCCGTGGGGCCGCTGGCCGCGACGCAACCACAGCCAGAGGACCACCGCGACCGGTGCGGTGTACTCGACGAGCAGGGCGACCCCGACATCCATCTGCTCGACGGCGAAGAAGAAGCACAGCTGCGCGCCGGCCACGGCGAACAGTCCGTAGAGGAGCACCGTCGGCAGCGCGCGCCGCAGAAGAGGCCACCGCCCGCGCAGGGCGATCAGGCCGGGGGCGGCAAGCAGCGCCGCGGCGATGGCGACCCGGACCAGGGTGGCCGCACCCGCGGTCCAACCGATCTCGAGGAGGCCTTTGCCGAGACTTCCCGACAGACCGAACGCGACGGCTGCCACGAGGGCGAAAGCCACTCCGCCGGCGGCGGTGCCCACCCGCGCGTCATTCGTCAACGTGCTCATGACCGATGACACTACGAGGATCGCTGGTAATGTGTCAACATGGCTTTCGCTCCTGACACCGTCGAGGCCCTGGAGTCGTCCGTCTTCTTGGCGAACACCGCCCTGGAGCCCGACACCCTGATCGCGCCGAGCGATTTGGAGGAGTTCTACGTGCGGTTCTCCTACACCGGGGCGGCCCCCACGGGCCGCGAGCTGGAGCCCGTGCGCGACATCCGATCGCGACTGCGGCAGCTGTTCACCGCCGACCGGGACGATGCCGTACCGCTGGTCAACGCGATCCTCGTCGAACAGCGCGCGATCCCACAGCTCACGCGGCACGGCGAGACCGACTGGCACATCCATGCCACGACCGAGGACAGACCGTTCCACGAGCGGATCCTCGTGGAGACCGCGATGGCGATGATCGACGTGATACGCGCCGACGAGATGGGGCGCTTCGGTCGGTGCGGCGCCGCCGATTGCGAGGGCGTCGTCATCGACCTCTCGCGCAACCGGTCGCGCAAGTACTGCTCGACGACATGCACCAACCGCGAAGCCGTCGCCGCGTACCGGTCGCGTCAGCGCAGCTGAGACGACCGGCGCCGCTCATTCGTCGGCGGTCTCCTGCTTGCCGCGCATGACCAACTGGGGGTCGGGTTCGCCGATCACCGCGTGATCCTTGCCCTCGTACTCGAACTGGTTCAAGAAGAAGCGCATCGCGTTCAGCCGCGCACGCTTCTTGTCGTTCGAACGGACGATCGTCCACGGCGCGTGCTTCTTGTCAGTGCGGCGGAACATCTCCTCCTTCGCGGCGGTGTAGTCCTCCCACCGGTCCAACGATGCAATGTCCATCGGCGACAGCTTCCACTGCCGCACCGGGTCGAGCTGGCGCATGGCGAACCGCGTGCGCTGCTCGGTCCGCGAGACCGAGAACCAGAACTTCGTCAGGTGGATGCCGCTGTCGATGAGCATCTTCTCGAAGATCGGCGCCTGGTCCATGAAGTTCTCGTACTGCTCGTCGGTGCAGAAGCCCATCACCCGCTCGACGCCCGCCCGGTTGTACCAGGAGCGGTCGAACATCACGATCTCCCCCGAGCTCGGGAAGTGCTTGGCGTAACGCTGGAAGTACCACTGCCCCTGCTCGCGCTCGGTCGGCTTCGACAGGGCCACGACGCGGGATGTGCGCGGGTTGAGGTGCTCGGTGAAGCGCTTGATGGTGCCGCCCTTGCCGGCTGCATCCCGCCCCTCGAAGAGGATCATGGCGCGACCACCGGTGTCTTCCAACCAGTACTGGAACTTCAGCAGCTCGACCTGAAGCCGGTACTTCTCCAGCTCGTACTCGTCGCGGTCCATCCGTTCGTCGTACGGGTAGCCCTCTTGCCACGTGTAGACGGGGTTTCCCTGCGGGTCGATGAGGTCGGGGTCCGGTGTGTGTCCGTTGGCGACCGAGTAGCCGCTCTCACGCAGGTGCTCGATGTACTCGCGCAGGCTCTGGTTTCGCAGGTCTTCCATGGCCGTCTCCTCGCGTCGGGTCGCCCGATGAAGACGACCACCCGGATGTGAACAGCGTGTAAACACCGCTACGAGGTTCCATCCGATCACGGCGATGCCCCGAAACACCACACATGACCACCATCACTCCGGCGGCCCGGGTTGCCGCCGAACGGCCCGGCGCGGCGCGGCGGATCCGACTCCTGTTGTCGGAAGTGGGCGCCTTCGGGCTCGTCGGGGCGATCGCCTTCGTGATCGACGTGGGCGGCTACAACCTGCTGCGGTTCACCGTGATGCCCGACTCGGTCGTGTGGGCCAAAGTCGTCTCGGTCACCGTCGCCACGGCCTTCGCGTATGCCGGCCACCGCTACCTGACCTTCCGCAGCCGCCGTGGACGGCCGGTGCTCGGGGAGGCGCTGCTGTTCGTCGTCGCGAACGCCGGCGGCCTCCTCATCTCCGCCGCGTGCCTCTACGTCTCGCACTACGTCCTCGGCTTCACCTCGACGCTGGCCGACAACATCGCCGGGAACGTCATCGGTTTCGCCCTCGGCACTCTCTTCCGCTACCTGACCTATCGATTCGTCGTCTTCCGACCCCGCACGGAGGTTCCCGCATGATCACCCACGCCGGCCCACCCTTGCCCACCGTCCTCCCGACCGACACGGCCGACCCGCTTCTCACGCCCGAACCCCTGGCCCCGGAGCCGGGCGGTGTGACCAATCGCGACATCGTCGACCCCGCACCCGGCTCGGTGGATCCGTCAAGCGTCGATGTCGGTACGGTGATCCTGTCCGGCTCGCTGATCGCCCTGGCGATCCTGCTCACCGCCGTCGCCCTGACGACGCTGTGGTGGATGCTCTACGCCTGGCGCTCCTCGCGCATCCACCGGGGAACGCGGTTCACGCCCGTTCCGACAGAACCGGCCCACACGTTCACACTCCTCGTCCCCGGCCGCCATGAAGAGGAGGTGATGGGCGAGACGCTGGACACGCTCGCCCGGCAGACGCACCCGAATGTGCAGATCATCGCCATCGTGGGCCACGACGACCCGGGCACCGAGGCCGTGGTCCGCGCGGCCGCCGACCGCCACCCCGCGCGCATCGAGGTCGTCGTCGATGACAGCGTGCCGAAGAACAAGCCCAAAGCCCTCAACCGCGCGCTGCCCTTCGCCACCGGCGACATCGTGGGCGTGTTCGACGCCGAGGACGACGTGCACCCCGACCTCCTCCGCCACATCGACTCGCGGTTCACCGAAACGGGCGCGACCGTCGTGCAGGGCGGTGTCCAGCTGATGAACTTCCGTTCCAGTTGGTGGTCGTTGCGGAATGTCCTGGAGTACTACTTCTGGTTCCGCTCCCGCCTGCACTTCCACGCCGGCTCGCGGTTCATCCCGCTCGGCGGGAACACCGTCTTCGTCACGCGCGAAGCACTCGAACGCAACCTGGGTTGGGACGCCGAGTGCCTGGCCGAGGACTGCGAGCTCGGTGTCCGCCTCTCCAGTCAGGGCGAGAAGGTGGTCGTCGCCTATTCCCCCGAGTACGTCACCCGGGAGGAGACGCCTCCGACGTTCCGTTCGCTGTACAAGCAGCGCACCCGATGGAACCAGGGCTTCCTGCAGGTGCTGCGCAAGGGTGAGTGGAAGAAGCTGCCCACCCGGCGCCAGCGCATGTACGCGCGGTACATGCTTTCGATGCCGTTCCTGCAAGCGGCGACGGGCCTGCTGATCCCGCTGGCGGTGATCCTCATCCTGTTCGTCAAGGTGCCGACCGCCGTCGCCCTCATCACCTTCCTCCCCCTCGCACCGACCCTCTTGACGATCGCCGTCGAGGCGGCCGGCCTGGGCGAGTTCGGACGCGTCTTCTCCGAGAAGGTCCGCGCGCGCGATTACGTTCGGCTCGTCCTCGGCACGTTGCCGTATCAGATGTTCCTCGCCGCAGCGGCGATCCGCTCCGTCTGGCGCGAGTCGCGCGGCCAGACCGGCTGGGAGAAGACGGAGCACAACAACGCCCACCGCACCTTCCCGACCACCGTCGGCACCCTCTCGATCCCGGCGCCGGACGACGCGGACGCACCCGAACTCGCCACGACAGGAGCGACCCGATGAGCACTCCGACCCTGACCCGGCCCGAGGCCCAGACCGGCGACTCCGCCCGCCCCTCGCGGACAGAGCGGATGGGTGCGTGGTGGATCGCCCACCGACGCGATATCGCATGGATCGCCCCCGTGATCGCGGTCGCAGCGGTCGTCTCCTTCGTCAACATCGCCGGCTCACCGCAGCGCATCGACGACGAGGGCACCTACACCGCGCAGGCGTACGCCATCCTCACCTACGGCGAACTCGCGCACTACACGTACTGGTACGACCATCCGCCCCTCGGCTGGATTCAGATCGCCGGCTACGCGCTGCTCACCGGAGCGTTCGCGCGCTGGGATGTCGCCGTGCTGGCCGGTCGCGAAGCGTCGATCGTCGCGTCGCTGATCGCGGCGATCCTGCTGTGGGTCCTCGCGCGCCGCACCGGGCTCAGCCGGCCCGCCGCCACCGCTGCCACCGCCCTGTTCTCGCTGTCGCCCCTCGCGCTGCAGTTCCACCGCACGGTGTACCTCGATAACCTCGCCGTGCCGTGGCTGCTCCTGGCGTTCGTCCTGGCCACGGTCCGCCGCTCGCAGCTGGCGGCGTTCGCCGGGGCCGCAGCGGCCTTCGGGATCGCCGTGCTGACGAAGGAGACCTTCCTCCTCGCCCTGCCGATCCTCGCGTGGGTGATGCTCCGCAACGCCCAGCGGGCGACCCGCCGCTACACCCTCTCCGTCGCGGCGGGGACCCTCGTCCTGATCGGCGGCGGCTACCTGCTGCTGGCGGCGGTGAAGGGGGAGCTGATCGGCTCGACCGGCCAGGTGAGCCTGCTCGATGGCGTTCTGTTCCAGCTGAGCGACCGAGAAGGCAGCGGATCGCTCGCCGATCCCGACTCGCTCATGAGCGCGACCGTCGGAATGTGGTGGCAGCTCGACGCCGTGTTCATCACCGGCGGTCTGGTCGCCGCGGCGATGGGGGTCTTCCATCGACGCCTGCGCCCGTACGCCGTGCTGCTGCTCGCCCTCACGGCCTTCATGTTCCGCCCGGGCGGCTACCTGCCGGTGCCCTATGTCATCATGCTGCTCCCGTTCGCCGCGCTCGCCGTGGCCGGGATCGTCGACACGGGTGCGCGGTGGGTTCGTCGACGCGCCGGGGTGCGTCGGCTCGTCGGCGGCGCCGTCGTGATCGCGGCCGGTGCGGCCGCGGTGGCGGCCGCACCGAACCTGGTCACCCAGCTGCGCGGCTTCGTCGCCGCCGACCTCGACCGTCCGATGCGCGAAGCGACCGACTGGCTCGAGCGGAACGCCGCCCCCGAGCAACGACTGATCGTCGACAACAGCATGTGGGTCGACCTGGTCGAGGCCGGGTGGGATCGAGAGAACGTGATCTGGTACTACAAGATCGACACCGACCCCGAGGTCGCCGCGGCATCGCCGAACGGATGGCGAGACTCCGACTACGTCATCACCACGGAGTCGATGCGCACGTTCCCGACGCAGTTCCCCGAAGTGACCGGCGCGATGCAGAACTCCGTCCCCGTGGCGACCTTCGGCGACGGCGACCAGTCGGTCGACGTGCGCCGCATCGTCCCCGCGGGTGCGGACACCGCCGAGGAAGCGCAGAGCGCCGCCTTCACCCGCCAATCCGAGCTCGGCTCGCAGCTGTCCGTCAACCCGCGCGTCGAGATGCCCGAGAGCGCGGACGATGCCCTCGCCGCGGGACACGTCGACGCGCGGATCATCACGGTGCTCGGCGCATTGAGCGCGTCGCACGAGGTCGAGATCGCAGGATTCCCCACGGTCTTCGGCGAGCAGAGCCCCATCGCCCGCCAGGTGGAGATCGTGTCCGTCGACGGCGAGCCGATCGATGACGAGGCCGCAGAACTCCTCCGCAGGGTGGCCGGCTCGGTCACCGCCGCTGACGTCGAGATCGCCGATGGCACCGCCCTCATCCGCTTCGCCCTCTCCTGACACACCACACGGCACGTCGGTGCCCACCGGCACGCCATCGCACCGCACACATCACACGAAAGGACCGTCATGACCACTCACGCCCATCACCGCCGCCCGCTGCGGACCACCTTGGCCGCTCTGACGGCGACGGCGGCCGCCGCCGCCGGCCTGCTGGTCGCACCGGCTGCGGGAGCCGCCGAGGATTCCGCCGGCTGGCTGCGCCTGGGTCACCTCTCCCCCGACACCAAGTCGGTCGACGTCGAGGTGACCGCCCTGAGCGGGGGAGCCGTCGAGTTCGAGCTCGAGGGCGTCGGCTACGGCGACGTATCGCCGTACACCGAGCTCGACGCGGGGACCTACACCGTCAGCATGGTCCCCTCGGACGCCGCAGAGGGCACCGCCCCCGCGATCTCGGGAACCGTCACGATCGATCCGGAGAGCGCGAACACCGTCGTCGCCTTCGGGCCGTCGGATGACCTCGAGGTCACCGCGATCAGCGACGACCTCAGCCGACCGTCCGACGGTTCGGCCCGCATCCGATTGATTCAGGCATCCACGCAGACCGCGGAAGTCGATGTCGTGACCTCGACCGGCGTGCCCATCGCGCGCGGCGCGAAGGCAGGCGACGCCACCGGCTACGCGGAAGTGCCCGCCGGCCCCTGGACCCTCGAGCTGGACGGCGGCGCGGTGACCGGCGAGACGTCGATCGACGTGGCCGAGGGCAGCGTCTCGACGCTCTTCGTCCTCGACACCGCCTCGGGAGGCCTCGAGATCATGACCGTCACCGACTCGGCCGCCGTGGGCGCCGTGCCGGAGGGCGGCGTGGACACCGGTGCCGGCGGACTCGCCGACGCGGACCGCGTATCGCCGGCACCGGGCGTCCCCGCCGGGGCATGGATCTTCGGGATCTGATCGCATGTCCATCGGTCGGATCGGTTCGGTCGCGGTACCGGTCGTGCTCGTGGCGCTGCTCGCGGGGTGCACGACCGATGCGCCGCCCGAGCGCAGCGATGCCGAGGTCCACGCCGCGGCGTTCCTCGACCAGTGGGTCGAGGACGGCCGGGTGGTGCGCCATGACCAGGGAGGAGACACCGTGAGCGAAGGGCAGGCCTACGGCATGCTCGCGGCCGTCGTCGCGGCGGACGAAGAGCGCTTCGACGAGATCTGGGAGTGGACCCAGGACGAGCTCGTGCGCGAGGACGGCCTGCTGGCATGGCGGTGGGAGGACGGCGACGTCGTCGACGCGGAGCCGGCGTCGGATGCCGAACTCGACGCGGCCCGCGCACTCGTCCTCGCCGGCGACCGCTTCGCCCGCGCCGATCTGTCCGACGACGGCGTCGCGCTCGCCGACGCGCTGTTGGACGAGCTGACCGTCGAGACGGCGCTCGGGCGCGTTCTTCTGCCCGGGCTGTGGGCGGAGGGCGAAGACCCGCTGCCCTACAACCCGAGCTACGCCTCCCCGGCGGCGTTCGCGATCCTCGGCGCCGCCACCGGCGACGAGCGCTGGGAAGAGTTGGCCGAGGGAAGCGCCGCCGCCACCGAGGCGCTCTTCGACGCCGCCGCGCTTCCCCCGGACTGGGCCCAGATCCACGCCGACGGCACCGTGTCCCCGATCGCGGGAGCATCCGGGGAGGGCGATGCCGTGACCTACGGCTACGACGCGCAGCGCACGATCATCCGCTACGCGGAGTCGTGCGAGCCGGCCGATCGTGATCTCGTCGCCGATGCACGGGAGCCTCTGTCCTACGCCGATGAGCCGGCCGCGGTGCTCGACCTGGGCGGCGGTGCGGTCACCTCCGACCGCAGCCCGTTGAGCATCGTCGCCCGCGCCGCCGCATCCGCCGCCGACGGCGACGCGTCGGCGGCGCGCGACGACCTCGTCGCCGCCGCGACCCTGTCGCAGGAGAACCCGACCTACTACGGCCGCGCGTGGATCACGCTGGGCGCGGCGATGCTCGCGGGCGACCTCGGCGGATGCGACGCCGTCGCGGGGAGCGGGTCGTGAGCCGGGCGGTGCGGGCGGGCCTGTGGTCGACGATCGGCCTGCTCGCGATCGCTCTCCTCACCGTCGGCGTCGTGCACGCGGCGGCGTCGCAGGAGGGACCCGACACGGCGCCGGTCGCGACGACACCAACCGCAACGGAGAGCGCGAACCCCTTCTCCGCGGGCGGGCTGCAGGACCCCTCCGCGCCGGCGGACGAGGTCGACCTCGGCGTCCCGGAGACGGTCCGCATCCCGAGCCTCGGCGTCGACTCGGCCCTCGAAGACCTGGCGGTCGACGCCGCCGGCGAACTGCAGGCGCCTGTCGACTACGACACCGCCGGTTGGTATGCGGAGGGCGTCGCCCCCGGATCGATCGGCCCGGCCATCATCGCCGGACACATCGACTCGCCGACCGGGCCGGCCGTGTTCCAACGCCTCGACGAGCTGGCGCCGGGAGACGAGATCGACGTCGAGATGACCGGCGGCCGGACGCTCACCTTCGTGGTGACCGGCGCCATCCAGTCGACGAAGGCGAACTTCCCCACGTCGGACGTGTACGACAACGTCCCCGCACCGGCCCTCCGGCTCATCACCTGCGCCGGCGATTTCGATCGCACCATCGGCCACTACACCGACAACCTCATCGTGTTCGCCAGCCTCGCCGCCTGAGCGCGCGAGTCCACACCGGAAGAGAGACCCCATGACCGACGACGCCGCCCTCAAGACGCTGGTGATCATCCCGACCTACAACGAGATCGACAACCTGGAGCCCATCGTGGGACGCGTGCTGGCGGCCAACGCCCACACCGACATCCTGGTCGTCGACGATGCCAGCCCCGACGGGACCGGCGACCTCGCCGACGCGCTGTCACGCCGGCACCCCGAGGTGCACGTGCTGCACCGCGCCGAGAAGGACGGCCTGGGCGGCGCCTACCTCGCGGGCTTCGCGTGGGGGCTGGAGCGGGGCTACTGGGCACTGGTGGAGATGGATGCCGACGGATCCCACGATCCGGCCGATCTGCCCCGCATGGTCGACCAGCTGTCCCATCACGACGTCGTCCTCGGCTCGCGGTGGACACCCGGCGGGCAGGTGAAGAACTGGCCGTTGCACCGCAAGGTGATCAGTCGCGGGGGGAACATCTACACGCGACTCGCGCTCGCCATCGACGTGCGCGACGCCACCGGCGGGTACCGGGTGTTCAACGCGCGGGCTCTCGAGCGAATCGACCTGGCGGACGTCGCCTCGCAGGGGTACTGCTTCCAGGTCGACCTGCTGTGGCGGGCCCTGCAGCGTCAACTCCGCGTCGTCGAGGTGCCGATCACCTTCGTCGAGCGCGAGCGCGGCGTATCGAAGATGAGTGGCTCGATCGTCGCGGAGTCTCTGGCGCGCGTCACCGTGTGGGGGATCACCCGCCGCCTGGCCGAGCTGGGTGAACTCGTCCGTCATGGGCGGCGGTTGCCGTCGGTGCGGTGGACCTCGCACCGCACGCTGCCGGCCACCGGCCGGTGAGGACGGCGACGCGAGCGCTCGTATGACGACACATTCGGCCGTTCGTGACGACACAATCGCCGAGGCCGCACGCACCCGGCTTACCTTCGAGGTCATGACCCATTCCCCCGTCCCCGTCCTCGACATGTCGCTCCTCGACGACGGCCCGGAAGCCGCCGAGCGCTTCCGGGCAGACCTGCGCCGCGCCACCCACGAGGTGGGTTTCTTCAGTCTCGTCGGACACGGCATCCCCGATGCTCTTCAGGAGCGCCTCCTGAAGACCTCGCGCGCGTTCTTCGCCTTGCCCGAGGAGGACAAGCTCGAGATCGAGAATCTGACCTCGCCGCACTTCCGCGGGTATGCACGACTGGGCGGCGAGCTCACGCAGGGCAAGGTCGACTGGCGCGAGCAGATCGACATCGGCCCCGGCCGCGAGCCGATCGAACGCGGCCCGGGCGATCCCGCGTATGTCGTGCTGGAGGGACCGAACCTGTGGCCCAGCGCCCTCCCGGAGCTGCGGACCGTGGTCGAAGAATGGTCCGAGACGCTCACCGCCATCGGGCGGCGCCTCCTCGAGGCGTGGGCCGACGCCCTCGGCGCCCCGCCGGAATCCCTCCTGGACCTGTTCGCCGACGACCCGCAGACGCACCTGAAGATCGTGCGGTACCCCGGAGTCCCCGACGACGCCCCCTCACGACAGGGGGTCGGCAAGCACAAGGACGCGGGCGTGCTCACGCTGTTGTGGATCGAGCCGGGTGCCGGTGGGCTGCAGGTGGAGTACGAGGGCGAGTGGCACGACGTCCCGCCGGTCGAGGGCGCGCTCATCGTCAACATCGGCGAGCTGCTCGAATGGGCGACCGGCGGGTATCTGCGCGCCACGGTGCACCGGGTGATCGCGCCCGCCGCAGGCACCGAGCGCATCTCGGTGCCGCTGTTCTTCAATCCGGCACTGGCGGTGCAGATGCCCCGCCTCGACATCGCGGAGGAATTCCGTTCCACCTCTCGCGGCATCGAACAGGATCCCGACAACGTCATCCACGGAACGTACGGCGAGAACCAGTTGAAGTCGCGGCTGCGGGCCCACCCCGACGTCGCCGCGATCCACCACCCCGAACTGCTCGAGGAGTCGCGCCGCACCTGATCCGCAGCACCGGGGCCCGGCGCACGGACCGCACGCGTTCCCCACGATGTCACCGACGGGCAGTACCATCCCGGCATGGCGTTCATCGAGGCGAACGAACTCGTCAAGACCTACCGCCCCAAGGGTGCGCCCGTGCTGCGTGCCCTCGACGGACTGAACCTGTCCGTCCCGGAGGGAACCGTCACGGCTCTCCTCGGTCCGAACGGTGCCGGCAAGACGACGACCGTCAAGGTGCTGACCACGCTCATCCGGCCCGACTCCGGTTCGGCGGTCATCGACGGGGTCGACGTGCTGTCCGATCCGCAGGCGATCCGGCGGATGAGCGGGGCGAGCGGCCAGTACGCAGCCGTCGACGAGAACCTCACCGGCTTCGAGAACCTGCTGATGGTGGGGCTGCTGTACCACCTGGGGCGTCGCGAGGCGACGAGGCGGGCGAAAGAGCTCATCGAGCTGTTCGACCTGGTCGACGCGCAGAATCGGCCGGTGAAGGGCTTCTCCGGCGGTATGCGACGCCGGATCGACCTGGCCGGCGCTCTGGTCATCAATCCCCCGGTGCTCTTCCTCGACGAGCCGACGACCGGGCTGGATCCCCGCAGCCGCCTGGCGCTGTGGGAGATCATCGAATCGCTCGTCGACGGCGGCACCACGGTGCTCCTGACCACGCAGTATCTGGAAGAGGCCGATCGCCTGGCCGACTCGATCTCGATCATCGACAGCGGCCGGGTGATCGCCGAGGGGACCGCCGACCAGTTGAAGGCGTCGGTGGGCGGGCAACGGGTCGCCGTCACCCTCGTCGACGAAGCCGACGCTCGGGCGGCGCGTGAGATCCTCGGCCGACACGGCACCGCCGATGCGACCTCCGACGGCGGGCGCACCCTGGTCGTCCCCGTCGCCGACGGATCGGCGGCGCTGGCCCACATCATGGCCGACACCACCGCGGCGGGGATCTCCCTGCACGACGCCGGGATGCGGCGACCCACGCTCGACGATGTCTTCCTGCAGCTGACCGGACACGCCGCCGAGAGCACCGACGACGAGGAGGCGGCGGCATGAGCACCACCGACCGGGGATCCCGCTCCCGCCGGACCCTCCAACCGGAACCGAGCTCTCCCTTCAGCCGATTCCTCTCAGACGGCTACGTCGCCACCTGGCGCAACATCAAGAAGATCGTGCGCGTCCCCGACATCCTCGTGTTCACGCTCATCCAGCCGATCATGTTCGTGCTGCTGTTCACCTTCGTCTTCGGGTCGTCCATCGCCGTCGAGGGCGAGGACTACACCTCGTTCCTCATGGCGGGCATCTTCGCCCAGACCATCGTCTTCGGTTCGACGTACTCGGGTTCGGCGATGGCGCAGGACCTCAAGGACGGCATCATCGACCGATTCCGCACCCTTCCGATGAACGGCTCCGCCGTACTGATCGGCCGCACCGTGGGCGACCTCGCGATCAACGTGCTCTCGCTGGTCGTGATGATGCTCACCGGATTCGTCGTCGGCTGGCGTGTCGAGTCGACCCCGCTGGATTTCGTCGCCGGCGTGGGCCTGCTGATGCTGTTCTCCTACGCGTTCTCGTGGGTGATGGCCTTCCTCGGGCTCATCGTGCGCAGCCCCGAGGTGATCAACAACGCCTCGTTCCTGATCCTCTTCCCCGCCACCTTCATCTCGAACGCGTTCGTGCCGAGCGAGAACCTGCCCGGTCCGCTGCGCGTGTTCGCCGAGTGGAATCCGGTGTCGGCTCTCGTGCAGGCCGTGCGCGAGCTGTTCGGCAACGCCCCAACCAGCGCCGGTTCGACCGCGTCGTGGCCGCTCCAGCACCCCGTCGTCTACGTGCTGCTGTTCACCGTGGTCATGTTCCTCGTGTTCGTGCCGCTCTCGGTGCGTCGGTTCCAGACCCTCAGCCGGTGACACCGGTCACGGGCCGCTGTGCGAGGTCACGCGTCATGTGAGGTCACGCGTCATGTGACGTCACACGGTCGCATCGTGAGCCGGTCAGCGGCAGAATGGCCGGGATGTCCCAGACGTGTCACTGTTGTCTCTAGCGCCCACGCGCTTCTCAGACGACCCATCCCCCGCACCGGCGGTGCGGACACGACACCCTCAGGATCCCCGTGCGCTACGTCGACTCGATCGCCGAACTCATCGGCAACACCCCGCTCGTCCGCCTCAACCGCGTGACCGAGGGCATCCGCGCCACCGTGCTCGCGAAAGTCGAATACCTCAACCCGGGCGGCTCGGCGAAGGACCGGATCGCCGTCGCGATGATCGATGAGGCCGAAAGCGCCGGGCATCTGCGGCCCGGTGGCACGATCGTCGAACCGACCAGCGGCAACACCGGCGTCGCCCTGGCGATCGTCGCGCAGCAGCGCGGGTACCGCATGATCTGCGTGGTTCCCGACAAGTTCGCCGGCGACAAGGTCGCCACCCTGCGCGCGTACGGTGCCGAGATCGTCGAGGTCCCCACCTCGGTGCCGCCGGAGCATCCCGAGTCGTACTACTCCGTCTCGGACCGACTTGCCCGAGAGATCCCCGGCGCGTTCAAGCCCGACCAGTTCTCGAACCCGGCTGCGCCGCGCAGCCATTACGAGACCACCGGTCCGGAGATCTGGCGCGATACCGACGGCGAGGTCACCCACTTCGTCGCGGGGATCGGCACCGCCGGCACCATTTCGGGCACGGGGCGCTACCTCCACGAGGTGTCGGGGGGTCGCGTGCGGGTGATCGGCGCCGACCCGGTGGGGTCGATCTACTCCGGTGGGCCCGTGCACGGCTTCCTCGTCGAGGGTGTCGGCGAGGACTTCTTCCCGCCCAACTACGACCCGGATGCGGTGGACGGCTTCGAACGCGTCTCGGACGCGGAGTCATTCGCGATGACACGTCGCCTGGCCACCGAGGAAGGGCTGCTGGTCGGCGGATCCAGCGGCATGGCCGTCGTCGCCGCTCTCCGCACCGCCCGCGACCTCCCCGAGGACGCCGTTGTCGTCGTGCTGCTGGCCGACGGCGGACGCGGCTACCTCCACAAGTTCTTCGACGACACGTGGCTCGACGCTCACCTGCCGTCATCCGATGACAACGACCACGAGGACACCCCATGAGCTCCCCTCTCGCCCGCGACTTCAACAGCCTCGCCGTGCACGCCGGCCAAGATCCCGATGCCACCACCGGCGCGGTGATCCCCCCGGTCCACTTCTCGTCGACGTTCGTGCAGGACGGTATCGGCAACCTCAGGGACGGCTACGACTACGGTCGCGCCGGCAACCCCACGCGCACGGCGCTCGAACGGCAGCTCGCTGCGATCGAGGGTGCCGAGTTCGGACTGTCCTTCGCGTCGGGGCTCGCCGCGGAGGACGCGTTGCTGCGCGGCGTGTTGCGCCCGGGCGATGAAATCCTCCTCGGCAATGACGCGTACGGCGGCACGTATCGGCTGATCTCGAAGATCCTCGTGCCGTGGGGCGTGACCGTTCGGGTCGCCGACCTCAGCGATCCCGTCGCGGTCGAGAACGCGCTGGCGCAGCGCGCACCGAAGCTGGTGTGGGTGGAGACTCCGAGCAACCCGCTGCTGCGCGTCACCGACATCGCGGCGCTCGCGGCGTCGGCGCACGCGGTCGGCGCCCTTCTCGTGGTCGACAACACGTTTGCGACGCCCGCGCTTCAGCGCCCCCTCACCCTCGGGGCGGACGTGGTCGTGCACTCCGCGACGAAGTACCTCGGTGGCCACTCCGACGTCGTGGGCGGTGCCGTGATGACCTCCGACGCCGAGATCCACGAGAAGACAAAGTTCCTCCAGTTCGCCGCCGGCGCGGTGTCGGGCCCGCTGGATGCGTGGCTCACCACCCGCGGCATCAAGACGCTCGGGATCCGCATGGAACGGCACAGCGCGAACGCGCAGCGCATCGCGGAGACGCTCGCGGACGACCCGCGGGTGACAGCCGTCCACTATCCGGGGCTTCCCTCTCATCCGGGGCACGAGACCGCCGCGGCCCAGATGTCCGGCTTCGGCGGCATCGTCTCCCTCGAGCTCGCCACAGGTGCGCGGGCACGGGCGTTCTCGGAAGCGACGAAGCTGTTCACCCTGGCCGAGTCTCTCGGTGGCGTGGAGTCGCTGCTGAACTACCCCGACGCGATGACCCACGCCTCGGTCCGGGGCACCGAGCTGGCCGTTCCGGAGACGCTGGTGCGCCTGTCGGTCGGCATCGAGGGCGTCGAAGACCTGCTCGCCGACATCGATCAGGCGCTCGACGCGGGGACCCGCTGATGACGACGCGCCGACCGCGGAGCCGGCTGACGGACGCCGAGTTCTTGGAGGCACTCGAGGACTGCACGCTCCCGCCGCGAGAGTTCGACCATCGTGGGCACGTCCGTCTCGCGTACCTGAGCTCGGTCGACGGAGATTTCCCCACCGCGCTGGCACGGGTGCAACGCACCATTCGGGCGTATGCTGCGGAGCTCGGCAAGTCCGACAAGTACCACGAGACGATCACGGTCGCCTTCCTGGCGCTCGTCCGCGAGCGACTGTGGAAGAACGGCCCCGGCGCCGACTTCGAGGAGTTCGAAAGCGCGCACCCGGACCTGTTCGACGCTGATCTCCTCGCCCGCCACTACACCCCCGAGGTCCTCGGATCCCCGATCGCTCGACAGACGTTCGTGCTCCCCGACGCCCGCGACTGACGCCGGTCAGAAGACGTCGCCGGTCGCCGCGAACGGGCGACGACGCCGACTGAGCAGCGTGTCGATCGTGACCGCGAGCACGAGCACGACGCCGGTGGCGATGTTGCGGGCCGACGCGTCGAGGTCGATCAGGGTCAGGCCGTTGGCGATCGACTGGATGACGAGGATGCCGACGAGTGCGGACCAGGCGTTGCCGCGCCCGCCGTACAGGCTCGTGCCGCCGACGATGGCGGCCGCGATCGCGATGAGGAACAGCTCTCCCCCGCCGGAGCTCTGATTGGCCGCCGCAAGTCGCCCGGCCGCAAGGACTCCGCCGAGCGCGGCCAGCGTCGAGCAGGCGACGAAGGCGCTGACGACGATGCGTCGTACCGGCACTCCGGCCAGTCGTGCCGCGTGGTGGTCTCCGCCGATCGCGCGGATCCCCCGCCCCCAGCGCGTGCGACGCAACACGATGTCGGCGCTCCACACGAGGGCCACGAACAGCACGACGCTCCAGCCGACCCCGCGCGCCTGGGAGAGGTAGGCGACCGGGACGGCGAGCAGAACCGCGACCAGGAGCGTCTTGAGCGCGATCGCACCGACGCTTTCGGCTCCCAGGTCTGCGGCGCGTCGCCGTCGCCGGGCGATCACGCGCGGGACAAGGGTTCCGACGACGGCGAGGGTGACGAGCATCCACGCCACCGGCGTCGGGACGAACGCGGTCTGGGTGAACCGCACGAGCCAGGAGTCGAACGGGAGATTGATCGACCCGGCGTCGCCGAGGATCTGCCATTGCAGGCCCGTGGCGATGAGGAGTCCGGCGAGGGTGAGCACGAATCCGGGCAGGCCGACACGGGCGATCAGCACCCCGTAGAGCACCCCGATGATCGCCCCGACCGCGAGCGCGGAGACCACCGCGATGGCGAGGGGCCACCCCCACGACATCGCCGTCACGGCGGCGATCGCCGCGGCGAGCCCGCTGACGGCGCCGACCGAAAGGTCGATCTGCCCGATCAGCAGCACGATAACGACCCCCAGCGCGATGATGCCCGTCGACACCGACTGCAGGGAGAGGTTGACGAGGTTGTCGGGTGCCCAGAAAGCGGGAGACGCGAAGCCGAGGATCACCCAGATGACCACCAGCGCGATCACGATGGGGAAGACCGGGCGCTCGCCGTCGCGCATGCGCCGCCAGTGCTCTGCGAGGTTCATCCGCGCCACCCTCCGACATCCGATGCCGCGTGGCCCATCGGCGCTGTGGCCCCCGTGATCGCCCCCAGCAGCTCTTCGGCGGTGGTCTGCGCGGCGTCGTACTCGGCGACCAGGCGCCCGAGGCGGAGGACGATCACGCGGTCCGAGACGGCGAGCACGTCCGTGATCGAGTGGCTGGCGAGCACGACGGCGTGCCCGCGCGAACGCAATCGACCGATCAGCGTGAGGATCTGGGCGGTCTGGCGCACGCCGAGGGCGTTCGTCGGCTCGTCCAACAGCACGACCCGCGGGTCGCCGAGCAGGGTGCGGGCGATGGCGACGCTGCGACGCTGTCCGCCGGAGAGCGCGTGCACCGGCACCCTCACATCCGGGATACGGGCGGCGAGACTGTCGAGGACGACGCGGGCCCCCCGTTCCATCTCGACCTCGTCGAGAAGGCCGGCCCGCGCCTCCTCGTGGCCGAGATAGAGGTTCTCGACGACGTCGAGGTTGCCGCACAGCGCAAGCGCCTGCGGGGAGGCGGCGATTCCGTGGCGCCGCGCGTCGGCCGGCGACCCGAACCGCACGGCAGCGCCGTCCACGCGCACCACCCCGGAGGTGGGGGCCGTCGCACCCGAGGCGATCCCCATCAGGGTGGACTTGCCCGCTCCGTTGTCGCCGACGACGGCGACCACCTCCCCGGCGTGGATGTCCAGATCGATGTCCACGAGGGCGTGGGCTGCTCCGAAGCTCTTGGAGACGCCTACGAGTGAGACGACCGCTGTCATGGGAGCTCCCTGTCGGTCAGACCGAGCTGCGCGCAGGCGTCGGCGTACGGCGGTGTACAGATGGCATCGGCCGAGTGCACCCGACCCTGGATGATCACGCGTTCGATATCGTCTCGCCAGACGCTGGTGGGCGCCAGCAGGAAGCTCGAAATGCCGTCGCGGATGCCGGGCGCGGCCGGCTCCTCTCCGCGCAGGAGCCGCACCGCGACCTCCGCGGCGGTGCGCGCCTGGTCGTCGGTGGCCTTCGCCACCGTCATCAGCTGGTCTCCCGCCACGATGCGCTGTATCGCGGAAAGTTCACCGTCCTGCCCCGACACCGGCGGCATCGGGTCGATGCCCGCGGCTTTCAGTGCGGCGATCGCACCCCCGGCGAGGGCGTCGTTGGCGGCGACCACGCCGTCGATCCGCCCCGGGTGCTGAGCCAGCTGACCGGCCACCCACTCCTGCGCCTCCGTCGCGCTCCATGCGGGCACGTCGAACTCGCCGAGGATCTCGACGTCGGCGTCACGAAGGGCGTCGTGCACGCCGGCGCGCAAGGCGGCGGCGTTCGGGTCGGTGGGCGAGCCGTGCAGGAGGAGAAGGCCGGGTGTCTCCCCCACGCGGATCTGCGGGAGCGCATCGACGACCGCGTCGGCTTGCTGACGCCCGATCAGCTCGGAGTCGAACGACACGTACACCGCGACGTCGGGATGCTCGATGAAGCGGTCGTAGGCGACCACGGTCGCGCCGCTGCGCGCGGCGGCGGCCACGATGCTCTCGGCGGCCACGGTGTCGACGGCGTCGATGACCAGCACATCGGCACCCCGTGCGAGCATCGCCTCCGCCTGCTCCTGCTGCCGTGCGGCGCTGGAATTGGCGTTGGCGTAGAGCAGCTCGCAGTCCGGGCAGCGTTTGGCGACGGTCTCTTCGAAGGTGGGCCGGTCGGATGTCTCGTATCGCGAGATGCCGGCTTCCGGCAGCAGCAGGCCGATCGTGCCCGCGTGCGTCGACGCTGCGGGCGCGGGAGCACAGCCGGCCAGGGCGATCGCGGCGAGGGCGCAGACGACGGCCAGGCTCCGCCGGATTCCGATCCTGCTCATGACGCGACCCCCAGAGCGCCGAGTTCGCGCGCGCGATCGAGTGCCGCGGCCAACGCGCCGCGCAGTTCCGCTTCGCCGCCGAATTCGGCCGGGACCACATTGGGCGCTCCGACGTTCGTCGCGAGGGTGTGCTGCTCGAGCGCCTCCCGCAACGGCCCCAGAAGCACCTCTCCCGCGGTGGACATGTCGCCTCCGATCACCACGATCTCCGGGTCGACCACGGTGCACAGGTTCGCGATCGCGGTTCCGAGCGTGCGTCCGGTGTCGGCGATCGCGCGGCGGCATCCGGGGTCGCCGTCGAGAGCCCGGGTGATCACGTCGTCGAGGGTGAGGTGGCCATGACTGGCGCTGAGGATCTGCACCAGCGCCGCCGCCCCCGCGACCGTTTCGAGGCACCCCCGGTTGCCGCACCGGCACACCGGTCCGCGCTCGTCGACGATCATGTGCCCCAGTTCCCCCGCGGTCCCGCGGCGGCCGTGGAGAACACGGCCACCCAGCACGATGCCGGCACCGATGCGGTGCGAGACGCGCACGTACGCGACGGGGTCGGCACCGACACCGGCACCGTAGCGTGCCTCCGCCAACGCGCCGAGGTTGGCGTCGTTGTCGACGACCGTGGGCACCGACGAGGTGGCGGCGAGGATCTCGGTGACCGCAGCGCCATCCCACCCTCTCAGCAGCGACGTGGACGACACCGTCCCGGTGGCCACCTCGACCGGAGCAGGGACACCCACGCCGATGGCCAGCAACTCATCTCCCGCGGCGTCGACCGACTCGACCATCTCCTGCACGAGCATCGCAGCGCGTTGCAGGCTCATATCGGCGCGATGATCGGGAGCCAGCGGCAGGGTCTCGGACGCCAGGATCTGCATCGAGGTGTCGGCGAGCGCGACGTGCATCGACCGGGCGGCCAGGTCGATGCCGGCGACCATGCCGATCGAACGCGCGAGCGTGACCAGTCGGGCGCGGCGACCGGAACGGATGGAGGGGCTGGTGTCGAGGACACCGGCGTCAGCGAGCTCGGTGACGATGTTCGACACGCTCGCCGGAGACAGGCCGGTGATCGTGGCCAGTTCCACCTGCGTCAGAGAGCCGTGTTGTTGCACGGCTCCGACGACGCGGGCACGGTTGGCCTCACGAAGTGAGGTCTGCGACCCCTTCGCCGCCTGCGTGTCGCGCACACGTCGTACAGTACCGGCCAATTGTCTTGACTTCGGAAAGTCACACGAAAATCACGTTTCGCGTGTTCTTGAGTTCAGGTCTTGACTTCAACAGGGCTCTCCCCCTTAGATGAATCTCGACAGCGAGCGCGGGGTAGCGCTCCGGCACGGCCCAACCCGTTCCGTGCACCACATCGGCAAGGAAGACGATATGAATCTGCGCAGCAAGAAATCGCTCATGGCCCTCGGCGCGGGGGCGGCAGCCCTCACGCTCGGCCTCTCGGCCTGCTCGGGAGACACCTCCGAGAGCAACGACGGCGGCGGCAGCAGCGGCCCCGAGGTCGAGGTGTTCACCTGGTGGGCCGCGGGCTCCGAGAAGGCCGGCCTCGACGCTCTCGTCGGCGTGTTCAACGAGCAGCACCCCGACCTCGAGTTCGTCAACGGCGCCGTCGCCGGCGGCGCCGGCTCTGCGGCGAAGGACCTCCTCCAGTCGCGTCTGCAGGCCGGCGACGCCCCCGACACCTTCCAGGCCCACGCCGGCGCGGAGCTCCAGGACTACATCGACGCCGCACAGATCCAGGACGTGTCGGACCTGTACAGCGAGTTCGGTCTGACCGACGCGTTCCCCGCCGACCTCATCGACCGCATCACGGTCGACGGCGCGATCTACTCGGTGCCGTCCAACATCCACCGTGCGAACGTCGTGTGGGCCAACCCCGCCGTACTTGAAGAAGCCGGGCTGGACCCGGAGGCGGAGTACGAGAGCATCGACGACTGGATCGTGGCGCTCGACGCCGTGCAGGAGACCGGCAAGACGCCGCTGTCGGTCGCGACCACCTGGACCCAGGTGCACCTGCTCGAGACGGTCCTGCTGTCGTCGCTGGGCGCCGAGGACTACAACGGCCTGTGGGATGGCTCCACCGATTGGGAGAGCTCGGAGGTCACCACCGCCCTCGAGAACTTCGAGACCGTGATGAGCTACACCAACGACGACCGCGACGGACTGGACTGGCCCGACGCCACGCAGCAGATCATCGACGGCCAGGCCGCCTTCAACGTGATGGGCGACTGGGCGGAGGCCGCCTTCGCCGAGGCCGGTGCGACCTCGCCGGACGACTACATCTACTTCCCGGTCCCGGGCACCGCCGGTGTCTTCGACTTCCTCGCCGACTCGTTCACCCTCCCGGTGGGCGCACCGAACGAGGACGGCGCCAAGGCATGGCTCGAGACCGTCGGCTCCGCCGAGGGCCAGGCCGCGTTCAACAAGGCCAAGGGTTCGATCCCGGCCCGCACCGACGCCGACACCAGTGACTTCAGCCCGTACCAGCAGTCCGCCATCGAGGCGTGGGGCAGCGACGTCATCGTGTCCTCGCTCGCACACGGCGCGGCGACCCCCGTCGCGACCCTGAACCAGGTGTCCGACGCGACCAGCAAGTTCACGACCGGGGCATCCGATCTCGCGACGTTCCAGTCCGAGCTCGCGGCCGCCGTCGCCGGCTGACATCGCAGAACGGCCCGGGGCCCTCGGGCCCCGGGCCGTTCGCGCCTACCTCCGGAGAGTCCTCCCATGCTCAAGCGCCTGAAGACAGCGGGACCACCGCTGCTGCTGCTCGCCCCCTCCCTCATCCTCCTGGCGGTCTTCGTCTACGGTCTCCTGGCCGCGAACTTCCAGACCTCGATCACCGACAACCACACCGCCGCGCAGGCCACCGGCCAGCAGCCGACCGCTGTGGTGTGGTTCGAGAACTACTTCGCCCTGCTGGCCAGCGACGACTTCCAGCACTCACTGATGAACCTCGTGATCTTCACGGTCGTGTTCCTCGTGGGCACCATGGTGATCGGCTTCAGCTGGGCCTGGCTCATGGACAGGCCGTCCCGCGGTGAAGGTTTCTTCCGCGCCATCTACCTCTTCCCGATGGCCGTCTCGTTCGTCGCCTCCGGTGTGGTGTGGCGCTGGCTCCTCAACTCCAACGAGGGCGAGAACGCCAGCGGCTTGAACCGCCTCTTCCAGATGATCGGGCTGGACTTCCTGCAGAACCCGTGGTGGAACGACGTCACGTGGGGCATCGCGGCGATCGCCCTGCCGGCGATCTGGCAGCTGTCCGGGTACGTCATGGCCCTGTTCCTGGCCGGGTTCCGCGGCATCCCCGACGAACTGCGCGAAGCAGCCCGGATGGACGGCGCGAGCGAGTGGCAGCTGTACCGGCTGGTGCTCTTCCCGCAGCTCTCCCCCGTCGCCCTGTCGGCGCTGATCATCATCGGCCACATGTCGTTGAAGTCCTTCGACCTGATCATGTCCATCTCGAAGCCGTCGAACTACCAGACCAAGGTTCCGGCGGTCGACATGTACGTCTTCAAATCGAGCTTCGACTACGCCAACGCCGCGGCGGTCGGAACGATCCTGCTCGTGATCGTCGCGGTGATCGTCATCCCTTACCTCATCTGGACCAACCGTCAGGAGCAGCGATGACCACCCCCATTGCCGCAGCCGCAACGACGCCACTCTCGGGCGCGGACGCCCCGCAGCTCGACACACCACGCAGGAAGACGCAGAACCGGTTCGGCCTGGGCCGCACCATCCGGTTCGCCCTGATGATCCTCTTCGTCATGGTTGTGCTCACGCCGGTCTACGTGCTGTTCATCACCAGCTTCAAGGGCGCCGGCGACGCCTCACCCGCACGGGCGTGGAACCTGCCCGAGACGTGGGTGCTCGACAACTGGATCGGTGCGTGGAACGCGTTGGCGCCGTCGATCGGCCGTTCGTTCATGATCGTGATCCCGTCGGCGATCATCTCGGCCTTCCTCGGCTCCCTCAACGGCTACGTCCTCTCGCTGTGGACCTTCCGCGGCGCGAACCTCGTGTTCACGCTCATCCTGTTCGGCATGTTCATCCCGTACCAGGCGGTGATGATCCCCCTGCTGGAGATCATGTTGGGTGCCGGTATCCCGAGCGGTGTCCCGTCGCTGATCCTGCTGCACATCATCTACGGCATCCCGATCACGACGCTGATCTTCCGCAACTACTACCAGACCATCCCCCACGAGCTCGTCGAGGCCGGACGGATGGACGGCGCCGGGATGCTCCGCACCTACTGGTCGATCATCCTGCCGATCTCGATCCCCAGCTTCGTCGTCGTGCTGATCTGGCAGTTCACGAACGCCTGGAACGACTTCCTGTTCGCGGTGTTCTTCTCCTCATCGCGCAACGGTCCGGTCACCCTCGCGCTGAACAACCTCGCCAACGGCGCGCTCCTGCAGGACTACGGCATTTCGATGGCCGGCGCTCTCCTGGCATCGCTGCCGCCGCTGCTGGTGTACATCCTGCTGGGCAAGTACTTCGTCGGGGGCCTGATGTCCGGCTCCGTGAAGGGCTGACCGAGGCGGCGTCGAGTCGCTGCGCGACGAGTGACGCGATGCGGTGGCGTCGACGATTCCTCTCGGGACCGTCGGCGCCATCGTCGACTATCCGTCGGTCGCCGCGGCTCCCCACACGTCGAGCGTCTGCGCAACGGCAAGGGTGTGGGACCACGGCATCTCCGGCACCTCGAGCCGCCCCTCTGCGATCGCGAGGGACAGCGCGTCGGCTTCCGCCGCCATCGGCTGCACGGAGGGGACCTCGATTCGTCGCTCTTCGCCGCGGGACCGCACGATGATCTCCCGTGCGCTCTCGGTCCGGCTGCCCCAGGCATCCGGGAGAACGATCTCCCCGTCGGTGAGTCCGATCCGGGCGCTCGACGGCAGAGCCTCGATGATGGAGGCCTGGAGCGTCGCGGAGACCCCGCCGATGCGCAGTTCTCCCCTGATCGAGCCGTCGACGTCGCCGACCATCACGGCCGAGGCGTCTGTGACGGTCACCGGTGAGGTCACGTCCCCCGCCGAGGCCGCGATCTGCACGGCGAGCGAGACGGGGTAGCAGCCGACGTCGAGCAGTGCACCGCCGGCGAGTGAGCTGTCGAACAGTCGCCCCTCACGGGTGCCCGCGGCGAAGCCGAACGCGGCGTCGACGGAGGTGACGACCCCGAGTTCCCCCGAGGCGACGAGGTCACCGACGCGGGCTGCGAACGGCCCGAAGCGTGTCTTGAACGCCTCGAGGAAGGGCCGTCCCACCGTCCGTGCGACGTCGATCACGGCGGCCGTCTCGGCGAGAGAGGGTGTGGCCGGCTTCTCGCAAAGAACCGCTTTTCCCGCCTCGAGCGCCTGGCGCGCGAGCTCGGCATGCGCGGTGTGCACCGCGCCGATGTAGACCGCGTCGATGTCGTCCCGCTCCAGCACCTCGGCGATGGTTCCGGATACCGCCGCCTGGTGCTGGCCGGCGAAAGCGTCGGCTCGCACCCGCGACCGACCCCCCACGGCCCGAAGCTCGCCGAAGCGGGAGGCCCGCAAGCCGACTGCGAAATCGGCGCTGATCGCGCCAGGTCCGAGGATGGCCCATCGTGTCGTCGTCACAGCAACAGACGCTACACGCGCCGCAACGATGAAGTGCACGACGCGGGTGGCCAGGCGCCGGCCGAGCTCGGCGATGCCATGTGACGGCTCGGGAAGCTCCCGGGGCTGGGGAGTCGACCGAGACGGAGAGATGCGAATCTGCAGGACGACACCGACATCGGCTGACGCAAAGACGGCCTCGATGCCTCGATCGGAATCCCCGATCAGGTAGACCATTTTCGGCGGAGACGGAGGGATTTGAACCCCGTCTACGTGTGCGCGCTCCTCCTCGTTCAGGGACGCTCGCGTTGATTCACCAGGCCTCGCGGAGCAACTCGTCGACGTTCAGAAGTGCTCGCGGGTGTTGGTCTTTACGCGATTCTTACGCAGGTGATCGCCCCCGCTCCGAATCGAACGACAGCCCATCCGGCTCTTGCCAGACAGGGCTCCCGCTGAGGACGAGACTCAGCCCGGTTCAACGTTCGAGCAATGCTCGCGCATCCCGCCGAACAAATGCCGAGAGCTTCCCGGCGTCGGCGGCCCCTCGCAGATCACTCAGCGTCGCGATCGCCTCGGATGCCGCCCAGATCGCATCCGACAATCGGCCGAGCAGCTCTTTGCGAGCCTCGCTTGTAAGCGCGCTGTCCGAGTCGAGCGCGTGCCATATATCCCACTTGTCGTGTCCGAACATCTCTACACCCCCGCTCGCCGGGTCGAGGATGATCGGACGGTTGTTCGCGCGGGAGGGCCATCCCGCAGCCGTTAGCGCCGCTGGGCATATCCCTACAGACAAGCCCACCCGAGATGTCGTAGGGATCAGTTCAAGCTGAATCATCCACGCGACCTCTGCACGGATGACGCGCAAGTTGCGACCACGCCCGACGAAGCCCCGAGCCACCAGTTCAGATCGAAGACTCTTGATGATCTCGGTACGGCTCATCATCGTTCGTACACATCCAATTGGGCGGTCCAGCGTTGCCCCGTCAATTCCTCAAGGTACGTCCGGTAGCCGTTCACCTGTCTCCAGCCCATTGAGATCGCCGAAGGCGAACCCGGTCTTGAGCTCACCGACGATCCGTTGCGTCCAATTGATCGCGTCCCGTCGAAGGGCGACGAGGAGCCTGGAGCAGACTTCCGTGACTAACGCAACGTACGCGAACCTGGACACCGTCGCGACGTAAGTGACGCCATTGACGCTCAAGCGGCCCTAAGGGCCGCGCATACCAGGTTGACGAAGTCCTCTCCGCTCACGGGCAACCCCTTCGCGGCTCTGTGCCCAAGCGTCGCAATCACCCGATCAGGATCGACGTTGTAGTTCGGATTCTGGACGTTCTTGAAGCCCATGAGGACATGGCGCTGATAGGACACATCTCGCTTGCTTTTCGTGAACATCGTCCAGTGCAGAGCAGGGGCTTTGCTGATGATGACGTCGCCCAGCCACAGTGCGATGTCATTGACGACGGCGTACCAGAGATTTCTCAGCCGCTCCGGATCCTGGTCGCTAACTCCCACGTTGTCGTTGAACCACAGGTTGAGCATCCTCAAGGACTCATCGTCTTGCCCAAGCTCAACGCCGTTGGCTCTCACCAGAGTGCCCAGTTGCGCATGTCGTTCGGCCTTCGAACTCATGAGGTGGTCGTACGCCGCGCGAGCCTCTGAACGCGACAGTTCTGCCAGAGGACCCCGCGCCGGTGGTAGGTACGGGTGGTACTGATCCCAAGTGATACTCATCTCACGATGATCCGGATACGGCGTTGTCCCACGCTAGGCACATACAGCCAGTGCTTGTCGTGCGCCGGCACGAACCCATGCCCGACCATCGGCGAGCTTCCTTTCCAGACCCGGTCGCGCATCCGCAGAAACACTTCGCTTCGCGGCTATTTTGGCCAAAGCCTTCACTGCGTGTCCGCCGACGTCTGAGTCATCCATCAGCTCGACAAGGACTGCGTCAGCAGCGGCGTTCTTGGAGCGAGTCAGCCCTAAGACAATCATCTCGCGCGCTCTGCCAAAGGACGTATCGCTCGCCAACTCAACGAGCTCGTCGTAGAACGCGTCGTCCCACACGACCTCAAGAGCATTGCCGACAGTCCAGCGGAGTCCGAGACCGGTGGCGTCCTCCGCGTGCCTGAACTCGTCGATGAGCACAGGTGTGGCAGCAGGCCTCGCCCACGGCACACTCAACGCCCTAACGACTTCACCCTTAACCTTCGTGTCCCGCACCTTCCGCAGATGCTCCAGCAGAACTGGGACTGCATCCCGATAGTTCACACCCGACATCCGAAGACTTGACAATGAGTCGACCGCGTAGCCAAGAGCAGCGAGATCCTGGAGGATGCCACGCTCTCCTGTTGTAGGTGCGGTCATCAGGGCCGGCCTCGTTGCGTGAGGTGAGGAACGCACTGGTGACAGGTCAAATCGTCACCGGGATCGTCACGCCGTCTGGATGTCATCGATACAAAACTCGCCAACTTGCTTAGGACCCTCGAGGATCGCGATACGAGCACCCGGCTGCAGCGCATCAGACCCAGGGCTCCCCGGCACGAGGGATGAGAGTTGCGCGCGTACCGAGGCTGTGCGATCTCCCGCCTCAAACGTGACAACGATGCTGAACTGGCCTCCAGTCCAGGGCCAACCAGGCGGGCGCTTGCCGAGTGGCAGGGCTCGAACTCCCGTTGCGGCATAGCGCGCCCCAACAGGAGGACCGCTTTTCGACCGCCCTCATCTGGAGGGAAGAAGCGGGCCGTCCCCGACAGCGCAGTCATTTGATCACCTCCCACGGCAATGTGCTGAGAACTCCCAGACCTTCTGGCTCAACGTATCGCGCCGGCTTGATGCCGTCGAGCCCGTCAAGTCGTTGAAGGCAATCAATGAATGTCTCTAAGACGCATACCCGCACAATCGCGCCGCGGCCGGGACACCCGCGCCGATCTTCGCCTCGCGATGGTCACCTGGATCGAGACGAAGTACAACCGCAGGCGCCGGCAACGCGGCCTCGGCAAACTCACCCCCGTCGAGTTTGAGCTGATCTACAGGGACGCAGAAGCGGCCTGATTACCCCAACCCCGATTGTCAACAAGCCTCGGGGCAAACCCCTGGATGCTCCCTCCCTGGTCCGCGGTCAACGCGCGTCGAGTCCGCTGAGGCGCGATTCCGGCTGACGGGTGAGGGCGGGTTCCAGCGAAGCAGAACTGAGGAACTTCAGTCAGCGCCGTCAGTCGCCTTATTGTCGACTACTTCTTCGTGCGAAGCTGCAACCGTCGCCGCCCTCGACGAGCTCGAGTCCTGCGAACGCAACAGCATCAGCGCCCTCATCGCATCAAAGGCGCATCTTTACGCCACCAAGGCCGACAACTCTCCGCTAGCTGAGGACTCAGATGCCCGGAATTGCTGACACGAACAAGATCGATCTCGTCGCCCAGGAGGCTGAAGGCACCGTCATACTCGTCATGTTCGAGGAACGCCCCTGGGGATGCGACCCTCGCCAATTGAGCCAGCTTCAGGAGAAGATCAACCTCTACGTCGGCTACGTGCTCGATGGGAGCCTGGCCCGGCAGTATCCCGAGACCACCGGGAAGCCGGTCCGAATCCGGCTCGACTGCGCCGAAATGCCAACCGGCCACATCGCGCACATCACCGCGCACGCTGCGAGCCAGCTCAGGGCAGGCTCCATCGAATTCCAGATCAACCTGAGGAACTGAGCGGGAAGCGACTCCGGAACGCCGCGACGAAGGCACGTAATTCAACCGCAGCCGCGTCGTTTCGGTCGCCGAGATCCGTCTCAGCAGCGTCGACCAGTCCGGCAGCGCGATCGCGGTCGCCGGCTAGCGCCCAGGCCACGGGCCGCCGGTAGACCAGCTGATGCTCAAGCCCCAGACCATCACCCATGAGCTCGCACAACACCCTGAGGCTCGAGCCCGACTCGATGAACGGCATCGCGTACTCCCTAACTGCCAAGATGAGATCGTCCACACTCGCGTCCGGGTCTTCGACACTCACCATCCAGGCTCGATACCGCGCTCCCGGCATCACATAACCCAGCGGGGTACTTACGGTCGGCGGATGATAGGCGTGGAACCTCTCGCCGCGTAGCTCGGCGACTACGCGTTCGACGCCCTGGTGCCGAACACCGACGACCGGGTTGACCTCAAACTCACCCCCTGAGCTATGTCGACTAGCCCGATTGAGACCGAGCCAGCCAAGCACCTCGTCCGTGACCTCTCGGGTGAAGACCGAGCCAGGCATCGGATGCGGCTCGGCGTCGCGAATGGCTTGACTCGGCCACCCGTACGTTGGCTTCACTCGAAGCTCAGATCGCGGGTGAGGCTGCCGCGAACCATGCGCGCGAGTCAGCTGACTCGAAGAGGTACGAGGCGCTGACGGGTCAACGGGATCGAGTCCGTCTCGCTGCTGACGCCGTCGCTCGGGCGCAGGAACGCACGCCCCGGGAGGTGCCGAAGCTCGGAGCCGCCCACCAGGACCACGCGCGCGCTCCGCATGACGTGAATCACGCCGTCGGCCATGCCTCGCGTGGTCTCTAATGTGGGCAGTGAGAGCTTCTGCTCAGTGGGCTCGAGTGCGAGGGGCTGCTGAGTGCGCCATCTCTTGGCGGGCGCGCCTTGCGAAGATCGGTGGAAGCGCAAGAGTGGCGACGGCGACCAGCGCAGTGGTCGCCGCGAGGCTGTCTCGTCCTCCGTACTTGAGCCATCCCAGCACCCCTCCGCTGTAGGGAACATCGCCGAGTTCGCGAACTGCTGGTCCGAACTCCCACGCCGTGTAGGCGGTGATCACCAGCGCGAACGTCACGACGGCGAACGCAATATTGGCAGCTGCCGCCGAACCGGGTGTGAGTCGGACCACGCTGATGACGAGCCCGCTGATTGTCACGCTGCCGACGATCGCCGTGACGGCGAGGATCAGCGCTGGGACGTGCGGGCCGACAACGGTCTCGATGTCGTTGGTGACGGGGTGCAGGGCTACTCCGTCGTGAGCCGCTGATACGCGCATGCTGAGGTATCCGAGAACGAGTACAAATACCGCCCCCGCGACCGCGCCAACTGCTGCCCACGTCAGTTGCCTCATGCGGCGCCACGATACGCAAAGAGTCGCCGCGTCGCGACCGGCGCGCATCCTCCCATCATTGGTGCATGGTCTCGCGGATGAGTTGGACTGTGATGGGAGCGGGCTGAGTCGCTTCGGTACGGTTGGAGCATGCTGTGGAGGCGGTACTCGAAAGTGGTCGCCCTGGCGTTTCCGGTCGGTGGTCTCGGTGGGGTGATTCTGGCGTCGCTCGTCTACTTCGGTGGGAACCCGGACTATCGCAATCAGGGTGGACTGTCGGCGTTCATGTACCTGGTGGGAGCGGGGGGTCTGCTGGGACTGGGGAGCGCCGTAGGGGCAGTACTAGGGGCAACTCTGATTCTGCTCGTATGTGATCGGCGCCTCCAGAGGTCCTCCGGGGCGCGAATTGGACTCGGCGTGGTGGGGTCGGCGGCCGGGGCTGCTGCAGTGTGGGTAATCGTCGGAGCGATGGACAACGCGCTCGCGCCTACGGGTCGGCCTTGGCTCTCGACGTCGTTGATGGTTTCAGGCCTGGCCGCTTTGTGCGCCGCTGGGGCTGCCTGGCTAATGATCGGGGTGGCTGAGAGACGAGCATCATCGTCACGCCAGGACCGGGAGCGGATCGGCGCATGGTCGGGCTGATCGCGAGCTTCATCGTCGGCACCCTGGCCATGGTCGGCGGCGTGCTTATCGTGCGGCACCGCGTGCATCTTTACGAAGCGACTCGTCGCAGACAGCGGCGGCTGGTGGGCAGGAACGCTGCCGGAGCATTCGAACGACTACAGCGTCCGTTCCGGGTGGGGTTCGTCGGAGTCTGGTTCGTCGCCATCGGAATTGCGGTCATTGTCAGCGGCGTCATCCGGATTCCCTCTGCCTCCTGAGGGGCTGTTGTGCGGGTCGCCGGCGTGGAACTGGATGCCCATGAGTGGTGGCAAGAACGAAGGTGGCGCTAGCTGCCGTGTTCGGCGAGGATGCGAGAGAAGGCGAGCGTGGCGTTGAGAACGACTGGAGTCGGCGTGCGCAGTTCGATCCACCCGTCCGCCCACTGATCCAACAGGCTGAGGCGATGCACTTTCGGGGGTCGCCGATGCCGTGACGATTGCCGTCCTACCGATCGACAGGTCTTGCCCTCCGTGTCAGTCTGATGACACAGTTGCTGTACTGTCTTCTTGGTACAGGGGGTTCTCGAAATGTCGATGTTGACGCTGATGGTGTTCGCTGTGGCGGCACTGGGAGTGCTGATGGGGGTGGTGATCTTTCGCCGGTCATCCGGCGGGCGTGAATCAGCGTCGTCTTTCACGGGTGCGGTGATCGCTGCACTGGCAATCGGAGTGGCGCTCGCGGGCGAGTTACTCGTGCTAGGAAGTGGGAGCTGGCCGTTCATGTCGATGGGGGCGTCGACCGGCCTTGAGATGGTGTCGTGGCTGTTCGGCATCCCGGGGGAGTGGCAGTTCGTAGCGCCGCTCATCCTCGGCTTCGTCGGTCTTACACCGCTTCTTGCTCCGGATGCTCGGGGCGTCCGCAGCGGTGGCGCGACGGTGGCTCGTCGAACGATCCTGTCCTTTGTGCCGCGTGGGTGGGCGGTCCTGTGCGGGGTATTGGCTCTCGTGGCCGTTGGCCTTACCCTCGTCGGCGGTGGGATGTCATCACCCGATGAAGACGGCCGCTTCACCATGTGGGCGCAAGACGTCGGTATGAGTGAGGTGGGCACGCTCGTGTACGGGTGGGCGTACTCGTGGCCGAGCCTGATCGCCCTGGGCGTGCTCGTCGGCGCAAGCGCCATCGCGCTCGCGATCATCGCTCACCCGCCGCTCGATGCGGAGGAGCAAGAGGACCAAGCTCGCCGTCGTTCACGCAGCCGAGCGGTCGCCGCGACGGCGTCAGGCGGTCTCTTCTTCCATATCGGAGCCGTGCTGATCTTCTTCGCGTACACCGCGAGCCTCAAGGCAGGGGTGTTCGTCGATGACGATGTCGTGCCGGTCTTCCCGCCGTTTGCCGCAGCCGCTCCCTTCTTCCTCATTCTCGGGGTCGCCGCGATCGTTTCCGGTTTCGCAGTCTGGACCACACTGCTGTTGGCGCACGCCCGCGACGTGACACGTGCTCATCAGAGGGTTGCGGCCCGTGCGCATTGAGCTGTCCGGTTCTACTCCACCGGCCGATCAGATCGCGGATCAACTCCGCGGCTCGATCTCTTCCGGGCAGCTCCTTCCGGATGAGCGCCTCCCGTCGGTCAGGCAGCTTGCGCGGGATCTGGCGGTTGCCCCGGGCACGGTGGCGAAGGCGTACCGCTCGCTAGAGGCCGGTGGCTTCGTCACCGCGCGACCGGGCGGCGCCACTCGCGTCAGCCCGGAGGCGAGTCCAGCAAGCGAGCGGGTGCTCAGTGCTGCGCGAACGCTGTCAGCCGAGTGCGCTCGGGCAGAGCTGTCAGCGGATGACGCGGTGCGCATCCTTCGCGCCGTCTGGGGCAGCTGAGCAGGACCCTGGCTGCAGGGATACGCAATCGGAAGCGGCAGACACGATCAGCGTGCGGTGGCTGGTCGCCAGATCTGAATCTGTGGAGGCGCTTTCGGGAACCGGACGCAAATGGGACGCAAATCGCGAAACCATGAGAGGCCGATGGCCCGCGATCCCCGTGCTTTCAGGGGATTGCGGGCCAGAAAGTTCGGCGGAGACGGAGGGATTTGAACCCTCGGTCCCCGTGAGGGGACTCCACCTTAGCAGGGTGGTGCACTAGGCCTGACTATGCGACGTCTCCAGGCATCCGACACGCGTGAACGCGCGAACGCACCCGGCAATCATAACCGCTGACGCCCGCGGAGACGAACCCGCGGGCGTGGCGCGCGGATCAGCCGGCGACGTTGCCCGCCGAGCAGGTCTCCTGCGCGGCGGTCGAACCGGCGATCGAGTCGGGGAGGACCGCGGAGGTCTCTGTGGGCTCAGGGGTCGGCTCGCCGGAGGCGTCGGTGGTGGGCTCGTCGGTCGGTTCTGCCGGAGACTCCGTCTCCTCGGTGACCGGCTCGTCGATGATGACCCCGCCGGTGTCATTGGGGTCACTTGTGAGCTCGAGCGACTGGTTTGCCTCGAGAGCCGCCCACAGCGCGTCGGCGGCCTCGTAGTTCGGCACCACCCGGTTGCTGTCATTGGGGTCGTCGTAGACCGGGTACTGCACGAAGACGATGTCGTCGAACGGCACCGACTTGACCGCGAGGGCGATCTGCACGAGCGTCATCGGGTTGGTGAGGCTCTGACTGGGAGTGACGTTCTCGACCGTCGTCGTGGCGAGCTGCAGGAGAGTCGACGGGTTGGTGAGCACTTCCTCGCTGACCAGCTTCCGCGCGAGCGCCGACATGTACTGCTGCTGGTTGCTGATACGCGCCAGGTCACTCCCGTTCTCAAGGCCGTGTCGGGTGCGGAGGAACTGCAGTGCTTCAACGCCCTGGACGTTGCGGATACCGGCTGGCCAATCGATCGCGGTGTAGCGGTCCTTGATGCCGCCGTTGCCGATGCAGACGTCGACGCCGCCAATGGCATCGGTGATGTTGATGACGTTGCCGAAGCTCACTTTGGCCGCGAACGGGATGTTCATCCCGCTCAACTCGGAGACGGTTTTCACGGCACAGTTCAGACCGCCGCGACTCCACGCGGTGTTCAGCTGCGTGTAGCTGACGGCCGAGCTGACGCTGCCGTCTTCAGAGGTGCACTCCGGCTGCGCGGCCATGAGGTCGCGGGGGAAGGAGATCACGGTGACGCGTCGCGGTGAATCCGAGATGTGCACCAGGAGGTTCACGTCGTTGAGTTGCCCCTCAGCGTCGGCGCCGGTGCACCGGTCGCCGAACAGATAGGCGTATTCCTCTTCACACTCGTCGGTTCCGACGACGAGCATGTTGACGCCGCCTTCGATGGCTCCGATGTCGGGCGGCACCGAATCCTGACCCTCGAGATCGACGGCGTTCGCCGTCACGCTGGTCGTGATGTCGAGGGCGGTGTACGCGGCGACGCCGGCGCCGGCGACGAACACCACCGCGGCGATGATGCCGACGATCTTCGCCAAGAGGCCGGCGGGATGCGGCGACTTCAGCTCACCGTGCCGTGCGACGGTGCGCCGACCACGCTTGCTCTGACTCACTCGGATCCTCTCGGGTGTCGCCCACCGCGGGTCGGCGCACCCGGTCACGGGATCACGCCGACCGCGATGTCATGGCGGAGGGTGTGGGATTCGAACCCACGGGACATCTCTGCCCACTGGTTTTCAAGACCAGCTCCATCGGCCGCTCGGACAACCCTCCCGACGCACCGCTTTCGCGGCATCCGTCGAACGGCGTCGAGTCTAGTCGACGGCGCTTTGTCGTCATTCTCGCAACAGGTTCTGTGGATGAACTGAACGGCTCGCGGGATGATTCGGCATCTGCCCCGCGACCTTCGCCACCACTCCCCCTGCAATGTCGTAGGTATGTTCTACTCTCGATCCATGGACGACGAGTGGCAGGAGCAGCCCGAAGACATCGGGATGCCGCCGCACATCGAGATCCCGATCTCCGTGCACATCGAGGCCGCCGCCGCGCAGCCCGACTCCCTCGATGACGTGCTCGACTTCACCCACGTCATGATGCAGTTCGCCGCTCAGCGCTACGCCGCCCTCGATCGTCTGCGCGAACGCGCGATCCGCGAGGCGCAGAGCGTCGCAACCGACCTCGGCTCGGTCGCGCTCCGGTCCCTGCGGCTGGAAGTCGCCGCGGCGATGCGCGTCTCGGAGTACGTCGCCGAGACGCTGCTGCATCAGGCGGAGGCCCTCGTGCAGCGGTATCCGGCGGTGTGGCATTCGCTGCACGCCGGCCGAATCGACGACGACAAGGGCTACGTGCTCGTCGCAGGACTCGACGAGCTCGGTGATGACGCCACGGCGCTTCTGCCCGAGGCGCTCCACGCGGCGGAGACCCTTCAGATCGGTCCGTTCCGGCGTGCTCTCCGCCGCCTCATCGAGCAGCACCGAGCGAACACGCTGGAGGAGCGCCACGAAGAGGCGGTCGCCCGGCGTCGAGTGGTCCTGGAGACCGGGCGCGACGGTATGGCGTGGATCGGAGCACACCTTCCGGCGGTCGAAGCGCACGCCATCCATCAGCGGATCACGGCGATGGGCAAGGCCATCACCGCGGTCGACGGCGAGGAGCGCACCCTCGACCAGGCGCGCGCCGACGTCTTCGGCGACCTCCTGGTCGACGGCACAACCGTGCACCTTCCCGAGCACGCCCGCGGCATCCGCGCGACAGTGGTCGTAACGGTCCCGGCGCTGTCCCTGCTCTCCGGCACGCACCCCGTTGGCGCAGAACCGGCCTCCGTAGAGGGAATCGGGCCGATCCCGCACTCCACCGCCCGCACGCTGTGCGGCGGCTCCGGTGAGTGGATGCGGGTACTCACCCACCCGGAAACCGGCGCTGTACTCTCCGTCGGCCGCGACCGATACCGTCCGCCGAAGGCGTTGCGCGACGTCGTGAGGTGGCGTGCCGGGCGATGCATGGCGCCGGGCTGCGGAATGCCCGCCGAGCGCTGCGAGATCGACCACTCGATCGCGTGGGAGGACGGCGGGAGAACCGAACTGCGAAACTTGCATCCACTCTGCAAGGGGCACCACACCGTCAAACACCACGGCGGATGGAGCATTCGACATCAGGACGACGGTGACGTGTTGTGGATCTCACCGACCGGACGAAGATACGTCGTGGCCCCCGAGCGGAGGGTGCCGGCCTTTCGCCCGGACCCGGAACCTCGCGTCCCCGTCGACGCACCCTTCTGATCGACGCGGGTACTGATCGACGCGGGAACTGATCCTCACACGCCGTTCAGCGCGTCGACGTCACAGCGCGCGGAGCGCGGCGGCGACGCCGCCTTCGTGCACCGAGTGTGTCGAGCCGTTCGCGGCGGCGCGCACCTCGTCAGGACTCTGCCCCATCGCGATCGCACGCCCACCGTTGCGCACCGCCCACTCGAACATGCCGATGTCGTTGCGGCCATCGCCGATGACAAGCACGTGCGCCGGGTCGAACCCGAGCTCGGTGCGCACCATCTCCAGCGCGGTGCCCTTGTCGACTCCCTGCGGCGCAATATCGAGCCACGCGGTCCACCCGACCGCGTACGAGACTTCGTTCAGGCCGATGCGCTGGACGAGCTCGAGGAACTCGCCGTTGGTGTTCTCCGGGGAGATCACCACGACCCGGCTGACCGGATCCGCGGCGAGCTGCTCGAACGGAACCCGGTCGGCGCTTCCGAGATTCCAGTCGTCGACGTAATCGGTGTACAGGCGATGCCCGTCGGGCAACTCCACCATGTAATGGGCATCCGGCAGGTGCTCCCGCAGCAGCGTCAAAACCTCGTGCGCATCGAACTGCTCGGTGTGGTGCAGGGCGTACTCGCGGGTCTGCGCGTCCACCCGCCTCAGGATGGCGGCCCCGTTGGCGCACACCACGAAATCCGGAGCGATGTCGAGACGCTTCAGGATCGGCTCGGTCGACGCCCAGCTGCGCCCCGTCGAGAGCATCACCTCGTGACCGGCCGCGACCGCGTCGGCGACGGCCTCGACGACTCCCGGACTCATCGACTCATCCTCGAGGATCACGGTGCCGTCGATGTCGAGGGCGATCAGCACCCGTCCGGGGGTTGTTCCACCCCAGGGGTCCCCCTGCGCGAGCTCCTCAACGGCGTCGACCGTCTCGGCGACCGACTCGACGTCGATCTCGCCGGCTTCGGGAAGCTCAGCGGAGCTCACGCGATGGGCTCCATGACCTCGAGCCCGCCGAGGAAGGGCCGCAGCACGTCGGGCACGGCCACCGATCCGTCGGCGCGCTGGTGCGTCTCGAGCAACGCGACGATCCACCGGGTCGTCGCCAGCGTGCCGTTCAATGTCGCAACGGTCTGCGTCTTGCCGCCTTCGTCGACCGGCAGCCGGTGCCGGATGTTGAGCCGGCGGGCCTGATAGGTCGTGCAGTTCGAGGTCGATGTCAGCTCGCGGTACGCGTCCTGCGTGGGAACCCACGCTTCCACGTCGAATTTGCGCGCCGCGCTCGAGCCGAGGTCGCCGGCGGCCACGTCGATGACGCGGTAGCTGAGACCGAGGTCCTGCAGCATCTGCTCCTGCATCTGCACGAGACGATCATGCTCGGCCTCGGCAGCATCCGGTGTCGTATAGATGAACATCTCGAGTTTGTTGAACTGGTGCACCCGGATGATGCCGCGCGTGTCTTTGCCGTACGAGCCGGCTTCGCGTCGGTAGCAGGTCGACCATCCGGCGTACCTCTTGGCCCCGCCGCTCAGGTCGAGGATCTCGTCCATGTGGTAGCCGGCCAGCGGCACCTCGCTCGTGCCGACGAGGTACAGGTCGTCGTCTTCGAGGTGGTACACCTCGGCGGCGTGCTGCCCGAGGAACCCGGTTCCGCGCATCACCTCGGGACGCACGAGCGTCGGCGGGATGAGCGGGGTGAAGCCCGCCTGGAGGGCCCGGTCCAGCGCGAGGTTCATGAGGGCCATCTCGAGTCGCGCCCCGATGCCGGTGAGGAAGTAGAACCGGCTCCCGGACACCTTCGTGCCGCGTTCCATGTCGATCGCGCCGAGCTTCTCGCCGAGTTCGAGATGGTCCCGCGGCGTGAAGTCGAACGACGGCGGCTCACCGTGGGTTCGGAGCGTGACGAAGTCGTCCTCTCCGCCCGCGGGCACACCGTCGATGACGATGTTCTCCACCGCGGCGAGCGCCTCGTCGGCGACCTTCTCGGCCTCGACCACGGCGTGCTGGGCCTGCTTGACCTTCTCGCTGAGCTCTTTGGCCAACGCGACCAGCTGCGCCTTCTCGTCCTTGGGCGCTTTGGCCACGGCCTTGCCGTGCGCGTTCTGCTCGGCGCGCAACTGCTCGAAGGACGTGATCGCAGCTCGTCGTGCACTGTCGGCGGACAGGGCGGCATCCACCGTGTCGGCAGAGACGCCGCGGGCCTCCTGCGAGCGCTTGACCAGGTCGGGATTCTCACGCAGCAGCACCGGATCGATCACCCGCCCAGTCTAGTCAGCCGTCTCGGCCGACGTCTCGGCGCGGGACGGGCCGCGCGGCGATCCCGCCCGTCCGTGCTGAGCGTCGCGCTCGCCTATTGTGGTGCGCATGGCCCAGGCTTCGGATACTCCCCGCAACGAGCATGCCGACAGCTCCCCCGAGCCTGACGTCGTCGAGGCCGCCGCACCCGACGACACCGTGCGCGAACCGGAGGACATCGCCCCCGACACCGTCGACGGTGAAGGCGAGGCCCGTCGCGTCGACGAGGAGGGCGAGACCGCACCCATGGCCGGGGGCGGCGAACGTCCCGCCCCGAAGGCGGCTCTCGTGTACAACCCGATCAAAGTCGACCAGGAGCGACTCCGCACCGTCGTGGCCGAAGAGTCGGCGAAGGCGGGCTGGTCGGAGCCGCTCTTCTACGAGACGACCGTCGACGACCTCGGCGACGATGTCACACGCCAGGCGCTGAAAGCCGGAGCGACGACGGTTCTCGTCGCCGGCGGAGACGGGACCGTGCGCGCCGTGTCCGAGGCCATGGCCGGGTCGGGCGTGCCCATGGTGATCGTCCCGAGCGGCACCGGCAACCTCCTGGCCCGCAATCTGCGCCTTCCCCTGGACCGGCCGGAACCGATGATCCGCGCCGCCTTCACCGGCCAGGTCGTGGCGATGGACATCGGGTTCGCCCTTCTCACCCGCGAGGACGGGTCGACCGCGGAGCACGCCTTCGTCGTGATGGGCGGGATGGGGCTCGACGCCGCGATGATCGCGAACACCAACCCGGACCTGAAGAAGTCGGTCGGATGGGTCGCCTACGTCGACGGGGCCGCACGCTCGCTCGCCGGTGCGAAGCCCTTCCGCGTCATGTACGAGATCCCCGGGCACAAGCTGCATTCGACGCGCGTGCAGTCGGTGCTCTTCGCCAACTGCGGTCGCCTGCCCGCCGGTCTCGACCTCATCCCCGAGGCGTCGATCAACGACGGCGCTCTCGACGTCGTCGTCTTCCAGCCCAAGGGGCCCCTCGGCTGGGTGCTGGTGTGGCGCCGGGTCGCCTGGGACAACAGCGTGCTGCGCCGGTTCCGCGCCGGCCGCAGGGTTCTGCAGCTGCGCACCAAGGACAGTGCGGTGCGCTACTCCCGCGGTGTCGGACTCCACGTCGGCGCAGGCGCGGCCCACCCGGTGCAGCTGGACGGTGACGAATTCGGCGACGCCGTGCGGGTGGATGTGCGCATCGACGCCGGCGCGCTGTCGATCGTCGTCCCGGCCGGTCACGACGTCTCGCGCCTCTGACACGCGTTCCCCGCCGCTCGCGACGGGCGCGTGTCAAGGCGCCGGAGCGAATCGGCGGGCCTCGCTAGCGTCGGGACATGGCCAACCCCTCCCTCGTGTGGTTCCGCGACGATCTCCGACTCGCCGACAACCCCGCCCTGCGCGCCGCCCTCGACCGCGACGAGCCCGTCGTCGGCGTATACGTGCTCGATGAGGAGTCCGAGGGCGTTCGGCCGCTCGGCGGGGCCGCCCGATGGTGGTTGCATCACAGCCTCGCGGAGTTGCGCGAGCGGATCTCCGACCGCGGCTCCGTGTTGGTGCTCCGTCGCGGATCCGCCGGTCGCGTGATCCGTGACGTGGTCGACGAGATCGGCGCCGGTGCGGTGTTCTGGAACCGGCGGTACGGCGGGCCCGAGCGCGACATCGACGCCGACCTCAAGGCCGGCCTCCGCGACGACGGGGTGGAGGTGGCGTCGTTCGCGGCGAACGTGCTGTTCGAGCCGTGGACGGTCACCACCGGGTCCGGCAAGCACTTCTCCGTCTACACCCCCTTCTGGAAGGCCTGCCAGGAGGCGCCCGCGCCACGGGCGCCGTTGCCGGAGCCCCGGGAGATCCCCGGACCGGACCGTTCTCCCGCGTCCGACGACCTCGATGAGTGGGACCTGCTCCCCACGACGCCCGACTGGGCGGGCGGCCTCCGTGAAAGATGGGAACCCGGGGAGCTGGCCGCCCGACGCCGGCTGCGTGACTTCCTCGACGAGGATCTCGGGTCTTACGACGCGGCTCGCGACGAGCCCGCCGCCGGCGCGACCTCGCTGTTGTCGCCGCGTCTGCGGTGGGGCGAGCTGAGCCCCCACACGGTGTGGCACGACACCCTGCAGCACGCCGGCACCGGGCAGCACGCGGCGTCCGCCCACGGATTCCTCTCCGAACTCGGATGGCGGGAGTTCACGTGGCACACGCTCTACCACTTCCCGAAGCTGGCCGAGAAGAACCTCCGCTCCGAGTACGACGCGTTCCCCTGGCCTCGGCTGAAGCCGACGAGTCTCGACGCGTGGCAGCGGGGTCGGACGGGGTTCCGGATGGTCGACGCCGGCATGCGGGAACTGTGGGTCTCGGGCTACATGCACAACCGGGTGCGGATGATCACGGCATCGTTCCTCATCAAGAACCTCCTCATCGACTGGCGCCACGGCGAGGAGTGGTTCTGGGACACGCTCGTCGATGCGGACGCGGCCAGCAACCCGTTCAACTGGCAGTGGGTGGCAGGCTCCGGAGCCGACGCGGCGCCCTTCTTCCGGGTCTTCAACCCCGAGCTCCAGGCCGACAAGTTCGACAAGACGGGTCAATACGTGCGGGAGTGGGCTCCCGAGTACGCCGCCGACACCGACGGGGAGCCCGCCGAGCCGCTCGTGGATCTGAAGGAGACCCGCAAGCGCGCCCTCGACGCATTCGACGTCGTCAAGCGCTCCCGGTGACCCCCGCCTTCCGACACGCGCGGTCGGCACGAACGGAGCCGGCCGGGGAATGAGCGGATGCCCGCTCGGGTTGTCTCGAAGATGACGACAGTCGGAATCATCGGTGCAGGCAACATCGGCACTGCACTCGCGCAGGCGTTCAGCGGTCTCGGGTACGACGTGGTGATCGCGAACTCGCGCGGACCCGAGACCCTGCAAGACCTCGTGGACGGCCTCGGCCCCTCCGTGCGCGCGGCGAGCGCCCAGGAAGCGGCCGCCGCCGGCGACATCGCGGTGGTCACCGTTCCGCTGAAGGCGATCGGCGACCTGCCCGCCGCGCCCCTCGCCGGGAAGATCGTGCTCGACACGAACAATTACTACGTCGAGCGCGACGGCCACATCGCGCCCCTCGACCGCGGGGAGACGACCACCTCCGAGATGGTCCAGCGTCGGCTGGCCGACGCGAAGGTCGTCAAGGCCTTCAACCACATCATGGCCTCCCAGATCAACACGGACGGGTCGCCCGCCGGCGCGCCCGATCGGCGCGCGCTGGGAACCGCCAGCGACCACGAGGATGCCATCGCCCTGGTCACGGAGATCTACGACCGCCTCGGGTTCGACACCGTCAGCCTCGGCCCCTTGAGCGAGTCGTGGCGCCTCGAGCGGGATCGGCCAACCTATGTCGTCCGCCAGACCGCGGGCGAGCTCCGCGACGCCGCCGCACGAGCGAACCGCCTCCCGTGAGCGCCGCTGTCCCCGCCCTGTCGGTCCTCGACCTCGTGCCGGTGCGCACGGGGCAGACCTCCTCGCAGGCGATCGCCGCGAGCCTCGACCTCGTCGCCCGCGCCGAGGCCCTCGGCTTCCGGCGTTACTGGTTCGCCGAGCACCACAACATGCCCGCGGTCGCGTCGACGACGCCGCCGGTGCTGGCCGCTGCGGCGGCGGCGCGCACCGAGCGCATCCGTGTGGGCTCCGGCGGTGTGATGCTGCCGAACCACTCGCCCTTGGTGGTGGCGGAGCAGTTCGCCGCGCTCGAAGCGCTGGCGCCGGGACGCATCGACCTGGGCATCGGCCGCGCCCCGGGCTCGGACCCCGTGATCACGCAGCTGCTCCGGCAGAGCGGGACCACCAGCGACGTCGAACGCTTCCCGGAGCACGTCCGCGACATCCTCAGCCTCGTCTCCCCCGAAGGGGCTGCGCTGCAGTTCACCTCCGGAGGCACCTACGACGTGCACGCCACCCCCGCGGCCACGGGTACGCCGGAGGTGTGGCTGCTCGGCTCGAGCGACTACTCGGCGCAGTTGGCGGCAGCCCGGGGGCTGCCCTACGTGTTCGCCAACCACTTCTCGGGCCAGGGGCTCGAGCGCGCGCTCGAGGTGTACCGCACGCAGTTCCAGCCCTCGGAACACCTCGATGCGCCGCGCACGTTCCTGACCGTCAACGTCGTCGCGGCCCCCACGCGGGAAGAGGCGGAAGAACGGTCGCTGCCGAACCAGCGGATGATGGCGCGCCTGCGCATGAACCGCCCCCTCGTGCCGGCTGAGACCGTCGAACATGCCAAGGCGACGGCGGACGAATTCGCCGGCATGGGCGAGACGATCATGGCCGCGGCCCGGGCGACGTGGTTCGTCGGTACCGGTGCGGACGTGGCAGCGGAGTTGCGCCATGTCGCCGCACGGCACGGCGTCGACGAGGTCATGGTCTCGCCGATCGCCGGATCGTACGAAGCCGAACCCCTGGACACGACGCCGGGTCGCACGCAGACGCTCGCGCTGATCGCCGAGGCCCTCGCCGCATAGCGCCGCACGAGGCGACGCGAACGACGAGGGCCGGACGGCTCCCGTACGCCCCCCGATCCACCCCTACCGTGATGCGCGCTGTGGTCGCACACTGGGAGGGCGCTCCCCACGAAGGAGCCGGATCGGAAGGACGATGATGACCGACACGATGACCACGACTCCCGCAACCGCGGAGAGCACCACGATCCTCGACCACTGGCGCGCAGGGGCGCCCTGGCCGGGCGAATCCACCCGGACGGCGCCGGTGTACGACCCCGCCCTCGGCCGTATCCGGAGGCGGGTGCGCATGGCGACCGCGGCCGATGTCGACGCCGTCGTCGAAGATGCCGACCGCGCCGCGCGGGGGTGGCGCGAGAGGTCCGTCGCGACGCGCCAATCCGTGATGTTCCGCTTCCGCGAGCTTCTGGCCGCGCGCGCCGACGACCTCGCCGAGATCCTCACGTCCGAGCACGGCAAGGTCCTCGCCGACGCGCGTGGCGAGATCGCCCGCGGCATGGAGGTCGTCGAGTTCGCCTGCGGCGTCGGACACCTCACGAGAGGCGCCTATACGGAGAACGCGTCCACCGGTGTCGACGTCTTCACCCTGCGGCAGCCGCTCGGGGTCGTGGGGATCATCAGCCCGTTCAACTTCCCCGCGATGGTGCCGTTGTGGTTCTTCTCCCTCGCGATCGCGGCGGGGAACGCCGTGGTGCTCAAGCCGAGCGAGAAGGACCCGACGGCCGCGAACTGGATGGCCGACCTCTTCCGAGAGGCCGGTCTGCCGGACGGTGTGCTGAACGTCGTGCACGGCGACAAGGAGGCGGTCGATGCGCTCCTGCGCCACGACGACGTCCGCGCCCTCTCGTTCGTCGGCTCGACTCCGGTGGCCCGATATGTGTACGAGACCGCGACCGCGCACGGCAAGCGCGTGCAGGCCTTCGGCGGAGCGAAGAACCACATGCTCGTCCTCCCCGACGCCGACCTCGACCTCGTCGCCGACGCCGCCGTGAACGCCGGGTTCGGATCCGCCGGCGAGCGCTGTATGGCGATATCGGTGGTGCTGGCGGTCGACGCGATCGCCGATGACCTCGTCGCGCGCATCGCGTCACGGATGGCGACCGTGCGAACCGGCGACGGACGACGCGGCTGCGACATGGGCCCGCTCATCACCGCCGCCCACCGCGACCGGGTCGCCGGGTACATCGATTCCGCGCGCGAGGACGGCGCGACCGTCGTCGTCGATGGCCGAGACGTCGTCGCCGACGGCGACGCGAACGGGTTCTTCCTCGGCCCGACCCTCCTCGATCACCTCCCCGTGGCCTCTCGCGCCTACCGCGACGAGATCTTCGGGCCGATCCTCGCCGTCGTGCGGGTGGCCGGCTACGAAGAGGGCGTCGAGATCGTCAACGCGAGCCCCTTCGGCAACGGCACGGCGATCTTCACGAACGACGGCGGCGCCGCCCGTCGGTTCCAGCACGAGGTCACCGTCGGGATGATCGGCGTGAACGTGCCGATCCCGGTGCCCGTGGCCTACCACTCCTTCGGCGGCTGGAAGGCGTCGCACTTCGGCGACGCCAAGGCGTACGGCACCCATGGCCTGGACTTCTTCACGGCCGAGAAGGCCGTCACCTCCCGCTGGCCCGACCCGTCCCACCGCGGCCTGGACCTGGGGTTCCCGCAGCACACCTGAGTCTCGACGCCGGGCGCACGACGCGGCGCTCACGCCGGTGCGTACACCTCGAGCGCGGCGGGGATGCCTTCCACCCGCAAGCGGAACGCCTCCCCGTCGCGTCGTTCGAGTTCGCCGTCGTGCACGAAGGACAGATTCCCGTCCGCTCCGCGCCGTACGGTGATGTCGAGCTGGGGAACGAGCGTGCGTTCGATGTCGGATTCCGGCGGCAGCAGGCGGGTGAACCGCAGCACGGCGGTGGTCTTGCGGCCGAACGCGAGCGAGGCGATCGCCCGTACACGCGAGCCACGGGCGTGATGGAACCGCACGTCGAGACGGTCGTCGCCGAGCGTGATGCGCTGCAGTGTCGCGATACGTGCCGCGCTGTTCTCCCCCACACTGACGAACACTGACCAGACGTCGGCATGGCGCCCGTCGCGTCCGACGCGGATCGGCTCCGCGCCGCGCAGTTCCCGCCACGCCGCGGCGGCACCGCCGATCCAGGTCCCGAGGCGGTCCACCCGACGCTTGCGCTCGGCGACGAAACCGGGGTGCAGGCCGAGCGTCACGGCGTCGAGCACGGTGATCGGGTCCTCGTCGTCGGCACGGACCTCGGCCACCGCGACCCGGCGTCGCCGATCGGCGACGTAGGCGTCGATCGCATCCTCGACGGTCTCGATGCCGAGCGCACGCGAGAAGTGATTGAACGTCCCGGCGGGGAGCACGAGCAGGGGGATGCCGTGACGTCGGGCGACGTGCGCCATGGTCGACACCGAGCCATCGCCTCCGTGCATCGCCACGGCGGTCGGCGGTTCTTCCCCGACCATCGCCGCCTCGACCACGTCGACGAGGTCTTCGCCTTCGGAGAGCTCGTGCACGGTCGCTTCCGGCACCCGCCGGTCGATGAGCGGTCGCGGGTCCTCGTGCGAGCGGTCGCGTCCCGAACTCGGATTGAGCACGATGAGCAAACCGCGGCCGGTGACATCGTCGGTATCCACGTCGGCGACGCTACCCCCGTCCGATCCTCCGGCGCCGGGGGTTGACGACGCGCCGCGGGACCGGCGAGGCTCCGCTGCCCCTGATCTCCGGCTCCGCCTTCCCTGACCTGGCTATTCCCCTGACCTAAGGGCCGGCGAGCAAGGGCCGCCCCTCGTAGAAGGTCTGCAGCACGACGGTCGTTCGGGTGCTCACCGACGCCGCGAGGCGGATGTCGCGCACGAGCGTCTCGAGGTGCCGTGGCGTCGCGACCCGGACGAAGAGCATGTAGCTGGCGGCGCCGGCGATCGAGTGGCAGGCCTCGATCTCGTCCAGATGCTGCAGCAGCTCCGGCGCCGTATCGGGCTGGGCGGGATCGAGCGGGGTGATCTCGATGAACGCGGCGAGAGGCTTCCCCACGGACTCGGGATCGACGATGGCGCGGTACCCCGCGATCACGCCGCGCGCTTCGAGTTTGCGCACGCGCGCCTGCACGGCAGAGACCGACAACCCGACCGCAGCCGACAGATCGGCGAGCGTACCGCGCGGGTCGAGGGCGACGGCGCGCAGGAGGCGCGCATCCGTCTCGTCGTCGATGCGGGCCGGCGCCGGAGGAACATCGGAACTCATCCCCCGATGCTATGCGCTCGGCACCCCGTGAGCAGGAATTTTTCCGGCTCGAACGCAATCAGACGAGAGGAAATCTAGACTCGCGGCATCTCGATGATCGGAGGTTCCGTTGTCCACGCCCACTCTCGCACCCGGATTCGCCACGCCAGAGAGCGCGGTCGCCGCGCCGACCTCTGCGGCCTGGCTCGCCTTGAAGGGCGCCGCGGCCGCCCTGCAACCCCTCCAGATCACCGACGGCTCGATCCCCGACACCGCGTGTCACGCGCAGGCTCGCGCCCACGTCGACACCATCGTCCAGGCCATCCGCGCGCTGGCACCGGTCTTCCCGCACGATGCCGAGTACCTCGCCGCCTCCGTCCGGGACTTCGGCCGGTGGGCCGCCTCGGGCTTCGACGTACCGGACTTCCTCGATTCCCTCACCGCCTTCCAGCCGCAGCAGCACCGCATCGACGGGATCCGCCACCTCGTCGTGTTCCCCATGTACACGCAGAACGGCTCGACCGAGCGCCACGTCGAGGCCCTCCTGGTCGAGGTGATCTGGCCCGAGATGATCGAACGCCTGGAGACCGAGTACACCAACCGCCTGTTCGTCTCGCTGCGCCTGATCGACTTCACACCCGGGTACGACACGAACTCCGCGGTGCTCTTCCCCGAGACCGTCGCGATGCGGGAGGTCCCGACCTTCACGTGGGGGGCGATCTTCCAGGACCGCGAGGCGGCACGCTTCCGGCGCGTCACACGCGCCGCGGCCGAGATCACCAAGCTCGACCTGCCTGCCGAGGCCGCCCGGATGCTCGAGGATCAGGCCCTCACCGAGCGCACCTTCGTGATGTGGGACCTCATCCACGACCGCACGCACATGCGCGGGGATCTGCCGTTCGACCCCTTCATGATCAAGCAGCGCATGCCGTACTTCCTGTACTCCCTCGAAGAGTTGCGGTGCGATCTCACGGCGTTCCGCGAGAGCGTCGCCCTCGAAGCGCGCTTCGGCGCCCGTGACGATCTCGACCCGGTGGAGAGCGACCTGCTCACCCACGCGAAGCTCGTGCAGTACGCGGTGATCTTCGACCGCATCTTCCGCTTCGCCGTCACCGGGTCGCGCGTGCGCAACTACGACGGGCTCGGCGGCCAACTGCTGTTCGCGTGGCTGCACCAGCGCGACGTGCTCCACTGGACCGATACGTCGCTGGCCTTCGACTGGGACGAGGTGCCGGCCGCCGTCGTCGCCCTCGGCGAGGCCATCGACGAGCTGTACTGGCGCTCGATCGATCGCCCCAAGACCGCCCATTGGCTCGCCGCCTACGAGCTGGTCCGTTCCGTCCTCACGCCGCACCCCGCCTCCCGCTGGGCTCGCGGGCTGTCCGACGAGATCCTCGCGGGCCCACCCCGGGGCTACACCGACGCGGTGCTCGATGACGAATTCCCCCTGTCGATGTTCTACGAAGCGCTCGAGAAGAAGATGCGGCCTGTGATCGAGTCCACCCGCGGCATCCGGGCGACCGACGAATGAGCGACGACGTCACGACGCGGGGCGATCGCGTACCGGGTGTCGCGGCACGCACGGTGCTCCTGGCGGGCGGCACGAGCGAGGCAGGACGTGTCGCCGCACGGGTGCTCACCGCCGCGGGTGCACACGTCATCGTCGCCGCGCGCGATCACGTCGCGCTCGACACCCTGCGCGAGACTCTGCCCGGCGTGCGCACGGAACAGTGCGACCTCACCGACGAGGAGGCCGTGGCGGGTCTCGCCAGGCAGGTCGGAGCTCTCGACGGGGTGCTGCACCTCGTCGGCGGCTGGCGCGGCGGCGGCGGTCTGGCCGGGCAAACCGACGCGGACTTCCGCGTTCTCGAGGCGTCACTGACCGCACTGCGTCATGTGTCACGGGCCTTCGACCCCGCCCTTCGCGCCTCGGATGCCGCCCGCACGGCCATCGTGTCGTCGACGGCGGTGACACGGCCTCTCGCCGGCGGCGCGAACTACGCGGCCGTCAAGGCCGCGGCCGAAGCGTGGAACCGCGCCGTCGCGCACGGGTTCGCCAAAGCGGCCCGTGACGCCGACGAGCCGCTCCGAGCGGCGGCCGTGACGTACCGCGTGAAGGCCCTCGCCGGGCTCGAATTCGCCCTGGCCGATGCGTTCGCGCGGCTCTGGGACGACGACGCAGCCGCGGTCAACGACACCGTCGTGACGCTCGGTTGACGCGCACCGGCCCCCACCCACCCCCTCACCCTCGACTCCCGAAGCGTAGGCTGGATGCCCGTGACTGCCCTCCATGACTCCGCCGTGCGCGGCTTCGCCTCTGACAACTACTCCGGCGTGCACCCCGAGGTGCTGGCGGCCATCGCCGCGGCGAATGGGGGGCACCAGGTCGCCTATGGGGAGGACCGCTACACCGCACGCCTGCAGGAGCTGTTCGTCGCGCAGCTCGGCGAGGGTGTCGAGGCGTTCCCGGTGTTCAACGGCACCGGCGCGAACGTCGTCGGCATCCAATCGATGCTGCCCCGGTGGGGCGCGGTCATCGCCGCCGCCACCGCCCACATCAATGTCGACGAAGGCGGCGCCCCCGAGAAGGTCGCGGGCGTGAAGATCCTGAACGTCCCGACCGAGGACGGCAAACTCACCCCCGAACTGATCGACCTCGAGGCGTGGGGATGGGGCGACGAGCACCGTTCGCAGCCCTTGGCCGTCTCGATCACGCAGTCCACCGAGCTCGGCACGCTCTACACGCCCGATGAGGTGCGCGCGATCGCCGACCACGCCCACGGTCACGGGATGCGGCTGCACATGGACGGTGCCCGCATCGCCAACGCCGCCGCCGCTCTCGACGTGCCGCTCCGTGCATTCACCCGCGACGCCGGTGTGGACGTTCTGAGCTTCGGCGGCACGAAGAACGGGGCCATGCTCGGCGAGGCGATCGTGGTGATCGATCCTGCTGCCGCCAGCGGACTGCCCTACCTCCGCAAGCTCAACATGCAGTTGTCCTCGAAGATGCGGTTCGTCTCGGCGCAGCTGATCGCCCTGCTCGAGAACGACCTGTGGCTGCGCAGCGCCCGTCACTCCAATGCCATGGCGCAGCGGCTTCGCGCCGGTGTCGAGGCGGGCCTGGCCGACGGGTCGATCCGCGGTGTCGAGTTCACCCAGCCCACGCAGGTCAACGGCGTCTTCGCAACCCTGCCCGCGGGCGTCGCCGACCGGTTGCGCACATCGTTCCGCTTCTACGACTGGGACGAGGCTCGTCGAGAGGTGCGCTGGATGTGCTCGTTCGACACCACGGAGGGCGACATCGACGCGTTCCTCGCCGCCATCGCCCGCGAGACCACCGCGGGCTGAACCCGCGGCCCCGCGTGCGCGGGGCGAATCCGGTCAGACCCCGGCGGGTTTGCCCGACAACCAGGTCCACACCGACGGACGCCAATGCTCGGCGACGTACTGCACCGCCTCGTCGACGCCGAGCGAGCGCGTGGAGTTGCCCACGCGCACCCAGAGGTCGGTGGAGCCGCCGTCTTTCGCGCGCACGAGGAACACCGGCTTGGGCGAGGCGGGGCAGCTGACCGCGCAGACCGCGTCGCCGCCGGATCCGTGGAACTGGATGCGCGGCAGGGCAGCGGCGTTCCGGCCCAGCAGGGTCGACAGCAGGTCGCGCAGCCACAGCTCGAACCGGTCGTGGTCGGGGGTGCGCAACGTCGCCAGGTCACGGTGCAGGCCGATCACCTGCCCGTCGTCGTTCGCGCCGATCAGCAGCACCCCGCCGGAGCTGTTCAGGAAGGCCGCGACCGTCTTGGCGATGGCCAGCTCCATCCGCGCGTCCTTCTTGTCCTCCCGGACGTTCCAGCGCGCCGTCTCCTTGAACTCGACCCGGTCGGTCTCGCCGGCCGAGAGCACGGCCGCGACATCGATCTCCTGCGCACCGCGGTTCAGCGCCGCGGCCAGTCCCGCCACCGCGAAGGAGAGCCCGAGGCTCGTGCCGAAGGCAAGGAGGATCGTCGTCGGCATCCACAGGCGCAGGCCGTAGAAGAAGATGCCGGCCAGGAGGATCCCGATGCTGATCCCGAGGGTGGAGACGATCGTCATCGTGCGGATCTCGAGGCGCAGCCGGGAGCCGAAGAGCCGGCGGATGATCCGGGCGATGAGGTACGCGAGGGCGAGGACGATCGGGATCGCGATGGCGAGCTCGATCAGCAACGGGCTGTTCGTCATGCGGGCCTTCCGGACTCAGCGCAGGCAGCCGACGCTCGCAAGCGCCTGACGGATGAGGGTGGCGCGGCCGCCCTCCATCTCGTCGGCGAGCGCGTCGGACGCCGCCTCGTCGGGGCTCATCCACGTCACCTCGAGCGCATCCTGACGGGGCTCGCACGTGCCGGTGACCGGCACGACGTACGCCAGCGAGACGGCATGCTGGCGGTCGTCGTGGAAGGCGCTGACACCCGGGATGGGGAAGTACTCGGCAACGGTGAACGGGACCGGCTGCGGCGGGAGGAGCGGGAACGCCATCGGGCCGAGGTCGTTCTCGAGGTGCCGGAACAGCGCGTCGCGCACCGTTTCGCCGTACCGCACCCGGCCGCTCACGAGCGAGCGGGTGATCTCCCCCATCGGCGTGGCGCGCAACAGGATGCCCACCTCGGTCACCGCTCCCATGCCGTCCGTGCGCACCGGCACGGCCTCGACGTAGAGCATCGGCAGGCGGCGGCGCGCCTCCGCGAGCTCGACCTCGCTCAGCCATCCGGGGTTCGACGAACCCGCCGCGTCGCCGCCCAGATCGCGCAGCGGATCGCGCGGCGTGCCGTCGTCGTCCCCGTCGTTCGGTTCGGGATCAGGCGTGCGGACCGGCATGCCTCCTGTATACCTCACCGTCCCGGTCGCGTGTCGGCGCCGCTCCCCGACGAACCCCGCGTCGAACAGCACCACTGCACCACTCCCGTCGAACAGCACCACTCCCGTCGAACAGCACCACTCCCGCCGAACAGCACCCCGCCTGTCGGGGCGTCCTGCAACAATGGCGGCATGAGCGCCGAGAGCCCGAACACGCCCGTGCTCGACCACGATGCCGTGCTGTGGTCCGCCGACGAAGCGACCCGTACGGGACGACCGCTCCTGGTGCTGCTGCATGGCTACGGGTCGCACGAGGGCGATCTGTTCGGCCTCGTGCCCTACCTGCCCGACGCGTTCGCCTACGCCGCGGTGCGCGCTCCCCTCGCTCCCCCGTTCCCGACGCCGGGACACTCCTGGTACCCCATCGACGGACTCGATGGCCGCGACCCGTCCCACGTGACCGCCGCCGCATCCGCCCTCGTGTCGTGGATCGATCGGGTCGCGCCGAATGCACCGGTCGGTTTGCTGGGATTCTCCCAGGGCGGCGCGGTGTCGCTCCAGTCGCTGCGGTTGCGGCCGGAGCGCTTCGCGTTCGCGGTGAACCTCTCGGGCTACGTCACGCCCGGCGATCTGCCCGGCGATGCGACGATCGCCGAGAGCCGACCGCCGGTGTTCTGGGGGCGCGGGAGTGCCGACGAGGTGATCCCGGCGGCGCTCATCGACCACACCACGCAGTGGCTTCCCGGTCATGCCGACCTCAGCGGCCGCGTCTACCCGGGCCTGAGCCACAGCGTCTCGGAGCAGGAGATGGCCGATGTGCGCGTCTTCCTCGAGAAGCAGCTGGAGTCCCTCGAGGGCTGACCCTCCCCCGCCCGGCTACACCTCGTCGCCGGAGTCACCCTCGTCGCCGGAATCGCCCTCGTCGCCGGAATCACCCTCGTCACGAGAATCACCCTCGTCCCGCCGACGCGTACGGTCCGCGGCGGCAGCGCCGAAGGCCAGGGAGAACGCGACACCGATCCCCACGCCGATCGCGAGTCCCGCGCCGATGTTGTCCAGCGCCACCCCGAAGGCGATGCCCAGCCCGATGCCGACCGCGAGTCCCGCGGCGTTGAACGGCGGGAACCCGCGCCCACCCTCGGTCTTCTGCTCATCCGTCATGCCGGCGACGCTACGACGCGGCTCCGCGGCGCGCATCCGCCCGCAGAGGGAGATCGAAGGACGTCCGGTCTTCCCTTCGACGGGCCTCGACGCTATCGTCATGGAGTCCCGTTCCCGACGTCAGGATGACCGGTGAAGACCTTCGACGCTCTCGCGACCACCTCGCGCTGACGTCGCCTCTGCCCGCCCTTTGCGCGGCGGGCCGCTCCGGAAGGAGCCGAGGCTTCGGCCTCCCGGCTGTCAGCGCCCACGCCGACACCGAAAGGGCCATCATGCCCACCTCCGCACGCACCTCGGCCGTCGTCTTCGACCGCCTCTCCTTCCACTGGCCGGACGGCACACCCGCTCTCGACGGGCTGTCCGGCGCGATCGGCGAAGGCCGCACAGGCCTGGTCGGCCGCAATGGCTCCGGCAAGTCGACGCTGCTGCGTCTGATCTCGGGCGACCTGTCCCCCGCATCCGGGACCGTCACCGCCGTCGGCGACGTCGCGCGCTTGCCGCAGCAGCTGACCCTCGACACCGGCAGACCGGTCGCCGACCTGCTGGGGGTCGGAGACGCGGTGGTCGCGCTGCGCGCGATCGAATCGGGCGACGCCGATCCGCGACACTTCGAGGCGGTCGGCGACGCGTGGGACGTCGAAGCGCGTGCGCACGCGGTCCTCGCCGAAGCGGGGCTGCCGCCCGATACGCTCGATCGGACCGTCGGCGAGCTCTCCGGCGGTGAGGCGGTCTTGGCCGCTCTCGCCGGCATCCGGCTGCGCGCCCCGGCGATCACCCTGCTCGACGAGCCGACCAACAACCTCGACAAGGGTGCGCGGGAGCGTCTCGCGCGTCTGGTGACGGCGTGGCGCGGCACGCTCGTCGTCGTCAGCCACGACGTCGGGTTGCTCGAGCTCATGGACGACACCGCTGAACTGCACCGCGGCACGGTGACGGTGTTCGGGGGCCCGTACTCGAGCTGGCGGGCCTGGCTCGACGCAGAACAGGACGCCGCCCGCCAGGCGGAGGCCACGGCGGCGAACGCTCTGCGCCGCGAACGACGCCAGCGCATCGAGGCCGAGACGACGATCGCGAGGCGGCGATCGTACGGGCGGCGGGCCGAGCTCGAGCGACGCGTTCCGAAGATCGTCGCCGGCGCACGCAAACGCGCGGCGCAGGAGTCCGCGGGGCGGCTCCGGGTGGAATCGGCGGGCAAGGAGTCGCAGGCGCGTGCCGCACTCGACGCCGCCGAGCAACGCGTGCGCGACGATGACGGCATCCGAATCGATATCCCCGACCCCGGAGTCGCCGCGACCCGACGGATCGCCTCGCTCACCGACGGCGAACGCACGTGGACGATCCGGGGCCCCGAGCGCATGGCGCTCACAGGCCCGAACGGCGCCGGAAAGACCACGCTGCTCGAAGATCTCGTCGCGAGCTCCTCCCATCCGGACGAGCGATCAGCGGATACGCCCGCATTCGGCGCAGAACGCCCGGATCCAAGGAATTGCCGACAGCCGGGGTCGCCGATGTCGGCCGTCGCGCACACCGAGCGGATCGGGTACCTGCCGCAGCGCGTCGACGGACTCGACGACGACGCGAGCGTCCTCGAGAACGTCCGCACGGCGGCCCCCGATGTGCCGCCCGCGGAGGTGCGGAACCGTCTCGCGCGGTTCCTGCTCCGCGGTGCGACGGTGGAGCGCGCCGTCAGCACCTTGTCCGGCGGCGAGAGGTTCCGCGTCGCCCTGGCACGTCTGCTGTTGGCCGACCCCGCTCCGCAGCTCCTGATCCTGGACGAGCCGACGAACAACCTCGACCTCGACACGGTGGACCAGCTGGTGGACGCTCTCTCGGCCTACCGCGGCGCCGTCCTCGTCGTCAGCCATGACGACGCCTTCCTCGCCCGCCTCGACATCGACTTCACCCTCGAGCTGCGCGACGGGATGATCGCACAGCGATGAGGACGGCTACCAGGCCTCGTCCAGATACGACGCGAGAGTCGTGAGCAGAGCCTCGCGCTCGGCGTCGGGCAGTTCGGACAACCGAATGTCAGCGACGTTGACGCCATCCGTAGCCTGGACATTCGCCCCAGCCGCCCCCGAGGATCCCTCAGGTGTTCGCAGAGCGACCCTTCCGATGTTGATCTCGTCACGGTCGCTCGCTCCATCCGCAACGGACCACCCCGTCCCCGCCCGGCTCACGATGTCCGCCCACAGGCCTTCTCCCTCGAACGTGCAGCCGGAAGCGCGCGACACCTGGTCAGCGAGCACAAAGACCGCGTGAGGTGGGTCGATGTACAAGTCGCCCGCGGACGCAATGATCTCGACCCCGGACGCAGCCGACATCCGTTCGGCGAGCTCGCCGCAGTCGAGCGCATGGGCCCACTCGGTCGTGTCTCTCGTCCACGGCCTCTCCTCGCGCGCGTGCCAGGACGTCGCGACGTCATCCATGAGTATCGGAGCAAACTCGTCGAAGTCGTGAGCCCCGACTCCACCTGACCCGCTGACCGCTATCCACAGCTCACCATCGCCGCCCGCGGCCGTACAGACCCATGTATCGGACTCGCAGTTGCCGAAGTAGAAATCTGCCGCTTCTCGCCCGAGCCGTTCCTGACCGATCCCCCATTCCGGGAGAACGCTGACCAGGAGGAACTCACCCGTCTCTGTCCGCCAGCTGCAATTCGTCCCTCCCACGTTGACGACGCTGTCACCCGAGTCCACCCCGGAGTCCCCCGTCGGCTCGAACCCCAGCCCTGTCACGGCCGACAGTGTTCGGACATCGAGCATCTCGGCACACTCGCCACCGAAGACCTGCGGGGGACGCTCACCGCCCCCGACGACGCGAACCGTCGGCGTCGGTGTGGGTGTCGCAGAAGTCGAAGCCGAAACCGAAACGTTCGTCTCCTGGGCTTGGGGCTCCGCCGCGCACCCCACGACCGACACGAGCACGATGGTCGACAAAACGATTCCGAGATGTCTGAGGTGAGAGATCATCGGGTCGATCCTAGGCATCTACAACCGGCACTGACGAGCGGCAGGCGCAAGCCCGCGCCGATGTCGGTGGCAACGAGCATGATGGGAGGATGGCTGGCTCCGGCGACGTGCTCGAGCGGTTCGGCCCTGCCACGCAGGACTGGTTCCGCGGAGCTTTCGCGCGCCCGACCGACGCGCAGCGCGGCGCATGGGAGGCGATCTCGCACGGCAAGCACGCGCTCGTGGTCGCCCCCACCGGGTCGGGGAAGACCCTCTCGGCGTTCCTGTGGGCCATCGACCGGGTGTTCCGAGAGGGCCGCGCGCCGGACTCCGGCGGGGAGACCGCACGACCGCGCGCGGGCCGACGCCTCCGCGCAGGCTCCGACGCCGCGCCGCCACCGGGCACGCGCATCCTCTACATCTCCCCGTTGAAGGCGCTCGGCGTCGACGTCGAGCGCAACCTGCGCTCCCCGCTGGTGGGGATCGGACAGTCCGCCCGCCGCCTCGGCATCGCGGTGCCCGACGTGTCCGTCGGCGTCCGCTCCGGCGACACCTCTTCCGCCGACCGGCGCAAGCTCGTGGCATCCCCGCCGGACATCCTCATCACGACGCCCGAGTCGCTGTACCTCATGCTCACCAGTCAGGCGGGGCAGACCCTCCGCGACGTGCACACGGTCATCGTCGACGAGGTCCACGCGGTCGCAGCGACCAAGCGCGGCGCGCACCTCGCGGTCAGCCTCGAACGCCTCGACGCACTCCGCCGCGAGCATGCCCCCGACGCGGCTCCCGCGCAGCGCATCGGACTGTCGGCGACGGTGTGCCCCATCGACGAGGTCGCTCGCTTCCTCGGCGGATCCGAACCCGTCGAGATCGTCGCTCCTCGGGCGTCCAAGCAGTTCGAGCTCACGGTCGTCGTTCCCGTCGACGACATGCTCAACCCGCCGCCCGCCCCCGGACCGGTGCGCGGGCGGGACGATGGCGACCGGAGCACCGCGGACCTGGACGGATCACCCATCGACGAAGACTGGTTCGGCGACGGGTCAAGCGGCACGTCCGCGTCGGGCCCGGCCTCCGGCGCAGACAACACCGAGATGACCGGGTCGGTCTGGCCGCACGTCGAAGAGGCGATCGTCGACCGCATCCTCGATCATCGGTCCACGATCGTCTTCGTCAACTCCCGCCGCCTGGGCGAGCGTCTCACCGGTCGTCTGAACGAGATCTACGCCGACCGACTCGGGCTCGACACCCCCTCGCCGGATGCGGCGCCGTCCGGCCCGCCGGGTTCTGCGGGACCGACCCGCATGCCCGCCGAGATGATGGCGCAGGCGGGCGTGTCCTCGGGCGTCGCGCCGGCGCTCGCCAAAGCGCACCACGGATCCGTGTCGAAGGAGCAGCGCGCACAGGTCGAGGAAGAACTGAAGTCCGGGGCTCTCCGCTGCGTCGTGGCCACCAGCAGCCTCGAACTCGGAATCGACATGGGCGCCGTCGACCTCGTCATCCAGGTCGAGGCGCCACCTTCTGCGGCGTCGGGGCTGCAGCGCGTGGGGCGGGCCGGTCACCAGGTCGGGGAGGTGAGCCGCGCGGCCCTGTTCCCCAAGCACCGCGCCGACGTCCTCCACACCGCGATCGTGACCGAGCGGATGCTCGCCGGTCAGATCGAGTCGATCGCCGTGCCCCAGAACCCGCTCGACATCCTCGCGCAGCAGACGGTGGCCGCCGCCGCCCAGGGCGAGATCGACGTGGAGGGCTGGTTCGACACGGTGCGGCGCAGCGCCCCGTTCCGCACCCTGCCCCGGTCGGCGTACGAGGCGACCCTCGACCTGCTCGCGGGTCGCTTCCCCTCGGACGAGTTCGCCGAGCTCCGGCCCCGCGTGGTCTGGGATCGCGACAAGGGCACCCTCACGGGGCGGCCCGGGGCGCAGCGCATCGCCGTCACAAGCGGCGGCACGATTCCCGACCGCGGCCTGTTCGGCGTTTTCGTCGCCGGTGAGACCCGCAACGCGCGCGTCGGCGAGCTCGACGAGGAGATGGTCTACGAGTCGAGGGTGAACGACGTCTTCACCCTCGGCACGACCAGCTGGCGCATCGTGGAGATCACCCACGACCGCGTGAACGTCCTCCCCGCCTTCGGCCAGCCCGGCAAGCTGCCCTTCTGGCACGGCGACGGCCTCGGACGCCCGGCAGAGCTCGGCGAGGCCCTCGGCAGCATGGCTCGCCAGCTCTCGGGCGCGAAACGCGAGAAGGCCGAGGCACGCCTCGGCGATGCGGGCCTCGACGCCTCCGCCATCGAGAACCTCCTCACCTACCTCGCCGAACAGCGGGAAGCGACCGGCAGCGTCCCCACGGATCGCACCTTCACCGTCGAACGCAGTCGGGACGAAGTCGGCGACTGGCGGGTGATACTTCATTCCCCGTACGGCATGAAGGTGCATGCGCCGTGGGCGCTCGCCGTCAACGCCCGGATTCGAGAGCGCCTCGGCGTCGAGGGCGCGGCCGTGGCGAGCGACGACGGCATCATCGCGCGCGTCCCCGATGCGGCGACCGAGCCGCCCGGTGCCGACCTGTTCGTCTTCGAGCCCGACGAATTGGAGCAACTGGTCACCGACGAGGTGGGTGGGTCCGCCCTGTTCGCGTCACGATTCCGCGAGTGCGCGGCGCGCGCGCTCCTCATGCCGCGCATGAACCCCAGTCGGCGAAGCCCGCTGTGGCAACAGCGCCAGCGCTCCGCGCAACTGCTCGAGGTGGCCCGCCGCTATCCGACGTTCCCCATCATCCTCGAAACGCTCCGCGAAGTCCTTCAGGACGTCTACGACGTCCCCGCGCTGCTGCGCGTCGCGCGCAAGATCGGCGATCGAAGCATCCGCCTGGTGGAGACGACGACGAGCCAACCGTCCCCCTACGCGCGCGACCTGCTCTTCGGATACGTCGGCGCCTTCATGTACGAGGGCGATTCACCGCTGGCCGAGCGTCGCGCAGCGGCACTCTCCGTCGACCCGGCTCTGCTGTCGGAGCTGCTCGGCAAGGTCGAGATGCGCGAGCTGCTCGACCCCGAGGTCATCGCCCAGTTCGAGCGTGAGGCGCAGAAGCTCGCGCCTGACAGACACGTGCGCGGCGTCGAAGGCGTCGCCGACCTGCTCCGGATCCTCGGACCCCTCGAGGCCCGCGAGGTCGCCGAACGTCTCGAGGCGACCGATGGCGATGCGTCGGCGACGGAGAGCACCGCGGCCGGACTCCTCGGCGAGCTCGTCGATGCCCGCAGGGCGATCCGGGTGACCATCGCCGGCGCCGCCCGCGTGGCCGCCATCGAAGACGCCGGGCGCTTGCGCGACGGTCTCGGCGCGGCACTCCCCGTCGGCATCCCGAACGCGTTCCTCGAACCGCTCCCCGACCCCCTCGGCGACCTCGTCGCCCGCTACGCCCGCACGCACGGCCCCTTCACCGCCGATGCCCTCGCCGAACGGCTCGGCGTCGGGGTCGCCGTCGCACGGCACACTCTTCAGCGGCTGGAGGGCCAGGGCCGCATCTCGAGCGGTTTCTTCCTCCCCGCCTCCGGGTCGGGAGCCGCGAGCGGTGCCGCCCTCGACGAAACGGAGTGGTGCGACAGCGAGGTGCTCCGCCGCCTGCGGATGCGGTCGCTGGCGGCCATCCGCGGCAGCGTCGAACCGGTCCCGCCCGACGCGTTCGCGAGGTTCCTTCCGGTCTGGCAGCACGTCACGCGTCCGCTGGACGGCATCGATGGCCTGGCCGCGGTCATCGAGCAACTGGCAGGTGTCCCCGCGCCCGCCAGCGCGTGGGAGTCGCTCATCTTTCCGACCCGCGTGCGGGACTACCGCCCCGCGCTGCTGGATGAACTCACCTCGTCGGGGGAGGTCGTGTGGACCGGCCACGGTTCGCTTCCCGGTCGAGACGGCTGGATCGCGTTCCATCCCGCCGACACCGCCCCCCTCACCCTCACCCGCGATGACGTCGAGATCGCGGAGGATTCGCTGGATGCGCGACTCCTCCACGTGCTCGGCGCCGGAGGTGCCTACTTCGCCGGGCAGCTGCGACAACTCGCCGATGCCGACAACGAGCAGTCCGTCGTCGATGCGCTGTGGCGCCTGACGTGGGCCGGCCGGGTCACCAACGACACGTTCGCCCCCGTGCGCACGCTCGTCGGAGGCGGTTCGCAGGCGCATCGGGTGGCGCGGAAGACGCCGCGATCCCGCATGTACCGCGGCGCGACCCTGCCGCGCGTGTCGACGTCGGCACCGCCTCGGCCTCCGGCGATCGGAGGAAGATGGTCGCTCGTCCCCGACGCCGAGCCGGATGCCGCCCTCCGCGCCACGGCTGCGGCGAGCCTGCTGCTGGACCGCTACGGGGTGGTCACCAGAGGGTCCGTGCAATCGGAGGGCGTCCCGGGCGGTTTCGCGCAGGTGTACCGCGTGCTCGCGGGCTTCGAAGAGGCCGGCCACTGCCGTCGCGGCTACGTCATCGAAAAGCTCGGCGCCGCCCAGTTCGCCGCCTCGGCCACCGTCGACCGCATCCGCGAGTTCGCCGCGGTCCCGGACCCGCCACCGCGACAGTCCGTCGCCCTCGCCGCGACCGACCCCGCCAACCCGTACGGAGCCGCACTGGCCTGGCCGTCCCTGGCGGACGTGTCGCACCGCCCCGGTCGCAAGGCCGGCGGCCTCGTCGTGATCGTCGACGGCGACCTGGCGCTCTACCTCGAGCGCGGCGGCAAGACCGCCCTGGTCTTCACCGCGGACGAGGAGGTCATCGCCGCGGCAGCCATCGGGCTCGCCGACACGGCGCGGCGACGTCACCTCGACACCCTCACCATCGAGCAGGTCAACGGCGCCTTCGTCTACGGCACCGCGCTCGGCCGCGCGTTGCGGGAGGCGGGCTTCGTGGAGTCGCCGCGCGGTCTGACGCTGCGTCGCACCACCGCCGGCGACGCGCACCGGGAGTCGACGCGTGCCTGAGGGCGACACCGTCTTCCGCGCCGCGCGGCGCCTCGCCGACGTGCTCGACGGACGCGAACTCGTCCGCTTCGACCTGCGCGTGCCGCAGGTCGCGACGATCGATCTCACCGGCGCGACCGTGCAAGAAGTCATCCCGCGCGGCAAGCACCTCCTCCACCGCATCGACGGGTGGACCCTTCACACCCATCTGAAGATGGAAGGCGAATGGCATGTGTACGAACGGGGCGGCCGGTGGCGCAAGCCCGGCTACAAGGCCCGCGCCGTGCTCGGGACCGTCGACCACGACACCGTCGGTTTCGACCTCGCCGACATCACCGTGGTGCCCACCGATCGCGAGGACACCCTCGTCGGCCATCTCGGCCCCGATCCGCTGAGCGCGACATGGGACCCCGCCGAGGCGAGCAGGCGCCTGTCGGCCGATGCTCGTGCGATTCACGTCGCCCTCCTCGACCAGCGCAACGTCGCCGGGTTCGGCAACGAATACGCCAACGAGATCCTGTTCGTGCGAGGCGTTCTGCCCACCACGCCTGCCCCCGACGTCGACGTCGAGGCGCTGCTCGACCTCGGCACGCGAATGATCCGCGCGAACCGGGACCGGTCGGGGCGCACCTTCACCGGAGATGCGCGGCCGGGCCGCTCGACATGGGTCTATCGGCGCGAAGGCCGCCCCTGTCGCCGCTGCGGCACCCTCGTCGAGGGCGGCCAGATGGGGGCTGACCCCACCTCGGAGCGCATCACATTCTGGTGCCCCCGGTGCCAGACCTGACGGATCGGAGACGACAGGATCGCTGGGGCAACCAGGACCGCCGGCTCCACCATGACCGTCGGGTCAGTGTCCGATGTAGCGACCCGGACGATGATTCAACGCCAGCACGAGGTTCAGCACGACCGCACCGGCCGCGCTGAGCACGACACTCCAGAGCGGAACGACCAGCAGCGCCGACCCGATGATGACGACATCGAAGATCATCATGGTCCAGCCCGCACGGAACCCCCAGCGATCCTGCACGATCAGGGCCACGATGTTCACGCCACCCAGGCTCGCGCGATGGCGGAAGAGGATCAGCAGCCCGACCCCGGCGAGGAGGTTCCCCCCGAGCGTGCCGTAGACCGGATTCAGCGCGTCGAGCACGAGCATCGACTGGTGCACGACCGACCAGCCCGACACCAGGCCGATCGCGATCGCGGTGCGCAGCGTGAAACTCCACCCCCGCTGCCACACCGCCAGCACCGCGAAGGGCAGGTTGATGACGGCGAACAGGAGCCAGAACGGCCACGCCGTCGCATAGCCGAGCAACAGCGACAGCCCCGCCGTCCCGCCCGTCACCGAGCCGGCCGACTGGAGCAGGTAGAGACCGAATGACGCGACGAAGGTCCCCGTCAGGATGCCGAGGACGTCCTCCGCGGCCGAGTGCGCCATGCTCTGGTCGTCGAAGACCAGCGACGGCCCGGTGACCTCGTCGGGCACGTCGGCATCGTCGATCGGTTCGCGCGTCACGCCCCCATTGTCGCCGACGATGCGCCCCATCCATTCCTCATGCCGCACCGAACAACAGATGTCAACCCTGTGCATCCGAATCGGTGTCGCCGGGGGAATGAATAGACAATCAAGGAAGTTGTACCTGTATCCGACGTCACCCGGCGTCAGAGGAGGGGACTGTGGGTAAGAACTACGTCGACATCGAGAACGACCACGGCGAGACGCTGCGCTACCGCAAGCACGCCAACGGCCGGGGCCTGATCGCGCACGGTGCCAAGGTGCACCCCACCGCGATCGTCGAGTCGGGAGCGTACGTCGAACCGGGAGTCCGAATCGCTGCGAACGTCCACGTGGGCCGAGGCGCGTGGGTCGAGTCCGATGTCGTCATCGGACCCGACGCCGAGATCGCCCCCCAGGCGCACATCGGACCCGGCGCCGCGATCGGCGCCGGCGCGAAGATCGGAATACGCGCGCACGTCGGAAACGGCGCACGCGTGGCGGTCGGCTCGCTCATCGGCGACGACGAGAGCATCGGAGACGGTGAAACCGTCGCCACCGACCGACGCGGACTGCATCTGGCCGCCTGAGAATCGCCTCGCCGCCGCGCACCCCGCGCGGCATAGGGTCGAGAGATGACCCGACGCTCCCGCCGCCTCGCGACGGGAGCGTTCGTGTTCCTGTCGGCAGCCGTCGCCGTCGTGGGCTGCACGGTTGTGAGCACCTCCTCGACCGCACCCGACGGGATCCCGAACGACGCGTCGGCGGTCGAGATCACCGATGTCGTGGACGGTGATACGGTCCGGGTCCGCCCGGTGACCGGCTCCTCCGCTCCCTGGCGGTCAGCGGACGATGACGCGTCCGACGCAGAGGTCGCGGTGCGTCTCATCGGCGTGGACACCCCCGAGGTGTATCCGGAGCTGGAGTGCGGCGGCGCCGAAGCGACCTCGGCGATGCGCACCCTGGTCGCGGAAGGCGACATCGTCTGGGCCGCCCGCGACGACGAAGAACGCGACCGGTACGACCGCGTCCTGCTCTACCTCTGGGCCGACGACGGCACCTTCATAAATCTCGCCCTCGTCGCATCCGGAGCGGGCGAAGCCCTCCGCATCCCGCCGAACGACCGGTACTGGCCTGATCTGCAGGCCGCCGAAGCGGCGGCCCGCGACGCCGACGCCGGCATGTGGTCGCTCTGCCCCTGACGCGACCGAGATTCGCTTGCCCCCGGATGCCGGAATCCCACGCCAGAGCGACATCGAGTGGCAACCGAACACCCCGGCCGGGGCTTCCGAGCGCGGAGGGGGAAGGATGCGGACGGCTCGCCCGTGGCGTCAGGCGAAGAGGAAGAGGGTGAAGCCGATGAGCGGAAGCGTGCCCTGCACCAATGCCGCGCGGAGGTACGACCGTCCCGTCGTCAGCAGGACGAGCGCGGCGGCGACCATGGAGCCCAGGCTGAAGAGCACCAGGGTGCGTCCTGCCACGTCAGCGGCGGTGCCTGCGCCGCCGGTCCAGAACAGGACGAGTCCGATCACCGTGCCGACGGCCAGGAACAGGTTGTAGAACCCCTGGTTGTACGCCATTGCCTTCGTGGTGTCAGCGGAGGCCTGATCCTTCACCCCGAACCGTCGCCAGATGCGGGGTCTGGTCCACTGCACCGACTCCATCACGAAGATGTAGACGTGCAGAAGGGCGGCGAGCGCCCCGGACACGGTGGCCAGGATCGCGATCATGATCGAACCCTAGCGTCCGGGACGGCCCGCCGCGCGCTCCCGCACTCGCCGCTCAGCCCTCGCGTCGGTGAGCGCGCCGCGCCGCGACGTACACGACGGTGCCCGCCGCTGCGAGGAGCAGCGAGACAGCGAGCGCCGACGCATACAGCGCATCGTGCGCTCCGGTGGACGCCAGCGTTCCCGCGTGGCCCGACGACGTCTCGGGCCCGACGGCGACATCGCCTTCGGTCACGCCATCGCCGCCGGCGCCGTCGCCTCCCTCGGCGGTGCCCGCGTCCGTCGCCTCCGCCGGGGAGACCGTCAATGTGAACACCGATGCCGGGCTGTCTGGCGTCGTCAGATCGCGAACGGCGAAGGTGTACGTGCCTGCCGTGGCGGGCGTCCCGTGGATGATCAGGACACCTCTCAGAGCAGGGAGCGCTTCCAGCGTCCGGGTCGGCAGCCCGGCAGACCATAGACCCAGGTCCCGTCCGGGACCGCGCGGCGACGACGCGAGCGACTACCGTGGCCTCATGCCCAGACGACCGAACCCCGCGGGGCGCAACCCACGCGCGGGGCGTCCGTCTTCGCAGCGCAAGACCCACGCCGCCAAGTCGCGGACGCCGAAGGCGCCGGACGCGAAGCGACCGGGGGTCCCGGCACCGCAGCCGGCGGCATCCGCGCCCGCCGGTCCCTTCGTGCTCGGCGCGATCCCGGGCGCGACGCCCGGGAAGTGGATCGATGCCTGGCAGGACCGCATGCCCGACAACCCGCTCGAGCTGCGTCCGCTCGCGGTCGTCGCCCAGCGCCAGGCCATCGTCGCGGGAGACGTCGATGCGGCGCTCGTGCGACTGCCGATCGACAAGACGGGCCTGCATGTGATCCCGCTCTACGACGAGGTCCCCGTCGTGGCGACCTCCACCGAGTCGCACCTGACGGCCGCGGACTCGCTCACCCCGGCCGACCTCGCCGACGAGGTGCTGATCATCCCGTCCGACGACGTCCTGGGGCTCCGCGCGGATACGTTCCCGAATGTCGCGCCGCCCCGGTTCGCGCCGCCCGCCTCCACCGAAGAGGCGATCGCGACGGTGGCCGCGGGTGTCGGCTTCGTCGTCGTGCCGATGTCTCTTGCCCGACTGCACCACCGCAAGGACGTGGCCTACCGTCCGCTCGAGCAGGCCCCGACGTCGACGGTCGCCCTCGCCTGGCAGGCCGACCGCACCACGGCGCTCGTCGACGCGTTCGTCGGGATCGTCCGTGGTCGCACGGCGAACTCCTCACGGGGCTGAGCACGCGGCCCCGCACGAAGAACAGGGGATGCCGCCACACGTGCGAACGGCATCCCCTGGAAATGGCGTGAATCCCCGCGAGCCCCGACAGGCGGGGAACTCTCGTGCCCCCAGTGATCGGCGCCCCCCGGTGCCGACCAAAACACGACCACTTCGCAGATCTAGAGCAGCCTGGGTGATCCCTGATACATCCCTGTCGATTTTCTTTTCCCGCGTTTCAGAGCCGCGATGCGTCGCGTCAGAACCCGGCGCCGTGGGCCTGGAACGGCGATGTCACGTCCAGGCGATCCGCCGCCACCGCGAGCGCTTCTGCGGGCGCGAGCCCGGCGGCCAGTTCGGCGTGCATCGATCCCAGCAGTTCGCAGGCGAGATCGTCGGCGACCACGACCGGCGCGGCGATGACCGAGATCGAGCCGGCGTGCAACCACACGCGGGCCATCCCGACCGCCTCCTCACCCCATCGCACCGACGATCGGCCGACCTCGCATGCGGACAGGACGACGGTGCGCGGAACATCGGGGATGAGGTCGACGTCGTAGCCGAACAGGGCGCCGTCCGACAGTTCCAGACCTGAGAACAGCGGGTTGTCGACGGCGTGGCGGCCGTGCGCGGCGATGTGGAGGACGTCGACGTCGGCCGCGAGCCGGGTGACGCGCGACACCGTCGCGTCCCCGTCGCCCACCACGGGCGCGTGCCGCCACGCCGACGCTCCCAGCCGCGCTTCCTCTCCGCCACGGGCGACCCGAGGGCCCACGGCGAAGCCGGCGCGGGTCGCGGTTCCCGCCGATGCGGACCCCCGGCGGTGCAGCCATTGGGACGCCGACGCGGCGAGGGTGAAGACCCGCCCACGCATGCCGGGGAGCATGGACCACGGGATGGCGTTGAGCAGACCCGGTGCGGTGATCACGAGCCGCCGAGCCGCGGTCCGGCGCAGGGGTTCATCGAGCAGCGCAGCCGACAGGGCCGCGAGACGCGCATCGAGGGAGCGCCGCACGACCGCCGCCATCGGCCCGGTGCGCACGGAGGCCGCGACGTCGAGGTCCGCGCGCAACCCCTTCTGCAGGTCGCGCACCGCGGCGTCGTCCCCGAGACCCACGATCTCGGAGCGTGTGCCGTCGACCACGAGAGCGATGATCTCTTCACCGGTGAACACATACGCGAGCAAGGCGGTGTCGGGGTCGAGACCGTCGCCGAGCGTCGACAGGTCGACGCGCTCGTCGATCCGCGACGTGCCCACCGATGTCCATTGGTGTTCGCGCGCGCGGTCGCGCAACGGGGCGGCCCGAGGATCCGACAGCCAGTCCGCAGCCGGGTTCTCGGCCCGCAGCATCCGCAACTCGGCGAGCGCCTCGGCCATCTCGTGGTCGGGCGGTGGGCGGAGCGGGACGACCTGCTGGCTCAGGTGCCGGGCACGCTCGGACCACTCGAAGACGATGTCGGGTCGGCGGGATTCCGCCGCGGACTGGAGCCCCGTGAAGACGAGGTTGGCCCCGTGCATCGCGACCGATGTCTGCAGGTCGATGCTCCCGAATGAGCTCTGCCACGCCGCCAACCGGTCCAGGCCGGCGGCGGCATGGCGTCGTGCCTCCGCGCCGCGCCGACGGGCAGCGGCGCGCGCCGCCTTCAGTTCGTCGCCGAGCAGCCGGACCTCCATCGGGGCGGAGGCGGGAACCCGCGGAGCAGGGCCGGAAGCGTCGCCGGCCCGGGCGGCGGCGAGCGCGGCAGCGATCCGCACGGCGGCGGCCTCGCTGCGGAAGCCGTGCGAGGCGAGGGATGCGGCGACCCGGTCGGCGTCTGCCGGGGACGCCCTTCGACGCACAACCCCGGTCCCCACCCGGCTCGCGCCGAGCACGGCCCGCAACCGCACACCCTCGGCGCGCGCCGCCCAGGCGTCGTTGCCCAGCGCCCGGAAACGACGCGCGGCATCACCGGCGACGCGGGCCGACGCGGCTCCGTCGTGGGCGAGCAGCGAGCGTGAGAGGTGGAACTCGGCCTCGGCACGCGATTGCGGCATCCGGTGGGCGCCGAAGATCGCGGCCGCCTGCCGGAACAGGTCCTCGGCCTCGGTGGCCAGCCCCGCGTCGCGGAGGACCTCCGCGCGGTCCATCGCCCCGATCGCCTCGGCAACCGGCGAGTTGGCGGCGTCGTCGCGCGCCTCGTTCATCTCGCGAAGCGCCCGCACGAGGTCGCCCTCCAGGAGCGCGGTGTACCCGAGGTTGTGACGGGCCTGGGCCGCATCGGTGACCAGGCCGTGCGCGGCGAAGACCGACACCGCCCTCTCCAGGTCTTCGGCCGCGTCCAGGAGCCGACGCTGCTGCATACGGACCAGGCTGCGGTTCATCCGGATGCGCGAGGCGGCCACATCGTCATCGGAGAGCCGCTGGATCGCCTGACCGAGCCACCGCTCGCCCTCGTCCAGGCGCCCGCCGTAGTTCGCGAGGCCGCCGAGCTGGCCGAGCAGGATCGACTCGGTGTGCGCGCTCAGTCCGGGCCGGGCGAGGGTGTCGTGCAGCAGCGCCTCGGCCGCGTCGGGCCGACCGGTGCGCTGCAACGCCATCGCCCGTGTGCCGTCGATACGGGCGATCAGTTCGGGGTCGCCCGTGAGCCGCGCAGCACGGTCGAGCGTGCGTTGCGCCGTGGCGTACCGTCCGTCGATGCACTGCGCCACGGCCCGCTGATGCAGCTGTATCGCGTCGGGCCCCACGCCCCTCATCATCCCGCAGTTCCGGACGGCGCGCGGTCGCACGGGACGACGAGGGGCGGCGGCAGCGATCGTCTGACAGGGGTCAGGCGGGGGCGCGGCGGTGGCCGTCCCACTCGCGCAGCGCCCGTGAGCCGGCCTTCTCGAGCGCTTCGACACGCGCCGCGACCGACTCGTCCGCGGTGCCGTCGATCAAGCCGTCGGCGATCCGCTCGGCCAACAGTCCGGCGATGAAGGGCGCCGCGAAGGAGGTTCCGCTCCACATCACGAAGCCGCCGGTGTAATCGTCGGGGTCGATCGTCTCGCGACGCAGCCCGAAGCGGTCGTTGCGCGTGCCGGCCTGCGTACCGCCGTTCAACGGCGGCGCGGAGCTGACCACGGACGCACCGGGAGCGTAGACGCGGACCCAGCGGCCGACGTTGCTGAAGAGGGCGACGCTCTTGCCGTTCGGGTTCAGCGCTCCCACCGACAGGTGCGGGGCTGCGTCGGCCGGATCGTCGACGACGAACTCCGCATCGGGCCACCGCCACAGCGCCGCCGGGAAGGCGGGCCGACTGGTGGCGTCGTTGCCGGCGGAGCACACCACGGCGCAGCCGTGCCGGCGGGCGGCCACGAGATAGCGCACGAGGGTCTGGTCGAACTGCCCGTCCTCCGGGGTCTCGTGGTAGTAGCTCAGCGACAGGTTCAGCACGTCGATGGGCCGCCCGCCGGGGAGTCCCCGCGCGTCTCGGATCACGAGCTCGGCGACGGCACGGACGGCGGCGAGGAACTCGCCCTCGAGGAGCGTGCCCTGGCTGTCGGCGACTCGGATCGAGATGAGGTCGGCGTCGGGACAGATCTGACGCACCACTCCGGCGACGAAGGTGCCGTGTCCGGCGGCGGCGTCGAGGAAGCCGTCGTAGGGTCCGGAGATGTCGCCGATCGCTTCCGGATCGGTCGCGGGATCGGTGATGCCGATCGGCTCGCCGTTCACGTGCGGGTGCCGGTCGACGATCGACGGCGGCAGCCAGGCGTGAGCACCGCATCCGGTGTCCATGAACGCCACGACCGGGCGCCGCCCGACGACGGTCTCGTCATCGCGTCGGGGTGGGTCGCCGACGTAGCTCACGACCTCCCGTCCGCCGGATCCCGGATAGGCGTACGCCCCCGGTCCGGGTGCATTGGTCGAGCCGTACGGGTTCGTCGAGCCGTAGGGATTCGTCGAGCCGTAGGGATTCGTCGACCCGTACGGGTTCGTCGACCCGTACGGGTTGGTCGAGCCATACGGGTTCGTCGAGCCGTACGGGTTCGTCGAGCCATACGGGTTCGTCGAGCCATACGGGTCCACGCTGATCACGTGGTCCAGCGCGACGCCGCGCACGTCTTTCCCGTAGATCGCGCGGGCGCGCTGCAGCAGACGCCACGCGTCGATCGGCGGAACCGGCTGATCGTCACGACCCGGCTTGGGGTCCGGGAAGATGATGCCGAGCAGCACGAGGGGAAGACCCAGTTCCTCCTCGGCGACCCGCGCGCGCTCTTCCGCTTCGGCGTCGCTCAGGCGATCGCCGCGGATGGTCTCCACGCGGACGCCCCATCCGAAGTAGGCGCCGGCTTCGCGGAGGATCTCGAGGATCTCCCCCAGCCGCGCACCCTCGGTGAGAAGCAGGTGATCGGCGGCGTAGGTCGTCGGGTACGGGTCCACTCCCTCGACCTGTTCGATCCCGGGATCCAGGGGAACGCCCCGCGGCCTGCCCGCCTCGATCCGATCACGCCAACCCGGCTCGTCGACCCCGTCGACCATGCGTCCCCCCGATGTCTCCCGCCGCGCACGGCGCTCTCACTCGTGCGGATGCGGGCGCATCCGCACCCGCATCACGCCTCGAACTGAGGCGTTTCGAACTCCTTCATCTCCCCGTCGGTGCCCCGCACGGCCATCCGCAGCCGGGTCATGCCCGGCGGGACCTCCTCGAAGGCGAACCGTCCGTGGTCGGCCGGCTCGGCCGCCCAATCCCGGTCGCCCTGCACGAGCCGGATGGCGAGCGTCTCGGCGTCGACCCAGCCGTCGATGCGACGCTTGCCGCTCTCGGTCACACTCACGTGCAGGAGCACGCTCGTGTCGCCGCGACTGAACTGCAGGGTTGCGGTCTCGGCCGGTGCGGTGCGCACGGCGCCGGTGATGGCCCCCTCGACGAGGGTCAGGAGCGCGTACTCGCGCGACAGGTCGGCGACCGCGACAGCGGCGACCATCCGGTCGATCATGTCGGCGGGCATCGGGTCGATGTCATCCCACGTGGCGCGCAGCCGCGCGAACAGTGCCGCGTCGGCGGCGAAGTCTTCAGTGTCCATATGCGTCCTTCTCTCCTCCGGCTTCCTCGAGGAGGGCGCGGAGCTTGCCCAGGCAGCGCCGGCGCGTCGGTCCGATCGACCCCACCGGCATCGCCAAGTCGGCGGCGATGCGGGCGTAATCGGGTCGGTCGTCGAACGCGACGATGCGCAGCAGCCGCTGGCAGCGTTCGTTGAGCTCACCCACGGCCAGCCACAGGCGACGCGACTCGTCATCGGTCGCCGCCGTCTGTTCCGCGGATTCGTGGACGGGCAGGTGAGGCTCGAGGTTCTCCGCCTCGGTCGCCTCTGCTCGACGCTGCTGCTTCCCCACGCGCCACGCCTCACGGCGCGCCGTGGTCGTCAGCCAGCCCGAGACGGCGTCGGGTTCGGTGATCGAGGAGTGCCGTTGGACGAGGGTGAGCCAGGTGGTCTGCACCACGTCCTGCGCGAGGGCCGCATCCAGCCCGTAGGCGCGCACCACGTGCCACAGCACCGGTGTCATCACCGCCACCAACTCATCCATCGCCCGACGGTCGCCGTCGCGCCAACGCCGGAAGGAAGCGGCCGCTCTCTCCCAGCGTGGCTGATCGACGGACTCGACCGAGGCCCCAGACCCCGTATGCGTCATGAAGCCCATTCTGTCCACAACACGGGAGAGGACGAAAGGGCGCTGTTGATACATGGAAGAATCGAGAGATGTCCGACGCGCGAATCCTCTACGTCTGCGCGCGCCCGCAGCGCGAGGCCTCCGAAGCGGAGTTCGTGTCCTTCCGCCGCGCCATGGGCCTCGCCGAGACCGAGCTGGACGAGCTGGATCTGGTTCGCACACCGCTCGATGTCCGCCGGATCTCGGACTACGCCGGTGTCGTGGTCGGGGGCAGCCCCTTCAACGTCACCGACCCGGAGACCACCAAGACCGACGTGCAACGCCGGGTGGAAGCGGACCTCGAACGCCTGGTCACCGCCTCCGCAGACGGGGGCCCGGTCGGCCTCTTCACGTGCTACAGCATCGGGGTGGTCACCCGCATGCTCGGCGGCACGGTCAGCCGCGCCTTTCCCGAAGACACCGGTCCGACGCAGGTGCAGCTGACCGAGACCGGCCTCGCCGACCCGTTGTTCGGCGGACTCCCCACCACGTTCACCGCCCTCACCGCCCACAAGGAGGGCACCGAGACCCTCCCCCCTGGCGCGGTGCAGCTGGCCACGAACCCGGCCTGCCCCGTCCAGGCCTTCCGGGTCGGTGAGCGTGTGTACACGACGCAGTTCCACCCCGAGCCGACGCCGGCCGACTTCACCGAGCGCATGGTCGTCTATCGCAACGACGGCTACTTCGACGCGGGCGATTTCGACGTCGTCGCCGACCGGGTGCTGTCCGCAACCGTCGACGCGCCCCTCACGCTGCTGCGGACCTTCGCGACACGCCTCGCCGTCTGACGGTGATGAGGGAGCCCCGCGGCGGCTTTCCGATGCCGCGTCAGGGCCCCGACGACACGATGACCGGACCTCCTCGAGTCAGCGCCCCGGCGACACGATGACCGCAGACTCGGCGGGAACGGCCACCGTATCCGCCGTCTCGCTCACCGCCGCAGATGTCGCCACCACCACGCTCTCCCCCGGCGCCACCGAGACCTGCAGGACCTCGTCGGTCAGGTTCACGAGAATCCGCAGGGCCCCCCGACGCAGCTCCCAGGCTCGGTGTCCGGGATCGCCGTCGCGCAGCAGTTCGGCGCCGAGTGTCGCGACGTCGGGGTCGGTGAGGTCTGCGTGCTCTCGCCGCAGCCGGGCCAAGCGCCGATACAGCGCGAGCAGGCGCGCGTGGTCACCGTCGCCGGCTTCCTCCCAGGCCAGACGCGACCGGTGGAAGGTCTCCGGATCCTGGGGGTCCAGGACCGACTCGGGATCCCACCCCATTCGGGCGAACTCCTCGATCCGGCCCTTCGCGGTGGCGTCGCCGAGCTCGGGTTCGGGGTGCGAGGTGAAGAACGCCCACGGGGTGGACGCCCCCCACTCCTCCCCCATGAACAGCATCGGGGTACCCGGCGCGGTGAGGGTGAGGACGGCGGCGACCGCCAGCCGCGCGGGCGACAACGAGTCGCTCAGCCGGTCGCCGGCAGCGCGGTTTCCGATCTGGTCGTGATCCTGGGCGAAGGTCACCAGACGCCAGGCCGGCACCTCGGCGGGGATCGGATGCCCGTGGTCGCGACCACGGAACGATGAGTACGTGCCGTCGTGGAAGAACCCGCGGGTCCAGACCTTCGTCAGCGCGTCGGGGGCGGCAAAGTCCTCGTAGTAGCCCACGGTCTCCCCCGTGAGGGCGACGTGCACCGCGTGGTGCCAGTCATCGCTCCACTGCGCGTGCAGGCCGTAGCCGCCCGCTTCGCGCGGGAGGATGAGCGTCGGGTCGTTCATGTCCGATTCGGCGATGAGGGTCAACGGGACCCCCCGGTGGGCGGACAGGGCATCGGTCGCCTCGGCGAGCTCGCGCAGGATGTGGACGGGCTGCGCGTCTTTGAGGGCGTGCACCGCATCCAACCGCAGACCGTCGACGCCGTAGTCGCGCATCCACATCAGTGCGTTCTCGACGATGAAGGCTCGCACCGCGGCCTGGTCGAGATCGACGCTCGACCCCCACGTGTTGCGTTCGGCATCACGCAGGTACGGTCCGAACTCGGGAAGGTAGTTTCCGCTGGGGCCCAGGTGGTTGTAGACGACGTCCTGGATGACGGCGAGCCCGGCGGCGTGAGCGGCTTCGACGAAGCGGCGGTATGCCGCGGGCCCGCCGTAGGCCTCATGTACCGTGTACCAGAGCACCCCGTCGTATCCCCAGTTCCACACCCCGTTGAAACCGTTCACGGGCAGAAGCTCGATGTGGGACACGCCGAGCTCGACCAGGTGCGTCAGTCGATCCGCAGCCGCGTCGAGGGTGCCCTCGGGGGTGAAGCTGCCCACGTGCATCTCGTAGACGATGCCGCCCGCCAGCTGCCGGCCGGTCCACGCGGGTGTCACCGGCACGGCCGTGGCCAGCGTCGCCGGGTCGACGTGCGCCGACAGTCCGTGGACGCCGTCGGGCTGACGTCGCGAGCGCGGATCGGGTCTGGCGTCCTCGGAGTCGCCGAGCACGAACCCGTAGCGGTCGCCGTGGGCGAGGTCGACCTCGCACCGCCACCACCCGTCCGCATCGACGGTCATCTCCACGTCGTCCGCGTCCGGTCGACGCAACCGCATCCGTTCGGCCCTGGGGCCCCACACCTCGACGCTCATGCCCCGCTCCTTCCTCGCGTGCGCGCGAACTCACCCATCGGTCGCCTCGGTCGCCAACAGCGCCACCGGATACGTCGCGAGCACGTCGGCGAGGGGGCGGACACCGCCGGAGACGCGTCGGCCGGTGACCACGTCGACGAACGTCCCCTCCGGCAGCATCACCGCCGTGTCACCCCAGCCGCCTCGTGCCGCGAGGCCGATCGGGAGGCGCGTGGCCACCGCGATCGCGCCGCCGCGGTCGAACGCGACCGCGTGGTCCGCCGCGTCACCGACGAGGGTCACCGGCGTGTACCGCGTGTACAGCTCGGGCCGATCGCGGCGCAATCGCAGCGCACGCGAGGTCACCAGGAGTTTCGCCGCCCCGCTCTCGTCGATCGGGGGATGCGTCGCGCCGGGCGCATCCAGCTCGGCGAGCATCCGCTCTCGCGCCCCGAAGTCCACCGGGCGCCGGTTGTCGGGGTCGACGAGGGAGGTCTCCCACAGTTCCGAGCCCTGATACACGTCGGGCACGCCGGGGCCTGCGAGCTGCAGGAGCTTGGCCGAAAGGGAATTCGACCACCCGGCGTCGCGGATCTCCTCGACGAACCGCGAGACGATCGGTTCGGCGGGGCCGAACGCGGCATCGACGAGATCGTGCATGCGCTGCTCGAACACCTTGTCCGGCTGCCACCATCCGGTCTGCTCCGCTGCCTCGCGTGCCGCCTTCTCGGCGTAGGCGTGCAGACGCTCCGGCGATGCCGGCCAGGCTCCGACGATCGCCTGCCACAGCAGGTTGTCGAAGGGGCCGTTGCCGGTCGAGGCGACCTCGCGGAGCGCATCAAGGGTCTGCCCCCACCTCCCGGGCAGCTCCGCCAGCACATCCAGGCGGGCGCGCACGTCCTCGCCGCGCTTGGTGTCGTGGGTCGAGAGGGTGGTCATCGCGTGGGGCCACGAGGCCTGCCTGCGCTGCCATGCCGCGTGGAACCCGGGCACGGACAGGGAGAACACCGCCGGGTCACCGCCGACCTCGGTCAGCGAGCCGAGGCGCGTGTAGCGATAGAAGGCGGTGTCCTCCACCCCCTTGGCCATGACCGGTCCGGTGGTCTGCTCGAAGCGCCGCGCGACCTCGAGGGAGCCGTCCGAGAGCATCGGCACGAGCGCGGCGACCGCGTCGGCGAGGTCGGGCCTGCGGCGCACGGCCTCGTCGACGGCGTGGTGGAGGTCGTCGATCCCGGCCGGCAGGTACGACCGGTAGGTCGGAAAGCATGCGAGCAGCTCGGCGAGGGCGTCCTCGGCGTCGTCGACCGGTTCGGGCAGGCAGCGCACGAGCCGGCGGATCTCGGCGACCTGGATGCTGTCGGCGATCATGCGCTTGGTGTCGTGGATCATGTCGGCCCAGACCGGGACCGTGCCGCGCAGCACACCGTCGAGGGCGGTCAGCGGGTGCTCGCCTGCGGGGTCGACGAGCACCCGTTCGATCTCGGCGAGCGCGTCGTAGCCGGTGGTCCCGGCCGTGGCCCACCACGCCGGGAGGGCCTCCGAGGCCTCGGCACCCGGCTCGTGGGCGCTGCGTTCGAGGATCTTCTCGACGAGCACATACGCGCCCTCCGTGGCCTCGGCGAGCCGGGCGAGGTAACCCCCCGGGTCGGCCAGGCCATCGGGGTGGTCCACCCGGAGACCGTCGACGAGTCCCTCCCGCAGCCACCGGAGCACCTCGGCATGGGCGGCGTCGAAGACCTCGGGCCGCTCCACACGGACGGCCGCGAGGGTCGTCACCGCGAAGAAGCGGCGATAGTTCAGATTTGTCGCCTCGTCCTGCCAGAAGCGCAGCTCCCACTTCTGGCGATCGAGCACCGCGCGCACACCCTCCGAGGTGGACAGGTCGTCCTCCTCGCGCACCGAGCCGGGTGCGAGCGGAAGCATGTGCTCGAAGTACCGCACGAGCCCCGATGCGGATTCCGGCGGCGGGTCGGGCTCGATGCGAATGTCCGCGAGCACCTCCGACAGCGGAGCACCCAGGACCGGCACGAGGACCCTCCCGTCGCCGTGATCCCAGTCGATGTCGAAGGCGGGGGCGTGCGCCGACGCGCGCCCGTGGGTGAGCACGTCCCACCACCACGGATTCTCGTGCGGCTGCGAGATTCCCATGTGGTTCGGCACGATGTCGGCGAGGATCCCGAGCCCGGCCTCGCGCGCCGCCTCTGAGAAGCGGGTGAGGGCCTCCGGTCCGCCGCGATCGGCATCCACCCGGGTGGGGTCGGTCACGTCGTAGCCGTGGTCGCTTCCCCGTGTGGCCTGGAGCAGCGGCGACAGGTAGGCGGTGTCGACGCCGAGGTCGGCGAGGTAGCCGGTGACGGCCGCTGCCGCGTCGAGGTCGAACCCCGCGCGGATCTGCAATCGGTACGTCGACACGGGATGCGCGGGCATGGGCGTCCTCTTCCGGTTCGGTCGGAGCGTCAGTCGGCGCCGCCGGCGCCGTCCGCAGACGCCGCCGAGGACGGGGCCGGCGGGGTGATCACGGGCATCTCCGCGGTCCGCGAGTGCACGAGCATGCTCAGCGACGCCGCGACGGAGTGGTCGACCTCGGGGTCGGGGAGGTCGTGTTCGCGCAGCACGATGAGGGCCTTGGGCTGCAGCGGGATGCGGGACCCCGGGGCGACGGGATCGGTGTTGGCCCATTCGCCGGCCGTATCGACCATGACGTCCCACTCCGGGCCGTAGCGGGGTGCGGGGATCTTGAAGTCGACCGGTTCATCGCCCGCGTTGAACAGCACCACGAAGTGCCGGTCGGTGATCTCCTCCCCCCATTTGTCGCGCTCGCGGATGCCACGGCCGTTGAGGAAGATCCCCACGGTGCGACCGAACCCCGAGTCCCAGTCCTCGGGCTGCATGAGGGTGCCATCCGGCCGCAGCCACACGACATCCGGAATCGGCCGCCCTTCCTCCATCTTCACGGGGCGCCCGTCGAAGAAGCGCGTGCGCCGGAAGGTCGGGTGGTCCTTGCGGAGGCGGGCGAGCGCGGCGGTGAACTCGATGAGCGGCTGATCCACCGCTTCCCAGTCGATCCAGGTGAGCTCGTTGTCCTGCGCGTAGCCGTTGTTGTTGCCGTACTGGGTGCGCCCGAGCTCGTCCCCGTGCGAGAGCATCGGGACACCCTGGCTGAGCAGCATCGTGGCGATGAAGTTCCGCTGCTGCTGGGCACGGACGGTGAGGATCTCGGGGTCGTCGGTCGGCCCTTCCACCCCGTGGTTGTAGGACCTGTTGTGGGATTCGCCGTCGCGGTTGTCCTCGCCGTTGGCTTCGTTGTGCTTGTCGTTGTACGACACCAGGTCGCGCAGGGTGAACCCGTCGTGGGCTGTGACGAAGTTGATCGAGGCGACGGGGGCGCGTCCGGAACGCTCGTACAGGTCGCTCGAGCCGGTCAGGCGTGAGGCGAACTCGCCGAGGGCCTGCGGTTCGCCGCGCCAGAAGTCGCGCACGGTGTCGCGGTACTTGCCGTTCCACTCCGTCCACTGCGGCGGGAAGTTGCCGACCTGGTAGCCACCGGGACCGACGTCCCACGGCTCGGCGATCAGCTTGACCTGCGAGACCACCGGGTCCTGCTGCACCATTTCGAAGAAGGTCGACAGGCGGTCGACATCGTAGAACTCGCGCGCGAGCGTCGAGGCGAGATCGAAGCGGAAACCGTCCACGTGCATCTCCAGCACCCAGTAGCGCAGCGAATCCATGATGAGCTGCAGCGAGTGCGGGTTCCCGACGTTCATGCTGTTGCCGGTGCCGGTGTAGTCGGTGTAGTACCGCTTGTCGTTCTGCTCGAGACGGTAGTAGGCCTCGTTGTCGATTCCCCGCATCGACAGGGTGGGACCGAGGTGGTTTCCCTCCGCGGTGTGGTTGTAGACCACATCCAGGATCACTTCGATGCCCGCCTCGTGGAGCGAGCGCACCATCGCCTTGAACTCCTGCACCTGCTGACCGTTGATCCCGGTCGAGGCGTAGGAGTGGTGCGGGGCGAAGAACCCGATCGTGTTGTAGCCCCAGTAGTTCGACAGGCCCTTCTCCTGAAGGGTCGAGTCGTTGACGAACTGATGCACCGGCATGAGCTCGATCGCGGTGACGCTGAGCTTCTGCAGGTGGTCGATCACAGCCGGGTGCGCCACGCCGGCGTAGGTGCCGCGCATCTCTTCGGGAACCGACGGGTGCAGCTGCGTGAGTCCCTTGACGTGGGCCTCGTAGATGAAGGTCTCGTGCAGGGGCGTCTTCGGGGCTCGGTCACCCTGCCAGTCGAAGAAGGGGTTGATGACGACGCCCTTCATCATGTCGGCGGCGGAATCGTCGTCGTTGCGCGAGTCGGGGTCGCCGAACGTGTAGCTGAAGACCGACTGCCCCCAGTTCACCCGTCCGTCGACGGCCTTCGCGTAGGGGTCGAGAAGCAGCTTGTTCGGGTTGTAGCGCTGACCGTTCGCCGGATCGTAGGGTCCGTGGACCCGATACCCGTAGCGCTGGCCGGGCTGCACGTTCGGCAGATAGCCGTGCCAGACGAACGCGTCGACATCGAGCAGCTCGACGCACGTCTCGGTGCCGTCCTCGTCGAACAGACACAGTTCGACCTTGTCGGCGCCTTCACTGAAGAGCGCGAAGTTGGTGCCGTTGCCATCGAACGTCGCACCCAGCGGATACGCGGATCCGGGCCATACCTGCACAGAGAACCCCCTCGAGTTCGGGACCTCAACCATAGAGGATCCACGTGACGCGAAGAGGTCCTCCCGGAGTCGATCACTCGTCGCTATGATGCCCCGCGCGGCGGGTCGAGAAGCAACGCGATGCGGTCCTCGAGGTATCCCGCGAGCGGCGCGAACCCGGCGGCAGGGCTCCATCTCACGCTCGGCACGCCGTCGATCATCGCGAGCGGGCCGGAAGGGGACCCGCGCTCGACGGCGTCCAGGTCGACCTGATCCCACCCGACGTGGACCGCCACCCCCTCGGGGAACCCGCCCCGGAACGCCGCCGCAGCCAACGCCGCGCGGTCCCGCTGCGACTCGGCCGCGAACCCCCGCCTGGCCTCCTCGCGCGAACGCACCACCTCTCCGACGGCGAACACCGCGTCGTCGGAGAGCAGGAGAACACCCAGGTGCCAGGCGTCGCCGTGCGGCACGATCCGCGGCGCACGACGGACCCCCAGCACCCGCCGAGGCTCGACGACCTCGCCGAGCTGCTCCCGAGGGCACCCGTTCAGGCGGGCCCGGGCGTCGTCGAAGACCCGCGCGATGCTCACGCCATGTCGTCCAACGTGGGTGCCACGCGCGCGGCGCGCTCGCCGCGCAGCCGCATGGCGATGAGCGGGAACAGCAGCACCGACAGCATCCCCCCGCCGACCAGCAGCGCGGCCTGGACGGTGCTGAGGATTCCCTCGTCCAGCCCGATCGAGGTGACCGCGACGATGATCGGCAGACCCGTCGCCCCCATGAAGGCCATCGCGAGACGTTCTTTGCCGGTCGATCCCACCGGGGAGGCGAGCATCGAGGGCAGTCCGCGGATGACGAACAGGGCGACCAGCACGATGGGCAGGCCGAGGAACAGGATCGGGTCGGCCAGCAGGGCCTCGAGGTCGAAGGTGACACCGGTGTAGATGAAGAAGATCGGCACGAGGAACCCGAAGGCCACCGCCTCGACCTTGCTCTCGACCGCCTCCCGGTCGGACTCGTCCGCGTCTCGCATGATGAGACGCCAGACGATCCCGGCCGCGAACGCGCCGAGGAGGAAGTCCAGGTCCAGCAGCACGCTCACCGAGATGAGCCCGCCGAGGATCAGGAGGATCACCCGGATCGCGAACTGGCCCGAGGTGTGCAGCGTCGCACTGACCGCCTGGTGCATGGCTCCGTGCGGGATACGGAACGCCAGCCAGATCGCCAGACCCGCGATCAGCATGAACAGCAGCAGTACGAGGGTGGACAAGCCGATGTCGCGACTGCCGAGGAAGAGCGAGATGGCGATCAGCGGCCCGAACTCCCCGAGCGCGCCCACCGCCCCCACCGCCTGCCCGAAGGGCGTCTTGAGCTCGCCGGCATCGCGCAGCACGGGCAGGAGGGTGCCGAGCGCGGTGGAGGACAATGCGATGCCGATGACGACGGCGGCCTCCCAGGGGGTGAGCAGCAGAACGGCCAGGATCCCGGCACCCAGACTGAGCATCCACCCCAGGCTCGCGCGTCGCCCCAGCCGACCGCGGAACGCGCCGAACTCGATCTCGGTCCCGGCGACGAAGAAGAGCGTTGCGAGCCCGAAGTCGGCCATCAACTCGATGAACGCCGATTCCCCCACCCATCCGAGCACGGCGGGCCCGATGAGGATTCCGAGGACCAGCTCGAAGACGACGACGGGCACCCGCACCCATCGCCCCAGTCCCCGCGCGAACAGCGGGGCCAGCACCGCCAACAGCGGGATGAGCACCAGTGTCTGCGGCTGAAGGTCGTTCACCGCCTCAGGCTACCGACTCCCGGCGCCCGTCCCGGCGCGTTCAGGCGTCGAGCACAGGCGAATCCCGCAGGACGGGCGGGACGGCGAACGGCGGCGCGGGCGGCGTGGGCGCACCCGCCGCAGCCGAGCCGCGGATCTCTCGGTGCAGGCGCTCCATCCGCTCGTCGAGTTCGGCGGCGCTGTCCGCGGCGCCCCGCAGGTCGTCGAGCAGTTCGGCCGGCACCTGACGGTCGTACTTGTAGTAGATCTTGTGCTCCAGGCTGGCCCAGAAGTCCATGGCGATCGTGCGGAACTGCACCTCCACGGGGACCTCGATCCGCCCGGTCGACAGGAACACCGGCACCTGGAGGATCGCGTGCAGGCTCTTGTAGCCGTTGGGCTTCGGCGCCGCGATGTAATCCTTCACCTGCAGGACCTCGATGTCGTCCTGCGCGGTGAGCAGATCGAAGATCCGATAGGCGTCGGTGACGAAGCTGCACGTGATCCGCACCCCGGCGATGTCGGTGATGTGCCGCCGGACCGATGCGAAGTCCTGGGCGATCCCGCGGCGCCGCACCTTCTCGACGAGGCTGTCGGGAGACTTCACCCGACTCGAGACGTGTTCGATGGGGTTGTAGTCGTGAAGCTGGAGGAATTCGTCCCGCAGGATCGAGATCTTGGTCTCGACCTCCTGCATCCCGAACCGGTACTCCATCAGGAACTGCTGGAACTCGTCCCGTGCGGTGCGCAGCTCGGACGGACTCAGCAGCACGGGGAGGTCGTCGGTATCGGCCGCTTCGGGTCGTGGCGTCGCCATGCCCCCACCGTAGGGGCGGCCGCTACGAGAGTTCTGTGAGGGACCGTCGAGCAGCCTCGGCGCGAGTCGTCGCCGACCGGGACGCCTGCACGGCCTCACGCACCCGGTCCTCGAGCCCGGCGAGCGCGTCGACCGCGGCCGACTCGTCGCCCTCGAGCCGGGCGATGTCGCGGCGGAGGTCGTCGAGGCGTTCGCGCACATGATCCAGCTTCTGGCGGGCACGGTCGCGGCGTTCGATGAGCTTCGCCTCGTCGCGAGCAGCGTCGGCGGCAGCGCGCTCGGCCTCCCGCGCGGACTTCTCCGCCGCTCGCCGGGCACGCCGTTCGGCGAGATCGTCCCGCGGCGGAGCCTGCTCGGCGCCGGGAACCGATCCGCCCACCGACGCGGCGAGATCCGCGGAGTCGCCCCCGCCGAATCCAGCGGCCTCGAGCGGCCGCACCAGCCGCGCCGTGCGCACCGCCGCCGCGGCGGCGGCATCCGTCACGGCGGCGTTGAGAGTTCTTCGGACGTCGTCGCGGGCCGCGGAGCTCACGGCCACGCCCGCTGCTTCGGCGAGGGCGACGGCCTGCGCGGTCAGCGCGGCGACCAGTTGTCGACGCTGACCGCCCAGTCGCGACAACTCCGCGGAATCCAGGTCGTCCTGTGCCTCCCGCAGCGCCGCCGCAAGGTCCAGCGCCTCACCGAGATCCCCTTCTCGGGCGAGCAGATCGACGGCCCAGGCTGCGACCGTGGGCTTGCGCAGCTCTTTGATGCGGGCGCCCACTTCGCCGCCGACCGCCGCGGCGCGCGCGTTGCGCGCGGCCGTGAACGCGTCGGGCGGCAGGGCGTACAGCTCCGCCGCGACCTCGTCGACCTGATCCTGCGACACGGCACCATTGTGCCCGGACCGCCGCCGGACCGGACGAGCCTGCGCCCGGCTCAGTCGGCGAAGATCTTGCCGACCGCGTCGCGCTTCTCGGCCTGGAAGGCGTCCTCCGCCCGTCCGTGGGCCCAGTACGCCGACACCGACATCTCCTGCCGGGCGATGCCCCACTCTCCGTGGAAAACGGCGCCGAGACGCTTCATGGCCGCCCGCTCCCCGTGGGCGAAGACGTCGACGACGCCCTCCGGGCGCGAGAGGGCTTCGACGGCCGCGACCAGGAGGGTTCCCGGGTGCGCCGCTCCGGCCGAGCCCACCCGGTGCAGCCAGCGGACCTCCACCCCGGACGGCGCGTCGAGGGGCACGTGCGACTCCTCATCGTCGACCTCGACGATGACCACGCCGCGCGCGTCTGCGGCGAGGGCGGCGACGGCACGCGCGATCGCCGGGAGAGCCGAATCGTCACCGACGATCACGTGCGTGACATCGCCCGCCGCTGGGGCATAGCCGCCTCCGGGGAGCGACATCGCGAGGCGATCCCCGGGCTCCGCGGACGCGGCCCAGGGCCCCGCGAGGCCCTCGTCGCCGTGCACGACGAAGTCGATGGCGATCGTTCGGGCGTTGCGGTCCACGTCACGGATCGTGTACGTGCGTCGCGACGGCAGATCCTCCCGCGGAAGCTCCGCACGGAGCGCGTCGAGATCGTAGGGCGGTTCGAGTCCGAGGCCGGGCTTGGCCAGCAGCAGCTTCGTGTAGGTGTCGGTGAGGTCGAGCGTGGCGGGGTCCGCTCCGTCGAGGAAGTCGTCGAACCCCGGCCCGCCGAGATGCAGGCGGACCAGGTGCGGCGTGAGGGACTCCCGACGCACCACCTCCAAAACGACCTGCGCGCCGCGCGGGCGGCGCGGGACGGTCGCGGAGGCAGGCTGGTCGGAAGCGGCGTCTGCGGATGTCATCGCTCCGACACTACGCGGCACGGTCGGCTTACGATGGGAAAGCCCTCTCCCATCGTCTCGCCCAGGAGGACGCCATGAAGGCTCTCATCGCCAGCGGCAGCGGCCACTACGCCGACCCGTGGCATCCGTTCCCGCAGACCTCGCCGGAAGTGACCGAGATCCTCACCGAGGCGGGATTCGAGGTCACCGTCGACGACGACGTCGACCGAGCGATGACCCGCCTCGACGGCGTCGACCTGCTCGTCGTCAACGCCGGCGATCCGTGGCGGGGCGAGGGCGCCGTGCCGGCTCCGCACTCGTCCGTCGACGGCCTCTCCCGGGCGCTGGATCGAGGCATGGGCGTCCTCGCGCTGCACTGCGCCGTCGCGAGCATGCGCGATTACCCCGACTGGGCTGCCGCGATCGGCGGGATGTGGGTTCCGCAGCTGTCGTGGCACCCGCCCGCCGGCGACATCCACGTCCGTGCGCTTCCGTTCCCGGACGGCGACGCCCTCCCGGACTTCACGGTGTTCGACGAGCAGTACGCGCGCCTGCAGGCCATCGGTGATCGGCACGTCGTCGCCGACTTCACCGTCGACGGAGAGCGCATGCCTGCGGCATGGGTGCGCACGTATGCCGCGAGCCGCGTCGCCGTCGACGTCCTCGGCCACGATGCGCGGTCGTATTCCTCCGCCGGCCACCGGGATCTTGTGAAGCGCCTCGCCCGGTGGGCGACCGCATCCCGATGACGGTGCCGGCGGCTCAGGCCCCCGCGATGCGGGCGGCCTGGCGGGCGGCGCCGAGGGCGACGTACTCACCCGGGGCGGGCACCTCGACGGGAAGACCGAGAACAGTCGGCGCGATCTGCCGCACCGCCGCGGATTGCGCCGCGCCGCCGATGAGCAGGGCACGCTCGAGGGGCACACCCACCTCGCGGAGGGCGTCCAGTCCCGCGCCGAGCCCCGACAGCATGCCCTCCACCGCGGCGCGGGCGAGATTCTCGCGCGTGGTGGAGGCGAGGGTCATGCCGGTGAGGGATGCGGTGGCATCGGGCAGATTCGGCGTGCGCTCGCCCTCGAAGTAGGGAAGCAGGGTGAGACCGGCCGCGCCGGGATGCGCGGCGAGCGCGAGGTCGCTGAGTGCCGCGTGGTCGACACCCAGCAGCCGGGCGATCGCATCCAGAACCCGGGCGGCGTTGAGCGTGACGACGATCGGGAGGAAGCCGCCGTTCGCGTCGGCGAAGCCGGCCACCGTCCCGGACGGATCGACCGTGCGTTCCGCGCTCACGGCGAAGACGGTGCCGGAGGTTCCGATCGAGACCACGACGTCACCGGTACCCGCACCGACGCCGAGGGCGGCGCCGGCGTTGTCGCCGGCACCCGGCGCCACGCGGCGTCCGGCGCCGTCGGCAACCCACTCCGCCGGGCCGAGCACGCGCGGCAGCACGGCGTCGTGGCCGAGGGCCGCGATGAACACCTCCCGGTCGTAGCCGTCGCGGCCCGGCGCCCACGCGTCGGGGCTCCAGTAGCCGGTCCCGGACGCGTCCGATCGATCGGTCACGAGCTCTTCGAGCACGGGCCCGGCGGCCGACTCGCCCGCGGGGCCGAACCCGCGCAGGCGCCACGTGAGCCAGTCGTGCGGAAGGGCGACGGCGGCCACCCGCGCGGCGTTGTCGGGTTCGGCGTCGCGCAGCCATCGAAGCTTCGTGATCGTGAAGGATGCGACCGGGACGAGTCCGGTCCGCTGTGCGAGCGACTCGGCGCCGAACTCGTCGATGAGCGCTTCGGCGGCGCCGGCGGAGCGGGTGTCGTTCCACAGCAGGGCGTCGCGGATCACCCGCCCTTCCGCGTCGAGGGCGACCATCCCGTGCTGCTGGCCGCCGATGCTCCACGCGGCGACGTCGTCGAGTCCACCCGCGGCGGCGATCGCCTCTTCGAGCGCCCGCCACCAGTCGGCCGGGTCGACCTCGGTGCCCTCCGGATGGGTCGCTCGGCCCTCCCGCACGACGGTGCCGGTCTCGGCATCCATCACCACGACCTTGCACGACTGGGTCGATGAGTCGACCCCCGCGACGAGTGTCATCCCGTCTCCTCTCGGTGAGACCCGGCTCCGCGTCGGAGACCCGCCCGCATGCGGCGGGGTCTCGGACGCCGGCCCGGGTCTCGGTAGCGGGTCAGCCCCGGGCGCCCATGAGGTGCTCGGTGGCCAGCTGCTGCAGACGGACGAACCCGAAGCCCTTGCCGCCGAGGTAGGCGGAGGCGTCGAAGTCCTCGTAGGCCGAGCGGTCGGCGAGAAGGTCGTTGTACGACTCCCCCTCGGCCAGGGTCGACTGGGACAGTTCCGCGACCTTCGCGGCCGCGAGGGCCTCCTGCACCTCGGGGTCGGCGCGGAATGCGGCCGCACGCTCTTTCAGCAGCAGGTAGGTGCGCATGTTCGCGGCCGCTGAGTCCCACACACCGGTCTCGTCTTCGGTGCGGCTGGGCTTGTAGTCGAAGTGGCGCGGCCCGTCGTAGGCGGGGCCGCCCTGGACGCCGCCGTTCTCGAGGAGGTCGACCAGCGAGAAGGCGTTGTGCAGGTCGCCGTGGCCGAACACGAGGTCCTGGTCGTACTTGATGCCGCGCTGCCCGTTGAGGTCGATGTGGTAGAGCTTGCCGTGGTAGAGCGCCTGGGCGATGCCGGCGGTGAAGTTCAGCCCCGCCATCTGCTCGTGGCCGACCTCGGGGTTCAGACCGACCAGCTCCGGCCGCTCGAGCGACTCGATGAAGGCCAGCGCGTGTCCCACGGTCGGCAGCAGGATGTCGCCGCGCGGCTCGTTGGGCTTGGGCTCGATGGCGAAGCGGATGCCGTAGCCCTTGTCGGTGACGTAGTCGCCGAGCAGGTTCACCGCCTCGCGGTAGCGCTCGAGCGCCGCGCGCACGTCCTTCGCGGTGTCGTACTCGGCGCCCTCGCGGCCGCCCCACATCACGAAGGTCTCGGCGCCGAGCTCCGCGGCCAGGTCGATGTTGCGCAGCACCTTCCGGAGGGCGAAGCGGCGCACCTGACGGTCGTTGGAGGTGAAGCCGCCGTCCTTGAACACGGGGGCCGAGAACAGGTTCGTGGTGACCATCGGGGTCTTCAGCCCCGTCGCGGCCAGTGCCCCCTTGAGTCGGTCGATCTGGGTCTGCCGCTCGGCGTCGGTGGAGCCGAAGGCGAACAGGTCGTCGTCGTGGAAGGTCAGCCCATACGCGCCGAGCTCGGCCAGCTTCTCGACCGCGTGCACGACGTCGAGGGGACCGCGCGTGGGTCCGCCGAACGGGTCGGTGCCGTTGTAGCCGATGGTCCAGAGGCCGAACGTGAACTTGTCGGCAGGGGTGGGGGTGGGCATGTCGTCTCCACGTCGAGTGAGGGAAATGTTGCGCTTGACAACGTATACCACCGCTCGGCGCGGGTCAACGCGTGCGGCCACCGGCCCTGCGGCTAGGCTCATCGGCATGCTGAGCGCCGTGTCGACCGTCGAGGACATGCGCCGCGGCAACCTCGCCCGATTCCTCGAGCTGGTCCACCGCGAGCGCGCCCTCTCCCGTGCGCAGCTGACCACCGCGACCGGGCTGAATCGGTCGACCGTCGCCGCCCTGGCCGCCGAGCTGGTCGACCTCGGGTTCGTCACCGAGCGGGCGCCCGATCCCACCAAGCGCGTCGGCCGCCCGTCGCCCGTGGTCGCGGCGAACCCGGACGTCGTCGTCCTCGCCGCTAACCCCGAGGTGGATGCGCTCACGCTCGCCGCGGTGGGCTTGGACGGCACGATCCGCGTGCGGGAGCGGCACGAGACCGCCGCGCTCCCCACGCCCGAGGAGACGGTGGCGCAGCTGACGGACGCCCTCGCCCGGTGGAAGGCGGATACGCTGGCCGGCGCCCGGTTCGTCGGAGTCGGGGTGGCCGTGCCGGGTCTCGTGCGAGCGGCGGACGGCGTCGTGCGCCACGCGCCGCACCTCGGGTGGCGGGATGCGCCGCTGCGAGCCATGACCGAGCGGGCGACGGGACTTCCCGCGGCCGTCGACAACGATGCGACGCTCGGGGCGATTGCGGAGCACCGCTTCGGCGCCGGCATGGGCGTGGACAACCTCGTCTACCTCAACGGCGGCGCGTCGGGTATCGGCGGCGGGGTGATCGTCGCCGGGATGCCGCTCGGCGGCGCGTCGGGATACGCCGGAGAATTCGGGCAGAACCGCCCGGGCATCGCCTCGGCGACCCACCGCCGCGCCGACGACGGTGTGCTCGAAGACGAGGTGAGCCGCGCGCGTCTGCTCGCCGCGGCACGCCTGTCCGCCGCCGACGAACCGACCCTCGCGGCCGCCCTGACCGCGTCACCAGAGATCGACGTCCGCGACGAGATCACCCGGCAGCGCGGCATCCTCGCCACGGCGCTGGCCAACGCCGTGAACGTCCTGAACCCTTCGGTCGTGATCCTCGGCGGGTTCCTCGCGACCCTCGCCGACAGCGACCCCGCCGCCCTCGTCGAGGCGATGCGCGCTCAGTGCATGCCGGCGGCCGCCGACGACGTCGAGATCCGCACCGCCGCACTGGCCGAGGACCGCCTCCTCATCGGCGCATCGGAGGCAGCCTTCGCGTCCCTGCTCGCCGATCCCGCGGGGGCGCTCGCCTCGGCGTGACCGCACCTCCAGGCCATCCCGCACGGCCGCCGGAGCCGCGTGGCAGGATGTCACGATGACGGAGGACCCTCGCGATCGGGCCGCACGCTATCGCTTGCGGAAGTGGGCGCGCGAACAGGGGATCGCGGGCGACGACTCCGACCATCGGCACCCGGACGACCCCGGCGCGGACTCATCCGCGTCCGGCGACACGACATCCGCGACGCCCACCGCGTCGGACCGTGCAGCCTTCGTCGAGGTCGCGATCCAGCAGGCGATCCGCCGCGGCGAGTTCGACGATCTCCCCGGTGCGGGCAAGCCACTCGACCTCGGCCGCCCGAACGACCCGGACTGGTGGATCCGCCGCAAGATCGAGACGGAACGACTCACCGGCCTCGGACCGCCCGCCCTCATGCTCCGGGTCGAGGATGCCGAGCTCGACGCCCACCTGGACACCCTCGCCTCGGAAGCGGAGGTGCGCGAGCATCTCGAGGACTTCAACCGGCGGGTGCGGCACGCACGCCTGCAGCTGCTCGGCGGACCGCCGGTGGTCACCGCGCTGCGCGAGGTCGAGACCGAACTGACACGCTGGCGGGAACGCCGCGCTGCCCGCACCATCGAGGCGGCGCGGGAGCGCGGCGCCGCCGACGCGAGCCGGCGCCGCCGGTGGTGGTTCGGTCGGCGGTGATCCTCACGCCTCGGGCGGCGCGGTGGTCGCGCGGGTGACCAGTCGCGTCGGAAGACGCAGGTGAGTCGTCTCCGGCGACTCACCTGCCATGAGCGCCAGCACCAGCCGAGCGGCCTCGCCGCCGAGCCGTTGCATGGGCTGCCGCACAGTCGTGAGGGCAGGAACGCTCTGTGACGCGTCGGGAATGTCGTCGAAGCCGACCACGGACAGTTCCCGCGGCACGCGCAGCCCGATCTCGGCGGCGACCTCGGTGACCGCCAGCGCCGAGACGTCGTTGGCGGCGAAGACGGCCGTCGGCCGATCGGCGCGCCGCAGGAGTGCCGCGGTCACGCCGCGCACGGTGTCCGCCTCGTAGCCCCCCTCTCCCACCAGCGACGGGTCGAACGGCAGGCCCGCGTCGGCGAGCGCCCGCCGATAGCCTGCGTCGCGTGCGATCGAGGACCGCAGATCGGGTCGCCCTGCGACGAAGGCGATGCGCCGGTGGCCGAGCTCGACGAGGTGGCGCACGGCCTCCTGCGCCCCGCGGAAACTGTCGGATTCGACGGTGGGCAGATCGGCGGGTCCGGTATGCGGGTCGATGGCGACGACGGGGACCTCGGCGACGATGTTGATCACGGTCGGGGTGACGATGATGGCCCCGTCGATGAGGGTGCCGCTCAAGCGGCTGAGCGAACGCCGCTCCCACCCTTCACCTCCGGCGTGGCGTGCGCCACTGTAGGCGAGAACATCGAACGGCCCGTCACGCAGCGCCGCCCCCACACCCTTGAGCACCTCCGCACTGAAGGGCTCGAAGTCCGCCACGAGCACGCCGATCACGCCGGTGGTGCGCGAGCGCATGCTGCTGGCGACCAGGCTCGTCTCGTATCCCAGCGTGCGGACCACCTCGAGCACACGGTCGGCGGTGGAGGTCTTGACGCCGTAGCGACCGTTGATGGCTTTGGAGACCGTCGCGACCGAGACGCCGGCCTCACGTGCGACGTCGTGGATGGTCGGACGACGGCTCATATCGTGTGATCATAGTCCGCTTGAAAATGATTTCGAAAACGTTTGACACTCTTTGTCGCCGGCCACAACATGGTCGAGCACTCACCTCGCGTCTCACCGTTCGAGACGCCCTCAACGAAGAGAGACAGGAATCACATGAACGCGAAGAAGCTCCTCGCGGGCACAGCGGCTCTGACCTTGGGCGCTGTCAGCCTTGCGGCATGCAGCGGCGGCGATGGAGGCGACTCCGGCGATGCGACGACGCTGTCGTTCTGGCACAACTCCACCACCGGCGACGGCAAAGCGTACTGGGAGGACATGGCCGCCCAGTTCGAGGAGGCCAACCCGGGCGTGACGATCGAGATCCAGGCCATCCAGAACGAAGACATGGACGGCAAGCTGCAGACGGCCCTGAACGCCGGCGACGCACCCGACGTCTTCATGGCGCGCGGCGGCGGGAAACTCGCCGACACCGTCGCCGCCGGTCAGGTCATGGATATCAGCGACGCCATCACCGATGAGACTCGCGCCGGGCTGGGCGGCAGCCTCGCCGCCTTCGAGGTCGACGGCAAGAACTACGGCGTGACCTCCTCGGTTCTCCCCGAGGGCATCTTCTACAGTCAGGACCTCTTCGACGCTGCGGGCATCACCGAGACCCCGGGCACCATCGACGAACTCATCGACGCGAACGAGAAGCTGCGCGAGTCGGGCGTGGAACCGATCGCCGTCGGCGCGAAGGATGCCTGGCCCGCGGCCCACTGGTACTACAACTTCGCCCTCCGCGAGTGCTCGCAAGACGTTATGAACGCCGCCGCCGAGACGCGTTCGTTCGAGGACGACTGCTGGCTCCGCGCCAGCGAGGACCTGCAGGACTTCGTCGAGACGGATCCGTTCAACAGCGGCTTCCTCACCACTTCCGCACAGCAGGGTGCGGGATCCTCGGCGGGCCTCCTGGCCAACCACCAGGCCGCCATGGAACTCATGGGCGGCTGGAACCCCGGGGTCATCGCCTCCCTCACCCCGGATGAGCAGCCGCTGGCCGACCTCGCCCTGTTCCCCTTCCCGGAGATCTCCGGAGGCGACGGCGCTCCGGGCGCGATCATGGGCGGTGCCGACGGCTACGCCTGCTGGGTGAACGCGCCGGACATCTGCGTGGACTTCCTCAACTTCATCTCCACGAAGGAGGCGCAGGAAGGCTACGCCGAGGCCTTCCAGACCATTCCGGCCAACGTCGACGCACAGGGCGTCGTCACCGACCCCGCCCTGCAGGACCTCGCAGCCGCATACGCCGAGGCGCCCTACGTGATGCTGTGGCTGGACACCATGTACGGCCAGAACGTCGGCAACGCGCTCAACCTCGCGGTGGTCGACATGCTCGCCGGCAACGGATCGCCCGAAGCCATCGTGCAGGCTGTGAACGACGCCGCACTGCGCGGCTGAGGCGCCGACCATGACATCCGTCAACCAGACGCTCGTGACGCGCGCCGAATCGGCGGATGCCGCCCCGAGCGGGGGTGGCACACCGCCCCCGCTCCGGGAATCTCGACGCCCGCAGAGACGCTCCGGCGCCTGGCGCACCCGCGGTGAGATCGCGATCCTCGCGGGCCCCGCCCTCCTGGTGTTCCTGGCCTTCGTGATCTTCCCCGTCGTGATGGCCGCCTACTACGGCTTCTTCCGCTGGAACGGCTATGGCCCCGCCACCGACTTCGTCGGTCTGCAGAACTACATCCTGATCCTCCAGGACCCGGCCTTCCAGGCGGCGCTGTGGCACAACGCGGTCATCGTGGTGATGTCGCTGGTGATCCAGGGCCCCATCGCCATCGGGCTCGCGCTGCTCTTGAACCGCCGGATGCGCGGCCAATCACTCATCCGCGTGCTCATCTTCATCCCCTACGTCATCAGCGAAGTCGTCGTGGGCACCGGGTGGAGCCTCATGCTCGCCACCAACGGCGCTCTGAACGACCTGCTCGCCAAACTCGGGCTCGACTTCCTGGTCAACGACTGGTTGTCCGATCCCGACCTGGCGATCTGGACGCTCATGGCCATCATCACGTGGAAGTACATCGGGTTCGCCGTGATCCTCTTCCTCGCGGGCCTGCAAGGCATCCCGGAGGAGCTCTACGAGGCGGCCGCGATCGACGGTGCGAGCTACTGGCAGATCCAGCGCCGCATCACCTTCCCCCTTCTCGGCCCGACCCTGCGGATCTGGGCGTTCCTGTCGATCATCGGCTCGCTGCAGCTGTTCGACCTCGTCTACATCATCTGGGGCCAGTACGTTGCGGCGACCGCAGGCACCTCGACGATGGCCACGTACATGGTCGCGACCGGACGCAATGCCGGCAGCTACGGATACGGCAATGCCGTCGCCGTCGTCATCTTCCTCATCTCCCTCGCCGTCGCACTGATCTACCAACGGTTCGTCCTCCGGCGCGACACCGAGGGCGCCGTCACCGGAGGTGCCCGATGACCGCCACAGCCACCCTCGTCACCGGGCGCCCGACCACGCGCCGCGCTCCACGCCGCACACCCCAGCAGCGGGCCTCGACGGCAGCGATCTACACCCTGGCCGCGCTCCTGGTCACCGCGATCCTCGCGCCCGTCGTCTACATCATCGTCGGCGGCTTCCGCAGCAACGCCGACATCACGACCGACCCGTCGGGAATGCCATCGGAGTGGCGGTTCGCGAACTATCTCGAGGTGCTCGTCAGCGACGTGTTCTGGCGCGAGGTGCTCAACTCGACCGTTGCCGCGGTCGGCACCACCGTCTTCGTGGTGGCGCTCGGGCTCATGGCTGCCTACGTGCTCGCCACCTACCGCTTCCGCGGGCGGGGACTGCTCTACGCCACCTTCGCAGCGGGCCTGATGTTCCCCATGACGGTGGCGATCACGCCGCTGTACATCCTCGTGCGGAACCTCGGCCTCATGAACTCGCTCGGTGGCGTCATCATCCCCCAGGTCGCGTTCGCGCTGCCGGTGACGATCATCATCCTCGTGCCGTTCCTGCGCGCCCTGCCGAACGAGATCCAGGAAGCTGCGTTCATCGACGGATGCTCGCGGCTGGGCTTCTTCTGGCGCATGGTGGTGCCGCTGTCGATGCCCGGCGTGATCACCGTCGGCATCCTGGCTTTCATCACGAGCTGGAACAGCTACATGCTGCCGCTGTTCATCCTCAACGACGAAGCCGCATTCACTCTGCCGCTCGGGGTGCAGGCGTTCGCGTCGCAGTATTCCGTCGACACCGCCAAGGTGCTCGCGTTCACCTCCCTGTCGATGATCCCCGCACTGGTCTTCTTCAGCCTGTTCGAACGACGTATCGTCGGCGGCCTCACCGGCGCCGTCAAGGGCTGAGCCCCGTACCCGCGCACGCCGCGAGAGAGAAGTGACCGTGTACTCACCCGACACCGCCCTGCCCGCCGCCTCCCCCCGCGTGGAGGACCTCCTCGCCCGTATGACCCTCGATGAGAAGCTCGCGCAGCTCGTCGGCTACTGGGTCGACAAAGGCGACGAGGTGGTCGCCCCGATGGCGGGGGAGATGGGGAACCCGACCCCATACGAGAACGCCGTCGCGCACGGGATCGGGCACCTGACCCGCGTCTACGGCACACGCCCCGTCGAGCCGGCGGACCGCGCGGCATGGCTGTGGGACCAGCAGCGCCGACTCGTCCGCGAGACACGGCTGGGGATTCCAGCGATCGTGCACGAGGAGTGCCTGACCGGCCTGGCCGCGTGGAAAGCCGCGACCTTCCCGACGCCGCTGGCATGGGGCGCCGCCTTCGATCCCGAACTGACCGCGCAGATGGCCGAGGTCATCGGTGATTCGATGCGGCAGCTCGGCGTGCATCAGGGACTCGCTCCAGTCCTCGATGTCGTCGTCGACCCCCGCTGGGGGCGCGTGGACGAGTGCATCGCGGAGGATCCGTATGTGGTGGGGACGATCGGCACCGCATACGTGCAGGGCCTGCAGCGGGCGGGGGTGCACGCCACTCTGAAGCACTTCGCGGGCTACTCGGCCTCGCGCGCCGGCCGCAACCACGCGCCCGTGCACGCGGGACCCCGATTCCTCGCCGACGTCGTGCTGCCGCCGTTCGAGATGGCGGTGCGGACCGGGGGCGCACGTTCGGTGATGAACTCCTACGCCGAGATCGACGGGATGCCCGTCGCCGCCGATCCGGAGCTGCTGACCGGCGTGCTGCGGGAGAAGTGGGGCTTCGACGGCACCGTGGTAGCCGACTACTTCGCTGTCGCCTTCCTCCACACGATGCACGGTGTGGCCGCCGATCTGGGTGAGGCCGCGGCGCTCGCCTTGGCGGCCGGCATCGACGTGGAGCTGCCGACCGGGGACGCCTTCCTCGCGCCGCTGCGCGAGCGTCTGGCGTCGCACTCCGACGAGATCGCCCTCGTCGACCGGGCGGTCCGCCGGGTCCTCGCCCAGAAGGAGGAGCTGGGCCTGCTGGACGAAGACTTCACCGCCCCGCCCGCGATCGTCGATCTGGACGGACCGATGCACCGGACGGTGGCGCGTCGGGCCGCGGAGGAGTCGATCGTGCTGCTGAGCAATGATGGCGCCCTCCCGCTCGCCCGTGATGCGCGCCGGGTGGCGGTGGTCGGGCCGAACGCGAGCGCAGCGGAGGCGCTGATGGGCTGCTATTCGTTCGCCAACCACGTCCTCGCACATCACCCGGGCACACCGATCGGGTTCGAGATCCCCTCGGTGCTCGACGCGCTCCGGAGCGAACTGCCCGAGGCGGACCTCGTGCACGTGCACGGCTGCGATGTCGAGGGGTCGGATGCGTCCGGGATCGCCGATGCGGTCGCCGCGGCATCCGACGCGGAGGTCGCCATCGTGGTCATCGGCGACCGCGCCGGTCTCTTCGGCCGAGGCACCGTGGGTGAGGGCAACGACGTCGATGACCTCGAACTGCCCGGACCCCAGCGGCGGCTGGTCGAGGAGGTCGCCGCCACGGGCACCCCGACGGTCGTCGTACTGGTCACGGGGCGGCCCTACGCGATCGGATGGATGCTCGAGGGCACCGCCGCGGTCGTGCAGGCCTTCTTCCCCGGCGAGGAGGGCGGCGCGGCGATCGCCGGAGTGCTCTCGGGGCGGGTGAACCCCTCGGGGCACCTTCCGGTTTCACTCCCCCGCTCGGCGGGGTCACAGCCCTACAGCTATCTGCACCCGACCCTGGGCGGTCCGACGGAGATCACGAGTGCTGACAACACCCCCGCGCTCCCCTTCGGCCACGGCCTGTCGTACACGAGCTTCCGGCGCACGGGGTTGACCGCGCAGGACACCGCGACGGACGGCACGGTCACGGTCACGGTCACGGTCGAGAACGACGGCGCGCGGCCCGGCACGGACCTCGTGCAGCTGTACGCGCGTGATCTGTTCGCGCAGGTCACGCGACCGGTCGCGCAACTGCTGGCCTATCGTCGTGTCGACCTCGCCCCCGGCGAAAGAGTCGAGGTGCGATTCGACGTCCCGACCTCTCGGCTCGGCTTCACCGGCCGCGGCGGACGACGCCTCGTCGAACCCGGCGAGGTGGACCTCTGGGTCGGACCCTCGTGCGCGACCCGCGACACCGGCGCTCGAATCGTCCTGACCGGCGAGGCCCACCCCCTGGCGAACGTCCCACCGGAGCCGGTGCCCTCGCACGTGACCGCTCTCACGGTGGCCCGGTCCGTCTGACCCCTGCCCCCCGACGGATTCTCCGATCGCAGGGAAGGGGTCAGCGGCGTCGGTCGGTCAGCGCCAGGCCGATGCGGGCGTGAGCGGCACGAGCGAGGGACGCTCGACCGATGTCGTCAGTTCCTGCCGTGTACGCGTCGTCGCCGCGGCGTGCAGCGACTCCATGACCTCCAGGACATGCAGGGCCATGGCGCCCCCGACCCGGTCGTGTCCGGCGACGAAGTCCAGCAGACCCACGCCGCGTGCGGCCTCCTCGTAGCCTGCTGACGGCGCGAGAGCATCCCATGCGTCACCATCACGCCGGCGGAGGGCGACCTCGCCGGCATGGTGATTCGGGTCGGGGAGGACCAGCGCCCCCTCGGTGCCGTAGATCTCCAGCGGCCGGGCCGAGGTGGCGACCCCGTCGAAGCTCATCGTGACAGTCGAGATCGCACCGTTCGCGTGCTCGAGCACGCCCGCGATGTGGGTGTCGACCTCCACGGGCACACGCTCGCCGGCGCGCGCGCCGGATCCGATCTCGCGCGTCGCGTGCGCACGCGACGCGGCACCCGAGACGGCGACGATCGGGCCGAGCAGCTGCACGAGGGACGTGAGGTAGTACGGCCCCATGTCCAGCAGCGGGCCGCCGCCGGCACGGTAGTAGAAGTCCGGTTGCGGGTGCCAGTGCTCGTGGCCGGGCGACACCCACGTCGCCGTGGCTCCGACCGGGGCGCCGATGAGCCCCTCGTCGACGGCGCGACGCGCGGTCTGCACGCCGGTGCCCAGGACCGTGTCGGGGGCGCACCCGACACGCACATCGGCGCGCGCAGCGGCATCGACGACCTCGCGGGCCTCGGCGAACGTGGCCGCGAGCGGCTTCTCCCCGAACACGTCCTTGCCGCCGCGGATGGCCGCCAGCGCGACCTCCGCGTGGGCTGCCGGAATCGTCAGGTTCAGCACCGTGTCCACGCCGGGGTCGGCGGTCAACTCCCCCGTCGCCAGTGGGCGGCACCCCTCGATCCCCGCCGCGACCGCCTCGGCGCGCGAGGCGTCGAGGTCGGCGACGGCGGTGATCCGGATGCCGTCGACGCCCGCGAGCGTGTCGAGGTAGGCGCGGGAGATGACCCCGAGTCCGACGATCCCTATCGAGTGCGCGCCGCCCACAGCATCCCCCTCTCCACGATGGTCCGCACATTGTCGTCGCGCAGGATGTCGACGCTGTGACCGGGGGTGGCCACGAACACCCGACCGGCGCCCCAGGACCGCGTCCAGACGGCGGGAGAGGTGATCGGCCGATGCCACGGATGATACGGCTGGACCGGATGCGTCGTGGTGGCCAGAACGTCGATGAGGTCGTCGTGCAGCACCCAGTACTGCTCCGTGTGCAGCGAGAAATCGCCGATGCCGCGGGTGATCTCGTGGTCGCGGCCGAGGTCGGTCATCTCCACGCGGTACGTGAGGTAGTTGTCGGTCTCGTCACCGCACACCTCATCGGGGTGTTTGGCCGGATGCGTCGCGAACTGTCCGCCCACCAACTGCAGGTAGTCGGCACTGCCGCGATACGAGTCGGCGATGCCGCCGTGCCACCCCGCGAGACCGGTGCCGGCCTCGACGGCTGCGCGGAGTCCCTTGACGGCGTCCCCGGAGATCTCGGACATCGTCATCGACTGCACGATGAGATCGGTCCCCGCCATGCGCTCGGCGTCGGCGTAGACGTCCGGGGTCTCCTCGATGGCGACGTCGAAACCCTCCGCCGCGAGGAAGGGCAGGAACAGCTCGGTCGCCTCGACCGGGTGATGGCCTTCCCACCCGCCGCGGACGACGATCGCGCTGCGGGTCATGATGCGACCGCCTCTCCCCCGCGGCCACGCACGGGTGTCATCACGGCATCCGCCGCCGCGCTCTCGGTCACGGCAGACAGCACACGCTGCACGCGCGCGGCATCGGCGAACGTCGGAACGTCCACGTCGCGGTCGCCGGCGATCGCCCGTACGACGTCGACGACCTGATGGGTGAACAGGTGCTCGTAGCCCAGCCCGTGCCCGGGTGGCCACCACGCGCCGGCGTACGGGTGCTCGGGCTCGGTCACCTGGATGCGCCGGAACCCCTGCGCCCCGGCGGGGTCGTCGGCCCGGTAGTACTCCAGTTCGTTCATGCGCTCGAAGTCGAACGCGACCGACCCCCGGGAGCCGTTGACCTCGATCCGGTTCGCGTTGCGACGACCGGTCGCCAGGCGCGACGCCTCGAAGACACCCAGCGCCCCGCCGGCGAAACGCGCGGTGAAGGCCGCGGCGTCGTCGACGGTGACCTCGACGCGCTCGCCCGCTCCGGCGACACCGCCGAGACCGGCCTGGTCGCCCATCGGCGGGCGGGTGGGGACGAAGGTGCGCAGCACCGCCGAGACGGCCGTGATGTCGTCGCCGAGCAGCCACTGGGCGGTGTCGATCGAGTGCGCGCCGATATCACCGAGAGTGCCGGACCCGGCGCGCTCGCGATCCAGCCGCCACGTATAGGGCGCGTCGGGGTCGCTCAGCCAGTCCTGCAGGTACTGGGCGCGCACGTGGCGGATCTCGCCGAGCGCTCCCTCGGCGATGAGCGCGCGGGCGGCGGCCAGCGCCGGAGTGCGCCGGTAGCTGAACCCGCACAGGGCGACGCCGGTGGCCGCCGCGGCGGCATCGACCATGCGGTCCGCCTCCTCGACGGAGTTGGCCAGCGGCTTCTCGCACAGCACGTGCTTTCCGGCGGCGAGTGCCGCCTCGGCGATCTCCGCGTGCGTGTCGCCCGGAGTGCAGATGTCGACGAGGTCGATGTCGGACCGCTCGACCACGCTGCGCCAGTCGGTGGCGTACTCGGGCCAGCCGAGATCGCGTGCGGCGGCGGCTCCCTCGGGTCGGCGCCCCACCAGGACCGCGGGTTCGATGTCGCATCCCAGGTCGAAGAAGCGGGGGGCTGTGCGCCATGCCTGCGTATGCATGCGCCCCATGAACCCGTTGCCGATCACGGCGACGCGCAGGGGGGTGTTCGGCATCGTCATCGATGTTCCTTTCGTCGTTCCGCGTCGAGCGTGCCAGGAGACCCCGCCTCTCCCCACCTTCTTGCGCAAAACCTCGCTCACCCGGATGCTGGACGCATGACCGAGACCACGCTCGCCGATGTCGCCGCCGCCGCGGGCGTGAGCGTGGCCACCGCATCCCGCGCGATGTCCGGTCGGGGCGACCTCGCGGCGGACACGCGCCGCCGTGTGCGTGAGGCGGCGACGGCACTGGCCTACCGACGGCGGTCCACGCGAGGCGGCCGTCCGGCCGCGAGCGCTCGCCTCATCGACCTCGTCCTCGGCCGGTTCCACAACCCGTGGGCCGACGAAGTCACCACCGGCGCGCACGGGGCTGCGAGCGCGCGCGGCTACGACCTGGTGCTCACCGAAGAGAGCGACTTCCCCGGCGACGACTGGCCGGTCCGCATCCGCCGGCGGGGCTCGGCGGGGGTCGTCCTCGGTCTCATCTCCCCCACCGCGACGCAAGTGGCCGGGGTGCGCGAGGCCGGCACCCCCCTCGTCCTGCTGGATCCGCCCGCCGAGGGGACGCACGGTCTGCCGAGCGTCCGGACGACCGACACCGCCGGCGCCGCAGCCGCCGCACGCCACCTCGCTGCGCGCGGTGCGACGAGGTTCGTCGTCCTCGGGGGCGACCCGCCGTTCCGCTACGGCCGGGCACGACGGGACGGTTTCGTCGAAGAACTCGCGCGCCACCTGCCGCACGCGATCGTGGATGCCGCGACGAGCCCGTGGCGCGCCCCCGCGGCACGCGACGCGGCGCTGCCCCTCTTGCGCCGACGGGAGCCGGGAGAGCGGATCGGGGTGTTCGCCGTATCGGACGAACTCGCCGCCGGCGTGTACGCGGCGGCGGCGATCGAGGGCCTCCGCATCCCGGACGACGTCCTGGTGGTCGGTTTCGACGACGTGCGGGGCGCGCGCTGGTTGAGCCCACCGCTGACGACGGTGCGACAACCGATTCGCGATATGGCCGCGGCTGCCGTGGACCTCCTCGCCGACGCCGCCGACGGTGGGGCACCCGCCCTCGCACCCGTCACCCTGCCCACGACTCTCGTCGTCCGCGCCTCCACCTGAGTCGGCACCTCGCGGACGCGGGCTGAGGGGTGCGGCCCTTCGCGAGTGTGACAGGGTGGCGACATGCGTATCGCTCTGACCGGTGTCACCGGAAAGCTCGGCTCGGTCGTCGCTCGCGAACTGCGCGCCGCGGGACACGACGTCACCGGATTCGACGTCGTCGGCTCCCGTGCCGCCGGGTTCGTGCAGATCGACCTCACCGACTACGGGCAGGTCGTCGATGCCCTGGGGGGCGTCGATCGGGCCGACCCGTTCGACGCGGTCGTCCACCTCGCCGCCATCCCCGCGCCGGGGCTGCGCACCGACGTCGCGACCTTCCACAACAACATGCCCTCGACGTTCAACGTGTTCTGGGCCGCCGCGCGGCTGGGCATCCGCAGGATCGTCTACGCCTCGAGTGAGACCGTCCTCGGTCTGCCCTTCGATGTGCCGCCGCCCTACATCCCCGTCGATGAGGAGTACCCGCCGCGCCCGGAATCGGTCTACTCGATCGTCAAGACGCTGGAAGAGCAGCTGGCTCGCGAATTGGTGCGCTGGCACCCCGACCTGTCGGTGAGCGCTCTGCGCTTCTCGAACGTGATGGCCCCCGAGGACTATGCCTCGTTCCCGGACTTCCAGCACGATGCGCTGGTGCGCAAGTGGAACCTGTGGGGGTACATCGACGCGCGCGACGGCGCGCAGGCGGTCGAGAAAGCGCTGCGGAACGCCCCGGCGGGCTTCGAGGCGTACATCATCGCCGCGGCCGACACCGTGATGGAACGCCCCAACGCCGAGCTCATCGCCGAGGTCTTCCCGGGGGTCGACGTGCGCGGCGAGCCGGGACCGCACGAGACGCTGCTGTCGATCGACAAGGCCCGCCGCATCCTCGGCTTCTCCCCTCAGCACTCCTGGCGCCCCTGACCTGGCACCCCCACTCCGCGGCATCCCCCTCCCCGCATCCCCCTCCCCGCGAACCGCCCCTTTACCGCCGAGCCGGCCCTCTCTTCTCGGGAGGAAGGGGCCCGCTCGAGAACAATGGGCCGGCTCGGCGACAACCGGGGCGAGATGCGCGGGGCGGGGGATGCGCGGGGTGGGGGATGCGCGGGGTGGGGGATGCGCCGGCGGGTTTCGCACTTCTGGGGGGATAGTGCAAAGATGCACTTTATGGGCCAGAGTGCAATTTCTCCGCGTGAGCAGCGCGCTCGGGAGACCGAGCGCGCGCTGCGGCGGCGCGCGCGGGAACTCACCGCGGAGCGCGGACTCGGCGGCTACACCGTGGACGAGCTCTGCGCCGACGCGGGTGTCTCGCGCCGCACGTTCTTCAACTACTTCGCGAGCAAGGAGAACGCCGTGCTCGGCGTCGGCCTGCGGAGCGACTCCACGGACGCGGATGAGGCGTTCGCGGCCTCCCGCGGCGACCTCCTCGACGAGCTCGCGACGCTCATGGTCGCGCGCTGGGAGGCCGGGGAGATGGACCTCACCGAGGCGCGGCTCGTCGGCGCGGCGGTGGAGCGATCCCCCGAACTGCACCGCACCTTCTTCGCGCACATCGCCGAGGCGCAACGCGCCGACCGGGCCCTCGTCGCCCGCCGCGAGGGCTGGGGCGACGACGACGAGCGCGCCGCGGTCGCGGTGGACCTCGTCGGCTCCCTCATGCGCCCGTGCGTGGACGAGTTCTTCGCCCACGACGCACACATCCCGTTCGCCGAGATCTTCCGACGCCGCCTCGCCGTGGCCCGGTCGCTGCTCGCCGTCTCCGACTGACACCCGACAAGGACCCGAATGACCTCCACGACCATGGAGCAGCCCTTCCTGCTCACGAAACGGCGCATCTGGATCATCTTCAGCGCGCTGATCGCGGGCATGCTGCTGGCCAGCCTCGACCAGACGATCGTCTCGACCGCCATGCCCACGATCGTCGGTCAGCTCGGCGGCGTCGAGCACCAGGTCTGGATCGTGACGTCGTACCTGCTCGCCACCACGATCGTCATGCCGATCTACGGCAAGTTCGGCGACGTCCTCGGCCGTCGCCACCTGTTCCTCATCGCGATCGGCCTGTTCACCGTCGCCTCGGCGGGTGCGGCCTTCGCCGGCGACTTCTGGAGCTTCGTCGCGTTCCGCGCCATGCAGGGGCTGGGCGCCGGCGGCCTGATGATCCTGTCGCAGGCGATCATCGCCGACATCGTCCCGGCCTCCGAGCGCGGCAAGTACCTCGGGCCGCTCGGCGGCATCTTCGGCCTGTCGGCGGTCGCGGGACCGTTGCTCGGCGGCTACTTCGTCGACCACCTCACCTGGCAGTGGGCCTTCTACATCAACATCCCGATCGGCATCGCCGCGTTCATCATCGCGCTGGTCGCCCTGCAGCTTCCGTCGAAGAAGGCCACCAAGCCGATCGACATCCTCGGCGTGCTCCTGCTCTCGGTGGCCACCACGTGTCTGATCTTCTTCACGGACTTCGGCGGCGACGCGGCACACGGCTGGGACGCCCCCGAGACGTGGATGTGGGGCGCGGGCCTCGTGGTCGCCGCCGGCCTGTTCGTGTTCGTCGAGTCGCGCGCGGCCGACCCGATCATCCCGCTGAGCTTCTTCCGCAACCCCGTGTTCGTCAACGCCACCGCCATCGGGCTGATGATCGGACTGGCGATGTTCGCGGCGATCGGATTCATCCCGACGTTCCTGCAGATGGCCTCGGGCACCTCGGCCGCCGTCTCGGGTCTGCTCATGCTGCCGATGATGGTGGGCCTCATGGGCACCTCGATCGCGTCGGGCCTGATCATCACCCGCACCGGCCGCTACAAGGTCTTCCCCATCGCCGGCACGCTCACCACGGGCCTTGCGATCGTGCTCATGGCGGGGATGACCGCCGAGACGGCGATCTGGCTCATCTGCGTCTTCCTGTTCATCTTCGGCGCGGGCCTCGGCCTCATCATGCAGGTGGTCGTCCTCGTGGTGCAGAACGCCGTACCCGCCGCCGACATCGGGTCGGCGACGAGCACCAACAACTACTTCCGCGAGGTCGGCGCGGCGCTCGGAACCGCGGTGTTCGGCACCTTGTTCACGACGCGCCTCAGTGAGAACCTCATGACGGTCTTCGCCGACGCCGGGGCGAACCCCGAGCAGGCCGCCGAGGCGACGGCGACCATCGACCCGCAGATCCTCGACCAGCTTCCCGAGGCGGTGCGCGACGGCGTCGTCAGCGCCTACGCCGACGCCCTGGCGCCGGTGTTCTGGTACGTGCTGCCCTTCATCGGCGTCGCCTTCCTGTTGAGCCTGTTCCTCAAGCAGGTACCGCTCTCGGACGTCGCCGGGCTCGTCGCTCGAGGCGAGGCTGTCGGCGGCGAGGAGGCTGAGCGCCTTGAGGCGGCCCAGCGCGACCGCCGGTCGGTGGTCGCCGATGACGACGCCACCGCGCGGAGCGCACGATCAGGAACTCAGTCCGCAGAGGATGCCCCGACGCGGTAGACCCGCGCCGCGTTCGCGTGGGAGACGCGGTGCCATTCGTCTGCACCGAGGCCGAGTGCGGCGCGCACGGCGGCGAACCATGCGGGCCGCCCGAATCCGCGATCGGCTGAGACGGGCCAATCGCTGCCGACCATCGCACGGTCGGCACCGAAGAGCTCGAACGCCGCGCGCAGCCAGGGCGCGAGGTCGACACGGCACTCGCCGTCGACGGCGGCGCCATCCTCCGCGGGCAGGCCGGACAGCTTCACCGAGACGTTCTCCCGCGCACAGGCGGCGAGAGACCTCCGCCAGGACGCGAGCAGCTCGGGTCGTGCCACCGGCGGCTTCCCGAGATGATCGATCACGAAGTGGACATCGGGGTGCGCTCGGACCACGTCGGCCACGACCTCCAGCTGCTCCCACCGGACGCACACGTCGAAGACGAGACCTCGCTCCGGCAGCAGGCGGAGCCCGCGCGCCGTTGCCGGCGAGCGCAGCATGTCGGCCGGCTGGTCCTGCCACAGGCGGCGGATACCCGTCACTCCGGGCACCCCCGCGAGAGCATCGAGCTCGGCTGCCACACGTGCCGACTCGATTCGGGCGAAGGCGACGATCGCGGCGGGACCGTCGGCGCCGAGACCCGCGACCCATCGCGCCTCGGCATGCCCGGAAGCACAATCGGCCTCGACGAAGACATACGGGACGGCTCCGTCGCGCTGCAGATCGCGCGGAAGGAAGGTCCGGGGAAGGTGGGGCGCGTCATCCAGCCACGGGTACCGCAGCTCGGTGGTGTCCCAGACATGGGCATGGGCATCGATGGTCATGCGTCCTCCGTCGTCCGCGTGGCAGCGCGCGATCGTGTCGCCGAGCGGTAATATCGGCAAGCGCTTTCAAGACGCAATGATGCCAGAGGGGGAAGACGTGATGGACAGTCGCTCACCGCGCCTGGTCGACGTGGCCCGCCGCGCGGGGGTATCGACGGCGACGGCCTCTCGCGCCTTGAACCCGACGACCCGGGGCGTGCGAGATGCGAACCGCGCCCGCGTCCTGGCCGCGGCCGAAGAGCTCGGCTATACGACCAACCTCGCCGCGCAGACCGTCGCACGCGGCCGCACACGGGGGGTCACCCTCATCGTCAAGGCGATGCCCGACGACTACGCGAACCCGATGGTGGCCGGGGTGGTCAACGCCACGCACCGGGAGGGTCTGCCCCTGAACCTCGTCGTCGCCGGATCCGGCACCGACGACCTCGTGCGTGCGATCGACGCGGCGCGCGGCCGACGGGCACAGGTGCTCATGACCATCGGCGGCCGCTTCGTCGACGACCGCGGCACCGACAAGATGGTCACCGCTCTGGAGCGGTACGAGGCCGACGGCGGCCGCGTCGTGCTGATCACCCAGCCCGGACTGCCCTTCGACACCGTGGCCTACGCCAACCGCGAGGGCGCCAAGGAGCTTGCTCGCACGCTCGTCGAGCTCGGCTACGAACACTTCGCGATCCTGGCCGGATTCGCCAACGGCCTGACCCAACGCGATCGAACCCAGGGGTTCCTCGAGGGGCTGGCCGAGAGCGGCGTCGAGCTGTCGGCGGACCGGGTCGTCACGGGGGACTTCACGCGCGACGCGGCGTACGCCGCCGCCGGCGACCTCGTCCGCCGCGGGATCCGGCTCGACGCGATCTTCGCCGTCAACGACGCGATGGCTCTGGGCGCCCTGTCACTCCTGCGCGACGCCGGTCCGCGCGGCCAGGGGGTCGCCGTGGCCGGGTTCGATGACATCAAAGCGCTGCGAGACGTCACTCCCGGGTTGACCACCGTGCATCTGCCCTGGGACGATGTCGCCGCCGAGGCGATCCGGCTCGCGCTCTCCGAGCGCCCCGCCGAACCTCGCGTCAGTGTCGTGCGGGGTCACGTCGTCGTACGCGAAAGCACCCCCGACCGCCGGATGCATCCGACGGCCGAGGGTGAGACGACCTGAAGTCGAGCCCGCTAGCGAGCGGGTGATTCGTCGGCCTCCAGCGGTTGGCCACGCAGTGCGCGTGAGAGCTCTTCGGCGACGTGAGCACCCATGCGGCGCAATTCGGTGCCCATGGATCCGGCCACATGCGGCGTGAGCACGAGGTTCTCGCACGCCCACAACGGTGAATCCGCCGGCAGCGGCTCGAACGGGTCCGTGACATCGAGGATGGCCTCGATCCGGCCCGCCAGCAGTTCCTCCTGCAGCGCGGCGAGATCCACGATGCCGCCGCGTGCCGTGTTGATGAGGGTGGCACCGTCGCGCATGAGCGCGATCTCCTGCGCGCCGATCATGCCGCGCGTCTCGTCGTTCAGCGGCGGGTGCAGGGAGACGACGTCGCTTCGGCTCATGAGTTCCTCGAGCGGGACGAGCTCGACCCCGAGGGTGAAGGCGTCTTCGGGCGTGATGTAGGGGTCGGCCAGCAGGACGTTGACGGAGAACGGGCGCAGCAGATCGATCACCCGCCGACCGATCCGGGAAGCCCCCACCAGGCCGACGGTCTGTCCGTACAGACCGGCGGCGGGGAAGGTCTGCTCCCGATCCACCCGCCCGCGCACCGCGCGGTAGATCCGCTGCGAGGCGAACACCTGCCGGCAGGCCAGCATGATCATCGCGAGGGAGTACTCCGCGACGGGGATGGCATTGATGGACCCCGCATTGGAGCGTTGCAGGAGCGGTCGCACATCGGAGGCGATGAGGGCATCCGTGCCCCCACCGGCGTGGATCACCGTCGACAGTCGCGGAAGTCGCTCCAGCACGTCGGCGGTGATCGCCGGGGCGCCCCAGCCGGTGACGAGGATCTCCACGTCGGCCAGGCGCGCGAACGTCTCGTCGTCGAAAGTCGTCACCACGGGCAGCTCCGGGATGCCGGGAGCTCGCCGCAACATCTCGAGATCGGGCCCGAACAGGCGCTCGGCGAGATCATGCGAGCTCATCGCGACGGCGTACCGCCCCGTCATGGGCTCGTCCACGTCCGCCCCGGCCCGGGTGGCCTGGGGCACGTCGACGCGGGTCATCCCTTCAGCCCCGAACTGGCAAGGCCCTGCACGAAGTACTTCTGCGCGGCGATGAACAGGATGATCATCGGCACGGTGGCAAGGGTCGCCCCCGCCATCAGATAGTTCCACTGCACGTTCAGTTCGTCCTGCGCGAAGATGGCGAGCCCGAGCTGCAAGGGGCGCAGGTCCGGGGAACTGGTGACGATCAGCGGCCACAGGAAGCTGTTCCACGCGGCTTCGAGCTGGAACACCGTGATGGTCACCAGAGCGGGCTTGACCAGCGGCAGCATGATGCGCGCGAAGATCCCGTACTCGGTCACGCCGTCGATTCGTGCTGCCTCCCCGAGCTCATCGGGCAGAGACGTGAAGAACTGGCGCGACAGGAAGATGAACAGCGGTCCCATCGACAGCGGGACGATCAGGCCCCACCAGCTGTCCAGCCAACCGCTCCCACCCTGACCGAAGATGTCGTTCCCGCCGAAGAGGGGGATGCTCTTGACGACCAGGAACAGCGGGACGATGACCACCTGGAACGGCACCATCAGCATCGCGATGACGTACCACATGATGTAGGTCTTGCCCGGGATCGGCATCTTCGCCAGCGAGTATCCCGCCGCCGTCGCGAAGATGAGAGTCAGCAGCGTCATCGAGATCGCGAGGATGAAGCTGTTGCGGAAGTAGTCGAGGAACGGCGCAGCCGTCATCGCGGTGACGTAGTTATCCCAGTGCAGTTCCGAGGGGAACCAGGTGAAGGAGTTCACCTCGGCGGGGGATTTCAGGGAGGTCAGCACCATCCAGATGAACGGCACGACCATGGCGAAGGCGGCGACCGACAGGACGATGTAGAAGATCGTCCAGCGGATCTTCGACCCCAGCGACTTCTTCTTGGTGCTGGGGTAACGGATCAGTTCGGTGGTCATTCTGACTTGCTCCTCTGCAGCCACAGCCCGGCGGCGATGAAGACCGCGATGAGGGCGAACATGAAGACCGACTCCGCCGAGGCGTAGCCGAGTTGCAGGCGCGAGAACGCGTTCTGGTAGATGTCGTAGACGAGCACGCGCGTGGCGTTGGCGGGGCCACCCTGCGTGGTGACGTAGACGAGGTCGAACACCTGGAACGACGCGATGATCGAGGTGACGAAGACGAAGAAGTGCGCGGGGCCGAGGCTGGGCCACGTGACGTTCCAGAACACCTGCCAACGGTTCGCCCCATCGAGGCGAGCGGCCTCGACGAGGGCCGGGTCGACACCCTGCAGCGCGGCGAGGTAGATGACCATCTTCGCGCCCAGTCCCTGCCAGATCCCGACCATCGCGAGGCTCATCAGAGCCGTGTCGGGTGAGTTGAGCCACTGCGACGGCGGCAACCCGAACAGGGCGAGGATCTGGTTGGCCAGGCCGAAGGAGGGGTTGAGGATCCACAGCCAGACCGTTGCGACCGAGACCGTCGCGGTGACGACGGGCACGTAGAACATCACGCGGTAGGTGCCGCGAGCCCGGATCGGCATGTTGAGGGCCAGGGCGACGATCAGCGCGAGTGCCATGGCGACCGGCACGACCATGATCGTGTAGACGATCGTGTTCACGACAGAGATCTGGAAGTCCGGGTCCCCGGCCATCTCGATGTAGTTGTCGATGCCGATGAACTCCGGCGGCGCGAAGAACCCGTAGTCGGTGAAGCTGAGGATGAACGCCAGGATCAGGGGCAGGCCCAAGAAGATCGAGATGTTCACCATCGCCGGGGCCATCAGCACATACCCTGCGCGACGCTGCGAGCGCACCATCCCCGAGTGCTTGCGGCGGCGCCTCGGCGCGGCCGGCGGCGGCGCCTCGGAAGGTGACGGCGTCACCTTCTCATCCATGCTCGTCGTCATCGCGAGCCTCCTTCATGGTCTGTTCCGAGAGTGCGCGGGGTCGGGTGAACGGATGACTCCCGACCCCGCACGATCAATGACGGCCTGCGGTCACTCGGACTCGGCCGCGAGGTACTCGAGCACCTCGACGGAGCTCGCTTCCTCGAGCAGCGCCTTCTGCAACTCGGTGTTGAAGGTGTCGCGCAGGTCGAGCCAGTTGGCGGCACCACCCTCGAACACGACCTTGTCGAGGTTCGCGTACGTCCACTCGCTGGCGGGGTTGCTCGTGACGACCTCGGCGTCCTCCGAGCCGGCGATGGCCGGCACGGCGAAGTTCATCGACGCCATCGCGGCCTCGGCTTCGGGAGTGGCCATCGCTTCGATGAAGGCCCAGGCGGCCTCGGGGAGCTCCGTGCCCGCGCCGATGGACGCAACCTGACCACCGGTGAACATCACTTCGCGCTCGTCCTGGAGGTTGAAGAAGACCAGGTCGTCGCACAGTTCCTGACCGAGCTCATCACAGTCGATGTAACCACCGACCATGCCCATCGCCGCTTCTCCCGTGTACATGAGCGGGGCGCCGGATGCAGAGGCGAGGCCGAAGTCGGTGATCTTCGAGTCGTTCACCGCCGAGACCATCCAGTCCAATGCCTCGACGCCTTCGGGGCCGTCGAAGCCGGGTACGCCGTCTTCGTAGAGATCCGGGCCGGTCGCGCCGAGCAGTGCGACGTATGCATGCCGGGGGTCTGCACCCCAGAAGTCGAAGCCGGCACGCTCGAGGTTGCCGTCCTCGTCACGGATGGTGAGCTGTTCAGCGACCTCCATGAGCTCGTCCAGCGTCGTGGGCGGCGAGTTCGGGTCGAGACCGGCCTCCTCGAACGCGGACTTGCTCAGCGCCACGGGCTTGGCGCCCAGGATCAACGGCCAGGCGTACACGTCGCCGTCGTAGGTCACGGCCGGAACCATCGCCTCGGAGGTCTCCGTGCCGACCGTGTCGGCCGTGACACCGAACTCGTTCAGGTCGAGGAAGGCTCCCTGCGAGGCGAAAGGCGGAACCCACCCGATTCCGGTGACGAGGACGTCATAGGGCTGGCCGCTCGCGAGTGAGGTCGAGATCTTCTCGTTCAGCGTGCCGAACGTGGCGAAGTCGGGTTCGATCTCGACACCCGGGTATTCCTCGTTGAACGCGGCGACGACCTCGTCGAATGCCGCCTGACCCTCCGTACTGGCGGGGTAGCTCGGCGTGAGTACGCGAAGCGTGCCCGTGACCTCGTTCGGGTCGTCGGACGATCCTCCGGACTCACCGCTGTCACCCGAGCATGCGGTGACGGTGAGCGCGGCGACGCCGAGAGCTGCGATGGCGGAAAACAGCCGGGTGCGCTTTTCCACGGAAACCTCCTAGTGACTGCATTGTCTGTCGCAATCTTCTTGAAAGCGATTGCCTTGAGAATATGGAAAGCGCATACCGTTCGTCAACCCCGTGATCGATTCGTGATGCGAGACTGAGTGCATGCCTCTGGACGCGACCTCCTCACGCCCCCCTCACCGGTGGACGCTCTTGGGCGTGATGACCGTCGCCGGCGATCTCATCGTGATCTCCATCACCCTGCTGATCCTGTGGGCCGGACTGCTCACGGCCGGGCCGGGCTCGACGGCCGCCATGCGCGCACGCCGCCGCGTCAGTCAAGACGCCCCCTCCCACCCGTTCCGCAACATGCTCGCCGATACCCGGCGCGACTTCCGAAAGCAATGGAGCTACGGACCGATCATCGCCTTGATCGGGGCTTCCTCCTGGATTTCCACCGCATTCTGGCTGGTTGCCCCGGCCCCGTTCGGCGTGATCATGATGGCCGTCGTCCTCGCGCTGGCAGCCGTGGCGGCTCTGGTCACCCTGGCCCTGCCGACCGCCTCGGCCAGGACGAATGGCTTCCGTGCCGCGATCGTCGACGCCGCCCGCCTGGTGGCGTTCCGACCTTTCGTGAGCATCGTCGCCCTCGCCGCCGCGGTCGCCGCCGGCATCCTCTGCGTGTGGATCCCGACGGTCGGTGTCGTCGCGGCCGGCATGGCGCTGGTCGAGATCGCGTGGCGCGCGTGGGGGAAGGCGGCGCTCGGGCCCGCGTAGATGGAAATCGCTATCCGCTGGCGAAGACACGATCGAGGTCGAGAACCGAATCCGCCGTGCCGTCGGCCCACACGGCGGTGATCGTCGACCCGCGGACGTCCACGCGCACGGCACGCGAGAGATCGGCCGACGAGATCGACGTCGACAGCGAGGCGAGACTGACGAACAGGTCGGAGCCGGTCGTGGCCGAGAGCTCGGGCATCGTCGCCCATGGCCCGAACGCCGTCCCCCAGGTCGCCGGCCGGCTCGTCGCCTTCTCCCAGCCGATCACACCGACCAGGCTGGACCGCAGCGCGTCGGGACCGAGGACGTCGGCCGCGGCCCCGTCGACGGTCGCGGCGAGTCCTTCCGGCCGCTCCGCGGCGACGGCCCACCCGGAGCTCCTCACCACGCACCCCGGCGGAGCGAAGCGCAGCCGGTGGATCCGCACTTCCACCGGGCCGCGAGCGATCGTCACCGCCTCGATCCGAGCCGACGGCGGCACCGAGCCGTGCGATGCGTCGTCGCTTCCCGGCAGCGGCTGGAAGTGCGGGAACCGCACCGCCGACCATGATGCGAGCCAGTCGGATCCGGCCCCGGCACGGTGGATGCGACGTCGAGCGCTCCATCGGTCGCGGAAGAGGATCTGGATGTCGTTGTCACTGGGGTTGTGCACGGCCGTCGGCCCCGTCCGCGTGGAGTATCCGTAGCGCGCATACAGCGGATCGGGCACGCCCGCGTCGGCTTCGAAGGGCCGGATGTTGTCGCTGCCGTGGTTGTGGACGCGCACGATGCCGTCCGAGGCGGTGGTCTGCAGCAGAAGCCCGACGGGCGCGATCACCTCGACCGTGTCCTGGGCATCGGTGGGCAACGGCTCTTCGACCGCGGTCCACAGCGGCGACTCCTCGGCCGCGAGGAGACCGAAGAAGCCTTTGGAGGCCCAATAGGGGGAAGCAGGCCCCGAATAGCGTTGCACCGTCGGCTCGTGCGGGCCGTACCAGCCGGGCACGAGGATGCCGTCGCGGCGCACCTCCCGCGTGAGGAAGTGGCGGAGCGTGGCCGACAGCAGGCGGCGCGACTGCCCGGGCGACAGCGGGCTGCGGCCGGTCACCGCACCGAGCGCGACAGCCGCGCCGGCCGCGGTCCGGTACGTCATCGACCGCCCCAGGTACAGCGGCGCGCCGTCCCGGTCGAAGGTGCGCGCGAAGGTGTGGAGGAACTCCTCCAGACGCTCTCCGAGCCGCGCCGCCAACGCGCTGTCGCCGCGCAGATGCGCATGCATCATCGGGTAGAGATGGAGGGCCCACCCGACGTAGTGGTCGTACGCTTCGCCGTCGCCGTCGCTGTACCACCCCCGCCCGCGGTACCACTGGTCGATCAGAGCGAGGCCGCGACCGATGACCTGACGGGTGAGGTCGTCGCCGCGCCCGACGGCTTCGAGAAAACTCGCCACGGTGAGCGGGAAGAGATACCAGTTGTTCGGCGACGGCTCCTTGTCGAGAATTCCCCCCAACCACGCCGCGACAGCGTCCTGAACGGGCGGGTCCAGGCGCTCCCACGTGACCTCGCGTGACAGGTGCAGACTGAGCGCGATGCCCGCAGCCTCGACCTGCGGTTGACCGCCCGGGCTGTCGACATGCCCGATGGGCCCCCAGGCCTCCCCTGCTCCGTCTCGCGGATCGGTCCCCGCGGCGAGCCCGGTGAGATATGCGGCGACCAGCTGCCGGGTCTGCGCGGAGTCATCGGCGACTCCGAGCAGGGCGACGAGCTGGAAGGTGCGGGCGAACCCCTCGAGCCCGTCCACCGCGACCCCCTGGCGCGACGGCCGGCCGGGAAGATCGAGCCGCGCACCGCCGGCGGATCGGTAGCGCACAGCCGAGGTGACCAGGTCGCGCGCGGCGGCGATCCAGTGAGCTCGGGTGAGTCCCGTGTACGGGCTCAGCAGCCGATCCTCGGGCGGGGTCGGCCCGGAGACCAGTCGGAGCCCTCGCGCGCCGAGCGGCGGCAGCGCGTGCGCGGGGAGGCTCATGCCATCACCGACCGAAGATGATCCGCGAAGTGCGGGATCACCGTCGCCCCCTCCTCCAGATCGGGATGCCAGAACTTCTCCCACTCGAAGCTGAGGTAGCCGGAGTACCCCGCAGCCTGCAGAGCCTCGACGACCTGGGCGATGGGCATGATCCCCTCGCCGGTGCGGACGAAGTCATGCCCCGCGCCCGCCGTCGCCGCATCACGCAGGTGCACGTGGACCAGGCGCGGGAGCACGAGAGCCAGCGATTGCGCGATCCCCTCCCCCGCGCGGAACGTGTGCATCACATCCCACACCACCCCGACCTGTTCGGAGACCCCGTCGAGCGCATCCATCAGGTCGCGTGAGCGAGACATCTCGCCGTGCGTCTCCACGGCCACCCGCACCCCGGCCGCGGCTGCGAGGTGCGCCAGCTCCGCGACCCCCGTCGTGATCGCTTCGGCGCCGGGCCGCGGGCGCCCGGCGAAGACCCGCACGTAGGGAGCTCTCACGCGGGCCGCCAGGTCCAGACTCCGGCGGGCTTCGTCACGCGTCGAACGGTCCAGCGGGCCGTCGACCCGCACGCTCGAGTCCAGACACGCGACCTCCAGACCGGCCTGGGCGAAGCGCTCGGCGGTCGCCGCCGCACGATCGGGCGCGAGATCGGCCACCGATCCGAGGTCGATCGTGCCGTCGACCGCGCGGAGTTCGACGCCGTCGTATCGGGCGCCTCGCGCGAGATCGATGATCTCGGCAAGAGACAGATCCGGGCAACCGAGCGTGCTGAAGGCGAGCTTCATGGGGTCTCCTGTCAGGCGATCGTGTCGTAGATGGATGCCGACACCGGGGCGATCGGGGGCTCACCCCGGAAGAACCGCTCGATCTCGGTCACGGCCATCTCGCCCATCGCGGTGGATGTCTGCGCCGTCGCAGCGCCCCGGTGCGGTGTGAGAAGAACGTTCGGCAGGCTCCACAGCGGATCGTCCTGCGCGAGCGGTTCGACATCGAACACATCGAGTGCGGCCGAGAGACGGCCCGAGCGCAGCTCGGCAACGAGCGCTGCCGTGTCGATCAGCGCCGAACGCGCCGTGTTGATGAGGATGCCGTCGTCGGCGATCGTCGCCAGGCGACGCGCGTCGAGCATCCCGCGCGTCGCCTCGGTGACCGGAGCATGCAGCGCAACGACCGGGCAGCCGGCGAGGAGTTCGCCCAGGCCGGCCCGCTTCACCCCCATTCGGCGAGCATCCGCATCGGCGAGGTAGGGATCGTAGACCGAGACCACCCCTCCCAGTGCCCGCACCGCCGCGATGTAGGCGCGTCCGACTCGGCTCGCACCGATGACCCCGACATGCATGCCCTGCAGGCTCCGCCCGGGGGGAATCGCGATCGCCCCGGACCAGTCCCGCTGCCGCATGCGTTCACCGATCGCGGGCAGCCGCCGAAGGAGGGTGATGGTCTGGACCAGACAGAGCTCGGCGACCGCGGGCGCCATGGCCGAGGAGGTCTGCGTCACCGTGACCCCGGCGTCGATGAGACGGCGGGGCACGAGGAAACGCACCGTACCTCCGGTGTGTGCGACGAGCCGCAGACGGTCCGCATCGGCCAGGCGATCGGGCAGCCTCTTCGAGGCCCATCCGGTGACGACGGCATCCGCGGCCAGACGCAGATCCGGTCCCGACCACTCCCGGTCGAGGTCGCGGACCTCGCCGACGGCGGCGAGACGGGAGACGAGCTCGTCATCGAGGAAGGATCTCCGGTGATGCGGCGGGAGATCGATGAGGATCACCGGTCGCCGTGTCGCCATCACTGCCACCTTCCCGCCCGACCTCGATGTCACTGAGACAGATGGTAATCGCTTTCCATCTCGTGCGCGAGGTGGCACAGTGGACATCGGAGCGCGCAGGACGGCCTCGCGCGGGAAGGACGCGAGGTGGCACCCAGGCCCAACATCATCCAGATCGTCGTGGACGACATGGGCGTCGGCGATCTGTCGCGCGAGAACGGCGGCGCCTCGTCGACTCCGCGGCTGGACGCCCTTGCCGACGAGGGCGTCCGGTTGACCCAGCACTATTCGGGATCACCCGTGTGCGCACCCGCCCGCGCGGCGCTGCTGACCGGGCGTTACCCCCAGCGAACCGGAGTGATCGACACGACCGAAGCCCGCGGGCTCGACCGACTCGCGGTCGAAGAGACGACCCTGGCGGACGACCTCCGCGCCACGGGGTACGCGACGGGACTCGTCGGAAAATGGCACAACGGCGCGTTCGATCCGGCCTTCCATCCGACGGCGCGAGGCTTCGCCGAGTTCGTCGGGTTCCAGGGCGGCTGGCGGGACTACTGGGAGTGGACCCTCGACCGCGGCGGATCGAAGATGACGGCCGACGGTCGCCACCTCACGGAGGTGTTCACCGAAGAGGCGGTGCAGTTCGTGCGGCGACACCGCGACGAGCCGTTCTACCTCCACCTCGCCTTCAACGCACCGCACTACCCCCTCCAGGCTCCCGAGCACCTGATCGAACGATTCTCCGCCCCGGGACGCACGCGCGCGGTGGCAACGATCTACGCCATGCTCGCAATGGTGGATGCGGGTGTGGAACGAGTCCTGGCCGAGCTCGACGTGCTCGGTCTCGCGGACGACACGATCGTCATGTTCACGAGCGACAACGGCCCCGAGGCGAATGGCCTCGGGGATGCATCCACCCACCGCTTCAACCTCGGCATGCGCGGGTCCAAGACGCACGTGTTCGAGGGCGGCGTGCGGGTACCGCTGATCATCCGGTGGCCCGCCGGACTCCCTCGCGGCGGCGAACACGACGCCCTGGTCCACTTCATCGACTGGCGCCCCACCCTCGCGGCCGCCGCGGGGGCCACGCACGTCGGGACACTGCCGGTCGACGGCACGGATGCGTGGTCGGCGCTGCGCGGCGAGCGCCCCGCGGCGGGCGCCCGGTTCTGGCAATGGACCCGGTACGCTCCGCAGGTCGAATCGAACTGTGCGATGCGCGACGGCGATTGGAAGATCGTGTGGCCCGCATGGCCGGGCTCGCTGGATGTCACACCGGAAGACGCCCGCCGCGACGTCGAGATCAAGACGAACCCGCCCGCGACGATCGACACCACCCCCGCCCCGGAGGTCCCCCGCCCCACCGAGGTCGCACCCCTCCTGTTCGATCTCGCCGAGGACCCCCTCGAGTCCACGGACCTCTCCGCGACCCACCCGGAGCGGGTCCGCGTGATGACGGACGCCGTGCACGACTGGTTCGACGACGTCGAACGCTCACGCCGGGCGGCTTCGTCGCTCTGATCCGCGCCGGTGGCACATACTTGCCCCGAAGCACACTGGACGTTATTTTCTTTCTGTGAGCAATCGATCAGAGCGCGATGGTGTCACGCTGACCGGCACGATCCTTCGCACCCTTCGCGACCACGGCACGCTGTCGCGCGTCGAACTGACCCAGCACACGGGGTTGTCGGCGGCGACGATCACCCGGAAGATCGCCGTGTTGCTCGCCGACGGCACCGTCGAAGAGCGGGAGGTCGTCAACGGCGGCGCCCTCGGCCGCCCCGCGATCGGCGTAGCCCTGACGCGCAGTTCCAATCGGGTCATCGGCGTCCAGATCGGCGTGGGCACCGTCACCATCGCCGTCGTGGACGTCCTCGGAGGTACCGAGCACGTGCGCACCATCCCGTATGACGCGGCGTCCACGGCCGACGATGTCATCTCCCTCGTCGTCGAGACGGTGCGTCCTCTCGCCGACCCATCGGTCGTGGGCGTCGGTGTGGCCGTTCCGGGTCCCGTGGATGCCGCGGGGCGAAGGATGCTGATGCCCATCAACCTCGCGTGGCGCGATGTGCCGATCGCCGACGACCTCGAGGCCGCGCTGGGCATCCCCGTCGTCGCCGAACACAACGTCCGGTCCATGGCGCTGGCCGAAGCACGCTTCGGCGAAGGTCGCGCGCGCCGCAGCGTCGGCTTCATCTACGCCGGAGCGGGTATCGGCGCCGGCGTCGTCGTCGACGGGGCACCCCTGAGCGTCGGGGTGCACGGCGCGATCGAACTCGGACACCTCCGCGTCGAGGCCGAGGGTGCACCGTGCGTCTGCGGCGGCCGCGGGTGCCTGGAGACCATCGCCTCCGCGGATGCGCTGCGCCGTCGACTCGACGGCCTCGGCATCGCCCACCGCGAGGACGCGCACCCCCTGGTCACCCTGTGCCGCGCGGAGGACGCGTCCGCACGACGCGAAGCATCCGTCGTCCTGAGCCATCTCGCCACCGGTGTCTCGACGGTGACCAATCTCCTCAATCCCGAGCTGCTCATGCTCGGCGGGGGGCTCGCCGACCTCCCCGACGCAGCACGGGACGAGCTGATCGCGCGCGCGCGGAACGCGACCTTCCCGCTGATCCGTGACTCGATCGACATCCGCCCGTCGAGCCTGGGACCGACGGCGGGTGTGATCGGTGCCGCGTGCGCCGCGCTCGACCGCCTGCTCTACGCATAGACCGCCACCGGGAGGACCCATGGAACCCGCAACCCGCCGCCCCAACGTCGTGATGATCCTGACCGATGATCACGCTTCGCACGCCATCGGCGCCTACGGTTCGGTCGTGAACCGGACGCCGCACATCGACGCGCTCGCCGACGGCGGCGCGTTGCTGGAGAACTGCTTCGCCACCAATGCGCTCTGCTCGCCGAGCCGAGCGAGCATCCTCACCGGCACGTACAGCCACATCAACGGGGTGACCACGCTGGTCACCCCCATCGACGCGTCGCAGCCGACGTTCGTCTCGCTGCTGCGCGAAGCCGGCTACCGCACCGCCATCATCGGGAAATGGCACATGGGCGAGGGAACGGGTCACGACCCGGAGAACTTCGACTACTGGGATGTCCTCATCGATCAAGGGGAATACCACAACCCCCGTTTCCTCTCGCGCGACGGGCTGCGCACCGTCGAGGGCTACGCGACGGAGGTGATCACGGACCTCGCCCTGGAGTGGCTCGATGAGCTGGACGGGGAAGCTCCGTGGTGCGTGCTGATCTACCACAAGGCTCCGCATCGGCCATGGGAGCCGGATGAGGCGCACGCCGACCTCTACTCCGACCCGATCCCCGTTCCGGAGACCTTCGACGACGACCTGTCCGGCCGCAGTTCCTCCGCGAAACGCGCGGCGATGCGCGTGGCCGAGCACCTCAGCAAGGAGGATCTGAAGCAGGATCCGCCGAGCGGGCTCAGCGAGGAGCAAGAGGCGCTGTGGAAGTACCAGCGCTACATGCAGGACTACCTGCGCTGCGTCGCGTCGGTCGACGACAACGTCGGACGCGTCGCCGAGCACCTGCGACGGCGCGGAGAGTTCGACGACACCGTCTTCATGTATGCCTCGGACCAGGGCTTCTTCCTCGGCGACCACGGCTGGTTCGACAAGCGGTTCATGTACGAAGAGTCCATCCGCATGCCGTTCGTGATCTCCTATCCGCGGGCGGTCACCGCCGGACTCAGACTCGACTCGATCGTGACGAACGTCGACATCGCTCAGACGATCCTCGAGGCCGCCGGTGTCGAGGACCACCCGAGGATGCAGGGCACCAGTTTCTGGGGCCAGCTCACAGCAGGCGAGGAGTCGGACCGTGACGGCTTCTACTACCGCTACTGGGAGCACGACGATGTGTTCCACAAGGCCCCGGCTCATTACGGCTACCGGACCGACCGCTACAAGCTCATCTTCTATTACAACGACGGGCTCGACCTGCCCGGGACGGGACCGTTCACCTACTCACCGGAGTGGGAGCTGTTCGACCTCGAGACGGACCCGCACGAGCTGAGGAATCTCGCCCACGACCCCGCCTACGCCGGCGTGCGGCGCGACCTCGAAGCCAGGATGTGGCGCGAGCAGGAGCGGCTCGCGGATGCCCCCCACCCCGCCCAGCCTCGACCCGCCGCCATCCGCACGGACTGAGTGGGGGGGCCGGGACGCGGAACGAGGGGCCACGCAATGCGTGGCCCCTCGTTCGTCGTCCGCGGGCGGCTACTCGGACTGCTCGGCGAGGTAGGTCAGAACCTCCTCGGCGGTGGCCTGCCCCAGAAGCACCTTGTCGAGCTCGTTGTTGAAGGTGTCGCGCAGGTCGAGCCAGTTCGTCGCGCCGCCCTCGTAGACCGAGTACTCGAGGTTGGCGTAGGAGAACTCGCTCGACGGGTTGCTGAGCACCGCTTCCGAGTCGGCCATGCCCGCCAGCGCCGGGACCCCGAAGTTCATCGATGCCAGAACGGTCTGCGCCTCCGGCGTCGACATTGCCTCGATGAAGGCCCATGACGCCTCCGGAAGGTCGGTCTGGGCACCTACCGAGGCGAGCTGCCCACCGGCGAACATCGCCGGTCGCTGGTCCTCCAGCAGGAAGAACTCCAGGTCGTCGCAGATCTCCTGCCCGACGTCGTCGCAGTCGATGTACCCGCCCAGGAATCCCATGGCGGCGTCGCCGCTGAGAAGCATCGGTGCACCGGAGGCCGACTTCTGCCCGTACCCGATCACCTCGCGCTCGTTGATCATGTCCGACATCCACTCCAGCGCCTCGACGCCTTCGCCATCCATGTAGCCCGGCTCGCCGTCTTCGTAGAGGTCGCGACCGAGCGCGCCGAGGACGGAGACGAAGCGATGACGATAGCCGTTGGCAGCCGCCCAGAAGTCGAAGCCGGGTCGGATGATCGTTCCGTCGTCGTCACGGATCGTCAGCTGCTCGGCCATATCGGCGATCTCCTCCAGGGAGCTCGGCGGCGAGTCCGGGTCCAGGCCCGCCTCCTCGAAGGCCGAGCGGCTGAGCGCGAGTCCGCCTGCACCGATCAGCAGGGGGTAGGCGTAGACCTCACCGTCGTACAACGCCGGTGAGACCGCGGCAGGGTTCGCCTCTTCGGCGATGGTCTCAGCGGTGACGCCGAACTGATCGAGGTTGAGGAACGCCCCCTGAGAGGCCAGCGGCGGCACCCAGCCCATGCCTGTGACCACCACGTCGTAGAACTGGCCGCCGGCCAGGGCGGTCGAGATCTTCTCGTTCAGATTCCCGAACGTGGCGAAGTCCGGTTCGACCTCGACACCCGGATACTCCTCCTGGAACGCCGCCACGACGTCGTCGAAGGCTGCTTGCCCTTCGTTGCTGGCCGGGAAGGTCGGGGCGAGCACCCGGATCGTGCCGGTGACCTCCTCCGGCGCCACTTCCGATGCCGTCGGCTCTCCCGACGAACACGCGCCCGCGACCATTCCGATCGCGGCGAGGCCGGCGATCGCGCCGGCGAACCTCATCTTCTCCACGGGGAACCTCCTTGTGACCTACGCGGATATCGCCGGCGCCCGCGCCGACGTTTTCAGCGTACGGAAAGCGCGTTCCGTTTTCAATGAGAAATTAAGTCGATTCCTCGGGTCTCGTTCCCGCGCGCTCCGGCGGACTCAGTCCGTGTGGAAGACCTCGGGGAGAGCCTTCCACCACTCCCCCTCGGCCCGGTCGTCGAGAGGGCGCTGCAACGGTTCCATCACCGACCACCACTCCTGCGTGATCGGGTCGGCGGCGATGCCGGCCATGTCGGCGTCGTAGTCGTCGCCGGTGTACTCCATGTAGGAGAACAACAGATCTCCGTGGCGATAGATCGAGTAGTTGGAGACGTGGTGTCGGCGAAGTGCGTCCAGCACCCCGGGCCACACGTCGGCGTGGTAGCGGTCGTAGACCTCCACGTTCTCCGGCGGCAGACCGATCACCGAGGCGATGCGACGCACGCTCACTCCGGCCTCACGCGCAGATGCGTCACGCCGCCGTCCACCTCGAGGGCGGTCCCGGTGATGGAGGCCGATGCGGGGCTCGCGAGGAAGACGATCGCGTCCGCCACTTCTTCGGGCGTGACCATGCGGCCGGTCGCCTGGCGCGCGTCCAGCGCCTTGCGCTCGGCCACCGGATCGGGGAACTTCTGCAGCATCCGCTCGACGAAGGGTGAGGAGACGGTGGCGGGGCTGACCGCGTTGACGCGGATCCCGTCGCGGACATGGTCGGTCGCCATGGCGTAGGTGAGTGAGAGCACCGCCCCCTTGGAGGCGCCGTAGAGTGCACGCTGCGGCAGCCCGTTGAGCGCGGCGATCGAGCAGACGTTGACGACGGCGGCCGCCGACGAACGACGCAACCACGGCATCGCCGCAGCGCTGACCCGCGCCATGCCCACCACGTTGATGTCGAGGACGCGCGCCCATTCGGCGTCGTCGTTCTCCTCGACGGTGCCGACGGCGCTGATGCCGGCGTTGTTGACGACGATGTCGATCCCCCCGGCGGACTCGGCCGCCGACTCGACCGCCGTATCGACGGATCCGCGGTCGGTGACGTCGGCGACGATCCCGCCAAGCCGCTCGTCGAGACCGTCGATGGAGATGTCGAGCACCGTCACGCGCGCTCCGGCGGCATGCAGCGCCAGCGCCGTGGCATTGCCGATGCCGGAGGCACCACCGGTGACGATGGCGTGGAGCCCCTGCAGGGCGCTCATGCCTGCACCATCACCTGTCGCGCGCGCCCGAGACCATCGATCTCCAACTCGACCACGTCGCCCTCCTTCAGGTACGGCTTCGGGTCGGCATGGCCGAGCGCGACGCCCGCGGGCGTGCCCGTGTTGATCACGTCGCCGGGATTGAGCACCATGAACTGGCTGAGGTACCAGACCACGTGGTCGATCCCGAAGATCATGTTCGCGGTCGTGCCGTCCTGCATGAGCGTCCCGTTGACCCACAGACGCAGCCGCAACGATCCGGGGTCGCCGACCTCGGCTGCGGGCACGAACCAGGGACCGAGGGGGTTGAACGTCTCGCAGCTCTTTCCCTTGTCCCACTGTCCGCCGCGCTCGAGCTGGAACTCGCGCTCGGAGACGTCGTGCGAGAGCACGTACCCGGCGATGTGCGCCGCGGCATCCGCCGGCGCGTCGAGATACCGTGCCGTGCGCCCGATGACGACCCCGAGCTCGACCTCCCAGTCGGTCTTGGTCGATCTGCGGGGCACGAGCACCTCGTCGTACGGACCGACCACCGTGGACGGGTCCTTCATGAACACGACGGGTTCGTCAGGGTAGGCCGCACCGGTCTCATCAGCGTGGTCACGGTAGTTCAAACCGATGCAGACGATCTTTCCGGGCCGTTCGAGCGGTGCTCCGACCCGCGCATCGTCGATCGAGACCTCCGGCAGCTCGCCCGCCGAGGCCGCCGCGGCCACCCGCTCGACGCCCCCCTCGGCGAGGAACGCCCCGTTCAGGGCCGCCCCGACGGCGTAGACGCGTCCATCGATCTCGACGACGGCTTCCTCGGCACCGGGGGCGCCGATCCTCATGAACTTCATCGCTGTCCTTCCAGAACGGGTTCGGGGGCTGTGACCGCACCCTCTGCGCGCCAGAAAGCGCCATCGGGGAACCGGTACTCCGCCACGGATGCGGCATGCATCTGGGCGCTGTAGCCGGGCTGCGACGGCAGCCGGTACGCGCCGTTCTCCACGATGCAGGGGTCGACGAAGTGCTCGTGGAGGTGATCGACGAACTCGGTGACGCGATTCTCCAGGGTGCCGGACACGGCGACGTAGTCGAACACCGACAGGTGCTGGACCAGTTCGCACAGGCCGACCCCGCCCGCGTGGGGGCACACCGGCACGTCGAACTTCTTGGCCATGAGATACACGGCGAGGATCTCGTTGATGCTCGCCAGGCGCGCCGAGTCGAGCTGGCAGAAATCGATCGCCTCAGCCTGGAACATCTGCTTGAACAGCACCCGGTTCATCCCGTGCTCGCCGGTGGCCACCCCGATCGGGGCAACAGCCGCGCGCACCGCGGCATGTCCGAGCACGTCGTCCGGGCTGGTGGGCTCTTCGATCCACAGCGGCTTGAACTCCGCCAACCGCTGCACCCACTCGATCGCCTCCGGGACATCCCACACCTGGTTCGCGTCGATCATCAGCGCGGCGTCCCACCCAATGACCTCCCGCGCGATCGAACAGCGGCGGATGTCATCGTCGAGATCGCCGCCGACCTTCAGTTTGATGTGCTTGTAGCCGGCATCGACGGCCTCCTGGCAAAGCCGACGCAGCTTGTCGTCGGAGTACCCGAGCCACCCCGCGCTCGTCGTGTAGCAGGGGTATCCCGAGGTCTCAAGCTGTGCGATTCGCTGTCCGCGCGTCGGCGCCATCTCCCGCAGCAGGGCGATCGCCTCCTCGCGGGTCAGCGCATCGGAGAGGTATCGCATGTCCGCGGCGTCGACGAGCTGCTCGGGGGTCATCTCGGCCAGCAGACGCCACAGCGGCACGCCCGCCCGGCGCGCGGCCATATCCCACACGGCGTTCATGACGGCGGCCAGCGCGAGATGGACCACGCCCTTCTCCGGGCCGAGCCAGCGCATCTGCGAGTCGCTCTGGAGCTCGCGGTAGACACCGCCGAGATCTCCGACGACGTCGTCGACGTCACGACCGATGAGCGGAAGAGCACGCTGCCGGGCTGCCTCGACGCACAGGTCGTTGCCCCGACCGATGGTGAAGGTGAAGCCGTACCCCGACAGCGCCGGGTCGTCGGTGCTCAGCTCGACGTACGCCGCCGAATAGTCGGCGTCCTTGTTCATGGCGTCGGATCCGTCAGCCGATGCCGAGGTCGGGAACCTGACGTCGCTGACGGTGACGGCGGTGATGGTCGTCATCGGGTCTCTCCTGTCGAGGAAGGGAAGTCGGGATCGATGAGCCCCTGCGCCTGAAGATCGCGCCAGAGCTCTTCGGGGACGGATGCGCCGAATCGCGCGAGGCTGCTGTCGACGTGCGAGACGGTGCGCATACCGATGACCACCGACGCGACGGCCGGGTGGAGCAGCGGGTACGCCACAGCGGCCTCCGGCAGCGTCACGCCGTGCACCTCGCAGACCGTGGCGATCGCCCGGGCGCGCGCGATCAGTTCAGCCGGAGCCTGCTGGTAGTCGAACTTGGCGTCATCGGGCACCGTCTCGGCACTGAGCAGGCCGGAGTTGTAGACCCCCGCGACGACGACATCGACGCCGTCGTTCGCGGCCGTCGGCAACAGTTCGCGCAACGCCTCGGGGTCCAGGAGCGAGAACCGCCCCGCGACCATCACCACGTCGACATCGACCTCGCGGATGAAACGCGTCAGCATCGGCGCCTGATTCATCCCGGCTCCGATCGCGCGGATCACCCCCGCCTTGCGAAGCCGCACGAGCTCCGGGAAGGCCTCCGACACCGCCTCATCGCCATGGCCGTCGGGGTCGTGCAGGTACACGATGTCGAGGCGGTCGAGACCGAGTCGCTCAAGGCTCTCCTCGATGGAGCGGCGCACGCCCGCGGCCGAGAAGTCCCACTCCCGCCGCAGAGTCGCCGGTACCTCGAAGTCGGTGTCGGTTCGACCCTCGCCTCCGGGGTTCGGAACGAGCAGCCGCCCTGCCTTGGTGGAGAGCACGAAGTCGTCGCGGGGTTTGCCGGCCAGTACCGAACCCAAGCGACGCTCCGACAGCCCGAGCCCGTAGTGCGGGGCCGTGTCGAAGTAGCGGATGCCGCCTCGCCAGGCCGCCTCCACGGCGTCTTGGGACTCGGCATCGGTGGTCTGCTGGTAGAGATTCCCCAACTGGGCCGCACCGAAGCCCAGGTGCGACAGCGCGAGGCCGGTGCGCGCGCTGCGCGTGCGCGGCGGGTCAGGATGCGTCATCGTCGGGTGTCTCCTGAGGCAGATCGGGATTCCATCCGCCGGCGGCCCCCTGCAACCAGGTCTCGACGCCGGCAATGTGGGTGGTCATGAGTGCAGCCGCCAGATCGGCGTCTCCGTTGCGGATCGCGTCGAGGATCGCGCGGTGCTCGGCCAGGGTGCGCTCCACCGCGCCACCCTGGGACAGGCCCCGCCAGACCCGGGCCCGCACCGTGCTGCTGGAGAGCGTGTCGAGCATGCCCGACAGGTAGCGGTTGCGTGCCGCCGACGCGATCTCGCGGTGGAACACCGTGTCGTGTTCCACCAGGTCGTCGACCGTGTCGGCGCCACGGGAGCTCTCGAGGATCTCCTCCAGTCGGGCGATGAGCGCCGGGGTGGCGCGCGTCGCGGCGGCCCGGGCCGCCGCGGTCTCCAGGACCCGCCGCACACCGAACATCTCGATGAGGGTGGCGTCGTCGTGGATGTCCACCAGGAAGCTGATGCCCTCGAGCAGCAGCGCGGGCTCGAGGCTGGTGACATACGTCCCGTCGCCTCGTCGTACCGAGAGCACATTGATGGTCTCGAGGGACTTGACGGCCTCACGGAGCGAGTTGCGGGAGACGCCGAGGCGCTCGCCGAGCTCGCGCTCCGGCGGCAGGCGGTCGCCGGGATGCAGCTCGCCTGCCTGGATCATCCCCTTGATGGCGGCGATGGCGTTGTCGGTCTGAGACATGTTCACTCCTCTTCGACGACGACGAGGCAGTGCCCGTCGTCGAAAGACACGGTGAAGTGAACGTATCCGTCCTCGACGGAGAACGGCAGCTCGACCCCCTCGAGGGTGCGAACCGCCCGGGGCGAGCGATCGTCCAGCCGTACGCGGACCGCGACGTCGAGGGCCGGAACCGGATCCACGACCGTTTCGATGTCGGCCGACGATCGGCGCGACGGAAGGTAGCTGAGCAGATGGACGATCGACGAGCCGGACCGACGGCCGAGAGTCCCCTCCAGGTGAGCCGCCCCGTCGATCCGGAGCGCCGGACGGGGGAACACCGCCTCGAGGGTCGCCGCAGCGAGGTCTCCGATCTCGGGCACGCCGGTGGCGCCGTACGCCTCGAACAGGCCGAATGCGGCGGTGGCGACACGTTCCCGCGCGACGATCGCCGGGTAGGCGGTCGCGGCTCCCGCCGGGGTGTATTCGTGTCCACTGAAGCGATCCGGGGTGCGGTCGAAGTACGGCTCGGTGACGGTCGCGAGCGTGTGCACGTCGCCCTCCGCACGGACACGGCGCACGGCCCCGGGCAGGACGAAGTCGAAGTCGGGGAGCCCGGTGGCAGCCGCGTTCGGACGGACGAATTCGCGCGCGAACCCGTCAACGTCCGCGGACGAGAGCCCCGTCAGCGGCTGCAGTGATGCGACATCATCCGGCAGGCCCGACAGCACCAGCGCTCCGCCGGATTCGACGTGTAGCGTCAGGGACCGGACGACCCCGTCGTCGATCCCGACCCCTGACAGCACGATCACCGCCCGATAGCCGGCGAGATCGTCGCCGGGGCCGATGAAGTCGAAGTCGATTCCGCGAGAGGTGAGCAGGCGGAGGGCCGCGAGCTCACCGGCGCCCGGCGCGTCGGCGTGGATGACGCCTTCGCCGCCGGTGATGGGCGCGCGCATGACGGCGACCTCAGCCACCCGCTGGGCACCGGTCGCGCACTCCTGCACCGCCTGCACGCGTGCGAAGGTGTCGGCCAGGCGCGCGGTGACCGCCTCGTGCGACCGGCCGGCCGGCGGCAGGGAGTCCCCGATGCAGATGCCGAGCCCGAGCGAGACCATCTGAAGGGACTCGTACTGGAGCGCCGCAGCCGGGTGGATGCTCGCACTGTCGCCCCAGCTGCCGAAGAAGCGTCCGGTCATCCCGATCGCACGCGGTTGGATGGGGATCACGCTGCGGGCGACCGAAGGTGCGTACGCGTACCCCCATCCGCCGGTGGGCAGGGCCTCGATCTCATCGTGGGTGCTGAAGCCGAGCTCGTCGGCGAGGCGGAGCCGTGGCCGCGAGTTGAAGAAGACACTGCGGGGCACACCGTCGTGGCCGTCGCCCGCGACCATGTCGCGCAGTCGGCCCATGTAGTCGTGCGACACGGCAGCGGCGGCATCGAGCCGTCCGGCCGGGGAATCGGGGTCGAATCCCGCCTCGATCGCCGCCGCCCGCGCGGTGGCGCTGGAGGACAGCTGATCGAAACAGATGTCGTAGAAGAAGCCGTCCGCATCCGGGAAGTGACCGAGCACGTCCGTGACCTGCTCGGCCAGGTATGACCGGTAGCCGCTGGTCATGTCGAGCACATGCCACCCGGGCACGCCGTGGGAGTCGACACGCACCGGGCCGCCCTCCTCGTCGACGCAGACCCACTCGGGGTGGGTGGTCGCGGCGTGCTCGTCGAAGAGCACGCTGATGTAGATGGGGGTCCGGATGCCGAGAGGCCTTAGCGCGTCGATCTGCGAGCGGAGCAGGTCGACCCCACCCAGGCCGGGGTGGCGCTCGGCCCGATCGGTGTCGTAGTACAGCTGGCCGTGGTGGCACTTGGCGAACAGCGTCACCGAGTCGACGCCGAGACGGGCGAAACGATCCGCGAACTCCTGCGGGTCGAACTGCTGCGCGATCGGCGTGATCAGCGGAGAGGTGTGGAAATCGAGGTGCACCGACCGGCGCGGCAGGTACGGCACGTTCGATGTGTGCGGCGCGTCATCACGCATGTGGTGCTCCCTCGTCGTCTCCTCTGGGCGAAGACAAGATCAGACTAGACATGGGATGTCTCTTATGTCAAAACGAAGGATGTTTCGCTCACTCTAGGCCCAATTCGTATCAACCATCGGCCAAAACGTATCCGAGACATGGGACGCCCGGATAGCATCCTGGCGCGACCACCGCGACGGCCACTGCTGGCCGGTCGGGCCACGACGGCTCGTTTACGCCTCCCCCGCGGGCCTGGTCAGGTCTGACGCCTCGTCCCGGCCCACACCGAAAGGATGACGCGTGAAACACGCACAGCGCAGGACAACGGCGACGGCGGCAGCCGCCGTCGCCGCCGCGGGCCTCATCGGCTCGCTTCTCGTCTCCCCCGCCGCGGGCGCCGTCGAGGACGCCGTTCCAATCTCCCAGACGGACGCTCCCGACAACCTCGTGATGTTGACCGCGGGACAAGCCGACAGGTCCGAAGGCCTGCCGGTGGTGAGCGCGCCTCGGCCCAAGTACGGCTACGTCACCGGATTCGACAGTGCGCAGGATCACTTCACGTGGACCGTGGACGTTGCGACCCCCGGGGACCACAACATCCGCTTCCAGATGAACTCCGGCGCCGATGACCAGACGTATCGCCTGACCGTGGACGATGAGGCTTCGCAGACGTTCACGGTCGACGAGGCCGGCTGGGCCCACGTGGACGCGGGATCGCTGGATCTCTCCCCGGGTGAGCACGAGATCACCCTCACCCGGGACACCGAAGGCGGCGTCTCGGAGGTCAAGAGCATGGAGGTGCTGCGCAGTGATCTCCAGTCGGGGTACGACGCACGGGTGGAAGCGTTCCGCAACGCGAGCCGGAGCGAGGCGGCACGGTTCTCCGAGATGCCGTACGGCATCATGTTCCAGTACGGCGCGTGGGGGTACCCGCAGTCGGGCGAACCGAAGTCGCTCGACGACCAGGCCGCCGACTTCGACGTCCCCGCCTTCGTGGACATGATCACCGGCACGGGCGCCGAGTACGTCATCTGGTCGGCGTCCTGGTGGACCTATGAGATCAACGCTCCGATCGAGGCCGTCGACGACGCCCTCGGTCACGGCGATCGCACGTCGGAACGGGACCTCATCGGCGACGTGGCCGCCGCGCTCGACGCCGAGGGGATCGACTTCCACCTCTACTACCACACCGGTCAGGACTCGCACCTGGGGTACAACAGCACGGATTGGTGGCAGGCGCAGTCGTGGCCGGGCGAGTTCTCCGCGACGGGGCTCGGCGATCGGTCGACGTTCTTCGAGAACTGGAAGGCCGTGGTCACCGAGATGGGTGAACGCTACGGCGATCTCCTCAAGGGCTGGTTCTTCGATGATGGCCGGATGTACTACCCGGGCGACCTCGAGGAGCTCGCCGAAGCGGCTCGAGCGGGAAACCCCTCCCGACTGCTGTCCTACAACAACGCGAACGCGACGGTCATCACCGACTTCCAGGACACCTCCTTCGGCGAGACGTGTCGATCGGATGACGCCGCGACGGGCGGCGACGGACTGTACGGTCCCGGAGCCGAGGAGGGCCTGCAGGGTCACTGCATGTACAAGATGAACGGCCCCTGGGGTGTCAACGCGCCGGATCAGACGACCGGTGTCAACTTCACCGCCCAGGGCGCCTACGATCTGGTCCTGGCGAACTCGTCGCGGAACGTCCCCACCTCGCTGGACATCATCATGTGGGAAGACGGCACGGTCGACCCCGCCACACTCGACGTGCTGCACGGGCTGAAAGAGCTCATGGCGACCGGCGACGGCTCCAGCTGCACGGACGACTGCGTGCGCCTGAACGACTCGGATCCGCGCATCGAGTACGAAGGCGGGTGGTTCCACTCCGCCAACCGCGGCAGCGGCGACTACTTGGGAGACCTGCACGCCACACAGGGCGCGAACGACTCTTTCTCGCTGACCTTCACCGGCTCCGGGGTCACCCTGTACATGCCGCAGCGCGAGGGGTATTCGAGCTTCCGGGTCGAGATCGACGGTGAGGACTACGGCGAGTTCCACGCGTCGGGTTCGTCGACGTATGAAGCGCGTGTACCGACGTTCTCGGTGGATGACCTGCCGTTCGGGGAGCACACGATCACCGCGACGCGAACGAGCGAGCGCTGGTTCCAGCTGGACTACATCGAGTACCGCACCGACGAGCCGGTCAGCACGCCGGACGAGACACGCCCGACCGTGTCGCTGGTCTCCCCCGGCTCGGAAGGTCCGTTCACGGAGCTCTCCATCCAGATCGATGCCGCCGACGAGGTCGGCCTGCGCCGGATCGTCGCGAACATCTACCAGGACGGCACCCTGGTCGAGAGCACCCAGTCCGCGGTCGCGGACGGAGGGAAGACCGGTTCCCACACGGCGTCGGTGACGCTTCCCGACGGTGCGTACACCGTGAAGTACAACGCCCAGGACCTCGCCGGGAACATCTCCCGGACCAGTACGGTCTCCGTCGTCCTCGACAGCACCGCCCCTGTGGCGACCGTCAAGACCGGAGGGAACTTCACCGTCGGCGCGAGCGGGGGCTACGACACCGTCAGCTTCAAGCTGTTCGACGCCGGCAAGATCGACAAGGTCCTGCTGAACGGTGTCGAGAAGGACCTCACGGACAACACCTGGTCCGACGTGAACTTCATCGCGCCCGGTGTCTTCGGCGCGGTGCAGGGCGAGAACCACCTCGAGGTGTTCGACGTCGCCGGCAACTCGTCGACGACATCCTTCACGCTGAACTGATGTACGGATGACGATGCCCCCGGCCTCGCCCGGGGGCATCGTCATCCGTACGACCGTGCCTACTCCTTGACCCCGCCGGCGGCGAGACCGCGGGTGACGTACCGGAAGGCGAACACGATGATGATCACCGCCGGCACCCCCAGCAGCACGAGCGCGGCGAAGTACTGCGAGGTCTCCAGCGGTGTCGGCGCGAAGGCCCCCCGAATGCCCTGGACCGCCTGGGCGGCGGTGGTCAGTTCCGCAGAGCGCAGCAGCACCGACGGGAAGATGAAGTCCTGCAGAGACCACATGACACTCAGCGCAGCGAGGTTCGCCAGCGGTCCGCGACACAGCGGAAGCGCGACATGCCAGAAGATGCCCCGATGTGTCGCGCGATCGATGACGGCGGCCTCCACGAGCTGCCGCGGAATGTCATCCATCCGGTTGCGCAGCAGCAGCACGGCGAACGGAAGGGTCAGCACCGCCTCGGGCAACGCGACTCCGATGTGGGTGTTGAAGAGGCTGAGGGTGCCGCTGATGAAGTACACCGGAACGAGGATGGCCGTGGCCGGAACGGCGAGGAACAGCAGGACCCCGTAGTAGAGCCATTCCCTGCCGCGGAACTCGATGAAGGAGAAGGCATACGCGGCGAGCGCTCCGATACTGCACACGAGGGCTGCATGCATCACCGCGATGATCGCGCTGTTCACGAAGGTCAGCGGGATGGAGATCCCATTGAGCTCGCGCGTGAGGACCGTCCAGTAGTTGGCGATGCCACCGACCGCGACCGACATCTGCACCGCGTTGATCAGGGGCCAGGCGAACGCGAGGCCGAAAACGGTCAGGAACCCGTAGATGAGCACGCGGTCCACACGGCGCATGTGGAGCGGGAGCTTCTCCTCGTCGATGTGAGCGCTCATGCTGCGAGCCCCTTCCGCCGGACGAGGATCTGGATCACCGAGATCGCCAGGGCGATGATCAGAACGATGATCGAAGCCGCCGCGGCGTAGCCGACGCGGTCGATCCCGAGCGTGGCGTTGTAGATGTACGTTCCGGTGATGTCGGTACGGCCGCCGGGCTGACCGGCCGTCGAGAAGTAGATGATGTCGAAGGCTCGGAAACTGCCGAGGATCACCGACAGGATCACGGTGATATGCGTCGACCGCAGCAGCGGATACAGCATGATCCGGTAGATCTGCCACACGTTGGCGCCGTCGAGCGTCGCCGATTCGACGATCGAGGTGTTCACCTGGGCGACATCGGTCGTGTAGTACATGATCGGCAGACCGATCGTGTACGTCAGCAGGACGGCGACACCCACGTACGCCGCGGTGGGGTCGCCGAGCCAGTCCTGCGCGAGGAACCCGAGCCCGATCCCGCGCAAGAACTCGTTGATCGCCCCGTCCCGGGTCTCGAGCATCCGCCCGAAGACCGTGGCGAACAGCGACATGGGGATCAACGACGGCAGCAGGAAGACGGTGTAGTACCACCGACGCATCCGGATGCCGGAGGCCATCATCATCGCGAGGACGAAGCCGAGTGTCAGCGCGACCGCGACGCTGAAGATGCCGAAGGCGACGGTGTTGAACAGGGACCGTTGGAAGGACGGGTCCGAGAGGACGAGTTCGAAGTTCTGCGTGCCGACGTCGACCGCGTTGCGGAACGTCAGGCCGACCGTCTGCGTGCTGACGACGCCGAGCACGCCGAAGCTGTACACGAAGTACACCGCGTAGAAGACCAGCAAGGGCGCCAGGAAGGCCACGGCATACCAGGGCCCCCTCATCGGCGAGAGCGAGCGCCCCGGCCGGGGGGCCCGACGCGATCCGCGTCGAGCCCCCGTCGCGGGCGCGACGAGCGCCCTCGTGTCGAGATCGGTGCTGCCGGTCACTGGTCCGTACCGTGCGGGTATCGACCGGAGGTCCACTCCTCCTGCATCCGTGCCGCGGCTTCCTCGGCGGACACGGTGCCGCGCAGCACGTCGAGGATCGCGTTGCCTTCGACCTGGTTGAGGAAGTCCTGCTGGCTGTCGCGCTTGGATGTCGGCGCACCGATCACCTCGGCGGCGGCGGCGAAGCCGTCCTGGGCCGCCTCGGTCGTCAGGACCGAGTCCGGAAGCTCATAGCCGTCGAGACTGGGGACCAGCACGAGGTCGTCGGCCCAGATGTCGGCGCCGTCGTAGCTGACCATGAACTCGATGAAGGTGGCTGCGGCATCGACGTTCGACGAGGTCGCCGGGATCCCCAGCCCGCCCTCGGCGAGCGCCCGCACCGAGGGAGCCCCGCCGTCGACCAGCGGCAGCGGCGCCGCACCCACGCCGGCGACGTCGATGCCGTTCTCCGACCGGTACGACTCCGACAGCAGCGAGTTCTGCCACGAACCGTCGATGTAGAACGCCGCCTCGCCGGCTGCGAAGATCTCGCTCGGACGCGTGCCCAACAGGCTGAGGACGTCCGTGTCGACGATGCCGTCGTCGAAGAGGGACTTGTAGGCGTTCAACCCGTCGATCACCGCCGGCTGATCCCACGAACCGTCCCCGCCGATGATCTCATCGGACAGCCCCGGCGCCGTCTGCTCGGCGATGCCGAAGAACATCTCCTCCTGCCACCAGGGCTCGCCGCTGAAGACGACGGGGGTGACGTCGGGGTCGGCCGCGGAGATCGCGTCGACCGCATCCTTCCACTCCGCGGCGGTGGTGGGCACGGCGACGCCCGCGGCGTCCAGGATCTCCGCGTTGTAGTACATGATCGGGCTGCCGATGGAGCCCATCGGCACCGAGTACAGCACTCCGTCGTCAGAGATGTCCGCGGTCTGCTCCACCATGGTGGGGTTCAGCTCATCCACCCAGCCACCGGCCCACTCGTCCACGGGCAGCAGGAAGTCGTTGACCGAGTTGGTCATCGCCGAGACCTGAACGCCGACGACGTCGATGTCTTCGCCTCCGCTGAGCGCGAGTGGCAGCTGCTGCTGGTAGTCGGCCGCCTCGAAGACGCGCAGCTCGACGCTGATGTTCGGGTGCTCGGCTTCGAAGGCCTCGATGGCGGCGTTCAGCGTGGCTTCCGGCGGGAACCAGGTCCAGTACGTCAGATCCGCGGCTTCACCGGTGTTCTGTTCGACCTCGTCTTGTTCGCCGACCCCACCGGATGAGCCGCATCCGGCGAGGACGACCGCGACGGCTGCGACGCTGCCGGCGGCGAAGAGGTTCTTTCGGATGGTCATTGCTGTGATCCCTTCACTTCGTTGTGATGCCCGCGCCGGGTGGCTGCGGACGATGGCGCCCTCGACGACGCCGGTTCCCGCGACGGAGGCGCGGTCGAGCGATGCACCTCGAAGGTCGTGGGGAAGATGCGGTCACGCCCCGGACCGGCGACCTGACCCGAAGCCCTCTCGATGACCATGTCGGTTCCTGCGCTGGCCATCTCGGCCACGGGCTGGACGATCCCGGTGAAGAACGGATCGTGCACGAGGTCGGTCCGCGCGTTGTCGAAGGTCGTGATCGACAGGTCCTCGGGCACCCGCAGACCCAGCGCCGACGCGGCCTCCGCGGCGCCGAGGGCGATGAAGTTGCTCGCCGTGACCAGCGCCGTCGGCCGCTCCGGAGCGCGCAGCGCAGACATGGCCATTTCGTATCCCGACTCGGGAGTGAACCGACCGTAGGTGATCCGGACCCCGAGCCCGGCCTCGGTCATGGCGCGGGTGTAGCCTCGCGCGCGCTCCACCGCCGTGACGATGTTCTCGCTCCCGCTGAGCATCGCGATCGATCGGTGACCGAGGTCGATGAGGAACTCGGTCAGGCTGCGCGCGGCCGCGTCGGTGTCGCACCGCACGACATCCACGTCCAGGCCAGCCATGTCGTAGCCGAGGACGGCGATCGGCCGGCGCTGGCGTTGCACGAACTCCACCGAATCGGGGGTGTTGTAGACGGGCGACAGCAGCACTCCGTCGACGCGCCGCTCAATGAGCGAACGAAGCTGGTGCAGCTCTTCGTCGGCGCTGTGTTCGGTGTGCGCGAAGATGACGGTGTATCCGGCAGCACGTGCCGCCTTCGTCACCCCCTGGATCTGCTGGACCGCGAACGGGTTCGTGATGTCGCTGACCACGAGCCCGAGCACCATCGTGCGGCGTTTGCGAAGGCCTTGTCCGACCATGTTGGGCACGTAGTGCAGATCGGCGATCGCCTCTTCGACGCGCTTACGGGTGTCGACCGAGACGGCGTCAGGATTGTTGAGGACCCGCGAGACCGTCATCGGCGCGACCGCCGCACGGGCCGCGACGTCTCGGATGTTGACCATGGCTCCTCCTCGAGCGGTGATACGCGTACCACTCTATACATGGGATGAGTAGGGGGTCAACGGGGTAATTCACCGCACGATCATCACGCTCGGCTGCCTATTGATGGGATCAGTCGGTCGCCTTTGCGGCGCGTCCGGGATCGACTCGATCGAGCCAGGGGTCACCGAACCGGCGACGTGCCCTGTCCAGTCGCGTCCGCAGATCGTCCACCGCCTCTGCCCGGGCGGGGTCGTCGATGAGGTTGCGCGTCTCCCACGGATCGGCGACGACATCGAACAACTGGTCATTCGAGGTGTCCGCGTAGGTGATGAGTTTCACCCGGCCGACCCGAATCGACCGCTGATCGGGACCGTACGCCGTGAAGATCTCGCCGTCCTGCTCCTCCCCGCCCACGGCGGGTGCCAGCGAGTCGAACCGCAGATGGGCCGGGGGCCGCAACCCGATGACGTCGCAGATCGTCGCATAGATCCCGCCCGCGTAGACCGGACGCTCCCGGCGCTCCCCCGCGGGCACGCCGGGGCCGACGATGACGAGCGGAACGCGCGTGCTGTGGTCGTAGAGGCTCTGCTTGCCCATCAGCCCGTGCTCGCCCAACGCGAGGCCGTGGTCACCGGAGAAGACGATGACCGTCGGACGCCCGAGCCTCGCTTCGCGTTGGTCGACGGCATCCAGGACCCGTCCGATCTCCCGATCCACATGCGTGAGCATGGCGAAGTACTCCCGACGGTGCAGGCGCACCGCGTCTGGCGTTCGCGGATGGGGCGCGAGCATCTCATCGCGGATCTCGAGCGCACCGTTGTCGAACGGGTGCTCGGGCAGAGCATTCGGCGGGACACTGATCTCCGCGGCGGGATAGAGGTCGAGGAACTCCTGCGGGGCCTGCTTCGGGTCGTGTGGCGCGTGATAGGCGAGGTGGAGGAAGTACGGCCGATCGACCGACGCGCGCCGGAGGAAGTCCACCGCCGCATCGGTCCATCTCTCCGAGGAGTGCTGCACCGATCCATCCGCCAGAGTGAGCCAATGCCCGCCGCGAGACGTGTCCGCGGGGTCCCACGTGTCCCCCTCCCGAGGTCGCCGGTAGGCGTCGTCTTCCGCGTTGACCGAACCGAACATGCCGGCACCCCACGGTCCGACCTCTCCGTAGTCCTCATCGAGCGCCTCGGGCGGGTTGTGCCACTTGCCCGTGAAGAACGTCTCGTAGCCGGCACCGCCGAGGGCCTGCCCCAGCCGGGTGACCTCGGCGAAGCGCGGCTCGGACTCGTAGAGCGTGAGCCCGGTGAGCAGCATGCGCCGCGCCGGCACGCACACCGCCGGCTCGGTCGACCCCTGGTTGAACGCGTGGGTGAAAGTCACCCCGCGCTCGCGGAGTCGATCGAGGTTCGGCGTGCGCACCGCGTCGGACCGCAACGACCAGTGGGTCATGTCGTCCATGAAGATCAGAACGACATCCGGCTTGGCGCTCATCGGCACTCCTCATGGCTTCCCGTTACACGACGCAGCGCGGGGACGATCACGTCCGCGGGTGGGGCCGGGTCCATGCGGTTGCGGATGTAAACGTAGGCGATTCCGGTGTCCGGATCGGCAAGGGTCATCTGACCGCCCGCCCCGCCGTGGCCGAACGACGCGGGCGAGAGCCCCGGAAAGCTGTCGCTCACGAGATTGACCCCGGCGCCCCATCTCGGGTACGGCGGCTCGGCCGAGAAGGCGAACGGGCCCTCGGAGCGCGGTCGCACGAGTTGCGCCGTCGTCACGGGATCGAACAGACGCACCCCGCGCGTCGGTGCGATCACCGACGACCAGATGCGCGCGAGGCCCGATGCCGTGCCGATACCGCCGGCCGACGGCAGTCCCACGGCGAGGATGTCCGGATCGTTGAAACCGGTTTCGCCCGCAACCAGCGCGCGGGGCATGATGCCTCCCAACGTGGCCGCGCGCGTGATCCACGGATCCTCCTCGCGTCCGCTCGCGGTGCGGTCCCATGCGTCGCTGGTGGTGATGTGAGCGACCTCGTCGAGCAGGCGCGCATCCGGCACGAACGTGACGTCGGCGGCGAGCGGCGCCGCGACGCGTTCGGCGAACACCTGCGCGAAGGACCGACCCGACGCGCGACGCACGATCGCGTCCACGATCGGCCCCATCGACAGGGTGTGGTACGCGTGCGCCTCGCCGGGTGACCACAGCGGCTCCTGCGCCGCGATCCGCCGGGCCCACTCCGTCAGATCCAGGAGAGTGCGCCGGTCGACATCGTCACGCGGTGCGGAGACCCCGGCGCGGTGGGCGAGCGCATCCCCGACGGTGACCGCGTCCTTCCCGTGCGCCGCGAAGTCCGGCCAGAGCTCTGCCACCGGTTGGTCGAGAGCCACCAGCCCGTCTTCGACGAGCACGCCGACCACCAGAGCCGCCAGCCCCTTGCTCACCGAGAAGACGACGGCAGGAGTGTCCTCGCGCCAAAGCCGACCGCTTCGGGCATCCGCCGTCCCGAGCCGGATGTCGACGACTTCTCGACCGTCGCTCCACACCGACAGGGCCGCACCGGACTGGTGAACGTCCGGCACGGTCGCGCGGAAGGCGTCGACGACGACACCCCACCCGTCTTCGGCGAGCCCGCCCACCGCCGGACGACTCACGACACCGCCCGGGGCGCGACGTCCACGGGGAACCCGGAGTCGGCGCCCCGGACGATGTCTGCGAGCACGGCGTGCGCCTGCGCGGCGAGATCCGGGCGCGCATGCCACAGATCCGTGGTCTCGGCCGGGTCGTTCTCGAGATCGTAGATCCGCCCGACGGGCGCCTCCGAACTGTAGAACGTGCCGTCGTCGTCGGCGCCGATCGCGGAGAAGCCGCCCCCGGATCCCGTGGCGAAGACCACCTTGAAACCATCGATGCGCACCGCGAACGCCCCGCGCATCGAGTGGTGCACGACCGGCAGGCCGCGCGGGGTGGGCCCGGGCTCGGCGAGACGGGAGAGGATGTCGACGGCATCCTCGGCCGCCCCCGGTGCGACCTGCACACCCGCGGCCGCCAGCAGTGTGGGGTAGAGATCCGACAGGCAGACGAGGTCGTCGCGCACCTGGCCACCGGGGATGGCTGCCGGCCAGCGCACCAGGAGGGGCTCGCGATGACCACCGTCCCAGATGTCCCCCTTCTGCCCGCGGAACGGACCGTTCGGGCGGTGCACGTCGGTGTCGCCGTCTTCGGGGTACACCATGGGTGCACCGTTGTCGCTCGTGATCACCACGACGGTGTCGTCGGCAAGGCCCAGCTCATTCAACGCGTCGTCGATCTGTCCGACCATCCAGTCCACGAGACAGACGGCATCGCCGCGCAGGCCCGCTTCCGACATCCCGTGGAACTGCTCGGGCGGCACGCACGGGCGGTGCGGAGCCGCCGTGGACAGGAAGAGGAAGAACGGCTCCTCCCCCTCGGCGCGCTCGCGCATCCACCCGACGGCCTCCTCTGTGAAGCGGATGTCGGCTTGATCGTCGCGCCAGCCCTCCGTCATCAGCCCGGGGTTGATCCCTCGTTGATAAACCGGGCGCTCGAGCGTCGGCTCGCCGACGATCCGATCCTGCGACACGAACGCCGAGGGCGGCATGTTGAGCGAACCGGCGATTCCGAAGAATCGATCGAAGCCGAGTTCGCACGGGCCGCCGGTGAACGGCTCGGAGTAGTCGATCTCATCTGCGGGGTACTGTGTCGGCCTGTCGAGAAGGTCGGCTTCCGCCTCCGGGCCGAACGCGGTCAGTCGCGTACCGTCCTTGCGCTTCCAATCGAGTCCGATGTGCCATTTTCCGAAGAGACCCGTCGCATAGCCCTCGGCCTTCAGCTGCGATGCGATCGTGTGTCGGTCGGGCTCGATGATCGCGGGGGCGTGGCTGTGGAGCACGTGCTGCTTGAGCGGGCTCCGCCACGCGTATCGGCCCGTGACGATCGAGTATCGACTCGGCGTGCACACCGCGGAGGAGGAATGCGCGTCGTCGAAGCGCACACCGTCGCGGGCGACGGCGTCCATGCGCGGTGTGGGGATGGCGGTGGCGCCGTAGCACCCGAGGTCCCCCCAGCCCATGTCGTCGGCGAGGATGAGAACGATGTTGGGACGGGTGCGTCCTCGCACCTCCGTGTGGGAGTCCATAGAGGCCATGATAGACATGGGATGTATATCACCGCGAAGCCGCAGGACGACGTGAGCACCCCGGTGAGGCCGCACTGAAGATAGGACTTCTGATCATGGCTGATCTGACCGTCGACGCCCATGCGCCCGGCGAGCGCTTCTCGCACCATTGGAGCCTCGTTGTCGGGGCGGGGCGTGCGAACGAGGGCCTCCGGGCCGATTGGCAGCGTCAACTCCGCGAGGTCGCCGAGGTGCAGGGCTTCCGCTACGTCCGCTTCCACGGCCTGTTCCACGACGACATGTTCGTCTACCGCGAAGACGCGCAGGGCCGCCTCGACCCGTCCTTCCAGTACATCGACACCCTGTTCGACGCGATGCTCGACGCCGGCGTGCGCCCCTTCGTGGAGTTCGGGTTCATGCCGTCCCAGCTGGCGACGGCCACCAGGACGGCGTTCTGGTGGGGGGCGAACTGCAGTCCGCCCACCGACTTCGACGCCTGGGAACGACTCATCCGTCTCACCGTCGAGCACTGGCGGGACCGGTACGGGATCGACGAGATCCGGCAGTGGTACTTCGAGGTGTGGAACGAGCCGAACCTGCGCCCCTTCTTCCACGGCACCAAGAGCGAGTACATCGAGCTGTACCGCCGGACGGCACGGGCCGTGAAATCCGTCGACGGCGCACTGCCCGTGGGCGGACCCGCAACGAGCAACTTCGTCCCCGATACCCGCTTCGACGGCGAGACCGAGGACACCTCCGCCCAGATCGACACCCGCGAGGCACCCGACCTGGACGCCCTCGACTGGAAGCCGGTGTGGCTGGAGGAGTTCCTCGGGATCGCCGCCTCAGAAGGACTCCCCCTGGACTTCGTGTCGACCCACCCCTACCCCACCGACTGGGCGCTGGACGAACACGGCCAGGGTGCGCGCTTGACGCGCGGGGTCGACGCGACCCCGGCAGACCTGCGGCTGCTGCGATCCCTCGTCGACGCCAGCGCCTTCCCGGATGCGGAGATCCACCTCACCGAGTGGTCGTCCTCGTCGAGTTCCCGGGACCGGACGCACGACTACCCCCAGGCCGCCACCTACGTCGTCAAGGCGAACCTCGACTCGATCGGCCTGGTGGACTCGCTGTCGTACTGGACCTTCACCGACATCTTCGAGGAGGAGGGTGGTGGCCAGCTCCCGTTCCACGGCGGGTTCGGGATGCTCTCGTACCACGGCATCCCGAAACCGACTTATCACGGCTACCGCTTCTTGGCGGCTCTGGGCGACGACCTGCTGACGCGTTCATCGGTCGGGGCCATCACGCGCGACAGCACCGACGGAGCGATCTCGGCGGTGGTCTACAACTATCCCGACGAGGTGACCCAGACCGTTCCGGCGTCGTTCGACACGCGCGAGAACGCCGAACGGACGCTGGCGACGGGATCGGCGCGGACGACGACGCTGCGCGTCACGGGTGTGCGCCCCGGTACGCGGTTCCGCGTGGAGCTGCTCTCGCCCCGCTCGGGGAACGCGATCGCGCGCTGGGATGACCTGGGCTCGCCCCTGAACCCCACTCGCGACCAGATCGCGGCGATCCGCGAATCGGCGAATGATCTGCGGAGGTGGGAACTCGTGGCCGGACCCGACGGGTTGGATGCGGTCATCGACCTGCCCGCGTGGGGCGTCGCGCTGGTCACGCAACTCCGCTGACCCGACCGCGCCGGGCAGTCCTCGACGGGCGGTCAGCGCACGACGGGATCCGCTGCGCCCAGGAGACCGAGCTCATGACGGCGCGGTGCGCCTTCCCAGTCCCCCTCGGCGAGACACGCGAAGGCCCCGGTGCGTACGGCCAGCCCCAGGCGGTCCTTCAGCGACTCCCCCGCCAGCTGCGCCGCGAGAAAGCCCGCCACGAACGCATCGCCGGCACCGACGGTGTCGACCGGGCGGATGGCCACCGCCGGAACCTGCTCGGTCGTCGTCCCCTCGACGGCGAGCGCCCCGCGCGCACCGAGCTTGAGGACGGCCGTGGCAGGACCGGCGTCCGCCAGTGCCCGCGCGAGGTCGAGGTCGGAACGATCCCCCTCGACGATCAGACGCGCCTCGTCGTCGCCGGCGAACACGATGTCGACGAACGGGAGGATCTCGGCGTAGAAGCTGCGGGCGTCGTCGGCAGACCACAGCCTCGCGCGATGATTGAGGTCGAAGGAGACCGGCGTCCCCACCTCACGCGCCATGGCCGCCGCGGCGCGCACGGCGTCCCGCGCCGAGTCCGAGAGCGCTGCGGTGATCCCGGTGAGGTGGAGCATCGACGCATCGCGCAGCAGAACCGGATCGATGTCGGCCGGAGAGAGCAGCGACGCGGCGCTCCCGGCCCGGTGATAGATCACTTCGACGGTGTCGGGGGTGCGTTTCACCTTCATCATCAGCGCGGTCGGCGCCGAGGTGTCACGAGCGGCGACGGTGGAGACCCCTTCCGCATGGAGCTCGCGGAGGATGAGGTCACCCGCGCTGTCCGCCCCGAGCCGACTCACCCACGTGGTGGCGACGCCGAGACGGCTCAGCCCGATCGCGACGTTCGATTCGGCGCCCCCGAACCCGAGATGCAGCGCGGTCGCATGCGCGAGCGGACCGACCCGGTCGGTCGACAGCCGCAGCAGGCTCTCCCCGACGGTGACGACGCCAGGTGCGCTCATCGCGAGCGCCACTGCTCGACGAGATCGACAGCCCGGCGCGTGCGCGCGGTGAGGTCGGCGGCGGATCCGCCGCCGAGCGCATCCTTCAGCAGCGGACCGCCGATGCTCACGGCGATCGCTCCGGCATCGAGCCACGGCACGATGTCGTCGATGCCGACGCCGCCCGAGGGCATGATCCGCAGGTCGGGGAACGGCCCGCGCAGGTGGGCGGCATAGGAGGGTCCCACCGTCGACGCGGGGAAGATCTTCACCGCCGTCGCGCCGGCCCGCCACGCGGTGTGCACCTCCGTCGGACTGAGGGCACCGGCATATATCGGCACTCCGGCATCGACGCACCGGGTGATGATCTGCTCGTCGACGACCGGTGTGACGAGGTAGTCGGCGCCGGCGGCGAGGGCCGCGTCGGCCGCCGCTTCGGAGACGACTGTTCCGACGCCGATCTCCGCGCGCCCGCCGACGATGTCTCGGAGCTCGGGCACAGCCTCCAGGGCGCCGGGGGTGCTGAGGGTGATCTCGATGCTGCAGACGCCGCCGTCCACGAGCGCCGCGACGACCGGGGCGTACGCATCGGCATGCCTCGCGCGCAGCACCGCGACCAGCGGCATTCGCTCGAGATGGGCGGAGGGGGACAGGCGAGACAGCGGCGAGACGGTGGTCATCGGGGACTTCCGGAGGTTGCGTCGACGCGCGCGGTGGCGGCCGACCGGGGCGGATAGGTGGACTCGCGCAGGACGATCTCGGGACGCAGCAGCACGGAGCGTCCCGCCCCATCCGCGCCGACGCCGGCTTGGACGGCTTCGCCCACCGCCAGACGCGCCATCTCACGGATGGGCTGACGCACGCTCGTCAGGGGCGGGTCGTACAGCTCGGCGAGGATGATCCCATCGAAACCGATGACCGAGACGTCCTCGCCGACGACGAGCCCCATGTCGCGCGCCCCGCGGCAGAATCCCAGGGCGGTCATGTCGTTGACCGCGACGATCGCCGTCGGCCGGTCGGCATCGGGGGCGAGGAGGGCATGGGCGGCGGCACGGCCGACCTGTGCCGCCTCGACATCGCCGAACTGCTCGGCCCCGAAACCCGTCCAACTCGGCATATCGGCCACCGCCAGCCCCGCCGCCTCGATCGCGTCGCAGTACCCGCGGTAGCGCGCGGCTCGGTTGACCGAGCGGATCGATCCGGAGACGAAGGCGATCTTCTCGTGCCCGAGACCCAGGAGGTGACTGGTGGCGATCTGGCCGCCGACGTTGTTGTCGATGCTGATGCTGATCACCGAGGCCGGGTCGTTCGGCTGCGCGGGGCGGTCGAAGGTGACGAGCCGGAGACCGTCGCCGATGACATCCGAGACATGGTCGAGGGATGGCAGCGAGGTGCACAGGATGATGCTGCGGATGCCGTCCTCCCACAGCTCTTCGACGTAGCGGCGCTCGCGATCCGGATCGCGCTCGGAGTTGCACAGCAGCACGTTGCACCCGAGCGCCAGGGCAGCGACCTCGACCTCACGGGCGAAGGCGCCCCAGAACGGGTTGCCGACGGAGGGGACGACGAGACCGAGCGTCTGGGTACGACCGCTGCGCAGCTGTCGCGCCGCACGGTTCGGCCGGTACCCGAGGTCGGCGATCGCACGCTCGATCCGTTCGCGGGTGGCGGGGACCATCTTGCCGGTGCGCCCGTTGAGAAGGTTCGAGACGGAGCTCGCCGAGACGCCCGCGGCAGCGGCGACCTCCTGGATCGTGACCCTGTCACCCACGGCGACTCCTTCGGCTCGGTGTCCGATCAGTGTATCGATTTAGCGAAGGCGCGCAACGTCTGATTGCACGAGTTCTCCTGCTCCCCCAAGAACCGCGAGAAAAATCTTTCGTGGGGGGTCTTGCGCATCTGGTGTTGCTAGTGCATCGTTGCACCAGATCACTCACCGAATGATGATCGACGGTGGGATGACGACAGGGAAGTCGCCGTCCGGGCATCGCAGCCATCCCCCGTCACCACGAGAGGACACGCACATGGAAGTGACGTCAGCAACCCGCCGATACATCGGCATCACGGCGGTGGCCGGTCTCGCCTTCGGCCTGGCCGCCTGCACCGGCTCGTCGGAAGACGCCGGGGGCGAGGTCGACCCCGACACCGTCTCGGGCGAGATCACCCTGCTCACCCCGATCTTCGAGGGGAGCCCCGGGCAGGCGCTCCTCGAAGACGAACTCCTCCCGCAGTTCTACGAGGAGTACCCCAATGTCACGGTCGAAGTCGACTACACCACGTACGGCAACCTCAACGAGAAGCTCACCACCTCCGTGGCATCCGGGCTGGTCCCCGATGTGATGCTGATGGGGGTCGGCTGGATCGAGGGGTTCGCCGACAAGGGTGTGCTCGCCGAGCTCGGCGAGCTCGGCCTCACCGAGGATCTGCTGAAGGAGACATACGACGACGAGATCGTCGAGGCGGGCATGTGGAACGACGGCGTCTACGCCGTGCCGATCATGCTCGACACGCGTTTCGGGGTCGCCCGTATGGACATCCTCGAAGAAGCGGGATACGACGCCCCGCCGTCGTCCTGGGACGAGCTGATCGAGATCGCCGAGGCGACGACGGTGCGTGCCGACAACGGCTCGCTGGAGCGGGCCGGCTTCGACATGCTCTCCCTCGATGCACGGCAGGCCTTCGAAGTGATGCTGTTCTCCGCCGGGGGCGATCTCTTCGACGAGGACGTCACCGAGGCGACCTTCAACGACGAAGCCGGCGTTGCCGCGCTGGGCCTGATGACGGACCTCATCAACGAGTACGAGGTCGAGGACATCGGGTTCACCTCCACCGACGACATCGTCAATCCCCTGATCAACGGGCGCGCGGCGATGGGCATCGCACACAACAACCTCTGGACGCAGGCGCTCGAAGCCGACCCCGAGGCACTCGAGCACATGGAGCCGTTCCTGATCGAGGGGACCGAGCCCGGCATGTTCTTCGGCGGCACGCTCGCGACCGTTTCCAACAGTTCGCAGTCCCCCGAGGCGGCACGCGCGCTGCTGGAGTTCCTCTCCAGCCCCGAGGCGGCTCTCGCCGCCAACGAGCAGCGTGGAAACGTCCCGGCACTGACCGAGCTGCTGGAATCCGACTACGTGCAGTCCAACCGCTTCGTGCAGTTCGCGCTGGAGAACCTCGAGTACGCCAAACGCGAGGGCGGACCCTCCGAGTGGCTCGAGGTGCGAGGCGACTTCGCCCCCGCCGTGGAGGCCGCGCTTCTCGAGCAGAAGACGCCGCAGGAGGCCCTCGACGACCTCGCCGCGCTCGTCGACAACGCCATCGAATAATCCGCCACGGGTGCCCGGTCGACGCCGGCCGGGCACCCCCCGACCCCCGAGGGCTTGATGATGAGCACCATCGAACGAACCGTCGCACCGGCGGCGGACACCCCACCGCCGGCGCCCACGAAGAAGGCGACCCGCCGAGCCGGACTCAGCCGCGCCGAACGCAGCAAGCGCCGCGCCGGCTGGCTCATGGTCGCACCGTCGGCCCTCCACATCGGCATCTGGACGCTGATCCCGGTCATCGCGACGTTCTACCTGTCGTTCACCGACTACAACATCTTCGCGGCGCCGAACTGGATCTGGTTCGACAACTACGTCGAGATGTTCCAGGACCCGGTGTTCATCCAGTCGATCTGGAACACCGTCTGGTACACCTTCTGGACCGTCCCGGTCTCGATGGCGGTCGCCGTCGTCGTCGCCGTCGCCCTGAACCAGGGCCTGCGGGCACAGAAGTTCTACCGCACCGCCTTCTTCCTCCCGCAGGTCACCGCGACGGTCGCCATCGCCATGGTGTGGCTGTGGATCTTCAATCCGCAGTACGGACTGCTCAACGCCGCGCTCGAGATGGTCGGCATCCCCGGCAAGGCGTGGCTGGTCGACCCCGACTGGGCGTTGTGGTCGGTCATCATCGTCGGCGCCTGGCAGGGCATCGGCATCAAGATGCTCATCTACATCGCAGCGCTGCAGAACATCGACGAGTCGCTCTACGAGGCCGCGTCCCTGGACGGCGCCTCGTCGGTCCGGAAGTTCTTCAGCATCACCCTCCCGATGCTCAAACCCGCGACCTTCTTCGTGTTCATCATCTCGATCATCGGAGCATTCCAGGTGTTCGACCAGATCTACGTCCTCACCGACGGCGGTCCGGCCAACGCCACGACGATGATGACCTACGAGGTCTATCGCTCCGCGTTCCAGGAGTTCCGGATGGGAATGGCCGCCGCGCAGTCGGTGGTGCTGTTCGCCTTCCTGCTGGTGATGACCCTCATCAGTCGGCGGGTCACGAAGGAAGAGGACTGACCGATGACCATCACGACCACCCGAGCTCTCGTCATCGGCTCGAAGGCGGGCAAGTTCCGCCCGGGCAGCCACAAGCGTCGCCGCACCCGCAACACGATCCTGCTGAACGTCTTCCTCGGCCTCGGCGCGATCACCATGCTCGTGCCCTTCGTGTGGATGGTCCTCACGAGCCTGAAGTCGCCGGCGGAGCTGGCGCAGTTCCCGCCGAGCATCCTCCCCGAGCAGTGGCTGTGGAGCAACTACGCCGACACGCTCGACGCAGCCCCGTTCGGCCTGTACTTCCGAAACAGCCTCATCATCGCCACGGCGCACACCCTGATCACGATCGTGCTGGGCTCGATGGCCGGGTACGCGCTCGCCCGCATCTACTTCCGCGGGCGCGAGATCGTGTTCCTCTCCTTCGTGGCGATGCTGATGATCCCCACGTACACCAAGATCGTCCCCCAGTTCCTCCTGGTGAAGTTCATGCCGCTGTTCGGTGGCAACGACATCTTCGGTCAGGGCGGCATCGGCTGGCTCAACAGCTGGTGGGCGCTCATCATCCCCGGTGGACTGAGCGCGGCGGCGATCTTCCTCTTCCGGCAGTTCTATCTGTCGCTGCCCAGCGAGCTCGAAGAGGCGGCGCGTCTGGACGGTCTCGGGGAGTTCCGCATCTACGCCCAGATCTACACACCGCTGATCAAGCCCGCGATCGCGACGGTCGGCCTCCTGACCTTCCAGGAGAGCTGGAACAACTTCCTGTGGCCGCTGCTCGTCACGCGCAGCAACGATCTTCGTGTGATCCAGGTCGGCCTGGCCGTCTTCCAGCAGCTGGACAACACGCAGTGGCAGTACCTGATGGCGGGGACCACGATGGCCACCGTCCCGATGGTCCTGCTGTTCATCTTCGCCCAGAAGTACTTCATCCAGGGCTTCACCAACGCGGGCATCAAGTAAGCCCCTCTCCCCACCCGACAACGAACGGAACCAGAATGACCATCGACCTCACCGGCCGCCGCGCCATCGTCACGGGATCGGGCGCCGGCATCGGCGCCGCGATCGCGAAGACCCTCGCCGACGCGGGAGCCGACGTCGTCATCCACTACGCCAACAGCGAGGCCGGCGCCACCGCCGTGAGCGAGTCGATCGTGGCGGCCGGACGCCGCTCGATCGCGCTGCGTGCCGACCTCACCGACTCTTCGGCCGCCGACGCCTTCATCGGTGAAGCGGTCGAGTTCCTCGGCGGCCTCGACATCCTCGTCAACAACGCCGGGCACCTCGTCGGCCGCGCGCCGCTGGCCGAGACGACCGACGAGCGCTGGCACCAGATCATGGACGTCAACGCCACATCGGCCTTCTTCGCCACCCGCCCGGCTCTGCCGCACCTGACCGCGTCCGAGCACGGCCGCATCGTCATGATGAGCTCGCTCGCCTCTGAGAACGGCGGCGGGGCCGGTTCCGTCGTGTACGCGACATCGAAGGCCGCGACCATCGGTTTCACGCGCGCACTGGCCAAGGAGATCGCGTCGACCTCCGTCACGGTCAACGCCGTGGCACCCGGGTTCATCGGCGACACCCCGTTCCACGACACGTTCACCCCCGCCGAGGCCCAGAAGAACATCGTGTCGGGCATTCCTCTCGGTCGCGCCGGCACGCCGCAGGACGTCGCGGACGTCGCCCTCTTCCTCGCCTCCGACCTGTCGTCCTACGTCACCGGACAGGTGGTCGACATCAACGGAGGACTGAACTTCCGATGACCTCCACACCGATGCTCCCGGCGCCGGAGATCGGCGACACCCGACCGGTGTCGCCGACGGCTCCGGGAGCCACGGTGCCCGATCGACCGGGTGGATGGTGGCACGACTACGTCTGCCCGGTCCACGGCGTCGAACTCACTCAGCGCATCGGCGACACCCACCTCGGACCCTGCGGCTGCCGCCTGCGCGGCGAGAAGTACACCGGCGGATGGCTCGCCCTCGAGCACCAGGCGCAGTCTCGCCGCGCACGCGTGCTCGCACGCCGCTTCCGCGCCACCGGCGACACCGCGGACAGAGACGCGGCCATCGAGCTCGTCGAGTCCTACGCACGCGTGTACGTGCGCATCGCGGCGGACGGGTGGAGCGCGCAGAGCGAGTCGTGGATGCTGCGCGGCAAGCTGTTCGCCCAAGCACTGTCCGAGGCGCAATGGGCCGTCGGAATCGCCGACGCCGCCCTCGTCCTCGCCGGGGCGTGGACCCCCTCGTCGCACGTGCAGGAGATGTTCGGGCATCTCGCGGAGACCTTCGTCGACGCGCGTCGCACCCTCGTGGTCGACCGCGATGACCAACGAAACAACTACACCGCGTGGCTCGATGCCGCCTACCGGCTCGTGACCCTCGCCCAGACCACGTGGGACGACCACTGCTTCCCGGCGCCGATCGACGACGTCGCCTCGCATATGCGCATGGCCGTCATGCCGGACGGCTGGGAGTGGGAGGCGTCCACCTACTACCACGTGTTCGTCCTGCGCGGATACCTGCTGGCGCTGCGCGGCACCGACCCGGCTGCGCTTCCCGACGACGTCGTGGACACGCTGCGTCGCATGATCGACGTCCTCACGGTGATCGCGGCTCCGGACGGGTACCTGCCCGCGCTGCACGACGGCCCGTACGACCGCGTCCACATGCACCGAGAGGTGCTGGAGATCTGCGTCCTGGCGTCCGGGCTGTTCGCCGAGACCGGCCTCGACCGGATCGAGGACTGGGCCCGGGCCCGGCTGGGCGCGGGGCACGACGGCCTCGAAGACCTCCTCGACGGATGGTTCCGCGGCACTCCCGTGGCCGCACCCCCCGCACGGCGCGGCCCCCATCGCTTCGACGATGCCGGGTTCGTCGTCCTGACCGACGATGTCATCCACGCCGTGCTCGACGCCGGACCCCACGGGGGCGCCCACGGACACCTCGACAAACTCGGTCTCTACCTCTACGGGCGTGACGCTCGGTGGCAGCCCGCTCCCGGCGTGCCGCCGTACGCGAGCCCGCTCCGGCGAGGTCACTATGCGCGTACCGTCGCGCACCCGACCGTTCGTGTCGACGGCGAAGACCAGTGCGAGGCCACCGCGACGGTCACCGCCTGGGACGCGGCGTCCTGCACCGTCGTCGGCATGACCGAGGATGCCGTCCCCGGTGTCGTCCTGTCTCGCGCGGTCTCCCTGCGCGACGGTCTGCTCATCGACCTGGTCCGTGCACGGACGGCGGACGGCGCGTCGCGCGCGATCACGCTGGGCTTTCGTCCCGGCGTGCCGCTGACCGTGTCCATGGACGAGACGGTCGCCTCCAGCCAGTGGCGGGGAGAGGCGGCGACCCTCCACGGATCGCATGCCGCGTCCCTCGCAGAGGCCACGCTCGTGTCGCTCCCCGGTCGCGGCCCCTCCGACCGGCCGGCCGTCCCGGCGACGATCGCCGACTGGAGCGTCGAAGCCGCCGACGTGTCCTTCCTCTCCGTCTACCGCGCCGGCGCACCGGTGCGCCTGCGCGATGTCCGATTCACCGAAGCCGGTGCCGTCTTCCGCTGCGAAGGCGACCCCGACACCGATTACGAGGTTCGACTGTGACCCACCCCATCCTGCTCCACGGCCGCGAAGATGTGCTCCGAGGAGAGCTCGACTCGACCCGTCGCGCCGCCTTCCGACGACTGCTGGAGGAGTGCGAGCGCATGCGCACGATGGACCTCCCCCAAGAGCATCCACTCGCCTCCATCACCTACTTCGGCCCCGGCTCGGCGAACCTCGCGCTCGCCTACCGCCTGACCGGCCAGCAGCACTATCTCGACGAGCTCCGACGGTGGATCGCGCCACCGCTGTCCTTCCCCCATTGGGGCAAGGCGAACCTGCCCGATCACGACCTCGATGCGGGATGGATCCTGCACGGTCTGTCGCTGGCGTACAGCTGGGCCGGCGACGCGCTGGAGCCGCACGAGAAGGAAGCGGTCGAAGCCAAGCTGCTGCTGCAGGGGCGACGGCTGTACGACTTCGCGGTCGAGACCGAGGGAGGCTGGTGGTCGTCGTCGTACTGGCAGAACCACAACTGGATCTGCTACGCGGGGTTGGCGACCGCGGGCTACGCTCTCCAGGACCGATATCCGGAAGCGCGGGAATGGACCGAGCGGGCGAAGGAGAACTTCGCGCTGGTCCTGGACCACCTTCCCGACGACGGGTCCAACAACGAAGGTGTGGTGTATTGGCGCTACGGGGTGCCCTGGATCGCCAGCTACCTCGATGTGCTCCGCGACCAGGAGGACATCGACTGGTTCCAGCGAGGGAGCTATCTTCGGGAGACCTTCTGGTACCGGCTCTACCAGGCCGCGCCCGACCTCGAGCGAATCGTCGACCACGGCGACTGCCACGACCGTCGCAGCGGGCACCCGGTGGCGCTGTACCGGAAGCTCGCGGCCGAGTACCGGATCCCGCAGGCGCAGTGGTTGGCCGACCTCGTCGACGAGCGGTTCTACTGGCGCGAAGCGTACGAGAGCGGGGTCAAGCCGGGCGTCCGTCCGGAGGCCTACCAGGAACTCCTGTGGCTCGATCCCGAGGTCCGACCGGAGGGCCCGGAATCACTGCCGCCCCAACGCTTCTTCCCCGACCTCGGACTCGTCGTCGGACGCACCTCCTGGGACTCCGACGCGGCGATGGTCTCTTTCAAGGCCTCACCCGGGGGTGGCCACAAAGCATGGGAGTCATCGCACGCACAGCGCCGGGAGAACGGATGGGTGACCCTCAACGCCGGCCACCACCACCCCGACGCGGGCACATTCGTGTTCCTGGGCGAAGGGTCGTATCTCGCCGTCGACGAGGGATACTCGTCGCGCAAACGCACCGAGCACCACAATGCGATCCTCATCGACGGCAACGGCTTCGTGAATGAGGACCGGTACCACGTCTTCGAGAACCTCCCCTACGAGCACACCGCTGAGATCCTCACGACGACGCTCGAGGACGGCTTCACCCACGCGGTGAGCGAGTGCTCGGCCATGTACGACCCGTCCCTCGGTGTGCGTCGTGTCCGCCGTCACGTCGTCCTGACCCCGGGTGGCGCCCTGGTGGTCGCAGACGACCTCCGCGCGGATCGGGAACGCGAGTGGACCTGGCTGCTGCAGCTCGACAACGCGCCGCTGCCGCTCGGAGCCGACCGGTGGATCGGGGAGGCGGGACACGCCGTGATGCCGATCGCCGCACTGGACGACACCGCCGCACGGGCGGAGATCGTGCGGACCGGCGTACACGCGAACCCCACGTCCTCCACCCCGTCCCTGGCCATCGAGAAGGTGCAGCACACGCTTCGCCGGCACACACCGCGTGTGCGCGAGGCGCGTCTGGTCACCGTTCTCGAAGCGAGACGCTGGGACGACCGCACCCCCGCCGAGCTGAACCTGGCCCGTCACGACGAGGGCATCGTCGTGACCATCCGGCGCGGGCCGACGACCGAGACGGTCGCGCTGGGCTGGGAGGGGACGACTCCACCGATCCCCGGCGCCGTCGCGCAGGGAATCGGCTTCGCGGGGAGCAGAATCGACGCACGATGAGAGGTATCGACGGGCGGCCACGCAAAGCGCCACGCTGGGAGGGTCGGGCGCTCGGCGCGCTGATGTACCCGGCGAACGTGGTGGTCGGCGCGATCGCCGTCCTCATTCTGTCGGTGCCCGTGGTGACCATCCTGCCGGCGACCCTGGCCCTCAGCCGCGCCTATGCCGCATGGGTGCACGAGGGCGATGACGCCGTCTTCACGAACACGTTCCGCGAGTTCCGCGCCACGTGGCGGCGGAGCCTGCCCCTCGGCCTCGGCGCCACGGTGATCTTGGCGGTGCTGGTCGTGGACGGGGTGTTCCTGATCCGGGAACTCACCGCCGAGACACCCTCCATCGGCCTCTTGTTCGCCGCGGCGACCGTCCCGCTGGCCGTCGCGGCGGCGGTGTACTTCTTCGCCGTCGCCGCGGCAGGAGCCGCCGCTCCCGATGGATCCCGCCGGGATTGGCTCGCGCTCGGCGGACGGCTGATGCTGGCGATGCCCGGAAGGTCCCTCGCGGTGGCGGCGGTCGTGGTGGTGTGCGTCCTCGCGAGTACGCTCCTGCCGACGCTCGCGCCGTTCGTGCTGATCTCGGTGCCCGCCGTCACGGCGACGGGCCTGTGGCTCACGCTCGACACGACGGACCACCCCTAAGTGGGGGGCGATGCGGCAGGTCGTGCCGCTCTGCGCATCCTGTACGTCGACACGTTCACCATGGCGGTCGGGTTCTACATGCTGATCCCGCTGCTCGCCTTCCACTTCCTCGACGATGTCGGGCTCACCATCGCCGTGGTCGCCGCGCTGACGGCGGTGCGCACGGCGGCGCAGAACGGCACGATGCCGCTGGCCGGCTGGGTCGCCGATCGCATCGGATTCCGCAACGCGATCCTCATCGGCGTCCTCATCCGCGCGTCGGGGTTCGCCCTGTTGGGGGCCTCCGATCACGTCGCGATGCTGACGGTCGCCTCGCTGCTGACGGGACTCGGCGGGGCCCTGTTCCACCCGGCGAGTTACTCCGCCTACGCCGCGCTGGCCCCCGAAGGCGATCGGGTCCGCGTGTATGCGACGCGGGAAGTCATCAGCAACGTCGGTTTCATCGCGGGCCCCGCACTGGGCGGTGTGCTCGCGGGCGTCGACTTCGCCATCGTGAGCACGGGCTCGGCGGCCCTGTTCCTCGTGGCCTTCGTGGTGAGCTTCTTCGGGCTTCCCCGGGACGCCCGCGACCCCGACCGGGCTCCTCCGCGATTGCGCACGGCGTTCCTCGATATGGCCTTCCTCCGCTACTGCGCACTGGTGGCGGGCATGGGGGTGATGATCACGCAGTTCTATCTCGTGATCCCCTTCCGTGCGGACCAGCTCCTGCCAGGGTCGATCGGCGTCGGCGTCGTCTACAGCGGCGCAGCCGTGGTGATGGTCGTGACGATGCTCCCGCTGACGTCGTGGACGAACCGGACCTTCACACGGCCCGTGATCCTCGCCGGGGCCGCCGTGCTGCTCGGCGGCGGGATCGCCGTCATCGGGGCGGCACCGACCACACCCGTGATGCTCCTCGGCGTGGCGGTCTTCGTCATCGGTCAGATGCTCGCGCAACCGGTGATGAACGCCGTCGTGTCCGGATTCGCGCCGGACGGTTCGGTCGCGAGCTATTTCGGCGTGCAGGGGCTGGCCACCGCGATCGGCGCGGTCACGGGGAGCGCGATCGGCGGTGTCGTGTACTCGATCGCCGGCTCCGACCCGAGGACATGGGCATGGCTCTTCTTTCCCGTGTGGGGCGCCGTCGTCGCATCCGCCTTCGCCGTCGTCCGTCCCGGAAGCGCGCCCCGCTGAACCGGAAGCGCCGCCGCCCTCGCCGGAAGGGAGGACGGCGGCGCCGTGGGGGAACCGGTGTCAGCTGCGGAGATGCCGGCGCCGCATGATGACCAGCGCACCACCGCCGACCACCAGTGCCACCGCCAGGAGCAGCAGGCCGAGCGGGGCCGGTGAACCGGTGACGGCAAGGTCCGCGCCGTCAGCCCCGTCCGCTCCACCGCCGGCGGCGGTCGGGGCCATGACCGTGATCTCCGCGGAGACCGTCGCGCCCGACTCTGCCACCAGGACGATCTCGTGCGTTCCGGGTGCGGTCTCTGCCGGGATGGTCACGGTCGTCGCGAGCGCCCCTTCGGCGTCGGCGACGACGGATTCCAGGAGCACCGGCTCGGAGTGCAGCTCGACCCCGACGGCCTCACCGGCGACCAGGCCCCGAGCGGTCAGCCCGAGCGATCCGCCGGCCTCGACCGTGGTCGCTGACAGCGACAGCACCGGACCTGCCGGATCGGTCGGCGTGGGAGTCGGCGTGGGTTCCGCCTGTCCACCGACCTCGATGACCAGACCGTCGCCGGCCGCCACCGAGACGGTGACGATGCCGTCGTCGACGACACCGTCGACGACCTGTCCGTCGACGGTGACCTCTCCGTCGCCGGTGACCGGCAGGTGCACCTCACCCGTTCCGGTGGCGGTGTAGAGGTACCCGCCATCGGTGACCGTGAGCCACGCGGCCCCCGGCTCGTCGAGCGACACGCCGACTCCGCCATCGGTCAGATGGGTACCCGCGCCGAGGTATGCGCTGACGAACCCGTCTGCGTCCGACGTGTGCACGCCGTAGGACCCCGCGAAGGTCGCCTCCGCCGCCGGCTCGAGCACGTCGTCCACGGTGCTGGTGAAGACGCGGTCGACGCGGTCGTCCAGATCGTCACTTCTCACCTCGAGCCCCGTGAACCCGTCGGCCTCGCCGAAGCTGTCGACGGCGGTGATGCCCGCCTCGTCGGACCCGGTGGATTCGTAGACCGCGGCGAAGGGGGACGCCACGGCGTTGACGCCGTTCTGACGCACGATGACGGCTTCCGTCGGATCATCGAACGCGTTGACGCCGCGCGGTGTGAGGTTGTCGCGGATGGTGGTCGGCGGCGCCGTCACCGTGAAGATCTCACGCCCGGCGCCTCCGATCATCCACATGTCGGTCACGAGGTCGGCGCCGTCCGCGACGCCGTCGTCGATCGTCCAGCGCGCGCGCAGGTCGCCGTCGTGGGCGACCTTCTCCGGCTCGCTGAAGAACCGGTACGTCGGAACCGGTGACCCGAGGTCGTCCGCCGGCGCGGTGGCAAGGCCCGCCCCGGCTTCGTCGAACAGCTCGACACGATCACCCAGGCTGTGCCAGATGTAGTCGGAATCGTCCTGGTCGGCTCGGAAGACGTCGACGTAGAACCCCGTGGTCGGCGACGTGCGCACGATCGCGAGCTGACGTCGGTGGTCTTTCGCAGAGACATCCGCGAACGAGTTCCACGGCGACGTCGTGCCGGGAGCGACGAGGCTGTCTTCGGGAACGGCCGGGTCCATCCCGTTGACCGTGATCTCCCCGTGGTTGTAGCCCGGGACCACGGTGTTCGCCCCGGCCTCGTGCCGCGAGTAGGTGATGTCGCTCGACCAGTACGACTCGTAGGACTTCGCCTGCGGCGCCGTCGCCCACCCCTTGCCGTAGATCTGGGCGGCGAGTCCGTTCGCGGTGAGGTGCTGCTGACCGTTGTACCCCCCGTACAGCGTGGCCATGAGCGCCGTGTCCGGCCCCTGCCCGTTCCGCTGCACGAGGTGGCGGTGATGCTCCGAGTACGCCATCTGGCTGGGTCCGCTGCCTTCCACGGGGTCGACCAGCGGCGCCGCGTACATCAGGTCCAGGTACGACATCGTCGAGCGTTCGTAGAGCCCCGCGTCCATCGCGTTGTGGATCACCGTCGACACCGTGGCCGCGCCCGCCATGTCACCGACCTCCTGGTAGTACCAGTTCAACCGCTCGAAAGGCGCGTAGCTCGGCTGGCCGCCGCGTCCGTCGCCGAAGACCACCAGCGTGCCGCGGTCGTCGAGCCACGCGCCGACGGCGAGTGCTGCTTTCTCGAGCATCGGGTAGTCACCGATGGTGTCGATGCCGTTGTTGTAGATCGGGGCGGCGAAGTCCAGCAGCTCCTTCACCATGGCCGACGCGTATCCGGGAGACTCCGGCCACAGTCCGGTCGTCTGGTCGTACTCGAGCAGGATGTCCGGGAGCGCGTTGTGGTAGTTCGTCGACTCGGTGGTGTAGTAGTGCAGGTAGTGCTCGCGACCCTTGCCGTCGGCGTAGTAGTCGTTGGATTCGAGCGCGAGGATCGCGTCCAGGATGCACTTCCAGCCGTTGACGTTCCAGTTCGACTGCTTGGCACCTCGGACGAATCCGATGTCGATGAACCTCTTGAAGACCTCCCCGGAGACCTCCGTCAGGTCCTTGCCGATCACATCGAGATGCGGGTCGGGGTTGGCCAGCAGATAGTCGTACAGGTAGTCGTAGACGATCGCGGCCTGCCCGCCCATCGGATCGTGGATGACCTCGTAGTCGTAGTAGCCGAGGTTGCCACCGGGCTCGTAGCCGCCGGGGCCACCCATGGACTGCCCGGGATCCAGCGCCGGGTTCATGTAGTAGACGCCGAGAAGCCACTGCCAGTAGATGTCCGCGCCGAAGGCGGCGTACTTCTCTTCGCCGGTGACGTGGTGCAGGAAGGCGGCTTCCTCGGCGAGCCGGAGGATCTCCTCGTTGTTGAGACGGATCATGTGACCGGTTTCCTCGTAGGGCACGACGTCGCCGTTCTGGTTCCGCATCGAGCCGTCCGCACTGTAGGGGAGGCGCTCTTCGAGCGGGGCGTTCTTGTTGTCGTTCCAGATGCGCATCGCCGGGAAGCGCAGGGTCGGCACGGGGGCGTCGCCCTCGGCGTAGTCGAACCTCTGGTCGGCGATGTACACCTGCGTGTAGCGCTCGCCTTCCTCCCAGAACATCGCCATGCGGGACAGGATCCACTCGGGATCGGTCGCGTGACGCTCCGCGAGAGGCTCGATCCTCTCGACGATCGCGTCGAAGGAGTCGGCGGCCCAGTCCTCGTTCGCGACCAGGTCCTGCAGACGCGCGTCGGTCTCCGGCCCGGAGAGGATCTGCGGATGCGAGGTCTCGACCTCATACGTTCCGCGCACGATGACGTCCACCGTTGCGGTCTCGGTCGAGCCGCCGAAGGTGACCACGGCGGTGAGGGTGACGCGGGCGTCTTGCGCCCCCACGGGCCGGGTGACGCTGCCGTCGTCGGTGACCACCGACGGGTCGCTGCTGCTCCAGGTGATCTGCGAGCCGTACTCCCCTTCCGCCGGGAGGACGATGTCGGTGTACACGGGATTCTTCACCAGTGACGACAGAGAATCGGCGTCCGCGGTCACGACGGCCGCCTCCGTCATCGTCGAGATCGACAGCACCGGCCTCGTGCTCTCATCCGCCGCGCGGGAGGACCGGAACTCGGAGGCGTGCGACCCGGTCTGGTTCATGTGGAGGTCGAACGCGGTCTCGCCGGCATCGACAGCGGCCCGCACCCCGGCGACGACGTCGAGCGACACGTCGACCGGCGGAGTCGACACGTTCGCGTTCGGCACCCGCCCGCCGCCGATCTGCTCGCCGATCGGCGGCATGGTCTCGCGCGTCACCGAGGCGTCCCAGTCACCGAGGACGTCGCTGATCACGATCTCCCCGCCCGTGCCGTGGTACTTCGTCATCTCGAGCGTCGCCTCGGTCACGATCACCCCGTCGGGAAGGTCCCCGAGATCGAACCGCATCAGGGTTTCTCGGCCGCGGCCCGCGAGCAGAGACTCGGTGATCTGGGCGTCTCCTCCCTGGACGAAGAGGTCCTGGGTCGGCCCGATGTCGATCGTGGAGACCTCTGGGCCGGCGGCCTGCGCAGCTGCGGTCCCCGTCGTCGCCCCCACGGCGGTCACGGCCATCGCCGCCGCCATCGCAGCGGCGCACCATCTGATGGCGGGCCTCTCGAGCATCTTCAGCGTCATCGCTTCACTCCTTCTGCGGGCGGCATCGCCCGCGACGGAGCAAACATAGGATCGTCACAGCATCGAAGGCAAAGCGTTTTCCACATCTTTCCGCAGGCTTCCCCGAAGGAAGGGGTGAAACGTTGCAGAGTGGTGGGACCTCTGAAACAGACGGAAACGCGCCGTCGCCCCGCGCGGTCAGTCCGTGCCATCCGGGCGCGGCGGCGCCGTCGGGATCGGCTCGGTGGGCGGGGCGCCGTACCGGAAGGTCGGCACGCCCCACCCGAGGAAGAGGGTGCCGAGACGGATCGCGAGGATGATGACGATCGGCACCCAGAAGACGACGGCCTCGTCGAGATCGAATTCGAGGAGGATCACGTAGACACCGGCGCCGATGAGGGCGGCGGTCGCGTAGAACTGGCCGCTGCGGAACACGTCCGGTACGTCGTTGGCCAGCACGTCCCGGATGATGCCCCCGCCCACGCCGGAGATGACGCCGATGATCGCCGCCGCGACGCTGTCGGCGCCGGCGGCGATCGCGACGTTGGTGCCGACCACCACGAACAGCGCCATGCCCGCGGCATCGCTGACCTGGACGATCTGGTAGCGGTGCAGCAGGTCCAGCGCGCGTGTGCGGGTGAGGGGAACGACGATCAGGGCGGTCACCGCGCCGACGAGCAGGAACGTCGGGTTGTCCACCCAGAAGACGGGGAGCTCCCCGAGGAGCAGGTCGCGCATCGTCCCGCCGCCGACCGCGACGATGCAGGCGAGGACGACGACACCGACGAGGTCCATCTTCTTACGTCCCGCCGCCACCGCCCCGGAGATGGCGAAGGCGACCGACCCGGTGTACTCCATCATCACCTGGATGACACCGAGCGCCGAGGAGATCGGGTCACCGTCCACGGTCATGTCTCCACTGTGGCGCACCGACCCCGCCGAGCGCGACGGCTCACCGGAGCATCACTCGAGTGCCGCCCCGGAAGCGATGCGGCGTAGGGTGTGGGACATGGGCACTATCTACTACGGCGGATCCGCCACCCCCATCCACATCGAAGACCGTGCCCTGGCACACCTGAAGGTCGTCATCGCGACGAAGTTGCGCCGCAACGAGAGCTTCACCGTCTCCTGGCAGCATCCGGCAGGAGAGCCGGAAGGACGCAGCACACTGTGGTTGCACCCGTCGATCCCGTTGCGGTTCGTCTTCGATGCACCCGAGCCGCCGGAGCTGAGCCGTCAGTGGATCGAGGATCTCGCGAACTCGGCGAACTCGTCCGGCGGGATCCAGATGATCACCGAGGAAGTGACCGTTTCGGACTGATCCCGCCGGTCAGGCCCGCGGCGGGTTCGCGTCGGTGATCGGAGCCTCGTCCTCGGGAGGCTCCGGCACGATCCACAGACCGTTCGGACCGCTGGCGGTCTGCATGAGCTCCTCGATCCACACGCGGTTGATGCGCGGCTGGCGGCTGCCGAAGAAGTGGAACTGCATCGCCACCGCCGGATGCATCCAGAAGCTGCGACGCCCACTGCCGTCGCCGACCTCGACGTCGAACATGAACGACTCCGCGCGGCGCAGCTTGTTCATCACGACGATGCGCAGATGCGCGAGAACGCGATCCTCGATATCGACGGAGTTCGAGGAGTTGTCGTAGATGAAGCGACCCATGCCCGCGAGCCTACCCGCTCAGAAGGGCCACACGAGCGGCACGTACAGCACCGCGAAGGCGATGAACAGCGCCGACAGGGGCAGCCCGAGGCGCCAGTAGTCGCCGAACCGGTAACCGCCCGGCTCCATCACCATGAGGTTCGCCGGCGTCGCGATCGGCGTGAGGAAGGCCGCGGCGCCGGCGACGGTGAGCGCCATCATGAACGGCATGACCGACAGGTCCAGTGTCGCGGCGATCGACACGGCAATGGGCGCGACGATGAGCACCGTCGCGGCGTTGCTGATGAGCTGACCGAGCACGAGGGTCAGCAGGCAGAGGGCGAGCAGGACCACGTGCGCACTCGCCCCGCTCATCGCCGCCAGCACCCACCCGGCCACCAGGTCTGCGGTGCCGGTCTGGATGAAGGCGGTCGACAGCGGGATCATCCCGGCGATGAGCACGATCGTCGTCCAGGAGATGGACTGGAACGCCTGGGGCACGCTGATCGCGCGGGAGAGGATCAGCGCGACCGCCGCGAGCAGGGCCGCCGCGGCCGCGGGCACGACGCCCGTGGCCAGGAGCACCACCATGACCGCGAGGACCGCGACGGCGCGTTTGGCCCCGCGTCCGAGGGGCACCGAACGGCGCAGCTGCGCGGGAGCATCGACCGGCAGCATCCCACCCGACGCGGCCCGCACGGTCAGGGCGTCCCACGTCCCCTGCAGCAGCAGCGCATCCCCCGCCTGCACGACGATGTCACCGGCCTTGAGGATCTGCTCGCCGCGGCGTGCGGCCAGGACGATCAGCTCGCCGTCCGGCGTGGTCATCCCCGGGGCGACGGTCGTGCCGATGAGCGGCGAGCGCGGTGCGATGACGACCTCGGTGACCCCCGATGCGGGCCCGAGCAGCGTGCCGGTGTCGAGCGTGACGTCGTACTGCTCGCGGAGCACGCGGGCGTGCTGGGCGAGATCGGTCGGGAGGCGCACCGCCTCACGGACGGGAAGGAGCGGTTTCCCGAGCAGGACGACGACGGCGACGGAGGCGAGGACCAGCGGGATCCCGACCAGCGCGAATTCGAAGTACCCGAAGGCGCGCCCGCCGTTCTGGGCGGCGACATCCGAGACGATGATGTTCACGGGGGTGCCGGTCAGGGCCAACAACGACCCGGCACTGGCGAGGAAGGCCAGCGGCATCAGGAGCTGAGAAGGCGGCATCCCCGCACGTGCGGCGACCACCACGACCAAGGGCACGAGGGCCGCGACGGCTCCGTTGATGCTGATGAGGGCCGACGCGATCGCGACCACGAAGCCGATCGCCACGATCAGGCGCACGCGACCGGTTCCGGCGCGCGTGATCACCTGCTTGCCCGCCCATGCGGTCACCCCGGTCGCATCCAGCGCCTCGCTGACCACGAACAACCCCGCGATGAAGAGCACCGTCGGATCACCGAACCCCGCGAGCGCCTCGGGCAGTGTGAGCACGCCGGTGAAGAACAGCAGCAGCGAGACGCCCACGGCGATCACGGCGATCGGCACGCGGTTGCTCACGAACGCGACGACCGCCAGCGCGAGGATGGTCAGTGTGGCGACGACGGGGTCCACGCGGCCAGCGTATCGATCAGACCGCGTCGATGGGCTCGGTCGCCAGCCGTTCTTTCACCCGTCGCTCGACGAGCACCGGCACGAAGGCTCGCACGCGGGCGCCATCGAGCTGTGCGAGCTCGTCGGCGGCGAGTTCGCGGAGGTGCACCTCGTCGACGAACGGGTACGTCTCGGCCAAGCGCTCGATGACGTAGTGGAGCGCTTCGTACTCTGATTCCGGGTTCAGCCGGCTCATGGCACGATCATCCTCCGCCCCGGCGTGGTCGTCCAGGGTGATCGCGAGGCCGCGACGGCGTCAGCGGATGAGCGTGAGCCAGCCTGCCAGCGCGAGGAGGGTGACGAACAGCACCGGCAACGTCAGGACGATACCCGTTCGGAAGTACCGACCCCATCCGATGTGGATTCCCTTGCGGTCGAGGACGTGCAGCCACAGCAGGGTGGCGAGCGAGCCGATGGGGGTGATCTTCGGTCCGATGTCCGAACCGATCACGTTGGCGTAGATCATCACCTCCTGCGTGAGTCCGGTCGCGCTGGCACCGGTGATGGCCAGCGCGGCGATGAGCACCGTCGGCATGTTGTTCATGATCGACGCGAGGATCGCGATCACGAAGCCGACACCCAGCGCCGTGGCCACCACGCCGTGCCCGCCGAAGAAGTCGAAGACCTCCGACAGATAGTCGGTCAGGCCCTGATTGCGCAACCCGTAGACCACGAGGTACATGCCGATGGAGAACAGCACGATCTGCCACGGCGCTTCGCGGATCGTCCGCGCGACCGGAATCACCGGTTCGGCTGCCGGGCGTCGTTCGCCGTGCACGTCTCCTGATCCGCCGACGGCGACCGCTCGAGCACCGACACGCGCGAACGCGAAGCGCGGGCGACGCGCGGCGATGAGAACCATGGCGACTGCGCCGAGTCCCGCGACCAGGGCGAGCGGCACTCCCAAGGGGTCGGCCACGAAGTACCCCACCAGCAGAACGGCCAGCACGATCCATCCGGCGCGGAACGTGACGCCGTCGCGGACCGCGCTCGCGGGGGCCTGCAGCGCCGAAAGGTCGTAGGTCCGGGGGATCGAGCGGCGGAAGTAGAGGTAGAGCACGCCGAGGGACGCGAGCACCGCGACGATGCCCACCGGCACCATCACCACCGCGTACTCGGCGAACCCGATGTCGAAGTAGTCCGCGGAGACGATGTTGACGAGGTTGGAGACGACCAGCGGGAGGCTGCCCGTGTCGGCGATGAACCCCGTGGCCAGGATGAAGCCGAGGGCCGCCTTCGCGTCGATCTTGAGCGCCCGCAGCATGCCGACGACGATCGGGGTGAGGATGAGCGCCGCACCGTCGTTGGCGAACACGGCCGCAACCGCCGCGCCCAGCCCGACGATCAAGACGAACAGCAACCGACCGTTGCCCCGGCCCCAGCGCGCGACGTGGAGCGCCGCCCACTCGAAGAATCCTGCTTCATCGAGAATGAGGGAGATCAGCACGATCGCGACGAACGTGAGGGTCGCGTTCCAGACGATGTCGACGACGGTGAACACGTCACTGACGGCGACGACCGTCGTCACCAGCGCCAGCAACGCCCCGATCAGCGCGGTGTACCCGATCGGGAACCCCTTGGGCTGCCAGATCACCACCACGAGAGTGGCGATGAAGATGACGGCTGCGACGATCGTGAGGATCACGACAGGTCGTCCGAGACCTCAGCCCGGCGTGCCGGCAGTGGGCGTTGCGACGAGATCAGGGCGTCGGACATGGAGACCTCTCCGGGGGGTACGCGGCGTCGTGCACGGAACATAGACATCCATAAATATAGATGATGATCTAACGGTAGCATCTCCCCGCCGTTCTCGGATCTAGCGCATCCGCGCTCGCCGCGCGCGGGGTTGACCGCGCCCGCGCCCTGGTCGCGAGACTGGTGGCATGGCACACGTGCGGGCGAACCTGCGAGACTGGCGAGACACCGCGTTCAATCGACACCGGATGCTGCTGGCAGCCAAGACGGCGGTCGCAGCGGCGATCGCCTGGGCCATCGTGCCACTGCTGCCGTTCGTGAACAACGAGTACTCGTACTACGCGCCGTTCGGCGTGCTGGTCGTCATGTACCCGACGGTTGCGGCCACAGCGCGCACGGGCGGGCAGACGCTGCTGGGTCTTGCGATCGGGATCGGTCTCGGAGTCGGCGCGCTGGGCGCGACGGAAGCCTTCGACATCCCCCCGGTCATCCCGCTGGCGACCGTGGTGGCCATCGGTGTCCTCCTCGGGGGCATCCGCCACCTGGGGGCCGGGCGCGACATCCTCGCGGTGGCGGCCGTCTTCGTCCTGCTGCTGGCCGGCCAGGCGGGAGCCGATGACTACCCGCTGTCGTACCTCGTGACCATGGGCGTCGGCGTCGTCGTCGGGCTCGCCGTCAACCTCATCGTCGTACCGCCCCTGTACTTCCAGTGGGCCGGGGGAAAGCTCTCCACCCTCCGCGACACCGCCGGGAACTTCCTCGAGACCCTCGCCGACCACGTCGAAGAGCCGGACCCGGCGCAGGTGGATGCCGCCCTGTCGCACCTTGACGCGATGATCGACGAAGTGCGCCGCGAGGTGACCGAGGCCGAGGACTCCGCGCGGGCCAATCCGCGCGGCCGCCGCCATCAGCGCGAAAGGGAGGAGAACGCGCAGCGACTGCAGTCGATGGAACTCACCGTCGCCGCCACGCGCGATCTCGCCGAGGTCGTCGCCGGGCGCCATCCGGCCGCGCTGCAGGCGATGAGCGACGAGACGAAGAGCTGCTTCGCCGAGGCCATCCGCGCCTGTGCCACGCTCACGAACACGGCGATCGACGACGAGCGCCTCGACGAGCGTGTCGGCGAGGCGAGCCGGGCGCTCGAACGCTACCTGGGCACCCTCCCGACGACGACCGTGTCGAGCTCGACCAAAGCCCAACGGATCGAACCGGCGATCTTCCTGCGGCGCCTCATCGACGCATCGACGCCGTTCGCCTCGGATAGCCCCTCGAGCGGCGGCGATCGCGCACCGAGTCGGTCAGATGAGGGCGATCACCACGCCGCCGGTCGCCCCGATGAGGACGACGATCCACGGCGGCACCCGGAACGCGGTGAGGAGCGCGAAGCACACCAGCGCGAGTGAGAACGACGCCGGACCGAGAACCGCCGAGGTGAAGACGGGGTCGTAGAGCGCAGCCGCCAGGATGCCGACGACAGCGGCGTTCGCACCCGCCATCGCGGCACGCGCCCCCGAACGGCGGCGGAACCCGTTCCAGAACGGGAGCACCCCGGTCAGCAGCAACAAGCCCGGGAGGAAGACCGCGAGGAGGGCGATCACGCCGCCGGCGACACCGCCGGGCCCCACCGTCGAAACCGCACCGAGGTAGGCCGCGAACGTGAAGAGGGGCCCCGGCATCGCTTGGGCGACGCCGTAGCCGGCGAGGAACTCGCCCGCATCGACCCAGCCGGGAGCGACGACCTCGGCTTCGAGGAGGGGCAGCACGACGTGCCCGCCGCCGAAGACGAGCGCGCCCGCACGGTAGAAGGCGTCGATGAGGCCCGCCACCCCGGAGCCGGTCGTCGCCGCGAGCAGCGGCAGGCCGACCAGGAACCCGACGAACAGGCTCAGACAGAGGACGCCGACCACGCGCGGGACGGGGAAGGACAGCCCAGGCCCGGTGTCGGCGACCGCCGAGCGGCACAGCCACAACCCCAGAAGCGCTCCGGCGACGATCGCCCCGATCTGAGCGACCGACCCGCTGACGAGCACGACGAGCACGGCGGCACCGACCGCGATGCCGGCCCGCTGCCGGTCGGGGGCGAGAGTCCTCGCCATCCCCCATACCGCCTGGGCGACCACGGCGACCGCGACGACCTTCAACCCCTCGAGGATGCCGACACCGACCGGGCCGACGATCGCGGATCCGATGAGCGCGAAAGCGATCATGAGGGCCGCCGAGGGCAGGGTGAACGCGATGAAGGCGGCGAGCGCCCCGCCGGCACCGGCGCGGAGCATCCCGAGCCCGAAACCGACCTGGCTGGAGGCCGGACCGGGCAGGAACTGCGAGAGGGCGACGAGGTCGGCGTATTCGCGGTCGTCGATCCAGCGCCGCCGCGTGACGAGTTCGTCCCGGAAGTAGCCGAGGTGCGCCACCGGTCCGCCGAAGCTCGTCACGCCGAGCTTCAGAAAGGAGAGAAAGACCTCGCCGATCGTCCCGCGTGACACGGCGGCGGTTGTGGCGGGCGGCGGGTCGGGCGGGCCTGTCAACGGCGCATCGGACGACACGCTCACACGCTACCGTGGCCGGGGAGAGGAAGGTGGTCCCCGTTGTCCGGACGTCTCGTTCACCTGCCCAGCGGCCGCTCGCTCGGCGTCACCGGCTTCGGCGACCCGGTCGCCCGCCGTGTCGTCCTGCTGTGCCACCCGTCGCCCGGAACGGGCGGCTTCGACCCCGACCCGACGGTCACGTCGCAGTGGGGCGCCCGGCTGGTCGCGCTCGATCGTCCCGGTTACGGCGCCTCCGAACCGTGGCGGTCCCCGGATCGCGCCTCGTTCACCGCACATGCCGACGACCTCGCCCAGCACCTGTCGCGCATCGAGGCCGGCTCCGAACGCCTTGACGGCGCCGACATCGGGTCGGTCGGCGTCGTCGGCTGGGGCCTCGGCGGGTACGCCGCGCTCGCCCTGGCCGCGCGGCACCCGCACCTCGTGGACCGTCTCGCGCTCGTCGACACCCCCTCACCCGAGTCGGCACGCCGCGCCGAGGTACCGTCGGCGCCGTTCTCGTTCGCCGACATCGGCTTCGCGCCTCGGGAGCCCGCCTACGGCGAGACCGCGGCGGGACGCCGCCTCGGCCGAATGCTCGCGGCTGCCGCCACACAGGGCGATGCCGGGGTCCGCGGCGACCGTGAGGCACTCGAGGACGACCTCTGGTGGCGGTCGCTGCGCGACGTCGAAGCCGACACGCTGCTGGTATACGGCGACGAGCATCCGACGGTGAGCGCGCACCTCGACGGCCGCCGCCTGCGACGCCGCATCCCCGGCTCGCGCGTGGTCCGGGTCGCCCGCGGAACCGGCCTGTCGATCTCGACGCATTGGCCGAGCATCCTGAACCACGTCGCCCCCCGCCCCTGACGCGCGCCCCGCGGCGCCCGTCGGTAGGATCTCGAGGGTGGAGCCTCAGGACGACGACGCGAGCGCAGAAGCCGGTGGCGACGCGAATGCCGGTCAGGGCTCGTGCGGGCCGGGATGCACGTGTGCGCCGGGCAGGGCCGGTTTCGTCACGCTCGAGACCACGCGCCCGGGCTCCCCGGCCGGGTCGCTCGACGCATCCGGCATCCACATGATCGAACAGGCACTCATCCCCGCCGGCGTCTTCGCCATGGGAGATTCCTCCGGAGACCGCAACCCGGGCGACGGTGAGGTACCGGTGCACGAGGTCGCCCTGGACGCGTTCTCGATCGACGCCACCAGCGTGACCAACGACGACTTCGCCCGATTCGTCGACGCGACCGGCTACGCGACGGAGGCCGAGACCTTCGGCTTCTCGGCCGTCTTCCACCTGGCCCTGGCCGCACCCGACGGCGACGTCATGGGGCGCGCATCCGGGACTCCCTGGTGGCTCGGCGTCAAGGGCGCCGACTGGCGGCACCCGGGTGGGCGAGACAGCTCGATCGACGCCCTCGGCGATCACCCGGTCGTCCATGTGTCGTACAACGATGCGCTTGAATACTGCCAGTGGGCGGGGCGGCGTCTGCCGACCGAGGCGGAGTGGGAGTACGCCTCGCGCGGCGGCCTCGAGCGCGCGAAGTACCCGTGGGGCGATGAGGAGCCCGATACCGGCGGCGCGTGGCGCACGAACATCTGGCAGGGTGTCTTCCCGCGCGAGAACACGCTCGAGGACGGATACCTCACCACTGCCCCGGTGCGCACCTTCGCTCCCAACGGATACGGCCTGTGGCAGACCGTCGGGAACGTGTGGGAGTGGTGCGCGGACTGGTGGGATCCGGGATACTACGCCGCGTCACCCGCCGCCGATCCCCGCGGTCCGTCCCGGGGTGAGGTCCGCGTCCTTCGCGGGGGCAGCTTCCTCTGCCACCTCTCCTACTGCAACCGCTACCGCAACTCCGCGCGATCGCAGAACACCCCCGACTCCTCGATGGGCAACGCCGGGTTCCGCACCGTCGGGCCGGTCGCGGAGTGAACCCGCCTTCCGACCGGACCGCGCCCGCGGACGGGGCCGCCCGGCGCCGGGACGTGCTCTCGTGGATCGCCGCCTGCGTCGCAGTCGTCGCCCTGGGGGCGGTGGCGTGGGCGTGCCTGACCGCGTGGGAGGCGATCGTCCACGGCCACCCGGCCTACGCCGTGCTTCTCGGCCTGACAGCCCTGCTCGCCGCCGCGGGAATCGCGGTCGCGCTCCGCGGCGCGCGCCCCCGGACCGCGCTGCGCCTGACCGCTCGCATCGCGCTCGTGATCGCCGCGTCGAGCGGGATCGCCGTCGTGGCCTGGCTGCGGCCCTACCCCGCGGTCGAGCCCGCGCTCGCGGCGATGCACTCCGATGACCGCGTCACGGTGACCGAGTCGGCCGACCGGATCGTCTTCTCCCCGACCGGCGAGCCGTTCGCCACCGCGGTCTTCTTCCAGCCCGGCGCGCTGGTGGATGCGCGCGCGTACGCCGCCGTCCTGCGCCCGCTCGCCGAAGCCGGGCACCCGGTGGTGATCGCGAAGCAGCCCCTGGGGATCGCCTTCCTCGCCACCGGCGCCTTCGACGCGGCCCGCAGCGTGCTGCCGGATGCCTCCGCGTGGGTGGTCGGCGGTCACTCGCTCGGCGGCACGGTCGCCTCCTTGCAGGCCGATCAGGCCGATCAGGTCGCCGGACTGCTCCTGTACGCGTCGTATCCGGCCAGCGACATCCGTGAGAGCCTCACCGCCGACGTCCTGTCGATCTCGGGCACCGAGGACGGCCTGGCCACGCCGGAGAAGATCACCGCGTCCGCTGCGACGCTCCCCGCCGATGCGGAGTTCCTCGTCCTCGAGGGCGTCTCACACGCCCAGTTCGGGGCATATGGCCCGCAACCCGGTGACGGCGTTCCGCAGGTGTCGGATGAGACCGCGCGAACCTGGATCTCGGACGCGAGCGTGATGTTCGTCGACGATGCCGGAGCCGACTGACCCCTCTGGGGAATGAACCGGGGCCCGCGTACGCTGAGGAAGAGAAGCCCGCAACCGACAGAGAGGCGGCTTCCCATGGCCACGCAGACCGTCACGATGGACTCCTTCCGCGAGACCATCGCCGACAACGACATCGTCCTGCTCGACTTCTGGGCCGAGTGGTGCGGACCGTGCCGCTCGTTCGCCCCGGTGTTCGAGAAGGCGTCGGAGGACCACGCCGACGTCGTCTTCGGCAAGATCGACACGGAAGACCAGCGCGAGCTCGCCGGTGGGTTCGGCATCACCTCGATCCCCACGCTCGCCGCGTTCCGCGAAGGCATCCTCGTCTTCTCGCAGCCCGGCGCCCTTCCCGCCCCCGCTCTCGAGCAGGTGATCACCGCGGTGAAGGGACTGGACATGGACGACGTGCGCAAGCAGATCGCCGAGCAGCAAGCCGCAGGCGACGCGCAGGACTGACACCGGGCCGGGTGGCGCGCACCCGCCCCCGATCAGCCGATCGTGGTACCGAAGAGCGAGCCGACGAGGAACGTCGCGACCAGCGCGAGCGTCCCGCCGACGAGGGTGCGCACGACGGCCTTCCACCGCCTCGCCCCTCCGATCCACGCGGCGAGGTAGCCGGTCACCGCGAGCGCCATCAGGACGGCGGCGAAGGTGAAGGCGATCCGCTCGGGGTGAGGGGTCAGCAGCATCGTCGCCAGCGGCAGAAGGGCGCCGACGGTGAAGGCGACGGCAGACGCGAGGGCCGCATACCAGGGGCTCACCACGTCGTCGCGGTCGATGTTCAGCTCGGCCGCGAGATGCGCGCCGAGCGCATCCTTCGCCGTGAGCTCTTCCGCGACCTTCTCGGCCGTCTCCCGACTGAGCCCCTGCGCCTGATAGAGCCCGGTCAGCTCTTCGAGCTCCGCGGCCGGGTCGTCCGCGAGTTCCCGCCGCTCCTTCTCGATCAGCGCGTGCTCGGTGTCTCGCTGCGAGGCGACGGAGACGTACTCGCCGAGCGCCATCGAGATCGCCCCGCCGACGAGGGCGGCGGTGCCGGCCAGCAGCACCGGAAGACTCTCGCTCGTGGCCCCCGCGACGCCGACGACGACCGCGGCCGTCGAGACGATGCCGTCGTTGGCGCCGAGCACACCCGCGCGGAGCCCGTTCAGCCGCTGGGCGAGCCCGGCACGGTGGGGCTCGTCGGGGTGCGAGGAGGAGAGAGCGTCGGATGCGGCGTCCACGCGCGACAGAGTAGCGCGTAACGCCGAACCGCCGAGATCACGCCGATTTCTCTGCGGCGACCCGGGCGATCGCGCGGCGTTCCGTGTCGTTCTCGCACAGCGCCAGCGCACGGTCGAAGGCAAAGCGGGCCGCGACACGGTCGCCGGTCGCGGCGAGCATGTCGGCACGTGCGAGATGGAAGTAGTGGTAGCCGTCGAGGTCGGTGGCCAGCGGTGCGAGCAGCGCGAGACCGGCCTCCGGCCCCTCCTCGAGCGATGCCGCGACCGCTTCGTTCAGGGTGACCACCGCAGACGGCTCGATCCGGCCGAGCACAGCGTAGAGGCGCCGGATCGTGGACCAGTCGGTGTCCTCGAAACGCGGCGAGGAGGCGTGCGCACCGGCGATCGCCGCTTGCAGCTGGTACGACCCGACACGTCGCAGCCGCAGGGCGCGACCGAGCAGGCGACGCCCCTCCGCGATGCTGGCCGCGTCCCATGTCGAGCGGTCCTGGTCACGGAGGAGCACGACATCGCCGGCGTCGTCGAGGCGCGCGGGACGACGGGCGTCGGTGTAGGCCAGCAGAGCGGCCAACCCCCACGTCTCGGGCTCGTCGGGGAGCATCTCGCACAGGGTCGCGGCCAGCCACCGGGCCTCGTCGCACAAGTCACCGCGGACCAGCTCGCCGCTCGGCGCGGCATGACCCTGCGTGTAGATCACGTAGACGACCTTCAGGACCTCGTAGAGCGATCCGGCCAGGTGCGCGCGATCAGGCACCTCGAACGGTACCCGGCTGGCCGCGATCTTCTTCTTCGCCCGCACCAGCCGCTTGGCCATGGTCTGCTCGGGAACGAGAAACGACCGGGCGATCGACGCGGTCGGGATTCCCACGACATATCGGAGAGTGAGGGCGACGCGTGCCGGTTCGTCGAGCGCGCGGTGACAGCACCCGAAGACCATCGCGAGCAGGTCATCAGAGATCGACCCGCGTTCGCGTTGCGGAAGCTCCAGGGCCGCGCGCACCGCGTCTTCGCGCTGCGCCCACCGGACGTCGCGGCGCGCCTGGTCGATCGCCCATCGCCGCGCGACCGTCAGCAGCCATGCGCCGGGCACGTCGGGTGCACCGTCGCGATGCCATCGCTCGGTCGCGGCGGCGAACGCATGCTGAGCGGCGTCCTCGGCCAGGTCGAGGTCGCCGAGATCGGCGCGCAGCGTGGCCACCAGCCGCGGCCATTGCGCACCGAAGATCTCGGCGACCCCGGACTCTGACATGACTACTGCTGCATGTCCGAGACGTCGAGGACCGGGCGGATCTCGACCGCGCCGTACCCGACGTTCGGGATCTTCTCCGCGTAGGAGATCGCCTCGTCGAGATCGGCGACCTCCAGCACGTAGAAGCCGCCGAGGTGCTCCTTCGTCTCGGCGTAGGGGCCGTCGGTGAGCACGGTGCGTCCCTCTCGCACCCGGACGGTGGTGGCGGTGGACTGCGGGTGGAGCGCCTCACCGGCGACGAAGACGCCGGCATCCTTGACCATCTGGTCGAAGGCGAACCACTCGCCCATCTCTGCGGCGAACTCGGGGCTGTCCTGAGCGGGGCCGGCACCGGGCTCGTCGGCGAGGAGAAGAAGGTATTGCATGGCATCGTCCTTTCGGTCCGGGAGCCGCCGGTCGCGGCCCCTCACTGAAGCGACGAACAACAGTCGACCAGATGGACACCTCGACCGCACGGGTTTTCCGTGGATCCCGTCCTCCCCCGTGTCATGGACCGGTCTCCCAGCATCACCCGGTGGACTGGAGGAGTGCCCCCCTCCCGACGCCGACGACGCCGACAGCGCCACTCGCGTCGGCGGATCGTCGGCGTCCAGGTCGGGACGACCGTGGCGCTGGCGGGGCTCTTCGGCGTGTGGGGATTGGTGGTCGGCGCGGACGTCTCCTCCGAAGAAGCCGTTGTCTGCACGTCCCCCGGGGTGATCGGCGAGACCGCGGTCGCCGGCTACTCGGGCGACCAGCTCGCCCACGCGTTGACCATCATGTCCGCCGGCGCCGACGCCGGGTTCGGGCGGGACGGCCAGCGCCTGGGTGTCATGGCCGCCATGGGGGAATCGGGACTGCGCAACATCGACTACGGCGACTGGGAGACCTCGGGCGTGACGAACCCGGACGGCTCCCGCACGTCGTCGATCGGGCTGTTCCAACAGCAGGACTGGTGGGGCAGCGTCGAGGAGCGCATGGACCCCGACCGCGCCGCCGCGCTCTTCTTCGCGCGACTGGCCACCATCGAGCGATGGCAGGAGATGCCCGCCTCCCGCGCCATCCACGCCGTGCAGATCAACGCGGATCCCGAGCACTACGCGCGATGGGCCGACGCGGCGACTGCCGTGACCGACGCCCTGTCGACACACTGCCTGGACTGAACGGCGCTCCGGGCGACTCTTCCGGCCGTCGTACCGATCCCGGATACTGAGGGTCGACACTCAGGGAGGTCACCGTGTCCACCGTCGTGAGCTGGATCCTCATCGCCGCCCCCTCGATCATCGCGCTCGGGCTCGCGTTCCGCGCGTGGAGACGCGCTCACGCCGACCTGCCCGGCGGTGATGCCGTGGTGACCACGACGATGTTCGCCGCCTCGGGTGCGGCCGGGTGGTTCGTCTCACTGTCGCTCCTCAGCGCCCTCGGTCCCGCGCTGGATCCCGGCGCAGTGCGTGTGGCGATCAACCTCGACCCCCTCGGTCAGACCTTCTTCGGCGTCAGCTCCGGCACCGCGTATGTCGGCGGCATTGCTCGGATCGATGTGCTCGCGGGCCTGGGTGCCGCACCGACCGTGCTCGCGACGCTGAGCGCCACCGTCGGGTACCTGCCGCTCGCCGCTGTCGCGGCGCTCGTGGCCGTTTCCGCCCACGCGATGCTGGTCGAGGCGCCGACCCGGCCTGCGGTGAGCCGCGTGGCCTACACCGCCGCCGCCGCGTGCCTGGTGTTCGGGACCCTGCAGCAGGCGTTCGGCAATCTGGCGTCGTATCTCGCGATCGAGGAGATCGACGGCGTCGGAGCGCTTCCCACGATCGGAGACCGCGGCTTCGACGGAGTGCGGTTCCACGAGCTGATCTCGAACCCGTGGCCGCTGGGAGCGGCCGTGGCGCTGATGACCGCGGGCCTGCTCGTCCAGCGCATGGCGGCACGACGATCCGCACCGTCACAAGACCTCGGCTCGACCCGGGCGAGGAGCTGAGAAAGTAGGATTTATTCGCCCGCGGACGCGGGCATCCCTTCGTCGACGGGCACTCTGTGACATCCAGCTCCGCTCTCCACGCGCCGGGCTGGCGTACCTGGTCGGTGTGGATCGTCGGCGTGGCCGCTTACGTCGTGGCGATCACCAATCGCACCTCGCTCTCCTCCGTCGGCGTGGACGCCGCGATCCGATTCGACGCCGATGCGTCGGCGCTGTCGATGTTCGCGGTGATCCAACTGGCGGTCTACGGTTCGTTGCAGGTGCCGGTGGGCATCGTGCTGGACCGACTCGGAGCCCGCCCCGTGATCGCGGCGGGAATGGTGCTGATGGCGACCGGGCAGCTCGTGATGGCTTTCGCCGATGCCGTCGGGATCGGCATCCTCGCCCGCGTCCTGATCGGCGCAGGCGACGCGGCGGTGTTTCCGAGCGTGCTGCGGGTGATCGCGACCTGGTTCCCCGCGCAGCGGTCCCCGCTCCTGGTTCAGCTGACGGGAATCATCGGTCAGCTCGGGCAGATCATCGCCGTCGTCCCGCTGGCGGCCCTGCTGCACGCCACATCGTGGAGCGTCGCCTTCGGAAGCCTCGCAGGGCTGACCGTGCTGTTCGCGGTGCTGACCTTCGCGATCATCCGCAACCGCCCGCCGGAGAGACGCGACGACGCGCTCGACACCTCCGTCGACACCGACACGGGGGCGATCCGCGTCGTGCGTTCGGCGGCGGACCTTCGGGAAGGCTTCCGCGAGTCCTGGTCTCACCCCGCGACACGGCTCGGGTTCTGGTCGCACTTCACCACCCCGTTCGCCGGCACGGCGTTCGTGCTGCTGTGGGGATACCCGTTCCTGACCGCCGGCCAGGGCCTCAGCCCCGCAGTGGCCGCGAGCCTCATGACGATCCTGGTCCTGGCGGGGATCGTGTTCGGGCCGATCCTCGGCGCCCTCTCGAGCCGCCACCCCACGCGCCGGTCGAGGTGGCTCGTCCTTCCGACCGTCGTCTTCCAAGCGCTCGCGTGGCTCGCCGTCATCCTCTGGCCCGGCACCGCACCGGTCTGGCTGCTGGTCGTGCTCGTGGTCGCGTTGGCCAGCGGCGGGCCCGCCTCGATGATCGCCTTCGACCATGCCCGCACGTTCAACCCGTCGCATCGTCTCAGCACTGCCACCGGCATCGTCAACGGCGGCGGGTTCCTCGCCGCGCTCATCGCGATCCTCATGATCGGCGTGTCGATGGACCTGCAGGGGGCCGGCACGCCGGACACCTACTCACTCGACGCGTTCCGCATCGCCTTCCTCACCCAGGTGCCGCTGTGGATCATCGGGTCCTGGGGCATCGTCCGGGAGCGGAGCCGCACGATCCGCCACATCGGCGGCCCCGGCAACCTGCCCCGCTAGGCCCGCGACGCGCAGCGCGCTGGCGGCGATCCGGTCGGTCTCGCGCAGCAGAGAGGAGTCGGTTCCGGGCATCGGGCTGATGAGCATGTCGTGCCGGACGGGATCCAGGGGGATGCCCGCCAGGTGCAACGCCGGATCGACACTCCCGTCCGCCCGGATGACACGGCCCGAGTCGGGGTCGATGTCGATCCCCGGTGTCGCCACCGGGTCTCCGGAGCGATCGCGAACCCGGAAGGGCCGCAGTCGCCCGGCATCCCGCAACGAGCGCATGAGAGGGTCGGCCGTCCGCGCGAGATCGTGCGGCGTCGTCCGCGCGTCGATCTCCGCCGTGACCACCACCTCGGAGCCGCGGACGGCCGCCGAGCGCACCACCACCCGGCCGGCCTCGACGACCGGGGCGGCGTCGGGCCCGACCATGCGCACGATCCCCGCGTCCATGAGCGCGAGCAACTGACGGATGCGGAACGCGGGCGGTCCGGACCCGAACATGCCGCCGGCAGCATGGAGCAGGGCGAACCCGGATTCGCGCGACTCGGCGTCGTACCCGCCCATCGTGCCGATCGCGCCGGCGGCCTTGCGCGCGGAGGCCAGGGACCACAACCCGGACTTGAGCGGGCTCGCCGCGCCACGCTCCGCCTCGCGGAGATCATCCAGCACCGCCTGACGCACGAAGGCCTCGTAGTGGTCGGGCGCGGCGAAGGCCTCGGAGACCGGGCGGAGCGCGCGGTCGAGGTCGAATCGGTCCGCCGGCCGCGCGACGAACGGTTTCATCGCCTGCGCCAGCGCCGCCGGATCGCCGTCCGTGCGGTCGAGGACCCGCGCGATTCCGCCCGCGTCGAGCGACACCGCGTCGGGGCGCAGCCGGGCGAGGGTGGAGTAGTAGGCCTCGAATGCGTCTCGCAGGATCAGCGGCCACACCTCCGCATCGAAGTCGATCGGCCGCGGAACACGATCCCAGTCGACCGCCCGCAAGCGCCGGTGGTCGGCTCTCGGCGGGAGACCCCCGTACAGCGACTTCGCCCGGAACGGCACGCCTCGTCGCGAGCTCGCGTGCAGGACCGGTTCCGCACCGGAGGCGATGTAGCGAAGACCTCCCGCCGCGGCCGGGTCCTCGACGAACCGCCCGCCCCGACCCCGGGTCATGAGCGCCATCACATCGAAGAACCCCATGCCGAGCCCGCGGACGAACACCGCCTCGCCGGGGGCGATGTCGGACAGGTTCTGGTCGATCGGATTGCCCGGCGGCACCCGTCGCGTTCGCGAAGCCGTGACCGCCTCGCCGCGCGCGGGCTCCGCCCCGACGAAACGGCCCGTCGCCGGCATGTTGAGCAGCCATCCGGGCGCGATCACGACCGCATCCACCTCGAGGGACCGATCGTCCTCGAACGCCAGCCGTTCGCCCGCGCCGGACGAGGCGACCCCCACCACGCGGCCCACATGTCCGGTGACGCGGACACCGGGAGGAAGCGCGCGGACCGCGCGCCCCAGGAACCAGCGGATGTATTCGCCGTACAGCGCCCGGGACGGATGCGCGTGAGGCTCGATGTGCGCGATCTCGGCGGCGAAGTCGGAGACGAGACCTGTGCGAACCGGTTCCTGATCGAACGCAGCCCGATGGTCGGTCGCCACAGCCAACGCGCGCGCCGCCGTGTCGGCATCCGGGCGCTGTGCATGGCGGGCGAGCACCGCCCATTCGTACAGCGTGGGCCCGGCCACCACGGGCCCGTCCATGGTCACCGAGTCGTCGGTGAAGAGCGTCACCGCGTCGGCGAGGGTGTTCATACACATCTCGCGCGACTGATCCGTCCGCCAGACGCGCCCCGCGCCGACCTCGGCGTCGTCGATGAGGTGGATGTCGAGAGCGTGCGGCCCGTCTCCGATGAGGCGCACCCCGATGCGCTCGAGCACGGAGACTCCCCGCGGCCCCCCGCCGATCACAGCGATCGACGGCCGCCTCTCCGGCTGCGTCACCGTCGAGCGGGCAGGAAGCGGACCCAGTTTGCGCCGCGCCCCGTCTCGACCTGCTGGAGCAGCTCCAGCCGCGGGCCGTCGACGGCGTAGAGCGACACCGTGGTGCTCTGCTCGCCGGCCGCGATCAGGTAACGCCCGTCGGCGCTCAGGGCGAACCCGCGCGGTTGCGGTTCGGTCGGCGTGAAGTTCGCCGCCGGGCGAAGCGACCCGTCATCGGCCACAGGGACCGCGGCGAGACTGCTCGTGGAGCGCTCCGACGCCCAGAGGAACTCTTCGCCCGTCCCCCAGTGCAGGTCCGCTCCCCACAGGGCGGGGTCGACCTTGGGGTCCTTTCCGAAAACCCCCAGCGGCAGGCCGACGGCGACATCGTGGGCCGCCGCCGCGGCGTCGAAGGCGAGCGTGCCCTCTCGCGGGTCTCGGTGGAGTCGGACCACCTCGGCGCTGAACTCGGTCAGCACGTACACCGAATCCCCCGCCGCATTGAGCACGAGATGGCGAGGCCCCGTCCCCGCCGGGAAAGCGACCGTCGGCGGGTCCAGCGGCACGAGCGCGGGCTGGTCGGCGATCGCGTACTGCGCGACGAGATCGTCGCCGAGCGAGACGAAGTAGGCGAACCGACCGGAGTCGTCCGGCAGCACCGAGTGGAGGTTCGCGAACGCGATCTCCGAGACCGGATGACTCACCTCGCCGTCCGTGATCGTGCTCAGGATCCCGTACCCGCCGCCGTAGGAGGCACCCAGGAGCACCCCACCGTCACGGGCCAGCGCCAGATAGTTCATGCCGCCGCGCGGCAGGTCGCGGCGCGAGACCTCCTCCAGGCGGCCGCGTGTGCGATCCAACGACAGCGTGACGATACCCGCCGGTTCGCCCTTGACGGCGGCGTAGACGAGGTCGCGGGCCCCGTCGACGGCGAAATTCGAGCACCTGGCGAGGCCCTCGGTGACCGAGATCCGCTCGAGGGACTCCCCCGCGAACGCGAACAGCGAGAGGGAATCTTCGCCGGCATTGGCGACGAGCACGAGGGCGTCGGTCATCGGTCGTCCTGTTCTGTCGGGATGAGCCCCGCGGAGCGTCGCGCAGCGGTGGCGACGGCGAGCACGGTCTGACTGTGGTCAAGCAGACGGTCCCGCGCGTCCGTGTCGTGGCGGGCGATCATGTCGACGAAGACGCGGAACTCCTCCACCATGCGGTGCGGGTGCACCGACAGGTCGCGCATTCGGATCTCTTCGCCGCGGCGCTGAGACGCCACCGACGGCACCGCATTGGGGGCCCCGTCCACGGCGATCCACCCCTCCGTCCCCTGGATCTTCGACCGGATGGGCCCGTCGGAGTCCTTCGCGCACACGCATACCGCCGTCCGGTCGCCGTAGTCCAGCACGAGCACGCCGGAGGTGTCGACGCCGCCTTCGACGTTCGGGGTGTAGCGCACACCCTCCGGCATCCCGAGGAGTCCGACGACGAAGTGGATCGTGTAGATGCCGATGTCCAGCAGCGCCCCGCCACCCTGGGCCGGGTCGAAGGCCGGGATCACCTCGCCGGCGCGGAAGCGGTCGAAGCGCGAGGAGAACTGCGAGTAGTCGCACTGGATCACCCGGATCTCCCCCACCTGATCGAGATGGTCCTGGATCCAGCGGTAGTTCGCGAGGTGGATCGTGCTGATCGCCTCCACGAGGATCAGGTCCCGATCCTCCGCCAGGGCGCGCAGGTCGCGCAGCTCCTGCTCGTCGAGCACGAAGGGCTTCTCGCACACGACGTGCTTGCCGGCGGCGAGCGCGCGCCGCGCGTACGACGCGTGCAGAGAGTTGGGAACGGCGATCCAGACCGTGTCGATGTCGGCGTCGGCGAGGCACTCGTCGAGGTCGGTGTAGACACGCTCGATCCCGAAGCGGCCCTGGAGCTCCTCCAGCCGTTGCACCGAGCCCGGTCGACCGCAGATCGCGACCAGCTCGAGTCCGTCGACGTCCGAAGCGTGTGGGAGGAAGTCGCGGACGATCATCCCGGAGCCGAGCACGGCGAGTCTCATCGGGGCGGTACCTCCGGTCGCGTTTCGGTACCCGTGGGCCCGACGGGCGTGTTCATCGTACGTGCCGGGGATTTCCGTCGCACGGGGGCGCCACGGACGAGAGATCTACGCAGACGTCAATTTGCTACTTTCTTTCTGCTCCTCTACCCGATAATTAGGTGTTGTTTACCCCATAACGTGGTTCATCACGACGAGGGGGAATCGATGGATCACGCATCCGCGCAGCTGCGCTCGGCCTTCTTCGTGTCCGACAGCACGGGGATCACCGCCGAAACGCTCGGCAGCGCACTCCTCGCGAACTTCCCCGGACATCGATTCGTGCGTCAGACCGTTCCCTTCGTCGACACCGCCGAGGGTGCGCGGGCCGTGGCGGAGGACATCACACGCGCCGCGGCCTCCGGACCGACTCCGCTCGTGTTCACCACGGTGAAGCGCCCGGATGTGAAAGCCGTCCTGGCGGCCTCCGCCGGCCACGTCATCGATCTGCTCGGTGGGCACCTCACCGAGGTCGAAGAGGCTCTCGGCGCAACAGCATCGGAGCAGCTGGGGCAGTACCACGGCCTGGGCGACACCGAGCGGTACTTCGCACGTATGCGCGCCGTCGAGTATGCGATCGAGCACGATGACGGGCAAAGCGCTCGCGCGCTCGATATCGCTCACGTCATCCTGGTCGCGCCGTCACGGTGCGGCAAGACCCCGACCACCATGTACCTGGCCCTCCATCACGGCATCCTCGTGGCGAACTACCCCCTCACCGATGACGACTTCCCCACCGAAGACCTCCCGCCGATGGTGGCCCCTCACCGAGCCCGCTGCTTCGGGCTGACCACCACGGCGCGCCGCCTCAGCCAGGTCCGACACGAGCGGCGGCCCGAGTCGCGGTACGCGAGCTTGGCGCAGTGCACCTCGGAACTGCGTCGCGCCGAAGACCTGTACCGCCGCACCGGCGTCCCTTTCACCAACTCCGCGGTCAAGAGCGTCGAGGAGATGTCCGCCGTCATCATGCAGTCCATGAAGCTGCCCGGATGACCTGTCGAAGGAGCAAGAAGTGACCAACATCGCCTGGTTCGAGAGCCTCGGAATGGACGACGTCGCCGTCGTCGGAGGCAAGAACGCGTCGCTCGGTGAGATGATCTCCCACCTGTCGGGGCTCGGGGTCCGCGTGCCCGGCGGATTCGCGACCACCGCCGACGCCTACCGGTCCTTCCTGCGGCACGACGGACTCGAACGCCGCATCCGCGACGCCGTCCAGGACCTCGACACCGATGACGTCGTGGCACTGGCCCGCGTCGGATCGGCTGTGCGGGGTTGGATCGAATCGCAACCCTTCCCCGCCGACCTCGAGCGCGACGTTCGCGACGCGTACGACGACCTCGTCGCCCGGGACGCCGACCCGGAGGCGGTGACGTGGGCGGTGCGCTCCAGCGCCACGGCGGAGGACCTCCCGGAAGCGTCGTTCGCCGGTCAGCAGGAGACCTTCCTCAACGTCGGCGGAATCGACAACGTTCTGCAGGCGATCCGCGCCGTCTTCGCCTCGCTCTACAACGACCGCGCCATCGCCTACCGCGTGCACCACGGATTCGAGGACGTCGACGTCGCCCTCTCCGCCGGGGTCCAGCGCATGGTCCGGTCAGACATCGGCACCGCCGGAGTGATGTTCACACTCGACACCGAATCCGGCTTCGACGGCGCCGTCTTCATCACCAGCGCATACGGTCTCGGCGAGGGCGTGGTCCAGGGCGCCGTCAACCCCGACGAGTTCTACGTGTCGAAAACGGCCCTGCAGGCGGGGAGACCGGCGATCCTCAAGCGCTCGGTGGGAGAGAAGGCGATCGCCATGCGATACACCCGGGGACGCCAGGCCGGAGCGAGCACCGACTTCTTCGACGTCGACGAGGACGATCGCATCCGCCTCTCCCTCACCGATGCCGAGGTCGAGGAACTGGGGCGCATCGCCATGACGATCGAAGCCCACTACGGGCGCCCGATGGACATCGAGTGGGGACGCGACGGCGTCGACGGTCTGCTGTACGTGCTCCAGGCGCGCCCGGAGACGGTCGCTTCACGGGTCGAAGGCGGAACCACCCGCCGGTATGTCCTGCATGAGCGCGGAGCGATCCTCGTCAGCGGGCGCGCGATCGGCCAGCGTATCGGCGCAGGCCCGGTGCGCGTCCTCGACGACGTGTCGCAGATGGCGCAGTTCCAGGAGGGCGAGGTCCTCGTCGCCGATATGACCGACCCCGATTGGGAGCCGATCATGAAGCGAGCCGCGGCGATCGTCACCAATCGAGGCGGGCGCACCTGCCATGCCGCGATCATCGCGCGCGAACTGGGCATCCCCGCGATCGTGGGCACCGGCGATGCGACGAAGATCCTCACGGACGGGAGGGAGGTCACGGTCTCGTGTGCCGAGAGCGACACCGGCGAGGTCTTCGACGGCATCCTCCGTTTCGAGGAAGAGGTCACCGAGCTCGCGACGATGCCGACGGCGCCGGTGAAGATCATGATGAATGTCGGCACCCCCGACCAGGCGTTCTCCTTCTCGCGTCTGCCCCACGCCGGCGTCGGGCTGGCCCGGCTGGAGTTCATCATCAACCGCCAGGTGGGCATCCACCCGCGCGCCTTGCTCGAGCCGGAGGCCTTGCCCGAAGACATCGCGTCGGAGGTCGCGCGACGCACCGTGACCGCCGAGACGCCGAAGGACTTCTTCATCCGCCGCGTCGCCGAAGGGGTCTCGACCATCGCGGCGGCGTTCGCCCCCGAACCGGTCATCGTCCGTCTCAGCGACTTCAAGTCGAACGAGTACGCCAATCTTTACGCGGGCGATCTGTTCGAGCCGGAGGAGGAGAACCCCATGATCGGGTACCGCGGAGCCTCTCGGTACCTCTCGGCGGACTTCCGCGCGTGCTTCGACATGGAGTGCGAGGCGCTGCGGTTCGTGCGCGACGAGATGGGTTTCGACAACGTCAAGCTCATGGTCCCGTTCGTCCGGACCGTCGCCGAAGCCGAGGGCGTCATCGAGCTTCTCGCCGAGAACGGGCTCGTCCGCGGAGAGAACGGACTCGAGGTCGTCATGATGTGCGAGCTCCCCAGCAATGCCGTCCTCGCCGACGACTTCCTCGCGCATTTCGACGGGTTCTCCATCGGGTCCAACGACATGACCCAGCTCACACTCGGGCTGGACCGCGATTCATCCCTGGTCGCCGGCACCTTCGACGAACGCGACCCGGCGGTGCTGCGGATGCTCAGCCTCGCGATCGAGGCGTGCCGACGCCACGGCAAGTATGTCGGCATCTGCGGGCAGGGCCCGTCGGATCACCCCGACTTCGCCGCGTGGCTCGTCGACCAGGGGATCGAGTCGGTGTCGCTGAATCCAGACACGGTCGTCGACACCTGGCTCGCGCTGTCGCGCGGCGCGTCTGCCACGGCGACGCCATAGGCGACACATAGACCCCCATAGCCGCGTGTCAGCCGGTGCCGGGTCTTCGGATAGACCCGGCACGTATCTCTGGATGCATGGAAAGCCCGACCCGCCGCCACCGCCGCATCCGCCGCCGGAACGTCATCCTCGCGTCGGCGCTGACGACCACTCTCACCCTGTCCGGAGCTGCGGCGTGGGCCGCGGACCGGTATCTCGTCGAGCACGTCGAGATCGACGACGTCGCAGCCTACGAGGCCGAGAACTCCCCGGTCACGGCGGACGACACCGACACCGACACCGACACCGACACCGACACCGAATCGGAGTCGATCCTCACCGACACGACGTTCTCCGACGGGGAGACCGCCGTGGAGATCTCCACGGTCGTGGAAGGGTCGGGCGACGCGACGGTGACCTACTACGTCGCCGATGTGACCCTCGGCGACGCCACCGCGCTTCGCAGCGCATTCGCCGACAACAGCTTCGGCCAGAACATCACCGATCTCACCAGCTCGATCGCCGAAGACAACGGGGCCGTGTTCGCCGTCAACGGCGACTACTACGGGTTCCGCGACACCGGAATCGTCATCAGGAACGGTGTCGTCTACCGCGACGAGCCGGCCCGCACCGGCCTCGTCTTCTTCAGCGATGGCACTGTCGAGGTCTACGACGAGACCGCCACGAGCGCCGACGAACTGGTCGCGGCGGGCGCGTGGAACACCGTCAGCTTCGGTCCGGCGATCGTTGAGGACGGCGACATCGTCGAGGGGATCGAAGACGTCGAGATCGACACAAACTTCGGCAACCACTCGATCCAGGGCGACCAGCCGCGCACCGCTGTCGGCGTCATCGATGAGAACCACCTGGTGTTCGTGGTGGTCGACGGACGTCAGACCGGCTACAGCGAGGGGGTGACCCTCACCGAGCTGGCCGACATCTTCGTCGACCTCGGTGCGACGACGGCCTACAACCTCGACGGTGGCGGCTCGTCGACGATGTACTTCGCCGGCGACCTCGTCAACAGCCCGTCCAACGGCGGCGAGCGCGCCACCAGCGACATCTTCTACATCGCGGGGTGATCGGCGTGTACGTTCTGATCCCGGCTCTCGAGCCCGGCCCCCGCCTGCCCCGGCTGGTCGACGAACTCCTCTCGGTGGATCCCGACCTGGACGTCCTCGTGATCGACGACGGAAGCGGCCCGGGATACGACGACCTCTTCTCCGTCGTCGAGGATGCCGGAGCGCGGGTCCTCCGGCATCCGCACAACCGCGGGAAGGGGGCGGCGCTGAAGACGGGGTTCGCCGAAATCGCACGGTGGGCCCCGGAAGCCGATGTCGTGACCGCCGACGCCGACGGACAGCACCGTGTCGACGACATCCTCGAGGTCGGTCGCGCCCTCCGGGTCGATGCAGCCGCCGGCACCTCCGCACTCATTCTCGGATGCCGCGACTTCGGAGGGGACGTCCCGTTGCGCAGCAGGGTGGGCAACGCCGTGTCGCGAGGCGTCTTCCGCCTCACGGCAGGGTGGTCTCTCAGCGACACCCAGACCGGCCTGCGCGGATTGCCGGCGGCGCTGCTGCCCTGGGCGCTGTCACTTCCGGGCGACCGCTTCGAGTACGAACAGAACATGCTCTTGCGCAGCCGCAGTGCCGGTGTGCTCGCGCGTGAGATCCCGATCGAGACGGTCTATCTCGAGCAGAACGCGTCGAGTCACTTCCGCCCACTCGTCGATTCGATCCGCGTGATGCTCCCGGTGGCGCTGTTCGCCGGATCCTCGCTCCTGGCCTTCTTCCTCGACACCGCGCTTCTGCTGCTCCTGTCTGCGACGACCGGCTCTCTGGTGGTGTCCATCGTCGCGGCGAGGATCGTCAGCGCATCGGTGAACTTCTTCGTCAATCGGAGGCTGGTGTTCCACCGGCGCGGACGCGGGCGAGGTCGGGAGGCGATGCGGTACGGGGTGTTGGCCGTGGTCTTGTTGGCCTCGAACATCGTCTGGATGGACGCCCTCACCGGGGTGGGGATCCCGTTGCTGGCTGCCAAGCTGATCACCGAAGCGGTGCTGTTCCTCACCAGCTACGGGGTGCAGCGCTCGGTCGTGTTCCGGCGCAGCGCCACGGCGGCGGCGCCGGCCCCGGCCGGCGCCTCGCGCTCGGCAGCGGTCGAGACCGTCGCCGCGGGTCGCGGATGACTCAGCCGCGCAGCTCGGCGAGCGCCGCGGTCGCTCGCGCAGTCTCGGCCTCGAAGCGGTCCGCCTGGTCGGCGGGGATCGCCGACCCTTCGCGCACGGCCGTCTCGAACGTGACGACGAGACGGGCGAGGTCCAGCAGACCGAGGGATCCGGAACTGCCGACGAGCTTGTGCAGCAGGCCCGCGAAGTCCTCCGCGTCCATGCGCCCGGCGAGCCCCTCTCGCGCCTGCGCGCATTGGCCCTCGAACTTCTCGATGAGCGCTGCGAGACGTTCGGGGGGGAACTCCTCGAGCATCTCGCGGTACTCGGGGTCGATGACGGGGGTCGGCTCGGATGCCACGTGGTCCTCCTCGATCAGGGGCGGGTTCGGATGCGGATCGTCGGCGGTCGGTGTCGGAGTCGGCCCGGCGTGCCGGGTCCCTTCGGCGACGCGCTCGAGCGCGGCTGAGAGATCGTGTATGCGGAAGGGCTTGCCGACGACACCGTCAGCGCCGGCCTCGCCCGCGGCGCGGAGCACGTCGTCGTCGACGCTCGCGGTGAGCGCGATGATGGGCACGTCCCGGTGGGGAGGCGGCAGGGCCCGCACGCGACGGGTCGCTTCGATCCCGTCCATCCCGGGCATGTGCACGTCCATGAGGATCACATCCCACACGTTTCGTTCTGCGGCCGAGAGCGCGGCGGCTCCGTCGTGTACGACGGTGACCTCGTGCCCGAGCTTCTGGAGGACGAGCGTGGCGGTCTTCCGGTTGATCTCGTTGTCGTCCGCCAGGAGAACGCGCAAGCCGGACGCGCGCTCGGCCGTCTCGGCAGCCCGCGCGCGGTGACCGTCGCCGGGCTCGACATCAGCCGACCCCGGCGGCTCGGGGATCTCCGCCCGCTCGACGGGAAGGGTGAGTGTGAACTCGGACCCCACCCCGACCTCGCTCTCCACGGTGATCTCGCCGCCCATCGCGTCGGAGAGCGCCTTGCTGATGGCCAGTCCCAGGCCGGTCCCGCCGTACAGACGTGTGGTCGAGGAGTTCACCTGACTGAAAGAACGGAAAAGGCGGTCGCGGCGATCCTCGGGAATGCCGATGCCCGTATCGCGCACGGCGATGGCCACCGCGTCCGGGCCGACGGTGCACGCTTCGACGGTGACCGAACCTTCCGACGTGAACTTCACGGCGTTCGCCACGAGGTTCACGATGATCTGGCTCACGCGCGTCTGGTCGCCGAGGACTCCCTCGGGCACCGCTGCGTCGATGTTGCAACGCAACTGGACGTTCTTGTCGGCGGCGGCGTAGCCCAGCAGCGCGACGGCGTACTCGATGGTTGCGGGCAGGTGGAAGGGCCTCCGCTCCAAGACGAGCCCGCCGGATTCGATCTTCGAGAAGTCGAGGATGTCGTTCACGAGCTCCAGCAGCATGTCTCCGCTGCGACGCACCGTCTCGACGTAGTCCCGCTGGGCGCGGTCCAGGTCGGTCGCCAGGAGCAGGCCGGTCATCGCGACGACGGCGTTCATCGGGGTGCGGATCTCGTGACTCATGGTCGCGAGGTAGGCGGCCTTGGCGTCGGCGGCGGCTCTCGTCTCGCGGTTCGCGACCTCGAGCTTGGCATTCATGTCGACCGTCTGGCGGCGCAGCGCATTGAGGATCTGCACCGTCACGAGGAACCGCGCCGCCCCGAGCAGCAGCGCGACCGTCGCGCAGAGCACCGCCACCGGCGGAACCGGCACCAGTGCCGCCACGACGACCACGAGCAGCGCGGCGAACAGGAACCCGTACGGAAGCCAGGTCACCACGGGCGATCGCGGGGCTCCGGCGGGCGCGGGCCGCGAGGCCCACACACCCCACGCGATGAGGAGGACCGCGATCGGCCACACCGCGTACACGAACCCTTCGGCCCCGACGAGGGAGACACGCGGGGCGCCCGGCGGGGGCGTCATCCCCTCGCCCGCCGGGGGTGCCGGCACCGCAGTCGGTGACGCGTCGATCAGCGCGCCGAGGACCGTGGCGGCCGCGACGAGCGCGATTCCGCTCCCGACGAGCCAGAAGGCCCGCGTGGGGGCACGCCCGAGAGCCGTCAGCGCGCCGACCATCGCCCCCAGGGCGAGCAGGGGGCCGCTGACCTCGGCGAGGACCATCAGATCGTCGGCGCGGATGCCGGGGAACGGCCGCAGCACGATCAGGGCGCTGACCGCCGCCAACCCGAAGGCGGCGATCAAGGCGTCGAGGATCAGGGAAAGCGGACGACGCGACGTGCGCCTGCGCGCGAGGCTCGCGGCTCCGGCGATGAACAGCACGACGAAGGCCGCACCGAGCAGCGCCCGGAGCGCATCGAGCGCGGGGTCGTGCAGGAGCGCGAGCCCCCTGCCGGCGACGAGCGCCGCGACCGCCGCCGCCACCAGCCACCACGTCGGGCCCTCGCGAATCCCCCGCGCCGCCCGAATCACCATGAGGCCGACCGCCCCGACCTCCACGACACCGAAGGTGACGAGGCCGACCGTCGGGAGATCGGGGAGAAGCAACATGGCGACGAGACCGATGGTCCACAGGGCGCCGAGCGCGAAAAACGTCGCCGCGACCGGGCGCGGCATCCGTTCGAACTCCCGGCGAGCCACGTGACCTCCGTCGACCCTCTCGACGAGTCGCCTGACGACAACCCTGATGATTCGCATAGTATCGGCCGAAGACGAAGGAGGCGGGGCCGATGTCGAAGCGGAACGAGCGCGCACAACCGGGCTCGACGGACGCCGCGTCGCTCCGGATCGGATTCGTCACCGCCTTCCCGCCCGGGCAGAACAGCCTGAACGAGTACGGCTTCCACTTCGTGTCGCACCTGTCACGGCACGAGGCCGTCGAGGAGGTCGTCCTCTTCGCCGACGAGACCCCGTCGGGCCCGCCGACCGATCTGCCGGGGGTGAGGCCGGTCGTGGCGTGGCGGTTCAACGCCCTGTCGAACCTCGTCCGCCTCGGTCGCGCGGTACGGCGTGAGAAGCCCGACGCCGTGCTGTTCAACCTTCAATTCGCGACGTTCGGCGATACGAAGGTCGCCGGCGGACTCGGGCTGCTCGCGCCGGCGCTCACCCGCTTGCTGCGCACGCCGACGGGCATCATCCTCCACAACCTCGCCGACAACGTCGACATGCAGGATGCCGGCTTCGCCGGGTCGGCGGTCATGGCGAGGGTGATGAGGACCGCCGGGCGCATCCTCACGCGTGTGCTTCTGCTGGCCGACTACGTCGCGCTCACGATCCCGCGATACGTCGAGTTCGTCCGTTCGTCGTACAAGGCGCGGAATGTGCTGCTGTCTCCCCACGGCAGCTTCGAGGAGATCGCGGTGCCGTCCTTCGACGTGCCGGAGGGCCCGCGCACCATCCTCGCGTTCGGCAAGTGGGGAACGTACAAGACGGTCGATGTTCTCATCGAGGCCTACCGGATGCTGCGCGAGCGCGGCGGCGACGACCTGCGTCTGGTGATCGCCGGCACCGACAGCCCGAACGCGAAGGGGTACCTCGCCTCGGTCGCGGAGGCCAACGGTGACCTCGAGGGGTTGGAGTTCACCGGCTACGTCGCCGAGGAGGACGTCGCGCGCATCTTCGGCGAGGCGGCGGTGGTGGCCTTCCCCTACACGTCGACCACCGGCAGCTCGGGCGTGCTCCACCAGGCCGGCGAGTACGGCCGCGCGGCGGTGCTCCCCCGCATCGGCGACCTCGTCGACATCATCGAAGAGGAGGGGTTCGCCGGCGAGTACTTCGAACCGGACGACGCCGCCGGGCTCGCGGAGGCGCTGTCGGCGGTCCTCGATGACGAGGATCGCCGTGAGGCCCTCGGCCGGCAGAACTTCGCCGCCGCCACCGGCATCCCGATGTCGGAAGTCGTGCACTGGCACGTGATCCACCTGCGCCGCCTGCTCGACGCGAGGCGCCGATGAACCCAGCGGAGCCCCGACGGGACGGCACCCGGGCGATCATCTCGGGCGCCGGCATGCTGTCGGTGGCGATGCTGCTGGCCAACATCGGCAACTACGCGCTGAACATCTTCCTCGGGCGCGTCCTGACGCCCGCGGAGTTCTCCGACGCCAACCTCATGGTCACGCTCATGCTCACGGCCACCGCCGTCGCGCTGGGCCTCGAGATGGTCACCGCCCGCTACACCAGCGTCGCCGAAGCCGGCGGCAATCCGGGCGCGGCCGACCTCGTCGCGAGGCGCCTGCGATGGTGGACCGGCGGCGCCGGCGTCGTGGCGGCGGTCGCGCTCATCGCCCCGGCACCGCTGTGGTCCGATCTGTTCCAGACGGCGTCTGCGTGGCCGTTCGTCGTCCTCGGCCTCGGCCTGCCGTTCTACCTCCAACAGGCCATCGGCCGCGGTGTCATGCAGGGCCGCCTGCGGTTCGGTCTGCTGGCGAGCACCTTCGTGATCGAGATGGTCACCCGTCTGAGCGTGGCGATCGCGCTCGTCGCGGCGGGCTGGGGTGTGGTCGGCGCCACGATCGGCCTGTCGGCGTCTTTCATCGTGACGTGGGTCTCGGTGACCGTGCTGGCGCGCGCGAGCGGCGAACGTGCGGACCCGGCGATCCCGATGTCGGAGGTCGGCCGCTACGGCGCGTTCGTCTCGGTGCTGCTGGCGGCGCAGATGATCGCCAACAACAGCGATGTCCTCGTCTCCAAGGCGGTCCTCGCCCCGGACGACGCCGGCACCTACGCCGCGGTGGCTCTGGTCGGGCGGGCCGTGTTCTACCTGGCCTGGTCGGTCGCCACGGTCGTCTTCCCGGTCGTCGCGCGGCGGCACGCGGGCGGCGACGATTCGGGCGGGATCCTCCGCGGCAGCATTCTCGTGATCTCGGCAATGGGCGGGCTGTGCGCGCTGGGCGCACTGTGGCTCGGCGGCCCCGTCCTCGGGATCGTCATCGGTCCGGCCTACGCCGACCTTTCGGTCCCGCTCGCCGCATACGCGCTCGCCACGACCCTCTTCGCGGTGGCGAACCTGGTCGCGAGCGTCGCCTTGTCCACGGGGGTCCTCCGGCCGTCCGTCTTCGTCCTGGGCGGCGCCCTCGCCCAGCTGATGCTGCTGCTGATCTGGCACGACGACATCGCCCAGCTGATCCTGGTGCAGATCATCGCCATGTCCGCGCTCGTGGCGGCGATGGCGATCGACGCCGCCGTCCGCCGACCGACATCCGCCCGACACGACGAGGGAGCCGCCGCGTGACCGAGCCGCTCGACCGCTATCAGGCATACAAGGCCTGGGTGAACACGCCGATCGAGACCGCACCGGAGGTGTCTGTGGTCATCCCCGCCTACAACGAGGAGATCCGGATCCTGCCCACCATCGGTGCGATCGCGACGCACATGAGCGCGAGCGGGCGTCCGTGGGAGCTCATCGTCGCCGACGACGGTTCGACCGACGGCACGGCGCAGCTGGTCGCCGATCTCGGCTTCGCGAACCTCCGCGTCCTCGTCGCTGAACGCAACGGCGGCAAGGGAAGTGCGGTCCGGCGCGGGATGCTCGCGGCGCGCGGCGAGGTCATCCTCTTCGCCGATGCCGATCAATCCACACCCATCGAGCAGTTCGAGAAGCTCGAAGCGAAACTCGCGGAGGGTTTCGACGTCGTCGTCGGATCGCGCAAGGCCGAGGGCGCCGACGTGCGTCACAAGAGCACCCTGCGCCGCCTCCTCAGCTGGGGGCTGCACACCCTCGTGCGTGTCGTCTTCGGAATCGCCGTGCTCGACACCCAGTGCGGGTTCAAGCTGTTCACGCGCGATGCCGCCCGCGACCTGTTCCAGATGCAGCGGGTCGACGGATTCTCCTTCGACCTGGAAGTGCTCTACCTCGCGGGCACGCATCATCTCCGCGTCGCCGAGGTCCCGGTCGAGTGGATCGACGCTCCCGGGTCGACGGTGAGCGCGATCAAAGTGAGCCTTGCTTTCCTGGGCGACCTCGTCGCGATCAAATGGAGGGATCTGCGCGGTCAGTACGCCACCGCCCGGCGCAGGGACGAAGGAGGAGAACGGTGAGGATCAAGACCGATGCGGTGAAAGGCTCGGCGTCGGTCGAGCTGGCGGGGAGATTCGATGCCAACGAGGTGGACGGATTCCGCGCCGCCGTCGCCGGCCTCGTCACGGGCGCCGGCACCCTGACCATCGACCTCGAACAGGTCGTGTTCATCGATTCGACCGCCCTGGCGGAGCTGATCCGGCTGAACAAGGCGGCCACGCAGGCCGGTGGGACGCTGGTGCTCTCGCGTCCGTCGCCGCCGGTGCGGGTGATCCTCGAGATCACCCATCTGGACATGGTGTTCACGATCGCCCCGGGTGCGGGTGACGACGGATGATGACCCCCGACGAGCAGAGCAGACAGGTCTCCCGGTGGTTGCGCGCCCCCGCAGACGCGTCGCCCGACGCCGAGATCGATCTCGGACCGCTGGCGGACTTCGCCGATCTGGCATCGGCCGACCCCGCCCTGCTGAAGAGCATCGAGACCGCATCGAAGGCGTATCGGCGCCAGTTCGCGCAGATCCGCGCACTCAGCGAAGCGCAGGTGCAGTCCCAGGAGCGCCTGGCGGCCATCGGCGAGCTCACCGACCTCGTCGTCGCCGTCCTCGACACACCGACGACGATCGACGACATGCTCGAGACCGCGCGCACACTCACCGATTCCGACATGACCCTGCTGGCCACCGCCCCCGGGGTGCTCGACGGAGCCGTGCGGTTCCGCGGCGGAGCCGGGCAACTCGACGACGCCGCGTGGCAGCGGGTGCGCGGGCGCGCCCACGGGCAGGACGACGGCGAGCTCGCGGTCCACGAAGGCAGCCGCGTGGTGACCACCGCGCTGTCGACGCGCGGTGCCGGCGCGACGCGCCTGGGGGCGATGGGCTTCGCGCGTGTCGCGGGCGAGCCGTACTCCACCGCCGACCTGCAGCTCATCGACACCGTCTCGGCGATGCTGGAGCTCGGGCTCACCCTGCACGTCATCCACGCGGCGTCGGTCCGTCGTGCGGCGCTCGAACACGAGCACCGGATCGCCTCGCAGATCGCACAGGCGACGCTGGCGACACCCCCGGCGACGGTGCCCGGGCTGGACACCGTGGCCCGCAGTGTTCCGGCGCATGTCTCCGGCGGCGACTTCCATGTCGCGGTGGCGGCGAAGGAGGTCCTGTGGTTCGCCGCGGGAGACGTGTCCGGCAAGGGGCTGCCGGCCGCGATCGTGATGTCGCGGATCGTCAGCACCCTGCGGGCCGCGTTCGCCGGTGGCTCCGTCGACGATCTGTCCGCGGTGTGGACCCGTCTCGAAGACGACCTGTTCGACTATCTCGAGCAGCTCGGGATGTTCGCCACGATCGCGTTCGGGTACGCATCGACGGCGGATCGCACCGTCGTGGTCTGCAATGCGGGCCATTCGCCCGTGATCGAAGTGGGCGCACAGGCCAGCGCCGTGCCGGCGACCGCTCCCCCGCTCGGCGTCCTGCGCGGGCGCGCACCGGAACCGCAGCGCATCGACCTCGCCGGCGGCTCCGCCCTCGTCCTGGCCTCCGACGGCCTCGCCGAACAGGAGGATCCGTCGGGCGAGCTGTTCGGGTACGACCGGTTCGGTGCGATGTGCGTGGAGCTGGCGGACCTGCCGGCGCAGACGATGGTCGAGCGCATGCTCACCCGCGTGGAGGAGTTCACGGCCGGCGCCGCGCGCTCCGACGATCAGACCGTCTTCGTGATCCGGGCGGAGACCGTCGATGAACGCGGATGAGCTCCACTACGATCGGGAATCCGGACAGCGACCGCGGCGGTCCGGCGGGGGACGACACGAGGAGGCACGCGATGGTCGACGAGCGTGACGAGACGGCATCCCCCGGCGGCGCCCTCCGTATCGCGGTCGTCGAGGGGCCCGACGGCACTGTCCTCGCCCTGACCGGTCGCGTGGATGCGGTGACGGCCGTGACGCTGCGGGAACGCGTGACGGCACTCGATCTGGAGACCGCCACGCGCCTCCGCGTGGATCTGAGAGCCGTCGATTTCCTCGACAGCGCCGGCCTCGCCGCGCTCGTTCAGGCGCACCGATCGTGCGGCGCCGCGGGGACCCCCATCGACTTCGTCGCGCCCCGCGGCAGCGCCGCCTGGCGGGTGTTCGACCTCACGCGTTTCGATGAGATCTTCGACTTCGTGGCGGAGACGGAGGGCGGGCCGTGACCGGCGATGCGCTCGTCGTCGACGACGACCCCGTCTCGCGGGCGGTGCTGGCCCACCTCGTGACCAAGACCGGCTACGAGGTCTACGAGGCCGACGGTCCCGATCATGCGCGCGAACTCCTCCAGGACACCACGTTCGACGTCGTCTTCAGCGACTACCGCATGCCGGACGAGGACGGACTCTCGCTGTTCCGCTCACTGACACACCTCGAACCCCGCCCCCGTTTCGTCCTCGTCTCGGGCGTCGTGGAGCTGCCGAGCCCCGATCTCACCGAGCTCGGCGTGGATGCGGTCCTCCCCAAACCCGTCATGACCAGAGCCGTGGTCGAGTGCATGGAGACCCTCGGGCTGCCGCGCGCGAGGCCATGACCGTCGCCCCGGCGTCGCCCCCGCGAGCCCGCCCGTCAGGGATCCGGCGGCCCGGCGGCCTGACGTCCTTCGTGCTCCGCCATCGGCTGCTGCTGATCGCGCTGCTCCTGGTGATCTTCTTCCACGGCGCACTGCTGGTCTCGGGCAGCTATCAGCGCACGTACGACGCTTACGTGCACATCTTCTTCGGCGACCACTACGCCAGGTCGTGGTTCTCGAGCTGGGACGACCGCTGGTACACCGGGTTCTCGACGGTCAGCTATCCCCCGGGCGCACACCAGACCATCGCGGCGCTGAGCGGGGTGTTCGGCTTGCGGGGCGGCTTCGTCATCGCTCAGCTGTCCGCCCTCATCATCCTCACCATCGGCGTCTACCGGTCCTCGAAGCTCTGGGTCGGGCACCGCGCCGCCGGGTGGGCGGCGATCATCCTCGTGCTCTCCTCGTCGATCGCCGAAACGGTCCACGTGTTCGGGCAGCTGCCGACGACCTTCTCGCTCGGATTCCTCCTGAATGCCCTGCCGTTCGCCGACAAGTGGGTGCGTACCGGCTCACGGCGGGCGCTGCTGTCCGGGGTGATCTGCGTCATGGCGACCACCGCAGGACACCACGTGACCACGCTCTTCGGCTCGGTCTTCTTCATCGGCCCGGTCCTCATCGCCGCCATGATGCGGGAGCTCCGGCGCCCCCGGCCCGACGAGACCGGTGCGCATACGGTGCGGTTCACCCGCGAGACCGCGTGGCCGCTGATCGCCCGACGCATCCGACGCGTGTGGCCGGCATTCGTGCGCACCGCCGTGTTCACCGTGCTCGTCGTGGTCGTGCTGCTGGTCGTCGTGCTGCCGTACTGGTTGCATTCCCGGACCGACCCGATCACCCAGGTGTCGATCCCCCACGCCAGTCGCGACAGCTTCATCGTCAACACCAGCGCGGGCCTGGTGTTCTGGCTCGTCCCGTGGGGCCTGCTGCTCTTCACCCTCCCCTACGCTCTCATCCGCGGTTTCCGCAGCCGGGCGTGGCCGCAGGCCGCATCACTGGCGGCGTTGACCCTGCTCGGCACCGGGGGGACCACCTTCATCCCCCGCGCGATCCTCGGGGGCGCCTACGACATCCTCACTCTCGATCGATTCACCTTTTGGGCGACGATCGTGATCCTGCCGTTCGCCGGCGCGATGGTCGTCAGCGCCACCCGGGGGCGCATCGCCGCCTGGATGAAAGCCCGTCTCGGACGGGCGGTCAGCCTGGTGCTGCTCGGGCTCGTGACCGTGTCGTTCCTGGTGTTCACGCTGTTCGCCGCGAACCTCACGCACTTCCGATCGTTCCAGCCCGACGCGATCGACATCGACCCGATCGTGGCGTTCATCGAGAAGGACCAGCACGACAACTGGCGGTACCTCACCCTCGGATTCGGCGACCAGGTCGCGTGGTTGTCAGCGAACACGACCGCCCAGATGGTGGACGGGAACTACCACTCGGCTCGTGACCTGCCGGAACTGACGACCCGTCCGATCGAGCGGATCGAAGGCTCGAAGTACTCGGGCGTGCCGGGTATCGGCAGCCTTCAGCAGTTCTTGGCGACCCCGGAGCGGTACTCGCTGAAGTACGTCTTCAACAACGACGATTTCTACGCACCGCTGCTCTCCGCCAGCGGCTGGACCAACCTCGGTCCTCTCGAGAACGGCATCGACGTCTGGGAACGCGCTGACGTCGCGCCGCTGCCGGCCACGACGGTGTCGCAGGAGAAGCCGCTGTGGCAGCGGCTGATGTGGGGCACCATCCCTCCCGCGGCGCTGGTGTCCGCGGTGATCGTGCTGGGCTGGAACCTGTTCGGCGCCCCGATCCCGGCGTCGTGGCGCGGTTACCGACCGATGCGGCACGGCGTGCTCGCGCGCATCGATGTGACCGCGCGGATGGGGCGCCGATGGGATGCCGTGCTCGCCCGGGCAGCGTCGCGCGTCCCCGACGAAGACCCGACCGGCCGTGCGCGGCGGTGGGCTCCCCGGTTGCCCTTCCGACACGTGTGGGAACGCGTCTGCGCCCCACGACCCACCTCGCGTCGCATGCAGGCGGTCGTCGGTGTGGCCGTGGTCGCAGCGGTCGTGGCCACGGGCGTCATCGCCCTTCGCCCCGCGGCGAAGAGCCCGGGCGACGTCGTCACGCAGTACTACGACGATCTGGACTTCCGCCGGTTCTCCGCCGCATACGCACTGCTCGATCCGGCGACGGCGCCCACCTTCGACCAGTATCAGGCCGATCTCGGGCGCGATGGGGGGCTCGTCGCCTCGTACGCCAAGCTCACCGACATCGTCGTCGACGAGGAGGCCGTCGACGACACCCGCGTCGACGTCTCCGCGACCCTGACGTTCCTGACGTCGTTGCAGACCTACGAGGTGACCACCGTCCTTCCCACCGTGCTCACCGACGAAGGGTGGCGCATCCGTCTGCCCGCGGCGGACCCGACCACCTCCCCCAACCAGTTCGCGAGCCGGCCCGACGTGGGGTTCGTCTCCCAGGGTCGCCGGGATGTGTCGTCGGAGGCCACGAATCTGCTCGACGTGATCGACCGACCAGAGCTTGTGGTGGACCAGGTCCGCACGCTGCAGATCGACGGCCGGTGGATCGTCATCGGTCAGGTCACCAACACCGACGTCGTCCCGGCCGATGTGACGGTGCAGGCACAGCTGCGGGACCCGGAAGGCGAGCTGCTCGTCGAGTGGGACGCCGCGCAGGTGATGGTGCACAAGCTGCTGCCGGGTGAATCGACCCCGTTCCGCATCGAGTTCCAGAACATCGCCGGCACCGGCGACTACGGCTTCGAGGCCGACGGCGGCGTTCTCGGCACCAATGACGACTACAGCGTCGTGGATGCCGAGATCGATCCGGACGAGGATCTCACCGCCCCGGTGGAGTTCGACCCGCAGTCCATCACGCCGCTCGCCCTGGCCCCGGGTGACGTGGTCGACGCGGTCGAGGTGTACGCGCGCGCCGTGGTGACCGACGCGCCCATCCCGGCCGGGCTGCAGATCCAGGGGCTCCGGGTCGAGACGACGGACCAGGGCGAGTATCGCCTGCACGGCGAGGTGCGCAACGACGGCGTCACCGAGGCTGCCGTCCCCCACCTGCTGCTGTCCTACCTGGATGCCGACGACGAGCTCGCCTGGGTGAGCCACGCCTACCTCGAGAACAGCATCGCCGCGCAGTCGAGCGCCGCCTTCGACGTCCTCATTCCGGCGGATCTCGCTCTGGAGCAGCCCGACATCCCGACCGCCGCGTTCAGCGGGCCGTCGCACCAGCGGCCGGACACGTCGTGGGTCGATCCCCTCCCCCTCCCCACGGGGTCCGGCTTCGCCGCGGTCGCGGTGACCGTGACGAGCTTCATGAGAGCGGGTGGTGAGTGATGCCCGCGAGAAGAACGGCTCGCGCTGCCGCCACGACGGCGGTGGGTCTCGTCGCGGTCGCCGCCGGTGTCGCATCCGGCACCGCGGCAGCCGACGATGCCGGGGCACTGACGGTGGTCGCACCCGCCGCGATCATGGCCGGCGAACCGGTGACGGTGACGATGACCGGGGCGGGCGAGAGCGTCGAGGTCACCGTCGCCGGCTCGCTCGGGACCTCTTCGTTCTCCGTGGCGGCCCGGGACGGGGCTGCGGAACTGGACCTGCCGGTCGAACTCACGCGCATCGCCGGCCTCACGACGCTCTATGCGGTCTCCGACGGCGCGGTCGCCGTCGCCGAGCTCCGGATCGACCCCGGCGACGTGTCCGGGATCCAGACGATCGTCGGCGCCCGCTCGATCGTCGCTGATGCCGACGACGTGGCCATGGCCGTCGCCCTTCCCGTCGACGTCTGGGGGAACGCGGCGGCGGAGGGGACACCGGTCGATCTCCTCCGCGTCCGGCCCGGCGGCGAGTCGAGCAGCCAGTCGCTCCAGGTCGAGAACCTGCTGGCGTTCGCCGACCTCTTCTCCGGGACCGTCGCCGGCCGGAACGCCGTGTGGTCGCGCGTCGGCGATGTGCAGAGCGTGACGGCCGATCTCGACGAGGTCGCCGGTCTCCCCCTGCCTTTCCCCGTGGCCCTGGTGGAACCGCCCGGGACCCCGCACCTCGCCGACGGGCGGGCGCTCGTCCAGGTGCGCACCGGGGTGTTGGCGGACGCGTTCGGAAACGTGCTCGCCGACGGCACCGCCGTGGACTTCCGCTGGCAGGGGCCGGACGGCAGCGGTTCCGCGCGGGCCCTGACGGTCGCCGGACAGGCCGAGACGTGGATGCAGTCGCCCACGCAGCCGGGAACGGTCACGATCGAGGCCCGATCGAAAGGTGTCGCGAGCGCGACGGCCGTTCCGGTGGACTTCGCCCCGGCGATCGACGGGTTCCCCGCCGACGCGACCGTGCAGGACGGGACGCTCACCGTCCGCGTCGGGCCGGCGCGCGCGACCGACGGCGCCCTGCTCCCGGACGGTGCCGTCGTGGTGGTGACCGCGGACGGCATCGAGGCCGAGGGGTATCTGGACGACGGCCGGGCCACGCTCGTGATCGCCGTCGGCGACCTCGCACCGCGACGCCTCTCCGTCGACATCCTCGGTGCCACCGTCGAGGTCGAGATCGAGGACGCATCATGACGACCCTCACCACCGCCAAGCGGTCGATCGCCGTCGGCCTGCTGGTCGCGTTGGTCGTGGCAGGAGTCCTCGTGATCGGTCAAGCCGGAGCGATCATCCAGCTCTTCGGATCAGGCGCCGACACCGAGGACGCGCTGCACGAGGTGGACGCCGTCCCCACGCTCGCCGATGAGCTCGTCGTGTGGGAGCCGGACGCGTGGACGCGTGAGCGCGTGCTCGAGCCGGCGACGCGTGTGGAACTCGAATCGGCGTATGTCCGCGCCTGGGCGGCGCTGGGGGTGCACCAGAGCACCGGCGAGATCGACGCGGTCGATGACACCTTCAGCGGACAGGCCCGCGACAACGTCCTCGCCGTGCCGGCGGATGCCGACACGGCCCTGTGGACGACCGGTCATCGGCTGACCCTGACCTTCTACTCCCGGGACGGTTCGATCGCCGCATTCGACGACGCCGGCGCCCACGTGGTGCGCGAAGTCTCGACGGCGGCGGGCACCACGATCATCGACACGATCGAGCCGTACTCGGTGGTCATGGTCCTCGAGGACGGATACTGGCGCGTGCAGCAGTTGCGGCGCAGCGGCCAAGACGCCGCCGTCGTCACGACCTCCCCCGCCGGCCACCCCGTCATCGTCGGTCTCGACGTCGCGTCACCCACCGCCGTACCGGGAGGACGCGCCCTGACCTATCCCGCTGAACTGTGGACCGACGACGACACCGACATCGCGGCGGACATCGCGGGGGCGGTCGAACTCGGCGCGGACCGCGTCCGGGTGGCGCTGCCGAACGTCACGGCCGACGAGCTGGATCAGAACCCGCTCGCACGTCTCGACGACGTCGTCACAGCGATCATCGGCCGCGGACTGCAGCTCGACCTGGTGCTCTTCGACGCCCAGACACCGGCCGATCCCGGATCGTGGCCGGTCGCGGATGCCGTCGCCCGTGAGGCGCTGCGCATCACGGATGGACGAGCGCGGGTCGTCGACCTCATGGACGGCGTCGACGGCGAAGGTCTCTCGCCGGCTCGCGCCGCTTTCCTCGCGCACCTGGCGGGGGTGGTCGCCGGGATTGCTCCCGAGACGGCGCAGACGATCGGCTGGCGGGCCGGGAGCACCCCGGTGGCGGCGCTGCAGGAGGCGATGGGCGAGTCGACCGTCGTCGCTCCGGCGGGGACCACGGAGTTCGCGGTGGAGGGAGCGATCCCCGCGAGCATCGTGCTGGAACCGGCCTCGACAGCGCCGGGCTGGTCGCTTCGGCCGCACACCCCGCACGCGCAGGCGGTGGGCGTGGCCGCCTCCCTGAGGGAGGTTCCGGTCGGCACCTCTCTCGCGGTGGGTGACATCCGGGACGCGAACGACGACGGGGGGCCCGGAGTGCGCACCGCCGACGGCACGCTGAAGCCGGCGGCGGCGCTGGTCGCCGCCGGAGCGGATACCGCGTCCGTCGGCGACCTCACGGTGGCGGATGTCGCCGCCACGCGGTTCTGGCAAACAACCGCCGCGGTCACCCTCGTGGGAATGCTCGCGGGCGTGATCCTCCTCACGCGCCGTCGCCGCCGTGGAGGTCCCGGGCCCCGGCGGTGATGCCCCCCACCGCCCCGCAGGGTCGTCACACGTCTACGCTTGCCGACATGGAGTCCGGAATCGAGCCTCCCGCGCTGCGCAGGTTCGTCGCCCACACCGAGTCGAAGGTGTCACCGAAGGCGGTGGCAGCTCTGTATTCGCGAGCGGAGATCCTCGCTCGCATGCCGTCGCGGGCGCAACGGTGGATCGTCTCCCACGCTCGTGGCGATGACGGGATGGGCTTCATCGTCGAGCCGTACTGCTTCTTCCTCGCCTACGAGATCACCGACCCCGACGCCGCCACCCGCCTCCTGCCCCCGCACTACCGCCTCGCCCCCACGGCGATGTTCGCCGACGAGACCCCGCGCCTGTGCGCGATCGTCGGGGCGTTCACCCTCCATACCTCGGTTTTCTGGGGCGCGCGGGTCGAACTGTACGTGATCGCCGAGGACACCCGCAGCGGCATGCTCACGTGGGTGATCTGCGACTACGAATCGAACACGATCAACTACGGACCGGGAGAGGGCTTCGCCGGAGCGACCACCGACCGGGCCGTCATCACGACGACCCACGCCGGCGAGGTGGTGATCGATGTGCGCAGCGCGCAACGCCCGAATCGGCTCGAGCTGTCCGCGCCCGTGCACGGCGCCGCGATGGCACCGCTCGACCAGCGGCTGTGGATCGAGGGGAACCTCAGCGTCGACTACGGCGGCCGCCTGCAGAGCGACGGCTCGGACCCGTTCGGACTCGTCTTCGACCCGGATGAGATGCGGCAGGCCCTGCGGATCGACCCGGACGCGGTTGCACTCGCCGCCGACACCTTCGGGGCGGCCTTCCGCTCCGCGACGCCGTTCGAGGCGGCGTGCTTCCCCTACGCGCAGCACTTCCTCACGAGCAGTTTCTCCCGACCGACGACGATCCGGGACCGGGCCGGTCTCGAGCGCGCCGTGCGAGAGCGGTCCGGCTGAGCGAGGTCGCTCCTTCTTCCGGGGGTCGACGATCGCGTCCGGGCGGGTGGCGGGCGGGTGACACGACGGGTGATCTCCGCCGACGTCGGCCGTCGCGCCGACCGGCGTGCCCGATGATGGCTGCGTGGGCGACCGCTCACGCAGACCCGGGAGAGACCATGGCGACCAAGATCGATGCACCCGAGCACCCGAAGACCGGGGCGCGAGCGGCATTCGGCATCGGAGGCGTGCTCGCCTTCGCCATCGGCGTCCTGATTCTCGTGTGGCCGGAGCGCACCGCCTTCGCGGCGACGGCGCTCGTCGCCGCCTACGCCATCGGCGCCGGACTCGTCTACGGCTTCCTCGGGCTGCTGTCCCGCGAGCAGCGGGCACGGACCCGGGTCGCTCGGATCAGTGCCGCGGTCGTCTTCCTGATCCTCGGAGTCGTCGCGCTGGCCAACCTGAGCCGTACCACGGCCTGGCTCGCCCTGTTCCTCGGGGTGGCGATCGGCGTTGTCTGGATCGTCGAGGGGATCCTCGCGCTGGTCACCGTCCGGGAGTCGGAACACCGCACCCTGTCGGTCCTGTTCGCGATCGTCGCCTTCGCCGCGGGTGTGGTCCTCCTGGTTTCCCCGCTGTGGGGGGTCTCGGTCCTGTGGTGGCTCCTCGGGCTCTCGCTCATCGCCTTGGGAGCGATGAACGCCTACCGCGCTTTCCGCCCGGGGTCGCGAGCGGCCGACTGAGCCACCGCGCCGTCGTCGAGCTCGGCATCGGCGTCCGCCTCCCGGAGCGCCCGGAACAGCGAGGACACCGACCCGAAGCCGGTCGCGCGCGCCAGATCCGCCGTCGGCATGCGGGGATTGCCTCTGCGGATCGCCACCGCCGCGCGGGCACGGTGCCCTCGGATCTCGCGATTGACGGTCGTGTGCTCAGCGGCGAAGGCCGCCTGCAGAGTCCGTTCGCTCACGCCGAGCCACTTCGCCAGCAGACGGCCGGAGAGCGCCGCGTCCTGATAGCTGCGCATGATCAATTTCATCGCCCGGGAGTACACGCTGATCTCGCGGTTCTCTCCGTCCGAGATGAGCCGCACGAGGGACCGCGCCACCTCGGTCGCGGCTCCGTGCATCGGGCCGGCCGCGGTGTCTGCCGGGATCGTCGCCGATGCCAGTGCACCGATGAAGGCGCGAAGCGGCCGCAAGGCCTCCGTGGTGACCGGTTCCGCCCCCTGCACCGGACGCTCGGGCAGGTTGAGTTCGGTGATCATGCCCGCGGGGAGGCTGAGGTAGAACACCTCGACGGGTTCGCCGGTGAGCGTGAAACGCACCGGCGTGTCTCCCGGCGGAACCAGGATCAGCCCGGGTTCGCGGCGCCACACGGGCCCCTCGCTGACCGCCTCCACGGATCCCGCGAGACAGACCACGACCGACGCCCGTTGCCACGACAGCTGGTCACGCGGCCAGTCGACGATCCCGGGCGCCACCTCGACATGCGCGAAGGTGATGTCGGGGAATCGGGTCATGGCGCCTCGCATGGGTCCCGCACCGGATGTGCTGACGATCTCGAGGTTGGCGCCACGCAGATACTCGACGAAGCCGGCCTGGTCCGACTCTGCGCGCGCCTCGAGATCGAACGACAGGCTCTCGACGGGGCCCATCTCCTGCCAGAGGAGGTGGCGATGGTTCACGATGGCTTCCGGTCGGATCGGCGAGTGCTCACTCCTCATCATGGCAGTGCGGGCAGACGCCCGATCACGCCCGGGCACGCGCACCCGCTTCGGTGACGGTGGATGCGGCATCGGCTCGCGAGAGGAGGAACACGCCGCCGACCGCGATCGCGCCCGCCGCGGCGAAGGCCGGACCCGCCCACCACGGCGCGCCGGAGGCCTCGCCAAGGATCGTGATGCCGAGGAGCACCGCGACCGCCGGGTCGATCACGGTCAGTCCCGCCACGACGACATCCGCCTTGTTGGCAGCGTGCGCACGTTGCACGAAGTACACCGACAGCCCTCCCGCGACGCCGATGCCCACCAGGCACGCTGCGGTCAGGACATCCGTCCGATCGACGGTGAAGCGGCCGGCGGAGAGGATCTGCTGCACCCGGAGGATGACCGTCTTGCCGAGGGTTGCGACGAAGGCGGAGTAGACCCCACCGAGGATCACCCAAGCCAGCGGCGGCATGAGGCGTCCGCGCGCGGCGATGACGACCGCTGCGGTGATCGCGAGGACCCCTCCCAGCGTGACCAGGACGGCGATCAGCTGTCCGTCGGTGATCGCACTCTGGCTGCTGACCAACGCCGCGACGAGCACGAAGAGGGCGACGCCCCCGGTGCTCATCGTGATTGCGCGGATGACCGCCCCCGAGGGGGCAGCTCGTGCGACCCAGGCGGTCAGGAGCACGGTGAAGACGAGCGCGGTCACCCCGACCGGTTGCACGACGATCAGGGGGGCGAACGCAAGCGCGGCCATCTGAAGGGCGATCGACAGCCCGAGCAGGATCCCACCCGTGAGCCACCATCGATTCCTCACGAGGTGGAGGACCCTGCTGCCGCCCGATCGTGCGACGCGCGTCTCCATTCTCCGGACGCCCCGCCCCTGCAGCAGGTTTCCCCCGGCGAGCGCAAGCGCGGATGCCACCGCCAACGCGATTCCGACGGCCGGCACGCTCGTGATGGTGTCCATATGGGGTCCTCCGGGTGGGTGACGGGTCAGTCCGAACCGTCGAGGTGCAGTTTCACGCTGATCTCATAGGCGTCCAGCTCATCGCGGACATACCGGAGCGCAGGCGTGCCGTACCGACCCGTGCGCGCCAGCACGCGCAGCTGGCTTCGCATCCCGCGGATGACCGCGAGCTCACGCATGAGCCCTTCCTCGCCGCCGACCCCTTCGCGATCGGCGCGCACGGTGCGGTAGACGTGGGAGTGGGCGAGAGCTTCCGCAGGGTCGTCGCCCACACCGGGCAGGATGATCTGCCGGTCGGCGACCGCGCGGGCGGTCATGCGTCGCAGCTCATCGTCGATGGCGCGGATCTCGGCGGGGTCGGGCCCCTCGCGACCCTCACCGGCGAGTCCCAGGCCGCGGGCGAGGGCCGGGAGTGTGCCGCCCTGCAGCGCCAACGATCCGGCCGCGACGAGGAAGGCGATGAGCACGAGGAGATCCCGCTCGGGCGTGTTCGCGGGGAGGGTCTGCGCGGCGGCGAGGGTCACGACCCCTCTCATCCCGGCCCACACGAGAATGGTGCTGTGCCGCCAGGTCAGCGGCGCCGACTCGAAGTACGCCCGGTCTGCGCGGGCGAGTCCGGGATCCGCCCGACGCATCGTGGAGGATCGCGACGGGCGCGAGATCCGCCGGTCCAGGGTGCGACGGAGCACGACGTTGCGCACCCCGATCAACGGGAAGACGTACGCCGCACGCACCGCCACCACGAGAAGGAAAGCGATCGCGGCAAGCGCCAGCGGGCGCCCCAGCCCTTCCCCCGCCGCGAGGTTGCGCTCGACGAGCCCCCACAGCTGGAGACCCATCGCGAGGAAGACGACGCCTTCGAGGACGAACTCGATCGTGCTCCAGTTGAGCTTGTCGGAGATCCGCTGCTCGGGCGTGAGCCAGCGCGCCGCCCCCTGTCCGCACACCAGGCCGGCCACCACGGCGGCGACGAGACCGGACCCGCCGAGAGTCTCCGTGGGCACGTAGGCGAGGTACGGGATCGTCAGGCCCAGCGCGGTGTTCGCCGTTGCGCTCCGGGTCCACGCCCGCAGCCGCAGCGCGACGAAGCCGACCAGGGCGCCGACCACGATCGCCGCGGACACGGACCAGAGGAAGGAGCCCACGGTGACGACAACCGAGAAGCCCGCCGCCGTCGCCGCGATCGCGGTGCGGAGTGTGACCAGAGCCGTCGCGTCGTTCAACAGGCTCTCGCCTTCCAACACGGTGACCACGCGGCGAGGTGCGCCCACGGCTCGCACGATCGAGGTCGCGACGGCATCCGTCGGGCTGAGGATCGCGCCGAGCGCGACGGCCAACGGGAACCCGAGGCTCGGAATCGCCCAGGAGAAGAAGGCGCCGAGCACCAGCGACGACACCACCACCACCAGGACGACGGCCAGTCCGCTGATGGCGCCGAAGTCGCGCTTGAACTCCCGCGCCGGGGCGGCGACGGCGGCCGAGTACAGCAGCGGGGGGAGGATGCCCACGAGGATGATCTCCGGCGGGACCGTCAGTGCGGGGACGGCAGGGATGAGGCTGACGGCCACACCGATCGCGACGATCACGAGCGGTCCGGCGACTCCGATACGCGACGCATAGGCGTTGGCGAGGGTGACGACGATCACGGCGACGACGATCAGGGTCAGCATTTCGACGGTCATGGTCAGGTCCTACGTCGTGAGGTCGACGACGCCGGACCCGATGAGCTTGGCTCCGAGCACCAGGAACAGCACGGTCATGATCGTCGAGTGGTTCGTCAGCAGCCACTGACGCGCGCCGCTCAACCGCCGCTCGACACCGCCGGGCGCAATGACGCTCACCAGCCAGGGCACGGCGACGGCACTGAGGGAGATGAGCACGAACACGAGGATCACCGCGGCGATCTCGGCCGCCGCCAGTGACGCCTGGGAGATCTGGCCCCCCGCCGCGACCAGCAGCGGCAGGTCCTTCGGCGAGAGCGGACCGGCCAGCAGGACGCCGAGCAGGAAGGCTTTGGGGATCGTCATCTCATCGATTCCGCGGAGCCACGCGGGGTGTGTCGTACGGGATCGTCGCCGCCACTGCAGGACGGCCAACCCGAGGAGTGCGCACCCGAGGAGGATCTCCACGACGTCGACGGCGATGTGGGCTCCCGACTCGGCGTCATCGGCTTCGGCCGTCCTCCCGAGCAGGACGAGCGTGAGGAGGAAGCCGATCATGAACGCCGACGACCCCGCGATGAAGGCGGAGCCGTTCGTCCGGCCTTTCCCCGACGTGGCCATGATGATGACGGCGACGATCGAGAGCGGGCTGATCGCGACGGCGACCGCGACGGCGAGGAGGCCTGCGATGAGCGGTGTCACCGCGGCCTCGTCGCCTCAGGCGCGCACATCGGCGCCGCGCCGACGTGTCCACAGGGGCAGCACGATCAGCGACGTCAGGAAGAAGCAGATCGCGCCGATGAAGGTGCCGACCGATGCGACGGTGCCGTTGACGACATCGCCGCCGGGCAGGATGTACGCGCCGACGGCGGAGAAGCCGAACGCGACGCAGCCGATGAAGTTGATCATCACCGACCACCACTCCTTCCGCCGAACATCCCAGTGCCTGGCGGTGTGGGCGTAGGCGATGAACCCGACCGCGCCGCTGATGAGGAACGCCACCGAGCCACCGGCGTCCGGGTTCCAGACGAACTTCTCCTCGGCGGAGACCGTCTTGGCGTACAGCGCGGCGGTCGTGCTCACGTTGAACAGAAGCGTTCCGAAACTCTGCGTGGCAGCCGTCAGCCACTCCGCCCGCACCATCCGCCCCGGCGCATACGAGACGGGAACGCTGACGGCGCCGCTCAGGAAGAGCTGGATCAGCCCGGCGCCGGTGAAGAACCAGGCCCCGATGAAGAAGAGGATGTTCGACCCCGCCGTCCCCAGGACGTCGGCCAGGCCGGGGGCGGACCCCACGGCGAAGAAGGTCGAGCCGATCATGAAGCCCCAGCACTGCTTGTTGAGCGTCGGGACGAATGCGCGCCGGGGCGTCGCGGCGGGAAGGGCGGTGGTCGTCATGGGGACTCCGTCGATGCGGCGGACACGGGCGGCCGGGTGGGCGGGGGTCCGCCCACCCGGTACCGGTCAGTGGTGGAAGTGCGATCCGGTGGATGCTTCACGAGGAAGCGGCGTTTCGAGCGACTCGAGGAAGGCCACCTCCCCCTTGATGTCCGCCAGCAGGGACGAGGCCAGATCGCGGCTGAGCCCGACCTTCACCACGATGCGCTGCAGCACGACATCGGACATGTCGTCGGCCATCGGGTACGCCGGCACGAGCCAGCCCTTCATCCGGAGCCGGTCGGCAAGGTCGTACAGCGACCAGTTCTTCGTGTGCCCGTCCTTGAGCACCCAGGCGAACACCGGGATCGTGTCGCCCTTGCTGACGAGGTCGAACGGGCCGATCTTCGCGATCTCCGACGAGAGGTACTGGGCGACGTCCAGGGAGTTCTGCTGCACCTCCCGGTAGCCCTCTCGGCCCAGACGCAGGAACTGGTAGTACTGCAGCAGCACCTGCGCGCCGGGGCGCGAGAAGTTCAGCGCAAGGGTCGGCATATCGCCACCGAGGTAGCTGACGTGGAAGATCATGCTCTCGGGCAGAACCTCGCGATCGCGCCACACGACCCAGCCGACACCCGGGTATACCAGGCCGTACTTGTGACCCGACGTGCTGATCGAGTTGACCCGGTCGACGCGGAAGTCCCAGTTCAGCTCCGGCTGGCAGAAGGGTGCGACCATCGCACCGGATGCGCCGTCGACGTGGATCTTGACGTCGAGGCCGGTCTCGGCCTGGATCTCGTCGAGCTTCTTGGCGATCGCCTCGACGGGCTCGTAGGCGCCGGTGAAGGTCTGCCCCAGGATCGCGACGACGCCGATGGTGTTCTCGTCGACGTACTTCTCGAGCTCATGGCCGTCGAGCACCATGTGCTCGGGCGTCACCGGTACATAGCGCGGCTCGACGTCCCAGTAGTTGCAGAACTTCTCCCACACGACCTGCACGGCTGCCGACATGATGAGGTTCGGCTTCTCGGTCGACTTGCCTTCGGCGCGGCGCTTCTGCTGCCACAGCCGCTTGAGGGCGAGACCGCCGAGCATGCAGGCCTCCGACGAACCGATGGTCGACGTGCCGATCGTGTCGCTGACATCCGGCACGTTCCACAGGTCAGCGAGCATGCGCCAGCATCGGTCTTCGATGGCCGCCGTGGCCGGGTACTCGTCCTTGTCGATCATGTTCTTGTCGGCGGCTTCGAGGTAGAGCTTCTTGGCCTCGTCGTCCATCCACGTGCCGACGAAGGTCGCGAGGTTCAGGCGCGAGTTGCCGTCGAGGATGGCCTCGTCGTGGACGATCTGATAGGCCGTCTCGGGCAGACTCGGCTGCTCCGGCATGACGAACTTGTCGAACTCGGTCGCTTCGCCCGGGCGGACGAAGACCGGGTTGACCGACAGTGTCGGGTCGAGGTTCGTGTTCTGGCGAGCCTTGGTCGTGTTGGAACTCACGGAGTCCTCCTTGTGTTCTGGGCTTCGGAATCGGGTCGGGGAATCGGGATCAAAGGTGGTTCTTCACGATCTCGCCGCCCTTGACGATGACCTTGAAGTTGGTGTCGGGATCGGCGATGAGGCTCAGGTCTGCAAGCGGGTCGCCGTCGACCAGGATCATGTCCGCCCACGCCCCCTCGGCGATCACACCGAGTTTGCCACCGCGGTAGGTGTTGCGTTCGCCCGCGAGCTCGAACAGCGAGGCGTTGCCGGAGGTCATCATGCGCAGCGCGGCGGCGCTGCTGTAGAACTCTCCGAGGCGCGCAGCCATCTCGCTCTGACGCGCGGCGGCTTGCGGCTCGAGGAGCAGGTCGGTCCCCCAGGCGGTCTTGGCCCCGTACTGCTTGGCCCAGGCGTACACCTGCGCGGTGCCTTCGCAGATCCGGGTGTTCTTTTCGGCCCGCACCGGGTCCGGGTAGTGGTGGTCCTCTTCCGCGAAGGGTTGCATCGAGAGCCAGACGCCGGCATCGGCGATGCGCCGGACGCTGTCTTCATCGGCGAGGTGACCGTGTTCGATCGAGCGGACACCGGCGGCCAGCGCGCGCGCGATCCCCGCGGGGGTGTACACGTGGGTCGCGACGTAGGTTCCGTAGTCTTGGGCAGCCTGCACCGCGGCCGCGATCTCCGCCGGCGTGTACTGGAGGGTGTCGAGCGGGTCGTACATCGACGCGGCGCCACCGCCGAGGGTGAGCTTGATCTGGCTCGCGCCCTGTCGCAGCTGCTCGCGGACGGCGGCGAGGACCTGCGGCACACCGTCTGCGACACGCGTGAAGTGGATGTCCTCGGTCCTGCTGGGCGTGCCGCCGAACTCCTTCGGGGTGTCGTACACGAAGGCGAAATCCGCGTGGCCCGACGTCTGCGAGATCATGGCCTGGCTCGGGAAGATCCGCGGACCGCGGAAGACGCCTCGATCGATGAGCGATTTGACCGGCGCGGTGTCGCCGCCCATGTCGCGGACGGTGGTGAATCCGCGGAGCAGCATCCGCTCGGCCTCGGCGATGGTGTTGCCGTAGAGGGCCCCGGTCGGACCCTGCAGGAAGTCGACCATGCTGTTGGCATTGCCCATGAGATGGACGTGGGCATCACTCAGACCGGGGATGAGGACGCGACCACGCCCGTCGATCTCGATGGCCCCGTCGGACCCTGCCACGGGCGACGAGGAGACACCGACGACATGCGCACCCTCGACCAGGACGTCCATGTCGTCCTGTGTGCGTTCCCCGACGCCATCGAAGACGCGGACGTTCCGGATGATCAGTCGCGTCGAATCGTGTGCACCGGGGGCGGTCATGGGGCCGACGCTATCCGCGGCGCCTCGGGCTCTCCGGGCCGCGGCAGTCCATTTCATCCGGCGCGACACCCCACTCATCACCCGCCCATCACCCACCCATCGCCCGGGGGCTGCCCGAGGGCGCCCAGGCGCTGCTCGGGCGACGGGCGTGGGGTGACCGCAGCGGTCCGCCGCGGGGTCACTCGGGCCCGGATGCGGCGGACAAGAGGTTCAGCCGGGCCGCGACGCGGACGGCCTCGTCGCGGCTTGCGCACCCGAGCTTCCGATACAGCGAGGCCAACTGGGACTTGACGGTGTTCGGAGACACGTGGAACGTCGACGCGATCTCCGCGGTCGTCTCGTGGCGCGGGAGCGCGTTGAGGACACGGAGTTCCCCGGCCGTCAGCTTCGGCCTCTCCGTCATCTCCGGGTGTGTCAGGTCGCTCACGACGGCGGTGAACCGCTGCGCCGCATCCGGGGACGAGACCTCCGCAACGTGCGCGACGAGCTGGCGCGGGACCGTCGCGAGCATGCGGCGCGCGCTGATGTCGGCGGCCTGACGGCACAGCCGTGAGGCCACGAGCGGGTCGAGATGACCGTCGCGGGCGTACTCCGCCCACGCCAGCAGTGCGCGTGCTTCGTCGCGCGCCCCCGGGCCGAGATGGGTGTCGGCGAGGATGAGCTGGAGACCGTGGACGGCGTTTCCGTATCGCCCCTCCGCCAGGTGCAGACGCGCCTCGGCCAGGCGCGTCAGTATCCCCGGTGCGCCGGCGCGTCGCGCCGCGTCGCGCGCTTCGACCAGATCGCCCATCGCCACATAGGCCTCGATAAGCCCCGAGGTCACGACGTCTCCCGCGAACGACCCGTGCTGCGTGGGGTGTGCATCGCGAGCGAGCATGAGCGTTTCCAGCGCGTCGTGCGGACGCTGCGTGGCGAGCGAGAACCGCACCCGCGCGAGGAGCGCGAACGGCCACGACACCTCGATGCTGTCGTACCCCTCGAGGCTGTCGAAGAGAACGTCGGCATCGGGAAGGGTCTCGACCTGGACGAGCGCTGTCGCCGCGGCCTCCGTCGCCCTGATCGCGTCGGCGTGAGCGGCACCTGGCTGCGGCTCGGGCTCCCGCTCGGCCTCGGAGAGGAATCGGAGGGCTTCTTTGCGCGATCCGCGAACGGCATGCGCCAGGGCCGTCCGCGCGAGCGCCACCCGACGGGCGCCGGGCTGGCCGCACAGCGGAGCCAGCTGCCGAGCCGTCGCGAATTCCCGCAAGGCGCGGGTCGTGTCGCCTGCCGTCAGCAGAGTGGTGCCGATCTGGAAGTGGAAGAACCACAGCGGCCCGTCGACTCGTGACCGCGACTCGGTGGGCACCTTGAGGATGCGTTCCTCCAGGCGGCGAGCATAGATGAGGGCTGCCGCGACGTCGCCGCTGAACCGGAACGCGATCATCTGCACCATGGTGAGCAGGTCGAGCTCGTCGGGACTCATCGACCGGGCATCGTCCTGGTACACGAGGGGCTTGAACGGTCGCGCACCTCGCGCCAGCACCGGTGTCATCGGGTGCACGACCTTCAGCGCCGGATGCCGGTCGAGCAGCGCGCTCGGCAACGCCTCGACCGCACAGACCAGCATGCGGTGGTGAAAACAGTAGAGCGGCCAGATGTTCGCCGTCGCAGCGCGGACGATCGCCTGCGGCGAGCCCGAGCGCATCGCGCGCTCCAGCTCATCTCGAGCTCTGTCCGGGTCGTTGAAGTTCATCGGTTCAGCCGCGCGTCACATCACGACACAGGCGCGGGGATGTCGGCCAGGGAGAGGAAGCGCAACGCCCCTCGGGATTCGAAGTCACCCGCGACGTTCCCGGCGAGCCCGCCTTCGAGCGCCAGCTTGCCGTTGAGGTCGAGCACCTGGTCGCCACTGCCCCGGGAGAAGTCCAGATCGGCGAGGTCGACCCAGACGACGTTGGGGCGGGTGGTCGACTCGAAGACGTACCGCAGCGACGTGAGGTCGACGACGGTCTGCCACAGGGTCTGCGAGGCGTCCGGCCTCCCGGGGTCGGGGATCCGGAAGGGCTGGGCGACATTGCGCATGACGCTGAACATCGACGCGATCGCATGCAGCCGGGTCGGCGGTTCGGGCAACCGGTCGACGTAGTACGACGCGCGGGCGAATCGGTCGGTCGCCAGGGTGCTCCCCCCCAAGGGCGACTCGCCCCCGAAGCCCGCGACCTGCGACAGCAGACGAAGCTGCTCGTCGTAGGCCGGCGAGTTCGTCATGACCCGGTACTGCGCGCCGTGGTGGATCCGCATCTCGCCGTCGATGTACTCGATGATGGCCGAGTCCCCGTGCGCATCGTTCAGTGCGAGATGCAAAGCCGGCGGCTCACCGGTCTGGGGGTCCGGCAGCGGGACGATGCGAGGTTGCTCCCGGCGCATCCATGCGACCGACTCGGCGACCGAGGCGAAGTTGTCCAGGAAGTACTGCATCCAGATGCTCTGGCTCAATCGCACCGCGCCCTGTTCGGCGCCGGCGGAGGCGTAGTCGGACTCCGCCAGCCACAGCACGTGCCCTGCCAGTCCCGCTTCATTGACCCCGTCGACCGAGACCATGTCGAAAGCCGTCGCCACGACCGACCCCCACGCGGATTCCCAGACCAGGCGACCGTCGACGCCGTCATCGCGCCGGGTGCCGCGCGGCAGCTTCCACAGGTTGGTGGCCAGATCGCGTCGGAAATCCATGTTGCGGCCGACGATGACGGCCCCACCGGCATCGGCCCACACCACCCGTGTGCACACGATTGGCCCTCCCATCGGCATCCGCTCCGCGCATTCGTGCGCCCGGCCCGGTACGCGGGGGCCAGGTGCTGGTGCGGTTCCCTCGGATGGTACGCATGGAGTCATGCATCTCGCGGGGGAACACCGACCACCGGGGCCTGTCTTGCGTGAAATGGCACCGACGGTGCGGAATCTGCCCCGATCAGGGATTAGTGAACCCAGGTCAGAAATTCGCTTCGGAAGGCGGAGGATCGCATGAACACGTCCTGGCGCAACGCGCTGCGCTCGCTGACCGGAGTCGGAGCCGACACCCCCGACGCCGCCGTGCCGGAGAGCGGTGTCGTGGCGATGCTGGGAGTCGTGGGGCCGGCGCTGCTGGCCTCATCCCGAGCGACCAACGACGTCGAGTCGACCCTCCGGAGGCTGGCGCACCGCTACGGTCGGAACGATCTGCGTGTCTTCGTCCTGCCGACCGTGATCCTCATCGAAGACGGCGGAGCCCGGTCACCCCGCACCGCCGTCTTCGCCGCGTCCGGCACCGCCCTGCGACTGGACCAGGCCGACGCGATCGAGCGATTGCTGCGGCGCGCGCTCGACAGCGCTCCGGCGCCGGCCGACGTCACCAGCGGAATCGAGCGGGTCGTGTCGGGGACACCGAGGTTCGGGTGGCCCCTGACACTGCTCGGGCACGTTCTTCTCACCGTGGGCTTCGGATTGGTTCTGAATCCGACCCTCACCGCTCTGCCGATCTATGTGCTGCTCGGGATCCTCGTGGGCGGGATCGTCATGGTCGGATCCCGGATCACCACCCTCTCGCTCCTGCTTCCGGTGGTGACGGCGTTCGTGGTCGCTCTGATGGTCTCCGTCTTCATCCGACCGCTCGTCCACGACGACGTGCTGCGGCTCGTCGCCCCCTCACTGGTGTCGTTCCTCCCGGGGCTCACCCTCACGATCGCGGCCGTCGAACTGACCTCCGGACAGATCATGGCGGGGGCCAGTCGACTCGTCTACGGCATCGCCCGACTCGGACTCCTGGCATTCGGCCTGTACGCGGGTCTGTCCGTCGCCGGCGCGCCTCACGCGAGTGCACCCGTCGACGACCGGCTCGGCTCGTGGGCCCCGTGGGTCGGCATCGCGCTGGTGAGCCTCGGCTACTACCTCTTCTCCTCCGCTCCGCGGGGCTCGCTGCTGTGGATCCTCTACGCCCTCGTCGCCGCGTACTCGGCGCAGCTGCTGGGAAACGTGCTCGTCGGGGCGCAGCTGTCCGGGTTCATCGGCGCCGCTGTCGCCGTGCCGTTGATCTACCTCGCCGGTCGCATCCGCTCGGGCGCACCGACCGCGATCATGCTCACCTGCAGCTACTGGCTGCTCGTCCCGGGCGCGATGGGCTTCATCGGCGTGAGCGAGGCCGCCTCCGGAGCTGCGGGAGCCACGGCCACCATCCTGCAGACCTTCGGGTCCTTGATCGCGATCGCCGTCGGCATGATGATCGGCGGCGCCGTGAGCCGAGACGTCGGTGCGTTCGCCACGAGCCTGCGTCGGAGCCGCAGCGAGGCCCCGACCGCCTGACCGTCCCTCTGATTCCTCATTCGGCATACGCCCTCACATCCACGGAGCTGAAGAACATGATCGAAATCCCCGGCCTGGTCAACGTCCGCGATGTCGGCGACTACCCCACCGTCGATGGATCGAGGACGAGGTCCTCCGTCCTCTTCCGGTCGGACGCCCTCTCCGGCCTGACCGCCGACGGCCTGACCGCGCTCTCCCGCAGCCCGATCCGCGAGATCGTCGACCTTCGCACCCCCGACGAGCGTGCTGCCGCACCCGATCGACTGCCGACGACGCCGAGCATCCGCTCCATCGACGCGCCGCTGCTGCAGGGCGCCGTATCCGACCTGCTCCGGGACGCCATGGACCCCGCCGCGCCCGCCACCACCCTGGATGAGATCCCGACGCTCGGCGAGCTGTACTGCGGGATGCTCGACGATGGGGCGACGGTGTTCGCCGATATCGCCCGCCGGCTCGCCGCGTCGACGGGTGCCGAGGCGCTCCTCATCCACTGCACCGCGGGTAAGGATCGCACCGGCGTGGCGACGGCGCTCCTGCTGGACGCCGTCGGTGTCGAGCGCGCCGCTGTGGTTGCGGACTATACGGCGTCCCAGGAGCGTCTGGCCGGCCCGTGGGCCGATCGCATGCTCGGCATGATCGCCGGCCTGGGCGTGCCCCTGACGCCGCGGCTGCGTGCACTCGTCTGCGAGACACCCGCCTCCGCCATCGAAGAGGCGCTGGAGAAGGTCGACGCGCTCGGAGGTTCCGCGTCGTACCTGCGAAACGGCGGGCTCACCACCCCCGAGCTCGCCCACCTCCGCTCCCGTCTGACCGGCTGACCCGGCGCTCCGACGCAGCCGGTCCCGCGCTCGCACGAGGCGAACGACGTTCCGGGTGATGGGCGGGTGATTTTGCGGGTGATGACGGCGGGACCCACGCCGGGCGGCGACCGAGGCGCCCGATACGGTGGTCGCGGCACAGGCCCGGGACCCCGACGCGTCGCGACCTCGGGCACGGCGAGTAGCGGAAGGACGCGTGGCCTCGGTATGCGGAACATCTGGCGGGTCTTCGTACGCGACCTGAAACGGCTCGTGAAGGTCCCGCTCGCGATGGTCATCGTCGGCGGCGCCCTCATCACCCCGTCGTTGTACGCCTGGTTCAACATCTCCGCCTTCTGGGACCCCTTCGACAACACGAAGAACCTCAGCATCGCCGTCGTCAACCTCGACAAGGGCGCATCGAGCGAGCTGACCGGCGACGTGAACGTCGGCGACCAGCTCGTGGCCCAGCTCGAGGACAACGACGACCTCGGATGGCAGTTCCTGTCCGAGTCCGAGGCGATGGACTCCATCAAGGGGGGCGAGAGCTACGCCGCGTTCGTCGTTCCCGAGACCTTCACGTCAGACCTGCTGAGCCTCACCACGGGCGACTTCACCCAGCCGAAGCTGCAGTACTACGTCAACGAGAAGCTCAACGGGATCGCACCGGAGATCACCGACACCGGCGCCACCACCGTCCAGACGCAGATGATCGACGCGTTCACGCAGCAGGTGGCCGACGCCGTGGCCACCGCCATCGAGACCAGCGGCTCGGAGATCGAAGCCGACCTCGTCGACACGGAGGCGCGCATCATCGCCGACCTCGAAGAGGTGTCCGCGGTCATCTCCCAGACGCGCGGGCACCTCGAAACGCTCGAGACCGACCTCGGCTCGGCCGCCGACGGCCTGCGCTCGGACGTCGGAAGCCTCGCGTCGATCGACGTCGCCCTCGGAAACGTGCAGGCGACCCTGACAGACGCTCGAGCCCTCGCCGACACGGCGCAGGCCGACCTGGTCCGCGTGGCGGGCGAAGCGACGACAGGCCACGTCATCGCCTCCGCAGACGTCGCCGAAGCGGCCGCCGCCGCACTCGCCGGGGTCGCCGAGGTCAGCGCCGCGACCGACTCCCTGGCCGCCGCGGTCGAGGCGCAGCGGATCATCCTCGACGAGGCCGAGGGCCTCGTGACCGCCCTCGCGGACCAGCTGGACCAGACCGTGGCCGCCCTGGCGAGCCTCGACGGCGACATGGCTTCCCTCGAGGACGACATGGGCGTCGCCATCGCCGACCTGCGCGCCCTGGGCGGTGCGGCGCTGTGGCAGCAGCTGGAGTCCCTCACGCAGCTGAACCCGGAACAGATCGCCGAGTTCATGGCCACGCCGGTCGTCGTCGACCAGGTCACCATCTTCCCCACGAATTCGTACGGCTCCCAGATGGCCTCGTTGTTCATCAACCTGTCGCTGTGGATCGGGGCCTTCGTCCTGGTCGTGATCCTCAAACTCGGCGTCGACGACGACGAGGTCCCCGGCCTCACCGAGCGCCAGGGGTACCTCGGCCGCTGGCTCCTGTTCGCGATGATCGCGGTCGCGCAGGCGATCACCCTCAGCATCGGGAACCTCGTCATCGGCGTCCAGCACGTGAACACGGCCGCCTTCATCCTCACGCCGATCGTGATCGGGCTCAGCTATCTCAGCATCATCTACGCCCTCTCGGTCACGTTCGGTTACCTCGGCAAGGGCCTCGTGGTCATCCTCGTGATCATGCAGATCCCGGGCGCGTCGGGCATCTATCCGATTCAGCTCATGCCCGAGTTCTTCCAGTCGCTGTACCCCTTCTTCCCCTTCACCTACGGGATCGACGCCATGCGCGAAGTCGTGAGCGGGTTCGCCGGGTACGCGTATTGGCGCTACCTCGGCACACTCCTGCTGTTCGTCGCGCTGGCGTTCTTCCTCGGCCTCGTCCTGCGCCGGCACGTGTCGAACCTCACGCGCCTGTTCACGCAGGAGGTCGCCGAGACGGAACTGTTCACGAACGAGAGCGAGGCCCCGGCCGGACGCGGATACCGGCTTCGCCATGTGCTGCTCGCCATGGCGGACCGGGCGGCGTACAACGATCGCCTCCAGCGGCGTCTGCTCCCCTTCGCGCGCTCCTACCGCAAGGTGCGCACCGCGATCATCGCCGTCGGGATCGTCGTGAGTCTGCTGATCGGCACGCTCGGAGTCGTGTTCGCCGAGGCGAAGCTGACCTTCGTCGGGCTCTGGGTGCTGTGGCTCCTCATCGTCTTCGTCGCGTTGATCGCCCTCGAGTACATCCGCTACAGCCTGAGACTCTCGACCGAGGTGGGGGAGATGACCGACGACCAGCTGCGTCGGCAACTGAACGAGCTGGAGGCCACGCGATGAGCGGCATCTGGGAACTGTTCCGAAGCGACCTCCGGCGCGCGACCAGTCGTGTCATGTCGGTCATCGTCCTGTGCGGACTCGTGGTGATCCCGTCCGCCTTCACCTGGTTCAACGTCGTCGGCAGTTGGGAGCCGTTCGACAACACGAAGAACCTCAAGGTCGCCGTCGCGAGCGTCGACAAGGGGTACACCGGCGCGTTGATCCCCCTCCACGTCAACGTCGGCAGCATGGTCGAATCCGCGCTGCGCGCGAACGACCAGCTCGACTGGATCATCACCTCCAAGGAAGACGCCGTCGCCGGCACGGAGTCGGGCGAGTACTACGCCGCCATGGTGCTGCCCGAAGACTTCAGCGAGAAGATGCTGACGTTCTACACGGACGGTTCCGAGCGCACCCACGTCGACTACTACACCAACGACAAGTCGAACCCCCTTGCGCCCGTCATCACCAGCGAGGGCGCGGACGACCTGACCGCGCAGATCAATGCAGAGTTCACCGAAGAGCTCAGCGACATCGCCCTCAGCCTCGTCTCCGGGCTCGCGACGTCCCTCGGCGACGCGGACTCCGAGGCGGCGCTCACCCGCGTCGAAGCCCACATCAGCGATCTCGGTGTCCAGCTGCGCGCGGCTTCCGGCACCGCCGAGATGTTCACCGCCCTGCTCGAAGGCAGCGTGCCGCTCGCCCAAGGTGCGGGGAACCTCCTGGACGCGGTGGACTCGCAGTTCTCGGCAGCGACCGGCACCGTGCAGGAGGGGGCGACGGCCGCGCAGCAGGCCGAAGCCGCCGTCGGGCGGGCATCGCAGGCGCTCACCGCGGCGTTCGAGGCGAGCAAGGCGCAGTTGGATCGCTTCGAAGCCGATGTCGACCGCATCTTCTCCGGCATCGACACCGACGCCGCGGCGAGCGTGGAGCTGATCGACTCGATGGTCGCCGACCTCGATGCCCTCATCGGGGACCAGGAGGCCCTGCGCCAGCGGCTCGTCGACGAGGTCCGTCCGAGCATCCCCGAGGACGAGCTGCCGGCTTTCGATGAGATGGTGACGATCCTCGACGGCGCGATCGAGCAGGAACGAGCTCTCGACGGCCGCCTGCAGGAGACCTCCGCCGGGATCACCTCGGGCAACGCCGACGTCCAGCGGTACCGCGAGGACATCGAATCCCGAATCTCCGAGGCGCTCGACTCCTTCGCGAATGCGAACGCCGTCTACGCGAACGACCTCCGCCCCACCCTCGACCAGCTCGCCGCGACGTTGGGCTCGGTCGCGGTCGCCATGGGCGAGGTCGGCGGCGATGTCGCGGGCGCCGGCGCGTCCGTCGACGACGTCGTCACGGTGTTGCAGAACGCCGCGGCAGACAACCGCAATCTGGCGGAACTGCTGGCATCCGCCGCCGATGACGTCGACCTGGTCGTCGACACCCTGTCCACGGCGATCGACACGGGTGACTTCAGTCAGATCGGCGAGATCATCGGCGCGAATCCCTCGGTCCTCGCGGCCGCGATCGCTCAGCCGATCGGGCTGGAGCGGATCGAGGTGTACCCCGTCGTCAGCTTCGGCGCCGGCATGGCGCCGCTCTACACGATCCTGTCGCTCTGGGTCGGTTCCCTGCTGCTGGCCGTGACGCTCCGGGTCGACCCGCCCTCACGTCCGTTCGACGGCGGCCCCGAGCTCTCCCTCAACCAGCGCTTCCTCGGACGATACGCCCTGTTCGCGCTGATGGGATTCGCGCAGAGCACGCTCGTGTTCCTCGGAAACATCCTGCTCGTCGGCCTGGATCCGGTACATCCGTTCCTGTTCCTCCTGACCGGCTGGATGACATCGTTGGTGTTCACCTTCATCGTCTACACGTTGGTCGTCTCGTTCAGCGATGCCGGAAAAGCCTTGGCGGTGTTCATCCTGGTCATCCAGGTCGCAGGCGCGGGCGGCGCGTATCCGCTCGCCCTGCTGCCGGAGTGGTTCCAGAACGTCAGCCCCTTCCTGCCGGCGACCCATGCGATCGATGCCTTCCGAGCCGCGCTGGCGGGGATCTACCACGCCGATTACTGGGTGTCCCTCGGCTGGCTGCTGGCGTTCCTCCTCCCGATGCTGCTGCTCGGTCTCGTCCTGCGGAAGCCACTCGTGGGCGTCAACGAGAGCATGGACCGCGCGCTGAAGTCCACCCGGCTGATGTGACCGCCACCGCCCGCGCCGAGCCTCGCGTCGAGAACGGCGCGGGCGGGTCGTGAAGGGAGGGTCAGGCGTCGTCGCGCAGCAACTGCGCGCGAACCTCGCGCCGGAGGACCTTGCCGATCAGGGAGCGCGGCAGGTCGTCGATCCGCACGACCCGCCGCGGCACCTTGTAGGCAGCAAGCCGTGTCCGGCAGAAGTCGCGGATCCCCTCCGCGTCGAGCTCCACGCCGTCCCGCAGCACGACGGCCGCGGTGACCTGTTCCGCCCCGTTCCCGCCGGGCATGGCGATGACCGCCGCGTCCTCGACATCCGGATGCTGCTGAAGCATGTTCTCGACCTCACTCGGGGCCACGTTGAACCCGCCGGTGATGATCAGTTCCTTCCGCCGATCGACGATCGTCACGAAGCCGTCGGGTGCCACCGAGACGATGTCGCCCGTCCGCACCCACCCTCCATCCAGGAGGGTCTCGGCCGTCTCGTCCGGTCGGCGCCAATACCCCTGGAACACCTGCGGCCCTCGGATGAGCAGCTCGCCCTCCTCCCCCGTGGGCACGTCCGCGCTCGGGTTCTCGGGGTCGACCACGCGGATGTCGGTGCTCGGGAACGGCACGCCGACGGTGCCGGGTCGACGGGTCGGGCCGATGGGGTTGCCGAGCGCGACGGGGGAGGTTTCGGTCATCCCGTAGCCCTCGACGAGCAGACCGCCGGTCACCTGCTCCCATCGTCGAACGGTCTGCACCGGAAGCCCCATCGCACCGGAGATCGCGAACCGCACCGACCGCAGGTCCACCTCGCCCTGTTCGGCGGCGCGGGCGAGCTTGTCGTAGATCGGGGGAACCGCCGGCAGGAACGTCGGCGGGCTCGACCGCGCGGCCTCCGTGATCAGCGACACGTCGAACGCCGGGAACAGGACCAGCCGGGCGCCGATGCTCATCGCGAACGTGAGGCACAGCGTCATCCCGTACGCGTGGAAGAGCGGCAGGACGCCGTAGAAGACCTCCTCGCCGTCGCGCAGCCCGGGCACCCACGCGCGGCCCTGCATCGCGTTGGCGCGAAGGTTGGCGTGCGTGAGAACGGCCCCCTTGGGGACCCCCGTCGTTCCGCTCGTGTACTGGAGCACGGCGATGTCGTCGAGCCCCGGGCCGGGCACGGCAGGCGACACGCGGCCGTGGGCGAGGAGATCCTCCCACCGGTGCACGCGCTTGGCGCGGGGAGAGCGGGTGAGCTTCTCCCGCGCGCTGCGTGCTTTGGGGAGGGGCAGACGAAGGGCCAGCCGCTTCGACAACGGCAGCGCGCGAGACATGTCGACGCTCACCGTGCGCGCCGGACGGACGTCGGCAGGAAAGTCGGCCACGGTGTCGTAGAGCTTGTCCCACACGACGGCGAAGCGCGCCTCGTGGTCTTCGAACTGATGACGCAGCTCGCGGGGCGTGTAGAGCGGGTTGTGCTCGACCACGACGGCGCCCAGGCGAAGGACGGCGTAGAAGGCCACGACGTGCTGGGGGCAGTTCGGAAGAATGAGGGCGACGCGATCACCCGCCGCGACCCCGAGTCGGCGCAGCCCTTCGGCAGCCCGGTCGATCGCGTCGCCGAGAGCGCGATAGCTCGTGGCCCGACCGAAGAACTCCAGGGCGGGCTTGCGCCCGTGCGCACGCACGCTCTCGGCGAGCATCTCCGGAAGGGTCTGGGTGACGTCTCCGATCTGGTGCGGGACTCCGGGCGCGTAGGAGTCGAGCCAGGGCATCGACTCGGGGGAACTCGTGGGCACAGACCGTCCTCTCGGCGACCGACAGCGGCACCAGCCTACGGCCGGCGCGTCGAGGTCGGGTCGGGTCCGGCTGCCGGGGGTGATGTCGGGGGTGGGTGGGACGATGTAGTCATGTCCGGAGGAGCTGTTGTTCACGCTGATGTCGCCGCGGCGCGACTGTCGGTGGTGACGGCGGATCTGGTGGAGATCCGGCGGGCGAAAGCGGAGTTGGATGCGCGGGAAGCGCACGCTCTCGCGGAAGCGGCGCGGGTCGCGGATGAGTGGGCCATCGCGGAGGGCACCCGGTCCGAGGCCGACCTGGCTCGGCGGGCGGTCGCGGCGGAACTGGCCGCGGCGCTGCGGGTGTCGGACCGGACGGTGCAACGACAGATGGCCGACGCGGAACGGATGATCGAGGCCTTCCCCGACACGGTCGCGTCCCTGACCGCGGGGAAGATCTCGATCGCGCATGCCCGGGTCATCGTCGATGCCGGTGCCCGGATCACCCGCCCCGAACTGCGGGCGGAGTACGAGGACAGCGTGCTGCCCTACGCCGAAGCGGAATCCGCGTCACGGCTGCGGCCGGTCGCGAAACGTCGCGCGGAATGGTTCCTCGACGAAACCATCCAGGAACGCCACACCGCCGCGAACACCCTCCGACACGTGCGGGTCACCGACCTCGACGACGGCATGGCCGAACTGGCCGTCACCGGATCCGCCGTCCTCATCCACGGCATCCACAACCGCCTCACCCAGATGGCACACGAGGTCACCGACGCCGACGCCGCCACCATCCAACACGCCCGCGACACCCTCACCGCCACCCGCAAGGCCACGACCCGCGACACCGGACCGGGCGAGCCAACCAGCGGGTGCGGCACGGCGGTGGAACAGGCCGAAGCGCACCTGGAAGAACTCCTCCGCAACCGGCGCACGATCGACGCGATCCGCGCCGACCTGCTCGCCGACATGCTCCTCACCGCAGACCCCACCGCCCACACCGGCACCACCGGCACCGGACTGGCCGCGATCCACGCCACCGTCCAGGTCACCGTTCCCGTCCTCAGCCTCCTCGGCACCCCCGTCGAAGACCCCTTCGACGCCACCACCCTCACCGGACACGGCCCCATCCACCCCGACACCGCCCGCACCCTCGCCGGCCACGCCCCCGGATGGGACCGCATCCTCACCCACCCGATCACCGGCGACGTCCTCACCGTCGACCGCTACCAACCCTCAAACGAGATGCGCCGCACCCTCCGAATCCGCGACCAACACTGCCGATTCCCCGCATGCCGACAACCCGCCACCCGCACCGACCTCGACCACACCATCGACTGGCAACACGGCGGCACCACCACCACCACAAACCTCGCGCACCTCTGCCGACGCCACCACACCCTCAAACACCACACCCCCTGGACAGTGACCCAGAAACCCGGCGGCACCCTGAAATGGACCAGCCCCACCGGACGCCACTACACCGACCACCCCACCTCACGCATCCACTTCACCACCGACCCCGAAACCGACACCCCCACCCACACCCCCGCACCCTTCTGACAACCCGGGAAGGAGTGAGGTGGGGCGTGCGGCCCCCGTTTCAGCCGAGACGACGTCGACGTCGCGCTGCGACCAGGAGGGCCGCCGCGCCCGCGGTGATCAGCGCGCCGGCAGCAGCGAGCCACGGCAGCGTCCCGGCGCCGTCGGCGCCGGTCGCCGGAAGCGACCCCCCGGCCGACGCAGGCGAGCCGCCCCCGCCGACGTCACTGCCGGAATCAGCCTCCGGGGAGCCACCATCGCCCGGAGTGCCCTGCCCTGGCTCGGGCTCCGGCTCGGGCTCCGGCTCCGGCTCGGGCTCCGGCTCGACGGCGGGCAGCACCTGGAACAAGGTCACCGGCGACAGGTCGATGCCGCCGTAGGAGTCGGAGGTACGCACGTACCATCCGCGCTCACCGATGTCGGCGAGCGACCACGTGGCCGAGAGGATGCTCCCGCTGGGCACATCTTCGAAGTTCGCGATCTCGGTCGCATCGAGGATCTCGGCCGAGAAGGCGTCCGTGGACAGGGTACGAACCCCCGGATCGATGCCGAGCTGCTCGTAGGTGATCTCGAACTCCTGCGGGGCATCAGCAAGCGACGCATCGTCGGAGTTGTAGTCGTCGAGCGACGGCGAATAGGTGCGAACGAGCATCCGCTCACCCTCGTTGTCGAAGTGCAGCAGACGAAGATAGCCGAGTCCGCCCTCAGGAAGTCCCTGGTAGTCGAACAGCATCGAGTACACCGTGCGGTCGTCGACGCCGTCACCATCGTCGTCGAACGAATCCGTGCGCGTGAACGCGTCGTGGTAGTGACCGGAGAACACCATGCGCACGTTCGGGTTGGGCGCCACGACCTCGTCGAGCACACGCTGCGGGATCGCCCCGAGCCCGCCGGTCGTGAGGATGAACTCGTGCTGCGCGAGGACGGCCACGCGGTCGGGGTACTGCGCGAGCACGTCGTTCATCCACGCGATCGACGCGTCATCGGGCAGCCATCCGGTGTAGAGCATGACGAAGTCGATGCCTCCGGCGGAGATCAGATCGTAGTGCCCGCGGTTGTTCTCGTAGTCCCCACCGAACCAGGGATTCGCCGCGAACCGGTCGGCACCGAAATACGCCCCGTAGTTGGTGTAGTCCTGCAGCTCGTTGCCGACGTCGTGATTGCCGGCCAGCACACCGTAGGGCAACCCGGCGTCATCCAGCTTCTGATACTCGGGATCGGCGTTCTGCCACTGGTACAGCTGATCCCAGTCATCGACGATGTCGCCGGTGTGGAACAGATACTGAAGGTTGAGCTCGTCGCGCCGATCGAGAAGGTAGTCGTGGATGGCGCTCTGGTGGCGCAACGCGTTCTCCGAGACGGTGTTCTCGTTGTAGTACTGCGTGTCGCTCTCCCACGCGAGTGTGAAGTCGTACTCCGAACGGGGCACGTCATCGGCATGGTGCGGGGTGACCTCATCGGTGCGGTCGCTGAGATCTTCGCCCGCGAATCCCTCCGAGTGCTGAACCAGCATCCGCACCACGCCGTCCACCGCATAGGCGTCGACATCGACGACCGCGTTCAGCGTGAACGATTCGTCATCGGCGGTTGCCGTGTGACGGTCGACCTCGTCCCATCCCGACGCGTCGGCGCGCTGCACGTAGAAGATGACGCTCGCACCGGTATCGGCACGACCCGACCAGGTCGAGCGCACCTGTGCTCCGGCCGCGGTCTCTCCCGCGGCGACATCGAAGAGCTGGAAGGGGAACTCGGCGGTACTGGAGACATCCTCCGAGACGCCGTCCACGTCAGCGAACGCGCGCACCTGCGCATCCGTCAGCACCGCGACCTCGTCGCGCTCGAGGGAGCGCGCGTCATTCACCGTGCCGGACTGCACCTCGATGTCGCCGTCCGCGAGGTCGATGCGGCGCCCCTCGCGGAAGGACACGTCGAGAAGGTCACCGCTCGGATCTTCGACCCTGGCCTGCAGGGTCACCTCTCCGGCGTGGACCTCGTCGCCCTCGAGGGGCGCGAGCGCACCCGCAGAGGGCTGTTCGAGGTAGGTCTCGAACGAGGCAGTGGTCGTCGACGTGTTGCCGAGGGCATCGACTGCGGTGACGACGATCTCGTGCACACCCGCCTCGAGGTCGACCGACGACGTGGCGAAGGAGTATGCCCCGGGAGCGTCCTCGGTCACAGACACCTCCGCCTCATCGAGGGTCGCGGTCACGGATTCGGCCCCCGACCCGGCATCCGTGACTCGCGCGGTGACGTCGATCTTCCCCTGCAGAGCCGAATCCTCGCCGCGCTGCGCCTGGTCGACGATCGTGATGTCGGCCACCGGTGCCGTGTTGTCGACCATCACCGAGCGCGTGGCGGTGTCGGTGCCGTCGGTGGCGGTGATCGTCACCTCGCCATCGGAGTGCATGGTGGTGTCCCAGGCGTAGGCCTGAGCACCGAACGCGTCGTCCGGCAGGAGGAAACGAGCATCGTAGAAGTCGTACAGGGTGTTCGCGTCGGGGTTTGCGTCGTTGTCGCCCATGCCGATCACCCGTGTGGGGTCGTCGTAGCCGGCCGGGGTGATGGTGCGCCCGTCGGGGAGGACGAGACGCAGACCTCGGATGTCGAAGTTGTCGTTGTTCTCGAGGTGGTCGATCTCGGGCGCCTTCTTGGACCCCGCCCACACGCTGAGCACGAGCTCCTCGTTCTCAGCGATGTACTCCAGCGGGACCGTCGTGACGATCGTCTCCCAGCCGCTCGTCCCGGTGTCGAAGATGCTCAGGATGTCGCCGTCGGGCGTTCCGCCGACGCGAACGCCGTTCTTGAAGTAGTAGTTGACGTTCGTCGCTTCGAACACGAAGAGCGGCTGCGACTCGAGGCTCGCGATCGTCTCGACGCTCTGGGCGTCGATCGCAAGGTCGATCGGAGTCGTGGCGCGATCGCGCGCGGCGACGATGTCGACGGTGCCGCCGACGAACTGACCGTCGACGAGGTTGAGTCGCACCGGGGAGGTGTCGATGCCGGCGAGCGCGACGCGGCGCGTGTCCGTCGCCGCAGCGTTCGTCCCGTCGGTGACCGACAGCGAGTACTCGTACCACCGCTTGCCCATGAGATCGGCGGCGCTGACGATGTGCCGGAAGACGCCGTCGCCGGCGTCCGTGAGATTGAACGTTCGCGTCTGCTCATCGGCGCTGTTGGCGAGGGTCAACGTCGCCGTACGCGGCTGCACGTCGTCGAGAATCCGGAACGAGATGGCGAAGTCGCCCTCGGCGGCGATCTCGTCTGCGGTCAGATCGGTGATGACCGGGGCGGACTCATCCGGAGCCGTGATCATGAGTCCCGCGGGCACCTGGTCCCGCTGCACGGCACCGGGAGTGGCCGGCTGCCAGTCGATCAGGCGCTGAGCGGTCAGGTCGTCATCGCTCGGGGTGTACCGGATGCCCTGGTCGGCGTGCACGTCGTCGCGGATGCTGCCGGTGCTGTCGGCGGTCACGTTGTAGAAGGCACGACTGACCGTGTAGCCGGTGTTCGTCACGACCTCGACGCCACGCGCCGAGCCGTTCGCCATCCCGGCAGCGTCGATCTCCACGAGCGACTCGCCCAGAACGAGGTCTGTCCCGAATTTCGCGTTGAAGTCCGCCGCGGTCAGCGCATCGTTGGGACCGTTCTTGATCCAGAACGTGAGCGTCTCGCCCCCGTCGATCACGACGTCGGCGGGCACCGCGGGCCAGAGCAGCGACGATCCGGTGTCGGGGTAGAGATAGTTGATCGAGTAGTCGGAGAAGTCGATCGGGGCGCTCGTGGCGTTGTAGACCTCGATGAACTCGTACCCGTCGGATCCGCCCACGTTCGAGGAGTCCGGGAGCAGTTCGGTGATCTGCAGCGGCGCCGTCACCACCGAGTCGTCGGGCTGGGGGTCGAAGGCGGGGAAGGTCAAGGCCTCCGGGGCCACGGTTCCCGGGCTCGGCGCCGCAGGGTCGGCCAGCAGATCCATTCCCCGCTCGGAGGTGTCGGCCGGGATGCGGAAGTGGGCGGTCTGGTGGGGTGCCGTCGCGGTGCGACCGTAGGTCGACCAGCCAACGATCTCATCTCCCTTCAGCACCCGGATCCCGCGCGGGGCGGAGTTCGCCATCCCCGACTGGCCGGTCACGCGCACGACGCGGGCCTCGGTCGGTGCCGACCAGGCGGCGCGGAACTCGTCGATCGTGTGGGCGTACGAATCGATCCCGGTCGCGGTGTAGCTGAGCCAGAAGACCACCGTCTCACCGGCCGCGATCGTCGTCGACTCCTCGACCGTGAGCGCCACGTCTCGGGTGCGATCCGCCGAGTCGACGTAGATGTAGGAGAAAGTGATGCCCTCCGCGGTGAGATCGATCGCGTCATCCGTGGGGTTGTGAACTTCGAAGTACTCGAAGTTGTCGACACCCGTGTTGTCGGGTGCGATCTCGGTGACGATGAGGGGCCACGCGGCCGCGTCCGTCCCGCCGGGCGCCGGCATGGGAGTGGGCTCGGACCCCGCGCCCTCGAGCGCTTCCTGTGCCACGAAGCCCGGGGACCGCTGCGCGTTCTGTGACAGGACGTCCAGCCCGAGGTCCGCCTCGTCGGCCGGCAGCCGGAAGTGGACCGCGTCATCGGCGCCGAATGAGCCTGCCGGAGCATGCGACCAGGAGGTGACGACGCCCTGCTGCCGCACCTGGATGCCTCGGTCGCCACCATTGGCCATGCCCGCCTGACCGGTCGCGCGCACGACCTGCGTCTCCGGCGCCACGGAGTGGTAGGTCCTGAAGTCATCGACCGTACGGGCGAAGGAGTCGACCGTGCTCGTCTGATAGCTCACCCACAGGATCGCCGTCTCGTCGACGTCGAGCACGAGCGGCTCGACCTCCAGCGGCACCGTGCGTGCATCGACGGCGTCGCCGTAGGAGTACGCGAAGGTGAATCCGGAGGCGGCGAGATCGAGGACGCCCCCGGTGGTGTTGTGGATCTCGACGTATTCGTAGTGGTCGTATCCGACGTTGTCGGCGACGAGTTCGGTGACGATCACAGAACTCGGTGTCGTCTGCGCGGTGGCCGAGGTGGCGATCACGAGCGGGGAGACGACGACGGCGGTCGCGGTGACCCACGCAGCGACGATGGACAGGGAACGGCGCGATTCGTGCACGGCGGGACACCTCAAGGTCGGGGAACAGCGTGACGCTATGGCGCAATCGGCTCGTTCGCCTGAACGACAGGTTCCGCGGCCGTGGCCAAATGATGAAGCGGCAGGTCACCTCGAGGTGCTAGACCCCACGCGCAGCAGGGACTGCTAGGCTTGAGGGGCCCGTTCGGGCCTCTCTTCTTGTTCTCGCGACACGCACGACGCACCAGCGCAGGTTGACGTCATCTCCTCGGACCTTCGAGTCCGGATTGTCGCACTCTTCGAAAGTTCCCTTGTCTTCTTCATCAGCCGCGTCTGCGGCCTCTGTCCCCACGTCCATCCAACCGCCCCTTCGATGGGCGCAGGCAGACCACGACGTCCACGTCGCCACCGTGGGCGGTGAGTACGCCGGGTTCGTCGCCGAGACGAACGGCGTGTTCGAAGCGCACAGCGCGCGGGGCGAGAACCTCGGCACCTACGCGACATCCGCCCGGGCCCGCGCCGCCGTCGACGCCGCCGGCGCTCCACAGACCCGACCGGCGGTCACATCCCCCACCCGTCGCGGCCTCACCCGGAGGCCGCCCACCCTCGTCCGCTCCCGCGGCCGACTCATGAAAAGGAAAAACACGATGGCCACTGGCACCGTGAAATGGTTCAACGCCGACAAGGGATACGGCTTCATCGCCCCCGACGACGGCTCCGCCGATCTCTTCGCGCACTACAGCGCGATCGCCGGAAACGGCTTCAAGGACCTCGAGGAAGCGCAGAAGGTCGAGTTCGACGCCGAGCGTGGCCCCAAGGGCATGCAGGCCGCGAACATCCGCGTCATCTGAGACACGGCCCGGGTGCCGGCGGGTCCCTGACCGGCACCTGGGAGTCGTGGCGCATGCCGCTACGCGGATACGAAACCCCGTAGCGTGGCTCTCAGCGATCGGCGACTGCCGTTGGCTTCATCGGCCGACATGGTCCCGATCGAAACACAGGTAGGAACATCTCCTCCACCGTCGAGGCCCGCCTGGGCCCTATCCGACAGACCTACGCGCGCACCGAAGACTTCCCCCCGATCGCCCGCGCCTACACCGACATCTCACAGGTCGTCCGCGAAAGCGGCCTCCTCCAACGCACCCGCTGGTTCTACCTCCTCGTCGGCGGAGCGCTGGCCCTCGCGTTCGCGGGCTGCGTCGCCGGGTTCATCCTTCTCGGCGACAGCTGGTTCCAGCTGCTGATCGCAGGCGCTCTCGGAATCCTCTTCACCCAGGTCGCGTTTCTCGCCCACGAGGCGGCGCATCGCCAGATCCTGGCCTCGGGGCCCGCGAACGACAAGCTCGCGCTCATCCTCGGCAACGGCGTTGTCGGCATGAGCTACTCGTGGTGGTCGACCAAGCACACCCGCCACCACTCCAACCCGAACCGGGTCGGCAAAGATCCTGACATCGACATCGACACCATCTCGTTCCTCGACGCCGACGCGGCCACGGCCCGCGGCCTCCGCCGCGCGATCACCCGCCGGCAGGGATGGCTGTTCTTCCCCCTGCTCACACTCGAGGGACTCAACCTCCACGCGCTCGCGTTCCGTCACGTCGTCCGCCGCGACCCCGTCAAGGACCGCACGTGGGAGATCGTCCTGCTCGTGGCCCGCTTCGCCCTGATCTGGACGCCGATCTTCATGGTCCTGCCCCTGGGAATGGCGTTCGCCTTCATCGGGGTGCAGCTGGCGGTGTTCGGCGTCTACATGGGCGCATCCTTCGCCCCGAACCACAAAGGGATGCCGGTGATCGCTCCCGACGCCAGGCTCGACTTCTTCAGCAAGCAGGTCCGCACCTCGAGGAACGTCTCAGGCGGTTGGTGGGCGACCTGGCTGATGGGCGGCCTGAACTACCAGGTCGAGCATCACCTGTTCCCGAACATGCCCCGCCCACACTTGTCTCGGGCTCGCAGCATCGTGCGCGAGCACTGCCGCACGCTGGGTGTCCCGTACACCGAGACGACGCTGTGGCGCTCCTACGGCATCGTCATCGCCTATCTCAACCGCGTCGGACTCGCCGCTCGCGATCCGTTCGACTGCCCCGTCTCCGCGACCTATCGGAGGGCGTGACCGAGGAGGCGGGAACATGGGTCGGCCAGGGTCCGCTTCCCTGGCCGGCAGACGACCGTCACCCCGATCACGATAGGGTAAACGCTTACCGCCTGGTTCTCGGTGCGGCCAGGGCGAGAAAGGACGACGATGTCGGATTCCGCGGCACACGCGCGCACGGTGGCGGCCTCCCGCGAGGTCTGCCTGTGGCTGACCCCCAAGATCTTCGCCTCCCTGCGCCATCCCACCGAGGCTGCCGAAGCCTTCTTCGACCACTACGCCGGATGGGCGGGCCGCGGAGACCGCCTCACGCTCAACTTCTGCGCAGGGAACGGAGATCACATCCTCGCCTATCGAGGATCCGACGCGTGGGACGACACCTTCGACTGGGCGCGCTACAACTGCTACGCCGGCGAGGACGTCGGGCACCACACCCACAACCACGCATGGCTCTCCCGAGTGCGCGAGGGCGGCGAGAGGTCGCACAATCCGTACTCGGCCGGCCCCATGTTCCTGCTCAGCGACGAAACGCTGGACTATCGCACACTCGCCGGCATCTACGCGGCTCTCCGGGGCGCCGCCGCCGACCGCGGCATCGATCTCACGCTTCTCGAGTACCTCGAGCCCGGACCCGAGTTCTGCCGCAGTGAGTGGAAGACGCATCTGCACCCCGAAGGCGCGCGCGGGCAGGCGGATGCCGGTGGAAACATCGCCCAGGGCGTCATCGACGTGACCTCCACGCTGACGGCGGACTCGCGTGCGTATGCGGCGTTCCCGCACGGCATCACCGAGGGGCTCATCACCGGCGATTTCGTCGCTGCGCAGTCGGCGGCCTTCGTGCGCGACTTCGGACTGGACGGGATCTTCCTCGGGAACCAATTCGGCCTCCTCGGGTTCTGGGACCCTGCGCATGCACCGGAACCCACCCTCGAGCGACGAACCGGCATCACGAGGTTCTTCGTGCAGATGCGAGAGCACATGGCCGAGAAGCTCATCTACTGGATGGACAGCTACTGGCCCGCCGACGTCGAAGACCGTGCGTGGGCGATGAGCCGCGAGAACTACTATCTGCTCGACGCGATCATGGTGTGCAACTTCGCGGTCCTCGTGGAGCGCACCCAGATGGCCCCGAACCTGCTCAGCCGTTTCGGGCTCCGCGGACGCGACATCGCCGGCCGCGGTGCACCGCGCGTGCTCTTCTCGTTCGACTTCGTCGATCCCTGGTACTGGTATCGCACCTACCTCGATGACCGCCGAACCTTCCTGTTCCAGCACGAGGTGTACGCGGACCTCGGTCACCGCGCGGAGGGGGTCACCTTCTTCGCGAACGACACCTTCGGGCACTTCGTCTGGCCCGACGCGTTGGAGCGAACGCGTGCGGTCATCCTGGATGCTGCATCGGAACCGCCCGCCGCGTGAGCCGCGCGCGGCGGACACCCCGCCCCACCGCAGCGAGAAACCCCCGCGATCCCCGTTTTTTCAGGGGATCTGCGGGGGTCTCACATGGCGGTGACGGTGGGATTTGAACCCACGGTAGGGGTGAACCTACACAACATTTCGAGTGTTGCACCTTCGGCCGCTCGGACACGTCACCGCCGACCAGTTTACGACAGGTTCACCTCACTGGCCAATCGAGCGGGCGAGCGACCGGTCGGGCGGGCGACGACGGCTTGCTTCGATGTCGGGAGACCCCCTCCCCACCGCTCACCGAGCCCCGCCATACTGGCCTCATGAGCGTGATCGAGAACTCGAAACTCACCGTCGTCGGCGCGGGCAGCGTCGGTGCGAGCACGGCCTACGCGGCCCTCATCCGAGGGTCCGCCCGACACGTCGCCCTCTACGACATCAACGCCGCCAAGGTCGAAGCGGAAGTGCTCGACCTCGCCCACGGCACGCAGTTCACCGGCTCGAGCGACATCGTCGGCTCCGACGACGTCTCCGTGGTCGAGGGCTCCCAGGTCGTCGTGATCACCGCGGGCGCCAAGCAGAACCCCGGCCAGACGCGCATCGAGCTCGCCGGCGTGAACGCCGGGATCATGCAGAAGATGATGCCGCAGCTGCTCGAGGTCGCCCCCGACGCCGTCTACGTCGTCGTCACCAACCCGTGCGACGTGCTCACGGTGCTCGCGCAGGAGTCCACGGGGCTCCCGTCCGAGCGCTTGTTCGCCTCCGGCACCGTTCTCGACACCTCGCGCCTGCGCTGGAAGCTCGCCGAGCGCGCGGGGGTCTCGCGGTCGAGCGTCCACGCCTATATCGTCGGCGAGCACGGTGACACCGAGTTCCCGCTGTGGTCGAAGGCCACCATCGGCACGGTGCCGATCCTCGACTGGGTCACCCCTCGTGGCGACAAGATGACCGTCGACGAACTCGACCAGATCGCCGACGACGTGCGAAACGCCGCCTACAAGGTGATCCAGGGCAAGGGCGCCACCAACTACGCCATCGGCCTGTCCAGCGCCCGCATCGTCGAGGCGATCCTCAACGACGAGCACGCCGTCATGCCCGTCTCCCCCGTCCTGCACGACTTCCACGGCGTCGACGGGGTCGCCCTGTCGGTTCCGTCCGTCGTGAGCGCATCCGGTGCGCGCCCCATCCGAGAGACGACCTTCGCACCGAACGAACTCGAGCTGTTCCACCGTTCCGCCGACGCGCTTCGCGACGTGGCGTCGTCGCTGCGCTGATCACACTCCCGGATGCCGTGCCGCGACGAGGTCTGCACTCCCGCCGGCGGTGCGGCATCCGGTGCTCCTCGTGGCGCTGACCGCCCTCAGCCCGCGGAGACCCCGCCGCCGGGGATCGCGCTCAGCAGCTCACGGGTGTAGTCGTGCCGGGGATCGGCGAAGATGTGCTCCGCCGTGCCCTGCTCGAGGATGACCCCGCGACGCATCACCGCGACCTCGTCGGAGATCTGCCGGATGACGCCGAGGTCGTGCGAGATGAACAGGTACGTCAGACCGTGCTCGGCTTGCAGATCCACCAGCAGCTGCAGCACCTGCTCCTGCACCGAGACATCGAGCGCCGAGACCGGCTCGTCGAGGATGATCATCTCGGGCCGCAGGGCGAGGGCCCGCGCGATCGCGACCCGCTGACGCTGACCGCCCGAGAGCTGGGCGGGCCGCCGGTCGGCGAGGGCGGGGTCGAGTCGCACGTCGGCCATGAGATCACGCACGGCGGTTGCGCGTTGAGCACGCGATCCCATCCCGAACGCACGGAGCGGCTCGTCGATGATCGCCCCGATCTTCATGCGCGGGTCGAGGGAGCCGAAGGGGTTCTGGTAGACGACCTGCAGACGACGGCGCAGCTGTCGAAGCGCCGCGCCCCGCAGCCGGGTGATGTCGGCCCCGTCGAAGAGCACCGTCCCGGCATCCGCATCCACGATCCTCGCGACCATGCGCGCCGTCGTGCTCTTGCCCGACCCGGACTCGCCGACGATCGCGAAGGTCGTTCCCCGCGCGATGGAGAAGTCCAGAGCGTCGGCGGCGACGATCGGAGCGGCCGACGATCCGTACGTCTTCGACAGTCCCGCCACGCGCAGGAACGGCTCCACCGCATCGGCCGCCCGTCGGGCGCCCGATGTCGGCTCGAGCCGGTGACTGCGCAGGCCGGGAGCGGCGGCGACGAGGCGACGGGTGTACTCGTGGGTCGGGTCGGCGAGGACCTCAGCGGAGGTGCCGCGCTCGACGATCTCCCCCTTGTTGACCACGACGATCCGGTCCGCACGGTCGGCGGCGACCCCGAGGTCATGGGTGACCAGCAGCACCGACGTGCCGTGCGCCTCGCGCATCTTCTGCATGCGGTCCAGCACGTGCCGCTGCACGGTGGCATCCAGGGCGCTGGTGGGTTCGTCGGCGATGACGAGCTCGGGGTTGCACGCCCACGCGATGCCGATGAGCACCCGCTGCCGAAGACCGCCGGAGAGCTCGTGCGGGTACTGCCGGGCACGCTGGGCGGGTTCGGGCACGCCGACCTCATCGAGGATCTCGATCGCCCGTGCCGCGGCGGCGGGCGGCGTGAGACCCCCGTGACGACGAATGACCTCGGCGATCTGCTCGCCGATGCGCAGCACGGGATTCAGGCTGTGCGAAGGATCCTGCGGGACGAACCCGATCCGAGCGCCGCGGACGCGACGGAGAGCCCGCTGGGACAGCGACATGATCTCGACGTCGTCGAAGCGGATGTCGCCGCCGACGATCGTCGCCTCCTGCGGAAGAAGCCGCACCAGCGCATGCGCGATGGTGCTCTTGCCCGATCCGGATTCACCGACCACCGCGACGACTTCGCCGCGGGCGATGTCCAGATCGACGCCCCGCAGAGCGGGATTCACACCGGTGGGTGTCGCGTAGTCGACGCGCAGGCCTCGGACAGAGAGCAGAGGTTCGGGGGTCATCGCTCTCCTCCGATGTAGCGGGCGATGCGGTTCACGGCGAGCACGACCACCAAGATGACCACACCCGGGAGGATGCTCAGCCACGGCGCGATCGCCACGAAGTCACGACCCGCCGAGACGAGCGCTCCCCACTCCGGTGCGGGCGGCTGCGCGCCGAAGCCGAGGAAGCTCAACGCCGAAACGGCGAGGATCGCGACGGCGAGCTCGAGCGCGGCCATCGAGATGATCGGACGGGCGGCATTCGGCAGCACGTGGCGTACGAGGATCGTCGGCCCCCGCACCCCCAGGGTGCGCGCCGCTTCGATGTACTCCTCTGCACGCACCCGGATCACCTGAGCGCGCATGACGCGGGCGAAGGCCCCGGAGGTCCCCAGGCCGACGCCCAGTCCCACCGCGACGGGTCCGAAGCCGAGCGAGGCGACCACGATGAGGGCCAGGAGGATGCCGGGGATCGCGATCACGACGTCGACGAAGCGCATGACGACCGCATCGACGACACCGCGCAGGTAGCCGGTGATCAGGCCGATGATCGCACCGAGCGTCACGCCGGCGACGACCGCCAGCCCCGCGGCCGACAGCGACAGCCGGGCGCCGTAGACGACGCGGGAGAAGACATCGCGGGCGAGATGGTCCGTGCCGAACAGGTGCTCCCAGCTGGGCGGTGCGAGCCGCATCGCACCCACCGACTCGTACGGGTCGTAGGGGGCGAGGAGTGCAGGTGCTGCCACGGCCAGCGCGGTCAGGGCGAGGAGCAGGATCGAGACGACCATGCCGGGGTAGCGGAGGATCCTCATGAGCGCGCCCCCGTCTCATCCTCCGACGTCGCCGGATCACCGGCGCGCCCGCCGAATGCCGCGGGGACGGGGGCCGAGCCGCCGAACGTCGAGGCGACAGGGTCACCGTCGACGGGCGCTTCGGCAGCCGGGCGCGCGCCGACCACCTGCGTGCGCGTGCGCGGATCGATCACGCCGTAGAGCGCGTCGACGACGAGGGTGACCACCGCGTAGACGCTCGCGACCACGACCACGACGCCCATCAGCACGTTGATGTCGCGGGCGAGGACGGCATCGACGGTGAGTCGACCGATGCCGTCGCGCGAGAAGACGGTCTCGACCACCGCGGTGCCTCCGGCGAGGTACCCGACCTGCAGGCCGATGATCGTGATGGCGGGGAGCATCGCGTTGCGGAGCACGTGCCGGAAGACGACCGTGGACTGCGACAGCCCCTTGGCGTTGGCGGTGAAGACGAAGGGGCTCGCCCCCGCGTCGAACACCGCGGCGGAGAAGACCTGGAAGAAGATGGCCGCCGTCGGCAGGGCGAGGGTGATGCCGGGCAGGACCACGCTGGCGAATCCGGTCGCGCCGGAGGCGGGGAACCACCCCAGTCCGAACGAGAAGACCGTGATGAGCACGAGGCCGGTGAGGAAGGCCGGGATGGCGATTCCGAGCGGGGGGATCTGCACGATGACGTTGCGCACCCAAGCCGGGCGTGCAACGTAGGCCCAGACGGTGAAGCCGAGGGCGATGAGGAAACCGACGACGAGCGCGAAGCCGGCGAGTGCCGCCGTAGGACCGGCGACACGGAGGATCGTGTCGGTGACCGGGAGGCCGGTCGCGATGGAGACGCCGAGGTCGCCGCGGAAGATTCCGAAGAACCCGACGAGGTACTGCTGCCACAGCGGCCCGTCGAGGCCGTAGCGGGCACGCAGCTCGGCGAGCGCCTCGGGATCGGTGGTGGTCGCGTCCCCGCCACGGACGGCGAGGGCGGCCAGGACAGGGTCGCCGGGCAGCGCGTGGATGAGCAGGAATGCCACGGTGTAGGAAGCCCACACCACGAACAGAGCCTGAGCGATCTTGGGAAGCAGGAACCGTGCGGCGGTCCCCGCCTTCGCTCTCCTGCCCTTCGCGTCCACGCGCTGCACCGGCGATGCCATCAGTCGGAGGTGACGACGGCGTCGTAGAGGTTCAGACGCGAAGCCGAGTCGAAGGTGATGCCCTCGACACCCGCACGCGAGGCGTGCAGCTGAACGGTCTCGAGCGTCGGCATGACGTACGCGCGTTCGGCGACGATCTGCTGGATCTCGTCGACGATCTCCTGGCGAGCGTCGGCGTCGGCCGTCTCACGCTGCTCCTGCAGGAGCGCCTCGAGTTCGGCGTCCTCGACGATGCCCCATCGAGAAGGCGAATCGACCGACAGCAGCACGCGCAGCACGTCGGGGTCGGTTCGGGTCAGACCCGCACCGAGCATCTCGTAGTCGCCCGTGGCGATGGCTCCGAAGAAGTCACCGGCGGTGACCATGTTCAGCTGCAGATCGATGCCGACCTCTCGCAGCTGCTGCTGGGTCGCCTCGAGCACGTCCTGCGCGTAGAAGGCGGTGACCGTGACGGTCAGCGGCTGCCCGTCACGCTCGTAGATCCCGTCGGATCCCATCTCCCAGCCGTCGGCCTCGAGAAGCTCGGTCGCACCCTCGGGGTCGTAGGCCAACGTGTCGCCGAGGTCGGTGTAGCCGGGGGTCGACGAGGTGAGCACGCTCGTCGGCGCCGATCCGCTGACCGATCCGGCGATGACATTGATCTGCTCGCGGTCGATGCCCTTGGTCATCGCCTGGCGGACGACCTCGTCGCCCATGAGCCCCTGCTCGGTGTTGACCACGAAGCCGTTGGGCACACCGGGGTTCGCCTTGGCGTACAGGTTGAACTCGTCGGTGGTGTAGCGGGCCTCGTCGATGTAGGGCAGGTCCTGGATGACGTCGTACTCGCCCGAGGACAGTCCGCCCGTGCGCACGCTCGCCTCGGTGATGATCGGGAAGGTGACCGTCTCGAGGTAGGCCTCGCCCTCGTGCCCGCGCAGCTCCGACGGCCAGTCGTAGCCCTCGCGGCGGTCGATGACGATCGAGTCGTTGGCGACGTAGGAGTCGAGCACGAACGGTCCGGAGCCGACCGGGGCGGCGCAGCGCTCTTCGGCCGTCGCGGTCGCCGACGCCTCCGACAGGATGCCGAGCGACATGGTCGTCGCGCCCTGCAGGAACGCGACGTTCGGGGTGTCGAAGGACACCGTGAACTCGGTGTCGCTGATGACCTCGGTGCCGGTGTAGCCCTCGAGGTAGGCTCCCGCGAGCGATGCGGAGCCGCCGAGCTCGATGATCGCGTCGAAGTTGGCGGCCACGACCTCGCTGGTCAGTGCGGTGTCGTCGCTGAAGGTCACATCGTCGCGCAGGGTGAAGGTGTAGGACGTGAGGTCGTCGCTCACCTCCCAGCTCTCGGCGAGCCACGGCACGATCTCACCGGTCTCAGGATCCTGGTCCAGCAGCGAGTCGGTCAGCTGACGGCCGACGTTCAGCGCCGTGGTGACGGAGGTCTGCTGCGGGTCGACGCAGCCGGCGTCCTCCTTGAGGGCGAAGACGACCTCCTGCGCGACGTCGGCCGCGGGGGTGGGGGAGCTTTCGGTGTCGCCGGCGCAAGCGGACAGGGCGACGGCCGCGACGGCGATGCCGGCGGGCGCGACGACCCAACGGGTCGTTCGGGGTCGGGTGATCACAGGGTTCTCCTTCGGAGTGGGGGGCTGCGGAGGGGTGGTGCTCAGTCCGGCAGAGAGCCGGCCACGAGCTCACCACGGGCGACGACGGCCACGATGTTCTCGGTGGTCAGGGTGTCGATGTCCTCCCACGGGCGACCGCGGACGACGACGAAGTCGGCGCCCAGACCCGCCCGGAGGCGACCGGTGGTCTCGCCCATCCGGATCGCATCGGCGGCGTCTGCGGTACCCGCGCGGAGGGTGCGCTCGGCGCTCCAGGCGAAGCTGCGCTGCATGAGGCGCATCTCTTCGAGCTGGTCGCCGAAGGCGATCATGACGCCGTTCGCGTCGGTGCCCAGCACGAAGCGCACACCGGCGGCGGCCGCGCCGACGAAGTTGGCGTCGCGCTCGGCGACGACGGCCTGCGCCTTCTCGGACGCCTCGTCGCTGACGGGGAATCGGCGTTCGGCGATGGCGTCATTGATCAGCAGGGTCGGCGCGACCGGGATGTCGCGCTCGATGAGCGTGTCCCAATGGCGTTCCTCGATGCCCGTGCCGTGCTCGATCGAATCGACCTCGAATTTCAGGGCCAGATCGATTCCCTCGGCATTGTGCGCGTGGGCGGCGACGAGCATTCCGAGCGCATGAGCCTCGTCGACGGTCGCGGCGATCTCGGCCTCGGTCTGGTTGCGCCAGCCGACCTTGTCACCCACGGACAGCACGCCTCCGCTGGTGTAGATCTTGATGCCGTCGGTGCCCGAGCGGGCCCACTGTCGGACGAGCTTGCGGCACTCGTCGGGCGAGTCCGCGGTCGGCGCGCGGTGCGGGTAGTGGGGCGGGGTGAACAGATCGCCGTGCCCCGCGGTCATGCCGACCGGGCAGTGCACACGGATGCGGGGCCCGGGAATGAGCCCGGCCTCGAGGGCGCGCGCGGCGGCGAGCTGGACGCTGGATCCACCGAGATCGCGCAGCGTCGTGACACCGGCCGCCGCGGCGCGTCGGGCGTGCGCCACCACGTGGAGCGAACGCTCTTCAGCGGGAGTGATGAGGGGCCAGGTCATCCAGTCCACGGAGCCGGAACCCGCGTAGGAGTCGAAGTGCACGTGCGTGTCGACCAGTCCGGGAATCACGCTGTATCGGGCATCGGCGTCGCCGACCGGGTCGCCGACCTCCGAGATGGCCCCGCCGGTCCAGGCGAGCGAACGGACGCCGCGGTCGGAATCGCCGTCCCACAGTGCGATCGCCGGGATCCGCTTCTCCGTCTGTGCCACGCGGGCCCCTCTCCTGTGCCGTCCGACGGCGCTCTCCTCGTGCCGACCTCCGGCACACGAGTCGCCACACTACCCACGAAAAATCACGGAAAGGTCAACAAGTTCCCTGGCACAACAGGTTTTACAGGTATGAAACAAACAATGAACCCAGGATTTGCAGGGAATGAGGAAAGCTGGTGGCGTCTCGCTCGACGTTCTTGTCGATAAGTCGGGGCGAAGAAGGGGGATTGATGCGAAGCGCATCGTTGCAGACCGGCCGCCGCATCGCGGTCTCTCTCGAACCGGGAGACGACCTCATCGGGTCGATCGCGGACGCCTGTACCCGATACAGGATCTCACAGGGCGTGATCGTCACCCTCAGCGGCGCCTTCCGCGCCGTCGAGCTCATCGCGGCGCAGTCACCCTCCGCCGACCCGGAACCGCCGTTGCCCGAGAGCGTGCACATCCCGTACACGGAAGGGATCGGATCGGGCACCGTCACATCCGACGCGGACGGCGACCTCGTCGTGCACGTGCACCTCGCGGTGGGGCGCAAGGACGCCGGCGCGCGCGCCTTCGCCGGCCATGTCCTCACCGCCGAGGCGCACTACGTCGTCGAGATCGTGATCGACGAGGTCTTGCAGCCCCGGATGGTGCGCACACCCTCGGAACAGACCTGGGGCCTTCCCACTCTCGACTTCTCCGAGACGACGGAGGCCACCGCATGACCACCTCGATCCCCCTGTCCGCCCCTGCGGGCGACCGCGCCGCACTCCGCGTGCAGCACGAGCTGCTGCGATTCGTCCGGGAAGCCGCCGACAGCGGGGCCCCGCTGCCCGGAGAACTGGAACTCACCTCCCGTCTCGGGTGCACGCGACAGCAGCTGCGCAACGCGATGTCGTCACTCGAGGCGCAGGGAATCGTCCGTCGCCGACAGGGCACCGTCACGACGGTCGATCCGATCGCGCTTCGACTGAGCGTCCGGATGGAGGAGCAGTTCGAGCACACCGACCTCCTCAGCCGCCTCGGCTACCGTGCGAGCGTCGAGGTCCTGAGCGCTGCCACGGCCACCCTGCCACCGCAGGCGGCCGCCCTCATGGAGTTCCCCCCGAGCACGCGCGCACAGTGCGCCCGCAAGCGCTGGCACGCCGATGAGGCCGTCGCGATGGTCGCCGACGACGCCGTCCCCCTGAAGGACGACGTCGAACCCCGCGACGGCGAATCCATCTTCGACCTCGCGCATCGCGTGTGGGGCGAGCCGGTGATCTGGGAGGTCAGTACCCCCGGGGTGGCCCTCCTCGATGCGCCGATGGCGGCGACCTTCGAGCTCCCGGAGGGCACCCCGGTGATGACCTTCGAGCTCGTCGGGGTGGGAGCCAGCGGTCGGCGGCTGATGTACAGCCTCGAATACCACAACCCCGCCGTGGCGGCGTACTCAGTGGTGCGCACGGTCCGCCCGCCGTGGCACGCGGGCTGATCGCCGCAACGAGAGGCACCTCGAGCTACTTGTAGACAAGTTCACGAGCCGATCGGCCGCCCTCCTGTCTCCACTGCCGCGATTCCGGGGTCGGGTTTCCATCGTGTTACATCTGATCAGCCTGACCCCCTTGCACTTGTCGACAAGTGCGCGGCTTCGGCTAGTGTCGTGATCGCTGAAGGAAAGGTCGTCATGTCATCTCCGCCCGCCACCGCCGTTCGCGTGGACGAACAGCAGATCCGCGCTCTGCCGAAGGCGGAGGTGCATGTGCATCTGGAGGGGACGTTCTCACTCATCGACCTCCTGACCCTGGCGAAGGAGAACGACGTCCCCTTGCCGGGACCGGCCGCGAGCGTGTTCGACATCTCTACCCACGCCGACTACATCGCCCCCGAGGTCACGTCGGGCGTCGGCGGATCCGGAGCCGGGTCCGCAGGCCTGACCGGGTTCCTGCGCTTCCTCGACTGGCAGTGCGGACTCGTGCGCACACCGGCGCAGGCCGCACGTGTCACCTATGCCTTCGCCGCGCGCCAGACCGCCGCAGGGGTTCGCTACAGCGACGTCATCGTCAACCCCACCCACTGGAACGCATGGCGAGGGCGCGAACATGCCCTGCTGGATGCATTGACCGCCGGGCTGGACGAGGCCGAACAGGACGGCCTGTGCCGCGTGAGCATCGCCTACTCGCTGCTGCGCTCGCAGAGCGCCGGCGAAGCGGAGGACATCGTGGCCGGCCTCGTTCGCGCGCGCCCGCCCCGCGTCGTGGCCCTCTCTGTCGACGGCGACGAGAAGGTCGCCGGCCGCACCGGAGAGAAATTCCACGACGCTTTCACCGCCGCGGCCGCCGCGGGCTTGCACCGCACCGTGCACGCGGGCGAGTCCAGCGGTCCGGAAGGCGTGTGGGACGCGATCGATCTCCTCCAGGCCGAACGCATCGACCACGGCGTGCGAGCCATCGAGGACGACGCGCTCATCGCCCGACTCATCGAGGACCGCATCAGCCTGGGCGTGTGCCCGCGGTCGAACGTGACCCTCGGCATCTACCCCGACTGGACGAGCCACCCCATCAGGCGACTCGTCGACGCCGGGGTGCTCGTGACGTTGAACACCGACGATCCGGCGCCGATGGGCACGACCCTCGACGTCGACTGGGCGGTCACCGCCGAGCGTTTCGGATTCGACCTGTCCGACATGGTCGGCTTCGCCCAGCGCTCGATCGATGCGTCCTTCGCCGACGACGACCTCAAGCGCGACCTTTCCACCGAGCTGTCGAGCGTGAGCGCGACGCTGCGGTGACCCCGAGCCGGCCGTCGCCATCGTGTCGACCCCCCGCGACACGATGGCGGCGGTCTTCCCTCAGACTGGATGAGGGCCGTCCCCGCACCCGACGAGAGGAGGCCGCATGACCGACAGGCTGCAGCTGCTTCCCACCACGGCCGAGCTGGTGCGCCTTCGCGCGGTGTCGGCCGGCCTCGACCGGCCCGATGTCATCGTCCGCGGCGGACGGGTGCTCTCCCCCGGCACCGAAGAGTGGCTCGAACGCGACGTGCTCATCGCCGGGCGACACATCGCGACCTTGACACCGTGGGGCCACGTCGCCGAGGCCGCCGAGGAGATCGATGCACGGGGCGCGTGGGTGGCGCCCGGCTTCATCGACGCGCATCTCCACATCGAGTACACAAACCTCACGCCCGGCCAGCTCGCCCGCGTGAGCGTGCCCCGGGGCACGACCACCGTGCTCACCGACCCCAACGCGGCCGCGAACGTGTGGGGGCCTGCGGGCATGGACTACCTGCTCACGACACGCGCACCGTTCCACATCTTCCAGCAGGTCTCCCCCACCACGCCCGCCTCGACCACGCTCGAGCGCGGCGGGGTGGTGATCCCCGAAGAGACGGTGCTCGCGCGCCTTCACGACGACGTCACCGCGACGCTCGGCGAAGGGAACCCGTTCGACCTCGGCGACGTCTCGACGGCACGGTTCCGTCAGGCGCTGGTGGCAGGGCGCCGCATCACCGGGCACACCGCCGCGCAGACGCACGAGTCGCTCTGGAGCTATCTCGCCGCGGGAGTGGGTGACGACCACAACTCCGCGACGATCGACGAGGTGCTCGAGCGCACCCGCCTCGGCGCCATGATCACCGTCATGGGGTCCTCCCTCGCCGACAACACCGTGCCCCTGTTCGCCGATCTGGAGGCGATCGCCCCGGCGTTGCGCCACATGTGCTTCTGCGCCGACGACAAGCACGCGCTGGATCTGAGCGAGCAGGGCCACATCGACCATCACGTGCGTCAGGCGATCCGGTTCGGTGTCGATCCGGTGCTGGCCTACCGCATGGCGACGGCTCAGCCGGCGCACTATTACCGTCTCGACCAGATTCTCGGGCTCCTCGCTCCTTCGCGGCTGGCCGACCTGCAGGTCATCCCCGACCTCGCCGAGGTGCGACCGTCCACCGTGATGGTCGAGGGATCGGTGGTCGCCCGCGACGGCCGAGCTGCCTTCGACGTCGACGATGCCGTTCCCGGGTGGACCCGCGACACGATCCACCTGCCCGACTCGCTCGCTCCCGACCTGCTGCACGTGAGGTCGGACCGACCGCGCGCACGCGTGCGGGCGATGGAGATGTACGACGGCTACTTCAAGCGGGCGTTCGAGGCGGACCTGGCCGTCTCCGACGGCGCCGTGCAGTGCGACATCGAGACGGATGTCCTCAAGATCGCCGTCATCGACCGGCACCACGCCGAACCCCTGGCCGGCGTCGGGTTCGTCCGCGGGTTCGGGCTGCGACGCGGCGCCGTCGCGATCTCGATGAACTGTCCGAACATGAACATCGCCGTCGTCGGCGCCGATGACGCGTCGATGCTGCGTGCGGTGGAGGAGATCCGCACGATGGGCGGTGGTTTCGTCACCGTCGACGGTGACGAGGTCCTGGCCCGCGTGGCGCTTCCCGTGGGCGGGATGATGAGCGATGCGCCGTTCGAACAGACCGCCGCGGCCCTCGATCATGCGCACGCCGTGACCGCCGCGCTCGGCTGCCCTCTCGGCTCGCCCTACATGATCCTGTCGTTCGTCGGACTCTACGTCGTACCCGATCTCGGTGTGACCGAACGCGGCCTCATCGACACCCGCTCCCAACAGGTCGTCGATGTGCTGCTTCCCGGCCCCATCGACGCGTGCGGTCACGCCGACGCCGACCGTCATCTCTGACCAGGAAGGACTCCGATGCTCACCCGCCCCTCCCCCGTGGCCATCCCCGCCGACGAGCAGCACTGGATCGACACCGTGACGACGCTCGCGACACGCTTCGCCGAGACGGCGGCCGACGATGACATCGCCGCCCGGTTGCCGATCGAACACCTTCGCGCGCTCAGCGACAGCGGTCTGGATGCAGCGTTCCTGCCCCGCGAACACGGCGGCGAGGCGCTCTCCTACGCGACCCTCGGGCAGGTCGTGCGCATCCTCGCCCGCTCGCACCCCGCGGTGGCGACCGTGTGGCTGATGCACATCGGCGCCGCGCACGCGCTCGTGACCACCGCACCACCGGAGGCCGCGGCCCACTTCGCCGCCGAGCTGCGTGCCGGCAGGCGTTTCTCCAACGCCCTCAGCGAGCCTGCCGGCGGCAACCACTTCCTGGCCTCGCAGCAGGATGCGACCCCCACCGCCGACGGGTGGAGCCTGACCGGACGGAAGCTCTTCGTGTCGGGTTCGGAGGCGGCCGACCACCTGTTCCTGAACGCCCGCGTCGACGGCGCGCCCGGGTTCTTCGGCGTGAGCGTCGACGACACCGTCTCCTTCCCTCCGATCGACGAGACCATGGGCATGCGCGCGACCCGGAGCCGGACGATCGTCTTCGAGGGGACGGCGCTGACCGCCGCGCGCCGATGCGGTCCGCCCCCGGCCACCTACGCCAACCTCATCACGGTCGGGTTCGCCTTCATCTCCCTCGGAATCGCCGAGGCCGCACTGGATGCCCTCGCCACGACCGCGCACCGCGCGAAGGGCGGCACCGTCCTCGCCGACCAGCAGTGGGTCAAGCAGGAGACGGCGATGGTGTGGGCGCAGGTCACCGCCGCGATGCTCATGGCCGAGCGCACCGCCTGGCTCGCCGATGCGGAAGATCCCCAGGCGATGCCGGCGGCGACCGAGACGAAGATGCTCGCCAACGAGGTCGCCAAGGCCGCCGCGGCGCTGGCGCTGCGCGTCGGCGGTGGGGGCGCCTTCCTGGTGCGCTCGCCGATCCAGCGCATCGTGCGGGACGCCCAAGCCGGCGCGCTGATGGCGTACTCGGTGCCCTTCAGCCAGGAGCTCGTCGGCGCCGCCGTGCTCGACGCGATGGGGTGACCTCCCCGTCCCGGTACGGCCTGACCGTCCGATGTCGCAGGGGCCGCGTAGCCTGTCGGTGATGGCCAGCAAGCGCACGACCCAGACAGCCCCGTACCGCTGCACCGAGTGCGGATGGACGACCATCAAGTGGGTCGGACGCTGTGGCGAGTGCCAGCAGTGGGGAACCGTCGTCGAGGCGGCCGAGCAGACCGGCATCGTCCGTTCGATCGCCGCGGTCACCCCCTCTGCAGCCCGTGCCGCGCGACCCATCACCGATGTCGACACCCGCGACACCCCGCGCCGCACGTCGGGAGTCGCGGAGTTCGACCGCGTGCTCGGCGGAGGTGTCGTCCCCGGCGCCGCGATCCTGCTCTCCGGTGAGCCCGGGGTGGGCAAGTCCACGCTGCTGCTCGAGGTCGCCGCCCAGTCTGCGCGGGCAGGCGGTCGTGTGCTGTACGCCAGCGGGGAGGAATCCACCGCCCAGGTGCGGCTGCGGGCCGAGCGAACCGGCGCGTTGCACGAGGACCTCTACCTCGCGAGCGAGACGGACCTCGCGACGATCCTCGGCCACATCGACGACGTCCGACCGGACCTGCTCATCGTCGATTCGGTGCAGACGGTCGCCTCGGCCCTGAGCGACGGCATGGCCGGGCACCCCTCGCAGGTCCGCGAGGTCGCATCGACCCTCATCCGCGTCGCCAAAGAGCGGAACCTTCCCGTCATCATCGTCGGGCACGTGACCAAGGACGGCTCGATCGCCGGTCCCCGCGTGCTCGAGCACCTCGTCGACGTGGTCTGTCACTTCGAAGGGGACCGTCAGACGTCCCTGCGGTTCGTACGCGCCCTGAAGAACCGCTTCGGCCCGACCGATGAGGTCGGGTGTTTCGACATGACCGGCGACGGCATCGCCGAAGTCCCCGACCCGAGCGCCCTGTTCCTCGGGCACGGCGACCCGGTCCCGGGGACCTGCGTCACGATCGCGTTGGAGGGCCGCCGCGCTCTCCCCGTCGAAGTGCAGGCCCTCACCATCGAGACGTCGGCGCCGAATCCACGTCGCGTCGTCAACGGCGTCGATGGCGCCCGCGTGGCGATGATCCTCGCCGTCCTCGAGAAGCGCGCACGACTCCCGCTGTCGCAACACGACGTGTACGTCTCCACCGTGGGAGGAGTGCGCCTCGTCGAGCCCGCCGCCGACCTGGCCATCGCGGTCGCGATCGCGAACTCGCTCCGCGATCGCGCTCTGGCCCGCGGCACCGCCGCGATCGGCGAGCTCACCCTGGCGGGAGAGATCCGCCCCGTCACGCAGGCCGGTCAACGGCGCACCGAAGCGGCGCGCCTGGGCTACAGCGCCGTCGTCGACGCCGAGCAGCGCACCGTGGCCACCGCGCTGCGGGCGATGGAACGCTTCGCCGCACCCGCCGCGGCGGAGCCGCGCCCGGACTTCTGAACGCGTGCGGCGAGGTGATCAGGCCTCAAGCGCCGCGAGGAGATCGGCGGGAGTCGCCTGCAGGGGATGCGGTCCAGCGATGTCGAGGAATACCGTCGTGATCTCGGCCTGGTGTGCGGCGAGAAACGCGCGAAGCCACTGCGGGGACTGCAGGGCGACTCCGGCCGGCAGGCTCTCCGGCTTGTGGGCCGCGTCGCTGAACAGCAAGAGGGCGACGTCACCGGTCTTGGCGTCGCGGTAGGTCCAGACCTCACCGACATCGAGCGGGTTGTCCCGGTCTCCGACGGTCATCAGCGGCACCACCGTCGGCCCATGGCGCAAAGCGAACGCGACCGCCGCCATGTCCTGGGTCTGCAGCGCATCCGACAGCTGCGTGTTGCGGAAATCGACGGAGGGGGACTTCTTCGAGCGCTTCTTGCGTGACGCCATCGCCCCAGCCTAATCGGCACGTGATCCGGAGATCAGAGGGGGGACGTGGGGACGAGGCGAACTGGGGGATCGACTCGGCCCCACGTCACGCTCACGGCCGAGGCCGGAGCAAGCTTCGTGGGCCGCTGGGTGATCCACTGGGAAGGATCAGCTGCTGGGGACAGTTCCAGGCGTACACCGAAGCGGGTCCAGTCTAACCCGAGTACAAAACGGTATCTGTCCCCTTTTCGGGGGACAGGGCGATATATCAGTCCGCGTGGCCGATCGATCAGAAGAGCAGGAAGTACGCCGGCTCGCTGGACGAGACGCCGCCGATCTCCACGTCGAGATAATACGACGCACCGCCGCCAGGCGCACCGGGACGCCCGGCATCCGAGCAGGTGTCCACCGAGGAGCGCGTCCGATCCCACTCGACGGGATTCGCGCTCTCGACCGTCTGTCCCGCCTCGAGGAGCACGAGCATGTCGCTGGGCTCGCTCTGGCAGTCGGTCGAGCGCCACCACACGTCCGACCCGCTCGTGATCGTGAAGGTCTGCGCCGCGGTGCCGACGTTGAGCGTGCAGTCCGCGCCATCGTTGGTCAGACGGATCGACAGCAGGGGGTTCTCGCCCGCCGCGTACTCTCCCTTGTCGGTGACGGCCTCGACCGTGAGATCGCGCGCGACGCAGGGCGTCGCGGTCGGCGTCTCCGTCCCCTCGGGTTCAGCAGACGCCTCCGGCGCAGCACTCGCACTCGCGCTCGCACTCGGCGTGGGGCTCGGTGTCGCACTGCCGGCCGCGGCCGTCGGGTGCGGGGTGTCGTCGGAGGCCCACGCCTGCCAGGGCTGCGCGATGAACAGCCACACCGCACCCGCGACGACGATCAGGAACACCAGCAGCACGACCAGCCGCCGACGGCGGTAGACCGCCGGAGAGTGTCGCCGCCTGCGCGGGGTGTCGCCGCTCATGGGTTCCAGCGTACGCACGCGTCCTTCGCGCACCCTGTGGGCGCGCCGCTCATCACGCGCGGAGGTTCTTGAGCATCCGAGTGTTGCCCAGGGTGTTCGGCTTGACGTGGGCGAGGTCGAGGAACTCGGCGACTCCCTCGTCGGGACTCCGGATGAGCTGCGAGTAGACATCGGGGTCCACGACCTGCTCGCCGATCGTCTCGAACCCGCGACGCGAGAAGAACTCCACCTCGAACGTCAAGCAGAACAGACGCGTGAGGCCGAGCTCGCGTGCCTGCTCTTCGAGTGCTTCGACGATGGCCGTCCCGACGCCCTTGTGCAACCAGGCGTCCGAGACGATCAGCGTGCGCACCTCGCCGAGCTCCTCCCACATCACGTGCAGCGCCCCGCATCCGATCAGCTCGCCGTTCGCATCCTCGGCGACGACGAACTGCTGCACCGCTTCGTAGAGCACCACGAGGTCTTTCCCGAGCAGGATGCGCTGCTGGACGTAAGGCTCGAGCATGGCCTGGATGGGCCGCACATCGCGGGTTCGGGCGGGGCGCACGACGAAATCGGCCATCACACCACCATACGCGGCGCCTCGCCGCCCACACAGAAGAGCGGATGCCCGCCGCGCTCCCGGAATCCGGGGCGTCGGCGGGCATCCGCCCGTCAGGTGAACCGACTCAGCTCGAAGCGGCGATGTCGGGAGTGGCCGTGATCTCACCGGCGGTGCCGACGCCCACCGAGACCTTTTCCCCGCGGGGACCGTGCTCGAAGAGGAAGACGCCGTTCTCGGCATCGACCTTCACGTGATCGCCGGGGTTGAGCTCGCCGTGCAGGATCTTCTCGCTGAGGCGATCCTCGATCTCGTGCTGCATCGCGCGACGCAGCGGTCGCGCACCCAGCGCCGGGTCGAAGCCGACCTCGATCAGACGCTCCTTCGCCGGACGCGACAGCTCGATCGTCATGTCACGGTCGAGCAGCCGCTCGCTGAGACGCTTGGTGAACAGGTCGACGATCTGGATCAGCTCGTCGCGGTTCAGCTGCGGGAACACGATGATGTCGTCGACACGGTTCAGGAACTCGGGCTTGAAGTGGCGCTTCAGCTCCTCGTTGACCTTGCCCTTCATCCGGTCGTACGTCGTCGAGGTGTCACCTTCGACCTGGAACCCGACCGGGCCACCGGCGATCGCCTGCGAACCGAGGTTGGTGGTCATGATGATGACCGTGTTCTTGAAGTCGACGATGCGTCCCTGGCCGTCGGTGAGGCGCCCCTCTTCGAGGATCTGCAGCAGCGAGTTGAAGATGTCCGGGTGCGCCTTCTCGATCTCGTCGAAGAGCACGACCGAGAACGGCTTGCGGCGCACCTTTTCGGTGAGCTGGCCGCCCTCTTCGAAGCCGACGAACCCGGGAGGGGCCCCGAACAGGCGCGAGACGGTGTGCTTCTCACCGAACTCCGACATGTCCAGGGAGATCAGCGCACCCTCGTCGTCGAAGAGGAACTCGGCCAGAGCCTTGGCGAGCTCGGTCTTTCCGACGCCGGTCGGACCGGCGAAGATGAACGACCCCGACGGGCGCTTGGGGTCCTTCAGGCCCGCACGCTGACGGCGGATCGTCTTGGACAGCGCAGCGATGGCCTCTTCCTGGCCGATGACGCGCTGGTGCAGCGCCTTCTCCATGAAGACCAGCCGGCTGGACTCCTCTTCGGTGAGCTTGAACACCGGGATGCCGGTGGCCTGAGCGAGTACTTCGGCGATCAGACCCTCGTCGACCACCGCGTGCGACGCGACGTCACCCGAGCGCCACTGCTTCTCGAGGCGAAGCCGCTCGGCGAGCAGGGACTTCTCCTCGTCGCGCAGCGCCGCGGCCTTCTCGAAGTCCTGCTCCTCGCTCGCCGCTTCCTTGTCCTCCCGGACCTTGGCGATCTTCTCGTCGAACTCCCGGAGCTCCGGCGGGCTCGACAGGATCGACAGGCGCAGGCGCGCGCCGGCCTCGTCGATCAGATCGATGGCCTTGTCGGGCAGGAACCGGTCGGCGATGTAGCGGTCGGCGAGGTTCGCCGCCGCGACGATGGCACCGTCGGTGATCTGCACCTTGTGGTGAGCCTCGTACCGGTCGCGCAGCCCCTTGAGGATGTTGATCGCGTGCGGCAGCGCCGGCTCGTTGACCTGGATGGGCTGGAAGCGACGCTCCAGCGCCGCATCCTTCTCGAAATGCTTGCGGTACTCGTCGAGCGTCGTGGCGCCGATCGTCTGCAGCTCGCCTCGAGCCAGCAGCGGCTTGAGGATGCTGGCCGCGTCGATCGCGCCCTCCGCGGCTCCGGCACCCACGAGGGTGTGGATCTCGTCGATGAAGACGATGATGTCGCCGCGCGTGCGGATCTCCTTCGTGACCTTCTTCAGGCGCTCCTCGAAGTCTCCGCGGTAGCGCGAGCCGGCGATGAGCGAACCGAGGTCGAGCGAGTAGACCTGCTTGTCCTTGAGCGTCTCGGGCACCTCGCCCTTGACGATCGCCTGGGCCAGTCCCTCGACGACGGCGGTCTTGCCCACGCCGGGCTCGCCGATGAGGACGGGGTTGTTCTTGGAGCGGCGCGAGAGGATCTGCATGACCCGCTCGATCTCCTTCTCGCGTCCGATCACCGGGTCGAGCTTGTTGTCTCGCGCGGCCTGGGTCAGGTTGCGACCGAACTGGTCGAGCACCTGCGAGCCGCCCTGGGCCCCCGACTGCGCCTGCTCGCCACCGCCGGCGGCGACGCCGGCCGGCTCCTTGCCCTGGTATCCCGAGAGCAGCTGGATGACCTGCTGGCGGACCTTGTTCAGGTCGGCTCCGAGCTTGACGAGCACCTGGGCGGCGACACCCTCTCCCTCACGGATGAGGCCGAGGAGGATGTGCTCGGTGCCGATGTAGTTGTGGCCGAGCTGCAGTGCTTCACGCAGGCTGAGCTCGAGGACCTTCTTGGCACGCGGCGTGAAGGGGATGTGGCCGGTGGGCTGCTGCTGCCCCTGGCCGATGATGTCCTGCACCTGCTCGCGCACGGCGTCGAGCGAGATGCCGAGGGATTCCAGCGCCTTCGCGGCGACGCCTTCCCCCTCGTGGATCAGCCCGAGCAGGATGTGCTCGGTGCCGATGTAGTTGTGGTTGAGCATCTTCGCCTCTTCTTGGGCGAGCACAACCACGCGGCGGGCACGGTCGGTGAATCTCTCGAACATCGTTCACTCCCTCGGCGCTTGGGGTGCAGGTCGCACTGCTGCGCGATACATCGAGGTTAGCCAGCGGCGGCATCGGTCGGGCCGCTGTTCGCCAGGGGCATATCGCGACGCGCCCGTGATTCACCTGTCATCGGATGTCGCCATCGGCGCCGGCAGCGACATCGAGAGGCCACCGACCCGGGAGAAGCGGCAAGGAGCGGCAGGCGAAGCACCGCGCAGCGGGCGTCGACTGTGGGCGTCAGCGATGACCAGCGATGGGAATGCGCAACGCGTCGAACTCGTCACCGGCGAGGACGGCTTCGACCCGCTCGTCCTCGTCGTCGCCGAGCCCGTCCACCGCCACCACCGATACCCGGGGCCCGAAGTCGGCCGTGCACACCTGGTCTGCGGGGAGGGGGTCGACGGTCACCGTCACTTCGGTGGGGGTGGATGCGACGGCACTCGAGATCAGGGGCGGGCAGGTCGAGGAGCCCCAGGTGAGCAGAAGGAAGACGGCGTCGTCGGCCCAGCCCGCGCTCGGCGCCCCCTCGGCGAGCCCGCCACCCTTCCCCGCGAGGTCGGGGTCGCCCGCGATCTCAGCCTGGCCGGAGAAAGACCCGGTCACGACGACATCGAGGTCCTCGCTCGGGTCCACACCCTCGGGCAGCGGAACATAGCTGCCCCGCGCGACCAGGTCGCGCGTGCAGGCGACACCGTCCGGGTCGGTCAGCTCCACGGTGAGGACACCGTCGACGACGTCGGCCGCACTCACCGTGGGAAGGCACGAGGAGCTGCCGAAGGTGAGGATGCCGACCGCGCTGCCGTCATCGAGCCACGCGGCGTGGACCTCGGAGTCGCCCCCGCCCGGCGTCTCCGTCGACGGCAGCGGCACGGGTGTGACGGTCGGCGTCGCATTCATCGCGCATCCGGAGATCAGGAGGGACGAGGCGGCCAGCGCGAGCGCGGCCGAGAGGAGGCGAGGACGAGGCATGACGTCATCATGCTCTCTCCGACTGAACGCCCGCGACACGTCCGATCACGGCGACGTAACGAATCACGCCTCGGGAACGTCGTCGGTCACTGCAGAGCGGACGTGAGCCGCGCGAGATTGTCGAGCACGGTGGAGCGCAAGGGTTGCTTCTCCCACTCGTCCAGCGTGAGCTCGCGACTGAGTGATCGATACTCGGCTTCGACTTCGCGCATCTCGGTGATGAACTCCTCACCGCGCACCAGCATCGAGATCTCCATGTTCAATCCGAACGACCGCATGTCCATGTTGCTCGAGCCGATCACCGCGACCTCGTCGTCGACGGTCATCGACTTCGAATGGAGGATGAACGGTTTGCGGTACATCCAGATCTTCACGCCCGCCTTCAACAGCACTTCGTAGTAGCTGCGCTGCGCGTGGTAGACCATCGCCTGGTCACCCTCTTCGGAGACGAACAGCTGCACCTCGACGCCACGGTGGCACGCGCTCGTGATCGCCAACAGCATCGCCTCGTCGGGCACGAAGTAGGGGCTGACGATGATCAGCTTGTGTTGAGCGGCGTACATGAGCGCGGCGAACAGACGCAGGTTGTTCTCGAAGCGGAAGCCCGGCCCCGACGGGATGATCTGGCAATCGAGGTCGCCTGGGCCCGCTTTCAGTTCGTCGAGATCGGTCTCGGCGTAGAGCACCTCTTGCGTCTCGGCGTACCAGTCCGAGAGGAACACGGCGTTGATCGAGGCGACCACCGGCCCTTCCAGGCGCACCATGAGGTCGACCCAGTGCAGGCCGCGGCGGATGTTCTTCTTGAGGTTGTAGGTCGAGTCGGTGACGTTCTGCGACCCCATGAACGCCACGAGACCGTCCACGACGAGGAGCTTGCGGTGGTTGCGCAGGTCGGGTCGCTGGTACTTGCCCTTCAGTGGCTGCACCGGCAGCATGAGCTTCCAGTCCGCCCCCATCTCGTCGAGGCGCTTCAGGGTGCGCTTGTAGAAGGGCTTGCCGCGGTTGGCCCAGTGATCCAGCAGCACGCGGACGGTGATGCCCCGCGCGCAGGCCTCTTCGAGGGCTCGGAAGAGGTTGTCGGTCGCATCATCGGCCTGGAGGATGTAGAACTCGACGTGCACGTAGCGCTCGGCGGTGCGCACCGCCTCGGCCATCGTGTCGAGGCTCTCCTGGTAGTCGGAGATGAGGTGCGCCTCGTTGTCGCCCGACAGGGGCATCGCGCCCAGGTTGCGGTTGAGCGTGACCAGCGAGGTGAACCACTCGGGGGCGTTCGGGCGGAGGCTGCCGAAGTCGAGCGCCTCGCTGGACTCGCGGATGTAGGCGTTGATGTCGTCCTGCAGCTTGCGGCGCTTACGCGGCAACCGCGGGTTGCCGATGATGAGGAACAGCAGCACGCCGACGAACGGGATGAAGTAGATCGCCAGCAGCCACGCCAGCGCGGAGGTGGGACGGCGGTTGCGCGGGATCACGATGATGGCGGTGATGCGGATCGCGAGATCGATGACGAAGAGCGTCACCACCCACCAGCTGGGCGGGTCGAACGTGAACGTGACGACATCTTCGGCCACTGCGGCGTCCCCCTGACTGGCCCACCGGGCGTGCGGGCGCTCGACCCAGGCTATCGGGACGTGCGGTCAGTTTCCGGATGCGGGGGCATCTGCTGCGGGGGGCAGGCCTCGTCGGGCGCGCTCCTTGGCCTCCAGCCGGGCATAGGCGCGTCGTTCGTTGCGGTCGGCGCGGATCATGCTGCGGATCACCCAGAAGAACAGGAAGCTGACCACGAGGGTGGGCAGGATCGCCCACGCGGCGGCGAGCCAGAAGTCTTCCATCAGGCCAGGATACGCGTCCGGTCGCCGCGTTCGCTGGGAACGCGCACTCCTCCGCGACACCCCTGTGGACAAACCGCGGCGTCCACCGCATGCTCCGCCGACCGCCCGGGGCGGGCGAACGGACGCGAACCTCGTCCCATGACCTCGATCGTGAAGGCCGCCGACGCGGCAGAGTTCCTCGCCCTCGTGCCCCGCCTGGCCGGCTTCCGGCCGAGCGAGAGCATCGTCCTGGTGCCCTTCATCGGCACGCGAACCGCCGGCGTCATGCGCATCGACCTTCCCGTCGGCGCGGATGCGGAGGAGACCGACCGGTGTGCCGCGACCTTCCTCGGGATGGTCTGCCGCCTGCCCGACGCGGACGGATTCGCCGCGGTGGTCTACACCGACGCCCCCTACGACGGCAGTATGCCCCATCGCGCACTCCTGGAGGCGCTGTCGACGCGAGCGGACGCTGCGGGATTGCGGATGATGGATGCGCTGTGCGTCGCGACGGACGGGTGGGGCTCGCTCTTCGACCCGCAGTGCCCCGACACCGGCTGGGACCTCGAGCGCATCGAGGCGGGCGCGGCGTCGATGTCGCACATCCCCGCTCCATCCGGCGATCAGAACGCCGGCGCGAGCCTTCCGACCGTCGACCTCGCGACGAAGGAGCGGGTGGCGCGCGCGCTGGGACAGCTCGACAGGGCGATCCGCACCGTCTTCGGCGAGTCCCCCGACTCGTCGGCGGAACGGATCGATCCCCAGGCCGTGGCGGCCATCGCGGCCCTGGACGACGTGCCCGGTCTGTTCGAGGAGGTCGTGGCGGCCGAGGCGGACACCGAGTCGGCGTTCGACCTCGCGCTGCTGGCATGGTGCCTGTCACGACCGGCCCTGCGCGACGTCGCCCTCGTGCAGTGGTGCGGCACGGTGCACGACGGCGACGAAGCGCTGGACGCCCAGGCGCGGTGGGAGAACGGCGAGGCGTACCCTCCGGAGATCGCGGAGCGGATGTGGGGTGAGGGTGCCTCCCCCGACGCCGAGCGATTGCTCCGTGCGTTGGCGGCGTCGCGCCGCGCGGCCGCAGCGGCGCCTCGGGAACATCGCGCGGGCCCGTTGGCGGCCTGCGCCTGGTTGTCGTGGGCGCTCGGCCGCTCCACGCACGCCGGCATGTTCGCCGAAATGGCATTCGCGGTCGAACCCGATCACGGGTTGGCCGGCATCGTGCTGTCCATGGCCGGCGCGGGCCACCTACCGGCGTGGGCGTTCCGGACGCCGCGATCCCACCGCGGACGGGGCGGCGACGATCGAGGAGAGCGCGAGGGGCAGGATGCGGCTACTTGACGAGCGGGAAGAGGATCGTCTCGCGGATACCGAGGCCGGTGATCGCCATGAGGAGTCGGTCGATCCCCATCCCCATCCCCCCCGAGGGGGGCATGCCGTGCTCGAGGGCGCGGAGGAACTCGTCGTCGATCCGCATCGCCTCGACGTCGCCCTTCGCCGCCAGCTTCGCCTGCTCGGTGAACCGCTCCCGCTGGATGACGGGGTCGATGAGCTCCGAGTACCCGGTCGCCAGTTCGAAGCCGCGTACGTACAGGTCCCATTTCTCGACCACGCCCGGGATCGTGCGGTGCTCGCGCACCAACGGGCTGGTGTCGAGGGGGAAGTCCATGACGAAGGTCGGACGCTCCAGGCTTCCCTTGACGAAGTGCTCCCAGAGCTCCTCGACCAGCTTCCCCGGGATGGCGTGCGCCGGGACCTCGACCTCGAAGCGCTCGGCGATCTCGACCAGCTGCGCCAACGGGGTCTGCGGGTCGATGAGCGGCGCGTCACCGTCGGTCCATGCCGCGGCGAGCGCCTCGTTGAGCGAGTCGTACATCGAGATGCGGTCCCACTGGCCGCCGAGGTCGTACACGGTGCCGTCGGCCCACGTGACCTCGGTCGAACCGGCGACCGCGACCGCAGCGTCCTGGATCAGGGTCTGCGTCAGATCGGCGATCCCGTTGTAGTCGCTGTAGGCCTCGTAGGCTTCGAGCATCGCGAACTCGGGACTGTGCGTGGAGTCTGCACCCTCGTTGCGGAAGTTGCGGTTGATCTCGTACACGCGATCGATTCCACCGACCACGGCCCGCTTGAGGAAGAGCTCCGGCGCGATGCGCAGGTACAGTTCCGCGTCGAACGCATTGGAGTGGGTCACGAACGGGCGCGCGGAGGCGCCGCCGTGCTGCACCTGCAGCATCGGGGTCTCGACTTCGACGAAGCCGCGCTCGGTGAAGGTGCGCCGAAGGCTCTGGTTCACCTTCGCGCGCGCCAAGACCGTCTCGCGTGCCTGATCGCGCACGATGAGGTCGAGGAAGCGGCTGCGCACACGACTCTCCTCGCTGAGGTCGCTGTGGAGGTTCGGCAGCGGAAGCACGGCCTTCGAGGCGATGCGCCACTCCGTGACCATGATCGACAGCTCGCCGCGACGCGAGGAGATCACCTCGCCCGAGACGAACACGTGATCACCGAGGTCGACGAGCTCTTTCCACGCCGCGAGCGAGGCGTCGCCGACATTCGCGAGCGAGACCATTGCCTGGATGCGGCTGCCGTCACCGGACTGCAGCGAGGCGAAGCAGAGCTTGCCCGTGTTGCGGCTGAACACGACCCGGCCGGCGACCGCCGCGATCACGCCGGTCTCGGCACCCGCCTCGAGGTCGCCGTATCGCTCCCGCAGCGCCGGGATGGTGTCGGTGACGGGAACACTCACCGGGTAGGCACCGCCGGCGGCGTCCTCGCGCTCGGCGATCAGGCGCTCCCGCTTGGCCAGGCGAACCGCCCGCTGCTCGAAGGTGTCGTCGGCGGTCGCTTCGGCCGCGTTGTCGGGCGCGGCGGACGTGTCGGTCATATCGGGGGGCTCCTCGCGAAAGTCGCGGCCCAGTCTAGCCGCGGCGCGCGGACCCGCCGGAGCCGCTCAGCCGATGTAGATCTCGGTGTTGTCGATGAATCGGTGACCGCCGACGATCGCGGCGATCAGCGCGAGGGCAGGGCCCGCGTGTCCCTCGTCGACGGGAAGGAACGTCGCCGGGTCGACCACGTTGAGGTAATCCAGACGGATACGCGGCTCTCCCATGAGCGCCCCCTGGGCGGCGGCGATGCACGCGTCGACCCCGCGGTCGGCGTTCGCGGCGGCGGCCTCGAGCGCGACCGGCAGCTTCGCGGCCGCCGCGAGATCGGCATCGTCAAGAAGAGCCACGCGCGAGGACACCGGCAGCCCGCCGCCGTCGCGGGCGATGTCGACGGTGACCACATCGATGTCGAAGAAGAAGTCTCGGATCATGCGCTCCACCAGGAAGACGCGCTGGCGGTCGCGCAGACCATAGACGGCCACATCCGGACGCACGAGGGAGAACAGCTTGGCTTCGACGGTCAGCAACCCGTCGAAGTAGGCGGGGCGCGAGCGACCCTCGTACCGCAGGCCGAGGTCACCCGCGGAGATCTTGGTCGTCGACGACAGGTCGGCGAACATCTCCCCGGCCTGGGGCGCGAAGGCGACGTCGACCTCGAGGTCGGCGAGCATCGCGAGGTCGGCCTCGGGGGTGCGTGGATACGCCTGTGCGTCCGCGGCGGTCCGGAACCGGAGCGGGTTCAGGAACATCGAAACGACCACGAGGTCAGCGGCATCACGCGCGGCTCGGATGAGGTCGCGGTGGCCGTCGTGCAGCGCGCCGATGGTGGAGATGAGGGCGACCGTCGAGTCGGGGGCGTCCGCTCGCAGTTCTGCGAGTCGGGCGCGCAGGCCCGCGGTGGTGCTGATCATCCGACGATCGTATCGAGCCGGGCGGCCCTCAGCCGACCGCGGAACAGCTCACAGCGCGCTGTGGTCGGTGAGCGCCTGGTCGACGGTCGTGTGCACGAGCCCCGAGAGGTACCGCCCCGGATCCGGCACCCCCGCGTCGGCCAGGAGAGCTGCGGACTGCGCGACGATCGACCGGGAGAACGTCGTCGCGGTCGCGATCGCCTCGGCGTACGCGGACCGCGCGGACTCGGCGACCACGATGGGCTCGCAGCCGAGCTCGACCGCGAGCGCCTGCGCGATGGGCAGCACGGCGGCCGGCGCCGTGACGGCGGCGTACGACTGGGCGAGCAGCCGGAGGTCCATCGAGGTGCCGGTGAACGTCATGGCCGGGTGGATCGCCAAGGGGATCACGCCCTGGGCCATCGCGGGCGCGAGCACGCCCGTGCCGAACGCGGGATCCAGGTGCAGGGCGAGCTGCCCCGCCTGCCAGTCGCCGGTCTCGGCCAGGCCCGACACCAGCCCCGGGAGCTCTTCGTGCGGGACCGCCAGCACCACCAGTTCGCTGCGGCGCACGACGTCGGGGGTGTCGAGGAACGGGACCCCGGGAAGCACCGTCTCGACGCGTTCGTCGTCGGAACCACGGGTGATCCCCACGAGCGCGTGGCCCACTCCGGCCAGGGCGGCGCCGATCACCGGCCCGACACGCCCTGCGCCGATGACGCCGACGCCGAGGCGCCCCTCGCGCGTCATCGGTCGCCCTCCGAGTCGGGGTCCGACGTCCCGGACGCTTCCGGTGCGGGGGCGGGCACCGGAACCGGGTCGCCGGATCCGCCGTCCCACCGGTGCGTCTGGTCGGCTGCGGCAGCACGGACGGCACCGGCCGCAACGGACTCGAACAGCTCCAGGGCGGCGTCGCGATCGATGATGCCGAGCGCCCCCGAGACCCGCCCGGCGATCGTGTGCGCACGGACGTTCGCGACGCTCAGCCGCCGGTCGACCGGCCCCTGGGTGACATCGACGCTCTGCAGACGGGCGAGCGGAAACACACCGAGCGTGCGCCAGACCACCCCGCGGCGGAGGAACAGGGTGTCGGCGCTGAGGAGGAACCCGTTGCGCTTCCACGACAGCAGACGGAACAGACGTGCACGACGCGGAGTGGTCACGTACGGATCGGCGTCGCGCGGCCCCAGCACGCCGTCTTCGAAGATCGCGCGCCACTGGTCCGGGCTCAGGTGCGGCAGCACGAGCCCCAGGACCCGCGCCACGTCGTCGCGGTCGCCGACGGGCAGCACGGTGGCGAACTGGTCCGTCCCGGTGTCGGTCGCGCTCTTCCCCGAGAGGCGATTCACGCTGACCGACCACCATCCCAGCGGCCGCCAGAAGATCGACTGGGACACCTCCACCGCGTGCACCCGACCCGGCGGCACGATCTCGGTGACGGTGGTGAACAGGCCGAACGTGATCCGCACACCGCTGCGCGTCGGAGCGATCGAGTACCGCAGCGACCTGGTGATGGTCCGGATCGTGTAGGCCCCGAAGCCGAGCACGACGGGGAAGATGCCGAACAGCACCCAGGGGGTGCCGTAGATCGCACCGACGACGATCGCGATGATGCCCACGAGCAGTGCGATCGTCGATCCACTCAGCAGCTGCGAAGCGATCAGCCGGCCGGGCGGGATCTGCACGACCGACTCCGGTTCCTCGGCCGGATCCTCCGCACCGTGGACGAGTCCGTCCAGACCTGACGAGACGGTGGATGCCGCGGTCGCCGCCAGGTCGCTCGCGGCCCGCCGCCCCGTCGCCCTGTCGTGCTCGGCGCGGGCCGCCGCCTCCGCGAGCTGACGCCCCGAGGCGAGGCGGAGGATGTCGGAGCGCACCGCCTCGGCGTTGGGAGTGGAGAGGTACTCGAGCTTGACGTTCGCGTCGAGTCCGGCGCCGACCACCTCGAGTTTGGCCATGCCGACGAGCCGGGCGATCATCGGCCGCGTGAGGTTGACCCCCTGCACCCGGTCGAGCGGGGCGCGGCGATGGGTTCGGAACAGCACGCCGGAGCGCACCTCGACGTCGTCGCCGGTGATTCGGAACGCGTGGAAGCGCCACATCAGGTAGAAGAAGCCGATGACCACCAGCAGCACACCGAGCACGACCAGCAGCGCCACGAGGAGGAGGTTGTGGCCCAGCACGTAGTCGACGGGATCCTCCGTCGTGTCGTAGCCGCCCGGGATCACCCCGTCGAAGAAGAAGCCGAGGACCCGGTCGCGCAGGTTCGCGATGATGATGCCCGAGACGATGACGAGCACGAGTCCACCGCGGAAGAGCGGAGTCAGCGGATGCATCCGGTGCCACTCGCCGTCGCTCAGCGGGGACCGCGCGGCGTCGGCCGGGGGCGTCGGGCCGCCCGGCACGGAAGGCACCGAAGGCGCGGGAGGCAGGTCGGTCACAGCCCGGTCCGGCGGGTCTCGGCGACGTCGATCAGGGTGTCCCGGAGCACCTCGGCCGCGGACTGGCGCAGCCCCGGGATGACCACACCGGTCGAGGCCGCCGCGGTGACGAGCTTCAGCTGGGCGATGCCGAACCCGCGGTCCAGCGGGCCGTGGGTGATGTCGACGAGCTGCATGCGCCCATAGGGCACCGCGACCACACGCTGCCACAGGATGCCCTTGCGGAAGACGAGGTCGTCGCGTCGGAGCTGATAGCCGACCGCGCGTGCCTGGCGCGGGGTGATGATGAGCGTGATGGCGCTGATCACCAGGGCGACGCCGGCGGGGATCCAGATCCACCACTGCCCGAGCACGAGGCTCATCACCAGCGCCGCCGCCAGCACGAGAACGAAGAAGAAGCCGCCGGAGATCAGCTGCACCCATACGTACGGGGGCGCGAGCTGATGCCAGGTGCCATCTCCGAGGGGGAGGCGCGCCTCGCCCTTCGGCTCGCGGATGGCCGCGAAGGTGCCTTCGTCCAGCGCCGCGGGTGGCGGGGGCGGTGTGACGCTCTCCACCGCGGGTGAGGTGGCGGTGTCCTCAGGCGCCGCCGCCGGTACCGACTCCGGCGTCGGGCCCTCCGGGGTGTTCGTCATCGTCGTCCTTCCGGATCGTGCACATGTGCTCGGCGACCAGGCCCGCCGCGACGAGCGCGACGCCGCCGCCGACGGTCGCCAGCACGACCCCCAACGAGCCTACCGACGGGACGACGGGACGGGTCAGGAGGAACAGCGCGAGTCCGAGCGCGAACCCGGCCGTCAGCGCGCCGACGATCGACGACGCCTTGGCCAGCATCGCGATGCGCAGCGCCTGGAACGGGTTCGGCGAAGCACCGGTCCCGCGGGTCGCGCGACGGACGGGCACCGCGAAGGCCACGACGGCGCCGCCCAGCAGCACGAGCAGGATGGGGAGCATCGCGGCGGGTGTGAACGTCGGCCGCCCCGACGAGGTCAGCAGTTGGTCGACGAGAAAGCCCACGCCGACGCCGAGCCCGGCGACCACGAGCAGGATCCCGGTTCCGGTGCGCGTCATGACGGCCCCCGCAGGTCGGCGAGGAGGTCGGCCACCCGTCCGTACCCGACCAGATCGGCATCGGGGTCGATCTGGAGCCACGGTGCCAGAACGAAATCGCGCTCGGCGGCGCGCGGGTGCGGCAGCGTCAGTGCGGGGTCGTCGGAGGTCATGTCGCCGTACGCGATCAGGTCGAGGTCGAGCGTGCGGTCCCCCCACCGTTCGCGTCGTTCCCGACCGTGCCGCGCCTCGATGGCGTGCAGGTACGACAGCAGGATCGCGGGAGCCAGACGCGTGGTGAGCACGGCGACCGAGTTGAGATACGCGGGTTTGCCCTCATCCGGGCCGGACGGGGTGACCGCCACCGACTCGATCGCCTCGGCCGCTCGCACCTCGTCGACCAGCGGAAGGCGGGCCAGGTCGTGCACCGCATCCCGGAGGGTCTCGGCACGGTCGCCGAGGTTCGCCCCGATCGCGACGACAGCCTGCACCGCGGGCCGCGCGTCCCGGGGCGGCGGGTCACCGATCCCGTGCGCCAGGCGCCGGCTCATCGTGTGGCCCGGGCGCGCGTCACACGCACCGAGACGTCGGAGAAAGGCACCCGGATCGGCGCATTCGGCTTGTGCACCGTGACGGTCACGCGCCGCAGGCGCGGGTAGCGCGCGAGCAGATCCCGCGCGATGCGCGCCGCGACCGTCTCGATGAGGTCGACCGGGTCATGGGCCACCAGCCCTGCCACGTGCTCGGCGACCTCACCGTAGTGCACCGTCTTGTCGACGTCGTCCGCGCCCGCCGCCTCGCGGACGTCCAGATGCATGGTGACGTCGATGACGAACTCCTGGCCATCGCGGCGCTCATGCGAGAGCACGCCGTGATGACCGAACACGCGCAGACCGGTGAGGGTCAGTTCGTCCGTGGCGGTCGGGTCGCCGGAGGCATCCATCCGTTCACTCTCCTCGGTAGGTGGCGATGCGCAGGGCATCGCGGGTCGAAGCGACGTCGTGCACGCGCACCGCCCACGCACCCGCGTGGGCGGCCAGCACGCTGGTGACGGCGGTCGCGAGGTCGCGACGCGCCTCGTCGACCTCGCCGGCGCCGGAGAGGGCCTCCGCGAGGAACCGCTTGCGGCTGGTCCCGACCAGAAGGCGCGGCCCGAGAGTCGCCACGCGGGCCAACCCGCGCAGAAGTTCCCAGTTCTGCGCCCCGCGCTTTCCGAATCCGAAGCCGGGATCCACGATGATGCGCGCCGGGGGTATTCCCGCAGCCTCCGCGGCGCGAACGCGGGCGGAGAGCTCCCCGACCACGTCGCGCACGACGTCCCCGTAGGAGGCACGTGCGTACATGTCATCGGAGTGCCCGCGCCAGTGCCCGAGCGCGATGTCGGCGCGCGTGTCGGCGACCGCGGCGAGCATCTCGGGATCGGCGAGTCCACCCGAGACGTCGTTGACGAGGACCGCTCCCGCCTCGACGGCGGCCACGGCGGTGGCGGCGTTCATGGTGTCGACGCTCACCGCGAGGCCCGCACCGGCCAGGGCGCCCACGACCGGCAGCACCCGACGCTGTTCCTCGGCCGGATCGACGCGCTGCGATCCCGGTCGCGTGGATTCCCCGCCCACATCAAGCAGGTCGGCCCCGGCGGCGCGCAGGGCGAACCCGTGCGCCACTGCCGCGTCCGCGTCGAGGTATCGCCCGCCGTCGCTGAAGGAGTCGGGCGTGACGTTGACGATGCCCATGATCGCCGTCATCGGGGCCCTCCCAGGAGGGAGAAGAGCTCGGCGCGCTGCGCGGGATCGACGAACGCCCCTCGCGCGGCGACGGTGACCGTCGAGGCGTCGGGCTGGCGTCCGCCGCGCATCGTGACGCACTCGTGCTCGGCATCGAGGACGACGAGGACACCGCGCGCATCGAGCCCCTCGTCGAGGGTGTCGGCGATCTGTTCGCCGAGTCGCTCCTGCACCTGCGGGCGCGCCGCGAGCACGTCGACGACCCGTGGCAGGGCGCCGAGGCCGACGACCTGCTCGCCGGGCAGATAGGCGATATGGGCGTGCCCGCGGAAGGGCAGCAGGTGATGCTCGCACATCGAGCGGAAGCGGATGTCGCGCAGCATCACCGCTCCCGACGGCAACGTCTCGGGAGCGGGACCCCGCGAGACGCTGATCGTCCGCGAGAGCGACGCGGACGGGTCCGCGCCGACGCCGGCGAAGAAATCGACGTAGGCATCGGCGACGCGGTCCGGAGTGAGCTTCAGCCCCGGGCGCTCGGGATCCTCGCCGATCGCCTCGAGCAGCTCTCGCACGAGCGCGGCGACACGGTCACGGTCGACGGCCACGTGGCCGAGCCTAGGCGGTCGCGGGCCGCGCCTGGCCGGACGGCCGGGGCTCGGTCGCCGATCCGGACGCGGGGGCGGCGTCGGGCTCGGCCGCGGTCGAGGCAGCGACACCCACCGCGGGCTGACGCACGGGGACATCCACCGGGGGCAGCTGCGAGACGGGGCGCTCCTCGCTCGAGAGCCACTGCGGGCGCGGCGGCAGCTTCTTCACGTCGCGGAAGATCTCCGCAAGCTCCAGGTGGTCCAGCGTCTCCTTCTCGAGGAGGGCCAGGGCGAGCTTGTCGAGGACTTCGCGGTTGTCGTTGATGACCTGGTAGGCCTCATTGTGCGCCTGCTCGATCAGACCGCGAACCTGCTGGTCGACGCGCTCGGCGATGCGCTCGCTGAAGTCGCGGCCGTGCCCCATGTCGCGGCCCATGAACACCTCGCCGGAGGACTGGCCGAGCTTGACCGGCCCGACCTCCATGGTCATGCCGTACTCGGTGACCATCTTGCGGGCGATGCCGGTGGCCTTCTCGATGTCATTGGAGGCACCCGTGGTCGGGTCGTGGAAGACGATCTCCTCCGCGACGCGGCCGCCCATCGCGTAGGTGAGCTGGTCCTGCAGCTCGTTGCGCGTGACCGAGTACTTGTCGTCGACGGGCAGGACCATCGTGTAGCCGAGGGCCTTGCCGCGCGGCAGGATCGTCACCTTCGTGACCGGGTCGGTGTTGTTCATCGCCGCCGCCGCGAGGGCGTGACCACCCTCGTGGTACGCGGTGATGAGCTTCTCCTTGTCCTTCATCACGCGGGTGCGGCGCTGCGGCCCCGCCAGCACGCGGTCGATGGCCTCGTCCAGTGCGCGGTTGTCGATGAGCTGCGCGTTGGAGCGAGCCGTGAGCAGTGCGGCTTCGTTCAGCACGTTCGCGAGGTCGGCACCGGTGAAGCCGGGGGTCTTCCGGGCGACGACTTCGAGATCCACCCCGTCGGCGAGCGGCTTGCCGCGCCCGTGCACCTCGAGGATGCGCTGGCGACCCTTGAGGTCGGGGGCGTCGACGCCGATCTGCCGGTCGAAGCGGCCCGGACGCAGCAGTGCGGGGTCGAGGATGTCGGGCCGGTTGGTGGCGGCGATGACGATGACGTTGACCTTGGGGTCGAAGCCGTCCATCTCGACGAGCATCTGGTTCAGCGTCTGCTCGCGCTCGTCGTGCCCGCCGCCCATGCCGGCGCCGCGATGGCGCCCGACCGCGTCGATCTCGTCGATGAAGATGATCGCGGGCGAGCTCTCCTTGGCCTGGTTGAAGAGGTCGCGCACACGGCTCGCGCCGACGCCGACGAACATCTCGACGAAGTCGGAGCCCGAGATCGAGTAGAAGGGAACACCGGCTTCACCGGCCACGGCGCGCGCCAGCAGTGTCTTTCCGGTGCCGGGAGGGCCGTACAGCAGCACGCCCTTCGGGATGCGGGCGCCGACCGCCTGGAACTTGGCGGCATCCTTCAGGAATTCCTTGATCTCATCGAGCTCTTCGATGGCCTCGTCGGAGCCGGCGACGTCCTGGAAGGTGACCGTGGGGGTCTCCTTCGTGACCATCTTCGCGCGGGACTTGCCGAACTGCATGACCTTGCTGCCGCCGCCCTGCGCCGACGAGAGCAGGAACCAGAACAGGAGTCCCAGCAGCAGCAGCGGGATCATGAGGGACAGGAACCCGTCGAACCACGACGGCTGGGGTACGACGTCGTTGAAGCCGTCGCTCGGCGCGGCCGCGTCGATGGCCTGGACCACCTCGTCGGCCCGGGCGTCGACGTAGTAGAACTGCACCTCGGTCGCGCCGTCGTACGCCTCCGACAGCGTCAGGTCGACACGCTGGTCACCGTCGGTGTTGGTCACCTCGGTGACCGTTCCGCCACCCAGCAGCTCGAGTCCCTCTTGCGTGGAGACCTGCTTGGCCCCGCCCAGACTCGAGATCAGTGAGAACCCGACGATCAGCAGCACGCCGATCAACACGATGTAGAAGAGCGGGTTCCGGGTGATCTTCTTGATGTTCATGGTGCGGGCGCGGCCCGATCCCTTTCGTCGGCGGCCGTCCGGGGCGGGCATGACGCCGCCTCAGCGGTCCGAACAGGCTATCGCGGGCCGCCTATGCCCCGTCTGTGCATTCGCCCACGGCGGAATCGTCCGCCGCCGCCTCCTCAGGCGTAGACGTGCGGGGCGAGCACCGCGACATCTCGCAGGTTGCGGTAGCGCTCGGCATAGTCGAGGCCGTAGCCGACGACGAAATCGTTCTGGATGTCGAAGCCGACGTACTTGCAGCGCACCTCGACCTTGGCCGCGTCGGGCTTGCGCAGCAGCGAGAAGATCTCGATCGAGGCCGCGCCGCGCGAGGCGAAGTTCTCCAGAAGCCAGTGCAGGGTCAGTCCGGAGTCGATGATGTCTTCGACGATCAGCACGTGCTTGTCGTGCAGATCGGTGTCGAGGTCCTTCCGGATCTGCACGACGCCGCTGGACTTGGTCGACGTGCCGTACGAGGAGACCGCCATCCAATCCATCGGGGCATGCATCGGCAGCGCCCGCGCGAAGTCGGCCATCACCATGACCGCTCCCTTGAGGACACCGACCAGCAGCAGGTCCTTGCCCTCGTAGTCGGCGGCGACCTGGGCGGCGACCTCGCGCAGCTTCTCCTGGATCTGCTCCTCCGTGACGAGGATGTCGGTCAGGTCATCGCTGATCTCTGCGGCGCGCATGCTCCGAGTCTAAGAGTTCGCCGATGTCACTTCTTCCGATCGCGCGCCGCGACCCAGGCGATGCTCCACAGGGTCGCGTAGGCGTGGGCCGCCTCCGACGTGGGCGCGAAGGCCGCCACGGGCTTGCGCTCGGATCCCATGCGCTCGACGACGACGGTCGACGGGACCACCACCTTGCACATGTCCGGCTCGGAGGACGGCAGCTCTTCCATCGCCGACCGGTGCGCTCCCTTACGACGGTCGACCATCGACAGGAAGGAGACGATCTTGGCCGGCTTCGCCTCTGCGGCGATGACGTCGCGCACCTGCTGCAGCGACCGCGCCGACAGGGGTGCCGGCACCACCGGCAGCACGACGAGGTCGGCGGCGCGGATGACGTTCTGCGCGAGGAGGGATGCCCCCGGCGGGCAGTCGAGGATCACGACGTCGTAGTCGTCGGCGAGGGGACCGAGAGCCTTCTGGATGCGGCGGGTGGAGTGCTTTGCGGCGTCGAGGGCGAGTTCGAGGTCGCGGTAGCTGTCGTCACCGGGCAGCACGTCCAGGTCCTGGTAGTCGGTCTCCCGGACGGCCCGTGTGATCTTCCCGCCTCCGCCGACGATCGCTTCCGCGCCGCCTTTGAGCTTCGGCTTGACCTCGAGGAGGTAGGTCGCGGCGCCCTGCGGGTCGAGGTCCCACAGCAGCACCCGCTGGTCCTTCGCTGCTTCATAGGCGAGGTTCACCGCCGTCGTGGACTTGCCCACTCCGCCTTTGACGCTGTACACCGCGATGACCTTCACGAGCGCCACCCTAGCCATGGGAGGGTTCCCACGACAGCGTGAAGCGCCGGGTGTCGCTCACACCGCGGTGAATTCGATCCGCCCACCGACTCGTCGGGCGCGGCACCCCGGAAGATCGATCGGGCCCTGACCGGACCAGTCGGTGACCAGTCGCGCCACCTCCAGGGTCTGCACGCGGGTCAGGCTCGCCCCGAACTCGCTGGCCACCACCAGACGGATCACGCGATGCCGAAGCGCCGCAGGATTGGCCGCGAGCGCCGACGCGGACACCGAGATCCCGGCTTCCGCGTGCTCGACGATGTCTTCGATCGTCTCGTGGATCATCTCGTCGAACGCTTCCGCATCCTCGCGCGACTGCTCGGCGGTGCGGGCCAGCGCCTCGGCCACACCGGGACCGAGTTCGCGCTCGAGAACAGGGAGGACCGTGTTGCGGGTGCGCACGCGGGCGAAGCGGGGATCGGCGTTGTGCGGGTCGTCCCACGGCTCAAGCCGCTCGGCCGCGCACGCCGCGCGGGTCGTCGAGCGCCGCAGGGCCAGCAGAGGGCGCACGAGGGGAATGCCGTCGAGGTCGGCGACCGCGGCCATCCCCTGCAGGCTGGTGGCGCCGGATCCGCGCGCCAGGCCCAGCAGCACCGTCTCCGCCTGATCATCGAGGGTGTGACCGACCAGGATCGCCTGCGCGCCGAGCTCACCGGCCACCGCGCGCAGCGCGCGGTACCGTGCCGTCCGTGCGGCGGCCTCCAGCCCGCCGACGCCGTCGACCTCCACCGCGACCGTTCGCGACCCGAGTCCGAGGGCCTCCGCCGCCTGGGCCGCTCCTCGCGCGACCTCGGCCGAGGTCTCCTGCAACCCGTGATCGACGACGACCGCCGTCGCGGCCGCACCCGAGTCCCGCGTCTCGAACGCCACGGCGGCGGCGAGCGCGAGCGAGTCCGCCCCGCCGGACACGGCCACCACGAGGGGGCCGGGGGAGCTCAGGCGTGCCAACGAGGAACGAACGGCGCGGCGCACGTCGGCAACGGCGGGATCGAGGCTCGGTCGGTGCGACATGCCGCCACGGTACCGCCCGCCCCACCGTCGCCGCCTCGCGGCGACCCGGCTCGCGGCTAGGCTGGTCGCGCATCCGCACGTCTTCAAAAGGAGCACCAGCATGGGCGCTTACGACGCCGTCATCGAAATCCCCCGTGGCAGTCGCATCAAGTACGAGGTCGACCACGGCACGGGCCGCGTCTACCTCGACCGCATCCTCTACACCCCGATGGGATATCCCTCGAACTACGGGTTCTTCGAGAACACCCTCGGCGAGGACGGCGACCCCCTCGACGTGCTCGTGCTCCTCGACCACGAGATCGCCCCCGGCGTGCTGGTCAAGGCCCGCCCGGTCGGCGTGCTGAAGATGAGCGACGAGGCCGGCGGTGACGACAAGGTCGTCGCCGTGGTCGCCAAGGACCCGCGCTGGGAACACATCCAGGACGTCGCGGACATCCCGGAATGGACCCAGAAGGAGATCGGCCACTTCTTCGAGCACTACAAGGACCTCGAGCCCGGCAAGTGGGTCAAGGTCGACCAGTGGGCCGGCGCCGCCGAGGCCGAGCGCCTCGTCGACGAAGCGTTCGCTCGCTTCGCCGAGCACGAGGGCGAGACCCGCACGCAGGGTGAGGGCGAAGCGCCCAGCTCTCGCTGACGAACACGGAGACCACATGGCGCGACGCGGCGCGGTGCGACGACGCATCGCCGTGGTGAGCGACGCGATCGCGTCGCGCCTGTGGCCCGTGCCGCTCATCGCGGTGATCGGGGCCGTCGTGATCGGCCTCGCGCTGCCCGAACTCGACCGCGCCGTCGACCCGTCGCTCTCCGACGCGGTCGCGGCGTTCGTCTTCTCGGGCGGAACCGACGCGGCGCGCGCCGTGCTGTCGGCGATCGCCGGTTCGCTCATCACGGCCACGTCCCTGACCTTCTCGCTGACGGTCGTGGCCCTTCAGCTGGCCAGCAGTCAGGCCTCTCCCCGACTGCTGCGCATGTTCGCCTCCGACTCGATGGTGCAGGGGACCCTCGCGGTCTTCCTCGGCACCTTCGCCTACGCACTCACCGTGCTGCGCACCGTGGAGAACGCCACCGACGCGGCAGATGCCTTCGTTCCGCGCATCGCGGTGACCGTCGCGTCGGTGCTCACCCTCGTAAGCGTGGTCGTCCTCACGTTCTTCCTCGCACACCTGGCCCGCCAGCTCCGGGTCGAGACGATGATGCGAGACGTGCACCGGGAGGCGGCGCAGACGATCGCGATCATCGCCGACGCGCATCCCGGCGAGCCCTCTTCCGCACCTGTCGAGCCCGAGCCCGCCCACACCGTGTTCGCCGTGCGATCCGGATTCCTCACCGGGGTGGATCGTGCCGGACTGGTCGAGACGGCCCGCGAGCACGGGATCGTGGTGCGCGAGCTGCGGCCGGTGGGCGCCAGCGTGATCGCCGGCACACCGCTTGCCCGGTGGTGGCATCCGGGCGAGCCCGGCGGCTCCGGGCGCACGGATGAGCGCATCGCCCACGACACCGCCGGCTGCTTCACGACCGCATACGAGCGCACTCCGGCCCAGGACGTCGGGTTCGGCCTGCGCCAACTCACCGACGTGGCCTGTCGCGCCCTCTCGCCGGGGGTGAACGATCCGACCACCGCGATCCACGCGCTCAGCCACATCTCCGCCCTCCTGTGCGACCTCGCCGGGCGGCCGCAGCGTCCCGCAGCGTATGCGTCGACGGACGGCGTCGCCCGCCTCATCCCGGTCGGCGACGATTTCGCGGAGCTCGTGGACGTCGCGCTGTCCTCCATCCGGCGTGATGCCGTGGGCTCACCCGACGTGCAGGCACGCCTGATCGGTGTCATCGACGACGTCGCCTGGCACGCCGGACGCCGTGATCAGCGCGAAGGCCTTGCCGCCCAGCTCGAGCGCATCGACGCGTCGGTGGCGGCATCCGATCTCGACGAGACCGACCGTGCCGCATTGACGACACTGATCCGCGAGGCGCGATCGACCATCCGCCGCCGGTGACGACGGGCGTGCGTGCCGACGGCGTCAGACGCCGATGCCCCGCGCCGACATGAAGCTGATGGGGTTCACCGGCGACCCGTTGACGTAGGTCTCGAAGTGAAGGTGGCAGCCGAAGGAGTTTCCGGTGTTGCCTTCTGCGGCGATCGCCTGGCCGGCGCTGACCCGCTGCCCGTAGCTCACCCAGATGCCGCCCGAGCGGATATGTGCGTAGCCGGTGCCGATGCCGCCGCCGTGGTCGATCTTGATGTAGTTGCCGTACCCGCCGTTGTAGCCGGCATAGACGACCGTGCCCGCGGACGCGGCGTAGATGGCCGAACCGCAGCCCGCGGCGAGGTCGACGCCGGCATGGAAGCTCGACGAGCAGTAGCTCGGGCCGCACTGGGACGTGCGCCAGCCGTAACCCGAGGTGCGCCACCCGGAGGACGGCCGGGCCCACCCGGATCCGCCGACGGAGCCTCCGCCGCTCGAGCTCCCGCTCGACCCGCTGGAACTGCCCCCCGAACTCCCGCCGGAGTTCTGCGCCTCCTGTTCACGGCGCTTGCGCTCCGCTTCGGCCTCCGCCGCCAGTCGGGCCGCTTCCTCTCGGGCGCGACGCTCGGCTTCCTCGCGGCGGCGACGCTCTTCCTCGACGCCGGCCTTGTAGTCGGCGATCGTCTGCGCCGTCTCGTCCTCGAGGGCGGCGAGCTGAGCCTGCAGGGTGGTCAGGTTCGACTCCTGGGCCGCGAGGGCGGCCTGGGCCGCCTCGGCCTTCTGCTGCGCCTCGACCATCTTCTCTTCGGCGATCTTCTGCAGGCGATCGCGCTCCTCGCGGGCGACCTCCGCCTGGTCGGAGAGGCTCTGCGCGGCGTCGCGAGCGGTGACCGCCTCGCTGTACACGGTCTGGTTGCGCTCGAGCAGCTTGTCCATCGTGCCCAGACGCGACAGCAGGTCATCCGCCGAGGCCGCCGAGCCGGAGAAGAAGAGCTCGAGCGAGGTGTCGTCGCCCCCGTTGCGGTACAGCTGAGCCGCGACACGTCCCGCCTTGTTCGCGGCCTCGTCCGCCGCGGCGGCCTGCTCATCGGCCTGCGCCTGCAGTTCATCGGCCTTGAAGGAGGCCTCGAAGAACGCCTGCTGCGCTTCATAGAACTCGTTAGAGGCCGCTTCCGCCTCGGCCTGCGTGCGCGCCACCTCGGCTTCGAGACTCGAGATGAGGTTCCGGATCTTGGTGACCTCCGCGGCCTTGGCCGCCTCGTTCGCCTTCGCCGCCTCGACCTCGTCCCACGACGGGTATCCCTCGATCGCGATGGCCCCGGGCGAGTACGCCAGCGATGAGAACGTCAGAAACCCGAGTGCGCCGAGTGCGCCGATGCCGAGCACCGAACGCCGGTTCACGGAAGGCCAGAGACGCTTCTTCTCGGCTTCGGTGGGCGCGCAGCCGCAATCGACGTCGCTCTGCTGGGCGTCCACGGATCCTCCTGACGGGGGCGGTCAACGCTGATCACAGTAGCAACACGAGTCACAACCGCAACAGACCCGACGTGGTTTTCCGCCGGTTCCACCCTGCGCTCGATGCACTCAGCTCCGGGTGCGGCGCGCCGCCGATCCGGCGATCGTCACCTCGATTGGCGTTTCTGCGAAATGTCTCTTATGCTTGAGCGTCGGTAAGCGTGAGCACCGGGTCGCAAGATCAGGGGTTCATTCGGCCCCATCGTTTAGCGGCCTAGGACGCCGCCCTTTCACGGCGGTAGCACGGGTTCGAATCCCGTTGGGGTCACTTTTCCGACACAATTTAATAAGCATGGCCCTGTAGCGCAGTTGGTTAGCGTGCCGCCCTGTCACGGCGGAGGTCGCGGGTTCAAGTCCCGTCAGGGTCGCTCCAAGCGACGGGCCTTCTTTCGAGGAGGCCTTTCGTCTAGGACGCGGCAGACATGCCGCGCGGCTCTGTAGCTCAGTTGGTAGAGCGCACGACTGAAAATCGTGAGGTCACGGGATCGACGCCCGTCGGAGCCACAAGGACCGTCGTTACAACGGTCCCAGAAACCCTCGCCTAGCTTCTACATGGCGGGGGTTTTGCTTTTCCCTGGTGGGGCGACCACGCCCCCGCCCGTCCCCGGCCCGCACGGGGCCGGCGCTACGCCTTCAGGTCGGGGAAGTCGCTCTCGTGGAACTCCCGCTCGCCACGCGCACCTCCACGCCGTTCCTCCCGCTCGCGCAGCTCGACACGGCGGATCTTGCCCGAGATGGTCTTCGGTAGCTCCCCGAACTCCACCCGCCGTACGCGCATATAGGGCGGCATGTGCTCACGTGCGTGGGCGAGGATGCTGCGAGCGGTCGCCGCATCCGGCTCGGCGGCGCCGGCGAGGTGCACGTAGGCCTTCACGACGTTCAGACGCACCGCGTCCGGGGCGCCGATGACACCGGCCTCGGCCACCGCGGGATGCTGCAGGAGGATCGACTCCACCTCGAACGGCGAGACCTTGAAGTCGCTGGCTTTGAAGACGTCATCGGTGCGCCCGATGAACGTGAGGGCACCATCGGCGCTGCGCACCGCGACGTCGCCGGTGTGGAAGCGCCCGCCCTCCTCCACCGTCGCCGTGCGCTCGGGGTCGCCTGCGTATCCGGTCATGAGGTTGAGGGGGCGCCGCGGCTCGAGCGGAAGACAGATCTCGCCCTCCTCACCGATCTCCCCACTGACGGGATCGCGCAGTTCCACCTCGACACCGGGCAAGGCGCGCCCCATCGAACCGGGCGCGAAGGCGGTCCCCGGGGTGTTGCCGATGACCGCGGTCAGCTCCGTCTGGCCGTAGCCGTCGCGGATGTCCAGGCCCCACCATCTCCGGATGGTGTCGATGACCTCGGGGTTCAACGGCTCCCCGGCCGACAGCAGCTCCCGCAGGGCGCGCGGCTTGGTCTCCAGGTCGGCCTGGATCAGCATGCGCCACACCGTCGGCGGGGCGCAGAAGGTGGTCACGCCGGCACGGTCGAGCTGGCGCACCAGGGCGACCGGGTCGAAACGGGGCGAGTTGTAGACGACGACGGTCGCCTCCGCGAGCCACGGCGCGAAGAACAGGCTCCATGCGTGCTTGCCCCAGCCGGGGGCGCTGATCGTCATGTGCACGTCGCCGGGGCGCACGCCGATCCAGTACATCGTCGACAGGTGCCCGACGGGGTAGGAGACGTGGGAGTGCTCCACCATCTTCGGGCGCGACGTCGTGCCCGACGTGAAGTAGACGATCGCCGGGTCGCCCGAAGAGACGACCACGCCGGGCGCGGTGTCGTCGGCATCCCCCGCGTCGGCGAACGTGTTCCACCCGGGACGGGGACCGCCGACGATGATCCGCACGAGGTCGCGACCGAGGCCGTCGAACTTCGACGCGTCGTCCGCGTCGGCGATCACGGCGCGCACGTCGGCTCGCTCCAGGCGCTCGGCCAGGTCCTCGGCCGACAGGACGACCGAGGTGGGGAGGATGACGGCACCGATCTTCATGACCGCGAGCATCGCCTCCCAGAGCTCGACCCGGTTGTCCAGCATCAGCATCACGGCGTCGCCGCGCTGGAGCCCGAGACCGCGAAGCCAGTTCCCGACGCGGTCGGATGCGCGGCGCAGCTCGTCGAAGGTCCGCGCTTGCTCGGATCCGTCGTGCTCGATCACCCGCAGCGCAACGGCGTCATTGCCCTCGGCGATGGCATCGAACCAGTCCACCGCCCAGTTGAAACGGTCTCCGACATCCGGCCAGGAGAAGGCGGAATGCGCCGTCTCCGGCGTGTGCGCGTGCGCCAGGAGGAGGTCACGCGCATCACGAAGAGCGCGGCCGGCGGGGGTCTGGGGCATGGGATCTCCTCGAGAGTGTCGCCCGGCATCCCGAGCATCGGCCGCCCAGTCTAGGAGGGTCTCCCCGGCAAGCGAGACCCCGCGGACGAGTCCGGAGCCGGCGTCCCGGGGATGTGTGAGGCTGAATCCATGGCGGACTCACTCGACGAGGAGGAACTGCGGCGGCTGCGCGCTCGCGCCTACGGCCCGGCCGCGGACATCCACGACGACCCGGCTGCACTGCAACGTCTGCGCGAACTCGAATCGCCTGTTCCCGTGCCTCCCCCACCCGCGGCACCGGCGGGCTCGGATGCGGCGGACGACCCGCCCGCGTCGGCCGCACCGGATCCGGCGCCGCTGAAGACCAGCGGACCGGATGACCACGAGGACCGGGTCGAGGTTCATCCCGCGCGACGACCGTGGCTGGTTCCGGCCATCTGGGCGGCGTCGGTCGCCGTCGCCGCCCTGGTCGCGGCGACGGCGGCGCTCGCGATCGCCCCGCCCGCACCCCCGTTCGACACCGGCGCCGCCGAACAGGTGGTCGCGCTGCCGCCCGATCCCGACTTCGCCTGGCCGGAGATGTTCGGCGGTCGGCAATACGGTGCGCAAGGCTTCGAGGACCATCTGGGGCTCACCCCGATCGTGGTGGACGAGTCGTGGATGGGTCGCGGTGGCGAAGACGGTTGCCTCATGCTCATCCACACCGACGCGCTCAACGATGACAACCCCGCGTACAGCCCGTGGTTCACGGGCTGCGGTGCCGGACCCATCCCGTCGACCGTGGCCGTCGAGGTGGACGGGACCTTCCCCGACCCGTTCGCGACGGCCTACGACGGCCGCACCGTGCAGTTCGTGCACGACGACGACCTCATCCGGGTGTACGTATACGACGCGGAGTGACCGGCCGCCTCAGCGGTCTCGACCGCGCTTGCGCACAGCGTCGGGCGCACCGGGTCGCGGGCGGGCCTTCGCCTTCCGGCTGGGCGGTGGGTGCGAGGGGATCGCGATCGGCTTGGCGCGGGGATCACGTCGCGAGGAATCGTCGGCGCTCACAGGGGGAACGCTCCGTACCGGCGCGCGAACTCGTTCTCGAGGTCCTCCTCGAAGAGGTCTGCTTGATCGGGGTATTCGTCGATCGAGTCGTCCACATCGTCTCCTTCGTCACCTGTGCGGCTGGCTGGAAGTTCGAGTCAGCGTTGTGACGAATCTCCCACGCCGGCCTCCGCGTGAAGGGGGGTTGCGTGCCGAGGTGTTCTGATGCAGTCCCCGCCGTGGCGGGGGAACAGCATCGGTCGGATGATGGGGAGTATGGCGTTCCTGCTCCGTCCTCCGCGTCCGGCCGATGCCGCACCGTTGGCGGCGCTGCACGTCGAGACATGGCGCCAGACCTATGCCGGTCTCATGCCCGCCGAGACGTTCGGCGCCGACATGCTGCGCTCGCGGCGGCGCCTGTGGGACCGCGCACTGAACGACCCTCGTGCCGACATGCGCATCCGCCTGGCCGAGGCGGGCGGTCAGCTGATCGGATTCGCGTGGTCCGGTGACGCGGTCGGGAACACCGGAACGCGACCGCCGCGGGACCTGCAGTTGTACGCACTCTATGTCGACGCCCTGCACCATGGCGGGGGTGCCGGACAGGCCCTGCTGAATGCGGTGCTCGGCGACGAACCTGCCGTGCTCTGGGTGGCGAAAGAGAACTCCCGCGCGGTCGCGTTCTATCGGCGTAACGGCTTCGTCCCCGATGGGACCGAACAGGTCGAGCCGACGGCGCCGGATGTCACCGACATCCGCATGGTGCGCTGAGCACCCGCGCGCGCACGTCGGCACGGTGCGCCGGCAGAGCGTGCAGGTCGGCAGGGTGCGCTGAGAATTCGCGCAAGAGCGACCCGCGATCGCGCCCGTTCCGCCACAGTGGACAGATGGCAGACCCGCAACGCCGGCCGGTGATCTCAGCCCGCGACGTCCACAAGTCCTACGGGCGCGGCGGCACACGGTTCGAGGCTCTGCGCGGCGTCAGCCTCGACATCCATGCCGGGGAGAGCGTGGCGGTGGTGGGCAAGAGCGGCTCGGGCAAGTCGACCCTCATGCACGTGCTCGCCCTCATGGACGCGCCCACCTCGGGGAAGGTGCTGCTGGACGGTGCGGATACCGCGACCCTCCGCGGCCGGGGGTTGAACCGCGCGAGGAACACGACCTTCGGATTCGTGTTCCAGCAGTTCTTCCTCACCCCGAACACGACCGTCCTCGACAACGTGACCCTGCCGTTGAAGATCGCCGGCATCGGCGCGCGAGAGCGTCGCCGCCGCGGCATGGCTGCTCTGGCGCAACTCGAGCTCGACGACAAGGCGCGCAATCGCGCGACCGACCTTTCCGGTGGACAGAAGCAGCGCGCGGTGATCGCCCGCGCCCTGGTCAACGAGCCGCGCATCATCTTCGCCGACGAGCCCACCGGCAACCTCGACTCGACCACGGGCGGGGTGGTGGAAGACATCCTGTTCGATCTGAACCGACGCCACGGGATCACGCTGATCCTCGTCACGCACGACGACGAACTCGCGGCCCGATGCGACCGGCGACTGCAAATCAAGGACGGGGTCTTCGTCGAAGCCGAGGGGGCCGCGTGAAGGCCCCGACCCTCATCTCCACCGCGGTCCAGAACTCCTTCCGCTCGAAGACCCGCACGCTGCTGACCGTGCTGGCCGTCTTCATCGGAGCGTTCACCCTCACCGTCACCAATGGCCTGGGAACCGGGGTCGGCCGCTTCATCGACGACACGGTCGCCGCCATCGGGGCAGACGGCGTGCTGACGGCGACCAAGACCAGCGAGAACGCCGTCTCCGGCTTCAGCGACGAGCCGGTCGAATACGACCCCGACGTCGTGGACACGACCGTGCCCGGTGCTCCCGACGGAGCGCCGGGCGCCACCACCGGCGTGGTGGCGATGACCCCCGACGACATCGCCGAACTCGAATCGATCGACGGCGTCGACCGCGTCGAGCCGACCAAGGGCGTCTCGGCCGACTTCATCCGGTTCGGCGACGAGGGAACACCGTACGTGACGGCGGTGGAGAACACCGTGCCCGGCCAAGAACTGCAGATGGCGGCAGGCGTCGAACCGTCGCGCGACTCCGACGACCCCGAAGTGGCGATCCCCGTCTCGCTGGTCGAGCCACTGGGATTCGACGACGTCGACAGCGCGATCGGGCAGACGGTCACCATCGCCGTGACCGACGGCTCTCGGACGCAGTACCTGATGGACGCCACCGTCACCGGCGTGGTCGAAGAGACCTTCAGCGCCGGGACGACGACCATCCCGAACGCCGCCGCCACCGACGAACTCTTCGCGTTGCAGAACACCGGGGTCCCGGAGGAAGACCTCGATCGGTACGCGACGGCGAGCGTCTTCTTCGACCCCGAGGCTACGGACGAGGAGATCGAGGCGCTGAAGGAGCGACTCGAAGAGGCCGGCTATACGGGCCAGTCGATCGCCGACCAATTGGGAGCGTTCGTCGCGGTCATCGACGGGATCGTGCTGATCCTCAACGCGTTCGCCGTCATCGCCCTGATGGCCGCCACTCTGGGCATCGTCAACACGCTGCTGATGTCGGTGCAGGAACGCACCCGCGAGATCGGGCTCATGAAGGCGATGGGAATGGGGTCGGGGCGCGTGTTCGCCCTGTTCAGCTTCGAGGCCATGTTCATCGGGTTCCTCGGCAGCGCGCTGGGAGCTGCCGTGGCCGTCGCCCTGGGCACCGTGGTGAGCACGCAACTGGCTGCGGGGCTGCTCGCCGATCTGCCCGGCCTCGAACTGTTCGCGTTCGATGCCGTCTCCATCGTGCTCACCACGGCCGTGGTGATGTTCATCGCGTTCCTGGCCGGCACCCTTCCCGCGGCCAAGGCGGCCGCCGCAGATCCGGTGGCGAGCCTGCGGTACGAGTGACCGCTACGAGACGGTGACGTCGACCTGCAGCTCGGCGGCGACCGATTCGAGCGCGTCGCGCACGTCCCCGGCATCCCGTCCCGCCGGCATGCGCGCGGTGAAGGTCGCCTCGAACAGGCGTCCACCGGCCATCGCGGCGTCTCGCGTCTCGGTCGAGAGGTGATCGATGCTCAGCCCGTGCGCTTCGAGTGCACCGGAGAGCTCTCGCACGATCCCGGGACTGTCGTTGCCGAGGACGGTGAACGTCAACTCGACACCGGCGCGCTCGGCGGCGTCACGATTCTCGTGGACGGTCACGGTCAGGGCGCCCTCGAGCGCTGCGAGCGCGCCCCGCAGGCCCGCTGCGGCGGCGTCGGGCACGACCACCTCGACGACTCCGGCGAACGTCCCGGCGAGTTCGGCCAGTTCGCTGCGCTCCCAATTGCCGCCGTGGTCGGCGATGGTGCGGGAAACGGACGCGACGAGACCGGCGCGGTCATCGCCGACGATGGTGAGCACGAGCACGGTCACGACCTCGATGCTACCCGCCCGGCCGGGTCCCGTCAGGGTCCATGCGGGCTCTTCGCCGCCGCCGCGATGAGCGCCGTTCACGGGCGCGCACCGCAGGTGTGCCATCATGCGCACCATGGATCCGGCCGACCAGCAGGACACAGCCATCGTGACGTCCCTGCGCGAGCGGGACTTGCCACGCGTGCGCGCACTCCTCGACGCACACGACGCGACGGAGGTGGCGAGCCTGCTCGAGCGGGAAGACGCCGCCGACCGCGCCGTGATGTACCGCCTCCTGCACCGGGACAAGGCGCTCGACGTGTTCGAGCTGCTCGATGCGGGCATGCGCGCGGAACTCTTCCAAGGGTTGCGCGCCGAGGATGTCGCGCAGGTGTTCGAAGACCTCGATCCCGACGATCGTGCGCAACTGGTCGACGAGCTCCCCGCGGGGGTGGCCGGAAAGCTCATGCGGGGGCTGTCGCGCCGGGAGCGCGAACTGACCGCTCCGATCCTCGGCTATCCCAAGAACGCGATCGGCCGCTACATGAGCACCGAATTCGTCCGGCTGCTGCCCCACTTCACGCTCGGTGACGCGCTGACGCACGTCCGTCACCGCGGGGGCGATGCCGAGACGGTGTACATGCTGCCGGTCACCAGCGAGCACCGGCGCGTGATCGGCGTCGTCGGACTGCGGGAACTGATCACCGGGCGCCCCGATCAGCGGGTCGAGGACATCATGGTGGATGCTCGGGTGGTCGCCGCCACCGAGGAGGCCGAGTCCGCCGCCCGACAGGTCGTGGACGCCGGGCTCCTCGCCGCTCCGGTCATCGACAGTGAGGATCGGATCGTCGGAATCGTGACCGTCGACGATGCCGCGCGCATCCTCGAAGAAGCCGAAGACGAGGACGCGGCTCGGCAGGGCGCGTCCGAGCCGCTCGGCCGCCCCTATCTGGCCACGCCCGTCTTCGGAATCGTGAAGTCGCGCGTGGTGTGGCTCCTCGTTCTCGCGGTGTCGGCCCTGCTGACGGTGCAGGTGCTGGATGTCTTCGAAGCCACCCTCGACAAAGTCGTCACCCTGGCGCTGTTCATCCCGCTTCTGACCGGCACCGCCGGCAACACCGGCTCGCAAGCCGCGACCACCGTCACCCGCGCCCTGGCGATGGGCGAGGTGTCCAAACGCGACGTCTTCGCCGTCGCCTGGCGCGAGGTGCGGGTCGGCGCGATCCTGGGCGCCCTGCTGGGGACGCTCGGTTTCATCCTGGCCGGACTGGTGTTCGGGATGCCCTTCGGCATCGTCATCGGCTCGACCCTGCTGCTGATCTGCACCCTCGCGGCGACCGTCGGCGGGTGCATGCCGATGCTCGCCCGCCTCGCCCGCGCCGACCCGGCCGTCTTCAGCACCCCGTTCATCTCGACCTTCTGCGACGCCACGAGCCTCATCATCTACTTCGTCGTCGCGACCTGGGTACTCGGCATCTCCTGACATCCCCGCCGGTCGGGGCATCCGTGATCGGCTCGGCTCCGAACAACTTAAAGCGGGGGAACGTCCCCGGCGGATGAGGGGGCGAGATGTCGTCGACACGTATGCCGTTGCGGGCGTGGCTGTGGAGCGCACTGTCCGGGCTGATCGGCGGAGCGTCGTTCCTCGCCGCGGCGGAGCTGGTCGCCCTCGCGGTCGCGCGGCAGGCCAGTCCGGTGCTCGCGGTGGGCTCGTTCATCGTCGACGTCGTGCCGCAACCGCTCAAGGAGTTCGCGATCGCCACCTTCGGCGAGTACGACAAGATCGTGCTGCTGATCGGCATCGGGGTGGCCGTCGCCGTCGCGGCGGCGATCAGCGGAGTGCTGCAGTACGTGCGGCCACCGCTGGGTGTCGTCGCCTTCGCGATCGCGGGGATCCTCGCCACCGCCGCGACGGTCACCCGCGCCGGGGCGACCGTCCTCAGCGCGCTTCCCCCCGTGGTGGGAACCCTCGTGGGAAGCATCGTTCTCATGCTCGTCGTGAACCGCCTGCGCCGGTGGCTGTCACCGCGCCGGAAGGACGCGCCCGACACGGCGGGGGCCGAGGCGAAGACCGGTGCGGCGCAGGACACCGCCGCGCTGGATCGTCGCGGGTTCTTTCGCATCAGTGCCATCGCCGGGGCATCCGCGGTCGTCGTCGGCGTCGGGGCGCGCGCCCTCAGCGCGGCGACATCCTCGCTCGGCGCGATCCGCGAGGAGCTCACCCTGCCCGCCCCGCGCACCACGGTCACGGTTCCCGAGGGGGCCGAGTTCGACATCGACGGCCTCTCCCCTCTCATCACGCCCAATGCCGACTTCTACCGCGTCGACACCGCCCTCACCGTCCCCTCCGTCGACCCGTCGACCTGGCGCCTGGTCATCGACGGCATGGTCGACGAGCGAGTCGAGCTGACCTTCGACGACCTCATCGGAATGGGCGTCGACGAGTACGCGGTCACCCTCACGTGCGTGTCGAACGAGGTCGGCGGCGGACTCGTCGGCAACGCGGTGTGGTTGGGGGTGCCGATCCGCGATGTGCTGGCACGCGCCGGCGTGCACGATGGCGCCGACATGGTGCTCTCGCGCAGTGTCGACGGCTACACCGCATCCACCCCGCTCGCGTCTCTGACCGATGACGGCCTCGATGCGATCTTCGCGGTCGGGATGAACGGCGAACCGCTGCCCGTCGAGCACGGTTTCCCCGTCCGGATGGTGGTACCGGGCCTGTACGGCTACGTGTCGGCGACCAAATGGGTGACCGAGTTGAAGGTCACCACGTTCGCCGAGGACGAGGCGTACTGGACGCCGCGCGGGTACAGCGCCGAGGCCCCGATCAAGTTCTCCTCGCGGATCGACACCCCGCGCACCGGGACGCCGGTCTCGGCCGGCACCGTCCCGATCGCCGGGATGGCATGGGCCCAGACCGTCGGCATCGAGCGTGTCGAGGTGAGCATCGACGACGGCGACTGGCAGCAGGCGACCGTGTCGACGCCGATCAACGACGACACCTGGGTGCAGTGGTACCTCGAGTGGAAGGCCGAGCCGGGAACCCACTACGTCGCCGTACGCGCCGTCAACGCCGACGGCGAGCTGCAGACCGAAGAGCGCGCACCCATCGCCCCGAACGGTTCATCCGGCTGGCAGCGCGTCCTCGTGACGGTCCAGTAGCCCGCGGCGACGCAGTCCCCGGAGTGTCCGCTAGCCTGTGCGTGGCGCCAGGGGGTGGCGCCAGGGGGATCCGGGGACTGCCATGGGGGCTTCGAACGAGCACGCGCGCAGGGCGTATCGACGACGACGGCGCACGCGCCGCACCACCGTGAGCGCGATCGGCGTGGTCGCGGCGGTGGGTGTCGCCACGGCGGTGACGTGGTCGATGATGACGCTGCCCACCTCGCGCGGTGCCGCCGCTGCACCGTCGAGCCCGCCAGGAACCAGCGCTCCCGCCGCGACGTCGAAACCGCGTCCGATGACTCCCGGCGAGCGGCTCCTCGCCGGCACGAACGATCCGAGGGCCTGCGCGGTGTCGTTCGTCGGCGAGGGGATCGACCTCGCCCCCGCCCTCCAGGCGACGGGGACCCTGTACACCTCGCTGCCGATACCCGTGCGTGAAGGCGCGGTCTTCGCGGGATGGTACGCGTCGGCGAGGGACGCCGCCGACCTCACGGTGGAAGCACGCCTGAACGGTGCAGACATGGTCACGTGCGACGAAAGGGAGAGGACGCTGCACGGCGCGTGGGTCTCTCCAGAACGTCATGCCGCCGAGGACGCGCGCATTCCGATCCTGATGTACCACCAGTTCACGCCCCGACCGGAGGGCGAAGACCACTGGCTCCGCGGCAACTACGCCTACATCGGCGACTTCGACGACCATATGGCCTACATCGCCACCTCTGGCTTCTACCTCCCGACGTGGGACGAGCTGTCGGCGTTCATCGACGGTGAGATCCTTCTGCCGTCGCGCTCGGTGATCGTCACCGACGACGATGCGGACCAGACATGGTTCGACCTGGCCGTTCCGGTCATCGACGCGCACGAAGTGCTTGCGACGTCGTTCATGGTCACCGCGTGGCGCCAAGATCCTCCGCCCAGCCCGTACGTGTTGCGACGCTCACACACCCACGACATGCATCGCGCCGGTGAGAACGGTGATGGTCGGATCGTGAACGAGGGTGTCGACGTGATCGCGGCCGACATGACGACCTCCGCCGACATCCTCGGGGCCGCCGAAGTGATGGCCTACCCGTTCGGTCACCACAACGAGACGGCGAAACAGGGGCTACGCGATGCCGGTTTCGAGATGGCGCGAACGATCGAGCATGGGTACGTGACGGTCGGGACGGACAAACTCGCCCTGCCGACGATTCGGATCGACTACGGCATGGGGCTGGACGCCCTGATCGCCCGCATCGGCTGAGACGCGGCCGACGCATTCCGCGTACGTCATACGCGTTCGGGGTGTCTGCCATACTGCCCGTGTGACGTCTTCGCGTGTCCCCGCCACTCTTCCCGTCGCCACACTGATCCTTCTCGGCCTGAGCGCCTGCACCTTCGGTGATCCCGCTCCCACGCCAACCGAAACCGCCGCGGCGCCCGCCGCACCGGCTCCGACGGCCTCCGCGACGCCGACCGAGACCCCTGCCCCGTCAGCCTCGCCGACGCCGACGCCGACGCCGACGACCTCTCCCTCCGCCCCCGGCGGCGGCTCGGGTGGATCGTCCGGCGGCGGCTCGGGTGGATCGTCCAACGGCTCGGGCGGATCGTCCAGCGGCGGGTCCACGCCGTCCCCGCAACCGCGCCCGACGGCATCGCCCACCACCACCCCCGCACCGAAACCCACACCCACACCCACACCCACCGTTCCCTCGGCCTGCCCGACGGATGCCACGGATCCGGGCATCCCGGTGATGGACTTCGGGTCGATCGCGGAGTACTCGCCGGCCCCGCTCGCGCAGGGCGAGGACTGCACCGGCTTCCGCGCGTTCCTTTCCACCGGCCTTCCGCAGTACGACTCGCAGTCCTTCGAGTTCTTCGGACACCTGGTCGAAGACAGCGGCGACATCAATTCCGTCGCGCTGATGTCCCAGGGCAACACGGTGAGAACGGTGGACCCGGGCCTCGACGTGCCATGGCTGACCGTGGAAGAGGCCGGCCTGATCTACAACCGGCTGTCCCTCGACGAGGGGCCCGCCTTCGGCGGCATCGACGGACTTGCCGACCTGGGAGTGCCGGTGTCGTTGACGTACGACCCGTGGAACATCCACGTCGAAGAAGCCACGCCCGCGAAGCCGACCCAGGTCATCGACATGCGTGTCGTCTCCGGGTCGATCGGTGGGGTCGGCGCCGTCTACGAGCTCACGGTCGGGGTTGAGGTCGACGTGCCGGGCGCGAGCTCGGCGCACTGGGCGGAGCTGTCCGTCACGGCCGAGGACCGCACCGGCATCATCCAGTGGGGATACGGCCCGAACGGGTTCTTCCCGCTGTGGATGTTCGACGGCGAGCCGCTCCCTGCCCACGGCGGCGCGATCCCGACCCTCGACCAGCGCACGCCGATCATGGACACCTACGGCGGGGATATCGGCGCCTACCTCGCCGCGACCCACGACCCGATGGTCGGCCAAGGCTCGCAGTACTACTCCATGCCCCTCGTGGAGGTCCTCGAGTGGTCCATCAGGATCGGGACGTCCTATGTCGCCGGGGGCACGGAGGGGTTGCTGTTCTTCGACAACCTCACGGAGACCTACAACGACTCCGCCCAGTACATCGTGGGCAGTGGATACGAGTGGACCGAGTTCTCCGTGCAATTGCCCGACACCCGGCAGGGCATGCTGATCGCGACGACCGGCCAGGCCGATGTCGGCGAGCTCCACTCCGCGATGATCGGCGGCGCGGGTTCGACCCAGTCGACGAACGGCACCCTCCAACCGACCGCGAACTGGCCGCAGGGGGCGATCGAGATCACCCCGACCGCCGAGACGTGGACCTCGCCTGGCAGCTGCTACGTGTATCACCTGGAATACGACGTGACGCTCGCGGCATCCGGAACACGACCGGCCGCCGACCTCACGTTCCGTGCAGCGGCCGACAACCAGGAACTCGGCGCCCTGAAGCGCTTCGTCTATGAGGGGCTGTTCGAATACGAGGGCACCCTGGACGGCGAGCGGGTCGGCGGATACGCGTGGGGCGAGATCCAGGGCGTGCCGCCGAAGAATGATCCCACGCCGCCGAACTGCGGGTGACGGTCTTCGTCAGAGTTCACCGGGGGCGGATGCGAGGTCGTCGATCTCCTCGACGATCCGGCGGCCCCTGGTGGCCTCCCCCGGCTTGCGCGGCGCGTAGACCACGAGCGAGTGGAAGACGAACCGCACGAAGAAGGCGAGAACGAGGGTGATGCCCGTCGCGAGCACCGCCGAGACATGCCAGCTCTCGACGAGGAGTGCCACGAGGGGGATGCGCACGAGCGCCTCGGCGTTGTTGAACCCGAACGATTTCGCGAAACGGACCCAGCCGCCGGAGGCCGCACCCCGCATGTCCTGGAAGACGAACCGCTCGATCATCAGGAAGTTCCCGATGATCGTCGCCTCGGCCGCCACGATCGCTGCGATCAGGTAGTCGACACCCATCGCCGTCAGCGCCCAGACGATGGCGAGGTTGGCCACCGCCCCCAGCCCGCCGATGATGGCGAACAGCGACATCTTTCCGAACCGCAGCGCGGTCAGCTGCGACAGGAAATGGATTCCCTGGCGCACCGACGCCTTCGAGTCACCCGCGTGCCGATCGGCGAAGACGAAGGGCACCTCTGCGACGCGCAGCGGCTTGCGCGCGAGGATCTCGAGCAGGATCTTGAAACCGCGCGGACGCAGCGTCTCGGCCTCGATCGACCGCCGGTCCAGCACGAAGAACCCCGTCATCGGATCCGAGACATCCCGCAGCCGCACCGGGAACATCGACTTCGTCACGGCGGTCGATACCTTGGAGACGAAGACACGTGATCTGTCGGCGAACCCCGCGTCGGCTGCGCCCGACTGGTAGCGCGAGGCGACCACCACGTCCACGTCACCCTCGGTGAAGCGGTGCCACAGGGTGGGGATGTCCTCGGGCGGATGCTGCAGGTCACCGTCCATCACCAGACACGCATCCGACTGCGCGGCCTCGAACCCCTCGAGCACCGCGCCGCCCAACCCTCCGGCGCGCTCCTCCCGGTGGATGACCCGCACGGGGATCGTGGCGGTGGCGGCGAGCGCCCGCACCACGTCGGGGGTGTCGTCCGTGCTGTCGTCGACGACGATCACCTCGGCGTCGATGCCGCGGACGGCATGCTCGATGCGTCCAACGAGTTCCGCCATGTTCGCGGCCTCGTTGAACGTCGGCACGATGATCGAGAGCTGCATCCCGGTCCATCGTCCCACGACCGGCGCCCCCGCCGTGCCGCGGGATTACGCTGGATGCTATGACTTCACCCATCGATTCCTCCACGATCACGATGTTCGGCGCCGATTGGTGCGGCGACTGCCGCCGCACCAAGGCGCAGCTGGACGGCCTCGGTGTCGACTACACCTACGTGAACCTCGTCGAGACTCCCGACGCCGCCGACGTCGCCCGCGACATCTCGGGCCGCACCAACATCCCCGTCGTGGTCTACCCGGACTCCTCGCACCACGTCGAGCCCTCCAACGCCGACGTCGAGGCGAAGCTCCGCGAGCTCTCCCTGATCTGACGCCGGTGTCACCGCGGCCGTTCGGCGGTCATCGGCGGCTGCGAGCGGCCAGCAACCATCGCGAGACCGCCACGTCATGGGCGGCTTGACGCGCGAGGTCATCGGGATGCTGGAAGGCCTCCATGGCGCGCAGGTAGGCGATCAGCCGCACGTCGAGCGTGCGCCCGTAGAGGTCCCCGGTGCGGTCGTGCAGATGGCACTCGACGCGGTCCGCCCTCACATCCCCAAACGTCGGATTGTCGCCGATGCTGACGGTCGCATCGGACCAGGCCGGCTCCGGTTCGACCCGCACGCGCGCGGCATAGACCCCTCGCAACGCTCGATCCACCGAGACGTCGAGGTTGGCCGTGGGGAAACCGAGAGACCCCCCGCGCCCTTCGCCGTGGACCACGACTCCACGCAACGCACGCCCCTCGCCCACCATCGCCACGGCGGCAGACTCACGCGCCGATGGTGCGGTACCGGCTGTGATGAAACACGAGCGGCTCGATCTCAGGGAAAAACCGCGCGTCGTCGACGGCGAGGAGCACGATCGTGTGGTCTCCCCCCTCTACCTCACCGTGCACGCGACAGGTGAGCCACAGCGCCGCGTCGTCGAGGTGGACGGCGCCCTCGTCTCCAACGCGCCAGGCGCCACTGTCGAAGCGGTCTCCCTCACGCGCGGCGAGGCGACGGGAGACTTCTTCGTGACCGTTGCCGAGCACACTCAATCCGATGACCCCCGCGCGCGCGAGCGCCGGCCAGGTGCGCGAGGTGTTCGCGACACTGATCGCGACGAGAGGAGGGTCGAGCGAGATGGAGGTGAAGGAGTTCACCGCCATGCCCACCCGATGGCCGTCCTCGCCGATGGCGCACACGGCGACGACGCCGGTCGGAAAGGCGGAGAAGGCCTTCCGCAGTCGGAGAGCGAGTTCTTCCTCGATCAGATCGGACGTCACTATCGTCACCTCTCAACTAGTCAAACTTGTCTAAACAAGATATCACGAAGTTTGACTGTTCGGATCTGGACTATTGCGCATTAGCATGAGCCCATGCCTTCCTATACGCGACTCATCGTGCTCGGTGCGGTCTACCAGTTCCAACCCGTGCACGGCTACTTCCTGCGGCGGGAACTGTCGACGTGGCACGTCGACGAATGGGCCAACACCCAACCCGGCTCGGTCTACAACGCCCTGAAGACGCTCGTGAAAGACGGCTACATCGTCGAGAACGGCACCGAATCGGATGGCAACTACCCCGCGCGGACGACCTACAGCATCTCGCCGACCGGCCGGGTCGAACTGCTTCGAATGCTGCGCGAGGCTCTGTGGCACGTCGAGGCGTTCGACACCAAGGCGGTCATGGCCATCACGTCGTTCATGTTCGTTCTCACCCGGGACGAGGTCATCGCGGGCCTCGAGAACCGAATCAGCAAGATCGATTCCCTCATCACCGAAAACGGCTTCCACATCGAGGACACCCTGCGTTCGGAGACGACCCCGCGCTACGTGCGGGAGATCTTCGACCTGTCCTCCGCGCGTCTGCGCGCCGAGCAGGGGTGGGCCGCGCAGCTCATCGCCCGCCTGCGCGACGGGGAGTATCAGTTCGCGGGCGAAGGCGACTGACGGAGTCTCCGCACCATCTCCCGGCTGAGCGCGTCGGGTTGCGCACCGCGGTGACTCGCGACGATCGCCCCGGCCGCAGCCCCCTCACGTACCGCCTCGTCGAGACTCAAGCCGCGCGCGATCCCCGCCACAAGACCGCCACAGAACGCGTCGCCGGCACCGGTCGTATCCACGGCGTCAACCGCGACAGCGGGGACCTCGCACCGCGCGTGCCCACGACGATGGACGGTGAGACCCGCCGCACCACGGGTGTGGATCACCGTGGTTCGCTCGGCGAGCGCCTCGACGCCACCGAGCGCGGCAGCCTCGGTCTCGTTCACCACAAGGATGTCGACGTCGTCGAGCATCGCGCACACATCGGCGTGGACCGGGGCGGCATTCAACACGGTGACGACACCCGGTGTGCGCGCCGCCGTGGCGAGAGTGGACCGGACGACACCGGGATCGACCTCGAGCTGCACCAGGACGACGGCGGCCCCCTCCAGCGGGGCGACGGCGTCGTCGGGCGTGAGGGCGACATTGGCCCCCGGGACGACGATGATACTGTTCTCGGCCCCGGGGAGCAGGGTGACGTGAGCGACACCCGTCGGCGCGTCGACGGTGACGACGTGTTCGGCGTCCACCCCGGCAGAACGCATGGCCTCACGTAAGAGCGCGGCGTCGGCGTCGTCCCCGACGGCCCCCACCATCCGCACCGGCGCCCCGCACCGTGCGGCAGCCACGGCCTGGTTCAGCCCCTTGCCCCCCGGAAAGGTCCCGAGGGATTCTCCGAGGAGGGTCTCGCCCGGTTCGGGCAACCGGGCGAGACCGATGAAGCGGTCGACGTTCAGGCTGCCGACGACGCAGACCGCACCCGGGCGGGTCACGACGCCTGCAGCACCGCCCGCGCGCGGGCTGCGGGGTGATCGGCGGGAAGTGTCGCGCTCTCGGACCCGGTCAGCCGCTCACGCAGAGTGGCTCCGGTCGACTCGGCAAGGGCCCCCCGCGCGCGCAGGATCGGCATCACCCGCTCGACGAAGTCGGCGGTCGACCCGGGCTGCACCACCGGAGAGATCAGGAATCCGTCGAGGTCGGCGCCCTCGGCCAGTTCGATGATGCGGTCCGCAATCGTCTCCGGCGTCCCCAGGACAGCACTGGACCCGGCCCCGTGTTCGCGCCACCCGGCCAGCACGTCACCGACGGTCTTGCCGGCGAATCGGCTGATCTGCGACTGCGACATTTCGGTGCGCAGGTCGGTCATCGGCGTCTCGGGGTCGTAGGAGGACAGATCGATGCCGGTGAACCACGCGTACGAGGCGACGGTGACGTCGGCGGTCTGCGCGGCGAGCACCTCGTCGTAGTAGCGGCGGGCCTCTTCCTCGGTGTCGGCGACCACGCACCGGAACTCCGCCATGACCTTCACCGACTCGGCGGGACGACCGGCCTCGACAGCGGCTTCGCGGATCGCGGTGCTGTGCGCCTTGAGCTGCTCGACCGACCCACCGCCGACGAACATGCACTCACCGTGGCGCCCGCCGAACGCACGCCCCGCCGGCGAAGCGCCCGCCTGGAACAGCACCGGGGTGCCCTGCGGGGAGTAGGCCGAGTTGCCGTAGCCCTCACTGCGGAAGTACGGACCCTCGTGCCGGATGCTGTGTACTTTGGCGGGGTCCGCGAAGATGCCGCCCTTGTCCTTCACGAGCGCGTCCGGCTCCCACGCCCCCTCCCACAGCCGGTAGACGAGGCGCACGAAATCGTCGGCCATCTCGTAGCGCTCGTCGTGCGCGACCATCGGCACGCCGAAGGCCTTCACGGCGGTCTCCGCCGTGCCCGTCGTCACGATGTTCCACCCGGTGCGGCCGCCCGAGAGCTGGTCCAGCGATGCCATCCTGCGCGCGAACGGATAGGGCTGTTCGAGCAGCGTCGATCCGGTCATCACGACGCCGAGGGAGGTGGTGTGGGCGAGGATCGCCGAGGCGACCACGAACGGGTCGAGGCGGGGCAGGTCCAGCCCCTCGATCGACGCGACGTCGGGACGCTCGCCGTCGACCTCGGCCCATCCCCACGCGTCGGCGAGGAAGAGGAAGTCGAACCCGCCCTCCTCGCACAGGCGCGCGAGCTCGAGCCAGTACTCCAGGGTGTCGAAGTTCTCACGGGTGTTGTCCGGGTGACGCCAGGTGGCTCGACCGGTGTCGTTGGCTTGGGCATTCTCGAACAGACCGAAGTGCAGCTTTTTCATGAGGTGTTCCTTTCTCGCCCTGGCTCAGCGAGCCGAGACGTCCTTTTCGCTCCACCACAGGACGCGGCGGCGGACCGCCGCGAGGAGCATGATGAGGAGGATCCCCATCAGACAGAGCATGAAGATCGCCGCCCACGTCACGGCGAGGTTCGCCTGCGCCGCCGACGTCGTCACGAGCGATCCGAGCCCGGCCGCGGTCCCGGCGGCCACGAACTCGGCGACCGCGGCACCCACGACTGCGAGCGGCAGACTGATGCGAAGACCGGCGAAGAAGTACGGCATGCTCCCGGGGAACCGCAGGTCTCGGAAGATCTCCCACCGGCTCGCCGACAGCGTCTTGAAGACGTCGAGGGCGCGGGGGTCGACGTCCCGCAGCCCGGCGAGAGAGTTCACCAGCACCGGGAAGAAGACGACGATGCCCGTGATGATGTACTTCGGCAGCATGCCGAACCCGAACGCGACGACCAGCGCCGGGGCGATCGCGATCACGGGGGTCACCATCACGAGCACGATCAGCGGCATGACCGCACGCTCGACGATCTCGAACTCGCTCATGATCACGGCGATGAGGAACCCGAGCACGATCGCCGAGCCCGCACCGACGGCGACTTCCTGCAGCGTGATGAGGAAGTTCAGCCAGTACATCCCGGGCTCTTCGAGCAGGCTCGCGATCACCTCACCCAGGGTCGGCAGGACGTAGGGGTTCGTGAAGGCGACCAGCTGCCACAGCAGCCCGACGATCACGAACACGATCGCCGTCGGTGCCCACACACGCGGGTGCATCCACGCGGTGCGAGACGCACCCGACCTCCGACGCGGTGCCGTCTGGGCGGCCATCGTGCGGGTGGCGGTCATCTCGGTCGATTCAGCGGACATGCGTCGCCTCCTCCATCACGGCGCGCAGTCGTCTGCGCACATAGCCCTCCAGGTCGCGGAATGCGTCGCTGGCGTAGGCGTCCTCGGTCCGGGGGCGCGGAAGGTCCACGGGGATGATCTCCGCGATGCGGCCCGGATGCGCCGCCATGAGCACGATGCGGTCCGAGAGCACGATCGCCTCCGGTACCGAGTGGGTGACGAACATCACCGACTTGCGATGCGACTGCCAGAAGTCCAGCAGCCCCAGCCGCTGCTGATCGCGGTTGATCTCATCCAACGCGGAGAACGGCTCGTCCATCAGCAGGATGTCAGGGTCGAACGAGAAGGCCCGTGCGATCGCGACGCGCTGCTGCATACCGCCGGAGAGCTGCTTGGGGAACTTCTCCAGCGCATGCCCCAGCCCGAAGGAGGTCAGCAGGTCATCGGGGTCGCGCAGGCTGCGGCCGGCGTTGGCCCGTGGGTTGATCGTCAGAGGCAGGCGCACGTTGTCGCGCACCGACTTCCACGGCAGCAGCGCCGGCGCCTGCGGCACGAGACCGACGAGCTTCTTGCGGGTCGCCGCCTTGACGCTCTGCCCGCCGATCGACACCGAACCACCGTCGGCGTCGTAGAGGCCGGCGACGACCTTCAGCAGGGTCGACTTCCCGCATCCGCTCGGCCCGATCACCGAGACGAACTCACCGGGCTCGACGGTCAGGCTGACATCGTCGAGGGCGACCATGGTCGCGTCGCCGCGTCCGAAAGTCTTCCGGATGCCGGTGATCTCTACCTCGTGGCCGAGGCTCACTGGCCGTCTCCGGGCCACACGAGCACGCCGTCCTCGTAGAGTCCCGCGACGAGGTCGACGTCGATGACGTCGTTCACCGGAGGGATGTCCTTGACGTTTCCGTACTCGATAACGATGTCAGAGGCGTCTTGCCATACCTGCTCGGTCTGCACACCCGGGGCACCGGCTTCGCTGTCGCGCACCCACTGGGATTCGACCCGCCAGGTGCGTTCCTGCTGCTCCAGCGGGAACGCCTCGCCCTGACCGGCCTCCTCGGCGAGGGCGCTGATGCGCTCGACGCAGTCGGCTTCGTTCTCGAGGCAGTACTCGAGTGCCTTCAGGTCGGCGCGCATGAAGTCGGCGACGACCTCGGGGTTCTGCTCGTAGAACTCCGTGTTGACCTCCATGACGTTGTACGTGCCGCTCAGCCCGAAGTCGGCCGGCACGAACTCGGAGAACTCCTCCCCCATTGCCCGAAGGGTCTCGCATTGATTCGAGGCGTAGCCGACGATCGCATCGACCTGGCCGCGCAGCACGACGGTGGGGTCGTAGTTGGTCATCTTGATCAGGTCGATCTGGTCGATGTCGGCACCGGCCTCGTCGAGCATCGCGGCGGCGACCGGAGTGAGGTTGATGAAATAGCCGAGGCTGCCGCCCTCGAGGTCGGTGAGAGATTCGATGTCTTTGTTGGCGAAGATGCAGAACGGCGAGGTGGTGCCGAAGGTCGCGATTGCGGTGATGTTCTCGCTGTTTGCGGCGGCCATCAGCACATCTTCGGCCGACCCGAGCTCGGTGAACTGCGCCTTCCCGGAGGAGACCAACTGCTGTCCGTTCGCCCCCGAGGCGTTGATCTCGACGTTCAGACACAGGTCGTCGAAGTAGCCGAGCTCCTCGGCCATGAACACGTCGAGCTGACCTGCGCTGGCGGAGTAGCCGTAGCCCGAGATGTAGGTGATGGGGGTGGCGGCGTTGCGCTCGCAGTCCGCGGGGTCGAGGAGGCTGTCTTCAGGGACGTCGGATGTGGCCGAACCGGCGCACCCGCTCATGATCATCGCTCCCAGCGCGACACCGACCAGCGTCGCACCGCGTCGCTTTGCTGACATCATCATCATCAGTGCTTTCGCCTTTCATCATTGATGGCTTCGGCATCAGACTAGTCAATATTGAATGTATTAGGCAAACACTAGTTACTTCTTGACTACTCCACCGATCGACCCGGCCCCGGCGGCGAGGCGTAGCCTGAAGCCGAAGGGAGACGGTCATGACGAACCTCGACCCGGCGGTCGTCTCGCGACGTTTCGGCCGACAGGCGGATGTCGGACACCTCGCCCTGACGGGCGAGCGCGGCGTGGTGCTTCCGGCCTTCACCGACCACCACGTGCATCTGCACCTCTTCGATGAGCACGCCCTCGCCGCGCGCGGCGTGGCGGGGATCCTCGATCTCGGGGGCGATCCCTTCGCTCTCGCCCGCCGCGCGGAGCACGCCGTGCCGCGACCCGGCTACGCCGGAGCCTTCCTCACGGCGCTCCGGGGGTACCCCGCAGGCCGCGCGTGGGCATCCGAGGCGGTGATCCGGACGGTGACCAACCCATCCCGCCATCCCGGGGTACCCGGCGGCGCCGGCACCGCGGTCGACGAGCAGATCGACTGCGGAGCCCGCGTGATCAAGGTCGCCCTCAACGCCGACGCGGGGCCCGTGCTCACACCGGATCTCGTCGCGGCGATCGTCGCGCACGCCCATGACCGCGGCGTCCCGGTGGTCGCCCACGTCCAGGGGGCGGGAATGTTCGACGCGGCCCTCCAGGCCGGTGTCGATGCTCTTGCCCACGCGCCGTTCACCGAAACGGTCTCTCTCGGTGCGATCGACCGGGCGGTCGCGGGGGGACAGATATGGATCTCGACCCTGGACATCCACCGCGATGACGCGCAGCGCGCGCGGACGGCGCGCGAGAATCTCGCCGCATTCCACACCACCGGCGGCCGGGTCCTCTACGGCACCGACCTCGGGAACGGCGATCTGCCGGCCGGCATCCACCCCCGGGAGGTGTCGGGCCTGGTGGCGGCGGGGCTGGACGCGGCGGCGATCGTGACCGCGCTGTCCGATCCGTGGCCGTTCCAGGATCCGGTCCCCGGCGTCTGCACGTTCGTCCCGGGGCGGCCACCCGCAGACGATCGGGAGCTCGGCGCGTGGTTTGCGACCGCCTCGACCGTCCCCCGGGAGGAGGTCACCCGCGATGAACCCTGACCTCCACGCCACCGCCGAAGCCCTCGACGCAGCCGATCCCCTGCGCTCCCGCCGCACGTTGTTCGTCGGCGCCGATTCTCCCCTGGTCTATTTCGACGGCAATTCCCTGGGGCGCCCCCTCAAGGCGACCGTCGGCCGGCTCGAACGCTTCGCCCGCGACGAGTGGGGCGGCCGTCTGATCCGCGGCTGGGACGAATCGTGGATGGACCTTCCCTTCGCGATCGGCGACGACATCGGACGTGTCGCGCTCGATGCGGCGCCCGGTCAGACGGTCGTCGCCGACTCCACCACGGTGCTGTTGTACAAGCTGGTCCGCGCCGCCTTCGACGCGCAGATCACCCGCGACCCGACACGGGCCGAGATCGTCATCGGCCGCAACGAGTTCCCCACCGACCGCTACGTCGTCGAAGGCATCGCCGCCGAGCGCGGCGGGCGCGTCCGCTGGGTCGAGGTGGACGATGACACCGGGGTCACGACGGAACGCCTGGCCGCGGCCGTCGGCCCCGAGACGGCGGTCGTGGTGGTCAGCCATGTCGCCTACAACTCAGGGCACCTCGTGGACGCGGAAGCGATCACCGAGCTCGCCCACGCGGCGGGCGCCTTCACGGTGTGGGATCTCTCCCATTCCGTGGGGTCCGTCCCGATCCACGCGGACGCGTGGGCGCTCGACATGGCCGTCGGGTGCACCTACAAGTACCTCGGCGGCGGTCCCGGCTCCCCGGCCTTCGCGTATGTCGCCCACCGCCACCAGGCGGCCCTCACCCCGCCCCTTCGAGGATGGATGGGCGCCGCCGACGTCTTCGCGATGGCTCCCGACTTCCGGCCCGCCGCCGGGATGCGCCGGTTCCTCTCCGGAACGCCTCCGGTGCTCGGGATGCTCGCGATGCAGGACTCGCTCGCGCTTCTCCACGACGTGGGCATGCCCGCCGTCCGGGAGAAGTCCGTCGAGCTCACGACCTTCGCGATCGAGGTCTTCGAAGAAGAGCTCGCCCCGCTCGGCGTGCGCCTCGCCTCGCCTGCCGACCCCGCGAATCGAGGCGGACATGTCACCTTCCGACACCCGCTCATGCGCGAGGTGAACGCCGCGCTCTGGAAGCAGGATGTGATCCCCGATTACCGTGACCCCGGCGGGCTCCGGATCGGACTGGCACCCCTGTCGACGTCGTTCGCCGAGACGCTGCGCGGACTCCTCGCCGTCCGCGACGCACTCGCGCGCCTCTCACCCGACCGCCTGCCCTCGGAAGGATCCTCGTGACCACTGCCTTGCCCGACCTGGCCGCCGACTCCCGCGAGGCGCTCGACGCCGAGATCGCGGCGCTTCGACGCGGGGCGACACTCTGGACCCGGCTGTCGCTCGAGCAGCGGGCCACGCTGCTCGAGCGGATCCACGCGAGCACGGCGGCCGTGATGGACGAGTGGGCCGACGCGGCAGCCACGTCGAAAGGTCTGGGGCCAGATCATCCCCTCCGCGGCGAAGAGTGGTTCACCGGCCCCTACATGACGCTCGTGTCGACCGAGTGGCTGGCCCGCACGGTTCGCACACTCGCCGCCGGCGGCAACCCCCTCGATGGCGTACCGCTCGACCAGACGCCCAGCGGACGTCTGCGCGCAAGAGTCTTCCCGGGCGACCTCTCCGACCGGATCATCGTCTCCGGATTCACCGGAGAGGTCTGGTTCGACGGGGACGTCACCCCGGCGCGGGCCCGGGCGGCTGCGGGGTTGGGGCAACGGACCCCCGGCGTCTCGGGCGGCGTCGGTCTCGTGCTCGGCGCCGGCAACGTGACCTCGATCCCCGTCGCAGACGTGCTCTACGAGCTGTTCGCGTTCAATCGCGTGTGCCTCCTCAAGGTCAACCCGACGCAGGATGCACTCGTGCCCGTGTTCGAGCAGGCCCTCGCTCCGCTGATCGAGCTCGGCCTGCTGCGGATCGTGCGCGGCGGCGGCGAGATCGGCGCCTACCTCACGCGACATGAGTCGGTGGACCATGTGCACATCACGGGCTCGGTGGACACCTTCGACGCGATCGTCTGGGGTGTCGGGGACGACGCGGCGGCGCGGCGGGCTGACGGGAATCCGCTGCTGCAGACGCCCATCACCGCCGAACTCGGCGGAGTGTCGCCGATCATCGTCGTCCCCGGCGAGTGGTCCGAGGCCGACCTCGCCTATCAGGCCGAGTACGTGGCCACCATGCGTCTGCAGAACGCCGGTCACAACTGCGTCGCCGCGCAGGTCCTCGTGCTCAGCGAGGACTGGCCGCAGCGAGAGGCGTTCCTCGACCACGTGCGCCGCGCAATGGCCGGGACGCCGTCACGCAAGGTCTGGTACCCGCGCTCCGAGGAGCGGCTCGCGACGCTACGCGACTCCCGGCCGGATGCGACCTGGAGCGACGGCGGTCGACGCGGCGTGGTGGAGTTCGCGTGCGGCGCCGACGACGCGATGGAGATCCAGGAGCAGTTCGCCCCGGTGCTCGGTGTGACCGCGCTCCCCGGTGTCGGGCAGGTCTTCCTCGACGCCGCGATCGCCTACGCGAACGAGCGACTCACCGGAACCCTCGGCGCGAACATCCTCATCGATCCGGTCGAGCAGACCAGGCTCGGCGACGACTTCGAGCGCGCGCTGGAGCGCCTCCACTACGGCACCATCGCCGTCAACACCTGGACTGCCGTCGGGTTCCTCACCCCCGCCCTCCCCTGGGGCGCGTATCCGGGCGGCACGCTGGAGCACGCGCCGAGCGGCCTCGGCGTCGTGCACAACGCCTTCCTCCTCGCACGCATCGACCGAGCGGTCGTGCGCGGGCCGTTCCGCCCGTTCCCTCGGTCGCTGTCAGCCCTGCGGCCGCGATCTCGCGGCGCCTTCTCGCTGCTGCCCAAGCCGCCGTGGTTCGTCACCGCGCGCACCGGCGCGACGGTGAGCGCCGGCCTGACCCGCTTTCGCGCCGGGGGCGGCATCCTGCGTCTGATCCCGACGATGCTGAACGCGTTCCGCGCCTGACGAGCGGGTCAGCGCGTCGCGACGAAACGATCCGTCGCGACGCGCAGTGCGCGGGCGATCCCGGGCTCCGAGGCGGCATGCCCCGCGTCCGGAACCATCACCAGCTCCGCTTCGGGCCACGCGCGATGCAGGTCCCACGCCGTCATCGGCGGCGTGCACACGTCGTAGCGCCCCTGCACGATCACGGCGGGGATGTCCCGGATCGCGCCGACGTTCGCGATCAGCTGCCCCTCATCGAAGAAGCCGCGGTGCAGGAAGTAGTGATTCTCGATCCGCGCGAACGCCGTCGCCGCGCGCGGATCCGTCATCGCCTCCACGAGGCCGTCATCGGGCCGCAGCGTGAGCGTGGATGCTTCCCACCGCGTCCAGGCCACGGCCGCCGGCACGTGCACGGCCGGGTCGGGGTCGATCAGGCGCCGGTGGTACGCCTCGATCATCCGACCGCGTTCGAGCACCGGAATGGGGCCGAGGAAGTGTTCCCACCTGTCGGGGAAGATCGCCGACGCACCGCCCTCGTAGAACCACTCGAGCTCGTGGGCGCGCAGGGTGAAGATGCCGCGGAGGACGAGCTCCGACACCGACGAGGGGTGGGTCTCGGCGTAGGCGAGCGCCAAGGCGCTTCCCCAAGAGCCGCCGAAGACCATCCACTTCTCGATCGCGAGGTTCCGTCGCAGCAGCTCGAGGTCGGCGACCAGGTGCCAGGTCGTGTTGTGCCGCAGCTCGCCCTCGATATCGGCGGCGTGCGGCGTGGAGCGGCCGCAGCCGCGCTGATCGAGCAGGATGATGCGGTACTGCTCGGGGTCGAAGAAGCGGCGATGCCACGCCGCGGTACCGGACCCCGGACCGCCGTGCAGGAAGACGACGGGCTTACCCGCGGGGTTTCCGCTCTGCTCGTAGTGGAGACGATTGCCCTCGCCGGCGATCAGCTCGCCGGTCATATAGGGCTCGATCTCGGGATAGAGGATGTCATCGAGCGGTCCGCTCACGGTCGACTCCCTGCTCTCTGCGAGGGCGACAGCGCCTCCCGCAGGTCCCTCTTCGCCCCGACGACCGGGGCTTTTGTCGAACGCCATGCCGACAAGGTAGCGCCTGAGGTGGCGTGAACCGCGCATTCCTGCGGTGCGGCGGGCTCTCGGCGGGACGAATAGGCTCCCAGCATGGGCGTGACGGGCACGACGGGCGGGCGGCGGCGGTGGCGCCGATGAGCGGTGTCGAGGCCCTCGTGATCGCGGTGGGGGCGATCGTCGTGATCGCCGCGGCCACGACGGTGGCCCCGAAGGTGCGCATCGCGGGTCCGCTTCTGCTCGTGGCCGTGGGACTCGGTGTGAGCCTGCTGCCGTTCGTGCCCCCCATCGAGGTCGACCCGGAGATCATCCTGGTCGGGGTGCTCCCTCCGCTGCTGTACTCGGCAGCCGTCTCCCTCCCGGCGATCGAATTCCGACGCGATCTGCGCCCGATCGCCGGTCTCTCCGTCCTCCTGGTCCTCGTCAGCTCACTCGTCCTGGCCGTGTTCTTCCTGTGGGCCATCCCCGGCCTCGGTTTCCCCCTCGCCCTGGCGCTCGGGGCGATCCTCAGCCCCACGGACGCGGTCGCGACCTCGATCGCCAAGCGCCTGGGGATCTCGCGTCGAGTGGTGACCCTCCTCGAGGGCGAGAGCATGCTCAACGACGCCACCTCGCTCGTCCTGCTGCGCACCGCGATCGCCGCCGCCGGCATCGGCTCGTTCCACGTCGGCGAGTTCTTCCTGTCCTTCGGATGGGGCGTCGTCGTCGCCATGGCGGTGGGCGCCCTCATCGGGTGGATCAATCTGCGCGTGCGCTCCTTCATCTCGCACTCGGCGGCGAACACAGCCGTCGGATTCACGGTGCCCTTCCTCGCCTACCTGCCCACCGAACAGCTCGGCGGCTCGGGACTGGTCGCGGCGGTCGTGGCGGGAATCGTGACCGGCCAGGGCGCCGCGCGTCACTTCACACCGGAGCAGCGGTTGTCCGATGAGCTGAACTGGCGCACCGTCGAGCTGATGCTCGAGGGAGCGGTCTTCCTCCTGATGGGGCTGGAGCTGAAGGATCTGCTCCTCGACAACGCCGGCGACGGTCTCGGCCACGCGGCCGCGCTGGCGGCGGCCGCGCTCGTGATCGTCCTGGCGGTGCGGGCCGTGTACGTCGGCCTCCTCATCGCCTTCCAGAGCACCCGCGCCCGGCGCCTGCAACGCGAACGGCTCGACGCGATCACCGCCCGCATCGACCTCATCCACCCCCCGGAGCGCGGCGCCCCGAGCGTCACCGCCCCGCACCGCACGCGCCGCCTGGGGCGAATCCGCGCGAGACTCAGCCGCGCCTACGCCGACCTCGACTACTACTCCGCGTCGCCGCTCGGCGGCAAGCACGGCGCCGTGATCGTCTGGGCCGGGATGCGCGGCGTCGTCACGCTCGCGGCGGCGCAGACCCTTCCCCGCGAGACCGACGAGCGATCCCTCGTGGTCTTCGTCGCCTTCCTCGTGGCCGTCGGCAGTCTCATGCTGCAGGGCCTCACCCTGCCGGGCGTCGTGAGGCTGCTCCGAATGCCCCGGGTTCCCGAACAGGTGATCGGATCCGAGCAGGACGCCCTCGACGACGAGCTGCGCGAGGCCGCCTCCGGGGCGGTCGCCGACGCACGCGTGTCCCGGCGCGACGGCTCCCCTTTCGATGACGCGTTCCTCACCGACGTCGGCCCGCGACTGACCGAGCCCCCCGACGACGGAGGGGCGCGGGTGGTCGACCGACTCGAGCTCCGGCTCGCCCTCATCCGCGTCATGCGGGACCGCCTCGAAGAGGTGTCACGTTCCGGACGATTCAGCACCGCGGCGTTGCGCCACGCCCTCGCACAACTCGATGCCGATCAGTTGGGCCTCGAGCTTCGACTCGACGACGAGGAGAACTGAGGGCGCGCATTCGCCTCCGTTTTCGGAGAGAATGTCGGTGGACGCCGCGCACTCCGCGAAGGCGTGAGGGAGCAGGGCATGAGCGAGATCGCCGACGCACCGATGACCGGTCTGTCGCACACCGTGGGCGGCGATGCAACCGGCCCGGAGCCCGAAACCGCCCCCCTCCACCTTCCGCACACCGCCGCGGAGTGCCCGAAGTGCTTCACCGAGCTGCAGCACGATCGGGACTGGTGGCAGGCCCGGCCGATGGGTTCGAAGCTGGTCGGTCTGGTGATCTCCCGCGACGACATGCCCTCGGTGGTTCAGCAGCGCGACGAACTGACCCGTTTCGGTGTGCCGATCGAGGGGTTCCGCCACCCGGCGCCCGAGACCCTCGAGTCCTGGGAGCAACGACTGGTGCGGCTGTTCGGCACCCTCACGCGCGGCGACGTCCTGGTCGTGGCGAACGTCCACGCTCTGGGGCGCGACATCGATGAGGAGACCCGGACGGTCGCGGAGCTCCGCCGCCGCGGCGTGGTCGTGAAGGTGCTCAGCCACGGCGGCCGGCATCTGTTCGCGCCGGGCCGCTGACCGGTTCTACGAGCCCACGTATGCACGCAGGTGCTGCGCGGTGAGAGTGTCGGCCGAGGTCACGAGATCAGCCGGCGTCCCCTCGAAGACGATGCGGCCTCCGTCGTGCCCTGCACCCGGGCCCAGGTCGATGATCCAGTCGGCGTGCGCCATGACCGCTTGATGGTGTTCGATCACCACGACGGTGTCACCGCCGTCGACGAGGCGGTCCAGGAGAGCCAGCAAGGTGTCCACGTCGGCGAGATGAAGTCCCGTCGTCGGCTCATCGAGCACGTAGACGGCCCCCTTCTTCGCCATCGAGATCGCCAGCTTCAACCGCTGACGCTCGCCGCCCGAGAGGGTGTTCAGCGCCTGCCCGAGGGTGATGTAGCCGAGTCCGACGTCGATCATGCGCGCGAGCGTGGCGTGCGCGGTCCCCTTCGTGAAGAACGCCGCCGCCTCGGCCGCCGACATCGACAGCACCTCGTGGATGTTGCGACCGTCGAGGGTGTACTGCAGTACCTCGTCGCCGAACCCGCTGCCATCGCACAGTTCGCATCGGGTCTCGACACTCTGCGTGAATCCGAGGTCGGTGATGATGACGCCGAGGCCCTTGCACGCGATGCACCCACCGGCGGAGTTGGCGCTGAACAGCGACGGCTTGACCCCGTTGGCCTTGGCGAACGCCGAGCGGATGGCGTCGAGGATGCCGGTGTAGGTCGCGGGGCTGCTGCGGCGCGATCCCTTGATCGGCGATTGATCGACGACGACGACGTCGTCGAACGCGGGGAGGTTCCCGTGGATCAACGAGGATTTGCCGGAACCGGCCACCCCGGTCACGACGGTGAGCACCCCGAGCGGGATGTCGACGTCGACACCGCGCAGGTTGTGCTGCGCGGCACCGCGGATCTCGAGCGCGCCGGTCGCCGGTCTCGGGGCCTTCCTCAGCGTCGCACGGTGATCCAGGTGGCGCCCGGTCAACGTGCCCGAGGCACGGAGGCCCGCGACGTCGCCGGTGTACTGCACCTCCCCGCCCGCACGGCCTGCCCCGGGGCCGAGGTCCACGACGTGGTCGGCGATCTGGATGACCTCGGGCTTGTGCTCGACCACGAGCACCGTGTTGCCCTTGTCACGCAACCGCCGCAGCAGGCGGTTCGTGCGTTCGATGTCGTGCGGGTGCAGTCCCGCCGTGGGTTCGTCGAAGACATAGGTGATGTCGGTGAGGGACGAACCGAGGTGGCGGATCATCTTCGTCCGCTGGGCTTCGCCGCCCGAGAGGGTCCCGGAGGACCGATCCAGGGAGAGGTAGCCCAGGCCGATGTCGACGAAGGAATCGACGGTCTGGCGGAGTCCCGCAAGCAGCGGCGCCACCGAGGGGTCCTCGATCGTGCGCAACCACTCCGCGAGGTCGGTGATCTGCATCGCGGCGACATCCGCGATGTTCACACCGCCGATGCGTGAGGACCGCGCGCCGTCGTTCAGTCGGGTCCCCTCGCACGCCGGGCACGGGGCGAAGGCGACCGCCCGCTCCACGAACGCCCGCACGTGCGGCTGCAGGGCATCCCGATCCTTCTGCAGCATCGACTTGGTGATCTTCGGCACCAACCCCTCGTAGGTGAGGTTGATCCCGCCGACCTTCACCTTGGTCGGCTCCTTGTAGAGGAAATCGTGCCGCTCGGTGTCGGTGTAGTCGCGGATCGGCTTGGCCGGGTCGACGAATCCCGACTCGATGAATGCCTTCACCATCCACCCGTCGGCGGTGTACCCGGGAACGGTGATGGCGCCGTCCCGGAGGGACTTGTCCGCGTCGAACAGCGCGTCGAGGGCGATGTCGCTCACCTCGCCGAGTCCCTCGCACGTCGGGCACATGCCACCGGTGATCTCGAACGACCGACGCTCCTTCTTCCCCTTTTCCGTGCCGACCTGAATGGTGACCGCGCCCGCCCCGGAGACCGAGGGGACGTTGAAGGAGAACGCCTGCGGCGAACCGACATGCGGTGATCCGATGCGGCTGAAGAGCAGACGCAGCATGGCGTGGACGTCCGTGGCCGTCCCGACGGTGGAGCGGGAGTTGGCTCCCATGCGCTCCTGGTCGACGATGATCGCCGGGCTGACGTTCTCGAGCGCGTCGACCTCGGGGCGGTTCAGCTGCCCCATGAACTGCTGCACGAAGGTCGGATAGGTCTCGTTGATGAGGCGCTGCGACTCGTTCGCGATCGTGGCGAACACGAGCGATGACTTGCCCGACCCGCTCACCCCGGTGAACACGCTCAGGCGCCGCTTCGGGATCTCCACCGAAACGCCTTTGAGGTTGTTCTCCCGGGCGCCGACGACGCGGATCACGTCATGGGTGTCGGCGATGTGCACGTCGGACTCGGTCATGCGGGCTCCTCCACGGTCACTGTTCAGTGTGACCCATCGCGCCCGTCGCCGGCAGGGTCGATCACACCGCGAGGAAACACCCTTCGATGTGGTCATCGACCATGCCCGCCGACTGCATCAGCGCATACATCGTCGTCGGGCCGACGAAACGGAAGCCGCGTCGGCGCAGCTCCCGGCTCAGCGCCTCGGACGCGGGCGTGGTCGCCGGCACCTCGTCGAACGCGCGCGGGCGCGGCGAGGGAGCCGGGGCGAACGACCACATCAGCGCATCCAGCTCGCCTCGATGCATGTCGCGCACGATCGCGGCGTTGGAGATGGTGGCGAGGATCTTCGCGCGATTGCGGATGATGCCGGTGTCGCCGAGGAGGCGTTCGACATCGTCGCCGCCGAACGCCGCGACCACGGCGGGGTCGAAGCCGGCGAAGACCTCGCGAAAGCGGGGACGCTTTCGCAGGATCGTCAGCCACGACAGGCCGGCCTGGAATCCCTCGAGACTCAGCTTCTCGAACAGGGCCCGGTCGCCGTGGAGCGGCCGACCCCACTCCTCGTCGTGGTAGCGCCGGTACTCCGCGTCGTCACCGACCCAGCCGCACCGGGCGACACCGTCCTCGCCGGTACGCAGACTCTCCCCCACGCCCCCAGTATCCCCCGGGGATGCGACGACATCCCCGCCGAAACCACCCCTCTCCGCCGAGACCATGCCCTTGCGGCGCCGGGAAGGGGTGGGTTCGGCGCGACGAGGTGGTCTCGGCGGTGGGATGTTACTTCTTCTGGAGGGACTTCTCGGAGACGGGGGCCTCGCCGGACTCGCGCTGCGCGGCGAAGTACGCGGCGGCCTCGTCCTGGCGTTCCTGCTCGGCGCCCGACGCGATGGGTGCGCGGACGTGCTCGGGGGCGAATCCGAACGCGTCCACGAGGTCCTGGGCGTGCGGGCGCAGGCGCGCGGAGAGCCGGTCGATGTACCGCGAGACCGCTCCGGCGCGCTGCGTCGACAGTCGACCGTTGATGAGATACCACGCGAGGTGGCGCTCCAGCAGCGACAGCCCGAACAGGTCGCGCAGCCACGTGAGCACCTGCTTGGTGCCCCCATCGGTGGTCTTGTTCACCGCGTCGGTGAAGGCCTCCCACTGCAGCAGCTCCCCGTGAGCGCGTGCCGCCTCGATCAGCTGCGCCTGGTTCTCGTTGAACAGCGCGGCGGCTTCGTCGGCGGGAAGCTTGGATGCGGGGCGCAGGCGTCCGGCGATGTCGGAGACCATCTGCTGCACGCGGTCGGCCAGCAGCTCGTGCTGGTGATCGCCGCGCAGCCCGAGCTCGACCGACCGGGCGGTCGAGCCGAGGTCGGTGACGGCCTGCCCGAGCTGGCGGAGCCCGGCGCCGTGGAAGACCTTGCCCGCGGTCTGTCCGACGGCGAAGCGTGCGAGGGTCGCGGCATCCGCTCCCTTGAACTGCTTGGCGAAGTCCCCGAGCAGACGCTTGCCGACCAGCTGGAGGAGTACGTTGTTGTCACCCTCGAAGGTGACGTACACGTCGAGGTCCTGATGCAGGTTCACCATGCGGTTCTCGGCGAGGAAGCCCTGACCGCCGCACGCCTCGCGGCATTCCTGGATGGTGTCCAGCGCGTTCCACGTCGACAGCGGCTTCAGCGCCGCCGCAAGGGTCTCCAGGTCCTCCCGCTCATCGGGCGTGTCGGTGCGGCCGGAGAAGACGCCGTCGAACTTCTTCAGAAGCTCGTCGTGCGAGAAGAACTGCGCGTAGACCTGTGCCAGGCGCGGGAGGAGTCGGCGCTGATGCTTGGCGTAGTCGAGCAGCACGACCTCGTCGGTGCCGGCGCCGGAATCGAACTGGCGGCGCTGGTTGGCGTAGGTGATCGCGATGTCGAGCGCGAGTGCCGTGGCGGTGGTGGCGGCCCCGTCCAGCGACACCCGGCCCTGCACGAGGGCGCCGAGCATCGTGAAGAACCGGCGTCCGGGGCTGTCGATCTCGGAGGTGTACGTCCCGTCGGCCGCGACGTCGCCGTAGCGGTTGAGGAGGTTCTCGCGGGGAACGCGCACGTGGTCGAAGTGCAGCCGACCGTTGTCGATGCCGTTCAGGCCCCCCTTGACACCGTCATCCTCGCCGCCGATACCCGGGAGGAAGGCGCCGTCGTCGTCGCGCAGCGGCACGAAGAAGCAGTGCACGCCGTAGTTGACCCCGCCCGTGATGAGCTGGGCGAACACGGTCGCGGCCTTGCCGTGCAACGCCGCGTTGCCGAGGTAGTCCTTCCATGCCCCCCGGAACGGGGTGTGCAGCACGAACTCCTCCGTCTCGGGGTCGTACGTGGCGGTGGTGCCGATCGCGGCGACATCGGATCCGTGCCCCGTCTCGGTCATCGCGAACGCGCCGGGGAGGTCGAGGGTGATGATGTCGCGCAGCCACTTGTCGTGGTGCTTCTTGGTGCCCAGCTGGTACACGGCGGATCCGAAGAGCCCCCACTGCACACCCGACTTGATCTGCAGGCTCGGGTCGGCGAGGACGAGTTCCTCGAATCCCGCGAGGTTCGCGCCGTTGTCGTCGAGGCCGCCGTACTCGGCCGGGAAGGCGCGCCGCGAACCGTTGTTGTCGACGAGCAGGTGCAGCTGCTCGAGCACGCGCGCTCGGTGCTCGGCCACCGGCTGGCCCGGCTGCTGCCAGAAGATCGGGTCCTTGATCAGCTCACGGGCCTCGAGCCGCGTCTCACGCCAGGTCCCCAGGAGCGCGGCGGTCACGGCATCCCGATCGATGCGCGCCTCGTGTGCTTCGGCGGCCGTGTGGGGCGCGGTGGGCGCGCCGCCCTCGGGTGTGCGCTTGTCAGCGGAGGGCGTGGACGAACGGACGGCAACGTCTGCCATGTCATCACCTTTCGGCGTCGGAGGGATGGGTCCGCGTGTGAGATGCGAACTCTCTCGACAGTAGGTGTCCCACAACCATGCGGCAAACCTCTTGCGCCTTCGCCACAAAGCACCCCGCTTGCTCCGCCCGGGTGGATTGTGCCCGCTCCACAGCCGCGCGGCACCCGCCTCCGGCCGGTCGCGAGCTATCCCTCCGCCGCGACGACCTCCAGCACCGCTTCTCCGTAGGCCTCGCGTTTCGCGGCCCCGATCCCGGTGATCCCATCGAGATCGGCCATGCTGCCGGGGCGGTGCTCGGCGAGGGCCCGGAGGGTCGCATCGGTGAAGACGACGTACGCCGGTTTGCCGATCTCTCGCGCGACGCCCGCGCGCCAGGACCGCAGGGCTTCGAACAGTCCGCGGTCACCGTCGGCGAGCGTGTCGGCTGCCGCGGACTTCCGCGACCGCGAACCGCCACCCGAGCCGCCGCGCCCCAGCACGTCCCGCCGCAACGGCACCGGCGTCTCTCCCCGCAGCACCCCCGTGGCCGGGTCGCCGAGAGCGAGGGTGCCGTACTCCCCCCGCGCGACGAGGATGCCGCGGGCCAGGAGCTGACGGACGACGCTGCGCCAGTCCTGGTCGCTGAGGTCCGCGCCGATGCCGTAGGTCGCCAACCGGTCGTGACCCTGCTGTCGGATGCGGTCGGTGGATGCCCCCCGCAGGATGTCGATGAGGTGACCGGCGCCGAAGGACTGACCGCGTTCGCGCTGCAGTCGCACCACGGTGGAGAGGAACTTCTGCGATGCGACCAGGCCGTCCCACGTGTCCGGCGGGGTCAGGCAGGTGTCGCAGTTGCCGCAGGGGTCGGACTCCTGCCCGAAGTAACCGAGGAGGTTCTGCCGTCGGCAGGCGACCGTCTCGCACAGCGCCAGCATCGCGTCGAGATGCTGACCGAGCCGCATCTTGTAGGTGCGGTCGCCGGGCGACTGGTCGATCATGCGGCGCTGCTGCACGACGTCGCCGAGCCCGTACGCCATCCACACGACAGCGGGGTCGCCGTCGCGACCGGCGCGACCGGTCTCCTGGTAGTAGCCCTCCACCGACTTCGGCAGGTCGATATGGGCGACGAACCGCACATCCGGCTTGTCGATCCCCATCCCGAAGGCGATCGTGGCGACCATCACGACGCCGTCCTCCCGCAGGAACCGCGACTGGTTCGCACCCCGCACGGACGCATCGAGGCCGGCGTGGTACGGCAGCGCGTCGATTCCCTGACCGGCGAGGTATGCGGCGGTCTGTTCGACGGACTTGCGGCTGAGCGCGTAGACGATGCCCGCGGCGCCCTCCGGCTGCGCACGGATGAACGACACGAGCTGGCGCCGCGGATCGACCTTGGGCTCGATGCGGTACTGGATGTTCGGCCGGTCGAAGCTGGCCACGAAGTGGCGGGCCTCCGGCAGGTGGAGACGCTCGGTCAGCTCCCGATGGGTCGCCCGTGTCGCGGTGGCCGTCAGGGCGATGCGAGGCACTCCGGGGAAGCGCTCGTCGAGGTCGCCGAGGGCAAGGTAGTCGGGACGGAAATCGTGGCCCCATTGGCTGACGCAGTGTGCCTCGTCGATCGCGATCACGCTGAGCCGTCCACGCTGGAGGAACGCGCCCGTCTGAGCCATCGACAGGCGCTCGGGGGCGATGTAGAGCAGATCGAGCTCGCCGCGCACATACGCCTGTTCGACCGCGGCCCGCTCGGCCGGCGTCTGGGTCGAGTTGAGATACGCCGCGGCCACACCGTTGGCGACGAGGGCATCCACCTGGTCGTGCATGAGGGCGATGAGCGGAGACACCACCAGGCCCGTACCCGGCCGCACGAGCGCCGGCACCTGGTAGCAGACGCTCTTGCCGCCACCGGTGGGCATCAGAACGACCGCGTCGCCACCGCCGATCACGTGCGCGACGATGTCGGCCTGCTCGCCGCGGAACGCGTCGTAGCCGTAGACCTCGTGGAGGACCGCCGCGGGGTCGGCGCCGGTGAAGTCGCGGTGCGCGGAGGACGCGACCGTGGCGGCGGGCTCAGCCGGCGGCATCCACTCGTCCTCCGGCGGCGGGGCGAACTCGTCGTCGGGAGGCGGCGCGAGGTCGTCGGGATCCCAGTCGGCGTACGGGTCGGCCTGCGGATCACTCACCCGACCAGGGTAGTCGCGGCCCCCGACGCGTGCCGCGCCTGTGGACAGCCCGCAGATCTCCGCCCGCGAGCTCCCCCGCACCCCCGCGCCCGGGGCGTTCACCTGTCACCGGATGTCGCAATGGGCGCGCATTCCGGCATCCCGTGACAGATGAACCGGCCCGACACCGCGACGGCGCCACGGGGGGCGGCGCGATCAGGCGGGGCGCGCGGCTAGAGGCGCACGACCTCATCGACGACGACCACGGCCGAGCCGGCCTCCTCGGAGGCGGCGAGGTCGACGTGGGCGCGGATGCGCCAGTCGTGGTGCCCGGCGGGGTCGTCGAGGATCTGCTCGACCCGCCACACCCCCTCGGCAGGCTGCTCGTCGATTGCGACGAGCCGGGGGGCGCGCGCCGAACCACCGGTGAGCAGCTCGTCGTGCTCGGCGAAGTACCGATCGAGCACGTCGGGCCAGCCGACCTCGGGATCGAGCTCGACGAGGTCGTCGTCGCGTTGCAGAGCCGCCAGCTGCACGCGGCGGAACAGTTCGTTGCGCACCAGCACGACGAACGCGCGGCGGTTGTCCAGCACCGACGGCGGCGCCGGGGGCACCACGGGTACATCGGGGTCCGCGGTGGGGTTCACCAGCGCCTCCCACTCGTCCACGAGGCTCGAGTCGACCTGCCTCACGAGTTCACCCAGCCACTCGATGACATCCAGCAGCGCGTCGGTGCGGGCATCGGCGGGGACGGTCTGCGTGATGGCCCGGTAGGCGTCGCTGAGGTAGCGCAGCACGAGCCCCTCGCTGCGACCCAGCTGGTACAGCGAGACGAACTCCCCGAACGACAGCGCCCGCTCGAACATGTCGCGCACGACAGACTTCGGCGCGAGCTCGAAGTCGCGCACCCACGGCTGACTCGACGCGAACGTCTCGAACGCCTCGCCGAGCAGGTCGGCGAGGGGTTTGGGGTAGGTGACCTCCTCGAGGAGCTCCATGCGCTCCTCGTACTCGATCCCCTCGGCCTTCATGGCCCCGACCGCTTCGCCTCGGGCCTTGTACTCCTGCTGCGACAGGATCGCGCGCGGATCATCGAGTGTCGCCTCGATGACGCTGACCACATCGAGGGCGTAGTGCCCCGATCCGGCCGCCCCCGGTCCGTCGTCGGGGTCGAGGATGTCGATCGCGGCCAGCGCGAACGGCGACAGCGGCTGGTTCAACGCGAAGTTCGGCTGCAGGTCGACCGTAAGGCGGATGCGCGGGTCCGTCGGCTCCTCCCGGTCGATCTGGACGATGCCCGCCGCGACCAGAGTGCGGAAGATCGCGATCGCCCGGCGGGCCAGGGCGAATCGCCGCGCGCGCGTCTCGTGGTTGTCGAACACGAGCGAACGGACGTTGCCGAAGACGTCTCCGCCCCGGCCGATGACATTGATGAGCATCGCCGCGGTGAGCTGCAGGTGCGGCGTGAGGGGTTCGGGCTCGGCGTCGACGAGCCGCTGGAACGACCCCTCCCCCCAGTTCACGACACCGGTCGGCGCCTTCTTCCGCACGATCTTCTTGCGCTTGGCGGGATCGTCTCCCGCCTTGCGCAGCGCGGCCTCGTTCTCGATCTCCCAGTCCGGGGCCATCACGACGACGTTTCCGTACGGGTCGTACCCGGCCCGTCCGGCGCGACCGGCGACCTGATGGAACTCTCGGGCGCTGAGCTGCCGCATCTTCGTGCCGTCGAACTTCGACAGCGCCGTGATCACCACCGTGCGGATGGGAACGTTGATGCCCACCCCGAGGGTGTCGGTGCCGCAGATCACCCGAAGCAGGCCGCGCTGGGCCAGGGTTTCCACGAGGCGCCGGTACCGCGGCAGCATCCCGGCGTGGTGCACGCCGATACCCGCACGGACCAACCGCGACAGCGTCTTGCCGAACCCGGTCGTGAACCGGAACCCGCCGATCGCGTCGGCGATCGCGTCCCGCTGCTCACGGGTGACCACCTTCACGCTCGACAGGGCCTGTGCCCGCTCGACGGCAGCGGCCTGGGAGAAGTGCACGATGTAGATCGGGGCCTCGCGCTCGTCGAGCAACGTCGTGACGAGTTCGTGCGCGGGCACCCTCGCGTAGGAGAAGTGCAGCGGCACGGGTCTCACCGCTCCGGTCACGCGCGCCACCGGGCGGCCTGTGCGGCGCTCGAGATCCTCGGCGATGTCGGTCACGTCGCCGAGCGTGGCCGACATCAGCAGGAACTGTGCGCGCGGCAGGAGCAGCAGCGGGATCTGCCACGCCCATCCGCGATCCGGGTCGCCGTAGTAGTGGAACTCGTCCATCACGACCTGGTCGATGTCGGCGTCGGCGCCCTCGCGCAGCGCGAGGTTCGCGAGGATCTCCGCGGTGCAGCAGATAATCGGCGCGTCCGGGTTCACCGACGAGTCTCCCGTCACCATGCCGACGTTCTCGGCGCCGAAGACCTCCACGAGCGCGAAGAACTTCTCGCTCACGAGCGCTTTGATCGGCGCGGTGTAGAACGTCACACCGCCTCGCGCGAGCGCTGCGGCGTGGGCGGCGATCGCGACCAGCGACTTGCCCGTGCCCGTGGGTGTGGACAGGACGACGTGGGAGCCGCCCGCCAACTCGATGACCGCTTCCTCTTGCGCCGGGTAGAGCTCGATCCCCCTGGCCGCCGCCCACGTCACGAAGCCGTCGTAGACGGTGTCCTCGTCGGCTCCGACCGGGACCAGCTCGAGAAGCGACGACATGCCCCCACTCTTCCATCTCGCCCCCCGGTCGGCACGATCGGGGACGACGCAACCCCTCGCGGAATCTTCGACCACACCCGTACCGTGGGGGAAGCGACGGAAGGAATCCCCGTGACCGACAGCTCCGAGACCCCGCGCATCACCCGCAACGACGACGAGTCCCGTTACGAGATCCACCTGGGCGAGGTGCTCGCCGGCTTCACCCGATGGGAGGCCGACGACCGCGGGCGCCTCCAAATGGTGCACACCGAGGTCGATCCCGCGTTCACGGGGCGTGGTCTGGCGTCGATCCTCGTCGCCGATGCCCTCGGCGACATCGCGGAGCGTGACGAGACGATCGTGCCGCGGTGCCCCTTCGTCGTCAGATACCTGCGGGACAATTCCGTGCCGGGCCTGTCGGTCGACTGGCCGCACGGCGCGCCGACCGACGACTGACGCCCATGACGCGCGTGGATGGCGCGGGCGAGGTCGTCGCCGAACAGGCCGCCGAGTGCGACGGGCCCCGCGCAGTGATGCTGGAGTCGCGCGAGGTGCCGCTCGGCGGCGTCCGTGCGATGTCGGTGCACCGCTCCCTCCCGCAGCGGGAGCTCCCGCTGGTGGGGGCGTGGTGCTTTCTGGACCGGTTCGGTCCGCAGCGCACGCGGATGCGCGTCGAGCCGCATCCCCACATCGGACTGCAGACGGTGACATGGCCCTTCGTCGGCGATGTGCGCCACCGCGACTCGGTCGGCAGCGACGTGATGGTCCGCCGCGGCGCACTGAATCTCATGACCAGCGGCGCCGGGATCGCACACTCGGAGTACTCGGACGGCGAGGAGGCGACCGATCTCGACGCCCTCCAGCTGTGGGTGGCTCTGCCCGAATCCCGCCGTCACGGCCCGCCGGACTTCGAACGCCACGAGGACCTCCCCACCCTCCGCCTGCCCGCGCGGATCGGGGAGGAGGGCCGTGCGACCGTCGTGCTCGGCCGCCTGGGGGAGGTCGTGTCGCCGGCATCCGTCTACACCCCGATCGTCGGCGCGGAGCTGCAGATCCCGGCCGGGGCCACCGTGGCGCTCCCTCTCGAACCGGCCTGGGAGCACGCGCTCATCGCGATCGACGGGACCGCGAGCGTGGACGTGCGGCCGGCGGGCGACGTCGACACGGTCGACCTCGACGACAAGCGCATGCTCTATCTCGGCACGGCGCGCGATCACGTGACGCTCTCGTCCGCATCCGGAGCCCGCCTCTTCCTCATCGGCGGCGCACCGTTCGAGGACGAAATCGTCATGTGGTGGAACTTCGTGGGCCGCGCCCACGAGGAGATCGTCGAGGCCCGTGAGGCGTGGGAAGCCCACGGCGAGCGCTTCGGCGAGGTCGTCGGGCACGGCGACGAGCGCATCCCCGCCCCGCCGTTGCCGAAGGTGCGCCTCACCCGACGCCGACGCCGCCTCTGACCTCGCCCCGAGGCGTGCACGGCTGCGGGGATCGTCGCCGGCACGCCGACGGGAGGTCCGGCGGCCCGGCGCGTCGCGCACGATCCCCGCGGGTGTGCCCTCCTGGCGACCCGGGCACGACGACCCAGGGAACGACGACGCGCCCGGACGTCGGCCCGGGCGCGTCGTGGTGGGGGTCAGCGGAGGACGAGGAACCCGGTCAGACCGACCGAGCGGGCCAGGGTGTCGCTGCCGGTGTAGGTGGCGACGACGACCTTGATGCCCTTCTTCTGAGCCGGCAGCTCGAAACGGACGGCTCCGTCGGCGAGGGTGCCGGTGAGCTTGGTCGAGCCGACCCACACCTCCACGGTGCCCTGCGGGACGGATCCGTCGTCGGCTTCCACCTCGACGGTGGCGACCCAGCTGGTCTTGGAGGTGCCGACGTAGCGGTTCATCGACACGTCGGTGTCGGTACCGACCTTGACGAAGACCTCGTTGCTGAGGGCCGATCCGGCGTTGGCGTTGCCCTCCGCGGCGGCCGTCACCCGCACCGACAGGGTCGTGCCGACGTCGTCGCGGGTCACCTCGTACGACGGGGATGTCGCCCCCTCGATCGGGGTGCCGTCGCGCAGCCACTGGAAGGTGTGCGCGACATCCGCCGGCTCCCACTCGCCCGACGTCACCTCGAGGATGCGTCCGACCTTCGCCGTGCCGGTGATCTCCGGCGCCGTGACCGCCTCCGGTGCTGCGGCCCCGGAATCCACCGACAGGATCGTGCGCACCTCGGAGTCTCCGTAGCGCACGACGCCCAGGTAGGAGGTCTCGGCCTGAAGGCCGCTCCAGGACAGCGCGTAGGTCGCCTCCTCACCCTTGGTCACCGGCAGCGGGTTCGGCGTCGCGGTGAGCGCTCCCTCACCCTCGGGGGTCACGAGGGCCTGGGTGAGGTCCCACGTGAACGGCTGCGTGATGGCGTACATGTTCGCGACGATCAGGTAGGTCCCGGCCGTCGGGGCGATCAGGCTCACCTGTTCGTCGGCGGATGCGGTCGCCGACACGAACTGCTCGTAGTAGCGGGTGTCCTCACGGCTGACCACGCGGTAGACGATCAGGTCGAGGTCGCTCCCCTCGTCATCGGAGGAGTCCAGCGTCCACTGCGCGAGCGTGGTGCCCTCCGCCACGTCGGCGAACCAGAACACGTTGCCGTCGGCATCGCCGGAGTTCTCGTCACCGGTGTGCCCGTCTACCGGGTTGGCCGGATCGGCGAGCAGCTCGACCGGCGCGAGACCGGAGAGGTTCAGGGGAAGCTCACCGGAGACGCCCGCGTCGATCGTGACGTCGGTCGATCCGGTGATGCCGGTGCCCGACACCTCGGCGGGGGCATCGGCGGTGACGGGACGGACCGCCAGCGGCGAGCGCGCCGTCGTGCCGTCCTCGCCCGTCCACGTCATCGACCCGGTGGCCCACTGCTCGACGGGGGCGTCGAGGTTGCGGATCGTCACCTCGAACGACTGCTGCTCGCCGGCGGCGCCGAAGGTGAGGGTGGCCGGCGAGACCGACACGTCGACACCGGGGATGGCCGCCTCGACCGTGTACGTGCCCGGCCGCGTCGCGGTGAGCGTACGGGTGACCGTCTGCTCCTTCGACAGCGTCCCGATCGCGAGCGACGCGAGGTTGAGGTCGCTCGGGTCGATCGGATCGATCCCGCCGAAGTCCCAGTTGCCGGTTCCCTCGACGAAACCGGCCCAGTCGACCGGGCCGTTCAGGTAGAGCACACCCGGGTCGAGGAAGTCCGTCGGCTCCACCTGCCCGGCGCCCTGCGCGAACGGATCGGTGGTGGCCGAACCGTCGGCGTTCACCGTGTCGGATGCCGTGGTCATCATCGCCGACTTGACCTCGTCGGGCGTGGCGCCGGGGTTGGCGGTCAGGTACAGCGCGGCCAGGCCCGCGACGTGGGGCGCAGCCATCGAGGTCCCCGAGAGGATGCCGAAGGTCGGGTCCTCCCCCGCGCCGTTCTCGGTCGCGGCGAGGATCGCCACACCGGGTGCGGCGACGTCGGGCTTGATGACGTCGCTGCCGTCGGCGAGCATGGGCCCGCGGCTGGAGAACCCGGCGATCTGCGGCACGGGGGTCTCCTCGCCGGTGGTGTTCTCCCCGATGAGGGTCGCTTCGGCGTCGGCGGTGTTCCGCACGTAGTCCAGCAGGGCCTCACGCGTCGTGTCGGGCAGATGCACCGTCGGCACCGAATGGAAGTCGTTGTCGAGCGAGCCCGGCGTGACGTTCACGAGGATCGACCCGACGCCTCCGGCCTCGGCGACCGTCTGCGATTTCTCGACGCGCGCGATCACCCCGCGATCGCACACCACGATGTGGCCCGCCGCGGCGGCCGGATCGATCGAGTCGAGGTAGCACAGGGCCGCGTCGGCGGCCGAGACGCCGGCCGCCGGGATGTCCCCGGCGTAGACGACGGGGGCGGTCACCGAATCGCCGAAGGGAACCGTCACCGATGCGCCGGCTTCGAGGAAGCCGTTCGGAAGCGACACCGTCCCCTCCCAGGTCGGGATGGTGGATGCCGCCACCGTGGTGTACCAGGGCGCGGCGTGATCGGCGGTCGACGCGTCGGGCCCGGAGTTGCCGGCGCTGGCGGCGACGAACACCCCGGCGACCGCGGCGTTGAAGAAGACCTGGTCGTCGGGCGACCACGTCGTGGTGGCCGCGCCGCCGCCGATGGAGTAGTTGATGACGTCGACGCCGTCGTTCACGGCGGTGTCGATCGCGTCGAGGAGGTCGCTCAGCGCGCAGATGTCGTCGCTGGTGACCAGGGGGTCGGGTCCGACGTAGCAGGCCTTGTACGACGCGACCTTCGCGGCGGGTGCGACGCCCGAGACGGCCCCGAAGTCGATGCCCTCCACCGAAGCCGACACACCCGCCTCACCGGCGGCCGTGCTCGCGGTGTGCGACCCGTGGCCGTCGCCGTCGCGCGGTGACAGGTAGTCGTACCCGAAGTCGAACCCGGCGTTGGCCGCGCCGGTGGCGAAGTACTTCGCCCCGATGAGTTTGGTGGAGTAGTCCTCCACGCTCCAGTCCTGGCCGGTGACCCGCGTCGCGCGGAACTCGTCGCCGTTCGCCTTCGCGAACACGACGTCGTCGCCGTCGAGGTACGGCTCGTCGCCGGGGACGGAGCCGAGCGGCTCACCCGCGAACGACGGGTGTTCCGGAGCGATGCCGGTGTCGACCACGCCGACCACGATTCCCTCGCCGGCCGCATCCGCACCGCCGAGCGACTCCCACACACCACCCGAGCCCTCCAGACCGAGGAACTCCGTGGAGGGCACGGCGACGGGGTGGCGGATCTCATCGGGGTAGACCCCCACGACACCCTTGGCCCCCGCGACCTTGGCCGCCTCCTGGGGCGACATCTTGGCACTGAAGCCGTTGAGGGTGACCTGGTAGGTCGCCTCGGGGTTCACACCCGTCTCTGCGGCCACATCCCGCTGGCGTTCCTCGAGGAAGCCGGCGTATTCCTTGACCTCGCTGGACTGCGTGTCGAGTTTCTCGCCGTCGGCGGGCTTGGTGGCCCGCAGGCCCGATTCGCCGCCGTCGTAGGTCGCGACGGGATCCTCCTCCAGCAGCACGATGTAGGTGCCGGTCGGAGACTCGATCGGGGTGGGCGGGTTCACCTCCTCGGACCCGGTGGCGCCGAAGGCGGTGGCGGTGGTGGTTCCGGTGAGCAGCGCGGCGACTGTGACGACCGCTGCCGCTCTCGCGGTGTTTCGACTCATGTGGTGAGCTCCCGACGGGGAAGGGAAGGGAAGGCTGCACGGCCCCGTTGCCGTGCAGTGGGCCCAAACGTAACTCACAGTCCGTTCCCAGGGAACGGGGTCTGCGTGAGAAACCGATGAGAGGACGGGGCTACGCTGGGCACGTGTCCACCCGATCCCGCCTTTCGACGAGCGTTCTGCTCACCTGCGCGGCGATCGGGGTGGCGACGGGGGTTGTCTCGGCCGGCGCAGGGGCGGTCAGCGGCGTCGTGTCGGCGGCCGTGCCGGTGCTGTACGGACTGGTGCTGGGCGTCCATGTCCTGCCCGGGGTGATCGCCCAGGTCCTGCTGCGGATGCCGTGGGTCGCGCTCATCTCCCACCTGCTGGCGGCGTTGGTGGCGAGCGCCTTCGTGGCCCCCTGGATCGGACGCTACCTCGGCACCGCGATCCTCATCGGCGGACTCCAGGAACTCATCGCCGCGATCGGACGCTACCGCCGCTGGGAGCGCTGGCGCTACTTCGTCTCGGCCGTCATCGTCGGGATCGTCCTGGCCGTTCCCATCGCGCTGGTCGCCGACCTCGCGCGGTTCGAGCCGTGGGCGCAGGTGATCTACATCGCCATGTTCATCGTCGGCCCGGTCGCCTGGACCGCTGCAGCCGTCGCGATCGGGGAGGCCCTGCGCCGCACCGGCGTCGGCCGCACCGCGCGCCGCCGCTGACCGCACCGCGCATCCCGACCGCCGCGAAGGTCGGAGAATCGGGTCGATGTCGGATGATCGAGCCGAGATGCTCCGACATCGGCGCGATCCTCCGACATCGGCGAGCGCACCGGGACCGCCGACGCGGCTTCCGATAGCGTCCGGAGGGTGATTGCCGCGCTCGTCGTCCTGCTCGCCCTCGCGGTATGGAGCGCCCTGTCGGGTCCCCTGCAGAAGCGCGGCGTGACCGCGGCGCTGTTTCTCGCGACGGTGGGCGTGGCCGCCGGCCTGGCGCTCCCCGACGTGTTCGACCTCGACATCGACCCGGCCGGCGCCGAACGGGTCGCCGAGGTCGCGCTGGTGCTGCTTCTGTTCAGCGACGCGATGCGGATCGACCTGCGGGCACTGCGCCGCCAATTGGAGTGGCCGAGTCGGCTGCTGCTGATCGGGCTTCCGCTGACGGTGCTGGCGGGCCTCGGCGTGGGGCTGCTGGTGTTCCCGGGCGTCGCCGTGATCTCGATCGCGCTGATCGCGGTGATGCTCGCTCCGACGGATGCCGCACTCGGCCAGCGCGTGGTCGATGACAGCTCGGTGCCCCCGCGCGTCCGGCAGGCGCTCGACGTCGAGAGCGGGCTGAACGACGGGATCGCGGTGCCGTTGTTCCTCGTGGCGTTGTCGGTCGCGAACGCCGAACTCGAGTCGAGCATCCCGTCGGCGGTCGCGGTGAACGTGGCCGAGCAGATCGGATGGGGAGCTCTGGCCGGCCTCGTCGCGGGCGTCGGCGGCGGGGCGCTGTTCCGCGCGGCGTCGACGAAGGGGTGGATCGACGGCCGGTGGCGCCAGGCCCTTCCCCTGCTGGCCGCACTCCTCGCCCTCGCGATCGCCGAGACGCTCGGCGGCAGCGGCTTCATCGCCGCCTTCGTCGGCGGACTCGCCTTCGGACGCACCGTGGGCAGTCCGCGCACCGAGGTCGGCGTCTTCACCGAGAGTGCGGGCGACCTGCTGGCCGCCGCGACGTGGGTGCTGTTCGGCGCCGTCGCCGTGACCCTCGCCCTGCCGCTGCTCACCTGGCAGGTCCTGCTCTACGCGGTGGCGAGCCTGACGGTGGTCCGGATGGTGCCGGTCGCCATCGCGCTCGCCGGCCGCCGCGTGGGGCTTCCCACGATGGCCTTCATCGGGTGGTTCGGCCCGCGTGGTCTCGCCTCGCTGGTCTTCCTGCTCATCGCGACCGGGGAAGGCATCCCCGACGCCGACATCGTCACGCCGACGGTCATCACCACCATCGCCCTGAGCATCGCGCTCCACGCGCTGACCTCGGTGCCGTTCATCGGCCGCTTTCACCGCTGGGCGCAGCAGCGCGCATCCGCCGATCCGCTCGCCGCCGAGGCGATCGCCACCGACGTTCCCCGGCGCCGCCACGACCACCCCGCGTGGCTCGCCCATCTGAATGCGGGAGCACCGGGACACCGGGAGTGAGGGTGGGCTAAGTTAGGAGCACCTCACCTTTTGTGATGGTGCTCCCGACGTCCGAACCCGAAGGGCATGACCCGTGGCCCGAGCCGACAGCGACCGGCCCGCCGCCCTCGCCGCGGGCGGCTCCGACGTCGGCTCTCCGCTGGCCCGTCTGCGCGACGTCGCCATCACGCACGACGAGTCCGCCGTCGCCACCCCCGCCGAGGTGTCGTTCGACGTGTCGCCGGGGGAGGTCGTGCTCGTCCTCGGCCCCAGCGGCTCGGGCAAATCCACCCTGGCACTCGCCCTGAACGGGCTCATCCCGCACGCGCTTCCGGCGACCCTCGCCGGCTCGGTCGTCATCGACGGGATGGACACGGCCGAGGCCTCCGTCGCGGCACTGAGCACCCGCGTGGGGATGGTGTTCCAGGACCCGGATGCGCAACTGGTCACCGGCACGCTCCTGGACGAAGTCGCGTTCGGACCGGAGAACCTGCGGCTTCCCGTCGCGGAAGTCTTGGCACGCGCCGAGGCGGCGCTGCGGCGCGTCGGCCTGTGGGATCGCCGGAGCGAGAACCCCGATCGGCTCTCCGGCGGCGGACGCCAGCGGCTCGCCATCGCCTGCGCGTTGGCGATGGGGTCACCCCTTCTGGTGCTCGATGAGCCCACCGCCAACCTCGATCCCCGGGGCATCGACGAGGTCTATGCGGCACTGGGAGACCTCGTCGCCGCGGGCGACCGCGCCATCGTGCTCGTCGAACACAACCTCGACGCCGCCATCGGCTTCGTCGACCGGGTCGTCGTCCTCGACGGCACCGGCGTTCTGATCGCGGACGGGCCCGTCGACGAGGTGCTGCGCACGCGCGCGGAAGAACTCCACCGTCTCGGCGTCTGGCTGCCGCACTCGACGCTGGCCGCGCTGCGGCTCCGCGCCGCCGGCTATCGACTCGACCCCCTTCCGCTGACCCCCGTCGAGTTGCGCGCAGCCCTCGCGACCGCGCCCGTCGTCACCGCCGCCCGCAGCGCTGCGCCCCGGCAGCGTCACGCCGGCGAGGTCGTGGTGACCGTGCGCGGGATGGATCTGCGACGCGGCCGCACCGACGTGCTCCACGGCATCGACCTCGACGTCAGGACCGACGAGTTCGTCGCCGTCGTGGGCGCCAACGGGGCGGGCAAGACCACCCTCGTCCAGGCGATCGCCGGGGTCATCCGTCCACCCCGCGGCTCCGTGCACGTGGCAGGGACCGACATCTCCCGCGTCGACCCACGGCGCCTGGCGACGCGCATCGGTTTCGTGTTCCAGAACCCCGAGCACCAGTTCATCGCCCACACCGTTTACGACGAGCTGGCCCACGGACTCCGGCGAGACGGGTTCGACGAAGCCGCCGTGCGCGACCGCGTCGAGGAGCTGCTGGAGCGGTTCGGACTCTCCGACAAGGCCGACGCCCATCCGTTCCTGCTCTCCGGCGGCCAGAAACGACGCCTCTCCGTGGGCACCGCGCTCATCGCCGGGGCCCCCGTGCTGGCACTCGACGAACCCACGTTCGGACAGGATCGCGCCCGCGCCGAGGAGCTGCTGAGCCTGCTGGGCGACCTGCGCGACGCAGGGACGACGATCCTCGTGGTCACCCACGACATGCAGCTGGTCGCCGAGCACGCCGACCGCACGATCGTCGTCGACGCCGGACGCATCGTCGCCGACGGCCCCACCTCTGCGGTCTTCTCGGACGACGAGCTGATCGAGCGCGCCGGGCTCCGCATACCGCCCCTGCGACGAGCTCTGCAGGCGCTCCCGGGGCATCCCGAACTCGACGGCGTCGCACGATTGGCCGACCTGCCCGGCGGTGCGCCGTGACCGAACCGCTCAGCATCCCGCACGCGCAGACCGCACCCGTGCCGGTGGACCCGTACGCGGCGTTGCAGCCGGCCTCCCCCATCCGGTTCCTCTACGGCATCAACCCGCTCGCGAAGCTGCTCGCGCCCCTGCCCGCGATGGCGCTGCTCGTGTTCGTGCGCGACATCACCACGCCGCTGGCCTTCGTCGCCCTCGCCTACATCGTCCTCCTGATCGGCGTGCGCCTCACCCGGCGCCTCATCGCCCTGCTGCTTCTGATCCCGGTGGCCGCGCTGGTGATGGGACTCGGCTTCGCGATCTGGACCGACGCCTCCGGCGTCGACCAGAGCGTCATCCTGTGGCAGATCGGCGGCTGGACGATGTACGGCGGCGCGATGCTCGTCGGACTCGCCACGGGCGCCCGCATCGCCGCGATCGTCTCGCTCGCCCTGATCGTCGGGCTGTCCACGAGCGGACCCGACCTGGTGCGGGCGAGTGTGCAGCAGCTGCGTGTGCCGTACCGGATCGGATACACCGCGCTCGCGGCGTTCCGCTTCGTCCCCCGGTTCGGCTACGAACTGGAAGTGATCCGCCAGGCGCACCGTGTGCGCGGCAGCCACGGTGGTCGCGGCCCGATCGCCGCCGTGCGGCGGTGGGTCGGGTACATCGTGCCGCTGCTGGCCGGGGCCATCCGTCATGCCGAGCGCGTGGCCCTCGCCATGGATGCGCGCGCGTTCGGCGCCCACCCCGACCGCACCGAGCGGCACCTCGTGCCGTTCCGGAGCCGCGATGTGGTGTTCATCCTCGCCTTCCTCATCGTGTCGGCGGGCGTGTTCGCCGCCACCTTCCCCTGGATCCTCGCCTGAGCATCCCGACGACCGACATCCCGAGAACGAACGGAGACACCGATGGCCCGCGCCGGCCGACTCGTCAAACCCGCCGTGCAGGAACTGATCCGCCTGACCGTGGTGCGCCGTGAACGACTGTCGCCGCACTGGATGCGCGTGACCCTCGGCGGCGCCGAGATCGAACGCTTCACCCCTCTCGGCTACGACCAGTGGTTCCGCATCTTCCTCCCCCTCGGCGGCGATGACGGCCTCGAGCGCATCCCCGCCAAGGCCAACAAGCTGTTCGGCTACCTCCGGTACCTCCGCATCCCCGACGGAATGCGCCCGGTCATGCGCAACTACACCGTGCGTGCGTACCGTCCCGCCACCGCGGTCGCCGGCGCCGAGATCGACGTGGACTTCGTCCTCCACGGCTCCGACGCCGACGGCACCGCCGGACCCGCCTCGCGGTGGGCAGAGACGTGCGAGCCGGGCGAGAACGTCGTCATCATCGACGAAGGACTCGCCTTCAATCCCGCCCGCGGTACCGACCGTGTGCTGCTGGCCGCGGACGAGACGGGACTGCCCGCCGTGGCGGGAATCTGCGCATCCCTCCCCGCCGACGCCAGCGGGATCGCCCTCGTCGAGGTCCCCTCGGAAGACGACGCACTGCCGTTCCCGCACCCGGCTGGTCTCGAGGTGCGCTGGATCGTGCGGGAGGGCGACGAGAAACCGGGCACCCTCGCCCTGTCGGCCCTCCAGCACCTGCGCGCAGACGAGCCGCCCACCCCGTTCCACGCCTACATCGTCGGCGAGCAGGCCCTGCCCACCGACGCCCGGCGCCACCTGGTCGGCGAACGGGGGCTGGACAAGGACCTCGTCAGCTTCTGCGGATACTGGCGCGCCGGCGCATCCTCCCCGACCCCCAAGGCGCAGTCCGCGCCCCCCTCGGAAGGCCACGCATGAGTCGCGTCTCCACCGTCTACCTGCTCACCTGCGCCGCGATCGGCGTCGCCGGCGGCGCGCTCCTGTGGGGCGCGGGCTGGATCGCCGGCGCCGTGTTCGCCGTTGCCCCGTTCCTCTCGGTCGCCGGCGCCGGCCTGTGGCTGCTGCCGGCCGCCGTCGGCATGCGCCTGCTGGAACGGCCCGGCACTGCGATGCTCATCGGCCTGCTGTCAGGACTGGTCGCCTTTCCGTTCCTCGGCGCGAGCCTGTGGTGGGCGTTCTTCATCGAGCTGCCCTTCTTGGTCCTGCTCTACCGGTCGTGGCGGACGTGGCAGTACATCGCCGGCGCCGTCGTGGTCGGCATCGTCTACCCGATTCTGTCCTGGGCCTCGTTCGACCTGGGTTCCCTGCCTCTCGGTCTGCAGATCACCTTCTTCGCACTGACGATGCTCTCGTGCCTCATCGGCGCCAGTCTCGGTGTGCTCATCGGCGATCGGCTGCGCAAGGCCGGGGTCGCCAAGCTCGCCCGTCGCCGCGGTCTCGCCGCGCGGGGCATGGGTCGTGGCGCGGGTCCCGCCGGGCAGCACTGAGGCCTCGCCGCCCGGCAGCCGGAGAGAAAACCTCCACGCGGAGGTTTTGGTGCTAGCCTGTGTCGGTCACCGTCGTCGACGTCAACGGTGACGGAAAGGAAGGTCACCGTGGCCCGACCGCTCGCCTCGGTTCAGCTCTACACGCTCGCCGAGCAGTTCTCCGCCGACATGGCGGGATCCCTCGATCGGCTCGCCGGCCTCGGCCTGCGGAACGTCGAGGCCTTCGACTTCGTCCGCCGCCCCGCCGAGATCCGCGCCGCCCTCGACTCCTCGGGCCTGGCCGCTCCGACCGGTCACGCCCCCCTTCTCTCCGACGAGCTGTGGACGCCGGACGGCTCGATCCCGACCCCGGCTCCGGAGGTCGTCTTCGACGCGGCCGCCGAGATCGGCATGACCACCGTCATCGACCCCTTCGTCGCGCCGGAGCGGTGGCGCACCCTCGAGGGCGTCACCGACATCGCCGAGCGCCTGAACACCCTCGCCGACACCGCCGCCGGCTTCGGACTCACCGTCGGCTATCACAACCACGCGCAGGAGTTCGTCGCCTCCTTCGACGATCAGAGCGCGTACGAGCGCTTCGTGGCGCTCACCGACCCACGCGTCGCGCTCGAGCTCGACCTGTTCTGGGCCCTCACCGGGGGCCAGGATGTCGTCTCCCTCGTCGAGAGGCTCGGCGAGCGCCTGGTGGCCGTGCACGTGAAGGACGGCGTGACCCCCGCCACCAACCCGTGGGAGCCCGGCGCTCCCGCGTTCGCGTCCTCGAGCCTGGACCAGCGTCACGCCGGCACGGCCGACGTCCCCCTTGCCGACGCGCTCCGCGCAGCGACCTCGCTGAAGTACGCCGTGATCGAGTACGACCACGCCCCGGGTGACGTCTTCGACGACATCGCCGCCAGCCTGGCGTTCCTCACCGACGGCGGGTTCGTCCGATGAGCGCGGTCGGCATCGGCATCATCGGGGTCGGCGTCATCAGCGACACCTACCTCGAGAACCTGGCGTCGTTCCCCGACACGGAGGTCCTGATCCTCGGCGACCTCGCCCCCGAGCGCGCCCGTTCGCAGGCCGAGAAGCACGGGGTGCCCGCATTCGGGACCGCCGACGACGTGCTCGCGCACCCGGGCGTCGACCTGGTCGTGAACCTCACCATCCCGGCCGCACACATCGAGGTCTCTCGCGCGGCGGTCGCGGCCGGAAAGCACGTGTGGACCGAGAAGCCGCTCGGACTGGACCGCGACGGCGCCGCCCTGCTGCTGCAGGAGGCGGCCGCCGCGGGGGTGCGCGTGGGCTCGGCGCCGGACACGCTGCTGGGACCGGGTTTTCAGACCGCGCGACGCGTGATCGACGAGGGTCGTATCGGCCGCCCGCTGTTCGCCCAGACCGTGTTCCAGACGCAAGGACCGGACCTGTGGCATCCGAACCCGGGCTTCCTGTTCGCCCGCGGGGCCGGGCCGCTGCTCGACATGGGTCCGTACTACTTCTCCGCGCTGGTGAGCCTGTTCGGATCCGTCGATCGCGTTTCGGCGGTGGGCACGAAATCGCGCACGGAGCGCGAGATCCACACGGGGCCGCGCGCCGGCGAACGCTTCCCCGTCGAGGTGCCCTCGACCATCCAGATCACCACCGCGTTCGCGTCGGGCCAGCAGGCGCAGAGCCTGCTGAGCTTCGACTCCGCCCTCGAGCGTCACGGCGTCGTGGAAATCCACGGCACCGAGGGTTCCATCGTCCTCCCCGACCCGAACCGGTTCGCCGGCCGCATCGCGACGGTCGCACCCCTCGGCGTCCTCCGCGACGGGATGAGGACCGAGCAGGAGTGGATCGAGGTGCCGCACCCCGACGTGAACGTCGGGCGCGGTCTGGGCGCCCTCGACATGGTGCGCGCGATCGCCGCGGGCCGACCGCACGTCGCATCGGGCGAGCTGGGGCTGCACGTGCTGGATGTCCTCCTGTCGGCCGAGGAATCCGCAGCGTCGGGCGCGACGGTGCCGGTGTCGAGCTCGGTCGCGTTCGTTCCGCTGCTTCCAGAGGGCTTCGACCCGTTCGCCGCGACCCTCTGAGCCGCAGCTCACTCCGGACTGTTCGGCCCCGCCAGAAGTGCGTCGAGCATCGCGAGGGCACCCTCGTGATCGACGGCGGGGTCGAGCAGCCACTGGGTCTGCAGACCATCGGATGCGGCGATGACGAGCGCCGCGACCAGCGTCGGGTCGACGTCGGCACGGATCGCGCCCGTCCGCTGCAACCGCCGCACTCGCTCGGCCATCTCGGCACGCAACCGCTCGAACCGGCCCGTCACGAAGCGCTGCGGTGCCGGATGCGCATCCTCGAGCGCCGCCGCCACAAGCGACGAGTACAACTGCACGAGACCCGGGATCGCGCGGTTCTGCTGCGCTGACCGGCGCATCGCCTCGGCGGGAGTGGACGCATCGGCGGGGTCGTCCTGCTCGTCCGATCGCCGTTCCGACTCGAGGTACACCGCCACGAGGAGTTCGTCGAGCGAGCCGAAGTAGTGCGTCAGCGCCGCGTGGGTGACCCCCACCTCGCCCGCGATGGCGCGCAGACTGGTGCGCTTGGACCCGCGCGCGGCGAACACTTCGATCGCGCGGTCGAGGATCTCCTGCCGCCGCGCGATGCCCTTGGCGTAGCTACCGCGTCCGCCGGCGCGATCCTCGGCCGGGTCGGATCCGCTCATCCTGCGAGCCTACCGACCTGACCTCATCATCCGTTCCGCGGGCACCTTCTGCGGGCGCCGGGCCGGATGGACCCGCAGAAGAGATGTGAGGCGTCTACTTCTTGCCGGCGAGCTGGCGGCCGACGATCTCGCGCATGATCTCGTTGGTGCCGCCGTAGATGCGGTGCACGCGGGCGTCGAGGAAGGCGCGCGCGATGGGGTACTCGGTGATGTACCCGTAACCGCCGTGCAGCTGGACGCACGTGTCGAGCACCTCCCACTCCCGCTCGGTCGTCCAGAACTTCACCTTCGCGGCTTCCTCCGCCGACAGTGCACCCTTGCCGTAGGCGAGCATCGCGCGGTCGATGTACGCCCACAGCGCGTCGACGGTCGCCGCGACGTCGGCGAGCTGGAAGCGCGTGTTCTGGAAATCGATCACCCGCTGGCCGAACGCCTCGCGCTCCTTCGTGTACGCGACGGTCCAGTCGAGCGCGGCGCCGGCGGCCGCGGCGGCGGCGACCCCGATCGACAGACGCTCGAGGGGGAGGTTCATCATCAGCTGCACGAAGCCCTGGCCCTCGCGTCCGCTGATGAGGTTCTCCTCCGGCACGAACACGTCGGTGAACGACAGCTCGGCGGTGTCGTGCCCCTGGAAGCCCATCTTGTGCAGCTTCCTGCCGTGGTCGAACCCCTCGGAGGCGGTCTCGATCAGCAGCAGGCTGAAGGCGTCGGGGCGGTTGCCCTCCCCCGTCTTGACGAAGGTCACGACGAGGTCTGCGGTCGCACCCGAGGAGATGAAGGTCTTCGCGCCGTTCACGAGGTAGCCGCCGTCGACCTTCTTGGCGGTCGTCGAGATGCCGCGCAGGTCGCTGCCGGCGCCGGGCTCGGTCATCGCGAGGGCCCCGATGATCTCCCCGGTCGCCATCCGCGGCAGGTACTTCTCCTTCTGCTCCTGCGTGCCCATGTGCACGAGGTACGGCACGGCGAGGTCGTCCTGGATGCCGAATGCGCCCGCGAGCGAACCCGAGCCGGCGGCGATCACCTCTTCGTTCACGATCGCGCGGAAACGGTAGTCCTGGAGCATTCCGGCGCCGCCGAACTCCTCCGGCACCGACAGCCCGATGAGACCCGCTTCGCCGGCGGCCAGCATGGTGGCACGGTCGACCTCACCTTCGGCGTCCCATTTCTCGCGCACATCGTTCGTGACGTGACGCTTGATGAACTCCTTGACGACGTCGCGGAAGGCCTCGTGGTCCTCGTCGTAGATGTCGCGCTCCATGCCGGTCTCCTCCTCGAGTGGTGAATCTGCGGGGTCGCCCCCGCGCGTCATCCTAGTTCGCGATGGGCGCGGACAAGAGCGGTTGTGAGATCCGGTCCTACGATGCGTGGCACGCGATCCCACTCTTTTGTCGGATGCGTCAACCGGCGTAGTCGGGCGCGGCGGGCAGACCGAAGAAGCTCTCCAGGGTGTGCCAGCCGCCCTCGGTGTAGTGGCGGGCGATGTCGGTTCCGACGTACCGGAGGTGCCACGGCTCGGGCGCGTACCCGGTGACGTCGGTGAAGCCCTCCTCGTATCGCACGATGAACCCGTACTCCCACGCGTGCGCCGCGACCCAGTCGCCCTGGGGTGTTCCGGCGAGGTCGTCGAGGCCGCCGCATCCACCCGCGTCGCACGCGACAACGTCGGCGGCGAGCCCCGCCTGGTGCTCACTGTGACCCGGACGGGCACTGATCTCGTCCGCGCCGTCGGCACCGCGCGCGTTCACGTGGGAGGCGTACGTGTCGACCTGGGTGCCGTAGGAGCGGAAGCCGCTCAGCAGAGCGATTTCCCCCACCCCGGCGTCGGCCGCGTCGGCCACCATCGACGACAGTGCCGCCGACACCGCCGGGCGCATGGCGGTGCCGGGGATGTTGCGGACCCCTTCGGGTGCGACGAGTTCGGCAGGACGGAAGTCGACGGGGTCGAGCTGGCGTGCCTTGTTGACCACGACCCACTCGAATGTGGGGTCGTCGAGGCTCACGCATGTCGCGGTGCCGGCCGCAACGGCGGAGCGGAACCGCTCGACTCCCCCCGCGGCAGCGATGGCCGCCGCGGTGTCGCGGGCTTCGAGTGCGGTGACGAGTTCCTCGGACGCGCAGATGTCATCCCCCGAGACCTCCGGCGCCACGACCGGCGACGGCAGGGCATCGGTCACCGGCGGCAGTGGTTCGTCGAAGGACCCCCACACCGAGACGTCGAGCGCGTCGCCCTGCGCGTCCCGCGACGACGCGTCGGCCAGGGGCGGTGCCGTGACGGCAGCGGTCACCGCGGCCGTCGTCCCGAAGACCAGCGCCGCGACTCCGGCGACGGCGAACACGGCACCGATGCGAGCGGCGCGACGGCGTCGCGCGTGGGCGCGGGGTCGCGGGGTCGAGTGCTCCAGCGGTCCGGCACGCGAAGCCGCCTCCCTCTCGCGCAGCGCACGACGAGTGAGGGGTTCGCCCGGTGAATCGGGCGGCTCGGGGTCCGCCACCCCCTCATTGTCGTCGATCGCATCCGGGATCTCGACCGCACCACGGCCGCCGCGCCGTCATCTTCGACGACACGCCGCTCGGCGTTGACTTTTCTTCGCAGTTTTGTTCGTATGGGTCCATGCGATGGCAGGGACAGGAACTGGGGGTCGCGGACACCGCCGCCCTTCCGGGCCTGGAGCACCTCGACGGCCTGGTGCAGTCGGTCACGACCCCCGACTTCTCCGGAGTGACCTTTCACGAGGTCATGGCGAAGTCGGCGCTCAACCACGTGCCGGGGGGCTCGTCCATGCCCTTCGACTGGACCGTCAACCCCTATCGAGGCTGCAGTCATGCCTGTTCGTACTGCTTCGCCCGCGGGACGCACGAGTACCTCGACCTCGATGCGGGCCGGGACTTCGACACCCAGGTGGTGGTGAAGGTCAACGTCGCCGATGTCCTTCGCCGGGAGCTCGCACGCGGCAGCTGGCAGCACGACCCGGTCATGCTCGGCACCAACACCGATCCGTATCAGCGGGCGGAGGGCCGCTATCGGCTGATGCCCGGAATCGTGTCGGCACTCGCCGACTCGGGCACGCCGTTCTCGATCCTCACGAAAGGCACGATGCTCCGGCGTGACCTGCCGATGCTCTCCGAGGCGTCGCGCGAGGTGAAGGTGACCCTCGCCATGTCGATCGCCCTCTTCGACGATCAGCTGCAGAAGGCCGTGGAGCCCGGCACCCCGACCGCCTCGGCGCGGCTGGAAACGGTGCGCGCCGCGACGGAGGCCGGATTCGAGGTCACGGTCTTCCTCATGCCGATCCTCCCCCACCTCACCGACTCGGTGGATGCCCTCGACCACGCGCTGGCGCGGATCCGGCAGGCCGGCGCGACCCGTGTCGTCTACGGCGCGCTGCACCTGCGGCCCGGCGCGAAAGGCTGGTTCATGGCGTGGCTCGAACGGGCGCATCCGGAACTGGTCTCGTCGTACCTCGGGCTGTATCCCGGCGTGTCGGCATACGCCCCGAAGGGGTATCGGGCGTGGCTCGCCAAGCGCGTGCGCCCCCTGCTCCGGGCGCATCGGCTCGACGGGACGCTCGAAGACGACCGTCCGGACCGGCGGGTCCCGGTGCCGGGCTTGGCCGCCTCGCCGCCGCCGATCGTCACCACCTCGCGGGGACGCGTCGCGGCGCGGCGCACAACCCGCGATGCAGCGGCGATGCTCTTCTGACAGACCGGCGACGACACCGGACGACGAGAGCCGCCCCGCGGGTGGCGGGACGGCTCCGCGCGGTGCGGATCCTCAGGAGGTGACGTCAGCGAGCTGACGGCCCGAGATCTCCTCGAGCAGGTCGTCGTCGGGGCGCACGTCGTCGAAGGGCGCATCGATCTCCGCGCGGTCCAGCAGCTCCGACATCCGACGGCGGCGCTGGCGCGGGACGAGCGTGACGACGGTGCCCTGACGCCCGGCGCGACCGGTTCGGCCCGAGCGGTGCAGGTACGTCTTGTACTCATCCGGCGCGTCCGCCTGGATCACCAGATCGATGTCGTCGACGTGGATCCCCCGCGCCGCGACATCGGTGGCCACGAGGACCTTCACCCGGCCCGAGGTGAGCTTCTCGAGGTTGCGGGTCCGCTTGGATTGATTGAGATCGCCGTGGAGGGCGAGTGCGGCGATGCCGGCGTCCTCGAACTGCTCGGCGAGCATCTCGGTGTACGCGCGGGTCCGCGCGAACACGAGAGTCTTGCCCTCGCGGTCGACGAGCGAGCGGAGGATCTCGGGCTTGTCGCGGTGGTCGACGACCAGCACACGGTGCTCGATGGTGCCCGAGTCCTGGTCTTCACCCGCCACCTCGTAGACGGCCGGCTTCACGAGGAACTCATCCACCAGCGCCGCGACCTCACGGTCGAGCGTGGCCGAGAACAACAGCTTCTGGCTGGACTCGGCGGTCAGGCGCAGAATTCGCTGAACCGGCTCGAGGAAACCCAGCTCGCACATGTGGTCGGCCTCGTCGAGAACGGCGATCTGCACCTGCGACAGGTCGAGCTTGCCCTGACGTTCGAGGTCCTCGATGCGTCCGGGGGTGCCGATGACGATGTCGACGCCCTTCTTCAGTGCACCGACCTGACGAGCCTGCGGCACGCCGCCGTAGATCTGGGTGGTGAACAGGCCGACGCTGCGCGCCAGGGTCTGCACCGTCCGGTCGATCTGCAGCGCGAGCTCGCGCGTGGGCGCCATGATGAGGGCACGTGGCGACCGCCCGAACTCGCGACGCTTGCCGGCCTGCGACCGCAGCACCGATTCGACCAGCGGTGCACCGAAGGCGATGGTCTTTCCCGATCCGGTCCGACCGCGCGCGAGCACGTCGCGCCCCTCGAGGATCGGGGCGACGGTCGCGGCCTGGATCGGGAACGGCTTCTCGGCGCCCAGCTCGGTCAGGCGCGTGACGATGTTCTGCCCGAGGCCGAGGTCGGCGAAAGTGACATCCGCGACATGGTCGGCCCGGACGGCTTCGGCCTGCAGACGCTCGTGCACCACGTCGACATGCTGCTCACGGGCCGCATCGCGCAACGGGGCGGACGCCGTGTGCGCACGGTCGGCGCGACGGTCGCGCTCGTACCCGCGGTCATCACGACGCGGGCGGTCGGAACGGGGCTCGAACCCACGGTCGTCACGACGCGCACGGTCGTACCCACGGTCATCACGACGCGCACGGTCGGAGCCGCGCTCGAACCCACGGTCATCACGACGCGCACGCTCGAACCCACGGTCATCACGGCGCGCACGGTCGTACCCACGGTCATCGCGACGCGAACGGTCGGAACCACGCTCGTACCCTCGGTCATCACGACGCGCACGGTCGGAGCCGCGCTCGTACCCACGGTCATCACGGCGCGAACGGTCGGAACCACGCTCGAACCCACGGTCATCACGACGCGAACGGTCGGAACCACGCTCGTACCCACGGTCATCACGACGCGCACGGTCGGAGCCGCGGTCCTCGTACCGGGGACGGTCGAACCCGCGGTCATCACGACGCGGACGGTCGTCGCGTCCGGCGCGGTCGGAGGCGCCGCGCGTGCGGATACCGCGCGACTCGTCGCGGGCGACCTTCTCCTGCGCGGTCCACCGGCGCTTGGGAGCCTGGCCCTCGTCCGCCGAGCGGTACCCGCGGTGACCGGGGCTCTTGCTGCCGGCCTTGCCGGCGGAGGACTCGCCGGGGCGGCGCTTGCGATCCTGATAGGACGTGGTGGCGCCGTATCGCGGCTCGAAATTCTTCGCGGGGCGTCCGCCCTGCGGCTTCTTGTTCTTGGGCATGGTGATGCCTTTCGGAGTGGTCGCACGAGAAACAGCGTCCGTTCGTGACGGACCACCCGGTCTTGCCGGGGCCATTTCGATGATGGTCATGCACGTCGGGATCGACGCCCATCATCGGCCCCAAGGACTTCACACACCGCCCGCGAACAGATCATCGCAGTGTCCAGAGCCGACCGACCAACATTAGCGGCAGAAGCCTGGGAGGCACCAGGACACGAATTCATAACATGGAATTAGCGCAAGACGTTCATTTCCATGCGGGAATTTCAATAATCTTGTCTTATGCCGCCCGCCGCCCTCGCCCCCCTCGCCGCGACCGAACGTCTCAAACCCGTCGCGGCGGCGGCCGTCACACCGACGTCTCGAGCGCGCCTTCACTCTGCTCACCGTTTCGGGAGCACGGCGATGGCGATTCTCGCGATCGGGGTGCTGACAGCGATCCTGACCACGAAGGACGCCAACTGGTGGACGCTGCACTTCTCGCAGCTCGGCACGATCGGCGACTTCTCGGCCCGCACCTTCAACACGACGGTGATCGTGTCCGGGTCGCTCCTGGCCGTCTACGGCATCGTCATCGGCATGACCCTCCCGGCGACGACCGGACGCCACACGCGTCGGGGCCTGCGCGCTTCGCTCATCACTGCGGGCCTGGCCATGACCGTGGTCGGGCTCATCCCGATCCCGGTCAGCGTCGTGATGCACGACCTCGCCGCTTCGACACTCGGCCTGTCGTTCTTGTCCCTCGTGGCCTGGAGCCTGGGTCTTCCCGGGCTCCCGCGCGCGTTCCGCCGGGTGACGCTGGGCTTCGTCATCGTGCTGGCGACCGGCATCATCGTGCTCACCGCGGGTTTCATCACCCTGGCGCTGTTCGAGTTCACCGCCTTCTCCGTGGTCGGATGCTGGCTCATCTCGCTGCCGCAAGCCCTCCGGCGTCACGCAGAGGTCACCGCGTCCATCGGGACCGAAAGCGGTGCGGAGGTCGGCACCGCGGTCGAGGTCGAGGCCGATCCGGTCGTCGAAGCCGCAGCGACACACGTGGTCCCGCCGCGTCGCCACCGCCGTCCCACCCTCCGCCCCGCCCGTCGCGTCGCACCCGCGACGACCATCGCGTCGCATCTGCGCCCCGCGACCCGGCGGACATCCACCGCTCCCGGGGTGAGCACCGGCACCACCCGCCTCGCTCCGCGCGCGGGGATGACCCCCACCTGCCGCGTCAGCACCGCCCACACCACGCACGCCCGTCCGGTGATCCACCGGACCGGAAGCCCGGGCCGCGGCGCCCGACCGGCACCTCACCGCACCCGCCGACGGATGCGTTCGGCCGCCGCCCCCGCCTGATCCGACAGAATTCTTGCTCGGTCTCACCCGATACGGGGCCGCACGCCCCTGGCGCCCCGCCCATCCGGGTCGAGCACGCGGCGCCCCTGTTCCGCTCCGGGGTGTCAACCCGTGGGCTCCGACCCGGGGGTTCCGCGAAGAAGAAGGGCGCCACCACGCGAGTGACGCCCTTCTTTCCTTCCGTCGTGGGACTCAGTCCGCGGCGGGCCCGTCGCGTCGGCCCTCGTCGCGGCCTTCCTCGTCACCGCGATCGGTGATCGAGTCCGTTTCGGCGTCTTCCGTCGGGAGTTCCTCCGGCAGATCCACATCTGCGCGCTCGGCGTCTCCGGAGGCGGAGACCACGGGCTCGGATTCTCCGTTCGCGGACTCCGCGTCGCCGGTCGCCGCACCGGCGGCCTCGGGAGCCGGTGCGTCGCTGGGCACCTCGACATCCGGTGCCTGCTCGACGGCCGGGACCTCGTCCGGGACGATCACCGGGGTCGACGCCTCGGTGACCTCCACCGCGTCCGGATCGACCCCCTCGGCCGCATCATCAGGCGCGGGTGCGTCCACGCTGACCTCGACATCGGGCGCCTCCTCGATCATCGGCACCTCGACCTCTGCGGCCTCCGCCGCGGGTCCGGCCGCGAGCGCCGCCTGACGCTCGCGGCGCTCGCGTCGCGTCTCGAAGGCACCTTCCGAGCCCACTTCCGAGCCCACTGCCGCGCCGACGAGAGCCGGCTCGAGTGCCGATGCGGAGTCGCCCTCCTTCGCGCCACGTCGTGCGAGGCGCCGCTCCTTGGCCCCCTCCACCAGGTTGTACAAGGTGGGCAGGACCAGCAACGTCAACACCGTCGAGGAGACCAGACCACCGATCACGACGATCGCCAGGGGTTGCGAGATGAAACCCCCGTGACCGGTGATCCCGAGAGCCATCGGGGTCAGAGCGAAGATCGTCGCCAACGCGGTCATGAGGATCGGGCGCAGGCGTCGCGCACCACCGGCGATGGTCGCGTCGTGGGCCGACAGCCCCTTCTCGCGATACTGGTTGACGAGATCGACCAGCACGATCGCGTTGGTCACGACGATGCCGATGAGCATCAGCACACCGATGAGCGACGAGACGCCCAGCGGCACACCGGTCGCGATCTGCAGGAGGATCGCCCCGGTCGCCGCGAACGGCACCGACACCAGCAGCAGCAGCGGCTGTCGCAGCGACTTGAAGGTCGCGACCATCACGATGTAGACGATCAGGATCGCCGCGAGCAGCGCCAGCCCCAGCTGCGTGAACGCGTCGGTCTGCTGCGTGACCACACCGCCCAGCTCGGCATCGGCGCCCTGTGGGAGGTCGATGTCCTCAAGGGCGGTCGTCACCGTCGCGGTCGCCGCCGTCAGGTCGTCGGTGGACGGGGTGACCGTCACCGTCGCGGTGCGCTGGCCGCGCTCGGTCGTGATCGACGTCGGCCCCTCGGTCTCGTCAACCGAGGCGATCTCGTCGAGCGCGATCGGACCGGTCGCCGTCGGGACCTGAAGCTCACGGAGCTCCTCGAGGGTGACCGGAGCGTCCGGTGCGTCGAGGTAGACCGTCACGGCGGTGTCGTCGATCTCGATCGAGCCGATCGACTGCGGCTGCATCGTGTTCGACACGAGCGCCCCCACCGCGACCTCGGACAGACCGCGCTCCGCCGCGGCATCCCGATCGACGACGACCGCGATGTAGGGAAGCGATGCGGACAGGTTGCTGGAGACCTGGCTGATGCCGTCGAGGTCGCCGATCGCCGAGACCACCTCATCGGTCGCCTCCTGCAGGGTCCCGGAGTCAGGCGCGGTGACGTCGATCTCGATGTCGCTCGACCCGAATCCCCCGCCGCCTGCGGCCGATACCGAGATGTCGCCGGCATCGTCGAGGTCGCCGACGACCTCGGTGACCTCTTCGCGAAGCGCGACCTGGTCGGCGTCCTCATCCGTGGTGATCGAGTAGGTGATGCCCGCCCCACCACCGGAGAACGCGTCGTTGAGGGACGAGCCGGTGGTTCCGATCGAGACCTGCACCGTCTGAATGCCCTCGATGTCGGCGAGCGCCGCCTCGACCTGCTCGGCGGCGGCCGCCTCGGCCTCCAGGCTCGGTGCCGCCCCGATGGTCTGGCTCATCGTGAAGGTGTTCTGACCCGAATCGCCGAGGAAGTTCGTCTTCATGAACGGCGCCGCGGCGATCGTTCCTCCCAGGACGAGCGCGGCAAGGGCCAGGGTCACCCAGGAGTGCCGCAGCGTCCAGCGCAGCACCGGCAGGTAGCCCTTCTGCAGGCGCGTCGGCGGGGCGGCGGGGTCCTCGGGGTCGATCGCTCGGCCGTTCTCGTCGAGCACCGGCTTGCCGGGCCTGAGGAACCAGTAGGCCAGCACCGGCACGATCGTCAGGGCGACCAGCAACGAGGCGAGCATGGCGATCGTCACGGTCAGCGCGAACGGTCGGAACAGTTCGCCGGTGATATCGCCGACGAAGGCGATCGGCAGGAACACCGCCACCGTGGTGATCGTCGATGAGGTGATGGCGCTGGCGACCTCGCGCACCGCGAGCAGGATCGACTGCTTCTTGTCGGCGTCGCCGACGTAGTGGCGCTTGATGTTCTCGATGACCACGATCGAGTCATCCACGACCCGGCCGATCGAGATCGTCAAGGCCCCCAGGGTGAGGATGTTCAGCGAGTAGCCGAACGTCTGGATGCCGATGAAGGTGATGAGCACGCTCGTGGGAATCGAGATCGCCGTCACGAGCGTGGAGCGCACCGAGAGGAGGAAGACCAGGATCACGAGGACCGCGAAGACGAGCCCGAGCATCCCCTCGACGGCGAGCGTCTCGATGGACTGCTCGATGTACGGGGCCTGGTCGAAAACGATCGTGAACTCGGCGCCACCGAGGGTGTCTTCGAAGCCCGCCAAGAGCGCGGTGACCCCCTGCGAGACCTCGACGGTGTTCGCGGCGGGGAGCTTGGTGACGGCGATCGTCAGCGCCGGCTCGCCGTTCACCCGGGAGATGCTGGTCTGCGGGTCCTCGGTGAGCTGCACGTCGGCGACATCGTCGATGGTCACCAGCCCCGCCTGGAGCTGATCGGCGTCCCCCGGGACGAGCGGAAGCTGCCCGACCTCGTCGACCGTGGTGATCTTCACGCCCGTCTGGACGGTGAGGGTCTCACCGTCCTCGGTGATCTCACCACCGGGGAAGAGCACACCGTTCTGATCCAGAGCGTCGGTGATCGCCTGCTGCGAATAGCCGGCGGCGGCGAGTTCCGCGTCGTCCGGGGTGATGGTGATGCGCTGGCCGATCGCCCCGACGACCTCGGCGGAGTTGACCCCGTCCACGTCTTCGATGTCGGGGATGACACTGGACTCGAGTGCAGCCTGCACCGTCTCGGCATCGTCGTACCCGGTGACGGCGAGCTGGATGACCGGGAAGTCATCGATGCTGGCCGAGATCACCGTCGGCTCGACCCCGTCGGGCAGCTGCGACGAGATGCGATTGATCGCCTGCGTCATCTTCTGCTCGGCGGTCGCCAGATCCGTGCCGTAGTCGAAGGAGGCTTGCACGATGGATGCGTTGGTCGTGCTGGTCGCCGTGCTCGCCTCGAGTCCGGGAACCCCCTGGATGGCCGATTCGATCGGGGTCGAGACATCGGTGTTGACCACTTCGGGCGACGCACCGGGGTAGGTGGAGACGACGATCAGGGCGGGGAACTCGATCGAGGGGATCAGTTCCTGCTTGAGACTGTTGAGCGCGATGCCGCCGAAGATGGCGGCGACGATGGTGATCAGGGCGATCAGCGCGCGGTTCTTGAGGCTCAGGACGGCGAGGTTCGACACGTGTGACCTTCGAGAATGGGGGCTGCGGTGCGGGACGGCGATACTCGGATGTATCCGTCTCAGTATTTCACGGGGCCGACAGCCGATCTCCGGGGGTTATCCCCCGGGATCGGAGCACGATCACGCCAACGCCCCGAGCACGAGCCCAAGCGCGGCAGCGGCCACGCAGGCCACGACCGTCCCCGCGATGTTGACCCAGGCCCGCCGACGCTCGCCGTCTCGAAGCAGCAGTGCCGTGTCGACCGAGACCGTGCTGAAGGTGGTGAAGCCCCCGAGCAATCCGGTGCCGAGGACCGCGACGAGGTCCGCCGGCAGGATGCCGCCGGCCAGACCTGTCACCAGGCCGAGCGCGAACGACCCGGCGACGTTCACGACGAAAATCCCCCGGGGGAACCGCGCCGCCACCCGCCCGGTCACGAGGACGTCGACGACATAGCGCAAGCCCGCGCCGAGCCCCCCGGCGACGGCGATGAGAAGGAACAGACCCGCGTTCACCGCGACCTCCCGGCCGCGTCGCGGAGCCGGTGTGCCAGCGCGATGCCCCCCGCCGCAGCGGCGAGCCCCGCGAGAACGGCCGCGACGGCCAACAGTATCCCCACCCAGGGCGCGGTTGACCCGGCGACCGCGGCCTGCACGGCGAACGCGCTGTAGGTGGTGAATCCGCCCAGCGCGCCGGTTCCCGCGAACGACCGCCAGAGCGGGTGGCGATCGCCCAGCGCCGCCACGACGACGCCGAGCAGGAAGGACCCCACCACGTTCACCGCGAGCGTCGCCAGGGTGACGGACGCGCCGGAAGCGAAAGGCAGCAGCACCAGCTCCCGCAGTGCGACACCGACGACTCCGCCGGCCACGACCAGCCCGAGGATGCGGGGACGAACGAGCGGCGTGCGAGTCACGCGGCCACGATAGTCCCGCGCCGCGGCTATCCGAGGATGAGGCGTCGGATCGCCGATTCCGGCTTGACCCCGAGGTCGAGCAGATCACCCCGCTCGTAACGGCGGAACACGCGTGGGTCGATGTAGGAGGCGCGGGCGACCGCGGGGGTGTTGCCGAGCGCCTCCGAAGTCGCCCGCACCGCGAGCGCCTCGGCCCGTTTCCGCTCGCGCTCGGTATCGACGGGGCCGATCCGGGCGAGCGCCTCGGCCGCCAGGATCGTGCCCCGGAGGGTCCGGAAGTCCTTCGCCGTGAACAGTCCTCCGGTCAGCGCCCGCACGTGCGCGTTGACGTCGGTCGGGGTCAGGGGCGTGCGCCGACGGCCTTTGCGGTACGACAGCAGATGCGATCGCGCCCGCCCCGCGGCGAGTTCGGCGATCGCGGGGGCGAGGTCGCTGTCCTCGATCCGGATGTGCGCACGCTGACCGCTCTTGGCCGGGAAGGACAGCGTGATGGTGTCGCCGTCGACCACTGCGTCGCGGCGCTGGAGCGTCGTGAGACCGCGGCTGCCATGCCGCTCGAGATACCGCGCCGATCCGATGCGGGGCGCGCCCTCGTCGAGCAGCTTGAACGCCACCGCCAGCACGCGTTCTCGATCCAGCGCATCCCGACGGAGGGCGGTGGTGGCCCGCCGCCTCGCGTGCGGCAGCGCGCCTGCGAGGTCGAGGGCGCGCGCGAACTTGCGACTGTCACGTCGCTCACGCCACTTCGGGTGGTAGATGTACTGCCGCCGTCCGGCGTCGTCGACACCGACCGCCTGGATGTGCCCGCAATCCTCGGTGCACACCCAGACCTCCTGCCATCCCGGGGGGATCACGAGCTGCTCGATACGCTGTCGATCCGTCGCTCCGATGTCGGCACCGCTCGGGTCGACGTAGCGGAACCCGTTGCGCGAGCGCACGCGCGTGATCCCCGGGTCGTCGGTGGGGTGGACCCGGACGAGCCTGACCACGACGGTCAGTGCTCGCGGAGCATGGCGATCAGCTCCGCCTTCCGCTTATCGGAGTACCCGCTGAGGCCCAGATCCTTCGCGCGATCTCGAAGGTCGTCGACGGTCCAGTCCTCGTAGCTGCCGGCCTGGCCACCGCGCCGCCCGACGGCGCTCTCCCCCTCGTTCGCAGCGGCGTTGGAGATCCGAGCGGCCTTCTCCTTCGAGGCGCCGTCCTTGCGCAGTTCTTCGTACATGTCGGGCTTCTTCAGATTCGACCCTCGTCCATCCGGCACGCTGTCCTCCTCGGTTCGATGTCGCGACGCTACTGCGGGTGCTCGCGTCACGGTCCGGGCTTGACAGTGCGCTCACGGCGCGTCCGCGTCGCACACCGTCGGGAATAGCACCGCGATTCGCCGCTCGTCAACCCCCTGGGGTCGGGCCCGCCCGGGTGCCACTGTCGTGACGTGCCAACCCGGCATGCGACCTGCCGCACAAGGCGCACGTCGACCATTCGAAGAGGAGCAATCTTCATGAACCTCGCACTGATCATCATCATCGTCGTCGCGATCGTGCTCGCGATCGTCGGCGGTCTCGGCGAAGCCCTCAGCTGGTTGCTGTGGGTGGCGCTGATCGTCGGCATCATCGCGCTCATCGCCCTGCTGTTCCGGGTGATCAGCGGAAGCAAGCGCCCCTGAGGCCTGTTTCACGACACGGATGCCGCGGCCCCGAGGGGTCGCGGCATCCGTCGTTCACCCCGGGTCACAGGTGCGCGTCGGCGTAGACCCCGAGGGCGTCGCGGACGAACGCGGCCCCCGCGGAGCCGCCGGCGGTCGTCGCGTAGTTCGCGCCGAAGCGCGGATCCGAAACGTACATGTCGGCGAGGCCGAGGACGTACCCCTTCACGTCCCCGTCGGGGTCGGCCGCCGGAGTGCCGGGCACACCGCGCAACCACGCGACGTGGCGAGCGGCGACCTCCTGCGCCTCCCGTGAGGAAGGCCCGGCGCCGCTCTCGGCGACCGCGACCCAGTCGCGCGAGAGCTGCGCGGTGCGCTCTTGCCACGCGGACCTGTCCTCGGCGCCGATACCGTTCCACCATGCGTCGCCGCGAGCGTAGGAATCGGCGCCCCAGCGGCGCTCGACCTCGTCGCGGTGCTGTGCGGGGTCGAATCCGTCGAACATCTTCTCCACCATGATCTGTTCACCTCCCTTCAAGGAATCGATCGTCGCCTCGACCGAGGCGATGCGGCGCGATGTGCGGTCCTGCTCACGTCGCAACCACTCCAGATGGACCTGGAGCGCCGCCTCGGGTGCCGTGCGCCGCGCAAGCACGTCGGCGATCTGCGGGAGCCCGATGCCGAGCTCCCGCAGAAGCAGGATGCGCTGCAGCCGGACCAAGGCGTCGGTGTCGTAGTACCGGTACCCGTTGGTTCCGATGCGCGTCGGCGGCAAGAGTCCGATGTCGTCGTAGTGCCGCAGCGTGCGACTGGTCGTGCCGGCGGCACGCGCGGTTTCCTGGATCGACCACTCCATGTCCGTCTCCTTCCGATGCGCCCCACGCTAGAGGTTGACGCAACGTCAATGTCAAGCGACGCATCGCAGGGGCCGGCGGGCGAAACGGGGACTATCGGCGACACTCTTCCGACTCGCGATATATCGTGTTATTGTCGAACTCACGACATATCGCGAGTATGGGGCTCGCGGGGAGGAGATGGACATGGCCCTGGAGAAGTGGATCATCCACCCGGGAGAGTCGCGCGTCATCGACATCGACGACGTGCGCTCGTTGAAGATCGGCATGGTCGGCGGGCAGATCGACGTGATCGCCCACGACGAACCCGGCGCGCGTATCGAAGTGCACGGCGTGACCGTGAAGGATCTGCGCATCGAGGCGAACGAGGACGCCGTCGAGATCGATCACCCGCAACTGCGTTGGGACAACTTCCTCGAGGTGTTCCGAAACTTCGGATCCAGCGGCCCCAAAGCGGAGATCAGCGTCGTCGTGCCGCGCACCGTGGCCCTGAACCTCGGCGTGGTCAACGCCAGCGCGCTGATCTCCGGCGTGCACGGCGACTCGCGGCTGAACACCGTCTCCGGCGATGTCATCGGCGATGGCCTGGAGGGCGACCTGTCGATCAACGCCGTGTCGGGCGACGTCCAGATCCGCGAACTGGTCGGCACCCTGAGCGCCAACAGCGTCTCCGGCGACGTCGCGGCGACCGGCCAGATCCGCACGGCGTCGATCGACACCGTATCGGGGGCCATGGTCGTCGACTCGACCGGGCCGACGCACACCATCGGGCTCAACACCGTCAGCGGCAACGCCACCGTGCGGCTCGACCGCGAGCTGCCGGTGAACGTCGTCGCGCGCAGCGTCAGTGGCCGCGTGCAGGTCGACGGCGTCATCCGCTCGGGGTCCGGCCCGACCAACTACAGCGGCTCGACCGGGGAGCTCAGTGGGATGTTCGCCGACATCCGCACCAACTCCGTCTCGGGCGACCTCACCATCCTCCGGCGCGACCCGGCCCCCGCCCCGGCCGAATCCGCCGATGCGGAGTCGGAAGGAGCCTGGTGATGCCCCCCGTTTTCTCGCACGGCGACCTGCGCCTGTACGTGCTGAACCTGCTCGACGACGGGCCGCGGCACGGATACGACATCATCCAGGCCCTGGCCGACCGCACCGGGGGCACCTACACCCCCAGCGCCGGCACCATCTACCCACGGCTTGCCAAACTCGAGGAGGAGGGCATGGTCACCAAGTCCGTCGACGGGCGGAAGACCGTGTACGAGATCACCGAGGCCGGGCGCGCGGAGGTCGCCGCCCGCCGCGAGGACCTCGCCGGGATCGAAGCCGGCCTGGCCGACTCGGTACGCCTCATCGCCGATGAGGTGCGCGGCAGCGTGCGGGACGCCATGCGAAGCCTGCGCGCCGATCTCGCCGCCGCCGGCGCCGAACAACGCACCGCCCCCGACGAGCGCACCGACGATGTGCGCACGCGCAGTCGCGAGCAGCTTCAGCGCGCCGACGCGGCCGTCAACGACTTCCGCGGTCGCGTGCGCGCCGATCTGCGCACCCACGTGGCGCGAGGCGGCGAGCTGTCCGAGAACCTCGTCGACGACCTGGTCGCGGGACTCGACGACATCGCCCGGGAGGTCACCCGCGCGCTGGCGGACTGACCGTCAGGACGGCCAGATGTCCTCGTCGTCGGCGACGGGCTCACCGAGCGGCACCACGAGCACGGGGCGATGCTGACGATGGGCGAGTCGCGCCGCGACGGATCCGGTGAAGAACTCGCGGATCGACTCGCCGAGGCCGCGCTTGCGCGTCCCGACCACGAGCAGCTTCGCGTCCACCTGCTCTGCGAGGTGCTTGATGGCCAGCGCCGGATCACCCACGAGCTGACGGACACTCCAGTCGAGGTCGTGCCCGTCGAGCGTCTTCTTGGCCAGGCGGGTCACCTCGGCGAGATCCGTTTCGCCGGCGGCGATGTTGATGTCGATGGGAGCGGTGTGCACGTATCCATCAGGGTCCTCGTAGCTGACGAAGCGCGTCACATCGACGTGCACGACCAGCAGATGGGCGCCGAGGAGCGAGGCATACCGCCCGGCTTCCTGGAGGACGCGGTCGGGCAGATCCGGGATCATGCCGACGATCACCGCGCCGTGGATACCCTCCGGAATCTGTCCGTCGACTACCTTGTCGGATGCCTCTTCAGCCATATGACGCTGGTCCTCCTCTGCCGTCGGCACCGCCGCGGCTGGGGGTGCCGTGATATTCTGAATGCTACTCTTCCCGGTTCGATTCCGGATTTCGAAATGCCCGGGCCGTGGCAGCGAAGAGCACACAGCCCGCAACTCAGATATGAGGGGGTCAGGCATGGGGCGTGGCCGTCAAAAGGCGAAGCACACCAAGATCGCTCGTGAGCTGAAGTCGTTCAGTCCGAGCGTGAACTACGCTGCGCTCGAGCGCGAGCTCGCAACCCACAGCGACGAGGACAACTACGTCGACAAGTGGGCGGACCAGTACGAAGACGAGGACGAAGACGAGGAATCGCTCGAACGAGCGTGACACTCGTCACCCGACTCTGACGCGGCGAACAGCGCGGGCCGATCGGCACCGCGCTGTTCGCCGTCTCTCCCCGACGCATCCCTTTGCGGCACCGCGCGACCCTGCCGGGTGCGCGCCGCGACCGCCGACGCTCAGCTCTCCTGCGACCCCTCGACCCACGCGAGATACTCCTCGCTGACGGTCCCGGTGACATACCGCCCGTCGAAGCAGCTCAGGTCGAGGTCGTCGATGTCGGTGCCCTCGAGGATCGCCGCCTTCAGATCCTCGACCTCTTGGTAGACCATGTAGTCCGCGCCGAGTTCCTCGGCGATCTCCGGGATCGTGCGCCCATGTGCGACCAGTTCGTGTCGCGAGGGCATGTTGATGCCGTACACGTGCGGAAAACGCACCGGCGGCGCCGCGGAGGCGAAGGTGACCGTCTTGGCGCCGGCGTCGCGGGCCATCTGGATGATCTCCTTGCTCGTGGTGCCGCGGACGACCGAGTCGTCGATGAGCAGCACGTTCTTGCCCTTGAACTCGCTCGACATCGCGTTGAGCTTCTGGCGCACGCTCTTCTTGCGGACCGCCTGCCCGGGCATGATGAAGGTCCGCCCGACGTAGCGGTTCTTGTAGAAGCCCTCGCGGTACTCAATGCCGAGCTTCCTCGCGACCTGCATCGCCGCCGGACGGGATGAGTCGGGAATGGGCATGACGACGTCGATCGCCTCGCGGGGCGTGTGCTTCGCGATCGTGTCGGCCAGCCGATCGCCCATCCGCAGCCGCGCCTCGTACACCGAGATGCCGTTCATGATGGAATCCGGTCGCGCGAGGTAGACGTACTCGAACGAGCACGGCTTCAGCGCGGTCTCGGTGGCGCACTGACGCGTGTGGAGGTTGCCGTCGAGATCGACGAAGACCGCCTCGCCGGGAAGGACGTCGCGCACGACCTCGAACTCACCGTTCTCGAGCACGAGCGACTCGCTCGTGACGACCCACTCGTACGACCCGTCAGGGGCGCGCCGCGTGCCGAGGATGAGGGGGCGGATGCCGAACGGGTCACGGAACGCGAGGAGCCCGTACCCCGCGATCAGCGAGATCGCCGCGTAGGAACCCTCCACGCGCTCGTGGACACGTGTGACCGCCTGGAAGACCTGCTCCGGGTCCAGGTCGAGCCCCGAGATGGCCGATTGCAGCTCGTTGGCCAGCACGTTGACCAGCAGCTCGGTGTCACTTGTCGTGTTCAGGTGCCGCCGATCCTTGCGGAACAGCTCCTGGGTGAGCTCGCGCGTGTTCGTGAGGTTCCCGTTGTGGACCAGCACGATGCCGTAGGGGGCGTTGACGTAGAACGGCTGCGCCTCCTCCTCGTTGCCGGCGGTGCCCTTGGTCGCGTAGCGCACGTGACCCAGACCCAGATTCCCCATCAGCGCGCGCATGTCACGGGTCCGGAAGGCTTCGCGCACCTGCCCCTTGGCCTTGTGGACGTGGAAGGTCCCGGACGGCTCCGCCGTGGCGATGCCGGTGGAGTCCTGGCCGCGGTGCTGCAGCAGCAGGAGGGAGTCGTAGATCTCCTGGTTGACGGGCCCGCGGCCCACCATCCCGACGATTCCGCACATGGGTGTTACCGGTCTCCGTCCGTGAAGACGGCCGTGCCGTGGGCACCGACCAGGCGCACGGCACCGCCGTCGACGCCCTTCGCGCCCTGCTCGTATTCTCCCTCGGGGCGATGCCCGTCTGCCACGACACCGATCTGCCACGTGGCGATCCCGGCGCGGGTGAGGGCTGCTGCCGCCTGCTCGGCACGATCGGCCGCGACGACGGCGACGAAGCCGATGCCCAGGTTCCACGTCCCCTCCGTGGCCGCGAGCTCGATCCCGCCCAGATCGGCGAGCACCTGGAACACCGCCGGTGGCGCCCAGGTCGAGCGGTCGATGTCGACCCACGTGCCCTGCGGCAGGATGCGCGCGACGTTGGCGGCGATACCGCCACCGGTGACATGGCTGAGTGCGTGGACGGCGTCGCCGGTCTCGGCGATGACGTTCAGGAGCGGCTGCGTGTACAGGCGCGTGGGCTCGAGGAGGACCTCGCCCCACGTGGTGTCACCGAAGTCATCCGCCCGGTCGCCGTACTGCACGCCGGCACCGGAGACGATGTGGCGCACGAGACTGTATCCGTTCGAGTGCAGGCCGCTGGAGGCCAGCGCGAGCACCACGTCGCCCGCCTGCACCCGCTCCGCACCGAGCACCGCATCCGCTTCGACCACACCCGTCGCCGCGCCGGCGACGTCGTAGTCGGCGGGACCGAGCAGGCCGGGGTGTTCGGCGGTCTCGCCGCCGACCAGCGCGGTGCCGGTCTCGGAGCAGCCGCGGGCGATGCCGGCGACGATGTCGGCGATGCGCTCGGGAACGACCTTGCCGCACGCGATGTAGTCGGTCATGAACAGCGGCGTGGCTCCCACGACGACGATGTCATCGACGACCATGCCGACCAGGTCGAGGCCGATGGTGTCGTGCTTGTCGATCGCCTGCGCGATCGCGACCTTCGTGCCCACTCCGTCGGTGCTGGATGCCAGCAGCGGACGCCGGAGGTCGCGGATCGCGGAGGCGTCGAAGAGCCCGGCGAAGCCGCCGACGCCGCCGAGGACTTCGGGACCGTGGGTGCGTCGGACGGCGGACTTCATCAGCTCTACCGCGAGGTCGCCGGCAGCGGTGTCGACACCGGCTTGGGCGTAGGGGTTCGCGGAGGCATCGCTCGAGGGTGAGGCCACGGGGACAGCCTACCCCGATGCCGGCGCCCCTCCCCGCCCTACAATGGCCGCATGAACGCCGGGGGGCCGGAGTGGGTGGTCCGCGAGGACGCGGGCCGTCCGGTGCTGCTCGCCCTCTACCTCCGGCATGCGCTCGGGATCCGCGCCCCGGACGAGCTCCCCGCCCTGCGTGGGATACCCACGCCGACTCCACCCCCGCCCGATGACCGGCACCTGCGCCTCGAGCGCGAGTGGCGCGAGTACTGGGCCATGACCGTCGAACCGCAGGCGCATCCCTCCACCGTCCCGTTGGATCTCGTGGACGGCTTCGAGACCCTCCTCGCCCTGCCGGTCGAGGGCAGTGACGTGCTGCGCGCCGCCGTCGCACCGCACGCGGATGCGGCCCTCACCTACGCGCACTCCGCCGCCGAGCGCTACCGTCACGCCTCCGCCAGCGGCACGCACTCCGCCTACCGGGCGTACGCGAGCGCGATCGCGGAGTACGAACGGCAGGTGGGGCGGCGTGCCCACTCGTTCGAACTCAACGTGCAGGTGCTGCCCCTCGCGCAACGCGGCGTGTGGTGGATCGGCTCGCTCACGATCGCGGTCACCGACGGACTGCGCGGGGATGTCGCCGCGTTCGACGCGGCGATCCATCCGATCATCGCCGAGCTGGCCTGAGCGGCGTCCCGCTCAGCTCTCGTCGAGGTCGTGCGCGTCGACCGAGTGGTCGACACGCACGGCGCGGGTACGACGCCCGACGGTGCGGTCCAGGACGAGCGCGAGCCCGCCGAGCAGCGCGAGGCCCACCGGCACGCAGATGAGCAGCAGGAAACCGAACACCTGGCCCTGGTCGTAGACGAGTCCGGTGTTCGGGCTCTCGTCGAGCGTGCCGCTGAACGAGAAGGTGAGGATCATCGCCGCGACGATGCCGAGGGCCGCCCCGAGGGCGAGGAAGACGCCGTACTTGGGCGCGCGGCGCACGGTGAGGTTCTCATCCATCCCTCCATCATCCCACCCGAGGCTGTGCCCGTCCCGAACGGCGAAGACCCCTCAGGGGCGGAGGGGGAGCAACGCGGCGATCTCCGATGCACGGATGCCCGACGCGCTGAGCTCGGGGGTTCCGACGGCATCCGTCCACGACGAGCGCCCGACGGCGAGGGAGATCCACGTGCCGGGTGTCATCTCGACCACATTGGGGGGCGTACCGCGCGTGTGGCGCGGGCCCTCGACGACCTGGACCGCACCGAACGGCGGCACCCGCACCTCGACCGAGGTGCCGGGTGCCTTCTCGGCGAGCAGCTGGAGCAGATAGCGCACGGCGGTGCCGAGATCGGCTCGAGCGGGCGTGGCGCCGCCGGCGGTGGCCTCATCCACGGCGCGGATCGCCGCGCGCCCCTCGTCCGTCGTGATCTTGCGGGCCATCCCTCGAGGCTATCCCTCGCCTGTGACCGCACGCGTACCGGCACGAACTCAGGCTGAGGGCGGCATCGACGCCTGCATTCGGGCACATGCCGGCTCACAGCCTGAGTTCGTGCACGGACGGCGGCAGACCGGTGTCGACGGGGGTGAGGGCGGGAGTGCCCGCCGTTAGGCTGGCGGGGTGAAGATCCTCGTCCTCGGCTCGGGTGCCCGCGAGCACGCCATCATCCTCGCCCTCCGGTCGGAGCAGGCTCCGCACGACATCCTCGCCGCGCCGGGCAACGCAGGGATCGGGCGCGACGCGACGCTCGTCGATCTCGACCCGAACGACCCGGCCGCGGTGACCGGCTTCGCCAAGGAGAACGCCGTGGACCTCGTGGTGGTCGGCCCCGAGGCACCCCTCGTCGCCGGCGTCGCCGACGCGCTGCGCGAGCGCGGCATCCCGGTCTTCGGCCCCGGTGCCGCCGCCGCGCAGCTGGAGGGGTCGAAGGCGTTCGCCAAGCGGATCATGGACGCCGCGGGGGTTCCCACCGGGCGCGCCGTGCGCGCCGCGACCGCGGCCGAGGTCGAAGCGGCCCTCGACGAGCTGGGCGCCCCGCACGTGGTCAAGGCCGACGGTCTCGCCGCCGGCAAGGGCGTCCTGGTGACCGACGATCGCGACGCGGCGATCGCCCACGCGACGCAGTACCTTCCGAGCGGACCGGTGCTGGTCGAGGAGTTCCTGTCCGGACCCGAGGTGTCCCTCTTCTTCCTCTCCGACGGCGACCACGTGCTCCCGCTGAGCCCGGCGCAGGACTTCAAGCGCCTCGCCGATGGGGATGCCGGCCCCAACACCGGCGGAATGGGCGCCTACTCGCCCCTCCCCTGGCTCGCCGACGAGCACGGCGGTGAGGAAGCCTTCGTCGACCTCGTCACGCGTGAGATCGCCGAGCCCGTCGTCCGGCAGCTCGACGCGGAGGGCACCCCGTTCATCGGCCTGCTCTATGCGGGCCTCATCCTCACCGACACGGGCGTGAAGGTGATCGAGTTCAACGCCCGGTTCGGCGATCCCGAGACGCAGGTCGTGCTGCCGCGCCTGGCCGAGCCCCTGTCGGAGCTGCTCCTGGCAGCGGCGTCCGGCCATCTGGAGGACTTCTCGCGCCCGTCGTTCGCCGATGGCGCGGCCGTGACGGTCGTCGTCGCCAGCGAGGGATACCCCGCGTCGCCGGTGACCGGGCGCGCACTGTCCGGCCTCGACGAGGCCGCCGCCGTCGACGGCGTTCACCTCGCCCATGCGGCGACCGCACTGCACGACGGCGGGTTCGTGGCCACGGGCGGCCGCGTCCTGAGCGTCGTGGGCGTGGGCGCCACGCTCGCCGAGGCGCGCGAGCGCGTCTACCGCGGCGTCGACGCGATCGGGCTCGAGGGTGGACAGCATCGCCGCGACATCGCCTCCCGCGCCGCCGGCGCCTGACCTCCGGGCACGGGCGACCGGACGGGAACCGGGTTCGCGGCGTCACAGCCCGGTCGGGATAATGGGCGGGTGAGCACCGCCGCACCCGTCCCCGCCTCGGCCGACCTCCCCGGTTGGCGTCACGTCTACTCGGGCAAGGTGCGCGATCTCTACGTGCCGGCCGAGGTTCCCGAATCGGCCGACGCCGACCGGATGCTGGTGGTCGCCTCCGACCGCGTGTCGGCGTTCGATCACGTGCTCTCCCCGGGCATCCCAGGCAAAGGAGAGCTCCTCACCTCGCTGAGCCGGTGGTGGTTCGACCGTCTCGCGGGCGGCGACGGCGGCCCGCGCATCCCGAACCACCTCGTCGCGGACGCCGAGCCCCCCGCGGAGGTGGCCGGTCGGTCGATGGTCGTCCACGCCCTCGAGATGCTCCCGGTCGAGTGCGTCGTCCGGGGCTACCTCACGGGGTCCGGCTATCAGGAGTACCTCGCCTCGGGCACGGTGTGCGGGATCCCGCTGCCCGCCGGGCTCGCCGACGGCGACCGCCTTCCGGAGCCGATCTACACCCCCGCCTACAAAGCCCCGATGGGCGAGCACGACGAGAACATCACGTTCGAGCAGTCGATCGAGCTCGTCGGCGAGATGCAGGCGACCGCGCTTCGCGACTCCTCCCTCGCGATCTACACACGGGCAGCCGAGACGGCCGAGGCCGCCGGCCTGATCCTGGCCGATACGAAGTTCGAGTTCGGCCTCGACGCGGCCGGCGCGTTGACGCTCGCCGACGAGGTTCTCACGAGCGATTCGTCACGCTACTGGGATGCCCGCAGCTGGCGGGAGGGAAGCACGCCGACCGAACGGATGGCGAGCTTCGACAAGCAGATCGTCCGCAACTGGCTCTCGGCGAACTGGGACAAGACCGGAGACCCGCCCGCGCTCCCCGCCGACATCGTCGAACGCACCACCGCCCGCTACCGCGAGCTTCTGCAGCGCCTCACGGCCTGAGCCGCCTCCACGAGGCTCTCGCGCACCCGCGGCGGTCGGCCGCGTCAGCCCAGGAGCATCCGCTCGAGGTTCTCGATCGGTTCGTACCAGCCCTGGTCGAGCACCCAGGCCTGGAACGCGCGGTCCCAGCCGAGCGCGACGCCCACTCCCACGACGACGAGGATGCCGCCGATGACTCGGCGGAACACACCGTGCGGATTGCTCAGCCAGCCGAGTCTGCGCACAAGCGCCGTGCCGGCCAGCGCGACGCCGAGCAACGCCAGGGCCAGGCCGATCGCGTACGCGGTGACGTAGACCGTACCGGCGGCGAAGCTCGCGGGAAGGACCGTCGCGACGATGAGGGCGTAGGTCGGGGAGCAGCTGCTGAAGGCGGGCCCGAGGGCGGCGCCCAGCGCGATGTCGCCGCTGAGTCCTCCCCGTCGGTACCCGCGATCGAGGAGACGTCCGCCGCCGGCCTGCAGGCCGGTCGCCATGGTCACGCGCTCCCACAGCGTCGGGAAGAGCATCGTCAGGCCGAGCACCGCGACGATGACCCCCGAGATGGACTGCCACACCCACGCGGGCACACCGAGGAGGGCGGAGGTGGCCTTGAGGAGGAGGGTGAAGGCGACCACCGATGCCGCGAGGGATCCGGCGATCACCATCGGGCGGAACCACTGCCGCTCCGCCATCCCGGCATCCGCCTGGGTGCGCGCGGCGGTGCCGCCGACGATGACCGGAAGCAACGGCAGCACGCACGGTGCGAGCACCGTGAGAACCCCCGCTGCGAACGAGACGAGCGTGAGTCCCAGCATCAGCCGAGGCCGAGTCCCGCCAGCGCCGTGTCGAGGGAGGGGTCGTCGTAGGGCACGAAGGAGGCGACCGCGGCGCCCGCGTCGTCCAGCGCGACGACGGTCGTCTGCTGTCGCACGTCGTAAGCCTGACGCAGGTCCTGATGGGTGTCGTAGTCGACCTTCAGGACGGTGATTCCGTCCGGCACCCCCTCGGCGACGATGTCCTCGTCGAGGGCGCGGCACTGCGGGCACCAGGTGGCGTGGAAGAACAGCACGCGGGTCCCCTCCGCCGCGGCGAGCGCGTCCTCCGAGTACTCGACGTACGACCCCGCCGGGGTCGCGGACGCATCGTCGGCCTGGTCATCGGCGACGCCCCCGGACGCCTGGTCGGCATCGGGCTCCTCGCTGGCTCCGGGCTCCTCGGTGGGCTCCGCTGAGCTCTGCACCGCCTCATCCGCGGACGACGCGGTCTCGACAGCGGCCGGGTCCCCTCCCCCCGAAAGCGACACGGCCGCTGCGCCGCCGACACCGACGACGAGCACACCGGCGATGGCCAGGGCGACGATGGTTCCGCGCTTCATGCTTCCATCCTCACGCGGACGACGCGGGAAAGGGATGACGAAGCGGTGACGGATGCGCCCGCCGACAACCGATATCGTGTCGGCGGCGCAGATTCGTCGCCGCCCATCCCCGAGGAGAACGCATGCCTGTCTGGTCCCTGCACGGAAACGGTCGCACCGTCGAGCCCGGCAAGGTGGTGGGTCCCACCGAGCGACTCAACTGGGGTGCGACCGTCGCGATCGGCATGCAGCACGTCATCGCGATGTTCGGTGCAACCTTCCTCGTGCCCGTCCTGACCGGATTCCCGGTCCCGACGACGCTGCTCTTCTCGGGTGTCGGCACGATCCTCTTCCTCCTCGTCACCCGCAACAAGCTCCCCAGCTACCTGGGGTCCTCGTTCGCCTTCATCGCCCCGGTCACGGCCGCGACGGCGACGGCGGGCATGGGATCCGCCCTCGCCGGCATCGTCGCCGTCGGGATCCTGCTGGCCGCCGTCGGCGTGATCGTCCAGATCGCCGGTCTCGGCTGGATCGATCGCCTGATGCCCCCGGTGGTCGCCGGCGCGATCGTCGCGCTGATCGGTTTCAATCTCGCGCCGGTGGCCTGGACGAACTATCAGGTGCAGCCGTTGACGGCCACGATCACCCTGGTCTCGGTGATCCTGTTCAGCGTGCTGTTCCGCGGTTTCCTCGGGCGGATCTCGATCTTCCTCGGCGTGATCGTCGGCTACGTCGTGGCGCTCCTGTCGAACGAGGTGGACTTCACCGCCGTCGAGCAGGCCGCCTGGATCGGGCTGCCGGAATTCCAGATCGCCGACTTCACCTCGCCGCAGACGTGGGGCGTCATCGCGATGTTCCTGCCGGTCGTGCTCGTGCTGATCGCCGAGAACGTCGGGCACGTGCGGGGAGTGGCCACGATGACCGACGCCTCGGTCAATCGCCACACCGGACGCGCGCTCATCGCCGACGGGGCGGCGACCACCGTGGCCGGTTTCTTCGGCGGCTCGGGAACCACGACCTACGGCGAGAACATCGGGGTCATGGCCGCCACACGCGTCTATTCGACGGCCGCCTACTGGGTCGCGGGCGCCACGGCGATCCTGCTCAGCCTCTCTCCGAAGGTCGGCGAGCTGTTCAACTCGATCCCCGCGGGCGTGCTCGGTGGAGTGACCACCGCTCTCTACGGGCTCATCGGCATCATCGGCATCAAGATCTGGGTCGACAACCGCGTGGACTTCTCGCGACCGGTCAACCAGTACACCGGCGCCGTGGCGCTCGTCATCGCGATCGCCGGGTTCACGATGCAGTGGGGAGACTTCCAGCTCGGCGCCATCGTGATCGGATCGGCAGCGGCACTGCTGATCTACCACCTCGGAAACGCGATCGCTCGCGCCCGCAGGACCGGTGCGGACGACGGGGGCCCGATCCCGGCCGTCGGGCCCCTGGGCGGCGACCCGGAGTAAGCCTCGACCCTCGGCATCGGCGCCTCGCGGCGATGCCGAGGGATCTCAGGCGGAGTCGCGCTCCACGAGGTCGGCGGGCAACACGGTCACGTGGTCGGGCTCCAGGCCCGCGAGACGGTCGAGCAGCATGGTGGCCATCTGCTCCCCCTGCTCGAACGAGGGCTGTCTCACCGTCGTGAGCTGGGGCGTGACCGACGTCGCGACCGGTGAGTCGTCGAAGCCGACGATCGCGATCTCGTCGGGCACCGCGATCCCCTCGGCCGCGAGCACGCTGAGCACCCCCTGGGCCATGAGGTCGCTGGCGGCGAAGATCGCGTCGGGGCGCTCTCCCGCCGCGAGCATGCGTCGCATCGCGACCGCTCCCCCGTCGATGGTGAAGTCGCCGTCCTCGACGGGGCCTTCCGGGAGATCCGATGCGGCGAGCGCGTCGCGCCACCCCTGCAGGCGGTCGATGGCGGCCGGCATGTCCAGCGGGCCGGTGATCGTGGCGATCCGGGTGCGACCCTTGGCGATCAGGTGCGCGGTCGCGTCGTACGCGCCGCGTCGGTTGTCGACGTCGACGTAGTAGTCGCGGTCGCGCGTGGTCACCGGCCGTCCGCCGTAGACGACCGGGACCGCGGCGGCGATCCGATCCAGATACGTGTCGCTGGTGTGGTGTGAGACGACGATGGCGCCGTCGACGGCACCGGACCGCATGTAGCTCGTGGTCTTGTCGCCCGGATCATCGCTGGCGATGACGAGATTCAGGACGTAGTCGGACTGACTCAACCGCGCGTTGATACCGGAGACGACCGAGGCGAAGAACGGGTCGCCGAAGAACCGGGTCGTGTCCTCCGGCACGATCAGCGCGATGGCGTGCGTCTGGCGGCTGGCCAGGGTGCGCGCCGCGCGGTTCGGGACGTAGTTCAGATCGGCGATCGCCCGCTTGACGGATTCCACCGCCTCCGGACTCACCGCCGGGGAGCCGTTCACGACGCGGGACACCGTGGAACGCGACACACCCGCCGCGGCAGCGACCTCCTCGATCGTGACGGCCCCGCGAGCTGCGGACGACATGGTCATCACGACTCCTTTCCCTACGCCAGAGCGAGCGGGCGGTGGGGAATCACAGCGCGCGCGAGGCGATGATGCGAGCGTACTCGCGACCGCTGTCCTTCACGGAGCGTTCCTGGGTCTCGTAGTCGACGCGGATGATGCCGAACCGCTTCTCGTACCCCCACGCCCACTCGAAGTTGTCGAGCATAGACCAGTAGAAGTAGCCGCCGACATCGACTCCGGCATCGATCGCGTCCAACACGGCGCCCAGATGCCCCCGCAGGAACTCCACGCGGTCCGCGTCGTGGACGCGGGTCTCGCCGGCTTCGACCACCGCGACGTCGTCATACGCCGCGCCGTTCTCGGTGACGTAGAGCGCGGTGCCGGCGGGGCCGGCGTAGTCGGCCGAGACGCGCTGCAGCAGGCGGGTGAGCCCTTCGGGCTGGACCTCCCACTGCATCGGAGTGCGCGGCAGCCCCCGCTCGTGCCAGAAGATGCCCTCGTGCGAGGGGAAGGGCGATTGCGCGGGCCGCGCGGTCGGCGCGTCGCCACCGATCGGAGCCACCTCCGGCTCGTGTCCCCCCACGTACTCGCCGTGGTAGTAGTTCACCCCGAGGGAGTCGATGCGGGTCGAGATCGCCTCGAGGTCGCCCGGCTTCACGGCGGCCTCGAAAGCCGCCACGGCACCGGCATCCACCGCGCGGATGTCCTCGACCACGTCGGCCGGGTATTCGCCTCGGAAGATCGGGTCGAGGAACCAGCGGTTGAACTGGCCGTCGATGCGACGGGCCGCGTCCACGTCGGCGGCGTCGCTGAGGTCCACCGCGTCGGCGACGGTGAGGTTCAGGGTGATGCCGAGGTTGAGCGAGGCGTCCCGTGCGCGCAGCGCGCCGATCGTCTGCCCGTGGGCGAGCATCAGGTGGTGCGAGGCGAGCAGGCCCTCCTCGACGCTGTAGTGGCCGGGAGCGTGGATGCCCGCGGTGTAGCTGAGGAACGACGAGCACCACGGCTCGTTGAGCGTGGTCCACACCTTCACCCGGTCGCCGAGGGCATCGTGCATGTCCAGCGCGTACTCCGTGAAACGCGCGGCGGTGTCGCGGTCCGCCCAGCCGCCCTTCTCCTGCAGCGCCTGCGGCAGATCCCAGTGGTAGAGGGTCAGCCACGGCAGGATGTCGGCGTCGAGGAGCTCGTCGACCAGACGCTTGTAGAAGTCGACCCCCGCGGGGTTCAGCGCACCGCCGTCGGGACGCACGCGCGACCAGGACGTCGAGAAGCGGTAGGTGTTCAGTCCCATCTGCTTCATGAGCGCCACGTCGTCGCGGTAGCGGTGGTAGTGGTCGCACGCGACCGAGCCGTCGTCGCCGTTGATCACGGCGTCCGGAACACGGCAGAAGGCATCCCAGATCGAGTCCCGGCGGCCGTCTTCGTGAGCGGCGCCTTCGATCTGGAAGGCCGCGGTGGCGGCGCCGAACAGGAAGTCCGACGGGAACGGACGCGAGGGGGCGGTCATCTGGGGGGAGTCCTCTCGGGAGGTGATCATGGTGCTCATCCCTTCACCGCTCCCGCCATGATGCCGCTCACCAGCTGCTTGCCGACGAAGACGAACAGGATCAGCAGCGGGATCGTCGCGAGCAGAACCCCCGCGAGGACGATCGAGTAGTCGACGAAGTAGTTGGACTGCAGCAAGGACAGGGCCACGGGGAGGGTCGGGTTCTGGCGGTCGAGCACGATGAAGGGCCAGAAGAAGTTGTTCCAGGCCGTGACGAACGTGAACAGGCCGAGCATCGCCGCGGCCGGTCGCGCGGCGGGCAGACCGATCGTGCGGAAGGTGCGGAAGGAGGTGGCACCGTCGACACGGGCGGCCTCGATGAGCTCATCCGGAACCGACTGTCGGAGATACTGCGTCATCCAGAACACCCCGAACGCCGTCACGAGCGCCGGCACGATGATCGCGCCGATCTGCCCGGTCCAACCCAGCTCGGAGAACAGGATGTACAGCGGCACGACGCCCAGCTGCATGGGCACGGCCATCGTGGCGATCACGAAGACGAGGAGCCAGTTGGCGCCCTTGAACTTCAGTTTGGCGAAGGCCCATCCGGCGAGGGTCGAGAAGAACACGACCGACAGCGCGATCAGCGCCGAGCTGTAGATGGAGTTCCACAGGGCGAGCCAGAAGTTCACCGCCGGGTCGTTGACGACCGCGAGCGCGTTGTCGATGAAGTTGCCACCGGGAAGCCACGACATGTTGGGGTCGCGGATGGTGGAGGCATCGCCCGATCCGATGAGGAACGACCAGTAGAAGGGGAACAGGGACCCGCCGAGCACGATCGCCAGCGCGCCGTAGACGAACCAGCCGGGCCGTGACCCGCGGATCGCGCGGGGCCGCCGGCGCCGCGGCTTCTCCTCGGCGGGGATGCCGTCGTCGGCGATGGTGACGGGAGGAGTGGTGGTGCTCATCGCTCGTCCTCTCGGGTCTGGCCTGCGGCGGGCGCCAGGGCGCGCGCACGGGCGTCGCTCTGAACGGCGAGCTTCGCAGCGCGGGCGGCGGCGCGTCGTTCGGATCTGGTCTGGGTGGCGCGCGTGCCTTCGGTGCGCACCAGCCCCTGCGTGACGAAGAGATTGATGACGCCGATGAGCAGGATGATGATGAACAGGATCCACGCGAGGGCGGCGGCACGGCCGAAGTTCCACTCGCCCCAGCCGATGTTGTAGAGCCACAGGGTGATCGTCAGCCACTGCGAGTTCGGCCCGCCGGTGCCGTACTGGTCGTACATGCGCGGCTCGTCGAAGATCTGCAGCCCCCCGATGGTGGAGGTGATGATCACGAAGATCAGCGTGGGGCGGAGGCTCGGCACGGTGATGGAGAAGAACTGACGCGGCTTGCTCGCGCCGTCCACCGTGGCGGCCTCGTAGTAGTCGCGCGGGATGGCCTGCATCGCGGCCAGGAGGATGAGCGTGTTGTAGCCGGTCCAGCGGAAGTTCACCATTGTGGCGATCGCGATGTGGCTGGCGAAGGCATCCGAGTGCCACTGCACGGCGGGAAGGCCGAGGTTCTGCAGCGTGGTGTTGACCAGTCCGTACTGGTCGCCGAACAGGTTGCTGAAGATGAGGGCGACGGCGACGGGCGCCATCACGTAGGGGACGAGGACCCCCATGCGCCAGAAGGTCTTGGCGCGGATGTTCTGATCCAGCATCGCGGCGATGAAGATCGCGGCGATCAGCTGCGGGATCGACGACAGCAGGAAGATGCTGAAGGTGTTGCGCAGCGCGATCCAGAACTTCGGGTTCCCGAGGATCCAGCCGTACTGCTCGAAGCCGATGAACTCGCCGGAGTTGCGGACGAGGTCCCAGTCCATGAACGAGATGACCGCGGTGTAGGCGATCGGGAACAGGCCGACGATCGCGAACAGGATGAAGAAGGGCGAGATGTAGAGGTAGGGGGAGAGCTTCAGGTCCCACCGGCTCAGCTTGTGCCCGAACGCGATGCGCTTCACCGAGCGCTGCGGCTCGGGCGGCTTGGGCGTCTCGCCACGTCGGCCCGTGGCCTTCGGCGGCGTGGTTGTCGCGGTCACGACGGTCCTCGATTCATGCGTGCGGTGCAGCGGGTTCAGGGGGTCCGGTCCGGGTGCGCACCCTCCCCGGCGTGCGTGGGGTCCACGCGCGCGGGGGTCGGGTGCGCACCCTTCCCGGCGAGGGGTGCGGCGGGTGTCAGCCGATCAGCTCGACTTCGGAGACCCACTGGTCCCACGAGGTCTGCGCGTCCTGCGTGCCGTCTTCCACGCGGGTCAGCGCCTGCTGCATCGCGTCGTTGATCTGGAAGTAGTACTCACCCTTGAACGGCGACACCGTCACGGCGTTCGCACGGTCGCTGAGGATCGTGCCGACCGGCGCGTCGTTGAAGTACGCGTTGGTGGCGTCGAGCAGCGTCGGGTCGGTGAGCGCGTCGTTCTGGCTCGGGAAGGTTCCGGCCGCCTCGAACGCCTTGACCTGCTGCTCCGGAGCGGTCAGCCAGTCGGCGAGGGCCTGAGCGGCCTCGACGTTCGCGCCGTTGCCCGGAACGGTCAGGTACGAGCCGCCCCAGTTGCCGCCGCCGTTCGGGAACACGTCCGCGATGTCCCAGCCGGTGGTGTCGGCCGCGTTGCCCTCGATCACACCGAGCATCCAGCCCGGGCAGAGCATCGTGGCGAAGGCACCGTTGGACAGACCGGCGAACCAGTCGTCGGACCACTGGCCGAGGTGCGCCGACTGGTCGGCGCTCGCGTCGAGCACCTGGTTGTAGATCTCCGAGACCTCGGGGTTCTCGGTGGCGATGATCTCGCCGGTCTCGGGGTCCTCGTAGGCGGCGGGAAGCTGGTTCACCATGCCCTGGTAGGTGCCCCCGGCGGAGTCGAAGAAGGCGTTCCCCGTGGCCTCGACGTACTGTGCGCCCATGTCGAAGTAGGTCGACCAATCGCCCTCGAGCATCGCGGCGACCTCGTCGCGGTCGGTCGGCAGGCCCGCCTCGGCGAACAGGTCGGAGCGGTAGCAGACGCCTTCGGGACCGATGTCGGTTCCGTAGCCGATGAGGTTGCCGTCGGCGTCGGTGGCTGCTTCGACCTTCCAGTCGAGCCAGCGGTCGGTCAGGTCGGTGGGGACCGGGGCGAGCAGGTCGGAGTACGCCATGACCTCGGGCAGCCAGTCGACCTCGATGGCCTCGATGTCGGCCAGGCCGGTCTTGCCGAGCTTCTGGAAGTAGTTGGCGCGCGCGTCGTTCGACGTGGCGGCACGGTTGTGGACGATCGTGACGTTCGGGTTCTCGTCCATGTACTCCTGCAGGAGTTCGTCGGTGTAGCCGAAGTCGTTGAACGTCGCGATGGTCAGTTCGACCTCTTCGTCGCCGGACCCGCCGCTCGACGAGTCGGATCCACCGGCGCAGCCGGCGAGGACCAGGGCGGTGGCGGAAGCCGCGGCTGCCGCGACAGCGGTGCGGCGCATGGCGCGTGATTTCACGGGATCACTCCTTTGTGGTGTGGGTCTTGGTGTGCGTCGGAAGTTCGCTGCCCCACGTGTGAGAGCGCTCTCACCGACTGACAGGAGACGCTACGGGAGCGCTCTCACAATGTCAAGAGAGCGCTCCCACTCGTTGAGTCACAGTTGCATCACGGGTCGCGGCGGGATGATCCCGCGCTATATGCCATCGACGGAATCATCGCGTCGGGGCCGCCCGCGCCGCGGGAGGAGAAGCGGCGAGATCGTCCTGCCGCTCAACTGCAAGGGCGTGACGAGGCGCGCAAGGCCCAGGGCGACGAAGCCCGCGATCATCTTGTCCACCAGCGAAGCGAGGAAGTTGACGGAGAACAGCGCGAGCCACATTCCCTGCGCGGTGCGCAGGGCGGTGATGTAGGCGTCGGTCGCGTGGCCGGATCGGTCGCCGTCGTAGAGCAGTCCGTTCAGGGGCACCGCGACGAGGGTGCACGCAAGTGCGACGAGCATGTTCAGCAGGATGAAGCGCGGCACGGTCCGCGCGAATGTCCGCATCCCGTAGCCCCACAGCACCGCACCCGTGGCGTTGACCAAGCCGAAGAGGACCGTCTCGGGTGAGGTGACGATCGCGCCGAGGGCGTTGGTGACCACTCCGACGACGACCCCGTACCACGGCCCGAGGACGAACGCCGTCGTGGCGGTGCCGATCATGTCGAGGAACACGGGCAGATCGAGGGCCCCGTGCACCGCCGTCCCGAAGAGGTTGAGGAACACCGACCCCACCATGAGCGCCACGATCACGCCGAGCCGGAGCGTGGCGACGCTCGGTCCGTCGGCGCCCCCCGCGCGCGGGAGGTCGGGATCGTCGTGCTCGCCGTCGCCTGCCCGGGCGTGGGGAATGACCGCGGAGGGCGACGTCACCGGTTCGCCATGGCCGTCTCGCGCCTCCGTGGCGTCGCGGACGTGGGACGCGGACCTCTCCGACTCCGCCGACGCGTCGGCAGCAGCGACCCGGGCCGCGATGCATCGGCGGCGCCACGCCGCGGCCTCCTGCTCATCCGCCCCGAGGGCGACGACGATCTCCGCGACCAGGTCCGCGTTGATCCGACGACGCCCGGGCCGGAACACGTCGTACACGGTCGAGCGCGCGATCCGCGCGCCGGCGGGGCTCATGCCGTCCGCCTCGCGACGGTCCGCGATCCGTGTGGCGATCTCGGCATACGACACGTCGCCGGACTCGATCCGGAGCCGCTGCAAGTCGGCGGCGATCTCGTCGAACGGCGCCGACCGGCGCGCGCTCCCGCTCATCTCGTCTGTCATCGTCTCTCCCGACGCCCCCCGGCAGCCCGTGTGAGGAGATGCTACGTCAGACGGCGGACAGGGCGGGACGCGGCGCCCTCTCACCCGACCGGCCCGCGCCGGGGTGTCCGGAAGTGTCCGGAATCGGCCCTCGATTCGAGAGGACCGGCCCACCTCACGTTGACTTGACGCTGTCGTCGCCGGCACCGCCCCGGACACGGAGAGTTCTCACCGTCCGCGCGGGCGACCCGGCGGCGAACCAGACTGTCGGCTCCTTCGCGCGCCGACGGCGGAGGCACCGGCTGTCCGGGGGGACAAGCGGCCTTCGGCAGGGTGTGGCCGCGGCGGGGGGCCGCGGCCACACCCTCTCCCCCGCTCCCCCGCATGATCCTCGCGGGCTCACGCCTGACGCGCGCGCCGATAGGATGGTGGCGTTCCCCTGCCCGCGACATCCGGAGCCTCGTATGCCCACCATCGTCGTCGACGTCATGCCCAAGGCCGAGCTGCTGGACCCGCAGGGGAAGGCCGTCTCCGGGGCGCTCAGCCGCCTCGGCATCGCTGATTTCTCCGATGTACGCATCGGCAAGCGCTTCGAGCTCGCCGTCGACGGCGAGGTCACCGACGAGGTCCTCGCCGCGGCCCGCAAGGTCGCCGACGAGATCCTCTCCAACGCGGTGATCGAAGACGTCGTGGGCATCGAGGTCGTCGAGTGACCACCCGCATCGGGGTCATCACCTTCCCCGGATCCCTCGACGACGCCGACGCCCGACGCGCCGTCTCCCTCGCGGGCGCCGAGCCCGTTGCCCTGTGGCACGGTTCACACGACCTCGACGGTGTCGACGCGCTCGTCCTCCCGGGCGGATTCAGCTACGGCGACTACCTGCGTGCGGGGGCGATCGCGGCCCTCGCCCCGATCATGACCGAGGTCAAGAGCGCCGCGGCAACGGGGATGCCGGTGCTGGGCATCTGCAACGGCTTCCAGATGCTCGTCGAGGCGCACCTGCTGCCCGGAGGGCTCATCCGGAATGCCCACCAGCAGTTCATCCGGCGCGACCAGCGCCTGCGCGTCGAGAACACGGACACCGTCTGGACGTCGCAGTTCACCGCCGAGCAGGAGATCGTGATCCCGCTCAAGAATGCCGATGGCGGGTACACCGCCGACGCCGACACCCTCGCGCGTATCGAAGGCGAGGGGCAGGTGGCCTTCCGCTACATGGGCGTGAACCCCAACGGCTCGCTCAACGACATCGCCGGCCTCACGAACGAGCGGGGCAACGTGGTCGGGCTGATGCCGCACCCCGAGCACGCGGTCGAGGCCGGCTTCGGCCCCGACACGACCGCAGCCATGCGCTCGGGCGTCGACGGGCTCACCGTCTTCACGTCGGCCGTCGCCGCGCTGGTCGCCTCCGCCGCCTGACGACGACGCGCGTCGGAGGCCGCTGGTCAGACCGTTCCGGCGGGGGGCCACACGCCGATGATGACCGCCATCACCGCGACCGTCACCAGTTCGTGCGCGATGTTCATCACCGTCAATGACGTCGGGCGACCCTCGAACGCGTCATGGGTGATGAAGCGCGCCGCGGTGAATCCGGCCCACAGGATGACCGACGTCGCCACCGCGGCCCACAGGTAGCCCCCACCGGAGAAATGCCAGGCGATCGTGGCGGCTCCCGCCAGCACCCACGCGGTGACGAAGCTCACGATGACCGTCGTGATGATGGGCCACAGTGCGGTCGCCGCAGGGCGGTCCATGTCGACCTTCGCCAGCGCCGCCCACCGCGTGCCGAACACGCGGGGTGCGTACCAGATCGAGCCCACAACCATGCTCGAAGCCGTGGCGAGCAGCACTGCCCAGTAGTTGATCTCGGGAATGGTCATATCGGCCTCCTCGCGCAGCGCCGACGGCGCCCTCGGCGCGAGCGTATCGGCCAGCCGGCCCGCGCGCATCCGCCCGGACGCCGCCGTCCGCGCGATAGCGTGGCGAGGTGACTTCCGGAAGCACCCCCCTCGTCGTCAGCGTGCCCACCGAGCGCCTCGCCACCGACATCCGACCGTTGCCCGACGGCGTCGAGGTGGTCATCTGGCCCATGGACGGGCCGGCTCCCCAGAACCGATTCGACATGGTCGTGCCGCCGTACATGTCCATGAAGTCGGTGCTCGATCACCTCGCCGGGATCGAGGTCGGCCTGGTGCAGTCGCAATCGATCGGATACGAAGGCGTGGCTGACCTCCTTCCCGCCGGCATGCGGTTCGCGAACGCATCCAGCGTGCACGAGACCTCGACGGCCGAGCTCGCCGTCGGGCTCGCGATCGCCGCGCAGCGCGGAATCGATCGTTTCGCGCGAACCCAGGCGCATGGACGGTGGGAGCCGTTCGTGGCACCGAGCCTGGCGGACCGGCGCGTGATGCTGCTCGGATACGGCGGCGTCGGAAAGGCCATCGCCGCCCGATTGGCGGGCTTCGAGGTCGAGATCGTCCCGGTGGCTTCGCGGGCCCGGACCGAAGACGGCCTGCGAGTGCACGACGTCGATGATCTTCCGGACCTCCTGCCGACCACGGACATCGTCATCACGTCACTGCCCGGGGGCGCGTCGACCCACCACATCATCGACGATGCGTTCCTCACCGCGCTTCCCGACGACGCCCTCGTCGTCAATGTCGGGCGCGGACCGCTCATCGACACCGACGCGCTCGTCGACCACATCACCCGCGGACGGATCCGCGCGGCACTCGATGTCACCGACCCCGAGCCGCTGCCGACCGGTCATCCGCTGTGGACGCTGCCGGGGGTGCTCATCGTGCCGCACGTCGGCGGAGCGTCGACGGCGATGACGCCGCGCATCTCGCGGCTCGTGCGCACCCAGATCGAGCGCCTCGTGGCAGGGGAGGAGCCGCTCAACGTCGTGTTCGGCGGCTGATGCCTCGTCGTCGCGGGGCGGGTTCGTCAGAGGAGGACCAGGACTCCTGCCACCACGGACACGGCTGCCAGCACGATCGCCGAGGCGATCAGGATCACGTGCACCCGATAGAAGGCCGTGCGCTTCCCGTGGGCATCGGTGGCACGGGCGTCATTGGCGATGCGCGGGTAGAAGCGCGGCCACACCACGACGTTGAACAGCGCGTTGACGAACAGGACGGCGGCCGCGAAGATCTCCACCCCACCACGCTACCCGGCGGGTGACACGACTCAGCGGGAGTCGATGTCGGCGCCCGACCAGAGGTCGCCGCACTCGACGCGGGTCGCGCCGTGGGAGCGCAGGTAGAGGCGCGCCCCGTCATCTCCCGTCACCGACTCGGCGACGGCCGGCACGTGGGCGGCACCGATCAGCACGGGATGCCCCGGGTCCCCCTGGTAGGTCGCCTGGACGAGCGCGGCCGAGGCGTCGCCCTCGGCCGCGGCGATGACCCGGCGCACCGCGGAAGACGGCGCATCGGGGACGTCGACGGGGAGGATCACGACCGCGGCGACCCGGGTGGCCGGCGACGCGGCGGCGACGAGGCCCGTACGCAGCGTCGCCGACAGCCCGTCCGCCCACGCCGCGATCCGCACGACCTCGACACCCGGGGGCACGAGCGCCGCGACGTCGTCGGCCCGCGCTCCCACCGCCACCACCACCCGCTCGCAGCCTCCGCGTCGGAGGGTGTCGACCGCTCGCGCCACCCACGGTGCGCCGGCGGTGTCTCGCGCCAGGCCCTTCGGTCCACCGAACCGGGTGCCGGCCCCCGCGGCCAGCACGAGTCCCACGATCGGGGCGACAGGAGCGTCCATGGCGTCGAAGCGTAGCGCGCCCGAAACACGACCGGAGTACCGTGACCGCATGCTGGGCTTGGGTTCCGAGGCGCATCGACGCCTCCGCGCGGGCGAACGCCTCGGAGTGGTCACGGTGATCGGCGTGCCCGGGAGCGCGCCGCGCGGCGTCGGCGCGTCGATGGCCGTCACCGCGCAGGGCGAGGTGATCGGGTCGATCTCGGGTGGATGCGTCGAAGCGGATGCGGTGGTGCTCGCGCGCCTCGCGCTCGCGACCGGCTCGGCCCACCGCGCCACCTACGGCCTCACCGACGTCGACGCGCCTGCCGCCGGGCTCGCATGCGGGGGGCGCATCGATGTGCTCGCATACCCCATCGCACTCGAGGACCCGGTCGTCGCCGACGTGCTCGCGCACGAAGACGAGGATCGGGCGATCACCCTGGGTCTGATCACCTCCGGTCCGGATGCGGGACGGACCGTCGCCGCGCACGATCCCGTCGGGCTGCCGGCCGAGCTCGCCGCGGACCTGTCGCGCGCCGCACTGCTCCGCGAGAACCGGACGGTGACGGCCGGTGATTCCGCGCCCGCGACGGTGGACGTCGTCGCGCTCAGCCGGGCTCCGCGGCCACGACTGATCATCGCCGGTGGCGGCGAGCACGCCGCGGCGCTGTGTCGGGTGGCGACCGCGGCCGGCTTCGCCGTGACGGTCGTGGACACGTGGGATGTGCTCGTCACCGCGGAGAGGTTCCCCGACGCCGCCGAGCGCGTCGTCGCCGCCCCCCACGACTACCTCGCCCTGCAGGGCCCCGATGACGTCGACCTGCGGACCGCGGTGTGCATCCTCACACACGACGAACGCCTCGATATCCCCGCTCTCGCGGCCGCACTGGCGCTGCCGGCCGGTTTCGTCGGCGCGCTCGGGGCGCGCCGCACCGTGGCGCGCCGCACCCAGCTCCTCGCCGAGCAGGGGGTTCCGGCGGACGCCGTCGCGCGCATCCACATGCCGCTGGGACTGGACCTCGGCGGACACTCACCGGACGAGACGGCGATCGCGGCGCTGGCCGAGATCGTCGCTGCCCGCCATGGCGGCACGGGCCTGCCGTTGCGGGAGACCTCCGGCCCGCTGCACGACGCCCGCGGCCGCACGCGCATGCACGAGCCCCGCAGCGAACCGGCCAGCACGACGGAGGCCCCCGCACCGTCGTGCTAGCGTGCCGTGCAACGCGGTCCTATCAACCATGGCCTCTCGGCCGATCACCGGCGGCACAGGGCGGGGACACCGGCGCATCCGACGCCGCAGACCCGAGGAGAGTCCATGTCCGCCACCCCCGCACCCGTCGACAAATCCCAGGCGGGACGCGACGCCCGCCAGTACCACATCGGCATCGCACCGGGCGAGGTGTCCTCCGTCGCTCTGCTGCCGGGTGACCCGTTCCGTGTGCCGCTGGTCGCGGAGTTCCTCACCGACGTCCGCGACGTCGCGCACAATCGCGAGCACCGCACGATGACCGGCTGGTACAAGGGACGCCACATCACGGCGACGTCCACGGGGATGGGATGCCCCTCGACGGCGATCGCGGTCGAAGAGCTCGCCCGCGTGGGGGTGACCAGCGTCATCCGGGTGGGGTCATCGGCCGGACTGCAGTCGGGGATCGCCCCGGGCGACCTGCTCGTGAGCGAGGGCAGCTACCGCATGGACGGCACGACGGATGCGTACGTGCCTCGCGGCTTCCCGTCGCTGCCCGACGCCGAGCTGACCCTCGCGCTCGCACGGAACGCCGAACGTATCGCCGCGGCGGCCGGAACGCGGGCCTACACCGGCATCAGCACCTCGAGCGACGCGTTCTACGCCGAGACCCCGCAGCTGATCGGCGAACTGAACGCGATGGGCATCCTGAACATGGAGATGGAAGCGTCGGCGATGTTCGTCGTCGCACGCCTCCGCGGCATGCGCGCCGGGATGGTCTGCGCAGCATCCAGCAACCTCGTCGACGGTGCGTCGGTCTACGGCGACACCAAGCAGGCCCTGAAGGAGGGCTGGATGCACTCCATCGAGGCCGCCCTCGACACCGCGGCCGAGCTCGCGCTCTGACCCCGCGGATGCCGGCCCGGCCGATTCGGCGGTGAGCTCGCGGGGGATGCGCGGGGTCGCGCGCGCGAAACACCGGCGTAATGACGCGATGGTTGACTCTCCTGACCTGTTCATGTGATCAACATCCCGAGGCTTCAGTGGACATCACGACCATCCGCGACTTCCGCGCCGCGCGCACGGACGCCGACCTCGCCCTCATCGAGGGCGAGACGCTGATCGCGGGTGGGACGTGGCTCATGAGCGAGCCCCAGCCCACCACCACCGGCTTCGTCGACCTCACCACGATGGGCTGGCCCGACCTCGAGGTCTCCGACGCCGGATTGCGCATCGGCGCAACCTGCACGATCGCCCGGCTCGTGCGATGGGCGCAGCAGGAGGCACCGGCGGAATGGACCGCCGCCCCTTTGGCCGTCGATGCCGCCAACGCCTTGCTGGCATCCTTCAAGATCTGGAACACCGCCACCGTCGGCGGCAACGTCTGCCGGTCCTTCGCCGCCGCCGGCATGGTCTCGCTCGCGGTCGCGCTCGACGGGGTCGCCGTCATCTGGTCGCCCCGCCCGCAGGCCGGGACGACCCTGTTCACCGAGCGCCGCCAGCCGGTCGCCGACATCATCACCGGCAACGGCACGAACTCCCTCGACCGCGGCGAGGTGCTGCGCGCGATCGAGATCCCCGTGACCGCCCTGCGCTCGCGGGCCGCGTTGCGGAAGATCGCCCTCGCCGAGCACGGCCGCTCCGGGGCGGTCGTCACCGGTCGCGTCGACCCCGACGGCTCGAGTGTGTTCGCCGTCACGGCGGCGACCGCCGCCCCCACCGTGTGGCGCTTCGGCGGGTTGCCCGCGGAGCCAGACCTCGCGGATGCCGTCGCCGGCGCATCCGGGTACTACACCGATCCGCTCGGGGCCGCCGATTGGCGTCGCGGGGTCAGCGTCGAACTGGCACGGCGCGTACGGGCACAGCTGGAGGATGCGGCGTGAGGTTCGACGTCAACGGTTCGGCGATCGAAGCCGACCCCACCCCCGGTCAGTGCCTGCGCACCCTGCTGCGCGAGCACGGTCACACCGAGGTGAAGAAGGGGTGCGACGCCGGCGACTGCGGCGCGTGCGGCGTGCTCGTCGACGGCGAGCCGGTGCACTCGTGCATCATCCCCGCCGCGCGCATGGAGGGTCGGTCGGTGACCACGGCCGCCGGCCTCGCCCCGGGCGACGACCTGCACCCGGTGCAGGAGGCGCTCGTGGAGAACTTCGGGTTCCAGTGCGGCTTCTGCACCCCCGGCATGGCCGTGACCGCATCCACTCTGTGCGAGCACGACCTGGACGATCTCGACCGGAAGATGAAGGGGAATCTCTGCCGGTGCACGGGGTACCGACCCATTCGCGAGGCGATCCGGGAAGCGGTCCTCGGTCCGGTGCGCGAGACCGGCCGAACCACGTCCCACCATGCGTCCGCACAGCCCACCGCATCCACGGGGACCATGTCCCACAATGCGTCTGCACACCCCACTCAGGCCGACCGAAAGTGGGACACGCAACAGGCCACAGAGGGATCCGGGACCGGCGTGGGGCGCTCGACGCGGCCCGAAGCGGCCCGGCGCGTCGTGCAGGGCCGCGAGCCGTACACCTTCGACGCCGAGGCCACCGGAGCGCTGGTGCTGAAGGTCGTCACCTCCCCGGTGGCGCACGCGCGCATCCGGTCCATCGACACCTCGGCGGCGCTGGCGATCCCGGGTGTCGTCGCGATCTACACCCACGAAGACGTCCCCACGACCCGATACTCCTCGGGGCGCCACGAACACCGCACCGACGACCCCGACGACATGCGGATGCTCGACGACGTCGTGCGGCACATCGGCCAGCGGGTCGCGGCCGTCGTCGCCGACACATCGACCGCGGCGGACGCGGCCGTCGCGGCCGTGGTCGTGGAGTACGACGAGCTGCCCGCCGTCTTCGATCCCGAGGCCGCCCGATCGCCCGGCGCGCCGCTGCTCCACCCCGACCGGACGCCGGAGGATCGAGTGGCCGAGGCCTCACGGAACGTCGTCGCCTCGGCGCACAAGACCGTGGGTGCCGACCCCGACGCCGCGCTCGCGCACAGCGCCGTGACCGTCACCGGCACGTGGCAGACCTCGCGGGTCTCGCACGCACAGCTCGAGACGCACGGCGCGATCGGATGGCTCGACGACGACGGCCGCCTGGTCATCCGCTCATCGACCCAGGTCCCCTTCCTCACCCGCGACGAGCTGTGCCACGTGCTCGACCTCGACCCCGAAACGGTGCGGGTCTACGCCCCGCGCGTCGGCGGCGGGTTCGGGGGCAAGCAGGAGATCTTCACCGAAGATCTCGTCGCGCTCGCCGTCCTGCGCACCGGTCGCCGCGTCGCGTACGAGTTCTCCCGCACCGACCAGTTCCAGCGGGCGTCGGTGCGGCATCCGATGCGGGTGTCGGTGACCCTCGGGGCGACCGACTCGGGTGAACTCACGGCGATGACCGTCGATGTGCTGAGCGACACCGGCGCCTACGGCAACCACGCGATCGGTGTGATGTTCCACTCGGTCGCCGAGTCGCAGATGCTCTACCGGTGCCCCGCTCGGCGCATCGACGCGGAGGCCGTCTACACGAACAACGTCCCCTCCGGGGCGTTCCGAGGCTACGGCCTCGGTCAGGTGATCCTCGGCGTGGAGTCGGCGATGGACATGCTCGCCGACAAGCTCGGGATCGACCCGTTCGATCTGCGACGCATCAACGCGCTGCGTGAGGGCGAAGAACTGCAGGACGACCACCCCCACGACGATGTCGCGTGGGGCAGCTACGGCCTCGACCAGTGCCTCGACCTCGCTCAAGATGCGCTGCGCCGAGGCAACGGCGTCGACGCCCCGGCGGGCTGGCTCGTCGGTGAGGGGATGGCGGCGTCGATGATCTCGACGATGGCTCCCCGCGGACACGTCGCCCACGCCACGGTCACCCTCACTCCCGCGGGCACCTATCTGCTCGGGGTGGGCACGGCCGAATTCGGCAACGGCACCTCGACGGTGCACCGGCAGATCGCCGCCGACGTGTTCGCCGCGCCGGCCGAGCGCGTACGACTGTGGCAGGCCGACACGGATGCCGTCGAGCACGATACGGGAGCGTTCGCATCGGCGGGCACGACGGTGGCCGGCAAGGCGCTGTACGCGGCGTGCCTGGCCTTGCGCGACCGGATGCTGTCGCTGGCCGCGGCACTCACCGGCACGACGGCGGCCGCGGCCGAGGTGACGCCGGAGGGCGTCCGCACCCCCGACCGGGTGGTGTCGTTCGCGGAGGTCGTGGCGGCCGCCTCGCCCGACGAACTGCGGCCGGAGGGGCTCGTCGCGGAGGGCTGGGAGCGCGGCGACATCCGCTCGCTCGCCTTCAACGTGCACGCGGCGCGTGTCGCCGTGGACCCCTCCACCGGTACGGTGCGGGTGCTGCAGAGCATCCAGTCCGCCGACGCCGGATTCGTGATGAACCCGGCCCAGTGCCGCGGGCAGGTCGAGGGCGGTGCGGCACAGGGTCTCGGCAGTGCGCTGTACGAAGAGGTGCTCGTCGAGGACGGGCGCGTGGTGAATCCGGTCTTCCGCACCTACCGGGTGCCGCAGATGGCCGACATCCCCGACACCGAGGTGTACTTCGCCGAGACCCATGACGCGATCGGCCCGTTCGGGGCGAAGTCGATGAGCGAGTCACCGTACAACCCCGTGGCCCCCGCCATCGGCAATGCCATCGCGCGGGCTCTCGGCGAGCGCCCCTTCCACCAACCCTTCACGCGGGAGCGCGTGTGGCGCCTCGCACAGTCGGGCTAAAGTGAGGCGGTGCCCGCCAGCGACCCCTCCGCCTCGATCGATCAGCTGATCGGCGACCGTCTCGGGCGCGCGATCCGCGAAGCCCGGTCGGAGCGCAAGCTCTCGATGCGGGCGCTGGCGACCTCCGCCGAGATCAGCCAGCCGTTCCTGAGTCAGATCGAGAGCGGGCAGACGATGCCCTCGCTCATCACGCTGTACCGCATCGCGACCGCGCTCGGCATGTCGCCGTCGGCGCTGCTCCCCGCCGACCCCGACCCCGAGGTCGTGCACGTCTCGCGTGCGGCCGACGCGCGCTGGGTGCCGGTCTCCGAAGCGCCGGACACCGCCCACACGCGGGTGATCCACGCCGGTGCCACCTCGCTGCAGGAGTACCTCGTCAAGCCCGGCGAGCGGGTGGGCGACTGGTTCGAGTCGGACGGCGAGGTCGTGCACTACGTGATCGAGGGGTCCCTCGCACTCGAGATCGAGGGACTCGGGATCTGGGAGCTGAGCGAGGGAGATGCCATCGCGCATCCGGGCGCCCTCCGCAACCGCTGGCAGTCGCGCGGCGACGGGTCGGCACGCGTCGCCCTCGTCTACACCGCCGGCACCTGATCGATCGCCGATCCGCGCACCGCTCATATCGTGTCCGGCGCGGGGTGTCGACTCCTCGTTTCCGAGCGCGATCATCCGTAGGTTGGACGCATGGCGCGAGACGAGCATCGGCCGGAGGAGCTCTACACCGGCCCCATCGACCTGCCCGGGCTGCGTGAGCTGGCCGAGGCGGAGTCCGAGGTCGACCAGCCCGAGATCACCTACGACGAGCAGCGGTATCCGGCTCGCCCCCGGCGGCTGCGGCCGCGCGATCAGCTGCGCCGCGGCGGGGTGCGGCGCCGGGCGACCGACCCGCGCACCGCGAACGGCACGAATCCGCGCTACGTCGACTGGCTGGTGAACCAGTCGATGCTGCACGACGCGGACGTGCTGGCGCGCGAGGTGTCGGGGCAGCCGGCGATGTGGCGCAACCCGTACGCCCGGCCGGACGCGCGGCGCGCGATCGCGTCGACCGATGTGTGGTTCACCGCCTACCCCATCTCGCTCATCACCCGTCAGGGGCAGTCCTTCCTGTCGGCGCTCGGTGAAGAGGAGCTGTGGGCGACCTTCGAACGCATCGGCATCACCGCGATCCACACGGGTCCGGTCAAGCGGGCCGGCGGGATCGCCGGATGGGTCGACACGCCCAGCGTCGACGGGCACTTCGATCGCATCAGCACGCAGATCGACCCCACCTTCGGCACCGACGATGAGTTCCGCGCACTGTGCGACGCCGCCGAGAGCCACGGCGGCAGCATCATCGACGACATCGTGCCCGGCCACACCGGCAAAGGCGCGGATTTCCGGCTGGCCGAGATGGGCTACAAGGACTACCCCGGGATCTACCACATGGTCGAGATCCAGCCCGAGGATTGGGGTCTGCTGCCGGATGTGCCGGGCGAGGTCGACAGCATCAATCTCGATCCCGACACCGAGCACGAGTTGGCAGAGCGCGGGTACATCATCGGTGCGCTGCAGCGGGTCATCTTCTACACCCCCGGGGTGAAGGAGACGAACTGGAGCGTCACCGCACCGGTCACCGGGCCCGACGGCGTCACCCGGCGTTGGGTGTACCTGCACTACTTCAAGCAGGGACAGCCCTCGATCAACTGGCTCGATCCCACGTTCGCCGGTATGCGTCTGGTCATCGGGGATGCGCTGCACTCGCTGGGCGAGCTCGGCACCACGGCGCTGCGGCTCGACGCAAACGGCTTCCTCGGTGTGGAGAAGAGCGCGGAGGGACTGCCGGCGTGGTCGGAGGGGCACCCGCTGTCCCACGCGGCGAACCACATCATCGGTGGCATGGTGCGCAAGGTGGGCGGGTTCACGTTCCAGGAACTGAACCTGACGATGGAAGACATCCGCGACACCGGCGCGGTCGGCGCCGACCTCTCGTACGACTTCGTGGGACGGCCCGGTTACCACCATGCGCTCGCAACCGGGCAGACGGAGTTCCTCCGGCTCGCGCTGACGACCTCGCTGGAGCTGGGTGTCGAACCGGTGCAGCTCGTCCACGGGTTGCAGAACCACGACGAGCTGACCTACGAGCTGGTGCACTGGGCGACGCGTCACGCCGACGACCTGTACCGGTTCCGGGGTGGCGAGATCACCGGTGGCGAGTTGGCCGAGACCGTCCGCGCCGAGCTCACCGAGAGCCTCACCGGCACCGCCGACTACAACCGCGTGTTCACGCAGAACGGCATCGCCTGCACGACGACGTCGCTCATCGCCGCCACGCGGGGATTCGCATCGCTCGAGGAGATCACCGACGCCGACGTGCCCGTCATCCGTGACGCGCACCTGCTCCTGTGCGCGTACAACGCCTGGCAGCCGGGCGTGTTCGCCCTGTCGGGGTGGGATCTGACCGGCATGCTCACCGTCGCGCCCGACGAGGTCGCCGACCTCGTCGCATCCGGAGACACCCGGTGGATCGAGCGCGGCGCGCACGACCTGCTCGATGTGGCCCCGAAGGCGACCGGATCGGCGGCGGGGATGCCGCGGGCGCGCGCCCTGTACGGTCCGCTCCCGGCGCAGCTGGAGGACGCGGAGTCGTTCGCGTCGCGTCTGGCCGGAGTGTTGGATCTGCGCCGTCGTCACGGGATCGCGACGGCCACCCAGGTGGACATCCCGCAGGTCGCGCACGCGGGCATGCTCGTGCTGGTGCACCGCCTCGACGAGGGCGACCCCGAGGTCGAGGCGCCGCTGCAGGTGACCGTGCTGAACTTCGCCGGGGAGCCGACGGAGGGAACCGTGCACTCCGAGCACCTCACCCCTGGCTGTGAGGTCGTCGACGGCGCGAGCGGCGAGACGGTCGGCCACGTCGACGACCTGCACAGCTTCTCGGTGTCGCTGCCGCCCTACGGGGCGATGTTCCTCCTGCTGGATGCGCCGGAGGCGCCCACGGGGTGACCGCCGCCCGCGCGGAGGGTCGTCAGACGGCGTTGCGGAAGGTGAGCGCCGCGTCGATCCCGGCCAGCGGAACGGCGACCCAGTCGGGGCGGTTCCGGGCCTCGTAGATGGTTTCGTACACGGCCTTGTCGAGCACGAGCGCGCGCAGCAGCGTCCCGTCGAGGTCGGCGGAGCCGGCCGCGGTCGCGTACGCGTCGATGAAGGTGCGCTGGCAGTCGGCCGTCCAGGTGGCCGCGTCTGCGCCGCCGCCGACCGCGCCGGCGTAATCGAACGACCGCAGCATTCCGGCCACGTCGCGCAGCGGCAGGTCGGGGATCGCCCGCTCCTCCATCGGACGCAGCGGTTCGCCCTCGAAATCGACCAGGCGCCAGCCGCGCCCGGGCACGGCGAGCACCTGACCGAGGTGCAGGTCACCGTGGATGCGCTGCAGCTGAGGCCACTCGTCGTCGAGGGCGGCGCGGTAGACGGCGTCGATCGCGTCGACGCGATCCGCGACCGCGGGCACCTCGGACGCCGCGATCCGCAACCGGCGACCCCACGCGGATCCGATCGCCGCCACCACATCGGGGGCCGCCTCGGTCGTCTCGAGGGTGACGCTGAGCGCGCCGTGCACGCCGGCGACGGCGATCGCGAGGTCGCGGGCCGCCTCGGTGAAGTCGCGGCCGTCGCGGGCGGCCTCCAGCGCGATCGCCCAGCCGTCGCGCACGCCGGGCAGGAATTCCTGTGCGAAGCCGATCGTGCCCTGCGCCGAACCGGACTCACGCCCGACATCCGGCCAGGACGCATCCTGACTGCCGAAGAACCGCGGGATGTAGGGCGACCCGGCGACGCTCAGGGCGCGCTGCACCGTGACGTCGGGGTTCTCGCCGTGGTGGAGGGTGCGGAACAGCTTCAGGATGATGGTGGGCTCGCCGCGCTCCTCGAACACGATCGAGGTGTTCGACTGCTCCCCCGTCAGCACGCGCGCCCCTGTGATGCGGCGCACATCCACCCCCATCTCCGCGAGGGATTCGACCGCGAAGTCGTGCTGCCGCGCCGCGTCGACGTAGGCGCGCCCCTCCGCGGGGTCGACCACGTCGGCGACGTCGTCGGGTCCGGCCGCGACGAGGGGGACGTGGTAGAGCGTCGGGAGCGTCCCGGCGTCGTCCATCACGAGGTAGCGCGTGCTGCCGGCCGGTCCGGGTTGCGCGTCGAGGATCCTCAAGCGCGACTGGTGCCCTTTTCCGGCGTACCAGCGCTGAGTCGTCATCCAGGTCGCGAGCGCATCGAGGAAGTCCACGCTCTACCGTGACGCGTATCGGGGGCGCGACACAAGGGGTGGACGCGGGCGGGCATCGCGTGCCACCCTGCACCGCCTAGCGTGGAGGGATGAGCGAGCCGGCGGACACGGGCGAGGCCGTCGAGGTCGCGCCGCACCGATGGCGTGCGGTGGTCGCAGCCCTGGCGAATGAGACGGCGCGACGCGTCCATGCGGAACTGACCCTCGGCGTGCACAGCGCCACCCTGCAGACCCTGTCGCCGTCTCGGCGTCGGCAGATCACCAGGGTCTTGACGCAGTCCGGCCTGGTTCGGGAGCAGAACGGGCGTCTTGCGGCGGACAACGCGGTGTTCGCCGATCTCCTCGCCGCGGCACCCGCACCGCCCAAACCGACGGGTCTCGCGCGGTTCTTCGACGCCGGCGGGCGCATTGCGGTGTACCCATCGAATCCGCAGGTGCGTGCCGAACTGCTCTCCTGGGTCGCACCCTCGGTGTTGGACCCCGGAGAGGTCCTGTCCGAGCAGCAGTTCAACGCCCGGCTGAGCGGCCACGCCCACGACGTCGCGATCCTGCGCCGCCACCTCGTCGATCACGGTCTGATCGAACGCACCCCCTCCGGCACGGAGTACGCGTTGCCCGCACCCGGGGAGCGGTAACCGCAGCGGGAGCTCAGAGCAGGCGCTCAGACCAGGCGCTCGAAGACCAGGGTCGCCTGAATGCGGTCACCGCCACCGAAGCCCGTGCTGCCCGACGAGGCGGTACTGATCGTGTGGAGTCGATAGCCGAGCGCAGCCTGCCGGTTGATGACGCCCTCGAGCTCGACGAGGTTGTTCGACCCGGAGCCGAAGAACTTCTCCTTCAAGACGACCTGCAGCACGACGTAGCTCATCCCGGTCTGTGCGGGACGGGGCTGGGCGCCCGCGACCGCATCCGCTTGCGCGCGGCTGATCATCCCGCCGATGCCGGGCTCCGTCGGCGGGGGCGGCTGGATGTCGTCGGTCCACTTCTCGCCGGTCCACCACCGCTTCTGCCCGGTGCCGTCGTCGTACCAGCCTGCCTGCGCATTCGCCATGACTCCCCCGTCCGCCGGATCCCCCGATCCGGCTCCTGCCCACCGTAGCGGGGTTGCGGACATCGCCTCCCCGGCGCTCGCGGGACGGGTGAGCCGCGCACACCCGATGGGAAGATTTGTTCGATGGGATTGTCGGGAAACATGGCGTTACTCGTTGTTTTGTTCTACACTTGGAAGCGCAGACCCCAGTCCCGAGGTGAAGATGACTTCGAAAGCGCACGACCCCGCTGACGCGGCGAAGACCGGTCGGTTCGCGCTGCGCGCCAGGGAGATCGCCGCGGTGAAGGCGCGGATCTTCGCCGAGGAGACAGCTCTGCACGCGGAGGCGTATGCCTTCACCGTCGAGCAGACAGAGCGTCTGCGTGATGCGTCGACGAAAGAACGTGAGATGCCGCTTCGCGCGATGGCGGCGGAGATCGGGGCCGCCACCCGGGAGAGCGATCGGGTGCTGCAGTCACGGCTGTTCGAGGCTCATCGCGCGGTGACCCTTTTTCCCGCGAGCTACGACGCGTTGCGCGAGGGTCGAATCTCCCAGCGCCACCTGACTGTCATCGTCGAGAGGGGCGCCGAGCTCGAGGACCCGGAGGCCCGCTCCGCATACGAGAGCGACGTTCTCGCCTACGCCGAGACCACGACCGCGGCGCGCACTCGGACATTCGCCGAGCAGGTCGCCGAGAAGCACGACCCGAAGACGATCCAGGAGCGCCACGACGCGGCGGCACTCACGCGGAGGGTCTGGGTCGAAGACCTCCGCGACGGGATGGCGATGCTCGGAGCGATCGGACCGGTGACCGAGATCCACGGTATTCACGACCGACTGACCCGCCAGGCACGCGCGATCAGAGATGCGGATCGCGCCGCGCGCCGCACCGTCGACCCTCCGGCGGAGGACCCCGTCACCGCCCGTTCCGCCCCGGGCGGGGCCGCCGCGGACGCGGCCGGAAGCCCCCGTCGAGACATCGGGGTCGACGAGCGCGGCATCGATCAGATCCGCACCGACGTGCTGATGGACATGCTTCTCACCGCCGCGCCGACGATCGACCCCATCGGCGACACGGTCGAAGGCGGGTTGGGGGCGATTCGAGCGCACGTGCAGCTCACCGTCCCGGCGTCCACCCTCGCCGGCACGACCTCCGGCGGGGCGCAGCTCGACGGGGCGTGCGCTGTCGACCCGGAGACGGCGAAGGTGCTCGCCGGACACGCTCCCGGCTTCGACCGGGTGTTCCTCGACCCCATCACCGGGGCTGTCCTCAGCGTCGACCGCCGCCACATCACCTCGGCGCAGAAGCGCTACCTCCTCGCCCGCGATGTGCACTGCCGATTCCCCGGATGTCGGCGTCCCGCCCGGGAGTGCGATTGGGATCACCGGAAAGACCATGCCCACGGTGGCCGAACCGACGTCGACAACGTCGGAGCCTTCTGTCGACGGCATCACACGTTGAAGCACGCGACACCGTGGACGGTCACGCAACGCCCGGGGGGCACCCTTCACTTCATCGCGCCCTCGGGGCTCCGCCACATCGAGACGCCTCCACCTCGAGTGATGTTCTCCCCCGACCCACCCGGCCCGACTCGCACGTCAGCACCGCCCGCCGCGCCGTTCTGATTCGATGCCGCCGCGCCGCCTGTGGACGACGGGGGGGGGCGGGAAACACCATCGAAACGCGATTGCCTCGAGCAATACACGATTGCCTCTTACTATCGATGCCGATGAACGCTTCCCGTCTGCTGGTCCCCGACGCCGTTGTGACCATGAACGATTCCCTCGACGTCCTCACCGACACCGCCGTGGTCGTGACCGGCGACACGATCAGCGCCGTCGGGCCGGTCGCTGATCTGTCGGCGCAGCATCCCGCTGCTGAACGGGTCGACCTCACCGACCGGGTTCTCATTCCCGGCCTGATCAACGCGCACCACCACTCCGGCATGCTGCGCGGTACGGCCGAACACCTGCCGGTGTGGGAGTGGCTGCGGCTGCACATCGACCCGATGCACCGCGTGCTGCGGCCCGACGAGGCCGAGGCGGCCGCGTGGCTCTGCTACGCGGAGGGTCTCCTGTCCGGCACGACGACCGTCGTCGATATGTGGCGGTACATGGACGGCGCCGCGCGCGCCGCCCAGGGGCTCGGCAACCGCGTCGTGACGGTGAATTACGTCGGCGAGCACCCGGACTTCGACTACTTCGACACCCTCGATGACAACGAGCGGATGCTGCGGGAGTGGGCCGGCGCCGCCGGTGGCCGCATCATGCCGTGGGTGGGCCTCGAGCACTGGTTCTACGCCGACGAGGCCGGGCAGAAACGCGCGATCGACATGGCCCGCCACTTCGACACCGGGATCTACACCCACTGCAGCGAGTCCGAGATCGAACTCGCCGACTTCGACAGCCGATACGGGATGCGCCCGATCTTCGCGCTCGACAAGCACGGCTTCTTCGACACCCCGCGCGCGATGCTGGCGCACGCGGTGTGGCTCGATCAGGCAGAGGTCGATCTGATCGCCGAGCGCGGTGTCGGCGTCTCGCACAACCCCATCTCGAACATGAAGCTCGCCAGCGGCATGGCACCGGTCGCCGAGATGCTGGCCGCCGGGGTCAATGTCGGCCTCGGCACCGACGGTGAGAAGGAGAACAACAACCTCGACATGTTCGAGGAGATGAAGGTCGCTTCGCTGCTCGGCAAGCTCCGGTCGATGGATGCCGCCGCCATGGACTCGTGGCAGGTGATGCACATGGCCACCCGCGGCGGGGCCGCCGCCATCGGTCAGGGCGACCGGCTCGGTCGCATCGCTCCCGGGTTGCAGGCCGACCTCGTCGCGGTGCGGACCGACACCCCGCGCATGACGCCGTTCCTCCCCGCCGGCGGTCACGCCAACATCCACCACAACCTGGTGCACGCCGTCCGCGGGTCGGACGTGGACATGACGATGGTCGCCGGCGACATCGTCGTGCGCGGCGGAGAGCTCGTCACCGCCGACGTCGACGAACTCATCGCGCGCGTGCGCACCCTCGTGCCGGGACTGTTCGAGCGCCGACAGCAGTGGCTCGACGCCCACGGCGACCCCGAGGGTCTGTTCCACTGACGTCGAGGGAATACCTGACGGCGGGTTATCGTCGTCCATGACATGACCGAATCTGCGACGACGACCCCGAAGGCCCCCGACGCCGACGCCATCGACGAGAGCCTCGGGGCGCGGTACGGGGATGCGGCTCCCGACACCCTCGAATCGGTCAACGACGTCATCGCTCTCCAGCTGCGACACCGCTCGGTGCGTCGCTTCACGCCCGAAGACGTCTCCGACGACGCGATCACCGCGATCATCGCGGCGGCGCAATCGGCATCGACGAGTTCGAACATGCAGTCGTGGTCGGTGATCGAGATCCGCAACCCCGAGCGCAAGGCGGCAGCCGCCGAACTCTCCGGGGACCAGGAGTTCATTCGCCGGGCTCCGGTGTTCCTCGTGTTCGTCGCCGACTGGGCACGCAACCGCGTCATCGCCGAGCAGCGCGACGCGGGCACGGCCGGCATCGACTACCTCGAGAGCACGCTGGTGTCGTTCGTGGATGCGGGCATCGCCGCGCAGAACGCCGCGATCGCGGCCGAGTCGCTCGGCCTGGGCATCACCTACGTCGGGTCGGTGCGGAACAATCCCCTCGCCCTCGGCGACCTCCTCGACCTGCCCGCCGGGGCGTTCCCGGTCGCGGGAATGGCCATCGGACACCCCGATCCCGACGACACCGCCGGCGTCAAGCCCCGCCTCCCGCAGGATGTCGTGCGCCACCGCGAGACGTACACGATCCCCTCCGACTCAGCGATCGACGCGTACGACGACGCCCTCTCGGCCTACTACGCCTCGCAGGGCACGGCGCGGCCGTGGACGCCGGCCGTGCTCGCGCGGGTGCGAGACGAAGCCAGCCTGCACGGTCGCCACGTGATGCGCGAGGCCCTGGAGCAGCGCGGCCTGCCCTCGATCTAGAGTCGCCAACCGCGGCGGTCAGCGGTCTCCGCTCGACACCGTCGGGTCGAGCAGCGCGTCGAGCACGAGGTGCTGCGCGCGGAAGTCCGCGCGCAGCCGGGCCTTCGTCGCGTCGTCGCACCATGCCCCGTCGATTCCCGCGAGCGAGATCTGCTTGGCGACCTCGGGGCCGAACCCCATTCCCGTCAGCCCGTCGACGTACTCACGGCCGAGGTCGGTGCGGAAGAACACGGCGTCGTCGGTGGAGAAGCTCACCGGCACGCCCTCGCGGATGAGCGTCGCGATGCGGTGATCCGGCGAGGGGGCCCACCCGGAGAGCACCTGAGTGGAGATCGGGGTGCACGCCACGTGGGTGCCGGATGCGATGAGGTACGCGAGCACGTCCGGGTCGTCGACGGCACGGTATCCGTGGTCGATGCGGTCCACGTCGAGGTGGTCGAGCGCGACACGCACCGAATCCGGCTCGGCCGGCATCGTCTCGGCGACATGCGCGGTGCGCTTCAGACCGTGCTCGGCGGCGAGCCGGTAGGCGTCGATCCACAGCCCCGGGTCCTCCCCGCCCGCCGCGGTGAGGTGGTCCTGCCCGATGCCGACCACCTCCGCGCGCGGGTGACGGATCATCTCGCGCACCATCTCGACGGCGGCCTCGGGCGACAGCGATCGGTTGATCGCGTTGACGATGCGGAACCCGACGCCGAACTCGTCCTCAGCCCGGCGGAGACCCGCGATGATGCCGTCCATGAAGTCGGGATAGGACAGGGAGGCGCTCGAGTTCTGCGAGTTGACGTAGTACTCGCGGTAGCGCAGGTTGCCGGCGCGCACGGCATCCTTCACCCCCTCGTATACGACCTCGGCGAAGTCGTCCTGCGTCCGAAGCACGTCATTGGCCGTGACGAACAACGCCAGAAAGTCCTGCAGGTTGTCGGAATCGATGAGCGCGTCGATGTCGCGGGAGGGCAGAGTGACGCCATTGCGGTCGGCGAAGGCGAGCAGCATGTCGGGGCGCATGAGCGCGATGAGGTGGCAGTGCAGTTCGGCCTTCGGCAACAGGCGCAGATAGTCGGGGTAGGAGATCATGGCGGGTCCTCGGGTTCTGGGGGGGCGAGATCAGGTCTACCTGCGACATGTGTCCGGGGTGTTGCGGCATAGGCTGACGGGATGGCTGCCGGCGCGACGATCCACACCTTCACCGTGACACTCGCGGATGTGGATCGCGGGGTCTACGACGAGCTGTCACTCCGGGTGGCTCGGCATCCGTCCGAAACCGACGTCTACATGCTCACGCGCGTGCTCGCCTACGGGCTGGAGTTCGCCGAAGGCATCGCGTTCACCGAGGGCATCTCGGCCGCCGATGAGCCGGCGATCGTCGTCCGCGATGCCACCGGCGCGCTGACGGGGTGGATCGAAGTGGGTGCGCCAGATGCCGCGCGGCTGCACGAGGGCAGCCTGAAGGCCGGCCACGTCGCCGTGTACACCCACCGGGATCCCGCCAAGCTCGTCGCGAGTTGGCAGGGAAAGCGCATCCATCGCGGGGCCGAGATCCTGGTGCACAGCTTCGACCGCGGGTTCCTGGAGGCGGCATCCGCGCACATCGAACGCCGCACGACGATGAGCCTGTCGGTCACCGAACGACACGTCTATCTCGAGCTGAACGGGGAGACGCTCTCCTCCGACATCCACTCCGTCGCCGCGGTCTGAGGCGGTGGGCCGCGGCCCGAAACACGCACGAAACCTGATAGCTACAAGCAATCAATGATTGCTGTATAGCATCATGAGCACCCCCGCCCCCGACGTGAGGTGCCCGCATGACTCCCCCCTCCCCGCCGACGCTCCGCGACGGCGTCGCGCGATTCCTCGCCGACGACCCCGGCCGCCTGCTCATCGGCGGATCGTGGCAGGCCGCCGCGTCCGGCGAGACCTTCGACACCGTCGATCCGGCTACCGGACACGTGCTCGCCTCCGTCGCCCGCGGCGGAGCCGACGATGTCGCACACGCCGTCGCCGCCGCGCGCGACGCGCTGCACCGCCCCGACTGGCGGGGGATGAGCCCCGCGGACCGCGGCGCCATGCTCTGGCGCATCGCCGACCTCATGCAGGAACACCTCGACGACCTCGCCGAGCTCGAGACCCTCGACCAGGGCAAGAACCTGCGCACCTCCCGCTTCGGCGAAGTGCCCGCCGCGATCAACCAGTTCCGCTACTACGCGGGGTGGCCCACCAAGATCTTCGGGCAGACCATCCCCACCTCGATCTCGCGCACGCCCGCCGGCAAGGAGCTCTTCGCCTATACGCGCCGCGAACCCGTCGGCGTCGTCGGAGCGATCGTGCCGTGGAACTCACCGCTGATCATGACCGCGATGAAGCTCGCCCCCGCCCTGGCCGCCGGCTGCACCATCGTGCTCAAGCCCGCGGAGAACACCCCCCTCACCGCGGCATTCCTCGGTCGGCTCCTGCAGCGCGCCGGGGTTCCCGACGGCGTCGTCAACATCGTCAGCGGCTATGGCGCCGAAGCGGGCCAGGCCCTCGTCGAACACCCGGATGTCGCGAAGATCGCCTTCACCGGCTCGACCGCCGTCGGCAAGCGCCTCGTGCAGACCGCCTCGGCCGACCTCACCCGCCTGACCCTGGAGCTCGGCGGAAAGTCGCCGTCGCTGATCCTCCCCGACGCCGACATCGACGCAGCCATCGAGGGCGTCTCGCGCGGCATCTTCGACAACGGCGGCCAGGTGTGCGTCGCCAGCGCCCGCGTCTACGCGCACCGCGACGTCTACGACCGCGTCGTCGACGGGATGGCCGCAGCGGGCGAGAAGCTGCGACTCGGACACGGCCTCGACCCCGACGCCGACCTCGGTCCGCTCGTGAGCACCCCCCAAGCCGAACGCGTCGCCTCCCTGGTCGACGCGGGCGCGGCCGACGGCGCCCGCGTGGTCACCGGCGGCACGCGCGAGGGGACCTTCTACACGCCGACGGTCCTCACCGACGTGCGCGCCGACATGCCGCTCATGCGGGAGGAGATCTTCGGGCCCGTCGCCGTGGTCACCCCGTTCGACGAGCTCGACGAAGTCGTCGCGTGGGCCAACGACTCCCGCTACGGCCTCGCCGCGAGCGTCTGGACCGAAGGCCTCAGCAACGGCCACCGGGTCGCCGCGCAGCTCGAAGCGGGAACCGTGTGGGTCAACTGCCATTCCTTCCTCGGACCCGAGCTTCCCAAGGGCGGCCACAAGGAATCCGGGTGGGGAACCGAGAACGGCCCGCAGGGGCTGGAGAACTACCTGGAGACCAAGACCGTGGCGATGGTGATCTGACGATGAGCGACACGACCAAGCCGATCCTGCTGGGCGCGTTCGAGATGATGAACCCCAGCAACGGAATGCCCACCTGGACCGACCCGCGCGGCCGCGGGGACGACTGGGACCGCCTCGACTACTGGGTGGACCTGGCCGCGATGCTCGACGAGGCGGGATTCGACTTCCTGTTCTTCGCCGACACGTACGGCTACGCCACCCTCGAGGGCAAGATGCCGAACGAGGTCGCCGCCCACGGCATCCAGTTCCCCGCCCTCGACCCCATGCTCGCCATCCCGGCACTGGCGCAGGCGACCGAGAACATCGGGTTCGTCGTCACCTCTCCCACCACGGTCGAGAAGCCCTACGCCACCGCCCGCCGTTTCGCGACGCTCGACCGGTTCACCGGCGGGCGCATCGGCTGGAACATCGTCACGGGCAGCTCGCAGGCCACCACCGATGAACTCTTCGGGGTGACCGCGAAGCTCACGCACGACCAGCGCTACGACGCCGCCGACGACTTCCTCGACACGTGCCTGCGGTTCTGGGAGCACAGCTGGGACGACGACGCCGAGCTGCGCGACCGCGCGCAGCGCCTGTACGCCGACCCGGAGAAGCTGCACCGGGTCGAGGTGGACGGCGCATACCAGCGCTCGCACGGCATCTTCGCCGTGCCACCGACCCCGCAGCGCACGCCCGTCCTGTTCCAGGCCGGCACCTCCGACCGCGGCCGGGCCTACGCGGCGCGCAACGCCGAGGCGGTGTTCATCCAGGGGCAGTCGATCGCATCCGCCGCCGCGCACGTCGCCGACATCCGCGCGAAGGCGGAGGCACACGGTCGCGACGGCGCCGAGGTGAAAGTCGTCAGCGGCATGACCGTCACCGTCGCGCCGACCACCGAAGAGGCCCTCGCCCTGCGCGCCGAGTACGAGGCACTCCTCGGCATCGACGACGCCGCGGTGATGTTCGCCGGCATCACCGGCATCGACCTCACCGGCGTCGACCCCGACACGCGTCTGGTCGACCTGCGTACCGACTACGGCCAGACCCTGGTCGACCGCTACGCCAAGAACGACCCGGATGTGCGAGTGCGGGGCGTGCTGGACCAGTTCCGCACGAAGGCGATCCGCGGCTTCCAGATCACCGGGAACCCGGTCGAGGTCGCCGATGAGATCGAGGCCATCATCGACGGATCCGGCATCGACGGCCTCATGCTCGAGCCGACCTTCGGTGGGCCGGACTCGTACCGCGCGTTCATCGAGCTGGTGCTGCCGCTCCTCGTCGAGCGCGGACGCGCGAGCGCTCCGGCGTCGACCCTGCGCGAGCGGTTCACCGGGCGGGCGCGACTTGCCCCCGACCACCGCGCGCACCGCCTGACGGCGAGCGCCGCATCCGACCCCGCCTGACCCGCACGACGACGACCCGTACGACCCCTGCTCCGCAGTCAGGAACTGTGGGTTCCTCCCTCCAGTCGGCCGCAGAAACCGACTGCGGAGCAGGCACCATCCACCCGAACCGCACACCGCGGGCAAGAGAAGAGACCGAATGAAAGCCGAAGCCGTCGAGGCGGTGATCCGGGGCCTCAAGCGCGCCGGCGTCAGCGTCGCCACCTACCTCCCCGACTCGCTGCTGAAAGAGCTGTACCCGGCGCTCGACGCCGACGCCGACATCCGCACCATCCCCGTCACCAACGAGGGCGAAGGCGCGGCGATCGCCGGCGGCGTGTTCCTCTCCGGCAAGCGCGCCGTGCTGGTCATGGAGAACTCCGGTCTGCGTGCCGCGACCGAGCACCTCGCCCGCCTGGGCCTCGGCGCCGGCATCCCGGTCGTCATGATCATGAGCTACCGCGGCGAGCTCGGCGAGAACAACTGGTGGGCGATCCCCCACGGCATCACCATGGAGCCGCTGTTGCAGACCCTGCGCACCCCCTACACGATCGTGCGCGAGGTCGACGAGATCGAGCAGGCGGTGGTCAACGCGTACGAGCACGCCTACGCGTCGTACCACCACGCCGCCGTCGTGCTCGGAGGAGGTCTGGTCCGATGAGTTACTCCCGTTTCGAAGCCATGAAGCTGCTCGCCGCGCGCCTGCAGGACGAGCTGGTCATCCTCTCGCTCGGTGGCGCCGTCGACGAGTGGTACAACGCCGCGCCTCACATGCGGGAGGCGAGCCTGTTCCAGCAGCAGCTCGGATGCGTCTCCGGGGAGGCATTCGGCCTGGCCGTGGGACTCCCCCACCGCCAGATCGTCTCGCTCGACACCGACGGTGGGCTGCTGTTCAACCTCGGCATCCTCGCGACCCTCGGCAACGAGCAGCCGAAGAACCTCTTCATCGTGGTGTGGGACAACGAGCAGTACCAGTCCATCGGCGGGCCCCGCACCCACACCAACGGCGGACGCGTCGACCTCGCCGCGATCGCCCGCGGCGCCGGCGTCGACAAGGCCTTCACCGCGCAGACGCTCGAAGAGTTCGACGAGCACTGCGCTGCGGGACTGGCCGCCGAGGAGCCGTACATCGTCGTGGCGAAGACCGACGGCATCCTCGAGCCCGGCATCAAGCGAAAGCACTCCGATGGACGCGAGGACAAGTACATCTTCGTCCGCCACGTCGAAGCCACCGAGGGCATCACGATCATGGGCCCGAGCGAGCACAACTGATGCTGCATACCGGCCTCGGTGTCCTTCCCACCACCGCCATGTCCCACTTTCTGCGCTCAACACCCCCCGCGAGCAGCAGAAAGTGGGACACACCCTGGCGCCGGGGCGGGGACGCACCCTGGCGCCGGGGCGGGGACACAGCCTGGGAGGGTGATCGCCGCACCATGCCCGGAGGAAGGATGGCGGCCTGATGCCGTTCGTCACCGCACCCGCCGCCTCCTACGATTACCTGGTCGTGGGCGGCGGCGCGGCCGGATGCGTCCTCGCCGCCCGCCTGTCGGAGGACCCGGATGCGACGGTGCTCCTCGTCGAGGCCGGTCCCTCGCACAGCGGGGTGAGCGAGATCCTCGAGGCCGCGCACTGGGATGCCATGATCGGCGGTCCCTACGATCACGGCTACGCCTCCACCCCCACCGACCACGTGCTCGGGCGCGCGATCGCCATGCCGCGCGGACGCGTGCTCGGCGGGAGCTCCTCGACGAACGCGATGCTCTGGTACCGGGGCGCGCGCGCCGACTACGACGCCTGGGCCGCGGCCGGCGCGATCGGCTGGGGGTACGACGACCTCCTCCCCTACTTCCGCCGCTCCGAGGCGCGCCCCGGCGGCGACCCGGCGTTCCGCGGGCTCGAGGGCCCCATGCGTGTCGGTCCGCTCACGCGCGTGCATCCGATCGCGCACGCGCTGATGGATGCGGCCGGCGAGCGCGGCCTTCCCGTGATCGACGACGCCAACGCCGCCTCGAACGAGGGCGCGGTCTACGCCGACTACAATGCGATCGAGGGCGCCGACGGCTCGTTCGAACGGTGGAGCACCGCCCGCGCCTACCTCGAACCCGCCCTCGCCCGACCGGGTCTGCACATCCTCGTGGACAGTCCGGTTCACGACGTCGTGCTCGACGGCACGGTCGCCACCGGCATCCGACACGAGGTCGACGGTGCGCTCACCACCACCCGTGCCGCACGCGTCGTGCTCGCGGCGGGCGCGCTCGACACCCCTCGCCTGCTGCAGCGGTCGGGGATCGGCGACCCGGCCCGCCTGCGCGAGGCCGGCATCCCGGCCCGCCACGACCTGCCCGGCGTCGGTGAGAACTTCCAGGACCACCCGCTGATCCTCGGGGTGAACTTCCGCGCCCGACGTGACCTCGGCGCCGTGCTCGGCAACGGCGGCGGCGCGATGGTCAACTGGCGCAGCTCGTACGCCGAGGCCGGGCCCGACCTGCACACCGTCATCGCGCACGGCTCCCGCGGCGACGACGCCCTGCACGCCCGCCACGACCTGTCGGGCAACCGCGTCTTCGCACTCGTTCCCGGACTGTACGGGTCACGCAGCGTCGGATGGGTGCGCTCGCGCTCGGCGGATCCGACGGTTCCCGCCGACTTCCAGCCGAACTACCTCGCCGACCCCACCGACCTGGCCGCCATGGTCGAGGCACTCGACGCCGTGCAGGACCTCGTCGCGACCTCGGCCTATGCCGACCTCGCCGAGGGGCCGCTCACCCCGCCGGCGTCGATGACCTCGCGCCCGGACCGTGTGCGCTTCGTGCGCGAGAACATCGGCTCGTTCTTCCACTGCGCCGGCACCGCCCGCATCGGAACCGACGAGATGGCCGTCGTCGATCCGTCGCTCGCGGTCCGAGGTCTCCAGGGTCTGTGGGTGGCGGATGCCTCCGTCATGCCGGTCATCCCCACCGCGAATACCCAGGCACCGACCGTCGCGATCGCCGAACGCGCAGCCGACCTGCTGCGGGCAGACTGATACTCCGAACCGTTCTCCGCGACCCCGACTCGAGAGAAGGACCCCCATGCTGTCCACCACCGACTACCTGCGACTGCTCCCCAAGGCCGAACTGCACTGCCACTTCGTATCGGTGATGCGGGTTCCGACCCTCATCGAACTCGCCGCGAAGCACGATGTCGCCCTCAAGACGGATGACCTCGACGCGCTGCTCGAGTACGAGGGGCTTCCCGACTTCCTCGATGTCTTCAACGCCGCGCACCTGGCGCTGACCACCGGTGACGAGATCGCGCGGGTCGCCTACGAAGGCGTCGAAGACGGCGTGCGCGACGGCAACCTCCGCTACCGCGAGTACTTCATTAACCCCGACAACTTCGCGCCCCGCGGAATCGACTATCCGAGCCTCATCGACGCGATCACCGACGGGCTCACGCAGGCCGAGCGCGACTTCGGCGTCGGGTTCCGCCTCGTCGCTGCAATCAACCGCTCGCTTCCCGCCGCGGCGGCCACGGCGATGGTCGAAACCGTCCTGGCGCACCCCCGCGACGTCGTGGTCGGCATCGGACAAGACGACCTGACGCCGGAACTCACCGAGGACCCCCTCCGCTTCCGCGAGGCGTACGAGCTCGCCGGGCGCCACGGCCTGAAGCGCACCGCGCACGTCGGCGAGACCATGAACGCCTCGCCCTGGAACGTCGTCGACGCGATCGAGACCCTCGGCGTCGACCGGGTCGACCACGGCTACCGTGTCGTCGACGACGCGGACGCCCTCGCGCGCGCCCTCGCATCCGGGGCGCCCTTCACCTGCACGCCGCACTCGACGCACATGCTCTCGCACTGGGACTTCGCCCCCGAGCACCGCATCGCACAGATGGTGCGCGCTGGCCTTCCCGTCACCCTCGCCACCGACGACGCCGTGTTCTTCAAGACCGACATCGGCCGCGAGTACACCCACGCGCTACCGGCGATGGGTCTCGACGACGCGGATGCCGCCCGCATCGCCCGCGCCGGGTTCGAAGCCGCGTGGTGCGACGACGATCAGAAGGCACGGATGCTCGCCGACGTAGACGCGCAGATCCTCGCGCTGTCCGCGTTGCGCTGACCGGACCTCACCAGAGATCGACGGTCTGGTGGAGGGCTCGCAGGAAATCGTGGATCTCGGATGCCGGCGCGCCGGACCGCATGATCACATGCATCCCGAGCAGATACGTCGTCAGGAGGTCGGTCCGCGTGCGGACCACCTCGGCGCCGGCCGCTGCGGCCTCGTCCACTCCGCACGCGCGCGCAACCAGGACGGATAGGCACGCACGCATCTGCTCCCGGTAGTCGGCCGCGAAGTCGTATTCGTGGAGGTGTCCGCGCAGCTCGTTCGATGCCATCACCATGAGGCAGCCGTCGCGCCCGCGGGCCGAAACGGCGTCCGTCTCGAAGAGATCGAGGAACCGATGCACGGCCTCCGGCCCGGACCCGGAGGAATCGATCATGGCCGCGAACGCGCCCATCCGTTCCGCGAGATAGCGCCGGAGCACGCGAGCGAACAGCTCGTCCTTGGAACCGAACGCGCGATAGAGGCTGGGCTTGTGCATGCCACTGATCTCGACGATCTGGGACATGGAGGTCTGCGCGTAGCCGTGGCGCCAGAAAAGACCGGTCAGCTCACCGAGCACCACGTCTTCATCGAAGAGACGCGGTCGACCGACCGTCACGGATTCCTGCGTTGCCATGCGCACATCGTAGAGGACCAGCACGGGATTGTGTACCGATTGGTACGAGCGCGGATCCAACGTGTTACCGTTCGGTACAGAACAGGGCGCATCCGCGACGGAACCGCGCTCCCGCCCCCACACGAAGGAGAGAGCATTGGTCGAATTCACCCGACACGACGAGTCCACCGCACCCGAGGCGGCCAAGCCCCTGCTCGCGGCCTCGCAGAAGCAGAACGGGCGCATCCCCGGCCTGCACGCGGTCATGGCCGACGCGCCGGGCCTGCTGGAGGGCTACCAGAACCTCCACCGGCTCTTCATGGATTCCAGCTTCGACAAGGACGAACTGACCGTCGTCTGGCAGACGATCAACGTCGAGCACCGGTGCCACTACTGCGTGCCCGCGCATACCGGAATCGCCAAGCGGATGGGCGTCGACGACGCCATCACCGACGCGCTGCGCGACGGCACTCCGTTGCCCACCGAGCACCTCGAGGCCCTGCGCACGTTCACCCTGGCGATGGTGCGCGACCGCGGCGAGGTCAGCGACGAGACCGTGCAGGCCTTCCTCGACGCCGGCTACACGCAGCGCCAGGTGCTCGAGGTCGTCCTCGGCCTGGCACAGAAGGTCATGTCGAACTACACCAACCACCTCGCCAAGACGCCGATCGACGCCATGAACCAGAAGTACATCTGGCAGGGCGTGGACTCAGCGGTCTGACCGCGATGCGCGCCCCCGCCGACACCGTCGGGGGCGCGCCCACAGGCACGTGGGCTCGCCCTCCCGCGATCGCCCTCAGCAGGTCTACGGACGTGCGTCGAGATCGGGATGCGCGCGACGCGCCTGCTCGCGGGTGATCACCCGCGGACGACCGAAATCGCCGACCTCGCAGAACGCCCCACACGCGCGGCACCGCCACACTTCCGCCATCAACTCCTGGCTCATGCCGAGCGTGTCGAAGTGGCCGACATGGGTCACCCAGAACGCAGAGCAGACCTCGCACGCGCCCGGTCTCGTGCCGTTCATCGCACCTCCCGGTTCAGAAGAACTTGTTGTATGCCCAGCGCCACGACAGTGCGCGTAGCGCCTCGGCGCCGAGGCCGGGCCAGATCCTCTCGAACTCCTGCGAGAAGCGGATCGACTTGTCCTCGTTTCCGAATTCCTCCCGCCGAATGCGCACACCGTCGCTCGCTCGCACGATGCGCGTGACCGTCGCCAGAAGATCCGAACCCCCGGTCGGCGCGAGCCGGAGCACCGCATCGGCATCCGCGGCAGGGGTTCGGGACCGGCCGTATCCGACGTACGCGATCACCGCCTGGTCCACCATCGCCGGATCCGACGGAGCTTCCCCGGACGGATCGCCCTTCTCCGACGTCATAATCGTCACAGTAATCGACCGCGACAGAAGGTGAGCGATGAACCGCGAAGACCTGCTCCGCATCGTGGAGGACGAAGGCCTCGACACCCCGATCTTCGACCGCTCTCGGGATCCGGAGATGGACAGTGTTGTCATCCGGCAACAGGACGGCGCGTGGTCTGTCTTCGTCTCCGACGAGCGAGGGTATGCCTTCGAAAGGACGTATCGAGAATTCGCCTCCCAACCAGAGGCCCTCGCGTACGCGCTCGCGAAGCTCCGCCAGGTCCAGAAATCCTCACGTTCGCACGCGGCCGCCGGGGCCGCGGCACAGACGCGTCGAGCCCCTGAGGACACAGCGGACGACCCCCGCGCGGCTCTGCTGCGGACGCTGGTGGACAACCTCCGCGGGGTCGGCGCGGACTGGTCGTCGCTGGCGATCGTCGTGAACCTGCGGGGATCGCGCGTGAGCGGCACGTCGGGCTTCGCCTACCTCCCGGACGGCGGCGTCGAGGCGACCGCGGCGCGGCCCTCCGCCATCGCCCCGGCCGTGGCGGAGTACCTGCGGATGCGCTACCCGGGCGACGCCGCGTTACCGGTGGCGATACTCGTGCAGCTCGACCGGCCGACGGGCCGCTACGAGATCACCTTCGAGGATGCCGACACCACACGATGGACCGCGACCCCGGCGACAATCGACGATGTGCGCGAACAACTCCGGCCACGCCTCGGAGACACCGCCCGATGACCTCGTTCGCCGACGCGCGCGACCGACTCCGCCTTCTGATGTTCGACGCGGCCGAGCTGGGCATCTTCGCCGGCACGCTGCCCGAGGCCGACAACCCCGCGATCGCGCACGCCGGGGCCGAAGCGTCGGTCGGCGTGCATATCGCGGGTGAAGGATTCGCCACGAACGCGCGCGTGCACGGCTGGGACGTGTCGTTCCAGGAGGTCCTCCAGGTCGCGCTTGCGAGAACGCCGACGACGACGCTGACCGGCGCGGGCACGATCGAGCTCGCTGACGAGGGTCAGATCGCGGCCCTGTTGCTCGATCCTTCGCGCGCATCGGATCTCGACATCGTCGGAGACCTCACCCTCCTTCCCCTGTCGCCGTCGCGATCGATCGTCTTAGGTGCGACCGATGAGGAGGGTTTCGGACATGCACTCGATGTCGCCGACGAGCTGATCCGCGCCGGGGCGCCGCTCGCCAGCATCCACCCGCTCTCCTTCACCGACGGCGTCTGGACGCCTCTGCCCTGGCGGGAAAGGTTCCCCGGTCTCCGCACACGTATCGCGCGCGTGACGCGGGAGTTCGGAATCCGGGCGTATCGGGAACAGGCGAAAGTCCTCGACGAGAGCGAGGTGCGCGTGCTCGATCCTCGCCTCGAAGAACTCGACGATGGCACCGCCGTCACGTTCGCGACCTGGTTGAGCGGCACCGCCGCACTCCTGCCCGTCGTCGACAACGTCTTCCTCGCCCGTCCCGACGGACGACTCGCCGTCATGGGATTCGCCGACTTCGTGGCGCGCAGCGACGGAGCCGTGCGACGGACCGACCTCGTCCCGCTTCGCTTCTTCATCCCGGACTCCCTCGCCTTCGACGGGAACTCCTGACCGCTCCGTTCCGGCTCACCACAGCTCGACGCTCTGGCGAACTCCCCCCCTTTGCCGCGCCCCCGCCGACACCGTCGGGGGCGCGACATAAGGTCGGAGCATGCGACGTCTTCTGACCACAACGATCATCGGGCTGGCGGGCGCCCTCGCCCTCACGGGCTGCTCCCCCACCACGGTCGACCCGACCTCCTGGATGAACGTCGTCCGGAACGAGAACCGCGAACGCACCGACATCATCGCAAGCCTCGAGGCCGGGATCGCGGAAGAGGGCCTGACGCTCTCGGCTCCGAACCTGGGTGGGATCGCCGTCACAGGGTTCGAACACGCCTGCACGGGTGGCGGCACGGTCGCCTTCACGTGGTCGGCATGGAACACCGACGGACGCACAGAGGAGACGCGCGAGATCGCGTGCGACGACTTCACCGATGAGATCGAGCTCGATACGCCCCTCGAGGGGGTCTACGCCGCCGAGGCGCACGCCTACATCCTCGACGGTTCCCCCGCCGCGGTCTCTCTCATCCTCGTCGGCGACGACGGCGCATCGATGCCGTGACCGACCACCTCGCACGACTCCGAAGCCGACGCGACGACGTCGCGCGCCGACTCGCGCACCTCACCGCCGAGATCACGACACTCCGCGGCGACCGCGGCGCCGAATCGGCGGATGACGAGCACGACCCCGAAGGTGTCACGCTGTCGGCGGAGTGGTCGCGCCTCGAAGGCCTTCGCGCCGCCGCCCGGGCCGAGCTGGACGATATCGACGCGGCGCTCGGTCGCCACGCATCGGGTACGTACGGGGTCTGCCGCACCTGCGGCCGCGGCATTCCGACCGCGCGGCTCGAGGCCCGCCCGGACGCCACGCAATGCGTCGCGTGCGCCGCCGCATCCGGACGCTGACCCGCCTGCGCCTCTCCGATAGGATCGGCACGACGACAACAGCAGTGGGAGCAGATGTCCTCCGGGCCGGGGGAGGCATCAGAAAGCGACCCACCATGTCTTCAGGAGCTTCTGCGCGATCCGCGATCGCGGCGTACCGCGTCCTCCCCGCCCGCGCCGGTTGGGGCTACCTCATCGCGACGTCGCTCGGCCGCCTGCCCTTGTCGATGATGCCGCTGGCGATCCTCACTCTCGCCACGGCCTCCACGGGGTCGATCGCCCTCGCCGGCGTCGCGGCGGCCGCGGCCGCGCTCGGCGAGGCAGTCGGCGCCCCCACGAGCGGCGCGCTCACCGACCGGTTCGGCCAGCGACCTGTGCTCCTGGCCGGCGTCGTCCTGAACGTCGTGTTCGCGGTGACCTTCGTCACCACGATCGCCGAGGCTCCGGACGCCCTCATCATCGCGCTCGCGGGTGCCACCGGGCTGTCGCTGCCGCAGGTCGGTCCCCTCTCCCGGGTGCGGTGGATGGCCATGAGCCGAGATGACCTGTCGGCGGCGTTCGCGTTCGAGGGCGTCACCGATGAGGTGGTGTACATCGTCGGTCCCGCCTTGGTCGGCATCCTCGCCGTGACTGTCTCCCCGGAGGTGGCACTGCTGTCGGCCGCGGGGCTGATCGCCGTGTTCGTGACGCAGTTCGCCCTTCATCCGTCCGCGCGCTTCACGATCCGACGCGACGACGCCGCAACGGACGCCTCGCCCGACACGGCCCTCCCCCTCTCGACCACCGCGCGGCGTGCCATCGGAGCACTCGTCCTCGGCGGGATGCTCGCGATGGGCACCTTCTTCGGCGCCAGCCAAGCAGGCCTGACCTCCTTCGCCCTCGCCAACGGGCTCGGCGACTCGGGGAGCCTCCTCTATGCCGTGATGGCCGTCGGGTCGGCGGCGACGACCGTGGCGATGGTCGCTCTCCCCGACCGGATCGGCTTCCCCACCCGCTGGGTGATCGCCGGCGCCGGGATGGCGCTCGGCGCGGTCGGGATGATGCTCGCGCCGAACGTGTGGATCCTCCTGGTGTGGGCGATCATCGCCGGCGCGTTCCAGGGACCCGCCCTGCTCACCATCTTCAGCGTCGCCGGGTCCATCGCTCAGCCGGGGCGTGCGGGAATCCTCATGACGCTGACCGGGAGCGGTGTGGTCATGGGTGTCGCCGTCGGCACCTCGCTCGGCGGTGCGCTCGCGGCGGAGGGCGGATCCGCCGCCGCGTTCGGCCTGGTGGTCGCGGCCGCCGCGGTGCTCGCCGCGCTGGGCATCGGCGTCGGCGCCCTCACCCGGCGACCCTGACCGCACCGCCCCTCCGGCGTCGAGCGCACGATCTTCCGCCGAAAGGACGACCTCTCGTTCACTCGCGTCGACATCTGGTGGAAATCTCGTGCAGATAGCGTCGAGGAGTCCCCCGCACGAAGGAAATGACGACATGAGCGAGCTCGCATCCAGCTACACGATGACCCTGCCCGAGTGGCTCACCTCCGAGATCGACGAACTCCCTCGGACGCTCGCGACCGATGCGGATCGGATGGCCCTGGTCAACGACCTCGCCGACCGCAACTGGCGCGCGGGCAACGGCGGACCGTTCGCCGCGATCGTCGTCGACGAATCCACCGGCGACCTGGTGTCCGCGGGGGTCAACGTGGTCCTGAGCACGGGGGTGACCTCCGGTCACGCCGAGGTCATGGCGCTCGCCCTGGCCCAACGCGCCCTGGGACGCTGGAACCTCGGCGAGGACGGCGCCCGGCTGGCCTTGATCGTCAACTGGCGCCCGTGCGTCCAGTGCTATGGCGCGACGATGTGGAGCGGCGTCCGCTCCCTCGTCGTCGCCGGTGAAGGACCCGAGCTCGAGGAACTGACGGGATTCGACGAGGGACCGGTCGTGGCGGACTGGGCCGATCAGTTCCGCGCACGGGGCATCGACGTCACGATCGGCGTGGCCCGCGAGGAAGCCCTCGAGGTGTATCGCGCCTACGGCGCCAGCGAGAGCCTCGTCTACAACGCCCGCGGCGACTCCTGAGCCGCGACCCAGACGCACCACCCGCACCGGTGCACCAACTCAGGCTGGCGCTCGGCTCAAACCCGTTGTGCCGGGCAGAATCGCATACCCGAACGGACCCAACCTGAGTTCGTGCGCGGTCGGTTGCCGTTCGCGCCGACGATCGCCGGGCGGCGAGGCCGGGGCGGCAGGTCAGGCGCGGCGGGCGCCCTGCTTGACGACCACCAGCCGGTAGGGGGCACCATCGGCCGACCACCACCGGTGGAGGACCCCGCCGGCGTAGTACGCGGAGTCACCGACGTGCATGGTGCGCACATCACCGTCGAGGTCGAGGAACACCGTACCCTCGACGACGTAGACGAACTCGTCTTCGGGATGCTGGAACGCCTCCCCGGGTTCGGTGGCAGCGGCGCTGATCTCGACCGGGTGCAGCGGACGGGATGCCGCAGCGAGCAGCCGCGCGGTGCCCGAGGCGAAGCCATCCGGCACCGTCGTGCCGGCAGGCTCACCGCGACGCTGGATCTCCACGGCGGGGAGGTCGTGGGTGGGCTCGTCGGCCGCGGCGACCAACTCGATCGGGCTCGTCTGCAGCGCGAGTGCGATGCGGCGCAGGGATCCGAGGCTCGGCTGCGCGAGCCCCCGTTCGAGTTGGCTGAGGAACGGGTGGGACAGCCCCGTCGCCTCGGCGACCTGCACGAGCGTCAGCCCGTGGGCCTTGCGCAGGTGACGGATATGCGCCCCCAACCGCAGGCCAGACGGGTCGACCTCGGATCCGCCGGAGCGGCCGCCCGTGGTCGTTCCCGCGGGTAGCGTCGTGCTCGTCACCGCGTCATCCTCACGCGGGGAGGTCGACGCCGGCGCGCGCGGCGTACTCGCGCACATCGTCGATGAACGCCTCGCGTCGACGCGCCGTCAGCCACGATGCCTCGAAGGAGTTGATCGCCAGCTGCACCAGGTCGGTCGCCGTGAGGCCGGCCTGCTCGGCGAGGGCGACGTAGTTGTCGCCGACGTACCCGCCGAAGTAGGCGGGGTCGTCGGAGTTGACCATCACGCGGGCTCCCTGACGCAACAGGGAGACGATCTCCTCGCTCTTCATCTGGTCGGTGACGAAGGAGTTCGACACCGGGCACGTGGTGAAACCGATGCCCCGGGCGATGGCGGCCTCGACGAGTGCGGGGTCTTCGACGATGTTCGTCCCGTGGTCGATCCGGTCCACCTGGATGTCCTCGAGCACGGTGCGGATGTTGTCGATCGATCCGACCTGGTCGATGTCGCAGTGCATCGTCAGGAAGAACCCCTCCGCACGGGCGCGCGCGAACACGGCCGCGAACTTCTCCGGCGGGTTGCCGCGCTCGTCGGAGTCGAGCCCGACCCCGACGATCCACGCCTTGTACGGGAGCGCCTCCATGAGGGTCGCCATCGCATACTCGGCGGAGAAGTCGCGCAGGAAGCACAGGATGAGCTCGGCGGAGATGCCCAGTTCGTCCTGTGCCCGCACGGCGGCACGGCGGTACCCGGTGATGACCTCGGCGAAGGGCACCCCGCGACTGGTGTGCGCCTGCGGGTCGAAGAACATCTCGACGTGCACGACCCCCTGCGCTTTCGCGCGCTGGAGGTATTCCCAGGCGAGGTCGTGGAAGTCGTCCGCGGTCTGGAGCACTTGCATGGCCGGGTAGTAGACGGCGAGGAAACTCGTCAGGTCGGTGAAGTCGTAGCTGGCCTTCACGTCGTCGACGGTCTTCTGGTCGAGTTCGATGCCGTTCTTCGCCGCGAGGGCGAACTTCAACTCCGGTTCGAGAGTGCCTTCGAGGTGCAGGTGCAGCTCCGCCTTCGGGAGCCCGTGGGCGAAGGCGGAGAGGTCGGTGGTGCTCAAGCGATCAGACGCCCTTCTGAGGGTGCATGCCCATACGGGCCAGGACGACGTCCTCGACGATCTGGACGACGTTGTAGAGGATAAGCGACACCGCGGTGACCGCGACGACGGAGGTCCACAACGCACTGAACTGCGCCTGCGGCACGTACCCCGCGATGGATCCGCCGATACCGCCTCCGACGGCGAGCCACTCCGCCAGCAGCGCGCCGGTGATCGCGCCCGGCACCGAGATGCGCACGGCCGCGAAGAATGCCGGCAGCGAGGTGGGCATCGCGACCTTCTGCAGCTTCGTCCAGGCCCCGCCGCCGTAGACGTCGACGAGGTCGTTCATCTGGGGGGATGCCGAACGCAGCCCGAAGGAGATGTTCACCAGGGCGGGGAAGAGCACGACGATGCCGCCGATGACGGCGAGGGTCCAGAAGTCGCGCCCGAAGATGAGGATGATGACCGGCGCCATGGCGACCAGGGGCACGGAGCGCAGCAGCATCGCGACGGGCATGAGCGCGTGCTCGATGCCCTTGTTCAGCTGGAACACGGTTGCCCCGAGGGTCGCGACCACGAGGCCGGCGATGAAGCCGATCGCCGCGTCGCCCAGGGTGACCATCAGGTTGCCGAAGATCATCTCGCGGTTCGCCTCGGCCGCGGGCACCTCGAAGAGGAAGTTCCACACGTCGATCGGTCCCTTGGCGATCAGCGGCGAGATCTGGAAGATCCACAGCACGCCGACCCAGATCACGAGCACGGCCACGATCGTGCCGACGAAGGTGACCACGCCCCACAGGAGCGCCTTCAACGCCCCGGTCGCGGCTTGCTTGCGCATCGTGCTCTGCAGCTGCGCGGAGGAGGTGTCCGGCTGGGTGGCCGGTTGCGGCGCGACCGGCGGGCTGGTGACGGATGTCATGACGCACTTCCCTTCGACCAGGGCGCGGCCACCCGCGCGATGATGCCGACGATGCCGAACCCGGCGAGCGAGACGGCTCCGGAAGCGAGGGCCAGCGCCCACACCAGCGGGGCATCCGAGGCCTGCTGGGCAAGGACCATCGCGAGCCCCACGCCGACTTCGATCTTGCCGAAGAACTCTCCCAGGACGGCGCCGAGGAATGCGGCGGGCACAGCGATCTTGAGGGCGTTCAGGATCGCCGGCAGCGCGGCGACCAGGCGCACCTTGAACAGCTGGGTGAACTTCGACCCGCCGTAGACGGTGATGAGGTCCAGGCTGGTCTTGTCGGCCGATTTCAGGCCGAGCAGGGCGCCGACGACGGTCGTGAAGAAGCACGACAGCGCGGCGAGGAGGATTGCGGTGCCGGAGGGTTCTCCCACGGCGGGCGGCGGGATCAGGACGACCGCGAGCATGCCGATCGCGACGATCGGAACGCAGTAGGTGAGGATCGCGACCTGCATCGCGACTCCTTCCAGCCGCGGCACGATGAGCACGACGCCCGACAGCAGCAGCGCCAGCCCGTTGCCCCACAGGTACCCGATCCCCGCCTCGGCGAGCGTGACGGCGAAGTTGCGGGCGAAGTAGTCCCACCCGGCGGCGATGTAGGCGCCGATCACCTCGGGAGGGCTCGGGATGGGGTGGGCCCCCGTGGAGCTGACCCAGACGGCCGAGATGATCCACCAGAAGGCGATGAGTCCGACACCGCCGATCGTGCCGATCAGCCACGGCGGCAGGTGCACGTCCTCCCACTCGATCGTGCGGGACTTCGAGGTGGCCTCAGTGGTCATCGGCCGCCGCGCCTCCCTCGCCGAAGAGCAGCTCGGAAGCCTGGTCGACGTAGGCGTGGAATTCGGGGCTGCGCATCATCTCGGGAAGACGCGGGCGCGGCAGGTCGATGGTCATGACCTCTTTGACCCGACCGGGGCGCGGGCTCATGACCGCCACCTGGTCGGAGAGGAAGATGGCCTCGGAGATGCCGTGGGTCACCAGGAGGGTGGTGGCCGGCTTCTCGGTCCAGATCCGCAACAGCTCGAGGTTGAGCTTCTGCCGGGTCATGTCGTCGAGGGCACCGAAGGGTTCGTCGAACAGCAGCACTTCGGGGCGCATGATGAGCGAGCGGGCGATCGACACGCGCTGGCGCATCCCGCCGGACAGCTGCGCCGGCTTGGCTTTCTCGAAGCCCTTCAGGCCTACGAGCGAGATCATCTCGTCGACGTAGGCCTTGTCCACCGACTGTCCGGCGATCTCGAAGGGCAGTCGGATGTTCGACAGGACGCTGCGCCAGGGCAGCAGTGCCGAATCCTGGAAGGCGATGCCGAGTTTGTTCTCCTTGCGCAGCTCCTTCGGGCTCTTGCCGTCGACGCGGGTGGTACCGCTGGTCGGCTGCTCGAGCCCGGCGAGGATGCGCAGGATGGTGGACTTGCCGCATCCCGACGGCCCGAGCAGCGACAGGAACGTGCCCTGGTCGGTGTGGAGGTTGGCGTCCTGGAGGGCGACCACCTGCTTGCGGCCGCTCGAGAAGACTTTGTTCAGGTCGGTGATCTGCAGGCCGGTGCCCAGGGTCGTCCCCTGGGCACCGGTCTGGGCGACGGGAATCGTCACAGTGGAACTCTCAATCAGCCCATGAAGTCGAGCAGCTCGGGGTTCTCCTCGTAGACCTCGGCCAGGAGCGAGAGGTCGAAGAGGTCCGACGCGGCCAGCTCGATGCCGGCGCCGGCGAGGCTCTCGATGGTGGCGGCCTGGAGGTCGTCACTGATCGTGAAGAGTCCGTTCGCCTCGACTTCGTCGGTCACGACGAGGTCGTTCTGTGCGATCGAGCCGGCGGTCGAGGTCTCCGGGTCCAGGCCCAGGTCGGCGCCGTACTCCTCGTAGGCCAGGCGTGCGCCCTCCTCGGGGTCGTTGACCTGGTCGGTCCACCCCATGATCTCGGCCTTCAGGAACGCCTTGATGGTCTCGGGGTTGCTCGAGATCATCTCGTCGGTCGTCGTGAGGGTCTCGGCGACGAACGGCAGGCCGTTGTCGGCGAAGGGCAGGTTGACCGTGTCATAGCCCTCGTGCTCGATGATGATCGACTCGTTGGTCAGGTAGGCCATGAAGCCGTCGACCTCACCGTTGGTCAGCGGAGCCGGGTCGTACTGGACGGGGACGATCTCGAGGTCGTCGGAGGTCATGCCGTTCGCGGCCAGGAAGGCGTTGAACAACGCGGTGTTCGAGTCCTGCACACCGATCTTCTTGCCGGCGAGGTCCTCGACCGTGGCGATGTTGCCGCCGTCGGCCAGCGACAGGATCGTGAAGGGGTTCTTCTGGTAGGTCGCGCCGACGATCTTCAGCGGCGCGCCTTCGGAGGCGACGACCGAACCGATCGACACGGCGTCGCTCATGGCGATGTCGGCGGTGCCCGAGATGAGCTCGGTCGCACCGGTCGACGGGCCGGGGACCAGGGTGACCGAGTCGAAGCCGGCGTCGGTGTAGTAGCCCTTGCTGTCGGCGAAGAACTCGCCGGCGAACTCCTCGTTCTTGATCCAGCTGAGCTGCACCGTGAGGTCGGTGATCATCTCTTCGGATGCCGCGTCGTCGGTGTCGGCGGCGGGCTCGGAGTCGGACGAACCGGCGCAGGCGGTCAGGGCGAGCGCCGACACGGCGATGCCGGCCAGTGCCGCGGAGATGCGGCCCCGTCGGGAAGAAAGGAAGGTCATGTGAGATGTCCTCTGATGCGGGTGGTGCCTCGGGTAAGGGATTGCGGCTCGGGACGGATCCCGTTCCACATGCGAAGGACGCTACGGGATGTAGATTTCACGAACACTGGCCGCGGTGTTTCGAGGTCGTTACACCCGCCGATGATCTTCCGGTCGGCTCAGTGCGGGTGGCCGAGCTCGGCCGCGATCCTCGGCAGCCGGTCGTGGACACGCACGCTCGCCTCGGCCGACAGGGGGTTCGTCGACAGGCCGTGCTGCGACACGAGCCGCCCGCCGACGTAGACGCGCTGGAGGTTCCGCAGGCTCATCGACAGCACGTACGAACGCACCGGGTGCCACAGCGGTCCCACGTCCGGACGCCGCGGATCGACGACGACGAAGTCGGCGAACTTGCCCACCTCGAGACTTCCGACCCGATCTGCCACGCCCATGATCTCGGCGCTGCCGAGGGTGTGCAGGCGCAGGACGGTCTCGGGCATCATCGACAGCGGATCCTTCGTGCGCGCACGCTGCATCGTCATACCCATGCGCATGTTCTGCCACGGGTCCGACACGTCGGTGCAGGCCTGGTCGTCGAGGCCCATGCCGACCTTCATGCCCATCTCGAGCATCTCCGGCACCAGAGCGACCCCCGAGGCCAGGCGGCCGTTCGAGGCCGGCTGCCACGACATCGACGCCCCGCCGGCGGCGGTCTGCTCGATGATCTCGGGCGTGGTCTGGATGAAGTGCCCGAACATCATGTCCGGGCCGAGTGCTCCGGCGTCGCGATAGAGCGCGAACTTGGACTGCTGGAGCGGAACCGCCTCGGGGGACTCCAGGAAGTGGGCCTGGTTGGTGACCCCGAGACGGCGCATCGCCTCGACCTCGACCTCGGCGGCGTCCTCCCGCGGCGACCACTGCACCTGGCCCATGATCGAGGCGCCGAGGGCGAAGTCGGCGTCGAGCGACCGCGTGTGGGCGACGCTCTTCGCGAACCGGTCGTGGATCTCCTCATCGCTGCCGACCGTGGCATCCATGCCGATCGAGTCGACGAAGCGGATCCCGGCGTCCAGACACGCGTCGGCCTGGCGGGTGTGATACTCCAGTTCGCGCATCGGCGCGTCGCCCACGCGCTTGCCGTCGACCATCCGCTCCCAGGACTGCAGGGGATCCGTGAAGTTGTAGGCGGTCGTCACCCCGTTGCCGAGGAAGTCGAGCGCGCCGTGGAGGGTCGACCAGTAGATGTCATCGGCGCTGGCACCCGAGGTCATCCCGAGCATCGAGTCGCACCACCCGTACAGGGTCTCGGCCACGCCGAGCCCGCGCAGGCCGCTGGTGAAGAGGTGGCTGTGCGACGACACGAACCCGGGCGCCACGAAGCTGCCGGCGACGTCGACGGTCTCGTCGGCGGTCGTGCCGGCGGGCGGCTCACCCGCGCCGAGCGCGGCGATGCGGCCGTCTGCGACGAGCATCCAGCCGCCGTCGATGTAGCCGGGGTCGTCGGTTCCGGCGGGGACCGTGATGAGGCGGGCGTGGGTGATGAGCAGGCTGGTCATAGGAGTCCCGTCAAGGCGATGCGTGTCCCGATCTCTGCTGTTTCAGGCCCTCTAGAGCGCTGAATTCGGGACATGGTGGGCAGGGGCTGAGGTGGTCAGGAGGCGCGGGCGTGGGAGAGGTTCAGGACGGCTTCGGCCAGGGCGCGGATGCCGTGGGCGACGTCGCCGGTCGACACCGACTCCGCCGGGTGGTGGCTGATGCCGTCGGGGTTGCGGAGGAACAGCATGCCGATGTCGGTGATACCGCCCATGGCCATGCCGTCGTGACCGGCGCGGCTGAAGATCGTGGCCGGATCCTCGGCCGTGGGCGTCGTCGACCCGATGCCCTCGCGGAGGACGTCCTGCAGGATCGGCGCGCAGGAGACGGCGGCCGCGCTGTGGATCTCACGGGCGCGCCAGCGCAGGCCGCGGCGCCCCATGATCTCGTCGAGCTCACCCGAAAGGGTGTGCCAGACCCGGTCGCGTTCGCCGTCGAACTCTCCCCGCAGGTCGAGCGAGAACTGCGCCTCACCGGGGACGATGTTCACACCGCCCGGGAACGCCTCGAACCGACCGACCGTTCCGATGATGTGGTGCTCCGCTCGGCAGAGCCTCTCGACCGCGAGCGCCCCCTCGCTGGCTCCCAGAAGGGCGTCGCGCCGCATGTCGTAGGGGGTGCCGCCGGCATGACGGGCCTCACCCTCGACGGTGAGGAGGAAGCGACGGGCGCTGGCGATGGAGGAGACCACCGCGAGCGACTCGCCCCGCCGGTCGAGCTCCGGCCCCTGCTCGATGTGCGCCTCGAGATAGCCGACGAGCTCGTCCGGGCGTCGAGCGGCCTCGCCGATCCGGCCCGGGTCGAGACCGAACTCGAGGAAGGCCTGGCGCAGGGTCGTGCCGTCGCCGTCGGTGAGGGCCCACCACTCGTCCTTCCAGGTGCCGGCCACCGCCGACGAGCCGAGGAGCGCCGTGCCGAAACGGGTGCCCTCCTCGTCCCAGAACGCGATGATCTCCAGCGCGAAACCGAGCGCCGAACGCCAGTGGTCGTCGTCGCGCACACGCAGCAGCCGAACGACCTCCATCGCCATGAGCACGCCGAGCATGCCGTCGAAGCGGCCCGCGTCGGGGACGGTGTCCAGGTGCGAGCCGAGCATGAGGGCCGGCTCGTCGCCGGTCGTCGCGCCGCGGGGGTCGGATCCGAGCCGTCCGACCTGGTTGCCTGCGGCGTCCTGCCGCGTGGTCATACCCAGCTCGCGCATCCACTCGGCCACCAGGCGGTTCACCCGCGCGTGCTCGGGCGACAGGTAGACCCGCTCGATGCCGCCTTCCATCGAGGTCTCGCGGGCCAGTTCGTCGCACCTCCCCATCACGCGGCGAGCCGACGCGGCGATCGCGTCGGGGGAGACCTGCAGCAGCGAGGCGTTCACGAGAGCGCGTCCGCGGCCGCGTCGACGCCGCCACCGACCGGCACGCGCGCACCGAAGCGTCGCAACACGTGCTCGAGCGCCGCGAGCGTGCTGAAGACCGCATCCGGTCGCGCGTTGTAGCCCATCGTGCCGATACGCCACACGCGGCCGTGCAGCGGGCCGAAGGAGGTGCCGATCTCGATGCCGAAGTCCTCGAGCATCGCCTGCCGCGCCGCGTCGCCGGCCACGCCCTCGGGGATCTCGACGGCCACGACGTTGGTCATCTTGTGTGCGACATCGCCGAAGACGGTCAGGCCCAGCCCCTGCACGCCGGCGAGCATCGCCTCGCCGATGCGACGGTGCCGCTCGATCACCGCGTCGCGCCCCTCGAGCAGGAGCACACGGGCGCACTCCCGCGCGCCGTAGAGCATCGTGGTCGCCTCGGTGTGGTGGTTCAGCCGGCGCGGCCCCCAGTAGTCGAGGACCATGCCGAGATCGAAGTAGTTCGAGCGCACGAAGTCGTCGGCGCTCGCGTCGTCCGCCTCACGGATACCCGCCTCGATGCGCTTGCGCGAACGCACGACCTTCACGGCCCGATCGCTCAGGGTCAGCGGGGCCGAACCCGAGGGACCACCCAGGCACTTCTGCAGGCCGGCGGTCGCCGCATCCAGCCCCCACGCATCCGCCTCGAAGGCGTTGCCGCCGAGGGAGGCGGTGGCATCGGTGTAGAACAGCACACCGTGACGGCGGCAGATCTCGCCGATCTCCTCCAGCGGCTGGCACATCGTGGTCGAGGTGTCGCCCTGCACGATCGCGAGCAGGGTCGGCTGCACGCGCACGATCGCCTCTTCGATCGCCGTCGCCGTGAACACCTGCCCCCACTCCACCTCGATGGTGTGGACCTCGGCCATCGCGCGTTCGGCGATCTCGGCGAGCAGGTGGCCGAAACGCCCGAACACGGGTACGAGCACCTTCTCGCCCGGGCGCACGAGAGAGGTGATGGCCGCCTCGATGCCGGCGCGGGACGTGCCGTCGATGAGCACCGTCGCGTCGTTCTCCGTCGCGAAGACCTCGCGGTACAGCGCCTGCGTCTCGGTCATGGTGGCGGTCATGAACGGGTCGTACTGCCCGACGAGCGGCGCCGACATGGCGCGCAGCACACTCGGGTAGGCCGAGATCGGGCCGGGGCCCATGAGCAGACGGGCGGGCGGGTCGATGGGTGCGGGGAAAGTCATGGTGTCTCTGATCGGGGTTCGTCGGATGCGCGGACTCGTCGGGGCTCTCGAAGGGTCACGCAGTGCGGGTGAGGGTGGCGTGAAGGCGCTGCGCCAGGCGGACCAGGGCGAGGTCGGTCCCCGCCGGGGAGACCAGACACACCCCGACGGGTGCTGGTCCGTCCGGGGTCGCGACCGTCATGAGGGGGACCGACACCGAGGGCAAGCCGGCCACGGCCGCCGGTGTGGTCATGCGGAGGCTGGCCAGGCGGGTGGCGTCGACGTCAGCCGGTTCCGCCGTGCGCGACGGCGCGGGACCGGGGGCGGTCGGCAGGAGGAGGACCCCGCCGCGGACGATTCCGGCGAGGCTCTGCGCGATCGCCTTCACCGCCGCGCGCGCCTCGGTCTCGTGCGCGGAGGTCACCTGCGAGGCCGCCCGGAAGCGTTCCCCGACGGCGGGGCCGACGGCGCCGGGGTGCTCGCGCAGCCAATCGCCGTTGTTGCGCCACGCCTCGGCGCCCTGCACGGCGCGGAAGGGGACCGCGTAGTCGTCGAGGTCTCCGATCGAGACGGCACCGACCTCGGGCGGTTCGTCCGCCGCGGCCAGCAGCGTCAGCATCCGCTCGAAAGCGGCGCGCGTCTCGGGCTCGACGACGGCGAGCGCCTCCCGGGGCACGAGGAACCGCCACGGCAGGTCTTCGGCGGAAGGGCCGTAGACGCTCTCGGTCGACTCGGACCCGTCGTAGCTGAGGCACCAGTCGGCGACGCGGCGGAGGGTCTCGCCGTCGCGGGTGAGCCACGCGACGGTGTCGAAGGACTGCGCGAGCGGCAGCATCCCCTGGCGCGGCACGAAGTCGTGGGTCGTGCGCAGGCCCCACAGCCCCTGGTACGACGCCGGGACCCGGACCGAGCCGGCGGTGTCGGTCGCGAGGCCGATGTCGGCATGGCCGAGCGAGACGGCGGTCGCCGGGCCGCTGGAGGAACCGCCCGGCAGCGCCCACGGGGCGGCGGGGTTGGTCGGTGTGCCGTAGTGGACGTTGTCGCCCGCGATCGAATACGCGAACTCATCGGTGCGGGCGATGCCGCGCAGCGACGCTCCCCCGCGCAGGAGGTCACCCACCGCCGGCGCGGTGCGCGGTTCCGGCCGTGCGCCGTCGAGGAAGGTCGGGTTGCCGGCGCCGATGCGGTATCCCTTGATCGCGAAGACGTCCTTGACCGCCACGGTCAGTCCCTTCAGCGGCCCCTCCCACGCGCCCTGGTACAACGGGTCGCCGACGGTGCGCCACACGGACGCGTCGAAGGCTCCGCCCACGGCGTCGAAACCGGTCGTGGACGCGTGGGTCGCCGCCATCTCGGCCGGGCCGTCGAAGTCGGCTTCACGGATGCGCGCGTGCACCCCGCAGACGATGTCGACGACCTGCGAAATGTCGAAGTCCACCGCGGCCGAGAGGTACGCGTAGGCGAGATGCTCATCCATGCCGTATCGGGCATGCAGAAGGGACAGCGAGGCGCGCACACACCGCCGCATGGCCTCGCCGAGGTCTTCGTGCATCCCCGTCGGCACCAGATACTCGTGCGTCTTCACCAGCGGGCCGTCGAGCACGCCGAACCGCGCGTGCGCCTCCGCCGCCGGGACGACGTCGAAGCGCAACGTGGCGCGCAACGACGCCTCGAGGGCGGTGAGGGCCACCTCGCCGTCGCCCTGCGCGAAGTGCGGGTCGCCGACGTACGCGAGGGCACCGGCGACCTGCACCGGCAGGTAGAGGGTCGTACCCACCGTCAGCAGCTTGATGTCGATGTTGCCGCCGTGCGGTCCGGGAGGGACCGAATGGGGGCGCTGCGCCCCGGAGACGGCGAGGCCCATCGTGCCGAGGAAAGGCGCGAGGGGGTACTCGACCTGCCGCTCGACGTCGGATGTGCCCTCGAGTGTGTCGTGCAACGGCAGCGCCCCGTAGAGCTGCCCCGCCCGCTCGTGGACGGGCGAGAACACGCTGACGTTGTGCTCGCCCCGCGGCAGTTCGCCGACGAGGGCGCCCTTGCCGTGCCGGTTCGAGATGACGCCGTACGGCACGCGCGGGTCGAGCCGCTCGACCGTGATCGCCAGCAGGTCGCCCGGCTCGGCGCCCTCGACGTGGATGGGCCCGGTCACCACATGCGGCCCGTCGTGCTGCGGGTCGCGGGAGAGCTCGGCGGCGATCTGAACGGCGTCGTCGAGCACGGCATCGGAGGCCACCCCGTGCCGCCCGAAGAACGCACGCGGGTCCTTGCCCTGATCTTCGAGGATGCCCTCGTGACTGACGGTGTCGATCGTCACGGTCTCACCCGGGGTGATGCGCAGGACGGCGGCGTCGGTCTCGCACGGCAGACGCCCCCACGTGACCGTGTCCAGGCGCGCGGGCAGGTAGTGGTCGCCGGGGATCTCGCCGCGGCCGGGCTGCAGGATCTCGAACGCCTGGGTCATGTCGCCATCCTCATCCATGTGGTCACCGGACCGCATCCGCTCGGCTGAGCAAGCGGCCTGCGGGGTTGCTGCGCCACGGCGGGGCCTCGCCCGCGGCGCCCTCGGCGACGTCGAAGACCGAGCACCCGTGCAGCCACGTGCGTCGGGTGCGTCCGGTGAGGTGCCGACCGTCGTATGCCGATATCGGATTGCGATGGAACAGCTCGTGCACGTCGACGTGCAGCGGATCGTCGACACCGAACACCGTCAGGTTCGCTGCGGCACCGACCTCGATGCGTCCCGCGTCCACGCCCGCGATCGCCGCGGGTCCCGTCGAGAAGAGCGGCACGATCTTCTCCAGGGGGATGCCGCGCTCGCGCGCCTCGGTCCACACCGCCGACATCCCGACCTGGAGGCCGGCGATGCCGCCCCACGCGAGACCGAAGTCCCCGTCGCCGTCGCGCTTGCGCTCGACCGTCGAGGGCGAGTGGTCGCTGACGATGCCGTCGATCGTGCCGTCGAGCACGCCCTCCCACAGCAGATCTCGGTTGGACGCCTCCCTGATGGGTGGGCAGCACTTGAACTCCCCCGCCCCGTCGGCGATCTCTTCGGCGATGAGGGTGAGGTAGTGCGGGCACGTCTCGACCGTGAGGGGCAGGCCCTCGGCCTTCGCCTGCCGGATCGCGGGCAGGGCGTGGGCGTCACTGAGGTGGAGGATGTGTGCGCGCGCCCCGGTGCGACGCATCGCATCGATGACGCTCGTGATCGCCGCCTCTTCGCTCGCGGGCGGGCGCGAGCGAAGGAAACCGTCGTAGTCGCGGCCGAGCGGCCCGTCGGGACCGAGGAAGGTGGGGTCTTCGGCATGCACGATCAGCTGCGAGCCGATCGCGGCGATCTCGGTCATCGCCTCCGCCATCTGCGCTGTCGTGAGGTGTCCGAACTCGTCGACACCCGACGGCGCGAGGAAGCACTTGAAGCCGTACACGCCGGCGTGATGCAGCGGGGCGAGTCGACCGAGGTTCTCCGGGACGGCCCCGCCCCAGAAACCGACATCGATGTACGCCGAGGCCGCCGCCGCGGCGCGCTTGACCTCGAGCGCGCCCGGGGTGATCGTCGGCGGGACGGAGTTCAACGGCATGTCGATGATCGTCGTGATCCCCCCGGCGGCCGCGGCGAGGGTCGCCGAGCGGAACCCCTCCCACTCGGTGCGCCCCGGCTCGTTGACGTGCACATGCGAGTCGACCAGGCCTGGCAGGAGAACCGCATCGTCGGGCACGAGGACTCGCCACTCGGTGTGCGTCTTCTCCGCCGGGTCGAGGATGTCGACGATGCGCCCGTCGTCGAGCACGACGGTGGCGGGCTGGAAGGATCCGTCGATGAAGGCTCGTCGAGCACGGATCGCGGTGCGCACGGGTTTCACGCGGCCGACGTTACGCGCGGCGCGTTTCCGCGGTGTTACCTGCACGAACATTCTTCGCGCCGCCTCCGCGGTCCCGCGGAACGGGACGCGCGTCATCTGCGGGAAACGCATCCGCGGTAACGTGCGCTCGTGCATCTCGACGACTTCAACACCCTCGACGAGCCCACCGCCCGCGACCTCGTGCGGGTGTGGGCGGCGGTCCCCTCCTGGGTCGACGACATCGTCGCGTCCCGCCCCTACGCCTCCATCGACATGCTGACCGCGCACGCCGCGGAGCAGGCGAAGGGATGGGGCGCGGCCGAGCTCGCCGAAGCGCTGTCGCAGCACCCGCGTATCGGTGAGAAGCCCGAGGGGGCGAACGCCGAGGCCGCCGCATCGCGCCGCGAGCAATCGGGCATGACCGACGCCGACCCGGCCGTAGTGGCCGCGATCGCCGCGGGCAACACCGACTACGAGAAGCGCTTCGGCCGTGTCTTCCTCATCCGCGCCGCCGGCCGCACCCCCGACCAGATCCTCGCCGAGCTGCAACGCCGGCTGAGCAACGACGACGAGACCGAGACCGCCGAGGCCTGCACGCAGCTGGCCGAGATCGCCTTGCTGCGACTGCGCGGTGCCGTCGTGGGCTCCGGCGGCACGAACGGAAAGCCGGTGTCATGACCACTCACCTGACCACCCACGTTCTCGACGCCTCGCAGGGTCTGCCGGCGCGCAGCATGAGCATCGCGCTCGCCCGCCTCCACGATTCGGGAGAGGTCGCGCACATCGCCGACGGACTCACCGACGACGACGGCCGCCTCGCCCTCGGTCCCGAGCTGCTCGATCCCGGCACGTACCTAATCACCTTCGCCACCGGCGCATACTTCGAGGCACAGCAGGTCGACGCGTTCTACCCGCTCGTGACGGTGAGCTTCACCGTCACTCCCGCGCAGGAGGGCGAGACGCCGCACCTGCACGTCCCGCTGTTGCTCAGCCCGTTCGCGTACTCGACCTATCGCGGCAGCTGACCCCGGGAGGCGTCAGGCGAACAGGGCAGCGTCAGGAGACGGGCTGCTGCAGATCGATGACCCAGCCCGAGGCGTCCGGGCCATCGAACGGCGTCTGCAGGTAGACCTCGCGACCCGCGCCGGCCGGACGCAGCCCGCGACGCTCGACCTCGCCCATCAGACCCTGCCAGGCAGCCTGGATCCCCGACAGATCCGGGGCTTCGAGCCGGGTCGTCACCGCGCGGTCGGCCGCGGCGACGTCGATGCGCTGCAGCCCCGCCGGGACGGGCGCATCGCCCACCTGCTCGCCGACGACCACGCGCATGCCCTCGCCCTCGACCTCGTAGGTCGCGACGCCCGGGCCGACTCGGTTCGCCGATGCCGCATCCACCGCGCCGTTGACCCGGTCGAACATGGGGCCGATGTCGCCCTCGATCTCCTCGATCGACGCGACTCCGGCCGTGAGCCCCACCAGGGCGACGGCGGGCAAGGGGAATTCGGTGTACTCGGACATGATCGGTCCTCTCTCGATCAATCGGAGCTTCGCCTCGATGCGGCTGATGCGCACGGTGTCCTGCGCGACCTGGGCCCGCAGCTCATCCCGACGCGCAGCCAAGAGGGCCTCCACCCTCCCGGCGGTGAGCCCGTCGCCCAGCATCGCCCCGACCTGCTCGAGCGAGAAGCCGAGGTCCTTCAGGGCGACGAGCTGGTTGGCGCGCGGCAGCTGACTCGCCGAATACGAGCGGTAGCCGGTGTGCGCGTCGACCCGCGCCGGCACGAGGATTCCGAGCCGGTCGTAGTGACGCAGCATCCTCACCGACACACCCGCCATGCGGGCGAACTCTCCGATACTCAACATGGTGGTCCCACTCCACCCCCTGACACCGTGTCAGGGTCAAGTGTCCCGCATCGACGTCTCTCAGGCGGTGAAGACGGTGTGCACGTCACCGGCGACGGCGCGGCCGCCGAGCGCCTCGAGCTCGAGCAGCACCGCGCTGCCGATCACCTCGGCGCCGAGCTCCCCGAGCAGCTGGTGGCTGGCGCGAAGCGTGCCACCGGTGGCGAGCACGTCGTCGAGCACGAGCACGCGGGAACCGGCGGGGATGTCGTCCGACGCCTCGACCGCGGCTTCACCGTACTCGAGGGCGTACGACACCGTCGCGGCGGGCCGTGGCAGCTTGCCCGCCTTGCGGATCGGCACCATACCGGTGCCGGTCGCCACGGCGGCGGCGCCGGCCAACAGGAAACCTCGCGCCTCGATGCCCGCGACGACGTCGAAACGGCCACGGAACGGTTCGACGAGGGCCTCGACGCACACGCGGAAGGCGGCTGCGTCGGCCAGCAGCGGGGCGATGTCGCGGAAGAGGACCCCCGGTTCGGGGAAGTCCGGAACGACGGCGATGAGCTGTTCGGCGCGGGCGAGGTCTGCGTGCACCCGGCAACACTACCCGGCGCGCGGACCGCGCCTGCTGTCAGGATGGGCGCATGACCGCCGCCACGCGCCGCCCGCTGGGGCCGGCACCGGAGCCGCTCGCCTTCGCCGCCGCGATCCGCAGCCTCTCCGACCGCTTCGCCGCCGACGCCGCCGCGCTCGACCCGGAGGCGCCGATCGCGTCGGCTGCCTGGCCCACCGTCGGGGGGATGATCGACCATCTCGGGCAGATCCAGCGGTGGTCCGCCGCGGTCTTGCGCACCGGCGGGGCCGTCGACCGCGCCGATCACGTGCGACCGTCCGGCCGCGAGCGCATCTCCTGGTTCGTCGAGGGATCGTCGGCCCTCGCGTCCGAGATCGAGGCGCGGGACGCTGCCGCGGAATGCTGGTCGTTCGTTCCGGGCGGGACGGTCGGCTTCTGGGCGCGCCGCCAGGCGCACGAGGCGCGGAAGCACCTGTGGGACATCGGGACCGCGACGACCGAGGTACCCGGGCTGCCGGAGGCGGGTGGACTCGAAATGGCCGCCGACATCGTCGACGAGCTCTACGCGGTGTTCCTGGCGCGCGCCGTCCGGGGTGGCCTCGCACCGCTCCCCGCACCCCTCGAGCTCGTCGCGTCCGACGCCGCTGTGTCCTGGCATGTGTCCGCCGACTGGACGATCATCCGCTCAGCCGATCCGGCGGGCGATCCCGCCGCCACCGTGGTGACGGGATCCCTGGGCGACATCGCGCTGTTCGCCTGGGACCGCGCGGTGCCCGAGGACCTCCCCGACCGCTTCTCGATCACCGGGTCGCTGGCGACCGTCGCCGCCTACCGGGACGCCCCCGTGCATCCCTAGGACGCCCCACACTCCCGCCCCCGAGAGCCGCGGTGAGCGACCACTCACCCGTCACCCGGTGTCGGAATCCAGCCGCAGAGCGACACCCAGCGGCAACCGAACCCCTCGCGCACACCACAGACCGCGCGCGACCGACCGCTCACCTGTCACACGCTGTCGGAATCCGCCGGACGAGGACACCTCGCCGCACGCGGAGGGATCCTCGGCGAGCTCCGCGTGCCAGCGGGCACCGCGGCGGGACGAAGGTCCGGATCAGAGGGTGCCGACGCCGAGGTTGATGGGACTGTCCTCGATGTTGCCGACGATGCCGCGGATGATGCCGGCCCCGTCCGCCCCGCGAAGACTCTCGTACCAGGCCTCGGTGGCATCCGGATCGAAGGCGTGGGTCTCGTGGGCGCGCTTGCGGGCACGGTCGACGAGTTCGCCGGCTCGCACGGTGCGCGACTTCTCGTAGCGCCGCAGCGTGTCTTCGACCGAGATCGTGTTCGTCGCGACGGCCGTGGCGAGAGCGAAGGAGTCCTCGAGCGCAGAGCACGCCCCCTGGCCGATGTCGGGCGAGGTGTTGTGCGCGGCGTCGCCGAGGATCGCCACGCGCCCCTTGACCCAGGTGTGGAACGGGGCGATGTCCCAGATCTCGACGCGGTTGAGTGACACCTCTGGGTCGATGGAGTCCAGGAGCGCCTGCACGCCCGGGGCCCACGAGCCGAACGCCTCGCGCAGCGGTGCCAACCCGTCGGCGCGGTCGTACGGCAGGCCGGACGGCTGCGGGATGTCGACGAAGAAGTAGAAGCGATCGTCGGCGACCGGCATGACGGCGCAGCGCTTGCCGTCGCCGACGTAGGTCGTCCACTGATGGACGGGCCCGATGGCCTCGTTCGCCGGGACGAGGCCGTTGAAATTCGTGTAGCCCGAGTACTCCCGCTGGATGCCGCCGCCGGTGACATGGTCGCGCACGAAGGATCGCGCACCGTCGGCGCCGATGACCATGTCGGCGGTGTCGGTCGACCCGTCGGCGAAGGTGATCGTCACGGTCTTGCCGTCATCGTCGAGCGCCGTCGCGGTGCGCGAGAGGTGGATGTTCTCCCGCCCGAAGGTGTCCATCAGGAGCGCCTGCAGGTCGGCCCGGGCCACGGGATACGGGCGTTGCCCGGTGAGGGTCGTCACCGGCTCCAGGGAGAAACGGCACATCTCTTCACCGCTCACGCCCTCGTAGTAGGCCATGTCGTCCATCCGCCCGCCGAGGGCGGCGACCTCGTCGGCCAGGCCCAGCCAGTTGAGGACCTTCACGCCGTTGGACCACAGCGACAGCGCCGCCCCGACCGGCTTGTTCTCGCGCATCTTGTCGTAGAGCACGACGTCGTGTCCGAGGCGCTGCAGGGCGATCCCGGCGCTGGCTCCGCCGATTCCGGCGCCGATGATGACGATCTTCATGTGGTGAACATTAGGCGTCGTGTGTCACGAGCCTGTTACACGGGATGCGCCGGGGGGGGCGCATCGGGTGCGGGCGCCCCTCGCGAGACGCCCGCACCCGACCCGTCAGGTCCGGGCCCGCGAGCGGCGAACCAGGAGAACGACAGTCCCGGCACCGAGCAGCGAGAGCGCGGCGCCCACCAGCGGAAGGAAGGATGCCGCATCGGCGCCGGTCGTGGCGAGGTCGCCGGTGGTCCCGCCGCTCGCCTGGTCGTCGGCGGTACCCCCGGTACCACCGCTGTCCCCGGTGTCGCCACCGGAGTCACCCGAGTCACCGGAATCACCCGAGTCCGGGTCGTCGGCGGCCACCACGCGGATGCGGTACTCCTCGGACGGGACGCCGTCCTTGGTGATGTCCGTCACCGTCACGCGGTACTCGCCGGCACGGGTCGGGGTGCCCGCGAGCTCCCCCGTGCGGGCATCCACCCACAGGCCCCCGAGGTCGACGGCCTCCTCGTGGGTGCCGAAGACGGCACCCTGCCCGACCGAGCCGGCCAGCGGTGCGCGGTAGACCTCGCCCACCGTCGCGTCGGCCAGCGAGACGGCGGTGAGGACCGACGCACCGGCCGCCACGTCGAGCGTGTACTCGCGGGCGACGGCGAAGGGGTCGGCCTCGTCGATGACCGAGAAGACCGCGACGCCGACCGTCTCCGGGGTGCCCGAGAGTCGCCCGGTCGAGGCCTCGAGGGATGTTCCACGCGGCAGGGTCCCCTCGACCACCCGGAGATCGAGGACCTCCGCCGAGGTCTCCACGAGGTCGACCGCGAGAGCCTCGCCGACGACGGCGTCGATCGTCGCCGCGTCGATCAGCGACGCGGGTGCGGCGTGCACCGTGAACACGAACGCGGCGTGCTCGCCTGCACCGGCGGAGTTGGCGACCGTGAACGCGAAGTCCCCGGCCGTCGTCGCCGTTCCCGTGAGGCGCCCGGTCGGATCCAGCGAGAGCCCCGGGGGCAGCGCGCCATCGATCACGGCGAGGTCGACACCCGAACCGTCGGCGGGATTCCCTTCCAGATCCGCGTCGGCGACCAGCATCCGGTCGACCTCGAGTCCCTGTTCGGTGCTCATCGGACCACCGATGTAGGACGCGGCCACGGGCGCGGCCGCGCGGGCCGCGGTGCCGGTCGTCTCGTGCAGACTGAGGCTGGCCTTGACGACCGCTGGCTCGGACTGGAGGCGGTAGGTGTCGCCGAGCTCCCACACCCGAACGCCGAGGAACCGGTGCGCGTCGAGGAGCGACTCCTGCTGAAGCGTGAAGGTCGACCGCGTCGCTCCCGGGATGTCTGTCGCGGCGCCCGACGCGTCCACGTAGTACCACTGATAGCCCCAGACCGGGTCGGCGGACCCGGACGGGTCGGTCGGCTGCGGGATGTCCCACGTGCCCGGGCACGCGACGACGGTGGTGCCGACCAGAGGCTGCGGCATGACCGGTGCCCCGGCCACGCACTGGTCGGCGGACGCGGCCAGCTCGGGGAGGGCGTCGTTCGTGGCGGCGGGGCCGGCGAGGCAGGACTTCTTGGTCTGCGTCACGGTGGGCGCGGCTACCTGCACGTCGAGCCCCCCGACGCTGGCCGGGTAGGTGGAGCTGACGTGCGAGACGTAGCCGGCGTCGTAGCCGCGGATGCCGTACTTCCAGTCGCCCTCGAGGGTGTAGACGGTCTCGGTCCACGCGTACATGAAGTACTGGTACGGCGGGATGCTGATCTTCGAGGACGTCTGCGACGTGCGGGAATCGGCGACGGTCTTCGCCTCCTTGTGGTCGTACGTGTACGTGACCGAGCCGCTGGCCTCCCAGACATCCTTCACGCCGCCCTTGACGCCGGCACTGATCGAGAAGGTGTGGCCGTCCGACACGGTGCGCTGGTGACTGCTGGTGATCGAGCTCGCGACCGTCTTCTCCTCCGGCGATGGCCCGTTGTTGAACTCCTGGGGGTTTCCGACCCCCTCGACCCCGGATCCGCATCCGATCAACCTCTGCGATTGGACGCCGCTCTGGGTGACGGCCGAGTCGGTGGCCGCCAGCCATGTGCTGGAGCCGGGAAGCCGCACCTCGCAGGTGCTTCCGCCGTTGGCTGCGCAGTCGTAGGCGCCCTGCACGGCGGCCCGCTGCAGCAGCCACGACCAGTGGACCCACCACCCTTGGGAGTCCTTCTGGTCGTTGTAGACCCCGAAGGACTGCGCCGTGGGGTCGATGGCGACCTTGATCTGGCCGGTCGTGCCCACGGCATTCGGCTTCCAGTACGCGTCGGCGCCGCACTCGATGAATCCGCGCGCGGGCTTGTTCGCCGCCCGCGTGTCCCACGCCTCGATGTTGCCGAGGCCGTTCAGACCGTCCCGGTAGCTGAAGAAGCAGTTCCCGGTGGTCACGCTGACGATGCGGAACTGATGCCGGTTCTCCCCGGGCGCACTGTCGCCACGGGGCTCTTCGACGATGGGCTCGATCATGAACTGCTGCTTGGTGTTGACCGACGAGCAGGTCTGGCCGATCTGGTCGCGGACGCGGTCCCCGAAGGATCCGGGGTTGTTGTAGGTCCACTGGTCGGTGAGACACTGCCCGTTCGGCAGCACGATCCGCACGTAGCCGGTCGGGGCGTCCGGGTCGATCACGCTCATGGTGACGAGGGGGCTCGATCCGTCCTGCCAGTGGTCATCGGTCATCGCGATGGACTTCACCGCCATGTCGCGACCTGGGCCGATGGCGCCGGCGGCGACCTCGGTCGATGCCGCCGATGCCGCCTGCGCGGTCGCGATGCCCCCCAGCAGCATCGCGGCCGCGGCGCAGACGGCCGTCATTCTTCGCGCCACGGATCGTCGTCGCGTCACACGGGGTACGCGCTGTGGTGAGGTCATCGCTGGTGTCTCCTGTCGCATGATCGGACTATCCGGACACTTTTTATCAGATAAAGGTGAACGTCGTGTGATCGGATGATGTCGCCTGCGCCCGGGAGGCGTCCGCGGTGGAGCCGGGACTAGCCTGGAGCACTATGACGACCCCCACCCCGGAGACCACCCCCACCCCGGAGAACGGAACCGACGCGATGCCCAGTGCCGAATGGTGGCGTTCGGCGGTCATTTATCAGATCTATCCGCGGTCGTTTGCGGATTCGTCGGGTGATGGGGTGGGGGATCTGCGGGGGGTGACCGCGCATCTGGATGATCTGGCCTCGTTGGGGGTGGACGCGTTGTGGTTGAGTCCGTTCCAGGTCTCGCCGCAGAAGGATGCCGGTTACGATGTGGCCGATTACTGCGATGTGGATCCGATCTTCGGCAGCCTCGCGGATTTCGATGAGATGCTCGCCGGTGCGCACGCCCGGGGTATCCGGATCATCGTGGATCTGGTGCCGAACCATTCCTCGGACCAGCATGCGTGGTTCCAGCAGGCGTTGACCGCGGGCCCGGGCAGTGCCGAGCGGGCCCGGTACGTGTTCCGTGACGGGAAGGGCGAGGACGGTGAGGTTCCGCCGAACAACTGGGAGTCCGTGTTCGGTGGGCCCGCGTGGAGCCGGGTCACCGAACCCGACGGGACGCCCGGGCAGTGGTACCTGCACCTCTTCGACGCGTCACAACCCGATTTCGACTGGTCCAACCAAGAGGTTCGGGAGATGTTCCGCGGAGTGCTGCGGTTCTGGCTCGACCGCGGTGTCGATGGATTCCGGGTCGATGTCGCCCACGGCCTGGTGAAGGCCGACGGGCTCCCCGATTACACCCCGCCGGCCGATACCGGCTCCATGGGAGGCGAACAGGCCGACGTGCCCTACTGGGGCCAACCGGGCGTGCACGAGATCTGGCGGGACTGGCGCACCGTGCTCGAGGAATACGACGGCGACCGGGCCCTGTGCGCAGAAGCATGGATGCCGAGCCCCGACATCACCGCACTATGGGTCCGCCCCGACGAGATGCACCAGGCGTTCAACTTCCCCTACCTCGAAACCCCCTGGAACGCCCCCGCACTCCGGAAGGTGATCACCGACTCCCTCCGCGCCTTCGGCGGCGTCGGAGCCCCCGCCACCTGGGTCCTGTCCAACCACGACGTCGTCCGCCACGCCTCCCGACTCGCCCTCACCGCGGAAAACCCCCAAGGCGCCGGCATCGGACCCGACAGCCCCGGCAAACCCGACCCGATCATCGGAATCGCCCGCGCCCGCGCCGCCACAACCCTCATGCTCGCCCTCCCCGGCTCCGCCTACCTCTACCAAGGCGAAGAACTCGGCCTCCCCGAAGTGATCGACCTCCCCGACCACGCACGCCAAGACCCCACCTGGTTCCGCACGAACGGGCAACGCTACGGCCGCGACGGCTGCCGCGTCCCGATCCCCTGGACCTCCACCGCCCCCGCCTACGGCTTCAGCCCCGACGGCGCATCCTGGCTACCGCAACCGGAAGAATTCGCCACCCTCGCCCGCGACATCCAGGAAACCGACCCCGACTCCACACTCTGGCTCTACCGCACCCTCCTCGCCGAACGACGCGAACGCCACCTCGGCACCGGCACCCTGACCTGGCTCAACGAATACCCCGACGACATCATCGCGTTCCGCAACGGCACCCTCACCATCCTCGCCAACACCGGCACCCACCCCGCCCCCCTGCCACCCGGCACCATCATCGCCCAATCCGGCCCACTCCCCCACGGCACCCTCCCCCCCGACACCACCGCCTGGCTCACCACCCCCTGACCCCCCCACACCACACACACCCGACGAGCCACCCCTTTCGCGCCGACCGGGCCCTATCCATGCTGAGACAAAGGGCCGGCTCGACGCGAAAGGGGCGGCTCGGGACGATGGTGCACCCGGCGACGGGCGGGAGGTGACGTCGTAGGCTCGGGACATGGGCCCCGACCTCGAAACGCGCACCGACCTCGAACGCCTCTACGTCGACCTGCACCGGCACCCGGAGCTGTCGTTCCAGGAGACCCGCACCGCGGGCGTCATCGCCCGGGAACTGGACGCCCTCGGGATCGAGTACGAAGAGGGAGTGGGCAAGACCGGCATCGTCGCGGTCATCCGCAATCCGGCCGACAGCGGCGAGCCCGGCCCGACGGTGTGGCTTCGCGCCGACACCGACGCCCTGCCCGTCGAAGAGCGCACCGGCCTCGATTACGCCAGCACCGCCCGCGGCACCGATCCGCAGGGCCTGGATGTCCCGGTCATGCACGCGTGCGGTCACGACATGCACATCAGCGCGATGCTCGGCGCCCTGAGACGCCTGGTCTCGACGAAGCACGAATGGGCCGGCACGATCGTCGTGGTCTTCCAGCCCGCGGAGGAGTACGGCGCCGGCGCGAAGGCGATGATCGCCGACGGTGTGCTCGAGCGGTATCCCACCCCGGATGTGGTGCTCGGCCAGCACGTCACCCCGCTCCCGGCCGGCACCATCGGGGTGCGAAGCGGCACGCAGATGGCGGCGTCGGACGGTCTGCGCGTCACCCTGCACGGGCGTGGCGGCCACGGATCCCGCCCGCACGCGACGATCGATCCGATCGTCATGGCGGCGGCGACCGTGATGCGCCTCCAGACCATCGTGTCCCGCGAGGTCGACCCGCGTGATGTCGCGGTCGTCACCGTCGGCGCGATGCACGCGGGGCTGAAGAACAACATCATCCCCGCCGAGGCCGTGCTCGAGCTCAGCCTGCGCTACCCCGACGACGAGGCCCGCGAGCGCGTCATGGAGAAGGTGGAGCGGATCGTGCGGGCCGAGGCCGCAGCATCCGGAGCCGAAGACGCCCCGACGATCGTGATCGACCACACCCTGCCGCCCACGATCAACGACGTCGACGCCACGACGCGTCTGCGCACCGCGTTCGACCGCCACTTCGGCGAGGGCACGGTGGTCGACCCCGGCATGTTCACCGGGAGCGAGGATGTGTCGTGGTTCGCCCGCGAGTCCGGCGCGCCCCTCGTCTACTGGTTCTGGGGCGGGATCGACGCCGACGCGTACGCGGCCGCGGTCGCCGCCGACACCGTCGAGCGCGATATCCCGACGAACCACTCACCGTTCTTCGCGCCCGTCATGCAGCCCACCCTCGACAACGGCGTCGCGAACGTGGTCGTGGCCGCGCGGGAATTTCTCGCCACGCGCTGATCCTCGTCGCCACCGCACGCTCCAATGTCGGAGACTCGCGTCGATGTCGGAGAGTTCGCGCCGAATCCTCCGACATCGGGCTGGTTCTCCGACATCCGACACCGCCCGGGCTGCGCGAGGCGGCGACCGAGGATGCTGCGCGGCGTAGCCTGGAGGGTGTGAGTTCCCCCGCCACCTCGTCCGGCGGCGTCCCCGCGGCCCCCGCGGTGCCCGACGCAGCCGTGCTCCGCGCCGATTTCCCGCTGCTGGCGAGCCGCTCGGCGGACGAACCGCTGATCTACCTCGATTCGGCGGCGACGGCGCAGCGTCCCCAGGCGGTCATCGACGCCGAGGTCGACTACCTGCTGCGCGCCAACGCGGCGGTCCACCGCGGGGCGCACATGCTCGCCGCCGACGCGACCGAGCTGTTCGAGGATGCGCGGGGCACGGTCGCCGGCTTCGTGGGCGCCGACGCCGATGACCTGGTCTGGACATCGGGGGCGACCGCCGGCATCAACCTCGTCGCCTACGCGATCGGCAACGCGACCGCGGGTCGGGGCGCGCCGGAGAGCTCCCGCTACGTCCTGCGCACCGGCGATGAGATTGTGGTGACCGAGAGCGAACACCACGCCAACCTCATCCCGTGGCAGGAGCTGGCCGCACGGACCGGGGCGGTGCTGCGGCACATCCGGGTGCACGACGACGGCAGGCTCGACCTCGATGCCGCTGCCGCCGTGATCGGCCCGCGCACCCGCATCGTCGCGTTTCCGCACGTGTCGAATGTGCTCGGCATCGTCAACCCGGTCGATCGGATCGTCGCCCTCGCCCGTGAGGTCGGCGCGGTGACGATGCTCGACGCCTGCCAGTCGGCACCGCACCTTGCCCTCGACCTGCCCGCGCTGGGCGTGGACTTCGCCGTGTTCTCGGGACACAAGATGCTCGGCCCGAACGCGATCGGCGGCCTCTACGGCCGCGCCGACGCTCTCGAGTCCCTGCCGCCTTTCCTCACCGGCGGCTCGATGATCACGACGGTCACCCTCGACGATGCGGCGTACCTGCCCCCGCCGCAGCGCTTCGAGGCCGGCACGCAGCCGGTGTCGCAGGCGATCGGCCTCGCCGCGGCGGTGCGGTACCTCGAGGGCGTCGGCATGCCCGCCGTGCACGCGCACGAGCGGCACCTCGAGCGTCGGATGCGCGACGGGCTGCGCGAGATCCCCGGCATCCGGATGCTCGGCGACGCCGAGGGCGTCGACCGCGTGGCCCTGGTCGCGTTCGAGGTCGACGGCGTGCACGCTCACGACGCGGGGCAGTTCCTCGACTCCCGCGGCGTCGCCGTGCGGGTCGGCCACCACTGCGCTGCTCCCTTGCACCGCCGGTTCGGTATGACCGCGTCGGTGCGCGCGAGCGCCGCGCTGTACACCACCGACGACGACGTCGATGCGTTCCTCGACGCGGTCGCCGGCATCCGCCCGTTCTTCGGGGAGGTCTGATGAGTCTCGAATCCCTGTACCAGGAGCTGATCCTGGATCACTCCAAGCGCCCGAAGGGCAAGGGCATCGCCGAGGCGACCGATCGCTCGGCGGTCTCGCACCAGCGCAACCCGATCTGCGGCGACGAGGTGACCCTGCAGGTGCGCCTGACCGACGACGGCACCGCCATCCGGGACATCACGTGGGACGGTGCGGGATGCTCGATCTCGCAGGCGTCGGCGTCGATGCTCGTCGCTCTCGTCGACGAAGAGCGAGAGCTCGCCGGCACCGAGGTCGGCGTCGAGGATGCGCGCGCCCTGATCGAGAAGTTCCGGGAGGCGCTTCGATCGCGCGGGTCGATCCCGCTCGACGAAGAGACCTTCGGTGACGCCGCCGCCCTCTCGGGGGTGTCCAAGTACACCGCCCGCGTCAAGTGCGCGATGCTCGCGTGGGTCGCCCTCGAGGACACCCTCGCCCGCGCCTGACCCGCGATCCCGCGGGCGGATGGGCACGCCCGCGGGGATCGTCGGCGACACGCCGCAGTGTCGGCCCGAGAGGCGGCGCGCCGCCGTGCATCCCCGCTGCCGTGCACAGCATTCCGAGCCGGTTTTCCGGCCCGCAGCCGGGCTGGAACGGGGTGGGACGGGATGGATCGCCTCAGCCGAGACCGGTGCGGTGCCCGCCCGGGTCGGCCTCACCGGCGACGGGTTTGGCCGAGAGGCCGACCGATCCGGATGCGGGGTTCTTCGACAGCGCGGCGCCGACGGCGACCGACTCGTCGACATCGACATAGCGGGGGCGCAGCGTGACCGCCTGCTGCTTCTTCTGCTCGCGCTTGGCCTTGCGGGAGCTGTAGGCCAGATTCAGCACCTCGACGAAGATGGCGAAGGCCATGGGGCCGTAGATGAACGCCTTGTCGATGTGGAACCCGAAGCCCTCGGCGATCAGGAACGCGCCGATGAGCACGAGGAAGGCCAGCGCCAGCATCTTCACCGTGGGGTGGTTGTTGACGAAGGTGAAGATGAACCGGGCGGCGAAGAGCATGATGCCGAACGAGAGCACCACCACCACGACGATGACGAGCAGGTTCGTGGTCATGCCCACGGCGGTGATGACCGAGTCGAGCGAGAACACGATGTCCAGCAGCAGGATCTGGGCGATCACCGACCCGAAGGTGACGGTGGCGACCTTTCCGGCGTCGCCGTGTCCCTCCTCGGAGCCCTCGAGCTTGTGATGGATCTCGGTCACGGCCTTGTAGACGAGGAAGAGCCCGCCCGCGATGAGGATGATGTCCTTCCACGAGAAGCCCATGCCGAAGATCGTGAAGACCTCTTCGGTGAGGGTGATGATCCACCCGGCGAAGAAGACGAGCACGACGCGGATGAGCATCGCCAGTGTCAGCCCCAGGTTGCGGGCCTTGGCCTGCTGCTCCTTCGGGAGCTTGGAGGCGAGGATCGAGATGAAGATGACGTTGTCGACGCCCAGCACGATCTCGAGGACGAACAGCGTGACGAAGACCGCGATCAGGTCGGGGGTGAGGGCGAAGGAGAAGTCCACGCCGCCATCGTAGGCGAGCGCCCCGCCGCCGGCGCGGAGGGCGCGACGCGGGGGCGCTCGACCTCGGCTCAGGCGGTGATGAGCTCGCGCTCGAGGCGCGCGTAGCTGGCTTCCATGCCGTCGGTCATGCCGGTGGCCAGCACCATGTCTCGGGTGTCCTCGTCGGGATACTCGATGATGACGGTGAGGAGGGTGGCGCCGTCCTCTTCGTACAGCGACATGTCGTTGATCGTCGGGGGGAAGTCGGTCCCGATCATGTGCTCGGTCGTCACCATCCGGCGCGGGGCGTCGCTGACGAGCGTCTCACCGTCGAACCCGAAGGCCTCCCCCTCGGTGCCGGGCATCGGCTCCCACTCGTAGCGGTACCGCCCTCCGACGGCGGGATCGATTTCGCAGGTCGACATCCGCCACCCGTCGGGGCCGAGCATCCACCGCGTCATCAGCTCGGGATCCTGGTGCGCGCGCCACACCAGTTCGCGGGGACCGTCGATCAGACGGGTGATGCGCACGTGCGTGTCGGAGAGCAGCTCCATCCGGGTGCCCTTGCCCTGCGCATAGTCGCGGAGGCCCTGGAGCACGGCGTCGAGCTGGTTCATCGCGAGCGTCGACCCCTCGACGGCGCCCATCGCGACGACCTGTTCGAGCGCCTCGGCCGACGTGAAGTACGTGGTGTTGGTGAGGGTCGAGCCCGCGCCGTCCGAGGCGAAGTCGAAAGTCATGCGCATCGACGGCATGCCCGCCATCGGCTCGCCGTCCTCGCCGACGAACGCGTCGAGCACCTCGAATCGGTGCGGGGCGTCGATGGCCAGGAACTCCCATGATCCGGCGGAGGTCTCGCCGCGCGGTCCGGTCATGGCGTATCGCGCGTGCCCCCCGACGCTCAGGTCGAACGCCGTGAACGTCGCCGGCCATCCCGGCGGTCCCCAGAAGCGCTCGAGCTGACGCGGATCGGTGAACACGTGCCAGAGACGCTCGACGGGGGCGGCGAAGGCGGCGCGCAGCGTCATCGTGAGCGCTTCGAGGTCGGTGGTGACGGCGGTGACGGGCATGACGTACTCCTCAGGTGGTGGATGCCGGTGGCGGCGTGGGAGGAACCGATGGCGAGGGTGGACCGGGCTCGGCGAGCAGCGCGTCGAGGCGGTCGATGCGGGAACGCCAGATCTCCTCGTAGCGGGCCAGCAGCGTCCGGGCGCGGGCGATCATGCGCGGATCGGCGCGCACGAGGCGCTCGCGCCCTTCCGCGCGCTTGACGATGAGCTGGGCCGCTTCGAGGACGGCGACGTGCTTCTGCACTGCGGCGAACGACATGTCGTAGTCGCGGGCGAGGGCCGAGACGGAGTGCTCGTCGTCGAGGGTGCGTCGCAGGATGTCGCGGCGGGTCGCCGCCGCGAGCGCCTGGAAGACGCGGTCCATCTCGTCATCTGTGAGCTCCGTTTGTGCAACCATTTGGTTGTAGGTTACGGCGGGGGAACCTCCACGTCAAGGGGCGGGTTGTCGAAATCGACGGCGCGGGGTTGGGGAGTTCGACGAGCACCGACCGCCTGCCCGCGCGTTCCGCTACGACACCGGGATACCGGCGATCTGCTTCGAGAGCCACCGTCGGCTGGGCCCGTGTGTGCACAGGTCCAGGGCGCGCTGCATGCTCCTGCGGGCCGACAGCGCATCACCACATTCGAGCAAGAGCGCCCCCCGCGCCGCGTGATAAGGCTGGAACCTCAGCATCGTCGGGTCCTCATCGGCGAGCTGTTCCAGCGCACGAAGGCCGATGGCCGGGTCCGTGACGCGCGCGATGGCGACCACGCGCGCCACCCGCGCACCTTTTCTCGGTGTGACGTGCACGAGCGCGTTGTAGAGCTGTGCGATCGTCTCCCAGTCGGTGACACCCGATCTGCGGCGCGCGGAGTGCGCCGACTGTATCGCGGCTTCCCACTCGAATGGGCCCGGGGGTGCGGTGCGAGCGGTGCTCATCCCGGCATGGAGCAGCCGCTCGGCGCGGCCGATCAGTTCGGCATCCCAGAGTGCCGTGTCCTGCTGCTCGGTCGGCACGAGCGTCTCGTCCCGGAACCGGGCCGATCGCCGCGAGTGGAGGTAGAGCAGCAGCGCGGCAAGACCCCGTACCTCATGGTCGTGCGGCAACGCGGTCAGCATGAGCTGGCTGGCATGGACAGCCTCGTCCGTCACCCGCTCGGCAGAATCAGCCGGCGCAACCCGCAGCCACTCGATGGAGTACGCGGCGTAGATGGCATCGAGCACGGCCGCCACTCGTTCACGAGGGATGCCCGCGGGAACCTCGAACGCATCTCGATCGGCTCGAAGCTTCTGCTTCGCACGGACGAGCCGCTTCGACAGGGTGGCGCTCGGAAGCGCGAACGAGGTCGCGATGTCGACCGTGGACACGCCGAGCACGACCTGCAGGATGAGCGGAGCGTGCACGCCACGGTCGAGCATCGGATGGACGCAGGCGAACATGAGCGCGAGGGTGTCGTCGTCGCGGGTCGGCGGGCGCGTGTCCGCGCGGAGCTCGTCCGTCTCGTCCAGCGCGCGATTGCGGCGATGTTCAGCCGACCGGAGGATGTCACGCACACGGTTCTTGGCCACGACCACCACCCACGCGTACGGGTCCGCCGGCGGGGACGCAGGCCACGCCGTCAGGGCGCGTTCGATCGCGTCACCGAAGGCGTCCTCGGCCAGCTGCACATCGCCGCACCACCGCACGAGCATGCCGACGAGCCGCGCCCGGTGCTCCCTGACGAATCCGGCGGGATCGAAAGGGGCCGAGAGCGGCTCGAAGGCTGCGTCCGCGACGTCGACCGTGTCACCCCGGCATGGCGGAGCCGCGAACCTCGACCTTGCCGTAGTGCACGGTCGGGCACTGCTTGGCCCACTCGACGGCGACGCCGAGATCGGGGGCTTCGATGACGAAGTATCCGCCGAGCTGCTCCTGTGTCTCGGAGAAGGGGCCGTCATGAACGACCGCCTCTCCGTCCATCGCCGAGACGGTGACGGCGTTCTGCGTCGGCTGGAGCCAGTCGGTGTCGACGAAGACACCCGCGTCGCGGAGCATGCCGATGTAGGCGCCGAAGACGGCCAACTCCTGCTCCATCTCTTCGGGGGTGGGCTCGCCCATGGTGCTCGGGTCGCTGTAGAGGAGGAAGGTGTATTTCATGGAGGTCCCTTCGGTGTGACCGAACCCTAGCGGGCGCTTGTGGCGACGGCGTGAACGGTCTTGCCCGCCCAGTCGTGGGCGGCGAGGTTGCGGATGCCGATCTCGACGGACGGGCCGAGGATCTTGCCAGCGAGCAGGCCGAACAGGCGCAGGAGCGGATTGTGACCCGCGTCCAAGGTCATCGACCACGTCACGATCGACTCGGCACCGTCGGGCTTGATGTCGATGCGTTGGCGAGACTGCCCCATTCCTCCCATGTCGATCGCGTACTCGACACTCGAGGCGGTCACGTCGGTGACCGTCTGGGTACCCTTGCCGTTCTTCCCGCGGAAGGCGAAGGCCGACCCCACGCCGGACGCCACGCCCCTCGGGGTGATCTGAAGGTTCGGGTCTTGCGTGAGGTGCGGGTTGATGACCGTGAAGCCGGCCGTCGACGAGACCAGGGCGGTGATCTGCGCCGGCGTCGCCGGAACCCGGCCCTGACGTGTGACGGTGGTGAATCTGCTCATTGTCGTTCTCCTCTCGAAGGGTGTGAAGGGGTTCTTCGATAAGGGGACGAATGACGTTCGCCTCCGAGGACACCTCGGGCAGAAGAACTTCTGCGGAACGACGAGCAAGCACAAGACCGCACCACTCGGGTCGGGCATCCCGACGTCGCGCGGGGTACACGCACGTACGAGAAGGGACCCGGGGTCTCCCGGGTCCCTTCTCGTGTCGGCGATGCTCTAGCGCGAAGCGCCGACGCGCTGCTGCACGGCCTCCTTGACCGCGAGGAACGCATCCTTCTTGCGCGCCACCCACTCCAGAGCGGTGACACCGGCTGCCAGGACGTCTTCGGCGAGTTCGCCCGGATCGGTGAACTTGTGGCTGGAGTCACCCGTCAGGCCGCCCTCCAGAGCGAGCCGGCCCACCAGGTCCAGCTTGAGCACCTTCGTGCCTTCCGTGAAGCTGACCTCGTCGAGGTCGACCCACACCATGTTGGGGCGGGTCGTCGATTCGAAGGCGTATCGCTTGTTCGTCAGATCCAGCACGACCTGCCAGATCGTCTGCGACGCGTCGGGCTTGCCGGGCTCGGGCGTGCGGAACGGCTGCGCGGCGTTGCGGATGATGCTGAACATGGCCGCCATGGCATCGATCTGCGTCTTCGGCTCGACCTGGCGCGCCACGTAGTACGACGCGCGCGCGAACCGGTCGCTGGCCAGTGTCGAACCGGGCAGATGCTCGGTGCCACCGAGGCCCTCGACCGTCTTGACGAGCTCGAGCTGCTTGTCGTACGTCGGGGAGTTCGTCATGACGAGGTAGTCACGGCTGTGGTAGACCTTCGGCTTGCCGTCGGTGTACTCGATGATCGCGGAATCGCCCGATGCATCGTTGATCGCCAGGTGCAGCGTCGGCACCAGGTGTCCCGTCGGGTCGAACAGCTGCGCGATCTGCACCTGCGTGTCATTGGTCCATGCGACGGCCTCGGCGACGGTGGCGAAGTTGTCGAGGTAGTACTGCAGCCACACCCCCTGGCTCAGCTGCACCGCATCCTCCTCAGGCGTGCCGTAGTCGGACTCGGCGAGCCACAGGATGTGCCCGGCGAAGCCCTTCTCGTTCATGCCGTCCGTCGCGATCAGGTCGAACGCGGTCGCCACGATGCTGCCGTAGGTCGCGGTCCACGTGAGGGCGCCGTTGACACCGTCCGTGCGCTCGATGCCCCGCGGGAGCTTCCACAGATTGGTGAGCAGATCCATGTGGAAGTCCATGTTCCGCCCGACGATGACCGATCCGTGGGCATCCGGCCACATCACTCGTGTGCACATGCGAAGTTCTCCTGCTTTCGGGTCGAGACGACGGTTGGTCGGTTGACCCGATGCTGTCGCGAAGTGTCCGCTCGCGCCGCGGCCCACAGGGCTTTTCACCCCCCTCGTCACCCGCAGCCTCACCCGGCATCACCCGGTCGACGACGTCGCCTGTCAGGCGAGGAGGCGAGACGACACTTCCCCGGCACCGCACGACGTCCTAGGATCCCGAAGGAGGCGGACGGTCACCTGATCGCACGACACGAGGAGCACGTGCGAGCAGGTGTGACGAAGCGGAAGCACGGGGTCGAGCATGAACGCGGTCATCGGTGACATCCTCCCCCTCGCCCTGGGCGTTGCGATCAGTCCCATCCCGGTCATCGCCGCGATCCTCATGCTGCTCTCACCGCGGGCGCGGGTCATCAGCGTGGGATTCCTCCTCGGATGGATCCTCGGCATCGTCGTCACTGCGACGGCATTCACGTTGCTCGCCGGCGTCCTCCCCGAAGACGACTCCGCTGCGTCCCGCCCCGCGAGCGGAGCGATCAAGCTGGTGCCATGCAATATTGCGTAAAGGTACCTTCGTTTTGTGAACTGCTCTACTTCGTGAGTGCGGGGACCAGGAACACGCTGATCAGGAGGCCAAGTACGGCGCTAAATGCCGCGCTCCAACGGACCACCTTGCCCCACTGATCCGGCGTGGATGTGCCCCACTTCGCATCGTTCTCTTGAAGATGGGGCAGCGAGAAGGTGTGGCCCACAAGAGCGACGACAGCGACTATGAGTCCGAAAAGCGCCACTCGAAACAAGAACTCGTCGACGGTGGTGATGGGTGGGATGAAGGCTGCCACCGGGGCAAGGCCGAGGATGAGAACGAGGAGAAGCATCATGTCGCTGACGCTACTAGGCTTCCGGCCTCAGACACGCGATAGCGTCTCTGGGAGGGGTGTGCCGCAGCCGTAATAAGAGCGCCGAGACCTCTACTCTAGGAACATGCGTTCGGTGGAGTTGTTCGGTGGGGCAGGGGGTCTCGCGCTCGGTAGCGAGCTTGCTGGCTTCCACCCGGAAGTGTTCGTTGAATGGGACCGATGGGCGTGCGACACGGTGCGCCAGAACCGAGCCAACGACTACCCCCTCGTTCGTGACTGGCAGGTGCACGAGGGCGATGTGCGCGCGTATGACTGGACGAGCATCAAGGGCGAGATCGACCTCGTTACTGGTGGCCCGCCCTGCCAGCCGTTCAGCATGGGCGGCAAGGCCCGCGCCGCTGACGACGCCCGCGACATGTTCCCGGCTGCCGTGGAGGTCATCCGGTCGCTCCGGCCCAAGTCGTTCCTGATCGAGAACGTGAAGGGCCTCACCCGTTCCACGTTTGCCAACTACTACCAGTTGATCCTCCTCCGCCTTCAGTTCCCGGAGGTCGTTGCCCGCGCTGGCGAGACGTGGCTGGATCACCTGCACCGCCTCCAGGCTGAGGCCACGTCCACGCACACGTCCGAGCTGCGATACAACGTGGTGCCGACGGTCGTCAACGCGGCTGACTATGGGGTGCCGCAGCACCGTCACCGCGTGTTCATGGTGGGCTTCCGGTCCGACCTGGATGCCGAGTTCCAGTTCCCCGCAGCCACCCACTCGCGCGAAGCGCTGATGCATTCCATGTGGGTGACCGGCGAGTACTGGGACAAGCACAAGGTGTCCAGCCGCAAGCGCCCCGAAGCGCCCTCCGTCCGTGCCATGTCGCACGAAGCCCCGCTGACGAAGCCCTGGCGCACCGTGCGCGATGCACTGGCTGGCCTGCCCACGCCGACCGAGCGCGGCTCGACCAGGTTCCTCAACCACTTCCAGCAGCCGGGGGCGCGGTCGTATCCGGGGCACACCGGCAGCCCGATTGATGCGCCTGCCAAGACCCTCAAGGCGGGCGACCACGGCGTGCCAGGCGGCGAGAACATGCTCCGCGATACGGACGGATCGGTGCGCTATTTCTCGATCCGTGAGAGCGCGCGCCTGCAGACATTCCCCGACCGGTATGAACTGCACGGCTCCTGGAGCGAGGCCATGCGCCAGCTTGGCAACGCGGTCCCCGTGCGCCTTGCTCAGCAGGTAGCCGGGAGCGTGGCTGAGCACCTTGCTATCGCCGAACTGCGAGCCAACATCGCCCGCCGAACGACGACAGCTCGGAGCATCGCGTGAGCCTGGCCTTCAACCCGCTGGACATTCCGAACCTGGGCAAGAGCGTCGCCAACGCGATCCTGGAGACGGACCCCACGCCGATCCAGTCGGTGGCGCGCTTCACGGGGGCGGGCGTCTACGCGATCTACTACACCGGCGATTTCCCGGCCTACGCAGCCATCGCTGATGCGAACCGCGACGGCAAGTTTGAGCTCCCGATCTACGTGGGCAAGGCCACACCGTCAGGCGGTCGCCGTGGGGTGACGCTGACCACCAGCGGATCGCCGCTGTTCTCGCGGATTGACGACCACCGCAAGAGCATTGAGGCTGCAACCAACCTCGATGCCGCCGACTTCTACGTGCGGTGGTTGGTAGTTGAGTCGATCTGGATACCCCTGGGCGAGTCGGTGCTCATTCAGCACTTCGCCCCGGTGTGGAACGCGGTGATTGACGGCTTCGGCAATCACGATCCTGGGAACGGCCGATACAACGGGCTGAACACCAAGTGGGACACGCTGCACCCTGGGCGCGTATGGGCAACTCGACTTCGCCCGCGCGTGGACACCACGGCCACAATCTCGCAAGAGGCCATCGAGTACATCCGGTCGCGCAGCGAGTAGCGCGCGCCTGGCGGAGCTAGAGCGACTGCTGGCGAGCGAACGGGCCAAGGCATGACCCAACACGTCGGCAGCCCCCTACCGGTCGGGCAGAGGGCTACCTGGGGTCGGCAGGGCTGTCAGTCGTCGATGCGCGCGTAGGCAGCCTGCATCTCGGCTGTGACGCTGGTGCCCCACTTGCGCACCTGGCTGAGCGTGGGCTGCCGTGCAGCTACGTGAGCGCTAAGGGCAGCTTCCTGGATGCGCGCAGCGGTCACTTCCCAGGCCTCGGTGATCGCGAAGGTGGCGTCCATCACGATGAAGACAGCCGTGTGGAAATCGGTGCTACGGAACGGGCTGAACTTGCCCCCTGCCACGGTGCGCACCCCCATCGCCTTGACCTGGATGCGCTGGCCGGTAGGCGTCGTGATGTCGTGCGACTTAGTGCTGGTCGGCTCCAGCACGCCGCCACGGGCCAGCCATACGATGTGCTCAGCGATGTCGCCGAGGGGTTTGTTGTTCGTCCGCACCAGCTCGCGACGGCGCAGCTCGGTCACGATGCTGGCCTCCAGCAGCAGCAGGCTACGCACGGGCAGCGCGGTCAGGTCAGGCAGGTCGTTCATGTGGTTCTCCTTGGTGTCAATCATCGGGCCTTGCCGCACGGGACGCCGCCGACCAGCCTGGGGGCGCAGCCTCACGCCTTGGCGGCGACGTTGAGGTGACGGCTGAGCGCGGCCTTGCTGCCGTAGGACTGGCCGCAGGTGCAGCCGTTGGCCTTGTTCGGGTCGGCGTCGTGCACGACCGGCACGCTGGCGTCCACGTGGCGCTGCTCGGCGATGACCACGCCTTCCTCGGTCGCGACGGTGCTGCCCTTGCTGGCGCGGGGCTTGCGCTCGGGCTTCGGGGCGCGCTTGGGCGGGGTGACCGTCCAGCCGTTGGGCAGGCTGCCCGCGTTGGCGATGGCCCGCTGGGTGAGCGCTTCCAGATCGCCGGCCTCGATGCTCTCCAGGAGCGCCTGGTAGGCGAGCGCCCGGATGCCCTTGAGGCGAGCACGCTGCACGCTGACACCGAACGTGTCAACGACCTGCTGGATGGCGGCTTCGATGGTCTCCAGGGCCTCGTCGGCAGTGGCCTGCTCAACGGTCTCGACGGGCTTCAGGGACTTGGTAGCGGTGCGCTTGGTAGCCATGATGTGGAACCTTTCGTGGGGCTGGTGTGTGGAACTTGACTCGAACGTCTGTTCGGTTAGTTGAACCATGCATCACCGTCCCGAGGGCATCCAAGACCGGGACTCAAGATCGTGCCTTGGGTACCGGCAGCGGGCAGGCAAGTTCCAGGCGCAAGGCGGAGAGGCGCGTTTCCGGCTGTCCGCAGCAGACGCACAGAGACCCCCAGGCGACTAGCCCAGGGGTCTCTCGGTGCTGGCGTCACGCGGCTGCTGCTGTGTCCCTGGTGGCCGACTGGTAGGCGCGGCGCACGGTGGACTCGTGCCACTCGGGCAGGCCGGTCGGGGACAGCACCCCTTCGTCCATCAGGTCAGCCGCGATGCGCCCGAAGCTGCACCCCTGCTCTCGGTCCTGCACGATGCGGCGCAGTACAGCCGGGGGAATGGCCGTGCGCCTGCCCAGCGGCAGCCCTCGCGCCTTGCGCGCTGCCAGCGCCTCCCGTGTGCGCGTGGCGATCAGGTCGCGCTCAAGCTCCGCGAAGGTTGCCAGCATGTTCGCCATCGCCCGACCGCCAGGCGTGGTCAGGTCAAGCGCGTTGTCCAGAACCACCAGCGCCCAGCCCTGCGTGATCGCGCTGTCGATGATGGCCGATGCATGCCGCACCGAGCGCGCCAGCCTGTCCAACTTGGCCACCATGAGGCCGTCGAACTGGCCCGTGCCCAGCATGTCCAGCCCACGGCGCAGCTCAGGGTTGACGTGCTTGCCGCTGCACCCCAGGTCCTGGAACAGCTCGTAGGTCCAGCCCCGGCGCGTGCACTCGGCGGCGATGGCTGCCTGCTGGGCCTCAACCCCCAGGCCGGACCGCTGCTGCTCCTCGGTGCTGACGCGCACGTAGGCCAGCATGTGCTTCCGCTCGCCGGTCACGGCTGCACCGCCTTGGTCCGGTCATACAGGTCGCCCTCCACGTGGTGCAGCTTGGCCCCGGTGCTGGGGTGCCGTGCGATGTAGACGTAGCTGCCCTCGACGAAGCGCAGCACCCAGCCCGCGTCGTGCAGCGCGTCGGCCAGGTCATCGTCGGCCCCGCCAGGGAAGAACGCGTCGCCGCTGCTGGGCGGCTCGAACGCATCCAGGATCGCCTTCAGCTTGGCGAACGTATCGGGGCGCTCCTGCCGCACGCGGGCCAGGGTGGCGTCGTACTTGGCCCAGTAGCCGTCCAGATTCATGCGAAGAGCCCCATGCGCTGCTCGATGTGGGCGATGATGCCGCCTGGCTCGTAGTCGTCGTCCAACTCCTGCTGGATGCGCTGGCGGGCTTCCTCGGTCGTGTTGGCCACCACGTCGATCTCTTCGATGCTGTCGGGGTAGCCGGGGTTCGCGAAGCGGATGAAGCCGGTGTAGGTAGCCATCAGCGCTGCACCCCCAGGGCGAGGGCCACGCGCAGCAGCGCAGTCCGGAACGGGGTGGCGGGGGCAGCCGTGGGGATGACGGGCTGGGCCTTGCTGGCGACGTGCGCGCTTGCCGGGGCAGGTGCAGGGGTACTCATGTTGTCTCCTTGTCGTTGTGGAACGGGGCGGATACGTGCGCTAGCGCCTTCCGCCTGGCCAGTACCCTCGCGCGCTGCTCGGGACATTCGCAAGTGTGTTCGATTGAGGGTGCTCGCGCTTGGCTGCTGGTGCTGGCTGGTGCAGCGGGAGAGCGCGGGGCAGGTCGTCGGCTAGATCGGGCCTAGACGCCCGTTTGCCCGAACGGCAGGGCTGCCCCGACCCCGTGGCACCCCAAAGACCCCCAGCGTCTGCCAGGGGTCTAGGGGCACGGGGTTACCAAGCTCGCGCTTGGGCGGCAGGTAGAAAGGAAGTCACAAGACCCTGCCGCCCCGTCTGGGGATTAGGCCGACGGGCTGCTGTAGGTCATCTGGTTGCCCAGGCGGTAGCCCACGTCGCTCGTCGCCTCGTCCACGAAGGACAGCGCCTCGGCGATGTCGGCGGTCGCGGGCTGGGCTGCACGGTAGGCCTCGCCCACGTTGACCCACACCTGCTGACGGCCCACGTAGCCGATCGCGTGCTGGAGGCTGACGTCGTCATTGCGCACGGCATCCTGCAGTGCAGCCAGCGCCTCGCGCTCGTCGCCAAGCTGGCGGGCACGCTGGGCAGCATCCCGGCGCAGCAGCACCGAGTTCGCGTCGGTCGGCTGGTTGCCCCGCAGGTCGCGCTCCAGGCTGTCCTTCAGGTTCTGCACGTAGCTGTCCTGCTCGCCCTTGAGGGTGGCGAGCTGGGCCACGGTGCCGTCGAGCAGCTTGGCGGCATCCTCGTTCTGGGCCTCGGCCGACAGGCGCGTGTCATCGAAGATGGCCTTGCGCTGCTCGTAGTACGAATCCTTGATGGCCTTGGCCCGCGCGTGGAAGCTGTCGATGGACGACTTGAGGTCGTTCTGGACGCCGAGAGGGGTGCGCTTGCTCATGATGTGTGTTCCTTACTGGTTGTGATGGGTGCCGGGGAGACCGCCCCGGCGTCGGTGGTCTTGCGGGTGATGCGTGGCGTGCGCCCGTACTTGCGGCCTGCCCAGTAGCCCGCCTGCACCTTGGCAGCCGTGGCGTAGGCGTGGCACTCGATGAGCACGTCGCACGACGCGCACAAGCTGCCCATCAGGGCGAGGTCATCCGGGGTCAGGCGCTCGTCCGTCGTGTACAGCGGGTCGCCAGCGCACGGGGGCACGGTGTCCTCCAGCGCCTTGTCGAGCGCCTGCCAGGCGACGTCCTCCTGGGTCACTGTGTGGCCCGGTACAGGCGCTCGGCGCGGGCACCAGCCCGGCGAGCCTTCCGCTCGTCGTAGCTGTACTCGACAAGCCCTGCCCGCCTGTAGGCCGACAGCAGCGTGCGGACTTCCTCAGCGGGGAGGCCAGGGGTGGCGTCCAGCAGCTCGCGCAGCGCGTGGGGCTTGCCGTCTGTCAGCACAGCCCACAGCGCCTCGTCGGTCGCGGTGTCCGGTTCGGCTGCTGCCTGCTCGGTGGTTGCGTCGGTCATGGTGTTCCTCTCAGTCGGGGTTGCAATGGTCATCAGGGCAGCCGGTAGCCGTGCATGCGCTGCACGACCGTGACGTTGGACGCGGCCTCCACGTGGCGCGTGACGGGCACCGAGCGGACCTCGCCCGCCTTGCGCCCGTAGTGCAGCAGCGCCTTGACGACGCGGCGACTGACGCCGGTCTTGTGGACGACCTCGCTGACGGTGAACGTGCCCTTGGCCAGCAGCGCGCTGACCTTGCGCCAGTCGTTGTCCAGCCGGTGCGTGCTGCCGTTGCCCTGGAAGAACACGACGTAGGGGTTGTCTTCCAGTGCAGCCGGTGTCGCGCTCATGACCGGGCCTCCATCTGTGCGGTCACGTCACGGAGCACGCGCTGCCAGTCGGTGCTCTCCAGCCAGCCCTTCTCCATCAGGTGCGCGGTCCAGTCCACGACGTGGAAGTACGTGCGCAAGCTGCCGACCGGGATGTCGTAGTAGACGTCGCCGATGCTGTTCAGCCCGCAGCCCACGTGACGCCCGCGCCACTCCACGCGAGACGGCAGCGCCATCAGTTCATGGACGGGCACCATGCGGGGGATGCCCGTGGCTTCCAGTTCGGCCCGCTGCTGGCGGTCGTGCTCGGCCCACGCCTTCTCGTGCTTCGCCATCTCGCGCCCGCGGATGATCAGTGCGCCTTCGTCGTCTGCGATGGGCTTCTTGCAGTGCTCGCAATTCCAGACGAGCCGCTTGGTATCGGTCATGATGATTCCTCTCGGGTGTGGGTATTTCTCTGGAGGGCTGCCGGATGACGCTCTCCGGGGTGGGTCGTGCACCGCTTCTTCGGGCCTTGCTGCCTCATGTGGCGTCGGGCATTCGTCCACACAGCCGCGAACCTTTTTTGGTACTGGCGCAGGTGGTACCAGTACCGCCCCCAGTACCGGCCTTTCCCTCTGTTTGCACGGAAGGGGGGCGTGGTACTGGTGGTACCCCCCCCTTTCAAGGGGGGTACCGCTGGTACCGCAGCCACCGTGGACCGATTCGGTATTGATTCCGCGTTCATGCGCGCTCCTGCCAGGCGGCGAGCCACGGGCACGAGTCGTCGTGCAGCACGTGCAGGTGATGCACTCCGAACGCATCCACTTCAAGCTCGGTCTCGGAGTGGCAATCGGGGCACCGGTAGCCGACCGCGACGGTGACAGCGCGGGGGTCCAGGTCACGCATCAGCGGCCTCCTCCACGGTCACGTCGAGTTCGGCGCGGTAGTGGCGCAGCGCATCACCCGCTCGCTTTGGACCCCACTTCATGCGGGCTTCCACATCGCGCCGCGAGGCCGGTGCAGGCTTCAGCTTGTGCAGCGCGTCCACATCGGCGCGCAGCTTCTGGTCGGCTGTGACGACCGTGACCGTGAGCTCCTGCTTCGGCGGCTTCGCCTCTTCGGCGTCGGGCGAGTAGAAGCGCCACCGAGTGACGTCCTGGTGGTCGCGCTTCATCACGAAGCTGGCAGCGCGCTGACGCTTGCCGTCGCGGGGGGAGTGGTCGCGCACATCGCCGGGGCGGTCCTTGACGATCCACATATCGGCACGGCCACCCTCGGTCGGGGTGAAGGCGGTAACGACGCGGACCTCGTACTGGGCACCGTTCCCGGCGCGCTTCTTGGCCATCGTGCCTCCGGCACCGTAGGCGCGGCTGTCGTGCCCCTTGGACAAGTGATCGATGGACACCACGCACGCACCGCCCGCAGCCAACGGCACCGACACCTGACGGTTGATGCTGGTGTAGTCATCCGCGTCGTTGCTGCTGCCGCCGAACAGCGGGACCAGCTCGCCGATGCTATCCAGCAGAACGAAGTCCGGCCCCCACTCGGCGGCATCAAGCACAGCGCGCAGCACCCCGTCGCGGCTCTCCAGCCGCTCCGAGGCGATCCGCAGCTTGTTACGGTCCAGCAGCACGCTGTCGGGCACGCCGAAGCCCCGCAGCAGCAGGGTGATCTCGCTGCCCCCGTTGTGGTCCAGGTCCAACCACAGCACGCGGCCACCAGCAGACAGCACGTCGGCAGCTACGCACGCGCCGATCATCGTCTTGCCCGACTCGGGGTCACCGATCAGCGTGTTGATCTTGCCCCGGTAGAACAGCCCCTGGCCGTCCTCACGCAGGCCGACCGTCGCCTTGGCGCGGTGCACGTTGCCGCTCAGCACCGCAGCGACGTCTACGTACAGGTCATCGTCGTCTTCGGGGTACGGCTCCACCGTGGGCTGCTGGGCGTCGCTTTCCACTCGCGTAATGGCCTTGGCCCACGCACGGTCGAACGCGATCAGGTACTTCGGGTCCGGATAGTTGGCGGTGTACCGTGCCCGCGCAGCCTCGAACGCCTGGCGCCGACCGGTGCCGTGCTCCAACCCCGACACCAGCTTGGTGATCGGGTACAGCAACTCGCCGTTGCCGATGCCGTCCTCGGGGAACCTGGTCGCCATCCGGCGCGACCGCGCAGCACGTGCCTTCTGCTCCGGGTCGGTGGCCTCGCCCGCGCCTGCCAGCCACTCTTCCAGGTCGGCCATGTCGTAGTCCCAGCCGTCCTTCTTATGGACGAGCGCCCACTCGGGAGCCGGTGCCAGCTTGGGGCGCTTGACCAACTCGGGACCGCTGTAGGCGACCATGCCGATGCCACTGCGAATGTCCACACCGGGCATGCCGCGCAGGTCGCGGTCGATGGTGAGCTGCACTCCCTTCGGCGCGCGGAAGATGTGGTGCGTACCCTTGCCGCCCCGGCTGGTGTAGTTGAACGTGCGCGGCAGGGCCACGCCCGCAGCCGTCAGGCTCGCGAGGCCGTCCTTGCCGTTCTTCTTGTCCAGGTCCACCACGACAAGGCCCGACCTGCCGCAGTGCACACCGATGGACAGGCGCGGGTCGTCGGCCCACCATTCCTCGATCTGCTTCGGCGAACGCGATGCGCCCCGGTCCCAGCCGAACCCCTCCAGGAACTTGCCGCTCGGCGTCAGCGGGAACACGTACCAGCCCGCAGCGGCGAGGCTGAGCGCGGTTTCGAGGTTGCTCATGGCCGCACCCCGTCTCCGGTGGGCAGGCGGAAGGCGCTAGCGGCCCTTTCCGACTGGCCCCGCAGCACGCGCACCGGCTTGTCGGCGCTCACGACTCGTCCTCGTCGTCAGTCTCGATCACCGCGTACATGCGCAGCGGCACGTCCGGGGTCACGTAGTAGATGCCGACGCACTCAGCGCCGCAGGTGTGCGCGTTGTACAGGCTGTCGAGCGCCCAGCGCAGCTTCTCTTCGGTGATGAACGTGCGGACCTCGTACTCCACCGGGTCGCCGTGCACGTGCACCAGCGCATAGCGCGCTTCGGCATCGGAGATGAGCACCGCTTCGGAAGCCCAGGGCTTGAACCAGTGCGGCATCGGGCCGAACTTGAGGTCGTTCTTGGCCTCGGTCTCGGTGAGGCGCTTCTTGCCGGGGTAGTTGGCCTTGATGAGACGGCTCACCGCACACCGCCAGCCCGCAGCAGCCCGGTGAGTCGGTGGATCTGCTGGTTGTTCAGCGGAGGCGCTACTGCCAGCGCCTTCTCGATGTAGGCGGCAATCTTGGCTTCGGCCAGGTCACGACGGCCGCTGGCCTCGCGCTCGGGGTCGTGGACGCGACGCCCGATCATGATCTCGGACCGCGCCTTGGTGACGGTGGGAGGGTTGTGTGTGGACAACGAAAAAGCTCCTCAACGGAACAGCGCTCATGAGCGCCAAGTGCGGAACTTCCGTTGAGAAGCTTCTGAATAGACCCCCAGCCGCGTCGTGCGCGGACCGAGAACCCCTAAGAGTGTTCAGTTATGGGCGGCTGCTACTTGGCAGCCTGTGCAAGCTGGCGCGCGTCCACCGTGGGGCGATCTCCGGAGCGCAGCTCGTCAAGAAGAGGGTACAGCCGTTCCGGAGTGTAGTAGTCCGTCCTGGTGCACCGGTCACAGATGAGCGCGTGCCGCTGGCTCACGTCGCCAGTGGGCAGCCACACCAGCGGGTCCATCGGCCCCTCGTTGTGGACGCGTGCCCAGCCCTCGTCATAGCGGAACTGAGCCACGGTGCGCGGCTTGTGTTGGTAGTTGCCTGCGCCGTGGCAGAGGACCTTGACTCGGAACTGCATGTAGCTAATGCTGCCACGCCCCGCAGCGCCCTGACTAGCGAGATAATCACCGCTAATCGGCCCTTTCTGAAGGAACTCTCCGGTCAGCGAACAGAAAATTCCCGCCAAGATTCTGGGTCGCCTCGGCGTGTTGACCGACGCCGGCGACCGCCTGCCCGACTGGGGCTGCCGGGGTGGAACGTAAGGTCGGCGGGGCAGTGCGGGGTCGCCCTGGTCGGCGTAGAGCTCCGCGCTACCGATACTGGCCTACGTTCTCCAGACCACCTGCACCGTGTCCGGGTCGAACGCCTTCCCGCTGCCACTGGGCAGGATGACTACCTGCACGAGCGTGTCAATGATGGCGCGCTTCACGTCGATGCTGAGGCCGTCCCACACCTGGCGCGCATTGGGGCCGACAAGCTCACGGGGCACCGCAGCCGGGAGGGCGGCGTCAACTGCAGAGGCAGCCGTGGCGCGCTCGGCCCGCAACGTCTCGGTGATGCGGGCAAGCTGGGCAGCCTCGATGGTGCCGTCTGCGAACATATCGGCCGCGTTGGCCATGCGGGCGTCAATCGCGTCCAGGGCGTCTCGCGCGGCTTGCAGCGCAGCAGGGTCGCCCTCGGTGAACAACTGAGCAGCATCGGGCATCTGGAGTCGGCCCAGGACGACGCCCTCAACCAGCTCGTCCACGAGTTCCTGCTTTCGGCGCACGCGGAAGCACTGACCGCACACGTAGCTCGGTGGCTGGCGCTTGGTGCCGCCCGTCTTCGTCTTCGTCCACCGGCCAGGCGCGCGAACCATCTTGCCGCCACACGGGATTGGTTCGCCTTCGTCATCCAGCGCGTCGGTAGGCCGTCCACACCGAGCGACGCCCGCCAGCAGGTGCTTCGGCTCCCTGCCCGCCGGGGCGGTACGGCGCGCGGGGTCTGTCAGCACGGCTTTGAGGCGTTCGTGTGTGTCCTCGTCAATCACGCGAGGCGCACCATCAGGGGTGCGTCCTGCTACCTTCTTCCGGTGGACGATCAGCCCTGCGAGGTTGGCGCGTAGCAGCATCTGCTTCAACGTCGTGCTGTTCCACAAGGGGTCGGGCGTGCTGTAGGTCGGCTCGGGGCGGTGCTCAGCGCGGGCTTGCTCCCTGGCGCGGTTGCGCTCGACCGCACGCGGGGAGGGAATGCCTCGCTCGTTGAAGTCCTTGCACACCGACCGCAGCGAGTCGCCGCCAAGTACGCGGCGCACAGCCTCGCGGATTGTCGCGGCCTCGGTCTCGTCCAGCACCATCGCGGAGCCTTCGCGCCGGTAGCCGTAGCCCACGCGGCCATTTTGGACACCATTGGCTGCCCGCTGCACGTTCGCCGCGACCTGGCGCGTGGCCTTCTGCTCGCCCTCGTACTGCGACCACGCTGCCACGGTGCGCGCCACGGCGCGGCCTGCCGGTGTGGTCAGGTCCAAGGTGCCAGCCGTCACGGTGTACACCGGCACGTTCAGGGCTATGACGCGCTCCAGGTCTCGGGTCAGGCGCAGCAGCCGGTCCTGATGCCACGCGATGATCGCCGTGGGCTTGGCGTCCAGCATGGCCTCGAAGCCAGGGCGCACCTTGCCGCTCGTGGCGCTGATGTCGTTATCGGTGTAAACCTGCACCACGCGCAGCCCGAGCGACTTGGCCAGCTTGCGGCAGTCGGCCTCCTGGCGAGCTACGGCCAGCGCCTCGCCCGTGCGGTCGAGACTGACGCGCGTGTAGATAACGCAATCCATAAAGGTACGTTAGCGCAATGCTCTGGCTGGGCGTCCTCCTGATGCTGCTGGCGGTGCGCAGCTGGCGACAGCGCCCTCCGCCGGGCGAGGAGGCTGCTCTCCCGCCCTGGATGAAGGCGATCGATTCGTTCACCTTCGCCAGGGCGGTCGGGCTGGCGTTCGTGCTGGCGGGGGTCAACCCGAAGAACCTGCTGCTCGGCGCCGCCGCGGGAGTCGCCATCGGCAGCGCCGGCCTGGAGGTCGGCGCGGCGGTGACCGCCGTTGCGGTCTACACGGTGATCGCCGCGATCACCGTGATCGTCCCCGTCGTCGGATACCTCGTCGCGGCCACGCGCCTCACCGCGGCCCTCACCGCGCTTCGGACCTGGCTCCAGCGCGAGAACGCCGTCATCATGGCGATCCTCCTGCTCGTGCTGGGAGTGACACTGATCGGCAAGGGCGTCGGAAGCTTCTGACCCGTCCGCACGATGACGGCCCGTCGCCACGGATTTGCCGCCGCCATCTAGGATGGGATCGTCCGGCGCCCGTGATTCCTGGAGCTCAGCCGCATGACCTCTCCTTCCGATACCTCCGCGTCGTCGCGCCCCGTCGCCGACACCGTCGAGAACGCCCTGTCGACGCCCGAGAAGGAGCAGCCGTACGGCGCGCTCGGACTCAAGCCCGACGAGTACGCGCAGATCCGCGACATCCTCGGCCGCCGCCCCACCTCGGGCGAGCTGGCGATGTACTCCGTCATGTGGAGCGAACACTGCTCGTACAAGTCGAGCAAGATCTATCTGCGCCAGTTCGGCCAGAAGGTCAGCGAGCAGATGCGCGAGAAGCTCATGGTCGGCATGGGCCAGAACGCAGGCGTCGTCGACATCGGCGAAGGGTGGGCGGTGACCTTCAAGGTCGAGTCGCACAATCACCCGAGCTACATCGAGCCGTTCCAGGGCGCCGCGACCGGCGTCGGCGGAATCGTGCGCGACATCATCTCGATGGGCGCCCGCCCCGTCGCCGTCATGGACCAGCTGCGCTTCGGCGCCATCGACCATCCCGACACCGCCCGCGTCGTGCACGGCGTCACCAGCGGCATCTCCTTCTACGGCAACTGCCTGGGCCTGCCGAACATCGGCGGGGAGACCGTCTTCGACCCGGTGTACCAGGGCAACCCGCTCGTGAACGCCCTCGCGGTGGGCGTGATGCGCCACGAAGACGTGAAGCTCGCCAACGCCACGGGCGCCGGCAACAAGGTCGTCCTCTTCGGCGCCCGCACCGGCGGCGACGGCATCGGCGGGGCATCCATCCTCGCTTCCGACACCTTCGCCGACGGCGGTCCGACCAAGCGCCCCGCCGTGCAGGTCGGCGACCCGTTCGCCGAGAAGGTCCTCATCGAGTGCTGCCTGGAGCTCTACCAGGGCGAACTCGTCGAGGCGATCCAGGACCTCGGCGCCGCCGGCATCTCGTGCGCGACGAGCGAACTCGCTGCCAACGGCGGCTCGGGGATGCGCGTCGACCTCGAGAACGTCCTGCTGCGCGATCCCACGCTCACGCCCGAGGAGATCCTCATGAGCGAGTCGCAGGAGCGCATGATGGCCATCGTCGCGCCGGAGAAGCTCGACGCCTTCCTCGCCGTCGTGGGCAAGTGGGACGTCGAGACCAGTGTGCTGGGCGAGGTGACCGGCGACGGCCGCCTGCAGATCTTCTGGCACGGCGAGCAGATCGTCGACGTCGACCCGTCGACCGTCGCCGTCGACGGCCCGGTGTACGAGCGCCCCGTCGCCTACCCGACCTGGATCGACGCGTTGCGGGAGGAGTCGGCGGCCGCCCTCCCCCGCAGCATCGATCCGGAGGTGCTTCGGGAGCAGTTCCTCGCCCTCGTGGCCAGCCCCAACCTGGCCGACACGTCGTGGATCACCAACCAGTACGACTACTACGTGCTGGGCAACACCGCGCTGTCCTTCCCCGACGACGCGGGCATGATCCGCGTCGACGAGGAGTCGGGCCTGGGCTTCGCCATCGCCACCGACTGCAACGGCCGGTACTGCCAGCTCGACCCCTACCAGGGGGCGAAGCTCGCCCTCGCCGAGGCGTACCGCAACGTCGCCGTCACCGGTGCTGTTCCCGCCGCGGTGACCGACTGCCTGAACTTCGGCTCGCCGGAGAACCCCGAGGTGATGTGGCAGTTCTCGCAAGCCGTCGCCGGCCTCGCCGACGGATGCCTCGAGCTCGGCATCCCGGTCACCGGCGGCAACGTCTCGTTCTACAACCAGACCGGCGATCAGCCCATCTTCCCGACCCCGGTCGTCGGAGTCATGGGCATCATCGACGATGTCGCCCGTCGCATCCCCTCCGGGTGGCAGGATGCCGGCGAGAACATCTACCTGCTGGGGGTCACCTCGACCGAGTTGAGCGGGTCGCAGTGGGCCGGCACCATCCACGGCCATCTCGGCGGACGCCCGCCCGCCGTCGACCTCGCCGCCGAGAAGCAGCTGGGCGACCTCGTCCACGCCGCTTCGCAGCAGGGGCTGGTCTCCAGCGCCCACGATCTGTCGTCGGGCGGCCTCGCCCAGGCGCTGGCCGAGGCGACCCTGCGCTTCGGCGTGGGCGCCCGCGTCTGGCTGCGTGAGATCAGCGAGCGCGACGGGGTGGATGCCGCAACGGCGCTCTTCGCCGAATCGACCGGTCGCGTGATCGTCTCGGTGCCCCGTGAGGAGGACGTGAAGTTCCGCGGGCTGTGCGAGGGTCGCGGCTACCCGGTGCTGCGCATCGGCGTGACCGACCTTCCCGCCGAGGGCGACGCGACCCTCGAGGTGCAGGACGTCTTCACCGTGTCGGTGCGCGACCTGCGTGAACGTTCCACCGCGACCCTTCCCGCCGCCTTCGGCCCCACGATCGCCGAACCGACCGCCTAGGAGCAGCCGATGTCGGAAGACGAAGAGTACGCCGGGTACGGCGAGGCGCGGCAGCGCCGCATGAAGGTCGTCGCGTGGGTGACGATCGTCTCGCTGATCCTCGTGGCCGGCGGGTCGACCATCCTCACCCTCCTGTTCGCCTGATCGCACGGCCCGCGGGCCGAAGCGGGGCTGATTAGGCTGACGGTGTGGACCTCTGGTTCGAGCTGCTCGGCGCATGGTGGTGGGTCGCCCCCACCGCGATCGGCGCGGGCGCGGCCGGTTACGGCGTCGCCACGGCGGGCCGTCGCCGCGCACGCCGGCTCGAACTCGACGCCGCCCGACACGAGATGTCGCGCGCGTACACGGCCCTGATCTCGGCGCGAGCGGACGTGCGCACCGCCCGCGCCGCACTGCAGACGGCGAAGGCGAACCCGAGCGCCCCCGGCGCGGTGAGCATCCCGATCGCGCGGGGCGAGCTCCAGCGCGCGAAGAACGACCACCGCGTGGCGTGGATGACCCTGCGCGCCAAGCGCACCGGTGTCAAAGCGGCGCGCGCCCAGATGCGCGCGGTGTCGGCGACCGCGAAGAACGACGACGCCAAGCTTCCCCTCGCGCGCCTCATGGCCCGGCACGACGTCCTCACCGCCCGCTGGATGCAGTACGAGACCGATGCCGCGCGCGCCCTCGCCATCCCGCAGATGTCGGATGCCCGGCATCCGGTCACCGCGGAGTTCGTGGCCGCCGAGCACCATGCGCGCTCGCTGCGACCGGCGGATCCCCGGGCGAAGACGACGGCCGAAGACTTCGTCGCCTACCGCGACGCGGTGGCCGCGGCCGAGGCGGCCTTCCGCGTCGCCGAGCAGGATGCGTGGCGCACCGCCCGGCGCCAGGGGCCGCCGCCGGTGGAGCCGCCGCGCGACTGACCCGACCGCTCCACGCCGATACGATGGCGGGGTGGAGCCGTTCTTCACCTTTCTCGGGAACTACTGGTGGCTGGTGTTCCCGCTCTTCGGTGTGCTCGCCTCAGCCGGCAGCGCGTGGGAGCGCAGCGCCCGACGACGCCATCGGCGACGCCTGGAGATCATCAAGGCGAAGGGCGAGGTGAAGGCCGCGCAACGCGGTGCGCCCGCGGTCGCCGAGACGCCCACCGCGGCCGAGCCACGGGCGGAGGAGCCCGCCGCGAAGCAGCTGGAGAAGCTCTTCGCGGCCCACGACGATGTCACCCACCGCTGGCTGGAGTACGAGCTCGACGTGTCGAAACTCATCGCGTTCCCCGCGATGAGCGACGGCCGCCAGCCGCTGACCGCCGCCTTCCTGCGTGCCAAGCGGGTCGCCGACAACGCCCGGCCCGACGCGGCGGCGACGAAGGTCACCCGCGAAGCGCTCACCGAGTACCGGGATGCGGTGACCGACTACGAGGTCGCATTCGATCTCGCCGAGCGCGACGCGCGCCGCATCAAGGACTCGACCTTCACGTCGGGCGAACGCAAACGGCTCGACACCGCGCAGCAGCTGTTGTCCGTCGCCGTCGACCAGGCGGCGACGCCGGCCGAGCGCCAGATCGCGTACAAGCGCGTCCGCGAGGAGCTCGATGGGCTCATCTCGCTGTCGGACGACGCCGTCGATCGGCTCGAGAAGAAGGTCGCCCTGGAGATCACGCCGGGCACGCCTCCGCCGCCCCACCCGCCCGCCTCCTGACGAAGCGGGGCGCCCGGCCGCAGCCGGACGCCCCGCGGGTTCCTCACAGGAGGAAGGCGATCAGGAGGTCAGGGAGTCGACCCACTCCTGGTTTCCGGCGATCCACTCTTCGACGACGGGACCGTAGTCGTCACCGTCGTACTCGTTGAACATGGCGTTCTCGAGCGAGTAGAGCTTCTCGCTGTCCATCTCGAAGTTCGAGATCCACTCGTGGACCTCGGGGAAGTCGTCCGAGAACGACGTTGCGGCGACCGAGTGGATGCCCTCGGCCTCGCCGAGCAGGCCCTCGGGGTCTTCGAGGTCCTTGATCGGGAAGGCGTCGTAGGCCCAGTGCGGACGCCACAGGGTGACGACGATGTTCTCGCCGGCATCGGTGGCCGAACGCAGCTCGGCGAGCATGGCCGGGGTCGAGGACTCGATGAGCGTCATCCCGTCGAGGCCGTAACCCGGGACGACGTCGTCGCCCGTGATGCGCATGAGTCCCGAACCGGGCTCGATGCCGACGATCTCGTTGTTGAACGCGTCGGCGTTGTCGGCGAGCTCGCTGAGCGAGTCGATCGGAGCGTCCTCGTTCACCGCGATGGTGAGTGCGGCGTCGTTGTTCCACGCGCCGAGGTCGTCGAGGTCGTTGCCGTACTCCTCCATGTAGTCGGAGTGCGTGATCGGCAGCCACGTGTCGAGCACGAGGTCGAAGTCGCCACCGGCGAGACCGGCGTAGACCGGGGCCACGTCGGCGTAGGTGAGCTCGACGTCGTAGCCCTGCTCGGTGAGGATGGCCTCCCACAGGTACGACGCGGCGATGCCCTCGTCCCACCCGTTGAAGACGGCCAGCTCGATGGCGCGGTCCGCGCCCGAGGTGTCGCCGCCCGCGTCGGAGCCGCTGTCACCCGAGTCCGAGCTGCAGCCCGCGAGCACGAGGGCCGAGGCGCCGGCAAGGGCGATTCCGGTTGCGAGGTGCTTTCTCTTGGTCATCATGTTGACTCCCTCTCCATCCGCGTGCTGTGCGCGGACTGGTCGTGTTGTCAGGCGTCCGAGTCTCGGACGCCTCCGGCGGGCGATGCACCCGCCTGGTCTGTGTCAGGCCTGCGCCCCGGCCGGCTGCGCCGACGCGGTGGAGGCCTGAGTGTCCTTCGGGGATGCCTTGCGTCGCTTCGCACGGGCACCGCCCTTGTCGGCCAGGGCCGAGGTCATGCGGTCGAGCATGATCGCGAGGATCACGATCGACAAGCCGGCTTCCGCGCCGAGGCCGACGTTGATGCGGCCGATGGCGCGGACGATCTCCTGCCCGAGTCCGGGGGCGCCGACGATGCCGGCGATGACGACCATCGACAGGCTGAGCATGATGACCTGGTTGATACCGGCCATGATGCTCGGCAGGGCCAGCGGCAGCTGGATCTGCCGCAGGATGCGGCCGCGGGTCGCACCGAACGCCTGACCGGCTTCGACGACCTCGGAGTCGACGCCGCGGATGCCGAGTTCGGTCAGGCGCACGCCCGGAGCGAGGGCGAAGAGAATCGTCGCGATGATGCCGGGCACCACACCCACGCCGAAGAAGATGATGGCGGGGATCAGGTAGACGAACGCCGGCATGGTCTGCAGGAAGTCCAGCACCGGTCGGACGATGCGCGAGACCGTGGCGTTCCGTGCCGCCCAGATGCCGACGGGAATGCTGATCGCGATCGCGATCGCTGACGCGACCAGGACGAGCGCGAGCGTGTCCATCGCGCTCTCCCACTGGTCCACGAGGACGATGAACAACAAGCCGGCGACCGTTCCGACGGCCAGCTTCCACCCCTTGATCCACCAGGCGAGCGCGCCCAGCAACAGGATGATCACCCAGAAGGGCGGGGTGGTGAGCACCCAGTCGAGGCCGTCGTAGACCACGGCGAGCACGTTGGCGATGGCGTCGAAGAGCCATCCGAACACGTCGCCGATGAAGTCGAGGATCGCTTCGATCCACTCGCCGAAGGGAAGTCGGAGGTTTTCCATCACACGCCTCCTTCCGTCGGGGCCGCGGCCGCCGGGGCGGCGTCCTCCACCGTGGCGAGCGTCTTGTCGAGCTCACCGGCGGGCACCGACACGGGCACGTCGATGATCGGGTTCTCCCGGGTCACGGCGGGCACGTTGCCCAGTGCCGCGAGAAGGGTCACGCGCGGGATGACGCCCATGAGGCGGTTCTTGTCGTCGACGACGGCGATCGGCGCCGGGCTCTCGACCGAGCGCTCCACAATCTCGGCCAGCGGCTCGTCGGGGTGCACGACCGGCTGGTCCTGACGGAGGATGCCGCGCAGGTCGGTGTTGCCGTTCTTGACGGCGCGGATGACGTCGCGGTCGGTGACCGATCCGATGAACTTGCTGCGGCTCTCCACGACCGACACGGCGCCGACCTGCAGGTCGCGCATGATGCGCAACGCGCCGCGGGCTCCGGCGTGCAACGGCGTGACGGCGACCGGCGGCTCCATGACCGACGAGGCGGTGAGCACGCGCGTACGGTCCACGTCCTGCACGAACTGCGCGACGTAGTCGTTGGCGGGATCGGTGAGGATCTCCTCGGGGGTGCCGTTCTGCACGATGCGACCGTCGCGCATGACCGCGATGCGGTCGCCGAGGAACATGGCCTCGTTGAGGTCGTGGGTGATGAAGACGATGGTGCGGCCGAGCTCCTGCTGCAGCTCGATGAGCTGCTCCTGCATCTCGCGTCGGATGAGCGGGTCGAGCGCCGAGAAGGCCTCGTCCATGAGCATGATGTCGGTGCCGGCGGTCAACGCACGGGCCAGGCCCACGCGCTGCTTCATGCCGCCGGACAGTTCATCGGGCATGGCTTCCGCGCGGTCGCCGAGGCCCACCTTCTCGAGGATCTCCTGCGCCTTCGCGCGCCGCTCGTCGCGACCGACGCCCTGGATCTCCAACGCGTAGGCGGCGTTGTCGATGACGGTGCGGTGCGGCAGCAGGGCGAAGTGCTGGAAGACCATCGAGATCGAGGAGCGGCGAATGCGGCGCAGCTCGGCGTCGGATGCCTTCGTGACGCTCTGGCCCTGAACGAGGACGTCTCCGGCGGTGGGCTCGAGGAGGCCGTTGAGCATGCGGATGATCGTCGACTTGCCCGAGCCGGAGAGTCCCATGATCACGAAGATCTCGCCGGGCTTGACGTCGAAGCTGGCGTCGATGACCGCGGCGGTGGCGCCCTGTGCGGCGACCTCCGAGCGGGTCGCACCCTTCTTCAGCTTGTCGACTGCTCCGCGCGTGTTGCGCCCGAAGACTTTGAAGAGGCCTTTCGCCTCGATGGCCAGGTCGGATGTCACGTTTGCACCTCAGCGACCCGCCCAAGATCGCGCCTGGTCGGGTCGGCTTTCGGTCACGTCCGGGTGACGGTCATCGGCGCATGGCGCAGCAACTGGAGCGCCTGCGCAACCGGCGACTCACATCGGGTTCGTCGCCAAGACCGTCGACCATACGCTCCGCGCGGGGATTCCCCAGGAATCAACCCACACTGACCGCGGACTGGTCGTCATCAGGGCTCTCGGCCCGAATCAACCCTAACCCCGACGGGCGGGCCGGGGCAAAAACGAACGACGGACGGTAACCCCATCGTTATTGACAATTCACCACCTCATGTTGCATGGTTAGTTAGTCAAGTAATGAACCAAGGGAGCACATGGTGATCGACGAGGGCAGAGCACTGTTCCTGCAGATCGCGGAGAGCGTCGAGGACTCCATCGTCGACGGCAGCCTTCCCGAAGAGGGCAAGGCACCTTCGACCAACGAGCTCGCCGCGTTCTACCGCATCAACCCGGCCACCGCCGCGAAAGGAGTGAACATGCTCGTCGACAAAGGGGTGCTCTACAAGCGCCGCGGGATCGGGATGTTCGTCGCCACCGGGGCCCGCGAACAGCTCCTCGGGGAGCGTCGCACCGCCTTCGCCGACCGCTTCGTCGAGCCACTGCTCGTCGAGGCCCGCAAGCTCGGCCTCGGTCCGGACGACCTCAGCCGTCTCGTCCGGGAGCGCGCCGCCGCATCCGACATCGAAACCGCATCCGACCACACCGAAACAGGGGGAACCGCACAATGACCGCCGTGATCGAGGTGAAAGACCTCACCAAGCGCTACCGCGAGACCGTCGCGGTCGACGAGGTCGGCTTCACGATCGAAGAGAACACCATCTACGGGCTGCTCGGCCGCAACGGCGCCGGCAAGACCACGGTGATGTCCATCCTCACCGCTCAGAACTTCGCCACCTCGGGCAAGGTGAGCGTCTTCGGTGAGAACCCGTACGAGAACGCCAGCGTGCTTCAGCGCATGTGCTTCGTGCGGGAGAGCCAGAAGTACCCGGACGACGCCACTGCACGGCACGCCTTCCGCTCGGCTCGACTGTTCTTCCCGAACTGGAGCCAGGAACTCGCGGACGAGCTGATCGACGCGTTCCAGCTTCCGGTCAAGCAACGCATCAAAAAGCTCTCTCGCGGTCAGCTCTCGGCCGTCGGTGTGATCATCGGACTCGCGTCGCGTGCCGAGATCACCTTCTTCGACGAGCCCTACCTCGGTCTGGATGCCGTGGCCCGGCAGATCTTCTACGACCGGCTCCTCGAGGACTACACCGAGCATCCGCGCACGATCGTGCTCTCGAGCCACCTGATCGATGAGGTCTCGAACCTCATCGAGCGCGTGCTGGTGATCGACCGGGGCCGCATCCTCATGGACGAGAGCACCGACGAGGTGCGCGGCCGCGCCGCGAACATCGTCGGTGACACCGCCGCCGTCGAAGCCTTCGTCGCCGGGCGCGAGGTGCTCCACCGCGAGAGCCTCGGCCGCGTCTCGAGCGTGACCGTCCTCGGCGCCCTCACCGACGCCGACCATCGGGCCCTGGCCGCGGCAGGCCTCGAAGTCACTCCCGTCTCGCTCCAGCAACTCATCGTGCGTCTGACGCAGCACGCGTCGGACGCCTCGACCTCGGAGGTGTCGCGATGAACCGCACGCTCAACGTCATCCGCCTGCAGTTGGTCAACCGCCAGACCTACGTGTGGGTCCCCCTGATCGTGCTGACCGGCTCGTTCGTCATCACGCTCGCGATCTACGCGCTCCTCAGCAGCTCGGGGCTTCCCGGCCCGTTCTACGGCGGTGGCGCGCAGGCGCCGCTGTGGTACTTCCTGTTCGTCGGCATCCAGGCGCTCACGATGACCTTCCCGTTCTCGCAGGCGCTGAGCATCACGCGTCGGGAGTTCTATCTCGGCACCCTCTCCACCGCGAGCCTCACCGCGATCCTGCTGGCCACCGTCTTCGTCCTCGGCGGCTTCCTGGAGTCCGCGACCGGCGGCTGGGGCATGAACGGATACTTCTTCCAGCTGCCCTGGATCTGGGAGACCGGCTGGTGGGCGGCGTGGCTGTTCTACTTCGCCTTCACCGTGCTCATCTTCACGATCGGCTTCGCCTCGGCCACCCTCTACAAGCGATTCGGTGGCACGTGGGTCGCCCTGGCCTACATCGCCCTGGCTCTGCTGCTGGTGGGCGGGATGTGGCTGGTGGGTCGCCTGAACGCGTGGGCAGAGGTCTTCGCCTGGTTCGCCACTCAGGGCGCTGTCGGCCTCACCCTGTGGGGGCTGCTGCTCACCGCCCTGCTGGCCGCCGGGTCGTTCCTGACGCTCCGGCGCGCGACGCCCTGATCCGCCTCTGCTTTTCAGCCCGTCCCTCTGCGTCGACTCCGGTCAGCGCAGGGGGACGGCGACGTCCGATCCGCCTTCTTCCGTGATGCGGGCACCCATCTGCACGAGTACCGGCGAGTCGACGAAGCCGCCCGCGAACAGCGCCTGCCCCTGTGTGAAGGAGGAGGATCGCTCGAGCATCGACGCCGGCGCGTAGCCGAAGACGTCGCCGAGCTCGGCGAGGTCCTTCGGCGAGCTCATCCGCATGAGGGCCAGGTTGTCGCACTGCGACAGCGCGTTGATATGCACCTTCGAGGGACGCTGGGTCGACAGCAGCAGCCACAGACCGTACTTGCGGCCTTCCGCGGCGATCTGCACGATGCGCTCGGTCAGAAGCCGTTCCACCGGTGTGGCGGGGTCGGGCCGGCAGAGGTTGTGGGCCTCATCGATCACGATCAGACGCCCGATGCGCTCCTCTCGACGTGCCCACAGATGGTCCAGCACGGCCAGGGCCGCCGCCCGCGACTCGGCGGGTGTCGGGAATCCCCCGAGGTCGAGCACGGTCGCATCGGCTGTCTCGTCGAGATGGTCTCCCACGTTCCGGCCGCCCCACGCCCAGAGATCCCACTCGGTGATGCCGAGGTTCTCGAGGCGGTTGGCGAGCTTGTCGTGCACGACCGATCCCTTGCCGCGGAGGAACGCGACGAGGTCGCGGTCGTCGATCGTGTGCACCTCGTCCTCGAGGCGGAGCAGCTGGTTGTACTCCTCGGCGTCGAGGATGGGGTCGATCTGCGCGACGGCCGCCTTGGACTTCAGCGGCAGTTCGGTGAACTGCACCTTCAGATCGTGGTCCCCCTTCTTGCCGAGCACGCGGACATCGCGCGAGCGGAGCGCTTCGGCGGATGCGGAGTGGGCCCCCGCGCGCATCTCGCCCAGCCGGACGAAGTCGGAGTTCGGATCCAGGATCACCAGCGGCAGCTCGGTCTCAAGCATCACCTGCTCGAGGAGCACCCCGAGGGCGTAGGTCTTCCCCGACCCGCTCTGGCCGCACCAGAAGGTGTGCCGATTGAGCTTCCGCGCGAGGACGTGTGCGGGAGCGCGGTCGACGGATTCGAGCAGGGTCCCGATGGGGAGTTCGGCGGCCATCGACGGCTCAGCGGGCGTCTGCCGCTGCGGTGTGGTGACGGATGACCTCGGCCACGACGAAGTTGAACCACTTCTCGGCGAACGCGGGGTCGAGGTCGGCCTCCTCGGCCAGTCGGCGCAGCCGTGCCACCTGCTGTTCCTCGCGGTTCGGGTCGGATGCCGGCATGCCGTGGTCGGCCTTGAGTTCGCCGACCTGCTTGGTGGCGCGGAATCGCTCGGCCAGCACGAAGATGAGCGCCGCGTCGATGTTGTCGATCGTGGCGCGCAACCGCAGCAACGTCTGCTCGGGCGTCTCGGTCATGTCGTCCTCCTCGGCGCGGGAGCTCACCAATAGAGTGTGAGCATGACCGAGGTTACCGACTCGCCCGACGGCCCCGCGACGCCCCCGGCCGCTTCCACCCCGCAGAACGACACGGCGCGCTGGTTCGGCATGCGCAACCCCTTCGCCTTCGGCTTCTTCGCCGTCCTCGGCGGGCTGGTCGCGGTGACCCTGGGCCTGGCGGTGACCAACATCGTCACGGTCATCATCTACATCGCCTTCGCCCTGTTCGTGGCGCTCGGGCTCGACCCGATCGTGCGCGCGCTGGAGCGCAAGAACGTCACGCGGGTGTGGAGCATCGTCATCGTCTACTTCGGGTTCGCGATCGTGCTTGCGGGCGTGCTCCTGCTGGTGCTTCCGACGGTGGTCGAACAGATCGCCCAGTTCATCAAAGATCTGCCGACGCTCATCAGCGATTTCATGAAGAGCGACGTCTTCGTCTGGGCCGAGAGCAACTTCGGCGATTCACTCGGCGACATGCTCACGGAAGCCCAGAAGTTCGTGACGAACCCGAGCAACATCGCCGCGATCGGCGGCGGCGTGCTCCAGGCGGGCATCTCGATCGCCACCGCGATCTCGGGGGGCGTCATCGTCCTCGTCCTGAGCCTGTACTTCCTGGCGTCCCTGCCGATGATGAAGCAGGCCTTCTACCGTCTGGCTCCGGCGCGCAATCGCCCCGGCATCGCCGACCTCACCGAACAGATCACCGAGTCGGTGGGCGGCTACCTGATGGGGATGGTCATCCTGGCGTTCTTCAACTCGATGTTTACGCTCATCATGTACATCGTCCTCGGGCTGCCGTTCCCGGCGCTGCTGGCGGTGACCGCGTTCTGCATCACGATCATCCCGCTGGTCGGTCCGGTGCTGTTCTGGATCATCGGCTCCACCGTCGCGCTGTTCGCGGATCCGCTGCTCGCGTTGATCTTCGCGGCCGCCTACCTCGTCTACATGCAGATCGAGGCATACGTGCTCACCCCGCGCGTCATGAATCGTACGATCTCGATCCCGGGCTCACTCGTCGTCATCGGCGCCCTCGTGGGCGGCACGCTGCTCGGCCTCCTCGGCGCGCTGGTGGCGATCCCCGTCACCGCCTCGATCCTGCTGATCATCAAGCAGGTGCTGATCCCTCGTCAGGACGCGAAGGTCTGATCGACGCCGGGGGCTATCATCGTGCTCCGCTTCCGGGCAGGATCGAGGCGGAAGGAGCACCATGACCCACCTCGAACCCGCCCCCGCCGTCATCGCCGCCCACGAGCGACTCCGACGGAGCCTGCCCTTCGACGACACGCGGGATCTCGAGCTCGCCGATCGCGGATTCCTCGGCACCGTCGACCCTCTGCTCATCACCGACGAATCCGGTGACGTCGTCTGGGACGGTGCGAGCTACGACTTCCTCGCCGGTGACGCGCCGACCTCGGTCAACCCGAGCCTGTGGCGCCAATCGACCCTTGTCGCCAAGCACGGCCTCTACGAGGTCGTCGAGGGCATCTACCAGGTGCGCGGGTTCGACCTGTCGAACATCTCGTTCGTCGAGAGCGACACCGGCGTCATCGTCATCGACCCGCTGATCTCACCCGAGACCGCCGCCGCCGCACTCGCCCTCTACCGGCGACACCGCGGTGACCGCCGGGTCGTCGCCGTGATCATCACGCACAGCCACATCGACCACTTCGGCGGGATCCTCGGCGTCACCACGCAGGAGGCCGTCGATGCGGGCGAGTGCGCCGTCATCGCGCCCGAGGGGTTCCTCGAGCATTCCGTCGCCGAGAACGTCTACGCCGGTGTCGCCATGGGACGTCGCGCCGGATACATGTACGGGGCCGCCCTGGCCCGCGGCGTGTACGGGCAGGTCGGCGCCGGTCTGGGCCAGACGACCTCGACGGGCTCGCCCGGCATCCTGCCCCCGACCCTCGAGATCTCGACCACGGGCGAGACCCACATCATCGACGGGGTCGAGATCGACTTTCAGATGGCACCGGGCACCGAGGCGCCGGCCGAGATGCACTTCTCCTTCCCCGGGTTCCGCGCCCTGTGCATGGCCGAGAACGCCACGCACACGCAGCACAACCTGCTGACCCTGCGAGGAGCCCTGGTTCGGGATCCCCACGTGTGGTCGCAGTACCTCACCGAGGCGATCGAGCGGTACGCCGAGACGACCGACGTCGTCTTCGCCTCGCACCACTGGCCGACGTGGGGCCGCGAAGAGATCGTCGACTACCTCTCGACCCAGCGCGACCTGTACGCCTACCTCCACGACCAGACGCTGCGAATGCTCAACGCCGGACTGACCGGCGCGGAGATCGCCGAGACGATCCAGCTTCCCCCGTCCCTCGAGAACGCGTGGAACGCCCGCGGCTACTACGGCTCGGTCAGCCACAACGTCAAGGCCGTCTATCAGCGCTACATGGGCTGGTTCGACGGCAACCCGGCCCACCTGTGGCCGCATCCCCCCGCCGAGGAGGCCACGCGCTACGTCGCCGCGATGGGTGGCCTCGACCGAGTCGTCGAGCTGGCTCGTACCGCGTACGACGAGGGCGATTTCCGGTGGGCCGCGACGCTCCTCTCGCACGTCGTCTTCGCCGAGCCCGGCCACGAGGCCGGTCGCGCCCTGTACGCCGACACCCTCACCCAGCTCGGGTACGGGGCCGAGAACGGCACCTGGCGCAACTTCTTCCTGTCGGGGGCGACCGAGCTGCGCGACGGGACGTTCGGTACACCGACGCGCACCGACGCCCCGCTGATCGTCGCGCAGCTCACTCCGGAACAGCTCCTGGACGCCTTCGCGGTGAAGGTCGACGGCCCGAAGGCATGGGACCTCGACCTCGTCACCGACGTGACCTTCACCGACCTCGGCCGCAGCTTCCGGGTGACGCTGCGCAACGGCGTGCTGATCTACGTCGAGAAGGAACCCGCCGCCGACGCCGCCCTGCACCTTTCGCTGACCAAGGCGCGCATGATCGCCCTCGCTGCCGGCGATGCGACCTCGCCCGGGCTGCGGCTCCACGGGGACGCCGGCGTGCTGGAGTCGTTGTTCTCGGTGCTCGACCCGGGCGACCCCGACTTCGACATCGTGCTGCCGTAAGCGGGGGCGCCCCGCCCCGTCGCCCGTTCGCCGATTCGCCTGTCACCGGATGTCGCATCCGCGGCCCAGAGCGACAGACCGCGCCAACCGAACCTGCGCGCGGGGCGTCAGCGGACGGGGAGCAGGTGGGTCGGGGAGGGGACCGTCGTGCGGTGCCGCACCCGCCCGGGCACCCCGGTGCGCGGGTCGAGCGTCGAGGCGGCGACCTCGTGCGAGCGCTCGCCCGCCACCAGCAACGTGTCGCGCGCCACCATGTGGTGGCGCGGCCATGCCACCCCCGTCTCCACCAGAGCGGTGGGCTCGAGCACGTCACCCCCGCCGCGCACGCGCAGGACCGCCATGGTGTCGCTGCCGCGCAGGCCGGCGTAGACGAACGACCCATCGCGGCCGAGGGCGATCTCGGCCCCGGTGTCACCCGGCAGCGCCCCGAGCGGTACGCCCCCGAGGATGCGCCACGATCCGGTCGCACCCGGGGCGAGCACGAACACCTCGCCCGAGAACTCCGTCACGACGTAGAGGTGCCCGCTCGGGTGCCACGCGGTGTGACGCGGACCGCAACCGCGGGGAAGCGCCACCTGTTGGTGTGCGCGCAGCCGCCCCTCGACCGGCCGCCAGATCCGCACCAGGTCGAGTCCGAGATCGGTGGTCACCACTGTGCCATCCGGGAGATACCGGGCCTCATGGGCACGCGAGGGGCGTGCATCGGGTTCTTCGCCGGCCTCCTCGGCCGTTGCACCGAGCACCTGCGCGCGGATCGCGTCGAGGTCCGGCTCGGCGTCGTACGGGTCGGATGCGGCGGGTGCGCGACGAGGGTCGAACGGACGTCCGTCGGCGTCGAGCGTCATCCGCACCACGCCACCGTCGCCCCAGCATGAGGCGAGCAGGCTCCCCCCGTCGGGAGCGACCGCGACGTGGCACGTCGCCGCCCCCGCCGGCACCGGCCCGCCGAGCGCGACGAGAGTCGACTCGCCCGTCCGCCGAAAGGCCTGCACCGCGCCGGCCTTCTCGAGCGCGGCGTAGATCACGTCCCGCGTCGGATGCGCGGCCAGCCACGACGGCGAGTCGGTGCTGACCACCTCGCCACCGAAGCCGAGGGGTCCGTCCACGAAGGCGGTGTCGGCGGAGCCGGCGTGCAGCATCCCGATACCTGTCGCCTCACCGCCCATGTCTGCGGTGTATCCGCCGGTGAACAAGCGCATGCGCGTCGAACGGGTCTCAGATGAGGTCGTGACGCACGACGACCGCGTCGCGGGCGGGACCGACGCCGATGACCGAGATGCGCGTACCGCTCATCTCCTCCAGCGCGAGCACGTAGTCCTGCGCATTCTGCGGAAGGTCCTCGAAGCGGCGCGCACCCGAGATGTCTTCCTTCCAGCCGGGGAAGTACTCCAGGATCGGCTTGGCGTGGTGGAAGTCGGTCTGGTTGACGGGCACCTCGTCGAACCGTTCACCGTCGACGTCATACGCGACGCAGACCGGGATGCGATCGAGGCCGGTGAGGATGTCGAGCTTGGTCAGCACCAGATCGGTGATGCCGTTGATGCGCGTGGCGTAACGGGTGATGGGCGCGTCGTACCAGCCCACGCGACGCGGGCGTCCGGTGGTCGTGCCGAATTCGAAACCGCGCGAACGGAGGAAGTCGCCGTTCTCATCGAACAGCTCGGTCGGGAACGGTCCCGACCCGACCCGGGTCGTGTACGCCTTCACGATGCCGACGATGCGGTCCAGGCGCCCCGGTCCCACGCCCGAGCCGGTCGCAGCGCCACCGGCGGTCGCCGACGATGAGGTCACGAACGGGTACGTGCCGTGGTCCACGTCGAGCATCGTGGCCTGACCGCCCTCGAAGACGACGACCTCGTCGCGCTTGAGGGCCTCATCGAGCAGGAGTCCGGTGTCGGCCACCATCGGGCGCAGACGCTCCGCGTACGACAGCAATTCCTCGACGACCTCGTCGCACGTGATGGCGCGACGGTTGAAGACCTTCACCAGCAGGTGGTTCTTCTGATCGAGGGCGCCCTCGACCTTCTGGCGCAGGATGTTCTCGTCGAACAGATCCTGCACACGGATGCCGACGCGGTTGATCTTGTCGGCGTAGGCCGGTCCGATCCCCCGCCCGGTGGTGCCGATCTGGCGCTTGCCGAGGAAGCGCTCGGTGACCTTGTCGAGAGTGCGGTGGTAGTGCGTGATGATGTGCGCGTTGGCACTGACCTTCAGGCGCGACGTGTCCAGCCCTCGGGCCTGGAGGGCGGTGAGCTCATCGAACAGCACCTCGAGGTCCACCACGACGCCGTTGCCGATCACGGCGTTAACGCCGGGCGAGAGGATGCCCGAGGGCAGCAGGTGCAGGGCGTACTTCTCGTCTCCGATGACGACGGTGTGGCCGGCGTTGTTGCCGCCGTTGAACTTGACGACCCAGTCGGTGCGGTCACCGAGCAGATCGGTGGCCTTGCCTTTGCCCTCGTCGCCCCACTGGACGCCGACGATCACGATGCCTGGCATGGGAGAGCCCCCTCGAATGGCGGTCCGACGCCGCACGACGCCGGCTGGACGCGCACCCCCGGTGCCGACCGTCCCGTCCCAGTCTAGTCAGGGCGTCGATATCATCCCGCAGCGGCTCCCGTCCGCACGCGGGAATACCTCGGCGACGTGCTGCATTACCACTGGTGACGGTCGATGTGCCGTCCGCCCCCGCCCGCGAGAGAATCGTCACCGACCATGACTTCCCCCGACTACGCCCTGTGGCGCCAACAGCGCGCCCGCGCCGTCACCGCACCCACCGGCAATCTCGCCCTCGTCGAGACCCGCTGGACCGGTGCCGAGCGCCCCGACATCGACGGCGAGCGCGCCGCCGCTGCCGCGTCCGTCACGATCACGGAGCTGTCGCGCACCTCCCTCGAGACCGGGGAAGCCGAGTACGGTCTGCGCCGATGGGATGCCGAGTCCGCCGCCATCGCCGCATTCGAGCGCATCGACGCATTCCCCTACGATCCGGAGTGGGTCGTCGAGGGGCGCTTCACCCCCGTGCGGGGGCAGGACGGGGGATCCCCGCGGACGGTGCCTTTCGAGCACATCCGCGACAACGGCGGCACCCGGGACCTCGTGGTGCCCGGCGACATCCACGTGACCATCGGCGGCGAAGACTTCACCGTCGCCGCCTTCGACGACGGCGGCGCCCTGCTGCTGGTCTTCGGCGATCGCACCAACGGCGTCGAGACCTACGGACCCGGCCGCTTTCTGTTCGTGACCCGGGAGGCCGACGTCGCCGGCGAACCCGGTCCCGTGGTCCTCGACTTCAACCGCGCCTTCGTCCCGCCCTGCGGGTTCTCGGCGCAGTTCAACTGCCCCCTGCCTCCGGCCTCCAACCGGTTCCCCTTCCGGATCCCGGCCGGCGAGAAGAACGTCGTGTTCCGCGACGGCTTCGACATCTATGCGGCCTGAGCCGCACCGTCCCCCGCACCACAGCATCCACAGCACCGGAGCAACCGCATGAGCACACGCTTGAACAAGAGTCTCGTCGCCCTGTCCACCGTCGCCGCCTCGGCCCTCGTCCTGGCCGGCTGCAGCGCCGGCGGTGACGCCGCCGACGGCGCATCCGAAGACGCCACGATCTACATCGGCTCGCTGTACGAGCCGCAGAACCTCAGCAACACCCAGGGCGGTGGGCAGGGTGTCACCGAGGCCTTGAACGGCAACGTCTACGAGGGGCTGTTCCGCCTCACCGACGACGGGGACGTCGAGCCCCTGCTGGCCGAATCGTCCGAGCTGAGCGAAGACGGTCTGACCTACACGATCACGCTGCGCGAGGGAGTGGAGTTCCACTCCGGAGCGCCGCTGACCTCGGCCGACGTCAAGGCGAGCGTCGAGGCGGTCATCGCCGAGGACTCCAAGTCGGCCCGCAAGTCGAGCTTCGGACCCATCGCCGAGATCAGCACGCCCGACGACCAGACGGTCGTGTTCGACCTCTCCGAGCGGTCGATCTCGTTCCTCTACAACCTCACCTACGTGTGGATCACCGGCCCCGACGCGAGCGTCGACGCCACGGACGGCACCGGGCCCTACACCCTCGACGAATGGCGCCAGGGCTCGACTCTGACCCTGCTCCGCTGGGACGACTACTGGGGCGAGGCCGCGTCCAACGCCGAGGTCGTCTTCACGTACTTCACCGACGCGACCGCCGAGAACAACGCCCTGCTCAGCGGCGAGGTCGACCTCGTCACGAGCATCCAGAATCCCGACTCGCTCGCGCAGTTCGAGGACAACGCCGACTTCACCGTCAGCGAGGGCACCTCGACGACCAAGGAGCTGCTGGCCTTCAACGACCGGGTCGCCCCGTTCGACGACCCGCTCGTGCGCAAGGCCGTCTACTCCGCGATCGACACCGAGCAGCTGCTCACCTCGATCTGGGGCGACTACGGCACCCTCATCGGATCGATGGTCCCGCCGACCGACCCCTGGTACGTCGACCTCACCGACGTGAACCCGTACGACCCCGAGCTCTCGCTGGAGCTGCTGGATGCCGCCGGCTACGCCGACGGGTTCACCTTCACGTTGGACACCCCCAACTACGACCCGCACCCGGTCGTCGCCGAGTTCCTGCAGGCGCAGCTGGCCGAGGTCGGCATCACCGTCGAGATCAACACGATCAGCGCCGACGAGTGGTACACGAAGATCTTCGCCGAGCGCGACTTCGAAGCCACCCTCCAAGAGCACGTCAACGACCGCGACGTGGTCTGGTACGGCAACCCCGACTTCTACTGGGGCTACGACAACGCCGACGTGCAGCAGTGGGTCGCCGAGGCCGAGCAGGCCGAGACCGTCGAGCAGCAGACCGAGCTGCTCGTCGAGGTCAACCGCCAGATCGCCGAGGACGCCGCGAGCGTGTGGCTGTACCTGTACCCGCAGATCGTCGTCGCCGACAGTGACCTGTCGGGCTACCCGGTCAACGGTCTGAACTCCCAGTTCTTCGTCTACGACATCGTCAAGGACTGACCCGGTCGCCGGTGTCGGGCGCACGCCCGGCACCGGCGTCATCTCCTCATGCTCATCTACCTGCTGCGCCGCTCCGCCCTCCTCGTGCTCTCGCTCGCGGTGGCGATGGTCGTCATCTTCGTGCTGCTGCGGCTGCTGCCCGGCGACCCGGCGAACGCGCTGCTGTCGGTGGATGCGACCCCGGAGCAGATCGCCGCGGCGCGCGCGCAGGTCGGGTCCGATCAGCCGGTATGGCAGCAGTTCGCCACGTGGTCCGCGCAACTGCTGCAGGGCGACCTGGGCGAGTCGTACATCAGCTCGCGCGAGGTCGGGCCGGAGATCGCCGCGCGCCTGGGCGTCACCATCCCGCTGACCCTGCTGTCGTTCACCCTCGCGCTGGTGCTGTCGCTGGTCATCGGCATCACCGCGGCGGTCAAGGCCGACCGGTGGTACGGCATCGTCCTGTCGGGCTTCTCGCAGCTGGGCGTCGCCGTGCCGGTGTTCTGGGTCGGCGTCATCCTGGTGTGGATCTTCGCCCTCCAGCTCGGGATGCTGCCCTCCGGCGGCTTCCCCCGCGACGACTGGGAGGATCCGGCCGATGCGCTCCGCTCGCTCACGCTGCCGGTGATCACGATCGCGTTCGTCATGAGCGCGTCGCTGTCGCGGTACGTGCGGTCGGCGACGATCGACGTGCTCGGCAGCGACTACCTCCGCACCGCCCGCGCGGGGGGCTCGAGCATGCGCGAGGCCCTGCTCCGGCACGGCGTGCGCAACGGCTCGGTGCCCGTGGTGGCCGTGCTCGGCATCGAGCTGTCCACGACCCTGCTGGGGGCGGTCGTCGTCGAGAGCGTCTTCACCCTGCCGGGCCTCGGGAGCATGCTGCTGACCGGCATCGAGCAGCACGATTTCGCCAACATCCAGGGCGTGCTCGTGGTGAGCACCCTGTTCGTCGTCCTCGTCGGGTTCGCCGCCGACATCGCCCAGCGCCTCATCGATCCGCGCCTGCGCACGAGCATCTCGGGGAACCTGCGATGACCGCCCCCGGCATCGACGCCCCCGCCACCGACTCGGGCACCAGCCCGTCCGCGACGGCCCCACGCGCCGCGCGTCGGCGGGGACGACGCGCCACCCTCGCGATCGGGCTCACCCTCACAGCGTTCGTCGTTGTCGTCGCCGCCGTCTCCCTCGTGTGGCTGCCCTACCCCCTCACCGACATCAGCGGCGGGCGTCTCAGCGCACCGAGCCTCGCGCATCCGCTCGGCACCGACCGCCTCGGCCGCGACCTGCTGTCGCAGCTGATGGTCGGCGCCCGCATCGCCCTCACCGTCGGAGCCGGGGCGGTGGCGATCGCCGCGGTCCTCGGCACCGCGATCGGCCTGGCGGCGGCCTTCGCGCGGCCATGGCTCGACGACACCCTCTCGGCCGGTCTCGACGTCGTGATCGCCTTCCCGGTGCTGCTGCTGGCCATGCTCGTCGTCGCCGTGCAGGGCCCCTCGCTCGGGTCGGCGATCCTCGCGATCGGCCTGGCGATGTCGGCCGTGATCGCCCGACTGACCCGCATCCTGTCCCGCCGCGTGCTGCAGGAGCAGTTCGTCACCGCCGCCCGCACGAGCGGCACCCGCACCGCCGGGATCGTGTGGCACCACATCCTGCCCAACATCGCCCCCACCCTCGCGGTCAGCCTCGCCCTGCAGTTCGGTGTCGCGGTGCTCGCCGAGGCGAGCCTGTCGTACCTGGGACTCGGCGCACCGCCGCCGAACGCCTCCTGGGGCCGGATGCTGCAGGAGGCCCAGGGGACGGTCCTCACCGCCCCCGTCGGCGCGATCGCGCCGGGTCTGGCCGTGATCGTGCTCGTGCTGGGTGTGAACTTCCTCGCCGACGGGCTGCGCGACGTCACCGACCCGACGCGGAGGAGGACCCGATGAGTCTGCTCCAGGCGACACACCTCACCCTGCGCGCCGGCTCGGCGACCCTGGTCGACGACGTGACCTTCGCGCTCGCGCCCGGCGAGCGCGTCGGCCTCGTCGGCGAATCCGGCTCGGGCAAGTCGATGACCGCCCTGGCGGCCCTGGGACTCCTTCCCGACGCCGTCACCGCGACCGGCTCGGCCCGGCTCGACGGGCGGGAGGTCGTCGGCGCGGCCGACGCCGCGGTGCGGCGCCTGCGCGGGACGGTCGCCGGCATCGTGTTCCAGGAGCCGCTGACCGCTCTCGATCCGCTGATGCGGGTGGGCCGGCAGATCGCCGAGCCGCTGCGGCGCCATCGCGGACTGCGCGGCGCCGCGCTGCGCGAGGAGGTGGCCCGCGCCCTCGCGGACGTGTCGCTCGAGGGCGACCGCATCGCCCGGGCGTATCCGCACGAGCTGTCCGGCGGCCAGCGTCAGCGCGTCGCGATCGCGATCGCCCTGGCCGCCGACCCGCAGCTGCTCATCGCGGATGAGCCCACCACGGCGCTGGATGTGACGGTGCAGGACGAGGTGCTCACGCTGCTCGAGCGCCTGGTCGCCGACCGTGGCATGGGTCTGCTGTTCATCAGCCACGACCTGGCCGTGGTCTCGCGCATGGTCGACCGGGTCCTGGTGCTCCAGCACGGGCACGTGGTCGAGGAGGGTGCGGTCCGCCGCGTGCTGGGCGCCCCGCGGCATCCGTACACTCGCACTCTCGTCGACAGCGCCCGGTTCCTCGACGCCGCGCTCGATGTCGGCGCGGGCTCCCCGGGGGCGGAATCGGACCGGAGAAGGGAGGGGCGATGACTCTGCTCGCCCTCGAGAAGGCCGGCTTCGCCTATGGTGCGACGCCGGTGCTCGACGAGGTCTCCCTCACGGTCGGAGCCGGTGAGGCGATCGGCCTGGTCGGAGAATCAGGCGCCGGCAAGTCCACGGCGCTGCGCCTGCTGCTGGGTCTCGACACCCCGAGTCACGGCCGCGTCGTCTTCGACGGGGAGAGTCTGAACCGGCGTGACCGAACCCTGATGCGGCGTTTCCGGCGCAGCGTGCAACCGGTCTTCCAGGATCCCTATTCGTCGCTGGACCCCCGCCAGCGAATAGATCGCATCGTCGGCGAACCGCTGCGGTCCTTGCGCATCTCGAGCGGTGACGAAGCTCGCGCATCCGTCGCCGAGGCCCTTCGGGCGGTCGGCCTCGATGACGACACGATGCGACGTTTCCCGCATGAGTTCTCGGGCGGCCAGCGTCAGCGCATCGCGATCGCCCGGGCGCTCGTCTCGAAGCCCCGCGTGCTGCTCGCCGATGAGCCGGTCTCGGCGCTCGATCTGACCACTCGCGTCCAGGTGATCGACCTTCTCACACGGCTGCGCGACGAGATCGGGCTCGCCCTGGTGATGGTCTCGCATGATCTCAGCGCCGTCGCGGCGGTATGCGAGCGCACCGCCGTTCTGCGCGACGGGCGCGTCGTCGAACAGGGGGCGACCCGCGACGTGCTGGCCGCCCCGAAGAGCGACTACGCCCGCACCCTCATCGCGTCGCTCCCCCGCCTCCCCCGCTGAGGGTCGCGGCGTCGCTCGGCTTTCGCCGCTCGCCTGTCACCATCGGTCGCTCCAACCCGCTGAGAGCGCGTTCGGTGACAGGCGACGTCGCCGCCTCAGCGTCCACGGGGAGGAATCTGATCGAGTCCGTGCCGGTTGGGCTTGCCCGGCTCGGCGGCGGTCTCGGGCGAGACGCCCGCCTCCCCGTCCGGCGCACCGCCGTCGGGATACTCCTGCTGCTCGACGTCGTCGCGCTCCTCCTGCGGCGGAAGGTGATCCATGGGCTTGGGGCGGTCTTCGTTCTCACTCATGCCCCCACGGTGGCAAAGCTCGCCGGATGGGTGCCAGGGGGTTGCGTGGACGCGCACCTCGTGTTGGCTTGCGCGGCCGGCACCCACCGTCCGGCGCTCCGCCGCCGGTTCGGTAGTCACCGGTTGTCGCCCTGGCGCCATTCGGCGACATCGAGTGCCCACTGAACGTGGATCGCCCTGGGATGCTGTGGAGAAACAGGGCGTGTCGGTGCAGATCATGGCAGGGTGAAGGCGGGTGCGCGCTCGAAGCGCACCCTTCTCATGGGGGGGGTTTCATGGAAGTCGCCGGACTCGTCGGCATTCTGATCATCATCGGCATCGCGGTCGTCGCCGCGATCATCGTCGGGCTCATCCTGCTGCTGTTCGCACGCAGCTGGATCAAGGTCGCCCGGGCCGATGAGGCACTGGTCATCTCGGGCCGCAAGCAGAAGGTGCAGAGCACCGTTCTGGATGCCGACGGCTCGAGCCGGTCCGAGCTCTCGGAGTCGCCGGTGACCGTCATCGTCAACGGCAAGTCGCTGGTCAATCCGATCACGCAACGTCACGAGATCATCTCGCTGCGCTCCCGCCAGGTCATGCTGCAGGCCGAGGCGCAGTCACTCGACAACGTCACCCTGAACGTCGACGGCGTCGCGATCGTCAAGATCGGGTCGGATGCGCTGTTCGTCCGCCGGGCGGCGGAACGCTTCGCGTCACAGGACGAGGCGATCGAGCAGTTCACCACGGAGCAGCTCGAAGGCGCCCTCCGCGGCATCGTGGCCACCCTGTCGGTGGTCGAGCTCATGCGTGAGCGAAAGAAGTTCTCCGACCAGATCGCCGCGGACGTCTCGCACGAACTGGCCGAGCAGGGCCTCATCCTCGACTCGTTCCAGATCAAGGGCATCACCGACGCCGTCGGCTACATCCAGTCGCTGGGTTCTCCCGAGATCCAGGCCAAGCGCCAGGCTGCGGAGATCGCGCAGACCAACGCCGACCGTGCGATCAACCAGAAGAACATCGCCAACGACGAGGCGAACCTGATCGAGCAGACCGCGCTCGACACCAACACCGCCAATGCCGCGGCCGGTGTCGGGCGCGCCCGCGCCGAGGCCGAGCAGGCCGAGCAGCTCGCACGCGCCAAGGCCGAGCAGGCTGTTCTGCAGCAGCAGGCCGAGAACAAGCAGGCCCAGCTCGACGCCGACGTCAAGCGCGTCGCCGACGCACAGCGATACGAGGCCGAGACGCGCGCGCAGGCCGAGCTGTACACGCGTGAGCGCTCCGCCGAAGCCGCCGCGATCGAGCAGGTCAAGCAGGCCGAAGCCCGTACTCGGATCGCCGAGCAGCAGGCCGAGGCCGACAAGGCACGCGCGGCCGGTGAGGCCGCCGCGGCCGAGGCCAAAGCCGCCGGTGAGGCGGGTGCCCTTCGCGCCCGCGCCGAGGCCGAAGCCGAGGCCCGCCGCCTGACCTCGCAGGCCGAGGCCGAAGCGATCCGCGCCGAAGGTGAGGCCCGCGCCGCGGCGGTGCAGGCCGAGGCCGAGGCGATCGCGTCGAACCAGGAGGCATTCCTGTCGCAGCGGGTCCTCGAGGTGCTGCCGGCCATCATGACCGAGTTCGCCAAGGGCTACGCCGCGATCGGCAATGTCTCGATCATCGGCGGATCCGGCGAGGACGGCGCATCCAGCGTCATCGGCGGCGACAGCGCCAAGGCCATGCGCTCGGTGTTCGACAGCGTCGAGGCCGCCACCGGCCTCGACCTCGCCGCGCTCATCCAGGGCCAGACCTTCGGCCGCGGCGTCGGCGAGGGACTCGCTGAGGCATCCGCACGCCCCGAACCGGCCGCCCCGGCGCGTGCGCCGCGGGGGAAGGCTGCGGAGTCCGACGGGACCGAGTGACGCCTCATGCCGACGTCGGAGAATCAGCCCGATGTCGGACGATCCGGCACAGATCCTCCGACATCGGCGCTGTACTCCGACGACGGAGCTCGGCGCGCCGCGGCCGCGCGGCCCGGACCGGATAATCTGACGCCCATGTCCCCCGCCCTCGAGCGCACCTGGACCGTGTTGCGCGCCGTCACGGCCGCGCTCATCGTCGCCGCGATCGTCCGACAGCTCGCCGCCTCCGTCGGCTCGGCCCTGGAGTACGGCCGTGATGTGGCCACCGTCATCGCGAACTTCTTCAGCTTCTTCACGATCCTCTCCAACGCCTCGTCGGCGGTCGTGCTGGCGTGGGCCGTCGTATGGTTCGCCACGCGCGGGAGGGATGCCGACGGCGTCCGTCGCCGCGAACCGCGCGGCCTCGCGATCGCGCTGGTGTCGGTGACGACCTACATGGTGATCACGGGCGTGGTCTACAACATCCTGCTGCGCGGCGTCGAGCTGCCGCAGGGGTCCGAACCGGTTCCGTGGTCGAACGAAGTGCTGCACGTCGTCGCGCCGGTGTTCCTGCTCGCCGATGCCCTGATCGCCGTTCGCCGTCGGGCGCTCGCGTGGCGCGACACCCTCTGGGTGCTCGTCTTTCCGGTCACGTGGGTGGTCTACACCCTGGTGCGCGGACCGCTCGTGACCGACCCCACGATCGGACCGGGATACTGGTACCCCTACCCGTTCCTCAACCCGAACAACCCCGACCTCGTGCCGCCGGGATACGCGGGCGTGGCCGTGTACGTCGTGGGCATCGCCGCCGCGATCATCGTCGTCGCCTATGGCGTGGTGTGGGTCGGCAGACGCCGCGCTCTCAGCCCTCGCGCTGAAGGGTGAGCATCACGCTCGCCACGCGATCGGAGGTCTCGAGCACCTCCGGCACGGTGTCGACCAGTGCGGAGTTGAAGATCACGGCGAACACGAGGTCCTGACCCGACGCGGTGGTCATGTAGCCGGAGTAGGCCTGCGCGAGCACGAACAGCTGCTCGGTTGCGGGATACCCGACCACGCGGGTTCCCGTCTTGGCCTGGATGGTGCCCTCGGCATCTGTTCCCGCTCCGGTGCCGGCGAGCGAACCGTCGACGCCGGCGAGCGGCTGCATGTCGACGAAGATGCTCCCGTGGTCACCGTCGGCGGCGGCCTTCATGAGCTCCACCTGGGCATGCGCGCTCGTGCGGTTGTAATCGTCGCTGCCCGCGGCATCCAGGAGGCGGACCTCATCGGTCGGAACGCCGAGCCGCCCGGCGTGTGCGAGCACGGCCGCGAGCCCCTCGGTGCAGGTGCGTCCGCCTTCCTGCACCGCGATGAGGCATGCCAGCAGGTCCGCGCCCCGGTTGTAGCTCATCTTCTGCACGACCCGCGCGAGTTCGGAGATCGGGGCCGACTCCCACGTGGCCACGGGATCGCCGGAGTACTCGGGAACCGCGGCGCCGATCGTGCCCTCGACCTCGATCCCCGCCTCGGCGAGCACGTCACCGAAGGCCATGGCCGCAAAGCCCGCCGGGTCGTCGATCTGCGTGTTGCGGACCGTTTCGCCCGCGTCCGCGCCGATCGACCCGGAGACGACGACCGCGTCGCCGACCTGATCGATCACGACGTCGACCTCGCCCCCGGCGACCGTCTCGACATCGCTCGAGACGGTGAGCGAGGGCAGAGCGGGGATGACACGCACCGTCGCCGACTCGCCCTCGCGGGTAGGGGTGACCACGACGTCGATGAGGTTCTCGTTGACCCAGATCGAATCGATGCGGCCGTCGGGCCAGGTCGTCTCGGGCTCGAAGTACGCGTTATCGACCGCGACACCTCCCGAGACGGTGGTCACGCCGGCCTCGACGAGCTGGTCGGCCAGCGCGCGCAAGGCCGCGAGCGGATCACCCGTGTTCAGGCCCACCGGGAGCAGTCCCGTGTTCGCCTCGTTGTGGTCGAACGAGGTGATCTCGAGCGTGCCGTCGGGCTGGTCACGCAGCCCGAAGCTGAAATCCCCCCGCCCGACGAGCACGAGGTCGCCCTCGAGGGTGCCCTCGCTCACGCCACCCGTCGCGTATACGGGGGTCGTGATCGTCGATGCCGCGCCGAGAATGTCGAGCGCGGCCGCCGTCGTATAGCTCTTCTGGATGCTCCCGGGCACGAACGGCACGGTGGACGCCCGCTCGTAGACGACCTCGCCGGATCCGCGATCCACCGCGAGGACTCCCCAACCGCCACCGTCGAGACCCGTGTCGACGATGGCCTCATCGATCGCCGTGGCGAGATCGGAGGTCTGGTTCGCATCCGATGCGGTGCAGGCGGCCAGGGCGAGGGATGCGACGGCGAGCGCGGCGGCGGTCGGAGCGAGACGGCGGAGGACGGACGAGGTCATCGGAGCACTTCCGTGGGGTCGCGCCGGGGCCCGTGCACCCGGACACCCTTCACTCTGCTGTCCCCGCGGCGGGCTGTCCAATCGGTGTCCGCCGCGAGTCGGCCTCGGTCGCGCGGATCGGTAGGCTGGGGGCATGTCGAAGGTCCTCCAGTCCCTGCCCGTCGGCGAGCGCGTCGGCATCGCCTTCTCCGGTGGTCTCGACACCTCCGTGGCCGTCGCGTGGATGCGCGACAAGGGCGCGATCCCCTACACCTACACCGGCGACCTCGGTCAATACGACGAGGACGACATCGCCTCGATCCCGGGTCGCGCGACCGAGTACGGCTCCGAGGCCTCCCGACTGCTGGACTGCAAGACCATGCTCGTCGAGGAAGGGTTCGTTGCCCTCTCGTGTGGCGCGTTCCACATCCGATCGGGCGGTCGCACCTACTTCAACACCACCCCCATCGGCCGCGCCGTCACCGGCACGATGCTCGTGCGGGCGATGAAGGAGGACGGCGTCGACATCTGGGGCGACGGGTCGACCTACAAGGGCAACGACATCGAGCGCTTCTACCGGTACGGCCTGCTGGCCAATCCCGCGTTGCGCATCTACAAGCCGTGGCTCGACGCCGACTTCGTCACCGAGCTGGGCGGACGCCAGGAGATGAGCGAATGGCTCGTCGAGCACGGCTTCCCCTACCGCGACTCCGCCGAGAAGGCCTATTCCACCGATGCGAACATCTGGGGCGCCACGCACGAGGCGAAGACCCTGGAGCACCTGAACGTGTCGCTCGAGATCGTCGAGCCGATCATGGGCGTGAAGTTCTGGGACCCGGCCGTGAAGATCGACACCGAAGACGTCACGATCGCCTTCGAGGCCGGGCGTCCGGTCGCCATCAACGGCGTCGAGTACTCCGATCCGGTGGACTTGGTCCGCGAGGCGAACACCATCGGCGGGCGCCACGGACTGGGTATGAGTGACCAGATCGAGAACCGCATCATCGAGGCGAAGTCCCGCGGCATCTACGAGGCACCGGGCATGGCCTTGCTGTTCATCGCCTACGAGCGCCTCGTCAACGGCATCCTCAACGAAGACACCCTCGCGACCTACCACGAGCAGGGTCGGCGCCTCGGGCGTCTGATGTACGAGGGTCGCTGGCTCGAGCCGCAGTCGTTCATGCTGCGCGAGTCGATCCAGAAGTGGGTCGGTTCGGCCATCACCGGTTCGGTGACGCTGCGCCTGCGCCGCGGCGAGGACTACACGATCCTCGACACCACCTCGCCGATGCTGTCGTACGCGGCCGAGAAGCTGTCGATGGAGCGTGTCGGGGACGCCGCGTTCGGCCCGACCGACCGCATCGGCCAGCTGACGATGCGGAACCTTGACATCGCCGACTCGCGCTTCCGCCTCGAGCATTACGCGGCCGCGGGCTTCATCGGCGGCGCGACCGGGGAGCTCGTCGGCGAGCTCGAGAAGGGCGGCGCGCAGGAGATCACCGAGCACGCCCTGGACTACGACGCCGACCGCGAGGAGCTCGCCGAAGCCGTCGATGGGGCCAACGAGTCCGCGTCGTTCGACTTCGGCGCCGACTGACGCGCATCCCGCCGTCGACGCGCCCCCGTCTTGGCGGACCGTCCCGCGTCCGATGTCGGATGATCGCGCGGATGTCGGATGATTCCGGCCACATCCTCCGACATTCATCCGGATCTCCGACATTCGCGACCGACCGATCCACGGGTAGCATGCACAGCAGTGCCGGCGGCCCGAGCCGGCGAGACTGAGAACCACGTTGCGAGAGACCGAGTCCCGCAATCCGGAGGACTTCGATGACGAGGCCTGACGCCGCACCCGCACCCGCTCCCGAGACGACCCCCCGACCGCGCTGGGGTCGACGGATCGGGATCATCGCGTTCGCGGTGGTCGCGGGCGTGATCGTCCTCGCATTGATCGCCGCGAGCGTGATCACCTGGACGGTCGCGCGATCCTTCCCGCAGCGAGACGGCGAGATCGCGCTGACGGGCCTGTCCGCGGATGTCACCGTGGAGCGGGACGCGCTCGGCGTTCCGGTGGTCACAGCCGACTCGACGGACGATCTGTTCTTCGCGCAGGGCTACGTGCAGGCGCAGGACCGATTCTGGGAGATGGACTTCCGCCGCCATGTCACCAGCGGGCGCCTGTCGGAGCTGTTCGGCGAATCGCAGCTGGGCACCGATCTGTTCTTGCGCACCCTCGGCTGGCGTGCGATCGCCGAGGAGGAGGTCGCGGCGCTCGACGAGACGGTGCGCGGCTACTACGACGCATACGCCGAAGGCGTCAACGCCTATCTCGCCGACCACGACGGCGCGGAGGCGTCGTTCGAGTACGCGGTGCTGGGGCTGCAGAACCCCGACTACGAGATCGAACCGTGGACGGCGGCCGACTCGGTGGCGTGGTTGAAGGCGATGGCGTGGGATCTGCGGGCCAATATCGAAACGGAGGCGACCCGCGCTCTCGCCGCCCAGGACTTCACACCCGAACAGCTCGCGGTCCTCTACCCGGAGTACCCGTTCGAGGAGAACCCCGTGATCGTGCCGGAGATCGTCGAGCCTCCCGCAGCGGATCCCGACACCCAGACGGACGCCGACACGGCCGCCGCGTCCCTCCCGACGGCGGACGCCGACGCGGGGGCAGCCGTCGCGTGGACCGAGGTGGGCGACGTGGTCGAAGCGGTCAGTCTGCTCGTGGGAGGCGCGGGTGAAGGGATCGGCTCGAACTCGTGGGTGCTGTCGGGGCGGCTGACCGACACCGGCATGCCGCTGCTCGCGAACGACCCGCACCTCGGCGCGTCGCTCCCGAGCGTGTGGCATCAGATCGGACTGAAGTGCCGCACCGTCGACGACGCGTGCCCGTTCGACGTGGCGGGATACAGCTTCGCCGGGCTCCCCGGTGTGATCATCGGCCACAACGACCGCATCGCGTGGGGCTTCACCAATCTCGCCGCCGACGTCACGGACCTCTACGTCGAGCGGCTCGAGGGGGATGCGGCGTGGAAGGACGGTGAGCTGGTGCCGTTGGACGTGCGCACCGAGACCGTTCGAGTCGCCGGCGGTGACGACGTCGAGCTCACGATCCGGGAGACCGGCCACGGACCGATCATCTCCGACGTGTCGGCGCAGTACGCCGCGATCGCCGCGGATCCCTACGTCGGCACGTCGAACGAGGCAGCCCCGCCGACGGGGACCCCGGACGGTGAGTACGCGATCAGCCTGCGGTGGACCGCGCTGGACCCGGGCACGACTGCTTCGGCGATCTTCACCCTGAACACCGCGCAGGATTTCGCCGACTTCCGGGAAGCCGCGGCAGCCTTCGACGTCCCCGCGCAGAACCTCGTGTACGCCGACGTGGACGGCAATATCGGCTATCAGACTCCCGGACGCCTGCCGATCCGCGGAGAGGGCGACGGGGCGCTGCCGCACCCGGGCTGGGACTCGGCATACGACTGGGAGGGCTTCATCCCGTTCGAGGAGCTGCCGGTGGTCTACAACCCCGACGAGGGGTTCATCGTCACCGCCAACAACGCCCTGGTCGACGACGACTACCCGTATGCGCTCACCCGTGACTGGGACTACGGGTATCGCGCGGCGCGCATCACCGACATGATCGAGCGACGGGCCGCCAACGGCCCGCTCACCGCCGAAGACATGCGCCAGATCCAGGCCGACAACCAGTTCCAGCTCGGCATCCGGCTCTCCTCGGCCATGGCGGACATCCGAACCGGTGACGCGGATGTCGACGCCGCGCTCGACCTGCTGGCGACCTGGGACGCCCAGAACGACGCCGACTCCGCAGCCGCCGCGTTCGCCAACGTCCTGTGGGACGAGCTCGCCCAGAATCTGTTCACCCGCGAACGGGACACCCCCGCGCCGCTGTCGAACCAGAGCCGGCTGTTCCTGGTGGTCGACGACCTGCTCGCCGAGCCTGATGCGGAGTGGTGGGTCAACGAAGGCCTCGGTGTCGCCTCACAAGCCGAGATGCTGACGATCTCGGCCGAAGGCGCGTACGCCCGGTTGGTGAGCCTGCAAGGCGAGAACATGGCGCTGTGGAACTGGGGCGACCTGCACGCCCTGGAGCTGCGGAGCGACACGTTCGGCTCGTCCGGCATCGCACCGCTCGAGTGGCTCTTCAACCGCGGACCGGTCCCCGTCGGAGGTGGGGCTTCCGTGGCCAACGCGACCGGATGGGACCTCGGCGGCGGATTCGAGACCCTCACGGTGCCGTCGATGCGCATGGTCGTCGATCTCGGCGACCTCGACGCATCCGAGTGGCACCAGCTCACCGGCGTCAGCGGCCATGTCTTCCACGACAACTACATCGACCAGGTCGACCTGTGGCGCACCGTCGAGCTGGCGCCGTGGCCGTTCACCGCCGCCGCGGTGACCGCGAACGCCCGTCACACACTCACGCTCACTCCCGCCGACTGACCCGGGCCTGTCCCACCGATGTCGGAGGATCGCGCCGATGTCGGAGGATGCGCGCCGGATTCTCCGACATCGGGCCGGATCTCCGACATCCGCGGACGCCGGGGTCAGCCGCCGGCGCCGGGGGGTGTCTGGGTCGAACCGCCCAGCTCATCGACGATCAGACCCGGCTCGTCGACGGTGCCGTTGCGGTAGGCCTGGCGGCCGATGACATGCGCCGACAGCGGCGCCGTGGCCATCTGGATGAGGACGACCGGCACGAGGAAGGCGACCACCGGCCAGGACCGCAGCGACAACGCCACCGCGATGCAGATGAGGATGAGCCCCAGCACCTGGGGCTTGGTCGCCGCATGCAGACGCGCGGGTACGTCCTTCAAGCGCAGCAGCCCGATCGCCGCGGTCAGACACAGCACTGCCCCGAAGAGGATCAGCACGAGGGCGAGCACATCGACCCACCCGTCCGCCGGATACGCGGATTCGGTGATCGTCTCGGCCGAGACGGAGAGGGACAGCAAGGCGTTCATCGTTCGACGTTGTCCCTTCTCGCCACGAAGCGGGCGACCGTGATGGAGCCGAAGACGCCGATCGCGGCGATGATGAGCATGACCGGCAGCGAGCGCGTGTGTCCGTTGATGGCCATCTCGGCACCGAGGACGCACAGGATCTCGGTGAGCAGCACGTCGGAGGCCACCACGCGGTCGAGGATGGACGGTCCGACCACAACCCGATAGAGCGTCAGCAGGGCCGCCGTGGTGAAGACGGCGTAGATGGTGAAGAGCAGGATGTCGGTCATCGTCCCTCCCGGTCCTTCGCCTGGCGCGCGGCGTGTTTCGCCTCGCGTTCGGCCTCTCGGATCTGGGCGACCTGCGCGCGCGACCCCACCGCACGCACGATGCGACGCTCCCACACCAGCACGTGCTCGCGTTGATGCTCGACGTCGGTGAGGTTGCGCACGCCGAGCACATGGAGATACATCACCCGCCGGTCGCGGTCGATGTCGATCACGAGCGACCCGGGGATGAGCGAGGCTGTGATCGCGGTGTGGGTCATGATCAGGTCGTCGGCCACCACCGAGGGCACGGCGATGATCGCCGACGAGGGCACCGGCCGAGGGGAGATGACCTGCCACGCGACGGTGAGCGAGCCACGGACGAGGGCCGCCAGGAACGTGAGGATGAAGATCGCGCCGTACCAGAGGTTCACGCGACCCGAGAGCTCCACGGCCGGCAACCGGAAGACACGGGTGACGAAGACGGCCACGACCAGCCCCGTGAGGAAGGCGAGGAGGGTGAACTGACCCCACAGCAGCATCCACACCGCCACCAACCACAGCAGGAACGGCAGCTGGCGCCATGCCCGCACGAGCGCGCTGCGACGTGCGGTGCGGCGGTCCGCGACGGTGGTGGTCATGACTCCGACTCCATCTCGTCCTGCTCGAGCTGCACCAGGGTCATCGGCTCGAGCAGCGCCGAGCCGATGCGGGTGCACACGTCGTAGATGGGGCCGGCGAAGACGGTCAGCGCGACGGTGATGGCCACCATGCCGGTGGTGGATGCGGTCATGATGCGCGGGATGACACGGCGCTCGGTCTGCACCGAGGCCTCGGGCGCCGCGTCGAGGTACGAGATGCGCGCCTCCGTCTCGGCGGAGTCGTCCTCTTCGCGCCAGAACGACAGGTTCCAGGCCCGCATGAGGGCGTAGAGGGTCAGGAGGCTGGTCACGATGCCGCCGACCATCATCACCATCATGATCGGGGTGCCCACCTCGGCCGCGGCGTCGAACAGCGCGAACTTGCCGATGAAACCGGAGAACGGCGGGAGCCCGCCGAGGTTGATGGCGGGGATGAAGTAGAGCGCGGCGATCAACGGCGCCCCGCGCATGAGCCCCTTGACCCGCAGGATCGACGTCGACCCGGCCTGACGCTCGACCAGACCGACCGCGAGGAACAGGGTGGTCTGCACCACGATGTGGTGGACCATGTAGTAGATCGTGGCCCCGATCGACAGCGGCGTCGCGATCGCGAGACCGAACACCATGTAGCCGATGTGGCTGACGAGCGTGAACGAGAGGATGCGTTTGAGCTCGGCTTGGGCGAGCGCGCCGAGGATGCCGACGATCATCGTCGCCAACGCGGCGATCAGCAGGAGCAGGTTGAGGTCGTTGTCGAGGAACAGCTGCGACTCGGTGCGGATCATCGCGTACACGCCGACCTTGGTCAGCAGCCCGGCGAACACCGCCGTGACCGGCGCCGGCGCGGTCGGGTAGGAGTCGGGGAGCCAGAACGACAGCGGGAACACCGCGGCCTTGATCGCGAAGGCGATGAGCAGCAGGAAGTGCAGAACGGTCTGCGTCTCCTGCGGCAGCTCCCCCATCCGCTCGGCGATCTGCACCATGTTCACCGTGCCGAGTGCACCGTAGATCATCGCGATCGCCGCGAGGAAGAGGATCGACGAGACCAGAGAGACGACGATGTAGACGACGCCGGTCCGGATGCGTGACTCGGTGCTGCCGAGGGTGATGAGCACGTAGGAGGCGACGAGGAGGATCTCGAAACTGACGTAGAGGTTGAACAGGTCGCCCGCGATGAACGCGTTGAAGATCCCCGCCGAGAGGATCAGGTAGGACGGGTGGAAGATCGACACCGGGGTGTCGTCGTCGCCGTCGGCGGCGCCCTGACCGACGGAGAAGAGAAGCACCGCGAGCAGCACGATGCTCGAGACGACGATCAACAACGCGGACAGGCGGTCGACGTACAGCACGATTCCGAACGGGATCGGCCAACCGCCGACGGAGACGGCCAACGGTGATCCGCCGATGTCGACGACGACCAGCAGCACGGCGGCGATGGCGGCGACGACGGTCAACGTCACCACCGACACGGCGACCTGCACGCGTCGGTGCTTTCCGGCGATCAGCGCGATCGCCGCACCCAGCAGCGGCAGGGTCACCAGGAGCGGAACGAGGGCGATCATGCGTCGTCCTCCTTCTTCTCGTCGGGCTCGGCGGTGGCGGTGTCGGATGCGCGGGTGCGCGGCCGGTCGACCGGGGCGTCGTCGCGGATGCCCGGGAAGTCGCGCGCGTGCACGACCCGGATGGGCGAGGTGACGGTGCCGATGAAGTCGGTGGTGCTGTCGTCGTCTTCGAGCTCGGTCTCGTCGTCCATGACCTCCTCGGTCTCGGCGTCCCGAGCGCGCACGGCGAGGTCGGCCTCGTCATCCTGCACGGTGTCGGCCTGACCCAGCTGCCAGGAGCGGTAGATGAGGGCGAGGAGGAACGCGGAGATCGCGAAGGTGATCACGATGGCCGTGAGCATGAGTGCCTGCGGCAGCGGATCGCTCATCTCGTCGGATTCACCGGCACCGTAGAACGGGGCGATCCCGGGCTGCCCGATGACGATGAGCAGCAGCAGGTTCGCGGCGTTGCCCAGCAACAGGAAGCCGATGAGCACGCGAGTGAGGCTGCGCTCGAGCATGGCGTAGACGCCGCAGGCGAACAGGACGGCCATGATGATGATCAGGACCAGCGAGACGGTCATCGCACACTCACCGCCTCGCTCCGCTGCGCGGTGGCCTGACGATCGACCTCGGCTCCGAGGCTGCGCAGCACATCCAGCACCAGTCCGACCACGACGAGGTAGACGCCGATGTCGAACACCGTCGACGTGACGAATTCGACATGCCCGAGCAGATCGGTCTCGGCCTCGACGAACCAGCGGGTCAGCGGCGGCGCGCTGAACAGCAGCGGCACGATCGCGCACGCCACGGCGATGGTCATGCCGACCCCGAGCAGGCGTCCGGCGTCGGTGGGCGCGGCGGCGCCGAGTTCATAGCGACCGCCGGCGACGTAGCGCATCACGAGTGCCATCCCGGCCACGAGACCACCGGCGAAGCCTCCGCCGGGGAGGTTGTGGCCGGCGAACAGCAGGTAGAGCGAGACGACGATGATCGTGTGGAAGAGGATGCGCACGACCACTTCCAGCATCATCGAGCGGTTCTCGGCGCGGACGCGCGTCCCCCCGAGCAGCCATGCGAGGCGGCGACCTTCGGAGGTGTCGGTGCGCGGCTTGATCCCCTCGTCGGTCTCGATGAGCGGCTGGCGTCGGGCATCCAGACGCGGCAGCGGCGCGGTGAACTCCGACAGGGTGTCGGCGCGGTGCGTGACGAACACGAGCGAGGCCACACCGGTCGCGGCGAGCACGAGCACCGACAGCTCACCCATCGTGTCCCACCCGCGGATGTCGACGAGGGCGACGTTGACGACGTTCTTCCCGTGACCGACGTCGTAGGCGAGGTCGGGCCACTCGCCTGAGATCGGGTCGGCGGTGCGCGACGCGGTGGCCACGATCGCGACGGCCGCCATCGTCACCCCCACCGCCGCGCCGAGCACGGCCCGCGCGATGGGGCGCACCGAGGCGTTGTGCTGACCGAGGCGCGAGGGGATGCGGCGCAGGACGAGCGCGAAGGCCACGAGCGTGACCGTCTCGACGAGGATCTGCGTCAGGGCAAGGTCTGGAGCACCGCTGGAGGCGAAGAGCAGGACCATCCCGAACCCGGTGACCGAGACGAGGACGACGCCGGTGAACCGCTTGCGTGCTCGCACCGCGATGAGTCCCGCGATGATCATGATGGGCGCGACCAGAAGCTGCATCGGCGTCTGGAAGGCGGCGAGCTCGGCCTTCCACTCCGCGCCCGAGAACAGCGCCACCGATTCGCCGACGACGAGCACGATGAAGATCGTGCCGACGTAGATGGGCAGCGATCCGCGCTGGGTGAGGCTGGTGACCTGCACCGACAGGCGCGCCACGCCCCGCAGGGCGGCGTTGTAGACGTCGGGCGCCCCGAACGGCAGCATCTTGGTGCCCCACGGGCGCCTCTTGGTGCTCCAGAACACCCAGGCGCCGAGCGCGAGTGTGCCGAGGGAGATGAACAGAGCCGGTTCGAGACCGTGCCAGAGCTCGAGGTGGTAGGTGTACTCCGGCGCCTCGAGCCCGGGGGACGCCGCCGGCGCCGTGTCGGCGTAGGGGGCGAGCACCGCGTCGAGCAGGGGGGCGGCGATCCCCGCAGCGAGGGTGAGGAGGGCCAGCACCACCGGGGAGGCGACGAATCCGGCGCGGGGGCGCGGCCACTCGACCGTGTCGAGGGTCTGCCCGTCCGCGTCGCGTTTGGTCCAGAACGCGCCCCAGATGAAGCGGATGCCGTACCCGACCGTGAACACCGACCCGAGTGTCACGCCGATCAGCGCGATGATCGCGTAAGGCGCCCCCTGCAGGGCTTCGTCCAGCAGCGCCGTCAGCGCCGCCTCCTTCGCCACGAAACCCAGGGTCGGGATGACGCCGGACATCGAGGCGATGGTGACGATGCTGACCGTCGCGAGGACGGGAGTCTGCCGACCCAGGCCGCTGATCTCGCGGATGTCACGCGTCGAGAGCTGGTGGTCGATGATGCCGACCACCAGGAACAGCGCCGACTTGAACAGGGCATGGGCCAGTAGCAGCGCCAGGCCGGCGAGGACCGCATCTCGCGTGCCGTAGCCGAGCACCACCGTGAGGAACCCCAGTTGGCTCACCGTCCCGAACGCGAGGATGCGCTTGAGGTCGGTCTCGCGCAGGGCCTGGAACCCGCCGAGCAGCATCGTGAAGACGCCCAGCCCGATCACGATCGGCTGCCACACCGGGGAGAAGGCGAAGACCGGCGCGAACCGGGCGATCAGGTAGATGCCGGCCTTGACCATGGCCGCCGCGTGCAGGTAGGCGCTGACCGGCGTGGGAGCGGCCATGGCCCCGGGCAGCCAGAAGTGGAACGGGAAGATCGCCGACTTCGACAGCGCACCGACCAGGAGCATCACCAGCGCCGCATCCACGATCGGCCCGGTCGGAGCCTCGGCGAGGATCGTGGTGATGCTCGACGTACCGGCGTCGACCACCAGCAGCACGACGCCGATCAGCATGACGAGGCCGCCGAGCGTCGTCACCAGCAACGCCTGCAGGGCCGCGCGCCGACTGGCCGCTCGGCGGTTGTAGTAGCCGATGAGCAGGTATGACAGGACGCTGGTGACCTCCCACAGCATCACGAGGACGACGAGGTCGTCGGTGAGCACGAGACCGTACATCGCGCCGGCGAAGGCGAGGAGCACCGCGCTGAACTGTCCGAGACCGGCCCCGCCGTCGGCGAAGTACCACCGGCAGTAGAGCATGACGAGCGCACCGACGCCGGTGACGATGAGGGTCATGAGCCACGACAGGGTGTCCATGCGCATCGACAGGTCGATGCCCAGTGGCGCGATCCACGGGACGGATTCGAAGGGCACGGCTCCCGCAGCGATCTGCTGCGTCTGCAGGATCGCCTGTACGAACGCGGCGGCCGGGAGGAGCGCGGCGATGAAGAACGCGCGCGAACCGAGACGGTGGACCAGCCACGGCATCGCCAGCGGGAGGATTGCGAACGCGGCAAGGAGGACCAGCACGGCGGCCTCCTCGGAGTCGTCAGCCGGACGGTGCACGTCATCGGCTCGGGCGATAGGGGGTCTGAGTCCCTACTCTACCGGGCGCACCCCACAAGGACGCGTCGCCCTCTACTGTGGGTGGCGGGAGGGGATCGGGGTGGAACGGGACGACCTGCAGGAGCAGGGGTCGACCTCGCCCACGCCGGCCCCGTCCGAGGGATGGATGCGCGCCTTCCGTTCGGATGCGCGGGCGCTGCTCGGAGACCCCGTCGCGGTGCGAGGACTGGTCAGCGCCGCGATCGGCACCGTGATCCTGCTGCTTCCCGCCGCGACGACGACTCTCGTGTCGTTCGTGGTCATCGGGTTGATGTTCCTCGCGGGAGGCATGGATGTCTTCTACGCCCTCACGGGGCGGCGCTGGTTCGGCGGACGGACGCCGCGGCTTCTCGCGGCACCCCGGGGACTGGCGGCGATCGCCTTCGCTGCCGCGATGGTGTTCCTCACGGTGCTCGGCGCCGGGGTGGTCACGCTCAGCCTGACCGTCGGCGTGCTCGGTCTCTATCTGGCCGTCCGCGGTGTGATCAGTGTCGTCGCGGCCGTGATGAACCGTCGCCGCCGCGACCCCGTGCCGGGACTCGCGCGCGGCGGCGTGGCGATCCTGCTCGCGGTGCTGGCCCTCACCGTCCCCTCCTCGGTGGTCACGGCCTCGATCGTGACCGTCGCGACCGCGGCGCTGCTGCTCGGCCTCGTCATGATCGCGTGGGCGTTCCGCGGCCCCTCCGCCGGGTCGGGCCTCGACCCGGCGACCGCGACGGTGCCCGAGGTGGTCTGGGACTGGATCGTCGGCGCCGACATCGGCCGCAAGGAGCGCTCGGCGCAGGCCGCGACGCTCTATTTCGAGCGACCGGGGCGCCGCAACAAGCTCGGGACGTGGTGGGTGATGCTCATCCTCTCGGTGGCGATCGCGTCCTTCGCGGTCATCGCCGATTCCACCGCGGTGGTGATCGGGGCGATGCTCGTCGCACCACTCATGACGCCGATCCTGGGGCTGGCGGGAGCGATGGTCAACGGCTGGGCCCGCCGCGCGCTGCACTCGGCGGTGCTCGTGGCCGCGGGGACCATCGCCTCGATCGTGCTGGCCTACGGCATCGCCGGGTGGTCTCCGGTGGCGATCTCGTTCGCCACCAACTCGCAGATCACCTCCCGCGTCTCACCGAACACGGTCGACCTGCTCATCGCGATCGCCGCGGGCGCGGCGGGCGCCTTCGCGACGGTGAACTCCCGCGTGGCCAGCGGCATCGCCGGGGTCGCGATCGCGGTCGCCCTGGTGCCGCCGCTGGCGGTGGTGGGCATCTCCCTGAACGGCGGGCGGTTCGACGATGCGAGCGGCGCGGCGCTGCTGTTCCTGACGAACTTCGTCGCGATCGTCTTGGCCGCTGCGCTGGTGTTCGTGCTGACCGGCTTCGCGCGACCGTTCGCGCTGCGCCACCGGCCGCGACAGCTGCTGTCGACCGTCGCCCCGGTCCTCGCCGGGGCGGCGATCATCCTCGTGCCGTTGATGACCAACGCCGAAAGCCTGCTCCACTCCGAGACGCGGGCGCGCGAGGCGACGGCGACCGTGACGGAGTGGCTCGGATCGGACACGGAGTTCGTGATCACCGATGTCAGGGTCGAGGACGACACGGTCGCGGTCGATCTGACGGGTCCGGGCTCCACTCCCGCGCCGTCCGATCTTCTGGACGCGCTCCAGGATGATTTCCTCGAGCCGGTCGGACTCGATCTCCACGTGACTCCCGTGGATGTGACGCAGCTCGATCCTCCGTCGTGAGGATCAGTGCCCCGGAACCTCGGCGGTCGTATTCCCCACGCGGAATTCACAGGTGTAGGTGATCGCGGGGGGTGGTTCACCCTCGAGCATCGCCGCGACGGCGCGTCCGGCGGCGCGCCCTTTCTCGACCGCGGGCTGGACGAGGGTGGTCAGTTCGTAGGGCGCCAGGCCATCGACGACGACGCCGTCGAACCCGGTGATGCTCACGTCGGCCGGCACGCGGAGCCCGAGGTCCTCGGCCGCACGCACGGCACCGGCGGCGAGCAGATCGCTCTGTGCGATGATCGCGGTCGGGCGGTCCGGCGCGGGCATGTCGAGGATCTCCCGCGCGGCGAGGAAACCCTCATCCATCGAGCTGGCCTCGGCCGCGTACGCGGGGGCTGACGCGAAGACCTCGCGGGCACCGAGAAGGCGTTCACGGGTGACGTCGATCTCCAGGGGTTCCGAATCGACGATCCACCCCCTCGGACGCGCGGCTCGTGTGGGCAGGGTCAGCAGTGCGACCCGCTCGTGTCCGAGAGAGGCGAGGTGGCTGGCGGCCTGGCGTTGCGCATCCCGGTTGTCGAGCATGATGCGGGGTACGCCCTCACCCGCGTCGCCCTCGATGACGACCACGGGGATGCCCCGCGCCGCCACCGCGTCGAGCGACTCGCGCAACAGTCCGCTGCATCCGATGAGGACGGCGGCGTCGATCGGAGCGGTCGTCAGCGTCGGACCGGTGCCCGAGGGGTCGTGATCGCGCAGGAGCAGCAGGCCGGCACCGATCGGTGCGACGCCGTCGGTCAGGCCGTCCATCATGAGGGTCTTGACCGGGTCGAGGAACGCCGTGCCGAGATGCTCTTCGAAGACCACCGCGACGATCCCGCTGCGGCCTCGTCGGAGGGACGCCGCGCGCGGGTCGGGACCCGCGTAGCCCAGGCGTTCGGCGGCCTCCAGGACCTTCGCGCGGGTGGCCTCGGTGACGGCGGTCTTGCCGCTGAAGACCACCGAGGCCGTCGACGGCGAGACGCGCGCCTCTCGGGCGACGTCGGCGATCGTGGCTCTCCGGGCGCTCATCGTGCGTCGATGCTAGCGCGCACGTCCCGAATCGTTTCGATTCGAATCGATTCGACGGTACGATGGTCGCCATGGATCAGCCCCTCACCCGCGCCCAGTACGTGCGCTGGCGCACGGCCGTGTTCGCGATCTTCCTCGCCAGCGGACTGAGCATCGCGACATGGGCTTCACGCGTCCCCGACATCAAGGACGCGCTCGGCATCGACAACAGCCAGATCGGTCTGCTGCTGCTCGGAATGGGAATCGCCTCCATCGTCGGACTGTCGATGGCGTCGGTGATCATCGCCCGCGTCGGCACGCGGCGCGGGATGCTCGGTTCGATGCTCGTCTTCGCCGCCGGGGTCGCGCTCGTAGGGCTCGGAACGGACGTGTGGGGTTCCTTCCCCGTCGTCGTCGCGGGATTGGCGCTGTTCGGCTTCGGCAACGGTGCCGTCGACGTGATGATGAACGTCGAGGGCGCCGCCATCGAGAGCCACTCGGGCAAGACGATCCTCCCCCTCTTCCACGCCTTCTTCTCCTTCGGCACCGTCATCGGGGCGAGCCTCGGCGCCCTGGCTGCAGCCCTCCGCGTCGGGGTCGCCGTCCACGCGCTCGTGATCGCGGGCACGATCGTCCTGATCGCCGTGGTGTCATTCGCGAACGTCCCCGTGCGCGAGCAGGCCGGCGATCCCGTCGCCGCCGAGCCCGGGTGGCGCGAGCGTCTCGCGGTGTCCTTGTCGGCCTGGCGCGAACCCCGCACGTATGCGCTGGGTGTGATCATGCTCGGAATGTCGTTCGCCGAGGGCGGGGCGAACGACTGGCTCGCTCTCGGCGTCAGCGAAGCGCACGGCGGCGGGGCGACGCTCGGAGCCGCGGCGCTGGCCGTGTTCTCGGTCGCGATGACGGTCGTTCGCGTGTTCGGCGGCCCACTCGTCGACCGCTTCGGGCGCGTGGCGACGCTCCGCGTGCTCTCTGCGGCGGCGGCCGTCGGCATCCTGCTGTTCATCCTGGCGCCGAACCTTCCCCTGGTCTTCGTGGGGGCCGCCCTGTGGGGCGTGGGCGCTTCGCTCGGCTTCCCCCTCGGCATGTCGGCCGCCGCGGACGACCCCGCCAAGGCCGCCGCGCGCGTCAGCGCCGCGGCGACGATCGGCTACGTCGCCTTCCTCGCCGGTCCCCCGGCCCTGGGCTTCATCAGCGACCAGATCGGGCTGCTGAACACGCTCTACATCCTCGTGGCGCTCGTCGTGGCCTCCGGTATCGCCTCCGGCGCCGCCCGTCCGATCGCCGGCTCGACCGTGGGTGCCGGTAACCCGCACGAGCGCATCCGCTGACGACGGGGCGTAGGCTCTTCGGGTGCGTCTCGTCATCGCCCGCTGCTCGGTCGACTACACCGGACGGCTCAATGCCCACCTGCCGCTTGCGACCCGTCTGCTGGTCCACAAGGGCGACGGAAGCCTCCTGGTCCACTCCGACGGCGGGTCGTACAAGCCGCTGAACTGGATGAGTCCGCCGTGCCGACTCGAGGTCGAGGAACCCGATGAGGAGTCGGCGAGCGCCGGCGTGCAAGAGCACTGGCGCGTCACCCACGCCAAATCCGGCGACGCGCTGCTCGTGCGCATCTACGAGGTTCTCCACGACACCTCCCACGAACTGGGAATCGACCCCGGCCTGCAGAAGGACGGCGTCGAGGCCGACCTGCAGCGCCTGCTGGCCGAACAGGTCGAGGTGATCGGCGAAGACCTGACCCTCGTGCGGCGGGAGTTCCCGACGGCGATCGGCCCGGTGGACCTCCTGCTGCGCGACCCCACCGGCGGCACGATCGCCGTCGAGGTGAAGCGCCGCGGAGACATCGACGGCGTGGAGCAGCTCACCCGGTACCTGGATCTCCTCGGACGCGATCCGCACCTCTCCCCGGTGACGGGCGTCTTCGCCGCGCAGGAGATCAAGCCGCAGGCCCGGGTGCTCGCCACCGATCGCGGCATCCGTTGCGTCACCCTCGACTACGAGGGCATGAAGGGCATCGAGTCCGGCGCCCCCCGTCTGTTCTGACCGCACACCGGCGCTCCGCCGCAGTCCGGCCCCGTAGGCTGGGACCATGGCGACGCGATCCCCCTGGACCTGCATCCTCTGGGATGTCGACGGCACGATCGTGGATGCGTCCGACGGCATTCTGCGCCGTCTCACGATCGCCCTCGAGCACTTCGGAAAGCCGAAGCCGACCCGCGCGGAACTGGCGCATTGGATCGGCCCGCCGATGTACGAGTCCTTCCAGGCGAACGTCGGCATGAGCCCCGAAGAAGCCGCGGAGGCCGTCGCGTTCTACCGCACGCTGGGCAAGGCCGATGGCTACACGACCGGCGCGAAGCTCTTCCCCGGTGTCGGCGAACTCATCCACGAGGCGCACGCATGCGGGATCCCACAGGCCACGGCCAGCTCGAAGCCCGAGAACCAGGTCGTCGCCCTCATGGACCACTTCGACCTCGCCCCCTGCTTCACCGCAACGGTCGGTTCGACGCCGGACGAGAGAACCCTCGCCACGAAGGCCGACATCGTCGCGGAGGCCCTGCGACGACTCGCTTCGGCCGGGGTCGACACCTCTCGACCGGTTCTGATCGGCGACCGCCACCACGACGTCGAGGGCGGCGCCGCCCATGACGTTCCGGTGATCTTCGTGGGGTGGGGCTTCAGCTGGCCGCACGAGTCCGAGGGCGCCCAGGCGTCCGTGGAGACCGTCGACCGGCTGCGCGACCTGCTGCTGCTCACCGACGCGGACGCCTAAGGGTCGACGATGGATGACGTCGCCGCCGAGGTGGTCGGCTGGGTGATCCCGGCGATCGTCGTCTTCGGTGTCGCCGCGCTCGCGCTGGCCGTCACCGTCTGGGCGATCCGGCGCGCCCGCCGCTCCCCCGCCGCGCGCCGTCGCGCCGATCAGGAGCGGCTCGATGCCGGCGCCGTCTTGGTCCGCCTCGATGACGCCATCGCGGAGCTCGAGCTGGAAGTGGGCCTGTCCGGTGCGCTCTACGGCGGCGACGCCCCCGCATCGCTTCGGCGCGCTCGATTGACCGCCCAGCACACCCGGGACGCCGGCTTCGACCTCTACCGCGCGATCTCGCTTCCCACCGCCACGCCCGTGGAGGTTCGCCGCGGCGCCAAGCGCATCCGGGAGCAGGCCGACAAAGCGGCCGTCGCCATCCGTCACGCACGCTCGGACCACGTGGAGTGGATGGGGCGTCACGTCACCGCCGGTTCCCAGTTGGCATCGACGCGGCGTCGCCTCGACGACCTCCGGGCCTCGATGGGGGAACCGGGTCCACTGCTCGATCAGCTCGCGGCGACGTTCGCCGAAGACGAATGGCGCGCCGCGTCCGACGCGGCCACCAATGCCGTCACCGAGGCGGCCGAAGCGCAGGTCCGCCTCGACGCGGCCGCCGAGGCGGTCGAAGATCCCTCACGCAACGCGCTGGCCGACATCGCCGCCGCCGAGCGCGCCCTCCGCCAGGCCGAGACGGACGCGCGCGCCTTCGAGGAGGCCTACCGGCTGATCACCCAGGCGTCGCAGGCCCTCCCCGGCGAGTTCGAGGCCACACGCACAGCGATGCGACAGGCCGTGCTCTCGCGCAGCACCCTGCCTCCGGACGACGCCGACCGCCTGGCCGACGAGGTTCGCGCCATCGAGGTCGAGCTGAACACCCTCGAACGCGACGCGGCCCGACGCCCGACGTGGGCGATCGACCGTATCGCGCGCCTCCGCGACCGCCTCGACCTGGCGATGGGCGACGCGCGGACCGCGCAGCAACGTCTCCGCGGCGCACGCAGCGCCCTCCCCGGCACGCTCGCGGCAGCGCGCAACGCGGTGGCCATGGCAGAGGCCGTCGCGACCCACACCCACGGCAGTGCGGATGCCCGATCTCGGCTGCGTTCCGCACAGCGCGAACTGGCCAACGCCCGCGCGTCGGCCGACCCGGTCACCGCCCTCGACGCCGCGCGGCGCGCGATGCGCGAGGCGGAGGACGCCAAGGCCCTCGCCGACTACGAACGCCTGCACGGTCGGTGACCCCGGCCTCCCGGTCGACGGCTTCGGCTGTCGATAGGGTGAGGGCCATGAGCGAGGCCCCCGCGCGAGCGCCCCACCCGGTCCGGGTGTTCCTGCGCCGCATCCCGGCAACCCTGACTTTCGTGGCCGCGCTGCTGGCGGTCGGCGTGATCTGGGGCGGCCTGTGGTCGCCGTTCGAAGACACCGACCTGTTCGACGCGGTCGCCTACGGTCTGCCCGCCTTCGCCGAAGGACGCTGGTGGACGGTGGTCACGGGCACCTTCTTCGTCAATCAGCCGTGGGTGTACATCTTCACGCTCGCCAGCTTCGCCGGCATGGCCTACCTGGAGTTCCGCCGCGGTACGCGCGTCGCGCTGCTCTACTACTGGATCGGGCAACTGTTCGCGGTGTTCGCCACCGCCCTCGTCCTGTGGCTTGCCGCACTGGCGCCCTGGGAGTGGGCACAGACGCAGGCCGCCGCGCTGGACGTGGGCGCATCCGGCGGCACCATGGCGTGCATCGCCGCGGCGGTGGGACTGTTCGCATCGCCGTGGCGTGTCCGCGCGTGGCTGCTGCTGCTCGCGCTGTCGTTCCTCGCCCTGCTGTTCTGGGGCCACATCGCCGATGTCGAGCACCTGCTCGCCGTGCTGTTGATCATGTTCGTGGATCGTTCGCTGACCATTCAGCGCTCCAGCGTGCGCGAGCAGCGCTTCCTGGCGTTCTTCGGCATGGTGGTCATCGGGGCGATCCAGGTCATCGTCCTCCTCGTGCCGACCGACGGCATGTTCGGTCCGACCGAGCCCGCTTCGGGCGGCTACATCGACGCGGCCGTCGACGTCGTGATCATCCTGCTGGTGGCCAACGGAATGCGCCGCGGTCGACGCTGGGCGTGGGTCGTGAGCATCATCCTGGCCTCTCTCAACGTGCTGACGGGCGCCCTCGTGCTGACGATCATCAGCGTCTCCAGCGAGGCTGACCTGGAGTCCCTCATCGATGCCGAGACCGAGCTGGCGATGGCCAGCGCCGTCATGTGGCTGCTCATGCTGGTCTACATCCTCTGGGTGCGCGGCGCGTTCGCGGTGCGCCGCCGAACGCGTCTCGGCGCCGAGACGCCGCCGACGGTCGATGAGGTGAAAGACATCATCCGCGCCGACGGCGGCGGCACCCTGTCGTGGATGACCACGTGGGATGACATGTCCTACGCGCACATCGCCGGTGGCGTCGTCGGCTTTCAGAGTCGTCGAGGAGTCGCCATCGCGCTCGGCGATCCGCTTGGGCCGGAGCCGCTCCGACCCGGCGTCGTCCGCGGGTTCATCGACGCAGCGGAGCGCGCCGCTCTCGTGCCGTGCTTCTTCAGCGCGGGCGAGGCCACGCGCGCGGCCATGCCCGACGGCTGGCGCTCCCTCGTCGTCGCCGACGACACGATCGTGGACCTGCCCGGGCTGGAGTTCAAGGGCAAGGCATGGAACTCGGTCCGCTCCTCGATGAATCGCGCGGGTCGGGAGGAGATGACCTTCGTCATGTCCCGCTATACCGACCAGCCGTGGGGTGTGCAGCAGCAGATCCGAGCCATCTCGGAGATGTGGGTCGGCGACAAGGGCCTGCCCGAGATGGGATTCACGCTGGGCACCCTCACCGAGGCCCGCGACCCGGAGGTGAGGCTCGCACTCGCCCTGTCTCCCCGCGGGGACGTCGACGGCTTCCTGTCGTGGTTGCCGGTCTACGGGCGAGGCGGCGTGGTCCGCGGATACACCCTCGACCTGATGCGGCGTCGCGAGGGCGGCTTCCCACCCGTGATGGAGTTCCTGATCGGCTCCTCCGCGAAGCACTTCGCCGAGGAGGGTGCCGAGATCCTGTCGCTGTCAGGGGCACCCCTCGCCCACGAGGAACCGGCGGACGCGGGCCTGATCGCCGACCTCACCGACAGGCTGGCCGCGACCCTCGAACCCGTGTACGGATTCCGATCCCTGCACCGCTTCAAGCAGAAGTTCAATCCGCGCTACGAGACGATGTACCTGCTGTACCGCGATGAGGGGGATCTTCCCGCCATCGCCGCCGGTCTGACCAAGGCCTTCCTGCCCGACGCGACGCTGCGGCAGTTCGCGGGCGCGGGGATGGAACTGGTGCGCGGCGACCACGGCTGACGCCCGGCCCGAGATACCCGGACCGGGCGACGCCGGTGTTCTGCGCCGAACCGGCGCGTCACACAGACTCAGAGGGGCCGGATGGCCTCCGCCTGCAGGCCCTTGGGGCCCTGGGCGATCTCGAACTCGACCCGCTGGTTCTCTTCGAGGGAGCGGTATCCCTTGGACTCGATCGCGGTGTAGTGCGCGAAGACGTCTGCGCCGCCTTCATCCGGAGCGATGAAGCCGAAGCCCTTCTCCGCGTTGAACCACTTGACCGTACCCTGCGTGCTCATTACTTGCCGTTCTTGCTGGGCGTCCGCGCACGTTCGGCGCGAATCACCGTCCACGCTACTGGTGGTGCCCCGTCAGCACACCCCCCGTTTCAGACAGTGACGAAAACGTTGCCAAATCAGCGTCCTCGAAGGCGGCCGCCCTACACTGACGGCGACATGTCCGAGTCGCTCCGACCCTTCGATCCCCGCGGAACCGTCCTCGGGGACGAGGTCTACACGCGCCTCGGTGAAGCGATCATCGACGGATCGCTCGCTCCCGGTGAGAGATTGCGTGACCATGAGCTCGCCCGCCGGCTCGGCGTTTCCCGCACACCCGTGCGCGAAGCACTGCAACGACTCGAGCGGATCGGGCTGGTCGAGGTGGCGCCGAATCGGTACACGCGCGTGTCGATCCCGTCGCAGAAGAGCCGCGAAGACGTCCGCGAGTTCCTCGTGCTGTCCGCCTCCAACGCGGCGCGCTTCGCCCTGCGCCGCGGAACGGATGTTGACATCGCTCGGGCGGTCGACCTCGCCGAAGCCGTCGTGACGGCATCGGCCGCCGACGACTACACCGCCATCGTGACGGCCTCTTCCGAGTTGTTCGCCCACCTGATGTTCACGGCCGGAAACGGCACGATCCTGCAGGTGATGAAAGAGGCGCAGTTGGCGATCCGCCGCTATACGAGCCAGTGGCGCCCGTATGACACCGATCCCGACGTGCGCACCGCGAAGTACCGAGCGGTGCGCGACGCCCTTGCGGACCGCGATGACGCGGCGGCCGAACACGCCGTCCGCGCCGTCTACGGGCTGGACTGAGCGGCCCTGATCAGTCCGGTTCCTTCCGTTCGCATCCCCTCCCCCCGTTCGGGCCCGCCGTCGCTCTCGGGGTCTAGGTTGGGAGGCGTGGCAGGACACGTCGAACTCCGTGACCTCGACGACGACGATCTCGACGCCGTCTTCGACATGATGCGAGCGCCCGAGGCGGTGCAGATGGCAGCCTTCACGGCGGCCGATCCGGATGATCGGGCCGCTTTCGATGCATGGATCGCGCGCGAGAGAGCGGCACCGCTCGTCCGCCTGTACGCCGTCACCGAAGACGGCGGCTTCGCCGGCACCGCGGCACTGTTCACCGTCGACGTCGAGCGCGAGATGACCTTCTGGATCGCCGCGAACGCGTGGGGCCGTGGTGTGGCCAGCGAAGCGGTGCGCATCCTGCTCTCCCTCGAACCGGAGCGACCGCTGTTCGCCCGGGCCGCCGCATCCAACGCCGCAGCCCTCGCCGTCCTCGCGAAAGCCGGGTTCACCGAGGTCTCCCGCACCCTCGCGAACGCCCCCGCACTCGGGCACCAGGTGGAGGAGATCACCCTCACCCTCGCTCCCGTGCTCGAATGACTGCGCCGCCTCGGCAACTCGGCATGAGGGACCACGCATCGCGCGCCGGTTCGCGCCGAACCGGGTTCAGGGGCGGGCGGCGGGATGCCCGGAAACGCGAAAACCCCCGGATGATCCGGGGGCTTTCCGCTGTGCGCGAGGGGGGACTTGAACCCCCACGCCCTTGCGGGCACTGGCACCTGAAGCCAGCGCGTCTACCTATTCCGCCACTCGCGCGAGGCGCCCAGACCGAGCCCGGGCACTCAACTTACCGAGAATAACACGGCGCACCGCCTGCTCATGCATCGTGCGACCCGCCACACGATGTCATCACCATGGCGGATTCAGCGTATGCAATTAGCATGTAGCGAACCGTCTGCCTGCCTGAGGAGCCCCGTGGGACTACTGGACAGCTTCGAGAAGGGACTCGAACGCGCTGTGAACAGCGCGTTCGCGAAGACCTTCCGCAGCGGAATTCAGCCTGTCGAGATCGCGTCGGCGCTGCGCTCCGAACTCGACAAGAAGGCCGCCGTCGTCAGCCGCGATCGCATCCTGGCACCGAACACCTTCACGGTGCGCCTCGCTCCCTCCGATGAGGAGAAGATGGCCGCGATCGGGCCCGCGCTGCTCGACGAGCTCGACGGCCTGGTCAAGAAGCACGCGCGAGCGCAGGGCTACAGTTTCGCCGGCGCCGTCACGATCGAGCTCCGTCGCGACCCGTCCGTGTCGACGGGGACCCTGCGCGTGGATTCCGAGACCGCGCAGGGTCAGGTGTCGTGGCGCGCGGTGGTCGACGTCGAGGGCAAGCGCCACCCCCTGACCGCGTCGCGCACGGTGATCGGCCGCGGCAGCGATGCCGACATCACGATCTCCGACAGCGGGACCAGCCGCAAACACGTGGAGATCCTGTGGGACGGCGAGCGCGCGATGGTGCGCGACCTCGGCTCCACGAACGGCACCAAACTGAACGGGGTCAAGGTCGGCGAAGCGCCGCTGGCCCCGGATTCGACCATCACGATCGGGCGCACCGATATCGTGTTCCGTGTCGTCGCACACGCGGCGCCGTCACGCCCGCCGCGCCCCGTCAGCGACGCGACCCGGGTATTCGACCAGCGCGAGGGACTGTCGTGAGCGAACTGACCCTGCTGCTCCTGCGCATCGGCTTCCTCGTGCTGATGTGGTTCTTCGTCTTCGCGGTCGTCTACTCGCTGCGCGCCGACCTGTTCGGAGTGAAGGTGCGGAAGATGCCAGAGCCGGCCGCTGCCGGCGCGCAGACGAAGGCGCCCGCTTCCTCCCCCGATGCGCCCACGGCCGCGGTCGCCCGCTCGAGCGGCGCTTCGTCGGGGATGGCGACACGTGATTCCGTCTCGCGCATCGTCATCACCAGCGGTCCGAAGGCAGGGCTCGAAGTCCCCCTCGGCGACGACACCGTCACGATCGGACGTTCCAGCGAATCCGGCCTGGTGATCCGCGACGACTACACCTCGAGCCACCACGCCCGCCTCGTCCAGCGCGGCGACCAGTGGATGCTGCAGGACCTGGATTCCACGAACGGGACGTGGCACGACGGCACGCGGGTCACGGCGCCGGTCCCGATCAAGACCGGCGCCCCGATCAAGGTCGGCGCAACGACCTTCGAGCTGCGGAAGTAAACCCCGAGGTCGACACGGATGGTCTTCCAAGGATCGAGCGCGGCGATCTCCCACACCGGGAAGGTCCGCTCCAACAACCAGGATTCCGGCTATGCCGGATCCAACCTCTTCGTTGTCGCCGACGGCATGGGGGGCCATGCCGGGGGCGATGTGGCGTCGGCACTCGTGATCCACCGCCTCGAGCACCTCGACGACGATCCGTTCGACTCGCCGACGGTGGCCGAGCGCGCCCTTCGCGACGCGATCGCCGACAGCGCGACGGAGCTGATCGACACCGTCGGACGACGCCCCGAACTGGCGGGCATGGGCACCACGGTCAGCGCGCTGGTGATGGTCGACGACCTCGCGGTGATCGCGCACATCGGCGATTCGCGGATCTATCTCTACCGCGACGGCTCGCTGACCCAGATCACTACCGACCACACCTTCGTGCAGCGGCTGGTGGATTCGGGACGCATCACGCCCGAAGAGGCGCGGTACCACCCGCGTCGCTCGGTTCTCATGCGGGTGCTCGGCGACATGGACCCCGATCCCGAGATCGACACGTTCATCATGCCGACCAAGCCCGGCGACCGCTGGCTGCTGTGTTCGGACGGGTTGTCCGGAGTCGTCGACGACGCTCACACCCAGAAGGCCCTCGCCGCGGGGAACGCACCCGGACGCACGGCAGACACCCTGCTCAAGCAGGCCCTCGACGGCGGCGCCCCCGACAACGTCACGATCGTGCTGGTGGATGTCGGCGGCGCGCATCCGGTCTTCACCGGAACCGCCACCGTCGTCGGATCCGCATCCAATCCCGAGGGTGTCGAGGTTCCCGCGGCCCGTCCCGGCCGCTCGAGCTGGCTCCACCCCAACCGCCAGGCCGCGAACGAGCCGACGCACTTCGAACCCGACGCCGACTTCCTCGAAGAGCTCATCGAAGAGGACAAGCGTCGAGCACGTCGTCGCAGAGTCGGCTGGATCGTGGGGCTCGTGCTGGTGATCGGGATGCTCGCGACGGCGGGCTTCCTGGCGTACGAGTGGACCCAGACCCGGTATTTCATCGGCGCCGACGAAGACACGGTCGTGATCTACCGGGGCATCCAGCAGGACATCGGTCCGATCTCGCTGTCGACGCCGTACCAGGACACCGGCATCGCGCTGGAAGACCTCCCCTCGTTCACCCGCAGCACCGTCGAGCGCACCATCTCGGCCACCTCCCTCGACGCGGCCGAAGTGATCGTCGACCGGCTGCGCGACACCGCGGAGGCTTACGGATGAGCGCCCCCCTCGACACGACCGACCAGGTGTCGACCGACACCGCCGTCGTGCGCGCGCTGCGCAAGATCCGTGTGCCGCAGACACGACGCAATCGCGAACTCGCCCTGATCCTGTTCGCGACCCTCATCAACGGGTCCGCGGTCGCGCTCGTCCAGCTCGGCGCCATCGGCGCGATCGACTGGACCTTCATGATCTACACCGCCGCGATCGCGGTGCTCGTGCTCGCCCTGCACGTCGTGCTGCGATTCGTCGCCCAGTCGGCCGACCCGTTCGTCGTGCCGATCGCCACCCTGCTCACCGGGCTCGGGCTCGCCGAGATCTACCGCATCGACATCGCCAAGGGCGCCGAGGGGTGGGATGCCTTCTCGACACGCCAGCTCGCGTGGGCGGCGATCGCCCTGGCGGGAGCCATCGCCCTGGTGCTGATCCTGCGGAACTACCGCGTGCTGTTCCGCTACACGTACGTGTCGGGATTCGTGGGTCTGCTGCTGCTGATACTCCCGTTCATCCCGGGTCTGGGGACCGACGCCAACGCGAATGTCTGGGTCTCGCTCGGGTTCGTGTCGTTCCAGCCGGGTGAACTCGCCAAGATCGCGCTGGCGATCTTCTTCGCGGGATACCTGGTCCGCACGCGCGAATCGCTCACCTCGACCGGCACGCGATTCCTCGGACTCACGTGGCCCCGTGCGCGGGAGCTGGGGCCGGTGCTGGTCGTGTGGGGCGTCTCGCTCGGCATCATCGTGATGCAGCGCGACCTCGGTACCGGGATCCTCATCTTCGGCATGTTCATCGCCATGCTGTACGTGGCCACCGGCAAGACCAGCTGGGCCCTCATCGGGGTGACCCTCGCCGCCCTGGGCGCCTTCCTCGCCTCCCGCGTGCTCCCGTACGTCGGCGAGCGCTTCTCGAACTGGCTCGACGCGTTCAACCCCGACACCATCAACGGACCCAGCTACCAGCTCGTCCAAGGCATCTTCGGACTCGCGCAAGGCGGCCTCATCGGCACCGGTCTCGGCCAGGGGCGTCCCGAGCTGACCCCGGTCGCCGAGAGCGACTACATCCTGCCGAGCCTCGGCGAGGAGCTCGGTCTGGTCGGCGTCTTCGCCATCCTGTGCCTCTACATGGTGTTCATCAGCCGCGGCATCCGCATCGGGCTCGCCGGGCAGGACGACTTCGGCAAGCTCCTCGCGACCGGCCTGGCCTTCACGATCGGCCTGCAGGTGTTCATCATGGTGGGCGGGGTGACGCGGGTGATCCCCCTGACGGGTCTGACGACACCCTTCCTCGCCGCCGGCGGGTCCTCCCTCGTCGCCAACTGGCTCATCGTCGCCCTCCTGCTGCGGATCTCCGACGCCGTGCGCAACAAGCCCCGGGTGGTGATCGGATGACCCGCGAACTGCGCCGCCTGAGCATCGTGCTCCTGGCGATGTTCCTCGCCCTGTTCACCTCGGTCAGCTACATCCAGGTGATCCACGCCGACGCTCTGGCCGAGAACCCCGCGAACACCCGTGCCCTCTACGACTCCTACGAGGTGCAGCGGGGGTCGATCATCGCCAGCGGCGCCGCGATCGCCTCGTCGGTTCCCTCGGATGACGTCTACAGCTGGCAGCGGGTCTACCCGAACGGCGAGCTGTGGGCGCCGGTGACGGGCTACATCAATCCTGCGCTCGGATCGGCGACCGGCATCGAACAGGCCATGAATGCGCAGCTGAGCGGAACCGGCAGCACGCAGTTCCTCTCCCGTATCGAGCGCATCATCACCGGCCAGCCGGCGGCCGGATCGAACGTGGTGCTGTCGTTGGATGCGACGGTGCAGCAGGCGGCCTACGACGCCCTGGGCGATCTGACGGGCGCGGTCATCGCGATCGAGCCCGAGACCGGGCGCATCCTGGCGATGGTCACCAGCCCCGACTACGACCCCAACGCCCTGGCATCCCACAACACCTCCGAGGTGGTCGACATCTACAGCCAGCTGGAGTCGGATCCCGCGAAGCCGCTGTCGAATCGCGCCATCGCGGGCGATCTGAACCCGCCCGGATCGACGTTCAAGCTCGTCACCGTGTCGGCCGCGCTCGCGAGCGGCGACTGGACACCCGAGTCCGAACTGCCCAACCCGGGGACCTATACGTTGCCGGGTTCGTCGAGCGTCATCCGCAACGCCACCGGCGGCACGTGCGGATCGGGCGACACCGTCACGATCGCCGATGCGCTGCGCCTGAGCTGCAACATCCCCTTCGCCGAACTCGCGGTCGAACTCGGCGATCAGGCCATCCTCGAGGAGGCCGAGAAGTACGGCTTCAACATGTCGTTCGAGACCCCGCTCGTCTCGACCGCGTCGAGCTACCCGCGCGGCCTCGACGACGCGCAGACCGCGCTCACCGGGTTCGGGCAGGGGCAGGTGACGGCGACCCCGCTGCAGATGGCGATGGTCTCGGCCGGCATCGCCAACGAGGGAATCGTGATGAACCCGCGCATGGTCGACCGTGTCATCGGGCCGGACCTGTCGGTGCAGCAGACGTTCGAAGACACCGAGTTCGGCCGAGCCCTGGAATCCGATCTCGCCGACGAGCTCGTGGCGATGATGGTCGACAACGTCGAAAACGGCGTCGCAGGCGGTGCAAGAATAGACGGAGTGGATGTGGCCGGTAAGACCGGCACCGCAGAGAACGGGACGGATGACCCGTATACGCTCTGGTTCACTGGCTTCGCCCCCGCCGAGAATCCCGAGGTCGCTGTAGCGGTCGTCGTGGAGGACGGTGGCGGTCAGGGGCAATCCGGGAGCGGCGACACGATCGCCGCGCCTATCGCGAAGAAGGTCATGGAGGCGGTGCTGGGACAATGAGACCGACGCAAGGTGCGACCTTCGGTGGGCGCTATGAACTGGATTCGCGTATCGCCGTCGGCGGTATGGGCGAAGTGTGGGAGGCCACCGACCACGTCATCGGCCGTACCGTCGCGATCAAGATCCTCAAAGACGAATACATGGGGGACCCCGGGTTCCTCGAGCGGTTCCGTGCGGAGGCGCGCCACGCCGCCCTCGTCAATCACGAGGGCATCGCGAGCGTGTTCGACTACGGCGAGGAGAACGGCAGCGCCTTCCTCGTCATGGAGCTCGTGCCAGGTGAGGCGCTGTCGACGATCCTCGAGCGCGAGACGTCGCTTTCCACCGACAAGACCCTCGACATCGTCGCGCAGACCTCCGCGGCCCTTCAGGCGGCGCACGCCGCAGGGCTCGTCCACCGCGACATCAAGCCCGGGAACCTGCTGATCACCCCGGACGGTCGCGTCAAGATCACCGACTTCGGCATCGCTCGCATCGCCGACCAGGTGCCGTTGACGGCGACCGGTCAGGTCATGGGGACCGTTCAATACCTGTCACCGGAGCAGGCGTCCGGGCACCCGGCCTCGCCCGCGACCGACATCTACTCGCTCGGGATCGTCGCGTACGAGTCACTCGCCGGCAAAAGGCCCTTCACGGGCGAGTCGCAGGTCGCCATCGCGATGGCCCAGATCAACGAGCAGGCTCCCCCGCTCCCGGCGACGGTCGCACAGCCTGTGCAGAACTTCGTCACGGCCATGATCGCCAAGAAGCCCGAAGAGCGCCCGGGGTCGGCGGCGACGGTCGCCCGAGCCGCGACCGCGCTGCGCCGGGGCGACCTGGCGGCGGCGGCTTCTGCCGTGCCGGCGATCGCGGCGGGCGAGGTCGGCGACGACGTCACCCAGCTGCTCACGGCCGGGGGCGCCACCGCCGCCGCCACCCAGCTGCTTCCCACCGACACCGCCGCAGCGCCCCTCGCCGACGGCGAGGAAGAGCCGGCGCAGAAGAAGCGCAGTCGCTGGACCTGGCCGCTGATCGCTTTGATCATCCTCCTCGCGCTCGTCCTCGGCGGAACGCTGTGGGCGCTGTTCGGCAACTCCCAGCCGGAGCCCGAGCCGAGCGAGACCACGACCTCGGCGACCCCCACGCCGACCCCGACGACGCCCACGCCGACGCCGACCGAGGAGCGTGTGGACGTGAGCGCGCTCGGGCTGACGGGACAGACCTGCGACGCCGCGCGCGGGATCCTCGAGGAGAACGACCTGGTCGCCGACTGCCAGACCGGCAACGCAGCGGGAACCGCCGAGCAGGTCGGCATCGTCTACGAGGTGAATCCGACCGGTCGCGTCGAGACCGGCACCACGATCACCCTCACCGCCTACGGCGAGCAGGTGGAGATGCCCACGCCCACGACCCCGTCGCTCGATGCACAGACGGTGGCACCGGGGGGCACCCTCACGGTGACGTGGGAGGGGTACAGCTGCCCCGCCGGCGAGGGATCCCCGAGCGCCTACAACCTCGCGGCGACCAACGGCACCTTCGCGAACGGCCAGTCGACCTCGTCGTTCGGGCAGAGTGACCGCAACGCGCAGATCACCGTGCCGAACAACGGCAGCGGCACCGTCATCGTGACCTACACCGTCACCTGCAGCGGGGGCGAGGCCGGGCAGCGGCAGTCTCCCGAGTCGGGTGAGGCCACCGCCACGATCGAGCCCGCGCCCACGACCTCACCCACCCCGTGATGCCTCGTCGGCCTCGATCCGTTCGCGGGGACCGAGGTCGACTAGGCTGGGGAGGCAACACCCGGGGGAGAGAACGTGACCGCTGAACCACGCGTGCTTTCGGGACGCTATCGCGTCGACGAGATCATCGGACGTGGCGGCATGGCGACCGTCTACCGCGGTTACGACCTCACGCTCGGCCGCGACGTCGCCATCAAGATCCTCGACCGCGAGCTGGCCGACGACAACTCCTTCCGGACGCGGTTCCGCCTCGAGGCGCAGGCGGCTTCACGCATGTCTCATCCGGCCATTGTGCGCGTCTACGACGCAGGTGAGGACACCGAGCGCAACCCCGATGGGTCCACCCGCGCGGTTCCCTTCATCGTGATGGAGCTCGTCAAAGGGCACCTGCTGAAGGATGTGATCGCCGAGGGGCCCGTGCCCGTCGAGGACACCGTCCGCTACATCGACGGCATCCTCGAAGCGCTCGAGTACAGCCACCGCGCCGGCGTCGTGCACCGCGACATCAAGCCCGGCAACGTGATGGTCACCGACGCCGGTCAGATCAAGGTCATGGACTTCGGGATCGCGCGTGCGGTGTCGGACTCGTCGTCCACGGTGGCCGAGACGACGCAGATCCTCGGCACGGCGGCGTACTTCTCGCCCGAACAGGCCAAGGGCGACCCGGTCGATGCGCGCGCCGATCTGTACTCCACCGGCGTGGTGCTCTACGAACTGCTGTGCGGCAAGCAGCCCTTCCGCGGAGAGACCCCGGTCGCGATCGCGTACCAGCACGTCAGCGAGACGCCCGTCCCTCCCAGCGAGATCAACGAGTCGGTGCCGCGCGCACTCGACGCGATCGCGTTGCGTGCCCTGGCGAAGGATCCCTACCAGCGCTACCAGGATGCGGCGGGTTTCCGTGAGGCGCTCGACGCGACGGTCGACGGGAAGTCGCCGTCGAAGCGTCAGGTCGGCGCCCTCACGAGCGAGCTGTACGGCCCGAACCCGCGTCAGGCGGCAGAGACGGCGCGGTCACTGCGGCAGCTGAGCACCGACACGACCATGAAGCGGACCCAGCCGGGGCCGCCGATCGCCTGGATCTGGGCAGGCGTGGCGATCATCGCGGTGCTGCTGATCTCGGTACTGTTCTGGGCGCTGTCGGTGCGGCCGACAACCGATGCCCCCTCCACCGCGCGGGTCGTCCCCGATGTCAGCGGGATGACGTTCGAACGCGCCGAGGAGGCTCTCGCGACTCTCGACCTGGTGGCTGTGGAGAAGTCGGAGACGAGTGCCGACGTCGCCGAGGGGAACGTCATCCGCACGGAGCCGGTGGCCGACACCTCGGTCAATCCCGGGCAAGAGGTCGACGTCTTCGTCTCCACCGGTCAGGAGCTCGCGGAGGTGCCGGTGCTCGAGGGTCTGGGTCAGGACGCGGCGACGCAGGCGCTGGAGGATGCGGACCTCGCGCTGGGCACCATCAATCGCACCAACGACCCCGACCTGTCCGAGGGGATCGTGATCTCGGCGGATCAGGCCGCGGGCGCCGAGGTGCCGGTGGGAACGACGGTGAATCTCACCGTCGCCAGCGGCCGGGTCGTGATCAACGATGTGACCGGATACACCGTCGAGGCCGCCACCCGCGAGTTCGAGGACGTCGGGCTGTCGGTGCTGACCCAGGAGGATCAGTCGTGCGCGGCTTCCGCGCCGCCGATCGTGCAGACACAGTCGCTGGCGCCCGGTGAGGTTCCGGTGCACTCGGAGATCACCCTCACGTACTGCTCCGGCACGTCCTGACCTGCGTCAGGGCCTCAGGCCGACGCTGCGATCGACAGCACCATCGAGCCCGACATCGGCGAGCCAGTTCGCGAGCAGTCGGTACCCGCCCTCGGTGAGGACACTCTCCGGGTGGAACTGCACCCCCTCGATCGCATGGTGCCGGTGACGCAGTCCCATGATCGTCCCGGTGGCGGTCACGCTCGTCACGAGGAGGTCGGAGGGTACGGTGTCGGCCACGACGGCGAGGGAGTGGTACCGCCCCGCGGTGAACGGCTCGGCCAGTCCCTCGTAGAGCGGCGAGGGGTGGGTCGTCCGGTGGACGGCGGAGGTCATCCCGTGCATGAGCTCGGGCGCGTGGTCGACCCGGGCACCGAACGCTTCGGCGATCGCCTGGTGCCCCAGACACACGCCGAGGAGAGGGTGTCCGAGCGTCGCCGCGACCCGGACGACCTCCACGGACGCACCCGCGTCAGCCGGAACACCCGGGCCGGGCGAGATCATCGTCGCGCGTGCCGCGCGGAGCGCATCCGGAATGCGATCCGGCCTCAGGTCGTCCGACTCGACGATCTCGGTTGTCGCACCCAGCTCGTGGAGGTAGCCGATGAGGGTGTGGACGAAGCTGTCGTGGTTGTCGACGACGAGGATTCGCCCGTCGGGGTTCACTCGACGGTGACTTCCTGCGGATTGACGTACTCGCTGATCCACGGGAACGCGTAGAAGAACAGCCCGTAGAGCGCCGCGGCGAGCAGGATGAGGACCAGGAAGAGCCGAACCCACCAGGGGCCGGGCAGGATCCTCCACAGACCGGCATACATCAGGCGGAAACTCCTTCGGTGAGGGCCTCGGGCATGCCCGCGTCCCGGGGGGTGAACGACTCGAACACACCGTAGGCGACGATGCGCTCGGCGAGCGAGTACATCGGGCTGCAGCTGGTCATCGTGATGTACTTGCCGTCCGCCTCGATTTCGGGCTTCTGCGGCACGGCGGCCAGGACATCGACCTCGCTCGGCGTGACGTACTCGAGGGTGCGGAAGCGGTAGGTGTACCACCCCTCCTCCACCTCGACGACGATCGCATCACCCACCTGGAGGTCGGCGATCTGGTTGAACGGCTTTCCGTAGGTGGTGCGGTGAGCGGCGACGGCGAAGTTGCCGGTCTCTCCGGGCATCGGCGACCCCGGGTAGTGTCCGATCCCGATGGGATCGAGGGTGCCTGCGCGGGTGACGCCGCCCGCCATCGGTACGGCGTAGTCCTCGCCGAAGCGCGGCACCCGCATCACGCCGAAGACCTCGGTGTCGGCGGGTTCGGCCAGGACGGGCGGCTCGATGTCGCCCGCGGTCTCCTCCGACGTGTCACTCTCGGTCGGTTCGGGGATCACCGGCGGTGCCTGCTGGGCCCACTGCTCGGAGATCTCCAGCCCCTCCGCGTTTCGCTGCGCACCGTAGATGAAGTCGCCGATCCACAGCTGCCAGGCGACGTAGAGCATCGCGACGACGCCTGCCGTGATCAGGAGCTCGCCGATGACGCCGGTGACAGAAGCGCGGCGCCGGGGTCGCGCGGGCTTACGGCGCGAAGAGCGGTCGCGCAGCGCAGGGGCCGCTTGCTGTTCGGCACTGGTCTGATCGCCCACACGGCGAGTCTAATGACCACGAGCTGTGGCACGCCTGGCAGTAGACTGTCGGCATGGCTCGACCCGGACGAGAAGACGACGCGATGGCGGACCGCCCCGAGGGCGAACCGGCACCGAACCCGGTGTGGTTCAAGCCGATCATGCTCGGGCTCATGCTGCTCGGCCTCGTCTGGGTGCTGGTGTTCTATCTCAGCGCCACCCAGTTCCCGATCCCGGGCATCGGAGCGTGGAATCTCGTGATCGGCTTCGGCATCGCGTTCGTGGGATTCCTCATGACCACCCGGTGGCGCTGACACGCGCATCCGCATCGAATGACACCGTCCCAGATGGGGCGGTGTTTTTCGTTGTCCGCCTGTCGGGAATTACACGCGTGTGATTTCTCCCCACCTGTGGAAGAACCTGTGGATAACTTCCCTCAGAAGTACAGCAGCGGCGGAACCAGCAGCAACGCGAGCAGCCCGGCCGCCACGGCGACCAGAAGCAGGATCTGGAGCCCGCGACGACGCGGCGATCGCGTCGCGGCGAAGATGAACCCGACAAGGGCGCCCACGACGAGTCCGCCCACGTGGGCTTGCCACGACACGTTGAAACCGGGGAGGAATCCGATCACGAGGTTCAGCCCCAGGATGATCGCGATCCCGGTGACGTTCGCACCCAGGTGTCGTCCGATCACCAGGAGTGCCCCGAACAGTCCGAAGATCGCACCGGAGGCCCCGACCACCGGTGTCGTGAACGACAGCAGCGCCACCGCGACAGAACCTCCCAGCACGCTCAAGACGTACAGGGCGAGGAAGCGCCATCGCCCGAGGAGAGGCTCGAGGCTGCGGCCGATGAGCCAGAGGGCGAGCATGTTCAGGCCGATGTGCCAGAAGCTCGCGTGCACCAGAGCCACCGTGAGGATGGTCCAGGGCTGGAAGGGCACCAGGCTGCTCGGGAAGGCCGGATAGATGGTGGGTGCCCAGAACAACAGCGCGTTCTGGACGATGTCACCGAACCCCGGGATCAGCGACAGCAGGTAGGTGAACGCGGTCACCGCGATGATCGCGTAGGTGACCACCGGACGGCCGCCGTACGTGGCGACCGCCCGGGGTCGGGACCAGCGCCGCTCCGCCTTGCGTTGCGCGGGGGTGCGGTTCTTGCGTTGCTCGGCCATGCACTCCGGACAGATCACGCCGACGGCCCCCTGCGTCTGGCATTCCGGACAGATCGTCCGAAGGCAGCGCTGACAGAGCACGAAGCTCTGGCGATCCGGGTGCCGGTAGCAGTAGTTGTCGGTGTTCCGTTGGAAGTCGGCCGAGGTCATGGGGTGTCTGACGCCGAGGTGTCAGACCGCGACGATGTCGACCGACTCGAGCACGACGGGCTCGATCGGACGGTCGCCCGCGGCGGTGGGCACCTTGCTGATGGCGTCGACGACCTTCTTCGAGTCATCGTCCGCGACCTCGCCGAAGATGGAGTGCTTCCCCTGCAGCCACGGGGTGGGGTCGGTGGTGATGAAGAACTGCGAGCCGTTCGTGCCCTCGGGCTTGCCGGTGATGGCGTTGCGGCGCAGGCCCGCATTGGCCATGGCGAGCTTGTACGGCTCGTTGAAGGTGAGCTCGCCGTTGATCTCGTCATCGAAGGTGTAGCCGGGTCCGCCGACGCCCTGACCGAGCGGGTCGCCGCCCTGGATCATGAAGCCCGGGATGATGCGGTGGAAGACCACGTCCTTATAGAGGGGTCCTTCACCGGGCTCACCGGTCTGGGGGTGAGTCCACGACCCCGACCCGTCAGCGAGACCCGTGAAGTTCTTCACGGTGCGGGGCGCGTGATCCCCGAAGAGATTGACGACGATGTCGCCGTGGTTGGTGTGCAAGGTGGCGACGGCGGTGTGCTGAGGCATGTGTATATTCTCGCAGAGTTGCGTGCAACCCCTCCCTCTGCGGGAGACGTCTGGCAAGATGGGGACGAACCGACAGTCCCGGATTTAGGGAGGGCCCCGTGAGCCTGAGCCGCAAGCGCAAGAAGGAACTCCGCAAGCTCCAGCAGCAGGCGAACAAGCTGTGGGATTCGCAGCAGGTGCTGGTTGACGAGGCCGCGGGTATGGCCCGCGAAGCCGGTCGTCAGCTCGGCAACTACAACCGCGAGCAGATCGTTCCTCAGGTGCACCAGGCCTACGGCAAGTACGCCGCGCCGTATGTGGACAAGAGCGTCGCGTACTCCAAGAACGTCCTGAGCGACCGGGTCGTCCCCGCGACCGGCGCCCTCGTGGGCTCCGCGCTCTCGGTGTGGGATGCCGCGAACGACACCCGTGACCGGCTGAAGGCCGGCAAGGGCTTCGGCGAGCTGGATTCGAAGAAGTACGCCAAGAAGGCTGACAAGTACGGCAAGGACGTGCAGAAGAAGCTCGCCAAGAAGCTCGCTGCTCTGGAGCCGAAGCCCAAGGGCATCGGCGCCGGCGGCGTGATCGCGATCGTCCTCGGTGTGGTGGCCGCCGCGGGCGTGCTCTACGCCGCGTGGCAGACGCTTCGCGCCGACGACGAGCTCTGGGTGGCGGACGACCCGCTTCGCGCGCCCGACGCGTGATCGACGCGAACCCATCGCTTCGTCGAGCCCGTGACGCCGCCCAGGCGCGCGGGCTCGACGTGTCTTTCCAGGAGCGACCCGCGGCGCACAGCCTCCCCGAGGCCGCGGCGCTGCTCGGCATCCCGCCCCGCAGCATCGTGAAGACCTTGGTGGTCAAGCGCTCGGACGACACCTTCCTGTTCGCCCTGGTGCCCGGCGACCGAGCGATCTCTTGGCCGAAGCTCCGCGCATCGGTCGGCGTGAACCGCCTGCAGCTCGCGCCGCCGGACCAGGCACGGGCCGCGACCGGGTACGAGCGTGGCACGATCGTGCCGGTCGGCAGCGAGACCGATCTCCCCGTCTTCGCCGACCGGACGATCGCCGGTGAGCGGATCGCGATGGGTGCCGGCGCGCACGGCTACAGCATGTTCGTCGACGCCGACGCGCTGATCGAGGCCTATGGCGCCACGGTCGCCGACATCACGAAGCCCCTTGATGGCGCCTGATCACAGATGACCTGACATCCGCAACGCGATGTCGACGAGCTTGACCCGCTGCAGGCGCTTCACCTCTGCCAAGGGAAACCAGTCGGCGCGGTCCGTGGAGCCGTCGATCTCGTTCCGCAGGCGACCACCGGTGATATGCGCACGGTAGACGATGCGCAGGGCGTGCAGCGAACCGACGGGATCATCCGCCAGACGCCGACCCTCGGGGATGACCCGCGAGTGGATGCCCAGGAGCTCGTCGATCTCGACGCGGAATCCGGTCTCTTCGCGCACCTCACGACGTGCCGCCCGTTCGGGGTCTTCCCCCGGCTCGAGCCCGCCGCCGGGCATCGTCCACGCGGCGCGCCGACCTTCGGTCCAGTGAGCCAGCAGGAGTCTGCGCTCATCGTCCAGGATCACCGCGTACGCTGCGACCCGCATGTCCATTCGGAAAGACTATCCGGCTGGTCCTCGGCTCATCCGTGCTATCGGCTTCGGAAGGCGCTGGCTAGAGTTGCCCCGTGGACGAGCACAGGGTCGAGGTCGACTGGTCGTCGGCGCGAGCGACCAATCTCAGGAACTGGGACGAACGCGTGCCCATGCATGTCGAGGGGTACGAGCTTCACGCGTTCGACGACCCGGAGCACCTGAGCGACGTCGTCGAGGACGACCTCGCTGCGCTCCTGCCGTTTCTGCCCGCGCAGAGTCTCCGCGGACTCGACCTCTGCCATCTCCAATGCCACATCGGGACGGACACGGTATCGCTCGCGCGCGCCGGCGCCCGGGTCACCGGTGTCGACTTCTCGAGGCCGGCACTTCGCGCCGCGAGCGCCTTGGCGGAGAGGTCCGGCGTGGATGCAACCTGGATCGAATCCGACGTGCTGGATGCCCGTTCAGCCGTATCGGGTGACTTCGACGTGGTGTACACCAGTATCGGCACGATCGGATGGTTGCACGACCTGGATCGTTGGGCGAACCAGATCGTCCAACTTCTGCGACCTGGCGGCACGTTCTACATTCGCGACGGGCACCCCGCGCTCTTCTCGCTCGATGAGAACTCCGAGACGCTCACGACGCGGTACGCCTATTTCGGAGACGGACGCGCGCTGCAGTGGGATGAGGAGTCGAGCTACTCCGGTGAGGGCACACTCGCGAACACCCGCACGTACGAGTGGCCGCACGCGCTATCCGAGGTCTTCGGCGCGATCCTCCGGGCTGGTTTGCGGATTCTTCACTTCGACGAGGGCACGACGATTCCGTGGAAGTTCAGCTCGCGCATGGTCGACGTGCCCCACGGCTTCGCGTGGCCCGAAGCGGAGCGAGACCTCATCCCCTGCACCTTCACGATCGTCGCTCGGCGAGACTGACGCTGCGGGCGGCGACGCCGGAGTCGCATCGCTCTCGAGGAAGACGGCGAGGCGGTAGACGAAGAAGCCCCGGCCGGGACCGGGGCTTCGAACTGTGGAGCCTAGGAGATTCGAACTCCTGACATCCTGCTTGCAAAGCAGGCGCTCTACCAACTGAGCTAAGGCCCCGGGGCTGTGTGAGTGGGGCTACCAGGACTTGAACCTGGGACCTCTTCATTATCAGTGAAGCGCTCTAACCGCCTGAGCTATAGCCCCGTGTGGAGGATCGGCCGGAGCCGTCAACCTCCAAGACTTTACCCGATGTCCGCGGCAATCACGAAATCGGGAGAGCCGTCGTCAGTTCGAGGTGAACCCGACCAGCAACCCGCCGGTCACCTTCACCGCGAGGTTGTAGACGCCGGCGATGACCGCGCCCATCACCGTGATCACCACGAGGTTCAAGATCGCCACCACGGAGGAGAAGGCCAGCACCTGCGGGAACCCGACGAAGGCCGTGATGGAGATCCCGCCGTCCGAGAAGCTCGTGAAGAACTCGTCGACCTGGCTGATGATCCCCGTCGTGGAAACGATCGCATAGACGAGGAGGTACGAGACCACCGTCGCGATGGCGACCGCGACCGCGGCGAGGAAGGACAGCTTCACCGCGGACCAGAAGTCCACGTACACCAGGCGCAGGCGTACCTGCTTGGCGTTCGCCTTGGAACTGGATTTCTTCGCGAGCTTGTCGGCTACCGTGCTCATGCGTCCATACTCTTCTCAGTCGACTGGGAATCGCCCGAGGCTTCAGACGGGTTCTCTTCCTCGGCGGCTTCTTCGGCCATCTTCCGCTCGATGTTGCGAGCGATCGCGAGGATCTTGTCGTCGTCTCCCAGACGAGCGAAGACCACACCCATGGTGTCGCGACCCTTGGCAGGGACCTCGGCCACGGCAGAGCGTACCACCTTGCCGCTGGCAAGGACCACCAAGACCTCATCGTCGCTGTGCACCAGCAGACCGCCCGCCAGAACCCCCCGGTCATCGTGTAGTTTCGCGACCTTGATGCCGAGGCCACCGCGACTCTGGGTGCGGTACTGCGCCACCTCGGTGCGCTTGGCGTACCCGCCGTCGGTGACGACGAAGACGAACTCGTCATCCTTGGCGACGGAGGCCGACAGCAGACTGTCGCGGTCGCGGAAGGTCATGCCCTTCACGCCCTCGGTCGCCCGCCCCATGGGTCGGAGCGCCTCGTCGGTGGCCGTGAAGCGGAGCGACATCCCATTGCGGCTGATGAGCAGGATGTCTTCGCCCTCATCGATGAGCAGGGCGCTGACCAGCTCATCCTCCTCGCGAAGTCGGATCGCGATGACCCCGCCCTGCCGGTTCGTGTCGTAATCGGTCAGGCGTGTCTTCTTCACCAGGCCGCTGCGCGTGGCCAGCACGAGGTAGTCGGCGACGTTGTAGTCGCGGATGTCGCGGATCTGCGCGATCTCCTCATCGGGCTGCAGCGCGAGCAGGTTCGCCACGTGCTGACCCTTGGCATCCCGGCCGCCCTCCGGCACCTCGTACGCTTTGGCCCGGTAGACCCGTCCCTTGTTGGTGAAGAACAGCAGCCAGTGGTGGGTGGTGGTGACGAAGAAGTGCTCGACGACGTCGTCGGCGCGCAGCTGCGCGCCGCGCACGCCCCGACCGCCCCGGTGCTGCGAACGGTAATTGTCGCTTCGGGTGCGTTTGATGTAGCCGGCGCGCGTGACGGTGACCACCATCTCCTCTTCGGGGATGAGATCTTCCACCGACATGTCGCCGTCGAAACCGGGCAGGATGTGGGTGCGTCGGTCATCGCCGAACTTGTCCACGATGACGCCGAGCTCGTCGCGGACGATTCCCCGCTGACGGCTCGGGTCGGCGAGGATGTCCTGGTAGTCGCGGATCTGCGCCTCGAGCTCGGTGGCCTCGTCGATGATCTTCTGACGTTCCATCGCGGCCAGTCGGCGCAGCTGCATCGCGAGGATCGCATCGGCCTGGATGTCGTCGATCTCCAGCAGGGACTTCAGGCCGTCGCGCGCATCGTCGACGGTCGCCGAGCGTCGGATCAGCGCGATGACCTCATCGAGCGCATCGAGCGCTTTGAGGTACCCGCGCAGGATGTGCATGCGCTCCTCGGCCTTGCGCAGGCGGAAGCGGGTGCGGCGCACGATCACGTTGATCTGGTGGTCGATCCAGTGGCTGATGAACCCGTCGAGAGCGAGCGTGCGCGGCACACCGTCGACGATCGCGAGCATGTTCGCGCCGAAGTTCTCCTGCAGCTGCGTGTGCTTGTAGAGGTTGTTCAGCACGACCTTCGCGACCGCGTCGCGCTTGAGCACGATTACGAGTCGCTGACCGGTCCGGTCACTGGTCTCGTCGCGGATGTCGGCGATCCCGGTGATCTTCCCGTCGCGTGCCAGGTCGCCGATCTTCACGGCCAGGTTGTCGGGGTTCACCTGGTAGGGCAGCTCGGTGATGACCAGGCACGTGCGGCCCTGGATCTCCTCGATGGCCACGACCGCGCGCATCGTGATCGAACCACGACCGGTGCGGTACGCCTCGCGGATGCCCCGCGTCCCGAGGATCTGCGCCCCGGTGGGGAAGTCCGGGCCGGGGATGCGCTCGATGAGCGCTTCGAGCAGCTCTTCACGCGGCGCATCCGGATTGTCCAACGCCCACAGCGCGCCGTTGGCGACTTCGCGGAGGTTGTGCGGCGGGATGTTGGTGGCCATGCCGACGGCGATGCCGACAGACCCGTTGACGAGGAGATTCGGGAAGCGCGAGGGCAGGACGGCCGGTTCCTGGGTCTGACCGTCGTAGTTGTCCTGGAAGTCGACGGTCTCCTCTTCGATGTCACGGACCATCTCGAGGGCGATCGTCGCCATCTTCGTCTCGGTGTACCGAGGTGCCGCGGCGCCCATGTTGCCGGGGGAACCGAAGTTGCCCTGGCCCTGTGCGAGCGGGTACCGCATCGACCAGGGCTGCACGAGTCGGACCAGGGCGTCGTAGATCGCCGTGTCACCGTGCGGGTGGTACTGCCCCATGACCTCGCCGACGACGCGGGCGCACTTGGAGAACGACTTGTCGGGCCGGAAACCACCGTCGTACATGCCGTAGATCACACGGCGGTGCACCGGCTTCAGGCCGTCGCGCACGTCCGGAAGCGCACGCCCGACGATGACCGCCATCGCATAGTCGAGGTAGCTGCGCTGCATCTCCAGCTGCAGGTCGACCTGGTCGATCTTGCCGTGATCGTGCTCGGGAGTGGGGCGTTCTTCGTCAGCCATGTGGTGTCTCCGTGTCCGTGCGTTCCGTCTCGTCGCTTCGCGCTTCGCTCACGCTCCGGGCCGGAGCCGTCGCGAGGGCTGGGTCGTTGAGCGGGTGAAGCGAGACGAAACGCCCACGACCTGGTGTTCAGATATCGAGGAAGCGGACGTCCTTCGCGTTGCGCTGGATGAACCCGCGGCGCGACTCGACGTCCTCCCCCATGAGCACGGAGAAGATCTCATCGGCCGCGGCCGCGTCGTCGATCGTCACCTGCTTGAGCGTGCGGGTGGTGACATCCATCGTCGTCTCCCACAGTTCCTTGGCGTTCATCTCGCCGAGACCCTTGTAGCGCTGCACGCCGCTGTCTTTGGGGATGCGCTTGCCGCTGGCCAGACCGTCGGCCAGCAGTGCGTCGCGCTCCCGGTCGCTGAAGACGTACTCGTGGGGCGAGTTCGACCACTTCAGGCGGTACAGCGGAGGCTGTGCGAGGTAGACGAAGCCGGCCTCGATGAGTCCGCGCATGTAGCGGAAGAGGAGGGTGAGCAGCAGCGTCGTGATGTGCTGACCGTCGACGTCGGCATCGGCCATCAGCACGATCTTGTGGTATCGCGCCTTGGCGATGTCGAAGTCCTCGCCGATGCCCGACCCGAAGGCCTGGATCATCGCCTGGACCTCCTTGTTCGACAGCGCTTTGTCCAAACGCGCGCGCTCGACGTTGAGGATCTTCCCCCGCAGCGCGAGGATGGCCTGCGTGTGCGGGTCGCGTCCCTGCACGGCCGAACCACCTGCCGAGTCGCCCTCGACGAGGAAGATCTCGCTGATCGAGGGGTCCTTGCTGGTGCAGTCCTTGAGCTTGTCAGGCATCGCCGCCGACTCGAACACGCTCTTGCGCCGGGCGGTCTCGCGCGCCTTGCGCGCAGCCATCCGTGCGCTGGCGGCGTCGATGGCCTTGCGGATGATGTTCTTGGCCTGCTGAGGGTTGCGGTCGAACCAGTCGCCGAGCTGATCTCCGACGACCTTCTGCACGAACGCGCGGGCCTCGGTGTTGCCGAGCTTGGTCTTGGTCTGACCCTCGAACTGCGGCTCGGACAGCTTCACCGAGATGACTGCCGTCAGCCCCTCGCGGATGTCTTCGCCGGTGAGGTTGTCGTCCTTCTCCTTCAACAGGTTCTGTGCGCGCGCGTAGCGGTTGACCAATGCGGTCAACGCCGAGCGGAACCCCTCTTCGTGGGTGCCGCCCTCGTGCGTGTTGATCGTGTTGGCGAAGGTGAAGACGTTCTCGGTGTAGCTCGTGGTCCACTGCATCGCCATCTCCATGGCGATGCTGCGCTCGGTGTCCTCGGACTCGACCTCGATGATCTCGTCGTTGACGACCTCCGCGTGGCGGACCTTGTTGAGGTACTCGACGTAGTCGACGAGACCGCGCTCGTACAGGAAGCTGTCGTGGCGCGCATCCGGGGTCTCGGTGCCGTTACTCGGCTCGACGTCTTCGACGTAGGCCTGCGGCCGCTCATCCCGCAGGTCGATACGCAGCCCCTTGTTCAGGAACGCCATCTGCTGGAAACGCGTCCGGAGGGTGTCGTAGTCGAACTCGACCGTGTCGAAGATCTCCGGATCCGGCCAGAAGGTGATGGTCGTACCGGTCAGCTCGCTGTCCTCGCCCTTCGCCAGGGGAGCCAGCGGTTGGCCGCCGTCACGGTAGGACTGGCGCCACACGGATCCCTGGCGATGGACCTCGACCTCGAGGCGATACGACAGCGCATTCACGACCGACGATCCGACGCCGTGGAGTCCACCTGACACGGCGTAACCGCCGCCACCGAACTTGCCGCCCGCGTGGAGGACCGTGAGCACGACCTCGACCGTGGACTTCCCCTCGGTGCGGTGCATGTCGACCGGGATCCCCCGGCCGTTGTCGATGACACGGACCGCGCCGTCTTCGAGGATCGTCACCTGAATGGTGTCGCAGTAGCCGGCGAGAGCTTCATCGACCGAGTTGTCGACGATCTCGTACACGAGGTGGTGCAGACCGCGCTCCCCCGTCGAGCCGATGTACATACCCGGGCGCTTGCGCACCGCTTCCAGGCCTTCGAGCACCTGGATGGCGTCGGCCCCGTACTCGGCGGGCTTCCCGCTGGGGGTGGGTGCGGCGTTCTCCGCCGCGTCCTCGGGAACGCTATCGGGGTTCTGGGACGTCATGGGTGAAGGCGCTCCACATCTGTCGGCCGGATCCGTCCCACCCTATCAACTCCGGCCCCGCCAGACGGGTTCTGAGGCCCTGTGGCGCGATGAAATCATCGCAGATACTGCGAGACGTGGATTATCCGTAGGTATCGCGAGGGCCGCGCCCTGGAACGGCTCTGGTGCCCCATTTCCATGAGGGGACGTCGGGGCCGATGAACCGGACCGCTACGACGCCGGCTTCCGGATAGCGCCGGACGATCTCGGTGAGGATCTGCGAGCGCATGAGCTGGAGCTGCTTGGCCCAGGCGGTCGAATCGGCCTGAATCGTCAGCGTCCCCTCGTGAAAAGACACCGGCCGCGTCCGTTCGGCGGTATCGGCTCCGGCGACCTCCGCCCATGTCCGCACCACGTCTTCCCGTGCGAGCTGGCCCTCCCACCCGGCCTGCCGGGTCAGCTCGGTCAGCACGTCTCCGACGCCGCGCGGATCCCGCCCGGCGGTGAACGGCTGGTTCTCGTCGTCGTCCCGCACCCGGCGACGGCGCCGCCACGACTTCGCCGAGGGCTTAAGACCTCGCAGCCGCAGATACGTCGCGACCGTCTCGGGCACCTGCTCGGAAGAGATGTCATCCATCATGCGCCTCCGGTGCGTCGGAGAGGATGCGACCGTTCTCGACGCGCACGACCTGCGTGCGAAGCGGCGGCGGGACGTCCTGCTCGACGGCGGCGGTGACGACGACCTGCTCATACCCCCGCGCGACCTCTGCCAGGCGCACCCGACGATCGGCGTCCAATTCGGCGAACACGTCGTCGAGGATCAGAACGGGGTCACCGAGGAGAGAATCGGCGCGGAGGAGTTCGGCGGATGCCAGGCGCAGCGAGAGCGCGACCGACCAGGACTCGCCGTGGGAGGCGTAGCCCTTCACGGGAAGTCCACGCACCTTCAGCACCAGGTCGTCCCGGTGCGGGCCCACCAAGGTCACGCCCCGATCGAGCTCGGAGACGCGGCGCGCACCCAGCGCGGCGCGGAACTGATCCTGGATCGGAGTGGCGGAGGCCTGGTCGTCGCCGGAGGACTCCTCTTCTTCGGGGTCTCCCCCGGCGACCGACATCGCCCAATGCAGACGCGGCTCATGGTCGGCGCCGGCGATCGCGGTGTAGGCGTCGGCCAGGGGCTGGGACAGATCGTCGGCCAGTCGGAGCCTCGCCTCGATCACCTGGGAGCCCAGCGTGACGAGCTTGTCGTCCCAGACATCGAGGGTCGACAACCCGTCGCCCTTCACGCCGCGGGCGCGCGCCGACTTCAACAGCGCGTTGCGCTGTTTGAGGGCGCGGTCGTAGTCCTGCAGCACCGAGGCCATCCGCGGTGAGCGCTGAGTCAGCAGCTGATCGGCGAATCGACGACGGGCGGACGGATCCCCCCGCACGATCTGGAGGTCCTCGGGGGCGAAGAGCACGACCTGCGCGTAACGGGGAAGCTCGGCCGTCTTGACGGGCGAACCGTTCACACGAGCCTTGTTCGAGCCCTGCTTGTTCACTTGGAGCTCGAGGCTGACCCGCCGCTCGCCGTGCGCGAGACGGGTGCGGATGAAGGCCGCATCCTTGCCCTCGCGCACCATCGGCGCGTCTTGCGACACCCGGTGCGAGCCGAGGGTTGCGAAATAGGCGATCGCCTCGGCGAGATTGGTCTTCCCTTGCCCGTTTCGACCGACGAAGACATTCGGACCGGGTCGCAGAGACACGTCGGCGGCCGCATAGTTGCGGAAGTCGACGAGTGAGAGCTGCTCCACGATCACCGGAACAGCCTAATGATCGCCTCGGACGTCACCCGATGAGCTCCCCTCCGATCCGCGTCAGCGCGCCGATGCGGATCAGCGAAGCAGCAGGTTCGGCTGCAGCAGGTACTTGAACGAATCCTCGCCACCCTTGTCGACGGAGGTCTGCGGGGTGACCAACACCGGGCTGAGCTTGTTGGCGTTCTCGCTGGAGGTGAAGGTCACGCGCGCGAACTCGCTGCGGACCGCTCCCAGCGACTCGAGCAGGTACTGCGGGTTCAGACCCAGCGTCACGTCGTCACCGCCCGAGAGGGTTGCGTCGACCGACTCGCTCGCGCGGGCCTGCTCGGTTCCGGAGGCATCCATCGACACGCTCTCGGGGGTGAAGGTGAAGCGGAGCGGCGCGGAGCGGTCGAGCACGAGCGCGACACGGCGGACCGCTTCGGCCAGTTCAGCGGTGTTGACGACCGCGTGGTGCTCGTTCTGTTCCGGGAACAGCCGACGCACGGGCGGGAAGTTGCCCTTGATCAACAGCGACGTGACGGTCTTGTTGCCCGCGGTGAACGCGATGATCTCGCGGTCGCCGCTGCCGGAGAACGCGATCGAGATGTCGCCGGAGTGCGCGAAAGTCTTCCCGACTTCCGTGAGGGTGCGCGCGGGAACCAGAGCCGTCGTCGGCTCTTCGGAGGCGGTCGACCCGCCGTCCCAGGGGATCTCCCGCAGAGCGACTCGGTAACGGTCGGTGGCGACGAGGCTGAGGCGATTCCCCGTGACTTCGAGCTGGACGCCCGTCAGCACCGGAGTGACGTCGTCGCGCGAGGCGGCGAAAGCGACCTGGGCGATCGCGGTCGCGAAATCTTCACCGGGAACGAGTCCGGACTGTCCCGAGACCTCGGGGATGGCGGGGTACTCCTCGACCGGCATCGACGCGAGCGTGAATCGTGCCGATCCGCACGTGAGGACTACGCCGTCGTCCGGGTCGACCGTGATCTGGATCGGCGCGTTCGGCAGGCGGCTGGCGATGTCCGACAGCAGGCGCCCGTGTACGAGGATCGTGCCCGGCTCGTCGACCGTGGCATCGATGGTCGTTCGTGCCGATGCCTCGTAGTCGAATGCCGACAGCGACAAACCGTTCTCGCCCGCCTCGATGAGCACGCCCGCGAGAATCGGCTGCGGGTTCCGCTGTGGGAGGAGCTTGACGACGAATGAGACGGCTTCGCTGAAGACATCGCGATTGACCTGGAATCTCACGTACGCTCCCTCGACTTCGGCATGGGGTTACTCATGCTACTGCCCTGCCCGGCCCATGCTAGTGCCCGACTGGCGTCGGCCGACATCCGCCGCCGGCGTCGGGTCGGAATGTCTTTCCCCTGTGCAAGGTCATCGAATCGATCTCTGCTTAAGTTCTTGTTCTTCATCTTGTTAACAACTGTGGAAACTGTGGATAACTCGGTGGAGGCCAGTCCGCCGTAGGGAACTACACACGTGTGAGATGTGGAATCGGTGCGGAATCATGCGGGTCCGGCTCGGCGAAGCGATGACACGTTCATCTCGTCTTCCACAGGCGGATGCCGTTTCGTTCACATGTCGAGTCGCTGCATCCCCAGTTATCCACAGGTTTTCCACACTGTGAAGAACGCGCATGATGGCCTGTCTATGCGTTGGCTGTCAAGTGCGAAGATGCGCGGGCGCGTCGTCGATCGCCGCGGTGCCCCTGATGAGCGCGGGTATGACAGCGAGACCCTCCCTCAAGGGTCTCGCGACGGTGCGTCAGCGCGTGCGGCCGAGCTGAGCGGTGATCTCGGTCACCTGGTTGTAGATCGAGCGACGCTCCTTCATGAGATCGCTGATCTTCTTGTACGCGTACATGACCGTGGTGTGGTCGCGGTTGCCGAAGAGCTGACCGATCTTCGGCAACGACAGATTGGTTCGCTCGCGGCAGAGGTACATCGCGATCTGACGAGCGATCGCGACGGCTTGCGAGCGACTGGAGCCGTACAGGTCGTCGACCGTCAGCTTGAAGTACTGCGCCGTCGCTTGGATGATGTCCGTCGGCGAAATGACGTTCGCGTCGTCCTGATCGACGATGTCGCGCAGAACGGTCTGTGCCAGCGACATATCCAGAGTCGACCGGTTCAGGCTCGCGAACGCCGAGACGCGGATCAGCGCACCCTCGAGTTCGCGGATGTTCGAGGAGACCACCGTGGCGATGTACTCCAACACCTCGTCGGGAATGTGGAGGCGCTCGCTCTGGGCCTTCTTGCGGAGGATCGCGATGCGGGTCTCTAGGTCGGGCGCCTGAACGTCGGTGATGAGTCCCCATTCGAAGCGGGAACGCATGCGATCCTCGAACCCGGTGAGGTGTTTCGGGGGGACGTCGCTGGTGATGACGACCTGCTTGTCGTGATCATGCAGCGTGTTGAAGGTGTGGAAAAAGGCTTCCTGCGTCTCGGCGCGACCCTGGAGGAACTGGATGTCGTCGATCAACAGGATGTCCACGTCGCGGTACCGCGCCTGGAACGCAGATCCGCGGTTGTTCGCGATCGAGTTGATGAAGTCGTTGGTGAACTCCTCACTCGAGACGTACCGGACCCGGATGCCGGAGTACAGACTCATGGCGTAGTCGCCGATGGCGTGGAGGAGGTGGGTCTTGCCGAGGCCCGAGTCGCCGTAGATGAACAACGGGTTGTAGGCCTTCGCCGGCGCCTCGGCCACGGCAACCGCGGCGGCATGCGCGAAGCGGTTGGACTGGCCGATGACGAAGTTGTCGAACGTGTACTTCGGGTTCAGGCGGGTGTCGTCGCGCGATGTGCCACCGCTGGGGGCCGGGGCGGGCTCCTCGAACACCTGGCGTGCGGTCGGCACGGGCGTCATCGCCGGGGTGGGGAGGTTGAGTTCTTGGATGGGGACGGGCGCCGTGAGATGTGCGTCGACGATCTCGGGGTTGACCACGACGCGGAAGGTCGCTGCCGGCGGGTCGTATGCCGGATCCTGCTCGACGTGCGCGAGTGCTTCCATGATCGGCGCCCGAAGACGCTTGTTGAGCTGCGCCGCGGTGAGGTCGTTGGGGACGTCGAGGTACAGCGTTCCCCCCATGACACCCTGTGGCACCGCGAGGTTCAAGAAACCGTGCAGCTGCGGGGTGACGCGATCGTCGACGGCGAGTGCCTCCAGAACACGACCCCAGATGGGGACGTCTGGAATCTCGTGCTGCGACATGGATCTCCCGAGGAAAGTGATGTTCCGCGCCCGCGAGACGACACCCGCGCAACCTGTGGATAACTGACCGTGCCACGCTAGTCAGCGGCAGGGCTGCGAGCAAACTCCACTGTAGTTCCGGGCCGCGTGTCCTGACCAGCCGGTTCCCAGGCTTTGTGGATAATGTCGCCTTCGCGCGCGCAGGTTTGAGTCCTGCACGCTGTCGACGTATCCTTACTCAGTTGACTTATGCCCTCGTGGCAGTCCTGTACCCCGTCCCCGGAAGAGCGTCCCGAGGACACCCCATCCGGAAGAGATCTCATGAGCAAGCGCACTTTCCAGCCCAACAACCGTCGTCGCGCCAAGAAGCACGGCTTCCGCGCCCGCATGCGCACCCGCGCCGGCCGCGCCATCCTCTCTGCACGTCGCGCCAAGGGCCGCGACGCCCTCTCGGCCTGATCACACGGTGCTCGCGAGGCAGAACCGACTGACCCGCGGAGCGGAATACAAGGCCGTCGTCCGCCGGGGTAACCGGTGCGCCGGAGCGAACTCGATCACGTATGTGACGCAGTCCGGCGACGATCGCGCGGCCCGTTTCGGATTCATCGTGAGCAAGCAAGTCGGTTCAGCCGTCGTCCGCAACACCGTGCGGCGACGGCTGAAGGCTGTATGCGCGGCGGCGCTGACCGATGTCCGTCCCGGCGCCGATGTCGTCATCCGCGCCCTGCCCGGGTCGGCGACCGCGGACTTCGCGCAGCTGCGCGACGAGGTCACCCGATGCTTGGCGAAGCGGGCGGCATGAGCGTCCTCCCTGCGTACGCTCTCGGCGACGGTCATCTGGCCGCATCCGACTCGCTGCGTGCGCTACCGCTTCTCCCCCGGAACGCCGCCTTGGCGTTGCTGCACGGCTACCGTGCGACCATCTCGCACACCTACGGTGACGTGTGCAAGTACTACCCCTCGTGCACCGCTTATTCCGTCGCGGCCGTGCAGCAGTACGGCGCCGTGGTCGGCAGTGCGATGACCGCCGCGCGATTGGCGCGGTGCCACCCTTGGGCGAAGGGCGGCGTCGATGACGTGCCGCTTCGCGAGAACTTCCGTCACGACATCACCCCCCGGGGTTTCGTCGTTCCTGGCCCCACCGGAAAGGACTGATCCCGCGCATGGATCTTCTCAGCTTCGCGACTTCGGCGACAGAGACGTCGGGCGGTGGTGGTTTCGATCTGATCGGAACCATCCTGTGGCCCCTGAAATGGCTGGTCGAGCTCGTGCTGGTCGGCTGGCACGCGCTGTTCACCGCATTGGGCATGCCGGCGGCCGACGGATTCACCTGGGTGCTGTCCATCGTCGGACTGGTGATCGTCGTGCGATCGGCGATGATCCCGCTGTTCGTACGGCAGATCAAGAGCCAGCGCAAGATGATGGAAATTGCCCCTGAACTGCGGAAAGTCCAGGAGAAGTACAAGGGCAAGCGTGATCAGCTCTCGCGCGAGGCGATGAGCCGCGAGACGATGGCGCTGTACAAGAAGCACGGCACCACGCCCGTCTCGAGCTGCCTGCCCCTTCTGGTGCAGATGCCGGTGTTCTTCGCGCTCTTCAGCGTTCTGAACGATGTGCAGAAGATCGGAGACGACCCGAACTTCAGCGGTGTGGGGCTGCTGAACACGGAGCTGACGCAGGAGTTCTACGACGCGAACCTGTTCGGCACGGTGTCTCTTCACGAGACTCTGATCGACGCCATCAACGCCGGCAACGGCACGGCGATCCTGACGCTGGTGACGCTCGTCGTTCTGATGATCGCTTCGCAGTTCTTCACACAGCTTCAGATCATCTCGAAGAACCTGTCGCCCGAGGCCAAGACGGGCCAGGCGTACCAGATGCAGAAGATCATGCTGTACGTCCTCCCCTTCGCGTTCGTCTTCTCGGGTGTCTTCTTCCCGCTGGGTGTCGTCATCTACTGGTTCGTGTCGAACCTGTGGACGATGGGCCAGCAGTTCCTGGTCATCCGAGAGATGCCCACGCCCGGTTCAGACGCGGCGAAGGCTCGCGAGGAGCGCCTGGCGCGCAAGGGCAAGGCGATCGACTCGTCCGGCAAGGTCGTGTCGATGGAGAAGTACGAGGCCGAGCAGCAGCGACTGGTGGAAGAAGCCGAGCGTGCTAAGGCGGCCCAGCCCAAGCGCCAGCAGCCGGTCAGCAAGCAGCGGGCCAAGAAGCTGGCACAGAAGCAACCTGGACAGGGCGGCGGCAACGGGCCGTCTGGCAACGCCAAGTCCTGACCCGGATAGACGACTGAGGAATGATGAGCAGCAATTCTGAGACCGTGACGACGTCCGCGCCCGACCGCACCCCCGCGACCGTCGAGCAGCTCGAGCAGGAGGGCGACGTCGCGGCGGACTTCATCGAGGAACTCCTCGACATCGCCGATATCGACGGCGACTTGGGTCTGGACGTTCGCGCAGGCCGCGCGTATGTATCGGTGGAGGCTGAAGACGACGACTCGGTCCGCGTGATCTCCGCGCCGGATACCGTGCAGGCGCTCCAGGAGCTGACGCGGATTGCGGTCCAGAACAAGACGGGACGATTCTCACGACTGATCTTGGACATCGGCGGATCGAGGGATGCCCGTCAGACCCAGCTCGGTCAGCTCGTGGATCGCGCGATCGAACGGCTTGATGACGGCGCCTCGCAGGCGTCCCTTCCGGCGATGTCGAGCTACGAGCGGAAGCTGGTTCATGACATCGTCGCCGAGCGAGGGTTGGTGTCGGAGTCGTACGGCGAAGGGGCGGATCGCCACACGGTGATCCGCCGTCGCTGAGTCACCGACGTTTCACGTGAAACGCTCATGACGGAACTCGAGCAGGAACCTGCGGCAGCAGCCAGTCTCTTCGGCGATCGGATCGAACTCGCCCGGCAGTTTGCTCAGGCGTTGGCCTCCCACGGGGAGGAGCGCGGACTGATCGGTCCGCTTGAACTCCCCCGACTGTGGACGCGGCACGTCCTGAACAGCGTCGTGGCGGCACCCTTGTTCTCAGGACGTGTCGGCGACGTCGGTTCGGGTGCGGGACTGCCGGGAATCGTGCTCGCGATCGCGCGGCCCGACGTGCACTGGGTGTTGATCGAGCCTATGGAGCGTCGGTGCATCTGGCTGAGCGAGCAGGTGGCTGCGCTCGAACTGGACAACGTCGAGATCGTGCGCGCGCGAGCCGAGGAGTGGACCGAGGGACCGGTCCTCGATCAGGTCACTGCGCGCGCCGTCAGTGCGCTGCGCACGCTGATCCCGCTGACCGCTCCCCTGGTGCGCGACGGTGGTGAGTTGATCTTGCTCAAGGGCGCCAACGCGAGCAACGAGATTGCCGCCGCGGAGAAGCAGATCCGTAGGTTCAAGCTGACGGACGTCCGCGTGGAGATGGTCGGAGAGGGCGTCATCTCGGAGCCCACGCGAGTTCTCCGCGCAACAGTCTCCCGTTGACACCCCGCGGTCGAGTAGCGCACAAAGGCACCCCCGCCGATCGAGTAGCGCACAAAGGCACCCCCGCCGATCGAGTAGCGCGCAGAGCGCGCACCGAGATCCTTCAGGTCTCGATACGCCGGCTCTGCCGTCTACTCGACCGCCATCCCCCCGCCGATCGAGTAGCGCGCGCAAAGGCACCCCCGGCGATCGAGTAGCGCGCGAAGCGCGCGTACCGAGATCCACGAACCCAGTCGATCGGGTACACCGTCGCCCATGGTCCAGGACCCCACCGTTTCACGTGAAACAGCGACCTCTCGAGGCGTGCGTCCCACGCGTGTCCCCCGCCGACCGAGGACCGCACATAGTGCACGTACCGGGCTCCTTCAGGTCTCGATACGCCGGCTTCGCCGTCTACTCGACCGCCGCCTCCCCCGCCGATCGAGTAGCGCGCGAAGCGCGCGTACCGAGATCCACGAGCCCAAGGCGATCGGGTATACCGTCGCCCATGGTCCAGGACCACACCGTTTCACGTGAAACAGCGACCTCTCGAGGCGTGCGTCCCACGCGTGTCCCCCGCCGACCGAGGATCGCACGGCGTGCACGTACCGGGCTCCTTCAGGTCTCGATACGCCGGCTTCGCCGTCTACTCGACCGCCGCCTCCCCCGCCGATCGAGTAGCGCGCGAAGCGCGCGTACCGAGATCCACGAGCCCAAGGCGATCGGGTATACCGTCGCCCATGGTCCAGGACCACACCGTTTCACGTGAAACAGCGACCACTCGAGCGTGCGTCCCACCCGTGTCCCCGCCGATCGAGGATCGCACGGCGTGCGCGCAACGGGCTCCTTCAGGTCTCGATACGCCGGCTTCGCCGTCTACTCGACCACCGTCTCCCCCGCCGATCGAGGACCGCACATAGAGCGCGTACCGGGATCCTTCAGGTCTCGATACGCCGGCTTCGCCGTCTACTCGACCGCCGCCTCCCCAGCCGATCGAGTGGCGCACTAGCATCCTCCCCCGCCGATCGAGTAGCGCGCGTACAGAGATTTACGAGCCGGAGGTGCACTGGGCTATCGTCTCCCGTGCCTCGAAACCACTGTTTCACGTGGAGCAGTGTCCTGCCGCGCGGGCAACGTTCTTTCCCTGCGAGCGGTCGCGTATCGATGTCACGATCGCTGCCTGACGAGGCTCCAGGTGAAGTGCCCTCATCACGACGCTCATCCCTGCCGTTCTTCGTGTGATCGACCTTCGCGGAGAGTGCCTACGTCATCTGCGCGGCTTCTTGCTCAGGGCCGGGAGTGCATCGACGTCACCGGCAATAAGGGCGATCCGCTTCGCGCGACTCCAGCCCTGGACCTGCTTTTCACGTTGAAAGGCGTCATCCATCCGTTCGTATTCCGCGAAGTAGGCCAAGCGCACCGGTCGTCGGGTGAAGGTGTACTCCGATCCCTCGCCGTAGTTGTGCTGCGCAATGCGATAGTCGAGGTCTCGCGTGCTCCCAACATAGAACGAGCGGTCGGAGCACTCGAGGATGTACATGTATGGCATGCCTCGAGGGTTCCTGTCCGAGCCGGGTTGGGAGGTGCGGTGACCTGGTTTTGGGAGCGGTGGTGGCCGGCCCCGGCCTTGGGGAGGAGTGGACGTGGGGTATTTCCTTGTCGAGGACCACCGCCTGAGTCGGCGGCGGATCGTCACGCAGTGGGGATCGAGAATCGCTGATCTCGGTACGCGCACTTCGTGTGCTACTCGATCGGCGGGGCGGCGAGGGCGGTGGTCGAGTAGGCGGCGCAGCCGGTGTATCGAGACCTGGGGGATCTCGGTACGCGCACTTCGTGCGCTACTCGGTCGGCGGGGCGGGGGTGTGGGGTACGCGATTGTCGGGGCTGGGTGTCGGTGGGGTGGGAGGACGGGGTTTGTTTCACGTGAAACGGTGATGCATGTCCGGTGGTGGAGTAGGCGGCGCAGCCGGTGTATCGAGACCTGGGGGATCTCGGCACGCGCGCTTCGCGCGCTACTCGATCGGCGGGGCGGCGGGGGATCTCGGTACGCGCACTTCGTGCGCTACTCGGTCGGCGGGGCGGGGGTGTGGGATACGCAATTGTCGGGGCCGGGTGTCGGTGCGGTGGGAGGACGGGGTTTGTTTCACGTGAAACGGTGGTGCTCGTCCGGTGGTCGAGTAGGCGGCGGAGCCGGTGTATCGAGACCCGGAGAATCTCGGTACGCGCGCTTCGCGCGCTACTCGATCGGCGGGCGCGGGGTTGGGCGGTGCGCGATCGGCGGGGCGGCGGGGGATCTCGGTACGCGCACTCTGTGCGCTACTCGATCGGCGGGATGGGGGGTTTGTGCGCTACTCGATCGGCGGGATGGGGGCTTTTCGCTACTCGGTCGGCGGGGGGGGTCGGGGTTCACGGAGGGGGTTTGCTCAGCGAAGTCGGGGGTGCGGGTTAGAGTGGAGTGATGCTCGAACGGACGCAAAAGAGAGAGCGTTTCACGTGAAACAGCCCGAAGAATCGGCCGCGGAATCCCCGTTCTCGTTCGACGACACACCGCTCGCCCGGGAGATCGCGGACCTGTCTGCTCGGCGCCGCACGCTGGAAAGCGTGGATATCTCCCTGAGTGGGAGGACACGCGTCATCACCGTCTCGAACCAAAAGGGTGGGGTCGGCAAGACCACAAGCACCGTGAACCTTGCCGCCGCGCTCGCATCCATGGGGGCGCGGGTTCTCGTGATCGACCTGGATCCGCAGGGGAACGCCTCCACGGCTCTCGGCGTGCCACACGACTCAGAGACGCCGAGCGTCTATGACGTGCTGATCGACGACTTTCCGATCGCGGACATCGTGCAGACCAGCCCTGAGTCCCCCAACTTGTTCTGTGCGCCCAGCACCATCCACCTGGCCGGCGCCGAGATCGAGCTTGTGTCGCAAGTGGCTCGCGAGCACCGTCTCAAGACGGCCCTCGACACGTATCTGTCCGAGTTGACCGAGCGGCTGGACTTCGTCATCATCGACTGCCCGCCCTCGCTCGGTCTGCTGACGATCAACGCGTTCACCGCTGCGCACGAGCTGCTCATTCCGATCCAGTGCGAGTACTACGCGCTCGAGGGTCTCAGCCAGCTTCTCGGCACCGTGCGCATGATCCAGAAGCACCTCAACACGGGCTTGCACCTGTCGACGATCATGCTCACGATGTACGACGGGCGCACCCGACTCGCGCAACAGGTGGCGGAGGAGGTGCGCGAGCACTTCCCGCAGGAGGTGTTGCGCACCATGATCCCGCGGTCGGTGCGCGTCTCGGAGGCGCCGAGCTTCGGGCAGACCGTCATCGCTTACGATGGTCAGTCGGCCGGCGCCATCGCCTACCGCGAAGCGGCGGTCGAGATCATCGGGCGCGACAAAGAAAGTTCGGTAACGATCGAAGGGACATCCTGATGCCGAAGCGCACGGGACTCGGAAGAGGTATCGGGGCACTCATCCCCACGAATGAGGCTGTGGAGGATCGCCCCTCGGACGTCTTCTTCCCCAAGTCGGTCGCCGACGACGTCGATGGCGGGGCGTCCGCGCCGTCCGATGTGTCAGATGGCGACTCGCCGGCAGGAGACGTGGCGGATCTGGTCGCCGTTCCTGGCGCGCGCTTGGCGCACGTCGACCCGCACACGATCGTTCCCAACCCACGACAGCCACGCACGCACTTCGACCAGGAAGATCTCGAAGAGCTCATCCACAGCGTTCGGGAGTTCGGCGTGCTCCAGCCCGTCGTCGTTCGCGACACCGGTGAAGGCCAGTACGAACTCATCATGGGCGAGCGGCGCACCCGCGCGGCTCGGGCCGCGGGCCTGACCTCGATGCCCGCGATCATCCGCGACACGGCGGATGAGCATCTCCTCCGGGATGCTCTCCTCGAGAACCTCCACCGTTCCGAACTGAACCCGCTGGAAGAGGCCTCCGCCTACCAGCAGCTGCTCGACGACTTCGGCATCACGCAGGAAGAGCTCGCCACACGCATCGGCCGCTCGCGCCCGCAGATCAGCAACACCATCCGTCTGCTGAAACTCCCCGTCCCCGTGCAGCAACGAGTCGCCGCCGGCGTCCTCAGCGCCGGACACGCCCGCGCCATCCTTTCGTTGGACACCCCCGAGTCGATGCAGAAGCTCTCCGACAAGATCGTCAACGAGGACCTCTCGGTGCGCGCGGCAGAAGCCGCAGCCAAGTCCACAGGGCCATCGTCGGGTACCGGAACGAAACCGCAGGCCGGAGCACGCAAGGCGTATCTCGACGAGGTCGCTGAGCGTCTCGGAGATCGCCTCAACACGCGAGTGAAGGTCAGCCTCGGCATGCGAAAAGGGCAGATCAACATCGATTTCGCCAGCATCCAGGACCTCAATCGCATCCTCCAGGACCTCGGTGAGGACGGCTTCGGCACCACTCCCTGATCGCCTTCTCCACACCCCCGACGCGATCGTGCCGATGTCGGTCTCGCGGCGTACCCTGGATAGGTGACGCACGACGAGAACACCCCGCGCCGAGCCAGTCTGGAGCTGCTGCGCGCGGAGGCGGCGGACGAACTGTCCGTCCTCGTCGACGAACGACTCCACGGCGGTGAAGACCCGTGGGACTTCATGGAAGACCTCCCCACGGTCGATGAACTGGTCGTTCTGACCCTCCGTGCGGAGAACATCGCCGCCAACGGTGGCGTGCGGCCCTCTCAAGCTCGGCACTATCGAGTGCTTCGCCAGATCGCGCTGGATTACCCGCCCCTGACGAAGGCGGTGTGGCGGCTCTTGGGCGAGGAGAAACACCGTCGGTGGGACGCATCCGCTCACGCCGACGCTTCCTGAGCGCTGCCTTCCGGCCCCACAAGAGCTGCTTGCGTCGAGCCGCGCGCAGACGAAAACCCCGCCGTCCCGAAGGGGCGACGGGGTTTTCAGCGTCCGAGGACGACGTCGTTACTTGAGGAACTCGGCGAGGTCCTGCTCGAGGGCGAACTTCGGCTTCGCACCGATGATGGTGGACTTCACCTCGCCACCGTGGAAGACCTTCATCGCCGGGATCGACGTGATCTGATACTTCATCGCGAGGTCCGGGTTCTCGTCGACGTTGAGCTTGAGGACGGTGATCTTGTCGGCGTTCTCCGACTGGATCTCGTCGAGGACGGGCGAGACCATGCGACACGGGCCGCACCACTCTGCCCAGAAGTCCACGAGCACGGGGCCGTCGGCCTGCAGGACGTCCTGCTCAAAGGTCGCCGACGTGGTCGCCTTGGCGGTCATTTCCACTCTCCTTCAGGGGTTTTCTTGCGTCTATCAGGTCAACGTGCGACAGCGGGGGATTGTTCCGCGGCCTCGAGGGGAGCCTCATCGTCCGCGCCGGGACGGTCCTCGATGGGGTCCGCGTCGGCGTCGGGTGCGCCTGCCTCACCGAGTGCAGCGAGGTAGTGCTCGACATCCAATGCGGCGATCGTCCCGCTGCCGGCCGCGGTGACGGCCTGGCGGTAGGTCGGGTCGATGACATCGCCGGCGGCGAAGACGCCCGGAACCGAGGTGCGCGAGGAGCGACCGTCGACCCACACCGTGCCGGCCTCGGTGAGGTCGAGCGTGCCGTGGACGAGGTGCGTACGCGGGTTGTGCCCGATCGCGACGAACAGTCCCTGCAGGGCGAGCTCGCGACGGCTGCCGTCGACGGTGTCTTCGAGCACGACGCCCGAGACCGCATCGTCGCCGAGGACGTCGACGACCTGGCTGTTCCAGACGAACTCGATCTTGTCGTTGTTGAAGGCACGCTCCTGCATGATCTTGGATGCGCGCAACTCGTCGCGGCGGTGGATCACGTAGACCTTCGACGCGAACTTGGTCAGGAACGTCGCCTCTTCGATGGCGGAGTCACCACCGCCGACGACGGCGATCTCGCGCTCGCGGAAGAAGAAGCCGTCGCAGGTCGCGCAGTACGAGACCCCGCGGCCGGAGAGGCGCTGCTCGCCTTCGATGCCGATCTTGCGCGGCGCCGAACCGGTGGCGAAGACGATCGAGTCGGCTTCGTACGACTTTCCGCTGCCGAGAGTGACCTTCTTGGTGCGCCCCGTGATGTCGAGCTCGACGACGTCGTCGTACAGGACTTCAGCCCCGAACTTCTCCGCCTGCTCCTGCATCTTCGCCATGAGGTCGGGGCCCATGATGCCTTCGGGGAACCCGGGGAAATTCTCCACCTCGGTGGTGTTCATGAGTTCGCCACCGGCTTCGACCGAGCTGGCGACGACGAGGGGCTCGAGGTTCGCCCGCGCGGCGTAGATCGCCGCCGTGTAACCCGCGGGACCCGAGCCGATGATGATGACCTGACGCACTGCGCCTCCTTCGTTGTGGTGCCGGCAGTGACAACACATGGTAACGGCACGGAATTCCCCGAAGGTGAACGGCAGGTGCGGGGTCCCTCAGCGGCCGCCGGGCAGGAAACGTCGCACCAGACCCATGGCGGTCTGCAGTTCGGGTGCGCGCAGGACCGCGAGCATCGCGACGTACACGACCGACACCCCGAGGCCGATGATCCCGGTGCCGATCGCAGCGAGAAGCGGATTGGATGTGGTCCACCCGGCCTCTCCTCCGAGGAGCAGGTAGATGCCCCAGCCGGCGGCACCGGCAGGGATCGCGGCCAGCACGAAACGGGCGAGGGACAGCATCCACTCCCCCACCCGGAGGCCTCCCAGTCGGCGCTGGAGCAGCCATGTCGCGAGGATGACTTGCACCACTGAGGCGAGGGACTGGGTGAGGGCGACGGATGCGGCCAGCTGCGGCAGCCGGATCACCTCGGCGTCGACGAGGGCGGCCGATACGAGTGCGCCGGCGATCACCAGGACGACCTGTGCGACGGTGAACAAGAACGGGGTTCGGGTGTCGTCGTAGGCGTAGAACGTGCGCTGGATGACGAAGAGCACCGAGAGCGGCACGAGACACACGAGGAACGCGAGGAGCACGGGGGCCGCTTGCAGGGCCCCGGCGGCGTCATTGGTGAAGATGCGGCTCGCGGGGACCGCCGCGACGGCCAGCGCCGCAGTCGCCAGCACGACGAACAGGCCGAGGGTGCGGATGCTGCTGACGATGTCGTCGCGCACCTCGCCGTCGCGCCCTGCTGTGGCGTGCTCGCTCAGCCGGGTGTAATACGGCGTTCCGATCGACAACACGATGATGGAGTACGGGAGCATGAACAGCAGCCACGCGTTCTGGAACGCGAACACCGACGGACCGTCGTTGGATGCCTCGGAGAGCACGCGGGTCTGCACGAGACCGGCCAGCTGGCCGGCGAGCATCATCAGGAAGGTCCACCCGGCGAGGCGGCCGATCTGACCGAGCCCCACGCCCTTCCAGCGGAAATCGGGTCGCACGCGCAGTTTCGCCGAACGCCAGAAGACCAGCAGGAGAGCCGCTTGCACGACGATCCCGGTCGTCGCTGTTCCGGCCAGCAGGGCGATCATGTCGGGTGTCCACCCGGCCACGTCGGTGACCGGCCCGCTGAACAGGGCGATGAAGGCCAGGAAGCCGACGATCGAGACGACGTTGTTGACGATCGGGGCCCAGGTGAACGGGCCGTAGACCCGTCGGGCGTTGAGCGTCTCACCCACCAGCGCATACAGGCCGTAGAAGAACACCTGTGGCAGGCACCAGTAGGCGAAGGCGGTGGCGAGCGCCGTCTGCTCCGGTGAATACTCCGGTGCGTACAGCTGCACCAGCCAGGGGGCCGCGGCCGTGGCCGCCGCCGTTGTCACCAAGAGACCGACCGTGCCGAGCGTGAACAGCTTCGAGACGAACGCGCTCCCGCCGTCGGCGTGCGCCGCGGCCTTCACGATCTGCGGCACGACGACGGCGCTGAGCAGACCGGCCGAGATGATCGCGTAGATGTTGTTCGGCAGCTGATTGGCGACGGCGAAGGCGTCGGCGGCCGCGCTCGGGACGGATCCGACGGCGGCGACGAGAACGACGGTGCGAAGCAGCCCGGTGAGTCGCGAGACGACGGTGCCGGCGCCGATCAGGACGCTGGCGCGGCCGATACCGCTCATCGATCCGCCTCCGGGGCGGTGTCGGACGCGGCGGCGGAGGCGTCGGGACCGCCGCGTCGCCGGTGGCGGATCGTGCGGACCAGACCGACGATGAGCAGACCGCCGACCAGAATCGCGAGGGCCGTGATGCCGATCCCCTCCCATTCCGCGCGCACATAGACTTCCACGCGCTCCGCGGAGCCGATCTGCACACCGACGGGGCTGCGCAGTTCGAGGGCGACATCGACCTCACCGTTGCCGATCCGCGCCTCGACGGGGACCTCGATGCGGGTATTGGATGCGGGGCTCGCGACGACGGTGACCGTGTCCTCGACATCGAGGCGCAGGTCGTCGGGCCGGGCCGAGAGGGTGAGGTTCACCGGGTAGGGCAGGTCGTTCCTGACCCACACCGGGAGGGTGGAGGTCGAACCGAGCAGCTGGATGGTGCTCGGCGGCAGCAACCCCACCGAGTCGATCGTGCGCGTCGTCCCCATGCGCTGTTCGGCGACGACCGCGGGCCACGTGTCCTCGCCCCGCCACGCGTTGCCGAGCACCTGCAGGATCTCGTTGCGGTTCGGTCCGGTGAGGAGCGAGGGTTCGTCGAGCACGGTGGCGAACTGCGCCAGGCCGACCTCGTCCGCATGCATGTCTGATGCGGCATATGCCCGTTCCTCGTCGGGGAGGCCGCCGAGCAGCTGGACCGGAGCCGGCGTGGTGGCGATCAGCCCGGCGATGGTCGACGCCGCGGTCGAGGGGGCCTGGGTGGCGGCGAGGATCGCCGCGCGGAGCGCCAGGCGCGACCGAGCGTCGGCGGCGCGGTCGACCGTGACCAGCAGCGGATCGTCGCCGGCGTCGTCGGCGGCGACGTGCAGGTAGGCGCTGGCGGCGGCGAGCGGTTCGGCTCGCAGCGTGGTGTCGTCCTGCACGGAGGCGGCGTGCAGTTCGCGGGAGATGTCGCTGTCGTACACCAGCACCTGCGTGTCGGTGGCCGACGCCCGGGCGGATGCGGTCGCACCCCCTCCCGAGACGAGGTCCGACGCGGTGAGGAGGAGGGGAGGGGTGCCGTCGCCTCCGCCGGCGAGGGCGTCGGCGACGGATGCGCCGCCCGTGCCTGTCGCGGGCCACAGGATCTCGGGGTAGGCCGCATCCACATCGAGCAGCTCCTCGAGCGACGGCAGGTCGTCGTCTGTCGCGTCGGCTTCCCCGGTGTCGGAGACGGACGGCGACGGAGTGGGCGAGGGCGTGTCGGTCGCGTCGGGCTCTGGCCGCTCGGCGGGGACGGGGAAGTCCTCATCGCGCATGAGCGCGGTCAGCGACCCCGGCTCGAGCAGGTCGTCGAAGCCGGCCTCGACCTGCGCGGTGACGTCGGCATCGCCGTACTGCAGGGCGAAGCGCGCGTTCGGCAGGGCTTGGAGATCGTCGAGCCACTCCCGAGCCGACGGTGGCGCGGACGATCCGAGCAGCCGGATCGAAGCGAGGATCGCCGGGTCGATCGCCAGGACGACGGGCGTGCCCGCCACCGCATCCAGCTGCGACGCGAGGGAGCCGCCCTCGACGGTGAGCTCCTCCAGCTGCGCGGCGCTGAGCACGGCGGTGTCGATGGCGGGTGCGGTGATCGGCACGATGACCGTCAGCGGGGTCGCCCCTTCGTCGTCGGGGACCGTGACGGCGCTGCGCACCTCCACCTCGTCGTCGCCGACGGTGAAGGTGGCCGCCAGCGGGTACACGCCGGGCTGGCGGTCGGCGAGGGCCTCGTCGTCGGCATCGATCGTGAGCCTGCCGGTCTGCTCGGCACCGGAAAGGGTGGCTCCGAACGAGGTTGTGCCGATCTCCTCGGTGCGCGCAGCGGACTCTCCGTCGAGCCACGAGGTGAGCGAGCTGCGGCTCGAGAGAGCGTCGTCGGCCAGGCCGAGGGAGACGTCGACCGCGGCGAGGGCTTCGAGGGTGCCGTTGTCGACGACGAACGACACCGTGAGCGCGTCACCGTCATCGAGGATCCCGTTGCCGGCGGGCGCCATCACGTACGAGACGTCCCCGCTCAATGCGGGGGCGTCGGACACCTCCGGTTCGGGTTCGACCGGTGCCGCCGACGCGGGGGTCGGCGCCAACAGGACGGATCCGCACAGGGCAGCAGCGGTCACGGCCACGAGACCGAGGCCCGCCGCCCTGCGACCCGCGGCGTCGAGGGTCGCGTCGGCTGTCCCGGCGCGCGCGGCGCGGCGGCGGGGCGTGCGCGTGGCGCGCGAAGAGGAAACGGTGTCGGTCATGGGGAGCTCCCGCGCGGTCACGCCCGCACGATCGGTGCGATTCTACGGTTCGCTCCTGCAGTCCCCTGGGAGCCGTGCCGCGCATCTGCCCGGCGGTGGGCGTGACGGGGTTGAATGAAGGGATGCTGCCTGAACCCGATCCCGCCACGTGCGCCGCTCTCGCCGACGACCTGCGCGGCGTCGGATTCACGTCCGAGAACCTCCGTGCGGCGTGGGGCGAGAGCGCGGACGACGCGACCGGGCGGGAGCTGCGCGCCCCCGCTCTGCGTGCGCTCGGCGACCGCACCGACCCGCTCGCGGTGCTGGGCCGCCTGTTCGCCCTGGGGGCGCACCAGCCGACAGCGGACGTCGCGGCGGCTCTTCCGCGGTGCGGCGTCGAGGGACTCGAACGTCTCGGACTGGCCACCGCGCACGGCGAGACCGTGCACCCCGCCGCGGTGCTGCGACCGCAGTCCTTCGCCGACGACACCGGCGAGGGCGAGTGGTGGATCGCGAGCGACCTCGACGAGATGGCGAGGGGCGGCACGCTCCCCGAAGACCACGTGCTGGGTGTCGGCGGGGCCTCACGGACACTTGCTGCCCTGCAGGTGCCGACACCCGCGGCGCGCGTGCTCGACCTCGGCACCGGATGCGGCATCCAAGCCCTTCGGGCACGCCGTTTCGCCGACACCGTTGTGGCCACCGACATCTCCGAAGGCGCGGTGCGCTTCACCCGGCTGAACGCGCTGTTGAACGGTGTCGAGGGCATCGAGACCCGGGTCGGCAACCTTTTCGACCCGGTCGCGGGCGAGAGATTCGACCGGGTCGTGTCGAATCCGCCGTTTGTGATCACCCCTCGTGCGGCCGGCGTTCCCGCCTACGAGTACCGCGATGGCGGTCTCGTCGGCGACGCCCTGGTCGAGGCGGTCGTGACCGGCGTCGGCGAGGTGCTCGAACCCGGCGGGGTGGCGCAGTTCCTCGGCAACTGGGAGACCCGTGACGGCGTGGACGGGCTCGAGCGGGTACGCGACTGGGTGGCCGCCTCGCCGGTGCCGCTGGATGCGTGGGTCGTCGAACGCGAACAGCTCGACCCGCTCGCCTACGCCGAACTGTGGATTCGCGACGGCGGCACGGTGCCCACCGGCGACCGCTTCGCCCGGCTGCTGGATGCGTGGCTGGACGACTTCGACGCGCGCGGGGTGACGGCGGTCGGCTTCGGGTCGGTGCTCCTGCGCCGCGCGGTGGGCCGGCCGACCCTCTCCCGATACGAGCGGGTGGGCACGGCGCTCGGAGCGCGGGCGATCGGCGGGCACATCGCCGGGGCTCTGGAGGCCCATGACCGCATCGCCGGTCTCGGCGACGCCGACCTTGCCGCGTGCGTGCTGCGCACCGCACCGGATGTCACCGAAGCCCGCCACCATATGCCCGGCGCCGAAGATCCGATGGTCATCGAACTGCGCCAGGGCGGGGGCTACGGCCGGGCCCTGTCGGTGGATCCCGGACTTGCGGCTCTCGTGGGCGCGTGCGACGGCGACCTGGCCGTCGGCGTGCTGATCGGCGCCATCGCCCAGCTGCTCGAGGTCGACGCCGCGAGCCTCCAGGAGGATCTCCTCCCCCGGGTCCGAGAACTGATCGTCACCGGGTTCCTCGCCGTCGTGGACTGACGGAGGTCGCGAATCGCATCGGTAGGCTCGAGTCCATGCTGAACATGGCCGAGGGTGTCGCGCGCCTCGGCGCGCTCGCCGAGTCTCCGATCGTCGCCACGCTCGCCGACGCCTTCGCCGCCGCGGGGCGCGAACTGGCGATCGTCGGCGGGCCCGTCCGCGATGCGCTGCTGGACCGCCCCGTGCACGACCTCGACTTCACCACCGACGCGCATCCCGACGAGATCCTGCGGATCATCACGCCGATCAGCACCGCGCAGTGGGATGTCGGACGGGAGTTCGGCACGATCGGCGCACGAGTCCGCGGCGAACAGGTCGAGGTGACCACGTACCGCGCCGACAGCTACGACGGGACCACCCGCAAGCCCGTCGTCGCTTTCGGCGACAGCCTGGACGGCGACCTGGTGCGGCGGGATTTCACGGTCAACGCGATGGCGATGCGGGTGCCTCAGCGCACGCTCGTCGACCCGACCGGCGGCGTCGAAGACCTGCTCGCCGGGCGCCTGCGCACCCCCATCGACCCGCACGTGAGCTTCGGGGACGACCCGCTGCGCATGCTGCGGGCCGCCCGCTTCGCCTCGCAGCTGGAGTTCGAGGTCGATCCGGGCACCGCAGAGGCGATGTCCGAGCTGCGCGAGACGTTGCGCATCGTCAGCCCGGAGCGGGTGCAGGGTGAGATGGTGCGCCTGCTCGGCACCGACGACCCGGTCCGCGGCATCAGACTGCTGGTCGACACCGGCTTGATGGCGGAGTTCCTTCCGGAGGTTCCGGCACTGCGACTCGAGGTCGACGAGCATCACCACCACAAGGACGTCTACGAGCATTCGCTCACGGTCGTCCGGCAGACGATCGACCTCGAGAAGGCGCGTCACCCGGGGGCTGCCCCGGATGTGCCGCTGCGCCTGGCGGCCCTCCTGCACGACATCGGCAAGCCCGCCACGCGGCGCCTCGAGCCCGGTGGCGCGGTGACCTTCCACCACCACGACATCAAGGGCGCGCGCATGGCGAAGAAGCGCCTCAACGCGCTCCGCTTCGACTCCGACACCACCAAGACGGTGTGCCGTCTGATCGAACTGCACCTGCGGTTCTTCGGCTACGCCGAGGGGGCGTGGACGGACGCCGCCGTGCGGCGCTACGTGCGCGACGCGGATGCGGAGCTCGAGCGGCTGCACATCCTCACCCGGGCCGATGTGACCACCCGCAACCGGCGGAAGGCGAACCGGCTCGCGACGGCGTACGACGACATCGAGCGCCGGATCGCAGCGCTTGCCGAGCAGGAGGAGCTCGACGCGATGCGTCCCGAGCTCGACGGCAACCGCATCCAGGAGGTCCTGGGCATCAGACCCGGCCGCGAGGTGGGTGAGGCGTACCGCTTCCTGCTCGACATCCGGCTCGACGAGGGCCTCATCGGGCCCGAAGCCGCGGAGGAGCGCCTGCGCGCCTGGTGGGCCGCCCGCTCCTGACGACATCGGCCCGCACCCTCGAGCGAGAGCGCGGGCCGATCGCCGGAGACCCGGGTCAGGCGTCGTTCGGCACGACCACGGCGCGGCCGCGCACGGTGCCCTCGTGCAGCTTGGCGTACGCGTCGACGGCGTCGTCGATGCCGTAGCGCTCGACGTGCACGCCGACCGACCCGCTGCGGGCCAGGTCGAGCACCTCGCGCAGCTCGGCGCGTGTGCCCCAGTACGGCGCGCGCACCGCGGCGCCGAACGGCGTCGAGAAGAAGCCGGTCGCGAGGGTGCCGCCGCCGATGCCGACGATGTGGATGTACCCGTCGACGGCGACGACGCTGCGCGAGAGGTCCAGCGTCGGCTGCGCACCGACGAAGTCGAACACCGCATCGGCGCCGAGGCCCCCGGTGATCTCGCGGATGCGCTCGGCGGCGTTCTCGTCGGAGATCACGGTGTGGTGCGCGCCGACCTCGGTGGCCAGCTCCAGCTTCTCCTCGCTGACGTCGAGGGCGATGACGTTGGCCCCGCTGATCGCGCGGATGATCTGAACGCCCACGTGACCGAGCCCGCCGACGCCAATGACGACGGCGAACGATCCCGGGCGCAGCTTGTGCTCGGCGGCGGTGATGGCGTGATACGGCGTGAGACCGGCGTCGGTGAGCGAGACGGTCTCGACCGGATCGAGATCGCCCAGCGGAATCAGGTGACGCTTGTCGTCGACGATGACGTACTCGGCCATGGCGCCGGGCGCGCCGAGGCCAGGAGGGGCGATGCCCATCTCCGCGGCGTGCGGGCAGTAGTTCTCGGCGCCCTGCGAACACGCGTGGCACTGGCCGCACCCCCACGGACCGTAGATGGCGTACGACCCGCCCAGTTCGACTCCCTCGACGCCGTCGCCGAGCATGTCCACGACCCCGACGCCCTCGTGGCCGAGGGTGAGGGGCAGCGGATAGGCGTACTGGTCCTCGGGCAGGTCCATCAGGAACCAGTCGGAGTGGCACAGGCCGGCAGCGGTGACTTTCAACCGGATCTGGCCCGGCCCGGGTTCGGGGGTGTCGATCTCGACGACCTCGGGGCCTTTACCGATCTCGCGGTACTGGACGGCTTTCATGGATCCTCCTCATTTCTCGGGGTTGAGGGTCTGTCTCACCGTGTCATCGCCGGCGGGATCATGCGAGGGGGGTGACCCGGCTCGACCCGCGACCTACACTGGCGGTACGCTCCTCCATCGCCGATCGGAGCCGGATGTCCTCTGCGTGGTCGCGCCAGCGCGGGGTCTCACCCGAGACGTCCCGCCTGCTCATCGAACGTGCCCACGAGGAGCTCGTGGCCGGCAACCCCGGCGACACCCGCCTCGCCGACGTGCGACCGCTGGTGCGCGATTCCTGGGAACGCTCGCTGGCCTCCCTCGTCGGTGCCGAAGGCCTCCCTCCGATGGACCTCTCCCCCGAAGAGCTCGAGGAATACCGTCGCGCGCACCCGCTGGCGACCGTGATGGACATGGTTCGCGGGCTGCTGCTTCCGGGCGAGGCGGCTGCCTCGGGGGTCGTCGTCGCCGTCGGCGACGCGTCGGGTCGCCTGCTCTGGGTCGAGGGCGATCACGACATCCGTCATCGCACCGGCGACATGGGCTTCGTGGAGGGGGCGAACTGGTCGGAGGATGCCGTGGGCACCGCCGCCCCCGGCACGGCGCTGCGGCTGGACCGCTCGGTGCAGATCCACGGGGCGGAGCACTACAACCGCCTGGTGCAACCGTGGTCGTGCACGGCGGCGCCTTTGCATGATCCCGAGACGCGGCGACTGCTGGGCGTGATCGATGTGACCGGCGGCGTCGAGGCCGTCACCCCGCAGGCGCAGCTGCTCGTGGATGCGACCGCGCGCGCGATCGAGAGCGAACTGCTCGTGGCGCGGCTGCGGCAGCGGACCGAGACACCGGCCCCGCGTCGGACGCGGCGCACCCCCGTCCGCGCCATGCTCCGCGTGCTCGGCCGCGACCGGGCGGTGCTGGAGACCGGAGACCCGGCCGACCCCACCGCGTCGGTGGAACTGAGCGCGCGCCATGCCGAGATCCTCCTCATGCTCGCCACCCATCGCGCGGGCCTGTCCGCCGGCGCACTGGGCGAGCTCGTGTACGGCGACGGTGCGACGGACACCCTGCGGCCCGAGATGGTGCGACTGCGCAAAGTGCTCGAGGCCGTGGCGCCCTCGCTCGTGCCGGCGTCACGCCCGTACCGGCTCACGGTCGATCTCGACACCGACGCGCAGCACGTCGTCTCCCTCCTCGACCGTGGCGCCCACCGCGTCGCGCTCGCCGCCTACGTCGGCACGGTGCTGCCGGACTCGGTGGCTCCGGGAGTGGAGCAGCTGCGAGCCTCTGTCAGCGCGGCACTGCGCGAAGCGCTCATCGAAGACGCCGGGGTCGACGTGCTCCTGGCCTACGCCGAGACCGAGGAGGGCGTCGAGGACGCCGAGGTGCTCCGCATGTGCCTCGAGATGCTCCCGGCGCGTTCGCCCAAACGCGCCGGTCTCGTCGCGCGCCTCGACCGTCTGACGCCCTGACGCGCGGCCCGACGCTGCCGTCGCAACCGAATGCAACGTTGCGCGGCCTACCGTCGACGACACGTTGCGACAGCGTCCGTCGCGCAGCCAGTCGAAGGAGACAGGACTATGACCATCGTCGAAGAAGGCGTCTCGAGCGTCTACGCCGCCCCCGGTCAGCGAGGATCCCTCGCCGATTACCGTTCCCGCTACGGCCACTACATCGGTGGAGAGTTCGTCGAGCCCGTGAAGGGCCAGTACTTCGAGAACATCTCCCCCGTCAACGGAAAACCGTTCTGCGAGGTCGGCCGCGGCACCGTCGAAGACATCGACCGGGCCGTGGAGGTCGCGTGGAAGGCGTTCGAGTCGTGGAAGCGCACGACTCCCGCCGAACGCGCCGTCGTGCTCAACAAGATCGCCGACCGCATCGAGCAGAACCTCGAGATGATCGCCGTCGCCGAGACGTGGGAGAACGGCAAGCCGGTCCGCGAGACGCTCGCCGCCGACATCCCGCTCGCCGTCGATCACTTCCGCTACTTCGCCGGCGTGCTCCGCGCGCAGGAGGGGTCGCTCAGCCAGCTCGACGAGAACACCGTCGCGTACCACTTCAACGAGCCGCTGGGTGTCGTCGGCCAGATCATCCCGTGGAACTTCCCCATCCTCATGGCCACGTGGAAGCTCGCCCCGGCGCTCGCCGCCGGCAACTGTGTGGTGCTGAAGCCGGCCGAGCAGACGCCCGCATCCATCCTGTTCCTGTTCGACATCATCGGCGACCTGCTGCCGGCCGGTGTCGTGAACATCGTCAACGGGTTCGGCATCGAAGCCGGGGCCCCGCTCGCGCAGCACAAGCGCATCCGAAAGGTCGCCTTCACGGGCGAGACCACCACCGGGCGCCTGATCATGCAATACGCCTCGCAGAACCTCATCCCCGTGACCCTCGAGCTCGGGGGCAAGTCCGCGAACGTGTTCTTCGAAGACGTCGCGCAGAGCACCGAAGACGCCTACTACGACAAGGCGCTCGAGGGCTTCACGATGTTCGCCCTCAACCAGGGCGAGGTGTGCACGTGTCCCTCGCGCGGGCTCATCCAGCGGTCGATCTACGACCGGTTCCTCGGTGACAGCCTCGACCGGGTCGGCAAGATCACGCAGGGCAATCCGCTCGACCCCGACACGATGATCGGCGCGCAGGCCTCGAACGACCAGCTCGAGAAGATCCTCAGCTACATCGACATCGGCAAGGCCGGTGGCGCGAAGCTGCTCACCGGGGGCGAGCGGGTCGACCTCGGCGGCGACCTCAGCGAGGGCTACTACGTCGCCCCGACCGTGTTCGAGGGGTCGAACGACATGCGCATCTTCCAGGAGGAGATCTTCGGACCGGTCGTCTCGGTGACCTCGTTCGACGACTTCGACGATGCCATCTCGATCGCCAACGACACCCTCTACGGCCTCGGCGCCGGGGTGTGGAGCCGATCCGGCGACACCGCCTACAAGGCCGGCCGTGCCATCGAGGCCGGTCGCGTGTGGACGAACACGTACCACCAGTACCCCGCGCACGCCGCGTTCGGCGGGTACAAGCAGTCCGGCATCGGTCGCGAGAACCACCTGAAGATGCTCGACCACTACCAGCAGACGAAGAACCTGCTGGTCTCGTACGCGGAAGGCGCGATGGGCTTCTTCTGAGTCACCCTCGCCACGACGGGTGAGCCCTAACTCAGGCTGAAGGCAGGTGGGCGGCCGGTTCGGTGTCCGAATCCGGCTCCCCAGCCTGAGTAAGGGCTCACCCCACCCCGGTCACACATCCCGAAGGACAGGAGAAGGCGATGGCAGAGACGACGACGTACAGCCGGGTGGCGGTGACCGACGAGGCCGCGGGGCTGCTGCGCGAGCTGACGGGCACGCACGGCCCGCTGATGTTCCACCAGTCGGGCGGATGCTGCGACGGCAGCGCCCCCATGTGCTACCCCGTCGGGATGTTCCTCACCGGCCCCTCGGACGTCCATCTCGGATCCCTCCACGTGGGCCTGGACGACCCCATCGAGGTGTACATCTCCGAAGCCCAGTTCGAGTACTGGAAGTACACGCACATCACCATCGACGCGGTCCCCGGGCGCGGGGCGGGGTTCAGCGTCGAGGGGCCCACGGGCAAGCGGTTCATCATCCGGTCGCGGATGCTGACCCCGCCCGAGCTGGAGGCATTCGGCCTGGGGCCGGCGGCCACGTGACCCTTGCGGATGCCGCACACGCCTGCGCTACCGTGTGCGCATGGGTGAGGCCGCACCGTCCCGTGACACGCGGGCGCTTCCCAGCGCGGAACGTCTGAAGGCGTTCACCGACGCGGTCGTCGCGATCGCGATGACGTTGCTCATCCTGCCGCTCATGGAAAGCGTGAGCGACGCCGGGTCCGAGCACGGGTCACTGGCGGCATGGTTCGTGGACGAGTGGCCGGCGCTGCTGGCGTTCGGGCTCAGTTTCGTCCTCATCGCGAACTTCTGGCTCGTGCACCACCGCCTGTTCGCCCCGGTCGAGCGTGTGGACGGCGCCGTCCTGTGGCTCACGGTGCTGTGGATGTTCACGATCGTGTGGATGCCGGTGGCGACGGCCATCACGACCGCGTTCGCCGAGGGGGCCCTGCAGCTCGTCGTCTACATCGGCAACTTGACGACGACCTCGGCTGTGCTCGGATTCACCCGCCTCTATCTCTCACGGCATCCCGAGCTGCGCCGGCAGCCGGCGGTGTCGATGCGGGAAGAACTGGTCGACGGATGGGTCGTGACCGCCCTGTTCGTGGTCGCCCTCGTGGTGAGCATCATCGTCCCCGCCATCGGGTACGGCGCCCTGTTCCTGCTGGTCCTCGGTCCGCTCATCGGTCGCGTCTTGCGCCGCCGCCGCGCCTGAGTGATCGGTCAGAGAACCCGCGTCGATTTGCCCCGCGCCACCGGCGGGTGCCTACCGTGGAGGCACACGACGGAAGGGAGTGGTGTGTTCCTCACCACCGACGACGACAACCTCGGCGAGAACGTGACGGAGGCCCTGCAGGAGGGTTGGCGCACGTGGACCGGGTTCAGCATGGCTCTCGCGATCGCGGTGGGCATCGCGATCGGCATCGCGATCGTGGTGGCGATCATCCTCTCCCTCGTCGGCCGGCGGATGCCGTGGGCGCACGATCTTCATCAGCGACTCGCGTGGCCGTTCCGCACGACCATCCTGATCATCTCGATCTTCGTCGCGACCATCGCCCTGCCCGGGGACGATCTGCGGACCGGGGTGCAGCACGTCCTGGGCATCTCGCTCATCGCGTCGTCGGCGTGGCTGCTCGCGCAGGTGTTCCTCTTCTTCGTCGACAGCGGCACCAAGCGCTACAAGCTGACCGAGAGCGAGAGTTTCTCGGCACGGAAGGCCCGCACGCAGCTGCAGATCATCCGGCGCCTCGTGGTGGCGGTGATCGTCATCTTCGCGCTCGGCGCGATCCTCATGACCTTCGATCAGGTGCGCGCTGTCGGGGCCAGTGTGCTCGCCTCGGCCGGTGTCGCATCCATCGTCGCCGGTCTCGCGGCCCAGTCGATCCTCGGAAACCTGTTCGCCGGGGTGCAGCTGGCCTTCAGCGAAGCGATCCGCGTCGGCGATGTCGTGGTCGTCCAGGGCGAGTGGGGCAAGATCCGCGAGATCACCCTCAGCTACGTCGTGCTCGAGGTGTGGGATCAGCGCACCCTCGTGCTGCCGTGCACCTACTTCACCACCACCCCGTTCGAGAACTGGACCAAGCTCGGCAAGGCTCTGCTGGGAACGGTGTACTTCGACCTGGACTGGCGGGTCGATGTGGATGCGATGCGCAAGGAGCTCGACCGGGTCCTCGCCGAAACCGACCTGTGGGACGGTGTGGGCAGCGGCGTCGTGGTCACCGACGCGGTGGGTGGACTGCTGCAGGTGCGGATCATGGTCAGTGCGGCGGATTCGGACAAGATGTGGTCGTTGCGCTGCCTGGTGCGCGAGAAGCTCGCGGTGTGGGTGCGCAACGAGTTCCCCGAGGCACTTCCCCTGCAGCGCGTGCGGATGGATGACCAGCGCGCGGTCAGCGCGCCGACGCCCGCGGGTGAGCTCAACGCCCGCGACGGTTCCGGACCGGGGGCGGCGCTACCAGGCGAAAAGCAGGGGTAGCACCCACGTCAGCGCCCACCAGCCCACGATGATCGCGATGAGGATGATCGTCGACCGGCGCACCCCGGTGCTCAACCGCCGGCCCGGCGGGGCGACGCCGGGAGGGGGTCCGAGGACCCCGGGCGGCGCGTCGAAGGGGGTGGCCGCGTGAACGGCGGTGTGCCCTGCCGCCGCCGGGGCACCCGGGGCATCCGAGGGCTCGGCGACGACGGAGGCGGGCATCGCCGCGGGATCGGTCGCCGACGCGCTCTCTGACGGACCCGTCGGGCCCGGGTGAGACGAGGAGGTCGCGGCCGCCCGAAGCCGGTCGTCGCGCCACCGCTCCCACTGGGCGAGCTTGTCGAGCATCGCCGCGACCGCTCCGAACAACCATGCCCAGCTCGCCGGGTCGAGGGTCACGGCCTCGCGCTTGGTGTAGAAGAACAGCCAGTCGTCGACGATCTCGACATCCAGTGCCGCGGCGCTGTCGATGAATCTCGCCATGATGTCGGGCGTGAACAGGTAGAGCGCATCGCTTTCGTACCCGCGCGGGCAGAACAGCGAGAAGTAGCGGTCGAAGTCGCCCTCGAGGCTGAGCCGCTGCTCTTTGCGGTACGACATCGGCAGGTTCGAACCGAACAGCCCGTTGTTGCTCGTCGCGTCGAGCACGATGTGCGGGAGGGGGATGTCGAGCTTGACCGCGACGTACCCCCAGCGGTGGGTGGTGCGGTTCTTGCCGCTCCCGGTGCTGTAGCGGTAGTTGCCGAACTCCACGAAGCGCGGCCGCTCGCCGCGCACCACGTCGGTGGACCGCCGTGACGAACCGTGCCGGAAGATCATTCCCGGCAGGGGCGGTGAGGCGATCCCCGGCAGGTAGCGCAGCCGATTGGCCCGCGCGAACGCGTCGAGCCGGTAGCGGCGTTCGCGGGTGCCCCGCCACGCGCCGAAGAATCCGAGACCGAGCGCGACCGCGACGCCGAAGAACGCCAGGGCGGGTACCGCGATCACCAGCAGCGCCCACCAGCCGATCTGCGAGCCGAGCCCGACGGCGATCGCGATGAACATGGTGAAGAAGACGGGCGTCACCACGAGGGCGATCACGGCGAAGGCGAGCACCGTGCCGATCCGGCCGGCGTTCCACCCCGACCCCACCGCCTGCCGCATCGCGTGGGCGTGCGCCCGGACGGCCGCGGGGTCGACGGGGCCGGTGAGAGGTCGTGCGTCGAACGACATGGCGCCCACGCTACTCAGGATGCGTGCGGGGCACGGTGCGCACCGCAGCCGAGGACGGATTCGGCCGCCACGTCGACATCCGGTACCATGGGAGGGTTGTCTGCGCGCCGCACCATGCCGCGTGTCGTGACAACGTGCAACACACCCTCCTGCTGATGGGAAATGCCCGTCAGCCGTTCTAGTCCGAAGGAGGTGGGTAAGTGACGCATCAGTACGAACTCATGGTGATCCTGGACCCCGAGGTCGACGAGCGCCAGGTCGGCCCGAACCTCGACAAGTTCCTGAAGGTCATCACCAACGATGGTGGCTCGATCGACAACGTCGACATCTGGGGCCGCCGCCGTCTGGCTTACGAGATCCAGAAGAAGACCGAGGGCATCTACGCCGTCGTCAACTTCACCGCGTCGAGCGAGGCCACGTCGGAGCTCGACCGTCAGCTGAAGCTCGACGAGCGCATCATGCGCACCAAGGTCCTGCGCGCTGAGGAAGCGATCGCTCTGGTCGCCGCCGAGCAGAAGCGCTCCGAGGAGAAGGCCGCCCGCAAGGCTGCCGCTCCCGCGAAGGCCAAGAAGGACGCGTAACGCTCATGGCCGGTGAGACCGTCATCACCGTCGTCGGCAACCTGACCGCCGACCCGGAGCTGCGCTACACGCAGAACGGACTTCCCGTCGCGAACTTCACGATCGCGTCGACGCCGCGCACCTTCGACCGCCAGGCGAACGAGTGGAAGGACGGCGAAGCGCTGTTCCTCCGCGCGTCCTGCTGGCGCGACTTCGCCGAGCACGTCGCCGGTTCGATGACCAAGGGCATGCGCGTCATCGCCCAGGGTCGTCTGCGCCAGCGGTCCTACCAGGACCGCGAGGGCAACAACCGCACCGCGATCGAGCTCGAGGTCGACGAGATCGGCCCGTCGCTGCGCTACGCGACCGCCCAGGTCACCCGCACGCAGGGTGGCGGCGGCGGAGGCGGCGGCGGACAGTCCCGTCCGCAGGTGTCGGATGAGCCGTGGTCGACCCCCGGGTCGAACCAGGGCGGCGCCGACGCATGGAGCGCTCCCGGTACCTCGTACGGCGACGACACGCCGTTCTGATCGAGTACCGCAACCTGACTCAGATTCACACGTAAAGGAAAACCATGGCTGGAAAGTCGAGCGGCGACCGCCGCAAGCCGCGGAAGGGCGCGAAGAACGCCGCTCCCGCGAAGTCGATCCGCGTGGGCGTCATCGATTACAAGGACGTCGCCACGCTTCGCAAGTTCATCTCCGAGCGCGGCAAGATCCGTGCCCGTCGTATCACCGGTGTCTCGGTGCAGGAGCAGCGTCTGATCGCCAAGGCGATCAAGAACGCGCGCGAAATGGCGCTCCTGCCTTACGCCGGCGCTGGCCGCTAAGGAGTATCTGATGGCAAAGCTGATTCTCACGAGCGAGGTCTCCGGGCTGGGTAGCGCCGGTGACGTTGTCGAGGTCAAGAACGGGTACGCCCGCAACTTCCTCATTCCCCAGGGTTTCGCAGTGGCATGGAGCCGCGGTGGCGAGAAGCAGGTCGCGTCGATCCGCGCTGCTCGTGACGCCCGCGCGATCCACGACCACGAAGAGGCCGTGGCGCTGAAGACGGCCCTCGAGGCCGCCACCGTCAAGCTGTCGGTCAAGGCCGGCGCTGAGGGTCGCCTGTTCGGTTCGGTCAAGACCACCGACGTGGCCAACGCCGTCAAGGACGCCGGTCTCGGCGACCTCGACAAGCGCAAGATCCACATCACGTCGCCGATCAAGTCGGTCGGCGAGCACGAGGCCACGGTTCGTCTGCGCGACGACCTGACCGCCGTGATCGCCCTCCAGGTGGTCGCCGCCAAGTAAGGCTGTTTCGGGCCTCGCCCGAGCACCGCGGATGCCGCGGTCCCGTTTCGGGGCCGCGGCATCCGCTTTTGTGCGGGTGGAGCGGGTCAGGTCAGCTGATCGACGTCCGGCGACGTGCCAGCACGAGGCCGGCGAGGAGCATCAGCAGGCCGAAACCTGCCGCCCAGCCGGCGACATGCCCGCCCGTGGCGGCCAGGACCGCCGTGGTACCCGCCGCGGCCGGCATCGCCGTCACCGTGACCGGGCTACCCGACGACGCCGGGGTCACCGGAGTCGAGGGTGTCGTCGGGCCGGCCGGCGTACCGGGATCGATGGGCGTCCCGGGGTCGGTCGGGTCCGTCGGCTCGGTCGGGTCGGTCGGGTCGGTCGGGTCGGTCGGGTCGGTCGGTTCCGTCGGGTCGGTCGGGTCGGTCGGGTCGGTCGGGTCCGTCGGGTCGCCGGGCGTACCCGGCGTCGTCGGCGAGGTCGTCTCCGAGTCGCCGATCACCGAGATGGCGTTCCCCCCGATCGTGATCGGCAGCTCGATCGGCAGCAGCACCCGGGTGCCGCCGAGGATCGAGTCCGAACCGCCGGTGGTGCTGTCTCCCCCGTTCGAACCGCCCCCGTTGCCGGTGGTGGCGTTGGTCGATTCGCTGTCGCCGATGACGGAGATGGCGTTGCCGCCGATCGTCACGGGTGCCGCGATGGGTGCGATGACCTGGGTGCCGCCGAGGAGGCTGTCGTCTCCGGTGGTGGTGCCGGTGGTCTCGCTGCCGTGTCCGCCGTTGCCGGTGGTGGCGTCGGTGGACTGGCTGTCGCCGATGACGGAGATGCCGTTACCGCCGACAGTGACGGGCGCTTCGACCGGAGCGATGACCTGGGTTCCGCCGAGGAGGCTGTCGTCTCCGGTAGTGGCACCGGTGGTCTCGCTGCCGTGTCCCCCGCTGTTGCCGGTGGTGGCGTCGGTGGATTCGCTGTCGCCGATGACGGAGATGCCGTTGCCGCCGACCGTCACGGGCGCCTCGACCGGAGCGACGACCTGGGTGCCACCGGCGACGCTGTCGTCTCCCGACGTGTTCGCCGCGGTGTCGTCTCCACTGGTGCCGCTTCCGGTGGTGCCCGTGGAGGCATCCGTCGACTCACTGTCGCCGAGCACCGAGATGGCGTTGCCGCTCACGGTGACCGGCGCGTCGACCGACACGACACCCTGGGTGCCGCCCGCCACGCTGTCATCCCCCGAGGTGGAGGCCTCAGGTGCCGAACCCGACGAGCCACCCGACGAGGTGTGCGCCCCGTCGGAGTGGCTGTCGCCGGCGACCGAGACGGCGTTGCCCGAGACGGTGATCGGCACCTCGACGGTGACGATCGCCTGCGACCCGGATGCGGCGCCGTCGCTGCCGGAGGTGGAGGCCTCCGGGGTGGGAGCCGGTGCGGGCGCCTGGGTGTCGGCACCCTCCGAGTGCGAGTCGCCGAGCACCGAGATTGCGTTTCCGCTCACCGTGATGGGTGCGTCGACGTCGACGAGGGCCTGGGTGCCCGAGAGCAGCCCGTCTTCTCCGGATGTGTCGGCGGCCTGGGCGACCCCGGCACCGAGGAGGGAGATTCCTCCTCCGATGAGCGCGCCCCACAGGGCACGCTTGACGATGGTGTGCATTTCAAAGACTCCTTGAGTGAGGTATCGACAGCACGCCGGATGGCGTGCCGGATCATCTGCCGCACGCAGAACGGTGCGGCTCGATACCGTCAGTCAGGAGTCGAGTCGGTGTCGTAGACCGGCGCTCCGGGCAGAGCGTCGTCGACGTGGGAGCGGGGCGGGCCCGCGAGAAGAAGGCTGCGCCAGGTGTCGCCGAGCATGCCGGCCGGCGGCTGCGCCGCGGATGCTGCCGCGAGGCTCCCGTTCCCGGCGGCGCCGGGGGTGCCGGCGGGGGCCCCGTGCGGACTCAGCAGGCGGGTGGCGGCGGCGCCGGCGATCGCGGCGGCGCCCATGGCGGTGGCGAGCGCCGAGGGCGCCCACGAGCCGTTCTGCGCCCACCAGGCCGCCGCCATCGCGGCAGCGACCGTGGTCACGGCCGCTGAGGTCTCTTCCGCGGTGATGCCGGCGGCGATGAGTGCCGGGGCGTCCACCGACGGTGCGGGAACGGCCGGGATCACCGGGGTGTCGAGTTCGGGGATCACGACCACGGGCGGCACCGGGTCGGCGACGATGTCTCCGACGACGACGGTGCCGACGGTCGAGTCGATCACCGTCGCGGTGTCGTCGATGGCCTCACCGAGGCCGATGCCCTCGGCGACGTCTCCGACGATCGGCACGTCTGAAACGAGGTCGACGACGGGGCTGGTGACGCTCGAGACGGGGCCTGAGCTCACAACGGTCTCGACGGTGTCTGCGACCTCCCCGGCGCCGCCGTCGACGGTGCTGGTGGCGGTGTTGACGGTCTGCTTCACGGTCTCGACGACCGGGGCGACGACGTCGGGAGCGGCCTCGGTCACAGGTGCGACGACCTTCGCGACGGGGGCCGGGGCGTGTGTGGCGACCGGTTCGGCGACGGTCTCGACGACCGGTGCCACGACGGTCGCGGCCGTGTCGAGGGTCGTCTCCGCGACCTCGTCGACCGCGCCCGTCGCGCCCTCGACGACCGACGTGGCCGCGCCGAGCAGGCCTCCGTCGTCGTCTTCTGCGGCGCCGGCCGAGGGAGTGTGCAGCAGGATCGCGGCGGCAGTCCAGAGCAAGCCGAGGCCGAGCGCGAACAGCAGAAGGCGCTGCGCGTGCGTCAGCATCCGAGCTGTCGTCTCGCGCATCGACCTCACCCCCTTCGCGTCATCCCTGCTCCCCCCGGAGCGGTGTTTCCCGTGCGTTGGGATGCCGCGGTGTGGGTCGAAATGTACTCCTGGGGGCGCACGCTGTAAAGACCTGTGGTTGCGGAATCCGCCCTGGCGTTCAGTTGCGGAAATCACCGATCTGTGCACAGACGGCGTCGCGACGGGCAACTCTCAACAGGAACTTCAAACACAATCTCTATCCACAGCCGGTGGATAAAGGAACCCCAGGTAAAGCCGGATAAAAAAGTTCCGACTCTCCACAGTTCGGAGAGTTTTCCACAGCTGTTGTTCACACCCGTCCCCGAGTTGTTCTCATCCTGTCCACAGAGTTATCCACAGGGCATTTTGCACCTGGGGAATCGTGTCTCTACCGTGAAGGTCTGCCCATGGGGGTGGGCGTGGAGTCGTCGGCGCCGACGGCCGTGTCGGGGGTTCGTGCTCCCATCGAGACACGGGAGCGGACGCTGATCCGTTCGTCATGCCACCCGACGCGAGCGCTGTGCGTGCGCGCGTCACCGGGGGTGCCGACGTCAACCAGAAGGGACGCCCGTGTCGATCGCCGACATCTCACCCGACCGACTCGGTGCACCCCGCGAGAACGAGCGCACCCCGCCGCACGACTTCCTCGCCGAGCAGAGCGCCCTGGGCGGAATGCTGCTGTCGAAGGATGCCGTCGCCGACGTCATCGAGACCCTCCGCGGCACCGATTTCTACGTGCCCAAGCACGAGCTGATCTTCGAGGCCATCCTCAGCCTTTACTCGCACGGTGAGCCCACCGACGTGGTCGCCGTCACCGACGAGCTCATCAAGACCGGTGAGCTGCAGCGGGCCGGCGGCGCCGACTACCTGCACACCCTGACCTCGATCGTGCCGACGGCGGCCAACGCCGGCTATTACGCGTCGATCGTCGCCGAGCGCGCGCTGCTGCGCCGGTTGGTGGATGCGGGAACCCGCATCGTGCAGATGGGGTATGAGGGCCAGGGCGACCCGCTCGACCTGGTCAACAACGCCCAGGCCGAGATCTACAACGTCTCGGGCGATGACACCACCGAGGACTACGTTCCGCTGACGATCGCGGTCGACGCGGCGGTGGAGGAGATCGAGGCCGCGCGCGGTCGAGACGGTCAGATGACCGGCATCCCGACCGGGTTCTCCGGTCTCGACCAGCTCACCAACGGCCTGCACCCCGGGCAGATGATCATCATCGCCGCCCGTCCCGCGATGGGTAAGTCCACGCTCGCGCTCGACTTCGCCCGCGCCGCGGCGATCAAGCACGACATGCCGACGATCTTCTTCTCCCTCGAGATGGGTCGAAGCGAGATCGCGATGCGTCTCATGAGCGCCGAGGGCGCGATCCCCCTCCAGTCGATGCGCAAGGGAACCCTCGACAACCGCGACTGGACGACTATCGCCGCCACCCGAGGCAAGATCAACGACGCCCCGCTCTACATCGACGACAGCCCCAACATGACCCTCGTCGAGATCCGCGCGAAGTGCCGACGGCTCAAGCAGCGGGCGGGCCTGAAGATGGTCGTCATCGACTACCTGCAGCTGATGACCAGCGGTAAGCGCGTCGAGTCGCGCCAGCAGGAGGTCAGTGAGTTCTCGCGTGCACTGAAGCTGCTCGCGAAGGAACTCGGTGTGCCGGTGATCGCGCTGTCGCAGCTGAACCGTGGTCCGGAGCAGCGTCAGGACAAAAAGCCCGCCCTGAGCGACCTGCGTGAATCGGGATCGATCGAGCAGGACGCCGACATGGTGGTGCTGCTGCATCGCGAGGCCGCCTATGAGAAGGACAGCCCCCGCGCCGGCGAGGCCGACCTGATCGTCGCCAAGCACCGAAACGGCCCCACCGACACCATCACCGTCGCCTTCCAGGGCCACTTCTCCCGGTTTACGGACATGGCCCCCGAGGTCTGACGCAGCGCCGCGACGCATGCGCGCAAAGGCCCCGGCAAGTGAGAATCCATCCGCGCGGGTCTTATGAGAATCCGATCCCTTGATGCGGTGACGTCGGAATTGAAGCGCGTCCGATCGAGAGAACGCTCGTTGAGCGACCGGCTTCCGGTCTCCGCGGTTGCCGATGTTGCTCATAACTCAAGAGGGTGAAATTATGAGTAACGAGGTTTCTCATAAGGACTCGGAGGGCGATTATGACGACATCATCGAGTGCTGTCGGTTGGCCCTCGCTGGACTGGGAGCCGCAGACGTGGGTGCCGAGCACGATCTGGGGAGCGGATGCTGAACGCACCGCCCGGGGGGCGACGTACCGGTCGACCGTCCCGGCTGCGATCGCGCAGCTTGGGCCGGTTCCCTCACCGGAAGCGGCTGCCGCGGCAGATGTTGCCGCACGGGAACTGAGTCGGCTCGATGCCGAGCTGGGCGGACGCGTCGCTGCATTCGCGCCTGTGTTGCTGCGGTCGGAGGCCGCGTCGTCGTCGCAGATCGAGAACATCACCGCATCCGCTCGCGCGATCTTCAGTGCAGAACTCGGAGCGAAAACAAGCCGCAACGCGGAAATGGTCACCGCCAACACCCGCGCGATGACCGCAGCGATCGAACTCGCAGACGACGTCACGCCTGACTCGATTGCACGGATGCATGAAGTGCTGATGGCCGGGCAGTCGCGCCACACGCCGGGACAGTGGCGTGATGAAGCGGTCTGGATCGGCACACGCAGTGACAGCCCGATTGGGGCCGAGTTCGTCGCGCCGCACCACTCGCGAATCGAAGCGCTGATCGAGGACGTGACGGCGTTCGCGCGACGAGCGGACATCGCTCCGCTCGTCCAGGTCGCCGTCGCGCATGCCCAGTTCGAAACGATCCACCCGTTCACCGACGGCAACGGCCGCACGGGCCGCGCTCTGGCGCAGTCGCTGATGCGGCACCGGCGGGTGACGCTGAACGTCGCCGTGCCCGTGTCTGCTGGCCTGCTCGCCGACGTCGAGGGATACCACCACGCGCTCACCGCGTACCGCGAGGGCGATATCTCACCCATCGTGTCGGCATTCGCGGGCGCCGCAATGCGGGCGGTCGGCAACACCCGCGAACTCGTCGCGGAACTGGATGAGATCCGCATGGGCTGGGACCGGCGCCTCACGGTTCGACGGTCGAGCAACGCCTGGAAGCTATTGGACGTGCTCGTCCGGCGCCCAGTGCTCACGTCAGCAGCAGCTGCAGCCGAGCTAGAGGTTCAGCAGCCGAACATCTACCCACCGCTCACCGCGCTCGTCGACGCCGGCATTCTGAAGTCGAAGGCCGAACACGGACTCGGCCCATTCTGGAGCAGCGACGAAGTCCTCGCTGCCATCGACCGGTTCGCGCAACGCGCGGGACGCCGGGAAGCCCGCTGACTCGAGGGGCCCGCGCACACCATCCGCTTGCGAACGCGCTGAGCGCGACCGTCGGGGACGACCTCAAGGTTGACCCAGCCCACGCATTCCGTTTCGCGCGCGCCACTGCGCGCAGGAGGATCCCGGGGATCCATCCCAGGTGCGCCTGCGCGCTGCGGCGGGCACGCTCGGCAGCATGTATGGAATACAGATTGGCTATGCCAGAGTCTCCACTGCCGATCAGGACCTCACTTCACAGCGGGATGCGCTGTTGCGCCTCGGGGTTCTCGATTCGAACATGTACGTCGATCACGGGTTGACCGGTACCAACCGCGCCAGACCCGGACTTCGAGAGGCCCTCGCCGCTGTCAGGGAAGGCGACACTCTCGTCGTCACCAAGCTCGACCGGCTCGCCCGTTCAGTGCGGGACGCACGTGATATCGCTGATGAACTGACGATGAAAGGGGTTGCGCTCAGTCTCGGTGGCAGCAGGTACGACCCCACCGACCCGGTGGGGCGGCTGCTGTTCAACGTGCTCGCCATGGTGGCCGAGTTTGAACGCGACCTGATCAGCATGCGCACGAAGGAAGGAATGGCGGTGGCCCGCGCGAAGGGCCACCTGAAGGGCACGGCATGGGCAAACGAGGGCGAAGCCGGCTACGACGTCGACGCCCTACAGCGCCGCGGACGCGGACGCCCAGGGCGGGGAGCGGAGCCTGCGCAGGTGGTGACGCTCCGACTGACCGTGGACGAACTCGCCACTGACGCCCGTGCCGCCCGTGAACACAAGTCCCGGTCGGAGTTGATCCGCGAGGCGATCGCTTTGTACATGGCGTGAACATCCACGACTTCGCCCTCACGCACGGAATCACGCCCGGCGACATTCGGCCGACGGCTTCCTGGCCGGCATAGATCGAAGGACTCGACGTCGACTCGCCTGCGCGCCAACTGCGGCTCGGCTTCGACACTCTCCTATGGGTGGCAGGCGCGGAGGCTCTTGCCCCCCGTCAGCGATCGCGTCGTGACGGAGTCATGGGCGCGGTCGCGTGCGCGTCGGCGATAGCCGCATCGAACTCGTGGCGAAGGTACTTCGGAGCCTGAACGCGCCAGGCATCGGTGACCAGCTCGGTCAGATGGTCCGCCGAGATCGCGGCCATCCGGAAGGCCACCTTGGGCTCACTCCAGGGTGTGGTCGTCCGCAGGAACACGTCGGGCTCCATCTGGACGAGGGCGAGTCCATCCATTCGGTCCGCGATCTTGACCGCGACGACGAGCTCGCTTGCGACGATCGCGCGGATGTCGTCGGGGATGCTGGGCCACGGGTGGCACTCCCAGGCGTACAGCTTTCTGCGCACCGACCACGCCGCGCCACCTGTCATCGCACGCTCCTCGCTTCCGGGCAGGCGGTCGGCGATCCTGCGCACGTCGTCGAGGGTGGCCACGGCGCGAGCCTACGCCGCACATCACCCACACCGGGAGGGGTCGGGCGACATGCCCCCGCATCGGGCCGCGACAATGGGCGCATGACCCGTCACTGGACTCCGCTCGCCATCGCCTACCTCGTGCTCGCGATCGCGGGTCTTGTCATCACCTGGACTTTCAATGCGATCGCGATCGCCGAGGGGAACGACTTCATCGGCGATCTCGTCTCGAGCGGGCCGGCGGTGTCGTCGATCACGAACGATCTGCTGGTGGTGGCCATCGCAGGCAGCATCCTGATCATCGTCGAATCGCGCCGCATCGGGATGCGGTTCGCGGGGCTGTACATCGTCGGCTCGGCGGTGACGGCGTTCGCCTTCACCTTTCCGCTGTGGCTCGCGATGCGAGAGCGACGGCTGGCCGCCCGCCGCGCGGAGAACGCTCGACACGAAACGCCGCCTCCCGGCACGGCATGAACCGCGCCGGGACCGGCCGTCCTCGGTCGGTGCCCGAGCAAGACACCGTGCCCTTCGGGGGAGGTGACGCTAGCGCTGCCGACCGCTGCGCTCGGCAGCGATGGCCGTCGCCGGCACCAGGGCGCGGTAGGGCCAGCGCACGAGCCATGCCGGCCAGCGGCTGTGTCGTTCCTCTTCGGCGACTCGGGCTCGGAGGTGTTCCTTGGCGCCGAGTGTGCTCACCGGTCGTTCCGCGTGCAGCTCGATCGCCGCGACGTGCTTGACGTTCTTGTAGCCGTACTGCCCCGGGCTCACGAGCCGCAGTGGGGCACCATGGCGATGATCGAGCGGTTCACCGTTGAGGTTCCAGGCGAGCAACACATCGTCGGCGAACACGTCGTCGACGACGAAGACCGCCCGGTGGCCGTCGAGACCGACGACGACAGCAAACGGCGTTTGGTCGAGCGGGCCGATCGTCGAGGCCCACCAGGTGCGCAGCGGCACCCCGGTCCACGTCTGGTTGAGAACGCTCCAGGTGGTGACGCAGTGAAAGTCGACTGTGCGATCGACGGCCGCCTCGCTTGCGACAAGGTCGCTCACCGGAACGAGGCGCTCGTCGCCGGCCGGCTGTCGGATCTTCAGCGTCGGCTCGGCCGGCACCTCGGGCGGTCGGCGACGTGGATCGTCGGCGAAGCGAGGGAAGACGTCGAGCACGCGCTGCCCCGCCGGCAACCCGACCCTGCGACGGGGCCAGTATCGGCGAGCGTCTCGAAGATGGCCACGCGCGTTCATCGTTGAGCCTTGGCGCCGGCGCCCAACCCGATCAGCACACCGAGTGCGATGCAAACCGGGCTGTACAGGCGACGATTCCATCGTCGGAACTCGGGTGCAACGTCTCCGACGTTCAGCGCTTCGACGGCGAGACCACCGACTCCCCGCACCACGAGAACTCCCGCAGCGAACGTCGAACCGCGCCGAGTCAGCCTGCCGATCGGTCCCTGCCCACCCACCGTCGCCAGCGTTGTGGCGATCGAGGCGGCACCGAGCAGCGCAGCGACCGCTGCGCACGCAGGCGCCCCCGGCATCGGACGCGTGCCGACGACGAGATCGGCGAGTTCGTCGGAGGAGTCAGCGGGCCAGGTCGAACCCGTCGCCCACGCGGCGTGGACGAGACCGGCCGCCCCGACGACGGCTGCACCGAGGAGCCCGGCGGATGTCCGGACCTTCTCCGTACGATTGCGTATGGACACACTCCGTACGGTACTGTATGGATCCGATGAACGGCAACCCGGCACGGCACGCCAACACGCGCGTCGGCAAAGACCAGTGGCTGCGCGGCGCCATCGACCTGATCGCCGAGGAAGGCGTCGGCGGACTGAAGATCGAACCGCTCGCCCGCCGCCTCGGCATCACCAAGGGCAGCTTCTACTGGCACTTCGACGATCGGGCCGACCTCATCGCGCAGGCGCTCGATCTCTGGCTCCAGCTGGCCACGCTCGACGTCATCGAACGCCTTCGAGCGATCGCCGACCCGGAGGCGCGGCTCCGGGCGCTGTTCACCGAGTCGTTCGGCGAACTGGTCGACAGCCCGATCGACGCGCTCCTGCTGGCCCAGGTCGACGATCCGACCGTCGGCCCGGTCATCAAGCGTGCCGCCGCCGAACGCGTCGCGTTCCTCGAGCAGGTGTATCTCGATCTCGGCTTGCCAGGCTCACGGGCTGCCGCGCGGGCACGGCTGACCTACGCCGCGTACGTCGGAACCGGCCAGCTCGCCCGGGCGCTTCCGCCCGATGCGTCTTCCCACCCCGAGGCCGACGCGGCGTACGAACGCGAGCTCGAGATCCTGCTCCACCCATGACCGGTCGTGGCCTGTCGTTCGGGAAAGAAATCCGCACAAACCTGTAAGAGCGATGCCGGTCGATCGTCAGGCCTGGTGAACGGGAGCGGAGAAGCCGCCCCGTCATCCGACAAGGAGACGATCATGAACGCCACCCTCACCTCGGCAACCGCCCTCGCTCTCACCCTCGTCGCGGGTCTTCCCGCGACGCTGCTCGCCGCACCCGCGGCCGCGGCACCGACGACCGCGACGGCCCACACCGACATCGACGACTTCGACGGCGACCTCGAGCCCGACCCCAAGGTCTTCATCGAGGCCTCCGCGACGTGCGAGCCGGGCGCGGGCATCACCTACGCCATCACCACTCACCACTCCCCCGACAACGCCACCGGCATCGAGATGCAGTGGATGGACGAGAACGGTGCGACCGCGCAGAACCTCGCCGAGCACGACACCGTGCCCTCCGGCGAGGGCGTGTTCGACGTGCGGGCGCTCCTTCACACCACCACCGGGTTCTACGCCTCCGACTGGCACCAGGTCATCGTCGACTGCGACACCGACCTGCCGCTGCTCGGCACCCCGGACTTCACGGGCTGAGACCACCAGGACACCGTGATGCACACCGCAGCTCTCCGGAACGCCCTCGCCCTCGTGGGCGCCCTGACGATCGGCGCACTCACCGTGACCGGATGCGGCACCACCGGGGAGGCGACGGTGCAGACCGCCCCCGCCTCCCCGGGCACCGCCGCCGACACCTCCGGCCCGGATGCCGCCGCCGAGCCCGCCCAGGTCGCCCGTCTCACCGCCGCCGCCGACGTCTTCGACGCACCGGACGGCGGGGTGGTCCGCACGTTGAACGCGGCGACCGGCTTCGGGTCGCAGACCGTGCTGCTCGTCACCGATGCAGACCGCTCGGGGTGGCTCAAAGTGATGCTCCCGGGCCGGCCGAACGGGGCGCTCGGGTGGATCCGCTCCGATGCCGCCGAGGTGCGCGAGGTCGCCCTCGAGGTGCGCATCGACCTCGCCGCCCGGGAGCTGTCGCTCCTCGACGCGGGCACGGCGGTGTGGACGACCCCGACCGCCATCGGCGACCCCGAGCATCCCACCCCGACCGGATCGTTCTACGTGACCGACAAACTCGACACCGGTGACCCGAACGGCGCCTACGGCCCGTACGCGCTGGGGCTGTCGGCCCGGTCCGACGTGCTCACCGAGTTCGCCGGGGGTGACGGACAGATCGGCATCCACGGCACCAACCTGCCGGGCAGCATCGGGCAGGCCGTCTCGCATGGGTGCCTGCGCATCGACAACGCCCTTGTCGCCGAACTGGCCGCTCTGCTACCCCTGGGTACACCGGTGACGATCTCGTGACCACGGAAGGACACCCTGGTGGAGCGTCCAGAACGCCCCGAGGCACGGCGCGACGCCGAGCTCGTCGACGCGGTCCGCGCCGGATCCCCCGACGCCTTCGCCGGCCTGGTCGACGCGTGGTTCGACCGGTGCTGGGAGGTGTCGTGGCGCATCCTCCGCGACCGCGACCGGGCCGCCGACGTCACCCAAGACGTCTTCCTCACGGCGTGGCAGAAACTCGACACCCTGGCCGAGCCCGGAGCGTTCGGCGGGTGGGTGCTCCGCATGTCGCGCAATAGAGCCCTCGACCGGCTCGCCCACGAACGCCGCACCCAGCCCACCGACGAGGAGTGGATGCTCGAACCGCGCGACCCGACCGTCAGCGCCCTCGGCGACCCCGAGCGCGAAGCGGTCCGGTCCGAGGCGCACGATCTGGTGTGGGATGCTGCCGCCGCCCTCGGCGAACGCGACGCGAGCATCCTCGACCTCCACCTGCGGCACGGCCTCGAACCGCGCGAACTCGCCGGAGAGCTGGGGATCGACCCGAACGCCGCCCACCAGGCCCTGCATCGGATGCGTGGACGGCTCGGCGTCGCGATCCGCGCGCGGATGCTGTGGCGCAGGGGCAACCCCGGCTGCGCGGCGCTCGCCGCCGACCTGCACCGTGCACCGTCGACACAGTTCGACACGCGTCTGGTGCGCGTGATCGACCGGCACGTGAAGAACTGTGCCGAGTGCACCGACCGGCAGCGGCGTGCTGCGGTCACCCTCGCCGCGTTCGCCGCGGCGCCCTTCGTCGCCGCCTCGCCGGCGCTGCGGGCCACGAGCGCGCAGGCGCTCGCCGCCCACGGCGTTCCGGTGCCCGCGGAGTGGACGGCCGCGTCGGCACCCGAAGACGGGGCCGGGGCCGGGGCCGGGGACGGCGAGGCCGGGGACGGGGACGGGGTCCGGGACGGCGAGGCCGGTGAGGGGGCGGTGTCGCCGGCGGCCGGGGTCGCCCGCGCGGACCGCGCTCGGTCGCAGCGGACCGGGATGATCGTCCTGGCCGTCACCGGCGTGCTGCTCCTCGCGGCGGGTGTCGGTGTGGTCGCCGGCGTGCGGGGATCCCCGGCACCGGTCGAAACGACGACCCCGAGCCCGGGCCCCTCGATCCCGGCCTCCGCGAGCCCGACGCCGGTCGCTTCGACGACGCCACCGGTCACGTCCCCCGCGCCGTCATCGCCGGTGCCCACCCCGACGGTGCCGGCTCCGGCGCCGAGCGAGCCCGCCCCTGAGACGACTCAGCCCGCATCGCCGGCACCGACCGTTCGGGTGTCCGCGGTCTGGGTCGGCGTCGACGGATGCCCCGACGAAACACCGTTCCTCTATCGCGTCACCTGGTCGTCGAGCGACGCCGACACCGCGCGCCTCGGCGGCAGCTGGGGCGACGATGAGGTGGCTCTGGCGGGCGTCGCCGAACGCTGCGGCCCGCAGAGCGCCCGCTTCACGCTCACCGCGATCGGGCCCGGCGGCCAAGCCGTCGCGACGGCGGAGGCCCAAGCGACGCCGGCCGGCTGACGCGGCTTCTCATGCGACGGTCTGGAAAGATGGCGTGGCGACCCCTGGAGGAATGAACGTTGATCGAGATCCTGAGCCCCGCGCAGGTCGACCAGGCCCGGGTGACCGGTGCGCTCGTCGCCGATGTCCTGCAGGCGATGAAAGCCCGCGCGACCGTCGGCACGAACCTGCTCGAGATCGACGAATGGGCCAAGGAGATGATCCTGGGCGCCGGGGCGGTCTCCTGCTACGTCGACTACGCCCCGTCCTTCGGCAACGGACCCTTCGGCCACTACATCTGCACCGCCGTGAACGATGCCGTGCTGCACGGGATGCCGCACGACTACGCCCTCGCCGACGGCGACCTGCTCACCCTCGATCTCGCCGTCATGACCGGGGGGATCGCCGCGGATGCCGCGATCAGCTTCATCGTCGGCGACACCCAGGACCCGGCCGACCTCGCGATGATCGACACCACCGAGCGGGCGCTCGCCGCCGGTATCGCCGCGGCCCGCCCCGGCGCGAAGATCGGTGACCTCTCGCGCGCCATCGGCACCGTCCTCAAGGGTGACGGCTACCTCATCAACACCGAGTTCGGCGGTCACGGGATCGGCACCACGATGCACGGCGACCCGCACGTCCCCAACACCGGCCGCCCCGGCCGCGCGGCTATCCGCTGCGCCCCGGGCTCCTGCTCGCCCTCGAGCCCTGGATCATGGCCGACACCGACAAGCTCGTCGTCGACGACGACGGCTGGACACTCCGCAGCGCCACCGGCAGCCGCACCGCGCACACCGAGCACACCATCGCCATCACCGAGACCGGGGCTGAGATCCTCACCCTTCCCTCCGCACGCTGACCCCGCTCCCGCGCGCACGGCGCGACCGGGTCACTCCGCGTCGGAGGACTCCGAGCACAGCCGCCACTCGGTGACGACCGCGCGGTGGTCGCTTCCCTCGACCGCGAAGCTCTCCCAGCCCACGGGATCGGCCCCGCGGGCGAAGGTGTGATCGATCGCCGTGAAGGCGGGCACCACCTTCTCTTCGGGCCAGGTGGGCCAGGGGATCGGTCCCGCGGCGGCAGCGCCGGGGCGAAGCTCGGAGGACAATCGGCGAAGCGCCGGGTGGGCGAACGAGGCGTTGAAGTCGCCGGCGATGATGAGGGTGTGCGCGGGGGTCTGGTCCACCCACGCGGCGATCTCGTCCAGTCCGCTGAGCCAGCCGTTCGGTTGCCACACCGGCGGCGGCGGGTGGACGGCGGCCAACCGCACCTCGCCCGCCCCGGGCACCGCCGCGATCGCGCTGACCTGGTCGAACTCGCTGCCGGGCACATCCTCCTCCGATGACAGCGGGAAGGTGGAGAGGATCACGCTTCCGCTCGCTTGTCCCTGCGTGACCTCGCGGGTGCGGTGGGGGAGCGCGGCGGCGAGATCGGGCTCGCTCCGCACGGCGTCGATGAGCGTCTCGTCCACCTCGACCAGCGCCACCGCATCCGGCTCGGTCGCCCGGATCAACTCGGCCAGGCCGTCGGGATCAGCACCGGAGAGCTTGGCGTTGAACGACAGCACGGTCATCGGTGTGCCGGCCTCGCATGCCTGTCCCGCCTCGACGGGGGTGAGGGTCGGGATGCCGCTGATCGCGGCGCCAATCACCAAGACCAGCGCCGCCAGCCACAACCGCATGACTAGCGAGATCACGGCGAGCACGAGAAGGCCGACCGCGGCCAGGGGCACCAGCGCCTGCGCGATCGGGATCGCGGCCACTCCGCGGATCTCGAGATAGGGAAGCGCGGCGACGGCGAGAGAGATCACCAGCGCGATCGTCGTCCCCACGATCACCTGTCGCCGTGTCCGCCGACGGGCGCCGGGTCGTGCGCTCTCCGTGATCATCGCCAACATCCTGCCACCCGGCTCCCGCGCTGACTGGGAGTGCCATCCGACCCCGCCCGCGCCCCGCCCCGGAACGCGGGACCACATGAACGTGTGGCGCAAGCCCTGTCCGCGCTCGGACACCGGGCGCGAAGATGGGAGGCATGACAGTGGATGTGACCGTGGTTGGTGGCGGGATCTCGGGCCTTGCGTGTGCGCGGGCGGTGACGGCCGCCGGAAAGTCGGTCCGCGTTCTCGACCGCGGCCGTCGTGTCGGTGGGCGTCTGGCGAGCCGGACGCTCTGGGACCGACCCGTCGACCTCGGCGCCTCCTACTTCGTGGTCGGTGAATCCGCGCCGTTCGAAGAGGTCGTCGACGAGTGGCGTGACCGGGGGCTCGCCCGGCCGTGGACCGACACCTTCGCCGTGATCGGCGCAGACGGTGACCAGACGCAGAAGAGCGGGCCGATGCGCTGGGCTGCTCCGCGCGGACTTCGCTCCCTCGCGGTGGACCTCGCTGAGGGTCTCGACGTCTGCGCCGAGACCACGGTCGCGGCGGTCGAGCCGTACCGCGTCGACGGTGAGGACGCCGGGGAGGTCGTCCTGGCCATGCCCGGGCCGCAGGCGGCACGCCTGACCGCACGCGCGCCCGGTGGCGACGTGGGCTGGGAGCCGGTCATCGCCGTCGCGCTGCGGTGGGACACGCGCCGGTGGCCCGCCGATCTGCACGGCGCGTTCGTCGACGACCATCCCGACGTGGCCTTCATCGCCGACGACGGCGACCGACGCGGTGACGCCGCGCCCGTGCTCGTGGTGCACACCACGACGTCGCGCGCGCGAGACCACCTCGACGACCCGAACGGCGCGGTCCCGACCGTCATCGCGGCCACGCGCGACCTGCTGGGCATCGAAGTCGACCCCGTCGCGACCCACGCCCACCGCTGGACGTTCGCCCGCCCCATCCGCACGACGGGTGAGCCGTTCTTCTCCACTCCGGGGCTCTCCGCCTGCGGCGACGCCTGGGGTGACCGCTCCGCCGTGCGCACCGCGTGGGAATCCGGGCACGCTCTGGGCCTCGCGCTCGCCGGCGCGTAACCGGCGGAAACGGGCGGTGACCCGTGGATAGATGCTGCTCGTGCTCCCATCCACCAGCGTGTCGCGGCGGCCTTCCGGCGGGTCGCCCGCACGGGAATCCACCCGGTCAGACGGAGTCGCGCAGAATGACCTGAGTCGGAAGTGTGACCCGCACCGGGGGGCCGGCGGGGCTCGCGCAGAGGTCGCGCAAGGTTCGGACCATGAGCGCGCCCAGGTCGACGAACGGCTGAGCGATGGTGGTCAGGTGGGGCTCGACTGCCGTAGAGATCACGGTGTCGTCGAACGAAACGAGGGATACGTCCCGTGGCACCGAGCGCTCGCGCTCGCGCAACGTCGCAAGGGCGCCCGCCGCCATCAGGTCGCTCATGACGAAGACCCCGTCGACTGTGGAGTCGCGGTCGAGCATCTCCGCCATCGCGACGGCGCCGCCGTCACGTTGGAAGTCCGCGGTGACGACGAGGTCGTCCGCGATGTCGTGGCGAAGGAGTGTCTCGCGCCAGCCCCGCAGCCGATCTTGTGTGACGCCGAGCTCCGGCGTGCCGGTGATAACCCCGATCCGGCGTCGATCTGCCTGCACGAGCAACTCGGCTGCCGCGCGCGCGCCGCCGACATTATCCGCGTCGACGTACGACACCGGGAGCGAATCAGATTCCGACGGCCGTCCCATGTACACGACCGGCAGCCCGGAGTCGGCAAGAAGGCGGGGCAGCTCGGTGTTGTGTGCCTCGAGCACGACGAGCGCCCCGTCGACATGACTGGACGAGAGATAGCGAAGGAACTTCTCATCGGAGTCCGAGCGGGCACGGACAACCATGACGAGTTGCTGCTCGGAGCCCGCGATCTCGCGGATGGCACCCTGGAGGACGCTGGCGAAGAAGGAGTTGCTCATTCCCCAGATGTCGCTCTCCGGAACGATCAGTGCGATGGCATCGTGGCGGCCGAGTGCCAGTGAACGTGCCGCGGGATTGGGTCGGAAGCCGAGGGTTTCAGCGGCCTCGAGCACCGACTTCGCCAACGGGGCTTTGACCGTGGTGACCCCGTTCATGGCACGCGATGCCGTTGTCCGTGACACGCCCGCCAGGGCGGCCACGTCGTCCAAGGTGACCACGAACCACTCCTCTGTCGACGACCGCGTTCTGAAGGTAGCGCTTCCATAGCAAGGGCGTCCACTCGACGAATATGTTGCAGCCTCTTGCATAACCCTGATCGACTGACATATGGTGACTCTGGCCCGCAAGGAAGCGCTTCCTTTATCAACATAGTGCGCACCGCTTGCGTGGAGCAACCAAAGAAGTCTGCAATCACTCACTGTGGAGGAACCATGAAGGCACGCAAGACCTTGTCGGCGATCGTCGCGGGAGGTGCCGCGTTGGCCTTGCTCGCGGGATGCTCCGGCGGCTCATCGGGTGGATCGAGCGATGACGGCAACGTCGAACTGAACGTCTGGACGTTCGGCGGCATGGGGCTCGACGACCTGTTCGAGAAGTACCAGGCGGAGAACCCGAACGTCACTCTCAAGATCACGAATGCGGGGGGAGCGGACGAGCAGGCGCAGGCCCTCACGACTGCGCTCGCTGGTGGGAAGGGGCCGGACGTCGCGGCAATCGAGATCGGCTACATGGCTCAGTTCAAGGCGCAGCCGCAGAACTTCGTCGACCTTCGCACGCTGGGCGCCGATGACATCCAGCCCTCGTTCCTCGATTGGCGCTGGGAGCAAGGCGTTGCTGCGGATGGATCAGTCGTGGGCATCCCGACCGACGTCGGCGGACTCGCCATGGCCTATCGCACCGACCTGTTCGAGGCCGCGGGGCTCCCGACGGATCGGGACGAAGTGAGCGCTCTGTGGCCGACGTGGGAGGACTTCATCGACGTCGGCAACCAGTACACCGAGGCGACCGGCAAGGGCATGGTCGACAACGTCGTCAACTCGGTCTACAACCCGGTCGTCCGTCAAGGCGATCAGATGTACTACGGCGACGGCCCGGAGGACTTCGTCTACGAGAGCAACCCGCAAGTTCAGAAGGCGTTCGACCTCGCGCTCGATTCCCTGGGCCTGTCGTCGCGGATCGGATCGTTCAGCGAGGAGTGGAACGCGGGCATGAACAACGGCGACTTCGCCGTACTTGCTGCCCCGGCGTGGATGACCACCTACATCTCGCAGCAGGCCCCCGATACGTCGGGCAAGTGGGACATTGCTGCTGTTCCGGAAGATGCGGGCAACTGGGGCGGAAGTCAGCTGACCATTCCGAAGAACTCGGAGCACCCGGAGGAAGCGTACGAGTTCATCTCATGGCTGATGGCCCCGGAGCAGCAGCTCGAGGTCTTCCAGACGCACGGCAACTTCCCCTCGACACCGGAGCTCTACGAAACGCCTGACATCCAGGAGTTCACGAGCACGTTCTTCAGTGACGCTCCGGTCGGTCCGATCTACGCCAACAGCGTCGAGACGATTCAGCCGATCTACGAAGGGCCGCAGCAGCGCATCATCGACAACGCGATCCAGAACACGATCGGTCAGGTCGAGAACGGCGAGGAGCCCGCCGACGGCGCGTGGGAGCGAGCGATGGACAACGTCGAGACCGCGCTCCAGTAAGCACCCATTTCGGATGGGTCCGAGCGAACGTCTCGGGCCCATCCCCCATTCGAAAGAAGTCCACTGTGACACTCACGACCTCCAGCCGGGCGGTGACATCAACGGGGACGGCGAATCGTCGTCCATCGCGCAAGATCCGCTCGGCAAGTCGGATGGACGCCGCGTCGCCCTACCTCTACATCGCGCCGTTCTTCGTCATCTTCGCGGTGTTCGGGCTGTTCCCGACGCTCTTCACCTTCTACGTCGCGCTCTTCGACTGGAATCCCATCGGAGGCCAGACCTTCATCGGCTTCGAGAATTTCACGAAGCTGTACGGCGATCCGCGATTCTGGAATGCGCTGCGCAATACGTTCAGCATCTGGATCCTCTCCACCGTCCCGCAGTTGCTGTTCGCCCTGTTTCTGGCCCAGCTGTTGAACCACGCCCGACTGAAGTTCGCGAATTTCTTCCGCATGGCGATGCTGGTGCCCTACATCACCTCCGTCGTTGCGACCACGATCGTCTTCGCCTCGTTGTTCGGGCGCGACTACGGACTGATCAACTTCGTTCTCGGCTGGTTCGGCATCGAGAACATCGACTTCGAGGCGAGCACCCTCGGGAGCCACGTGCTGATCGCCACGATGGTGATGTGGCGTTGGTTCGGCTACAACACGCTCATCTACCTGGCCGCTTTGCAGGCCATTCCGAGAGACATCTACGAGGCTGCCGCGATCGATGGAGCCGGGGGATTCAAGCAGTTCGTCTTCGTGACGATCCCGTCCCTGAGGCCGGTGATCATCTTCACGGTCATCGTGTCGACCATCGGCGGGTTGCAGATCTTCACCGAACCGCTGCTCCTGTCGGCGCCGGGACTCACCGGTGGCGCGGGACGGCAGTTCCAGACACTCACGCTCTTCCTGTACGAGCAGGGTTTCGGAAACTTCGAGTTCGGATACGGGTCAGCGATCGGGGTCGTTCTGTTCCTCCTGATCGTGGCCTTCTCCCTCATCAACTTCTTCCTGTCTCGACGCATCTCGTCGGACGAGTGAAAGCGACACCATGACCGAGACTATGACCTTGCTCGCTGCCGAAGCGGGTGTGCCGATGAAGAAGATGCGCAGGAGAGGTTTCTCCGGCCGCGTTCGCTGGTGGACGTACCTCTTCCTCAGCCTTGCCGCGTTCGTCTGCATCTTTCCGCTCTATTGGATGTTCGTCGTATCGACGAACGACTCGGCGGCGGTGTCTCAGATGCCGCCGACGGTCGTACCGGGCGGGAACTTCTTCACCCTTGCGGAGCAGGTGTTCACCACCGTCCCCTTTATCCAGAGCATCATCAACTCGTTCATCGTGGCCGGCAGTATCGCCGTCGCTCAGGTAGTCCTCTGCACGCTCGGCGGCTTTGCCTTCGCCAAGCTGCATTTCCGGGGGCGGAACACCCTGTTCGTCTTCGTCATCGCGACGCTGATGGTCCCGACGCAGCTCTCGATCATCCCGCTGTATATGGTGATGGCCAAGCTCGAATGGATCGATACCCTGCAGGCCCTGATCGTGCCCGGGATGGCGAGTGCGTTCGGGATCTTCTGGATGCGGCAGCACATCTCGTCGGTCTTGAGCGATGAACTCATGCAGGCAGCTCGCCTCGACGGGTGCAGCACGTGGCAGATCTACTGGCGCATCGCGTTCCCCCTGGTCAGCTCGGCCGGATTCGTGCTTGGCCTGCTCGCCTTCGTCACCGCGTGGAATGACTTCCTCTGGCCGCTCATCGTGCTGCAATCCCCCGAGAACTACACGGTGCAACTCGCGATCAAGGCATTGCAGAGTCAATACTTCGTTGACTATGGACTGGCGATGTCGGGGTCGTTCCTGGCGACGATTCCGCTGCTCATCCTGTTCTTCTTCGTCGGCCGACGCATGGTCGCCGGCGTCATGGACGGCGCCTTCAAGGGCTGATCCCCAGGCCTTGCCACCCTCCCCACCAATCAGAAAGCCCCGCATGACGATCTCCATGACCCACGACGAGACAGTGCCCCAGCGCTCCACGCGCGTCGAGGACCTCATCGCGCAGATGACCCTGGAGGAGAAACTCGCCCAACTCGTCGGTCTCTGGGCCGGAGCAGCTGCCACGGGGGAGAGCGTCGCTCCTCTCCAGGACGAGCAGGGTGGCAAGACTCCGCCCTTCGAGGAGTTCGCCCGGAACGGTCTCGGTCACTTCACGCGAGTCTTCGGCACGGTCCCGGTCGCGCCGTCCGTCGGGCGAGCATCGCTGCGTTCGGCTCAACGCTGGCTGCGAGACAACACGCGGCTCGGTCTTCCCGCTATCGCCCACGAGGAATGCCTGACCGGCCTGGCGGCATGGCGGGCCACCACCTTCCCGACACCCCTGGCGTGGGGCGCGACCTTCGACCCGTGCCTCATCGAGAAGATGGGGGCGCTGATCGGGGAGAGCATGGCAGAGCTCGGCGTGCACCAAGGCCTCGCGCCGGTTCTCGACGTGATCCGCGATGTGCGGTGGGGCCGCGTGGAGGAGTGCATCGCGGAGGACCCGTTCGTGGTCGGCGAGCTGGGATCAGCGTATGTTCGGGGGCTGCAATCGGCAGGAGTGATCGCGACCCTCAAGCACTTCGTCGGGTACTCGAACTCCCGTGCCGGCCGCAACCTCGCCCCCGTGCATGCGGGTCCTCGAGAAGTGGCCGATGTCTTGCTCGTTCCGTTCGAGATGGCGCTCCGCGACGGCCAAGCGCGGTCGGTGATGCACTCCTACGCAGAGATCGACGGTGTGCCGGTTGCGTCGGACCCGGAGCTTCTCACCGGTCTTCTGCGCGACGAGTGGGGGTTCGATGGCACCGTCGTCGCCGACTACTTCGGAGTCGCTTTCCTGCAGCAGCTTCACGGCGTGGCCGCTGACCTCGGTGAGGCGGCAGAGCTGGCGTTGGCGGCTGGCGTCGACATCGAACTGCCCACGGGCAACGCGTATCTCGAGCCTCTTGCCGCGCGCATACGCGAGGGGAAGACCGATATCGAGATCGTCGATCGCGCACTACGTCGCGTCCTCGAGCAGAAGGAGAGCCTCGGACTGCTCGACCCCTCCTCATCCGTCTTCGATGACGATGGGCAGGACGAAGCCATCGAACTGGACTCCGCCGAGCACCGCAGTCTGGCCCGCGAGATCGCGGAGAAATCCGTGACCCTCCTCGAGCCAGCGGGCATTCTGCCGCTCGCACACGACACGAAGCTGGCGGTGATCGGCCCGAACGCCGACCGCACAGCGGCCCTCTTCGGGTGCTATGCCTTCATCAACCACGTCCTCCCTCAGCATCCCGACGTCGCGGACGGCATCGACGTCTCCACCGTGCTCGGCGCTCTGGGATCCGACTTCGCGTCGATCGTCGGGTTCGAGGAGGGATGCTCCGTCGATTCCCCGGACGACGGCGGAATCCCCGCCGCGGTTGCCCTCGCGCAACGGGCAGATACCGCTGTCATCGTCGTCGGAGACCGTGCGGGCCTCTTCGGACGTGGCACCGTGGGCGAGGGATGCGACACAGACAGTCTCGAGCTCCCCGGCGTACAGCGCCGACTCGTCGAAGCCGTGCTCGATTCGGGAACACCCGTCGTGCTCGTCGTGGTGTCGGGGCGCCCGTACTCCGTTGAGTGGGCGGCAGCGCGGGGTGCGGCCATCGTGCAAGCGTTCTTCCCCGGCGAGGAGGGGGCGTCGGCGATCTCGGGCGTGCTGAGCGGACGGGTCAACCCCTCCGGTCGCCTGGCGGTGTCGATGTCGCGATCCGCGGGAAGCCAGCCGTACTCCTACCTGCATCCGATCCTCGGTGGGGCCACCGACGTGTCGAACGTCCCAACCCGACCTGCGTACCCGTTCGGCTTCGGCCGCAGCTACACCACGTTCGCCTATCGCGACGCACACCTCGTTCGCCGGGAGGTCCCCGCAGGAGAGGACGTCCACTTGGAGGTCACCGTCGCCAACACCGGCGACAGGGAGGGCGATGAGATTGTGCAGATCTACGCGCGCGACGTTGTCGCGTCCGTCACCCGTCCCACACGGCAACTCGTCGCGTTCACGAGGGTGCCGCTGGCCGCTGGTCAATCGAAGACCGTGTCGATGAAGATCCCCGCCAGTCGATTCGCGTTCAGCGACCGAGCCATGCGGCGCATCGTCGAACCCGGAGACATCGAGCTCTGGGTCGGCCGCGATTGCGAGACGCAGGCCGCGACCCTGGGCACGCTCACGATGTCTGGGTCGGTCTATCCCCTTAGTGCGGGAGACGCGCGGACGGTCGAGGTGGACGTGCGATGAGAGGCAGCGCTCACTGAGATCCACTCGGTGCCCGCGATAATCGTCGGATGGAGTACGAGCTCGACGACGATCCCGCACGGATCCAGCCGGATGTCGTGTGGGAGTGGCTGTCGACGGAGGCCTATTGGGGCCGTGAGCGCAGCCGCGCCGATGTCGACACGCAGATCACCGCGGCCTGGCGCGTCGTCGGAGCCTATCGGGCCGACACCGGCGAGCAGGTCGGCTTCGCCCGCGCCGTCTCCGACGGTGTCAACATCGCCTATCTCGCCGACGTGTTCGTCATCGACGGCCACCGGGGCAACGACCTCGGCAAGCGGATGCTGCAGCTCATGGTCGAAGACGGCCCCGGCCGGGACTTCCGCTGGGTGCTCTTCACCGCCGACGCGCACGGGCTGTATCGGCAGTTCGGCTTCGACACCCCGGACGTTACCGCGATGGTGAGGCCCGCGCGATGACGAGACGAGGCGCGTTGACGCGATACCCACCCGCCGCGAGGTCGGGGTCCTCCCGTGAGGCTCGAAGCAGGCCGCGCATCAGGGAGCGCCCGGCGGCATCATGGCCTGCGTGCGGGGCTTTGCCGCTCCGGAGGCTGTTGCGACGGTCGTCGCCGTGCTCGCCAGCGAAGACGGCGCGTTCATCACCGGAACCGAAGTTCGGATCGACGGCGGAACTCACCTCTGACCGCCAACCACCGCCCGACGTGGCCGAGCCGTGTGGCTCGACCCCGTCGGGCGCAAGGGTTACTGGACCGCGGTGGTCCAACTGCCGTCCGCGTTGACCGTGATGACGGATGGGCCGGCAGAGAGAGGCACGGTTCCCTCATACGGGCCGATCTCGTTCACGAGTAGGCCGGCGCTGAAGAGTTCAGAGGTCTCTTCGGTGACGATGAAGTTCCGTTCGCCATCGTGTGTGACCGTGAGTGCCGCGGCGGCTCCGTCGTAGAGGAACACTGCGTCGCCCGACCCGCTCGACGCCAATTCGGGAGCGTCGCCCATCGGCGAGATGGTGAGCGTCCATGCGCCATCAGCGGTCACCTGGATTCGAGTTCCTTCGCCGAGGGCGTTGATGCCCCAGGCTGTCGTTCCTTTGTAGGCGCCGATGGTGTTGACCAGTAGGTCTCCCGTTGACGAGTTCGACGCATCGAGGACCGACACGACGAAGTTGCGAGAACCGTCGTGAGTCGCCGATACGATCCCGCCGGTTGCGCCACTGGGAAGGGTGATGAGACTGTCGCCGGTGCCCTGCTCGGTGACGACCTCGAAAGACCCCCACTGCTCGTCCGCCCACGTCGCGGCGGACTCTTCAGGCTCGGCCGGCTGTTCCGTCTCGACGGGCGACTCGGTCTCGACCGGCTCGGTGGACTCGACCTCCTCGGCAGCGACCTTCGTTGCGGGGCTCTCGGCGACGGACTCGCCTCCGCCGCTCACCGCGCCGACGATGATGCCGAGGGCGACAACGGCCGCGGTGACGACCCAGGCGACGGTGCGCAAGCGGGCGTATCCGTCGAGGGGGCGCCCCTGCTTGTCGCGCGCGTTTCCCGTGAGCACGATGATCAGATCGACGAGGACCCAGATTCCCAGGCCGCCGAGCGTGACCAGCTTGAGGATGCCGGTTCCGACTTTCCCGAGGTAGAAGCGGTCGACGCCGAGCGCGCCGAGGAACAGGGAAAAAAGCCACGCGAGCAAGAATGAGCGCTGCCCGCTTGCGGCCGGCGACTCGGTGGACTGAGGCGCCGGGATCGGCGCGGAGGGGGTGGACACGGGTGTCTCCTTCGGTTGAGAGGTATAGCGAGATGGGCGTCAGGTGTGTCGTGCGCTCAGTAGGACCACTCCCAACCGCTCGGGCCGCCCATGGTGAGCACGACCGAGCCCGTCGGTGTGGGGAGGTCGAGCACGACCCAGCCGGATACGCTCTGGGCCGGCCCGATCTCGCTGGGTAGCTCGTCGGTCGGGTCGAGGCAGGAGTACGAGTTGCCGATGGGGTCGTTGACGCGCGTGCCATCGGCTCCGTACGCCTGCCAGCCCCACGATGCGAATGACAGGGACCCGATGTCGTCCAGTGCGAGGTCGGGAGTCGTCTCGACGTTGAGGTGGATGCCGACGTAGTGCCCATTGGCGGGGTCGACCGCGTAGTCGGAGCACTCGATGTCGACGATGACGTCGGTGACGGCGAACTGTGCGGCCGTGACGTCGTCGTGCTCTGGCAGGCTGACACCGGCGAGCTGCCCGATCTCCTTGACGAGGTTTCCGCGGTCGTTGACGACGCGCTCGCCGAACGCGGAGTCCGTGCTTGTTTCGGTGGGCTTCGGCGTGGGCGCCTCGGCTACCGGAGTCGTATCGGGAAGATGCGACGGGTCGACTTCCGGCGGCGCGGCCGTACACGCTGCCAGGATGACGAGTGCGGCAGCCGCGAGCGCGGAGGTGAAGATGGTGCGCATGGCCTCTCCTTGGGGGGATGAGGGAAGAGTGGGCCGCCGGCTCCCCCAGTGCGTGGCCGCCCACTCGACGACCAAGAACGTCGCCACGGAGAAGCTATGACTCACCTCCGCCTCTAGATCGAGTTGAGCTGATAACCCCAGTTATCGTGCGAAACCGCATACCTTCAGCGCCCTTGAGCTAGCGTTCCTGGCATGACCACACCCGCGGCAGGCGACCTGCGTGCCATCGCCAGCACACCGCTGGTGCTCACGCTCGCGGGTGTCGCGGAACTGGCCGGTGTGCAGCGGCCCGTCCCCTCGATGTGGCGCACCCGATTCGCCCGCTCGGACGATCCGTTCCCCGCACCGGTCGGGACCCGCCGCGGCTCGGACACCTTCGATGCCACGGAGGTGGCCGAGTGGCTGGCGCGCACCGGACACGGCAACAACGACGAGGTGCGCGCCGATGCCGCCGCGGCCGCGAGGCCGGAAGGCTTCTCGTACGAAGACGCGCAGGCCGTTGCCGAAATCGAGGGCCTGATCGCCCTTCAGGCGGCGATCGGTGACCTCGCGGATCTCTCGGTCGAAGATCTTCGTCGCGCGGCACAAGGCGCTGACCACGATGACCGATACCTGCGCGCCGAGGTTGAGGAGCACGCCGACCGGGGAGCGCCGTGGGTGGGCTGGATCGACCGTCTCGTCGATGCTGCCTATTCGCCGGGAGGCGCGCTCGCCGTCGTCGCGGCCCGTCGCGCCGCGGTCGGGGGCGCAGCGGGATCGGCCGGGCGGCTGCATGACGACGCGGTCACTCTGATCGCCGAGGCCGTGAAGGCCCTCACTGAAGGGGGTTCGGCGGCTGTCGAGCTTGATCGGCACGATGCGGCGCTGTCTGCGGGGATCTGCCGTGCGGTGGGCGACGATGTCTCGGTCACGTTGCCGCACGGTCCGGAGTCGCGCCGTGCGCGACGTCGGCTCACCGTCGAGGGTCGATGGGTCGAAGAGCCGGCGGTCGTGCGCGATTCACCCCGAGTCGTGGTGGCCCGAGTGCCAGGTGCCCGCGGCGACGATGAGGTGCGCATGCTGGGAGCGCTCGACGAGGTCGCGTTGGGGTTGGGCGACGACGACACCGCGGTGGCGCTCGGCCCCGCTCGAGCGCTCGTCGACACGCTTGATCCGGCGAACGAGCGCCTGAGGGCAGATGTGTTGAGGACGGGGCGCGTACGTGGCATTGTGCGTCTGGCTCCCGGGCTGGTCGAGAGTGCGCCGCGAGAGGCGCTTGCGGTGTGGGTGTTCGGGGCACCGAAGGGGCATGTGCCGATCAGCGACCGGTTCACGGTGATCGCCGATCTCACGGCGCATCGACTCACACCGGCGACGCGAACCGATCTGGTCTCGGATGTGGTGGCCAGCATGGGCGGTGCCCGTGATGTTCGGGGTCATGCGTTCCGCTTCGCACGGTTCGCGCGCACCGCGTCGCTACTCGCGCGAGGTGGCTCCCTCGTGGCCTCGGCTTCGACCGGTGGTTCGGCCGGGCACCGTGATATCGAGGCGTTACCGGCGCTGATCGACACCGCGGCCGAGGCGATCCGGGCCGAACTCGACCCCATCCACGTCGAGCCGGGATGCGCAGCGGCGCCCGCGCCGGCCACAGTGCTCGAGCTGGTCGAGCAGGGGCACGTCCGTGTCGTCCCTGGAACGCGGCTCGATCGCGAACTCATCGGTGATGAGGGTCTCGTGGTCGTCGCGGCGGATGACCTCGATGATCCTTCGAGTCTCGGGTCGGCGCGGGTTGACCAGTTCGCCTTCGCCGCTGCGCATCCGACGGCGGCGCTCACCCGGCCCGGGGATGTGGTCTTTCGCACCAGTCCCGTCGCGGCCGCCTGGGTCGATCGTGACGGGTCCAAGGTCGTCGCCTATCCGGCTCGCGTGTTGCGGGTCACCCCCGAAGACCCTGGCGGCCTGGTGCCCGAGATCATCGCCGCCGACATTGCGGGCCAGGCGCACGGACCCGCCGCGTGGAAGCAGTGGATGCTCCGCCGCGTCCCCCCGCACTCTGTCGACCCTGTCCGCGCCGCGCTCGCCGACGTCGCCGAGGCCCGGGCGGGCCTTGCGGCGCGAATGGCGCGCATCGACCACTACGCGTCTGTGCTCATCGCCGGCGCGACGTCGGGAGCTGTGACCATCATCGATTCCACCCCCACCGCACACGCGGTATCCGAGCAGTAAGGACACCCATGGCCCGCACACCCAAAGCTGCCGCACAGGCGCCGTCGACGATGAAGGAGCTGAAGGACACGCTCTGGAAGGCTGCCGACAAGCTCCGTGGCTCGATGGATGCGTCACAGTACAAAGACGTCATCCTCGGCCTGGTGTTTTTGAAGTACGTCTCCGACGCGTTCGACGAGCGTCGCGCCGCCATCCGCACCGAGCTTTCCGCCGACGGCTATGACGAGGACCAGATCGCCGAACTCATCGACGACGTCGACGAGTACACCGGCCGCGGGGTGTTCTGGGTGCCGGCGAACGCGCGCTGGGCATTCCTCGCGGAGAACGCCAAGGGGCTCGGGCCCTCGATGGGGGCGGCCGAGAAGTCGATCGGTGCGCTCGTCGACGAGGCGATGGAAGCGGTCATGCAGAGCAACCCGCAGCTGTCGGGAACTCTCCCCCGCATCTTCAACCGCGACAACATCGATCAGCGACGCTTGGGCGAACTGGTCGATCTGTTCAATTCGGCTCGGTTCGCCGCGCAGGGGCAGGGCGGGTCCGACGGGCGTCGCGCCCGCGACCTGCTCGGCGAGGTTTATGAGTACTTCCTCGAAAAGTTCGCCGCCGCCGAGGGCAAGCGGGGCGGGGAGTTCTACACGCCGGCCGGTGTGGTGCGAGTGCTGGTCGAGCTGCTGCAGCCGACGCACGGCCGCGTGTATGACCCGTGCTGCGGGTCGGGCGGCATGTTCGTGCAGGCCGAGAAGTTCATCGACGCCCACCACGGTGAGGGCGGCGACATCTCGGTGTACGGGCAGGAGCTCAACGAGCGCACGTGGCGCATGGCCAAGATGAACCTTGCGATCCACGGGCTGTCGGGCAATCTGGGGCCGCGGTGGGGTGACACGCTCGCGCGCGACCTGCACCCCGATCTGCAGGCCGACTTCGTCATGGCAAACCCGCCGTTCAACATCAAAGACTGGGCGCGCAACGACGAAGACCCACGCTGGCGCTTCGGCGTGCCACCTGCGGGCAATGCGAACTATGCGTGGCTTCAGCACATTCTCTCGAAGCTCGCCCCTGGCGGCACGGCCGGTGTCGTCATGGCGAACGGCTCGATGTCGTCGAACTCGGGCGGCGAGGGCAAGATCCGCGCCGAGATCGTCGAAGCCGACCTCGTCTCGTGCATGGTGGCGCTGCCGACTCAGCTCTTCCGCTCGGTCACGATCCCGGTGTGCGTGTGGTTCTTCGCCAAAGACAAGGGAAAGCGCGCCGGCGAGGTGCTTTTCATCGACGCCCGCAACCTCGGCCACATGGTCGATCGTCGCGAGCGCGCTCTGAGCGATGACGACGTCGCGAAGATCGCCGGCACCTTTCACGCGTGGCGCGGAATCGAATCGGACGCCGCACCCGACGAGTACGCCGATGTGCCCGGCTTCTCCTTCTCGGCGTCGCTCGCCGAAATCAAAGCCGCCGACTACGCGCTGACCCCCGGACGCTACGTCGGGGCCGCCGAGATCGAGGACGACGGTGAGCCGATCGAACAGAAGCTCGCACGGCTGCGCGGGGAACTCGAGGCTCAGTTCGCCGAGTCTGCCCGGCTGGCCGACGTCGTGCGCGAGCAGTTGGGGCGTGTGTGATGCCAGCTAAGCCGCTCTCGGCAATTGCAGCCGAGCGGGGACTGATCGGCGGTCCCTTTGGTTCGTCACTCGTTAGCAAAGACTACGTCCTGACAGGGATTCCGGTCATCCGCGGCGCGAACATGGGGTTCGGCAGGTTCATAGGTGGTGAGTACGCGTTCGTTTCTACCGAGAAGTTCGAGCGTGACCTTTCGCGCAACACCGCAGCGCCCGGCGACATTGTGTACACACAACGGGGAACACTCGGTCAGGTATCGCTCGTGCCACCCGGGCCCATCGACACATACGTCGTCTCTCAGAGCCAGATGCGGTTGCGCGTGGACGGCACCAAAGCCGTCCCGGAGTTCGTTTACTACGCCTCGACAACTCCGCAGTTCCTAAAGCAAATTGAGGATCGCGCCATATCAACTGGGGTCCCCCATACGAACCTCGGGATCCTGTCAGCGCTCGAGATCCCACTGCCTCCACTGCCAGAGCAGCAGGCGATCGCCGAGGTGCTGGGTGCTCTCGACGACAAGATCGCCGCCAACACCGCCCTCGCCGCCACCGCGGATGAACTGGTGCGGGCGGAGTATGCGTCACTCGACGCACCTACCGTGCGAGTCGGCGATGTGGCGGATTCGCCTCGGTCAGGGGTCGACCCCTCCACGGTGGATCCCGGTTCGCTCTATGTCGGGCTGGAACATATCGGCCGGCGCAACGTGTGGCTCACCGAGGGCGGCCGAGCTGAAGAGGTATCGAGTGGGAAGTCGCGCTTCGAAGCGCGAGATGTTCTCTTCGGGAAGCTGCGACCGTATTTTCACAAGGTTGTCGCGGCGCCGCGGAGTGGAATCTGCTCAACCGACGTTCTAGTGGTGCGTAGTCGAGATCCGCTGGAGTCGTCAGTCCTGCTGGCTGCGCTCTCTAGCGACCGAGTAATCGAGGAAGTGGTATCCGCTAGCGAGGGGACGCGGATGCCCCGTACCAGCTGGAAGGATCTAGCCGCGGTTGAGGTTCGATGGCCAGAGCCGGAGGTCGTCGGATCAATTGCCTCGAGGCTCGATGGTCTCCGCGACGCCACATGGGCGAGTCTTGCCGAGAACCGAACCCTCGCCGCGACCCGCGACGCACTGCTCCCCCAGCTCATGTTGGGCAAGCTCCGCGTGCGCGACGCGGAGAGGCTCGCCTCCGACGCCGGAGCGTGAGCGCGGTGGTGCCATGACCGGATACAGTCACAAGACTGCACTGTCGCGATGACCGGGGGGTATCGAGCGTGAGGAAGTTCTTCGCCGCTGCGGGGTGGATCGTGGGGAACTGCCATGAGTGATGACCACGACACCCTCGAGAGCAGCGACGGTGACCGGAGCGCCGAGCTCGAGGTCATCAGCGACGGTGAAGGGCTCGTCGTGTTCGGTGACCCCTCCGCGGTCGCGCGCTTCGCCGAATCGTCCGGCATGCCATCGCGGGAGCTTGATCTGCGGCCGCTTCACGCGACAATCGCCAAGGGTGGCTCGAGCCTCCAAGTCGCTTCGGAAGTCTCTGCCAACGCCGGGCGCTGGATGAAGCTCACCGAAGAGTCGGCGCGCGCCGCACAGAGCGCAAACCTCGTCCAGCGTTCGGGGGGAGAGTTCGTTCAAGCCACGACGCGTGGGGCGAACGGTCAGTTCACCAAGAACCTACAGTTCCTCAAGCCCGGCAATGCCGGGGCGATGCTGACCAACCCGGCGATCCTCGCCGGTGTCGGCGGCATCATGGCGCAGTACGCCATGCAGCAGCAGATGCAAGAGATCACCGACTACCTCGCGAAGATCGACGCCAAAGTCGACGACATCCTCCGTGCTCAGAAGGATGCGGTGCTCGCAGACATGATCGGCGTTGAGCTGATGCTCGACGAAGCGATGGTCGTGCGCGCAGAGGTCGGTCGAGTCTCGGAGGTGACCTGGTCGAAGATTCAGGGTTCGGCGTCCACGATTGCGCGCACGCAGGCGTACTCGTTGCGCCAACTCGATGCGCTCGCCGGGAAACTCGAAAAGGAAACGAAGATCGGTGACCTCGCCGACCTATCGAAGCAAGCGCAAGGAAGCGTCGTGGAATGGCTCGCGGTGCTCGCTCGCTGCTTCCAACTGCAAGACGCGATGGCAGTGCTCGAGATCGATCGCGTTCTCGACGCCTCGCCCGACGAACTCGACCGCCACCGCCTCGCGTTGCACACGGCACGCCAGCGGCGAACCGACGCGATCGCGAAGACGACGGCGCAACTGCTGGCGCGAATGGATGCCGCGGCGAGCCGTGCGAACGCCAAGGTGCTCCTGAACCCCCTCTCCGCAAAGACCGTTGTGACCGCACGGAACACCGTCGTGACGCATGTCGGCGATCTGCATGTGACGCTCGGTCTCGCGGACGAGAGCGAGTTCGTTGAAGCACGCCGGTGGTCGGCTGCGGCGATCGACGCAAGGGACGACGTGGTGGGCGCCGGCAAAGACGGCATTCAGGCTGCCGGACGATTCGGTGCCGAAGCGATGGAGAACGCCCGGTTGTCGACGGGCAGACTCGCCGGACGCCTCGCCGAGCGGCTGCAACGCACGTCGGACCCGGAGTCTTCTGGTCAGCCTGACCACGCTTCAGATTCGTTTCGCGAACCGGAAGGTTTACAAGAAGGGGAGAAGAAGTAAGCTTCCAGGAGCTTATCTTTCTTCTTTAGAAGGAACATGAAAGGCGCAGCATGCGCACGGAGCTGTACGTGAACGACCGATTCGGTTCGCTCACAACCAACCCGATCGGCGCGTGGCCGCACCCCTTCTTCTTGCCGACGCCGATCCCGCGGACGCTCGTGCTGAGCCCCGAGTCGATGGCCGCCGTGTCTCGGGCGGACATCGCGCTCGGTCGGCTTTCGGGGCTTGCGATGCTCATCGATGACCCCGAGCTACTTCTCGGCCCGGCAATGGCGCAGGAAGCCCTCTCGAGCTCCCGCATTGAAGGCACCCAAGCGTCTCTCAGCGACGTGCTGAGTGCGGAGAGCTCAGACGAACCCATCGCAGATGAGAATCTGCGCGAGGTGAACACGTATCTCGATGCCGCCGCGCAAGGCCGAGAGCTGCTTCGAGAGTGGCCGCTCACGCAGCGGTTCTTCTGCGCTCTGCACGAAACGCTTCTGACCGGCGTTCGCGGCGAGGAGAAGTTTCCGGGGGAGCTGCGTCGCTCTCCCGTCTGGATCGGATCCCCCAACGCTCGGCCCGAGACCGCGCGGTTCATCCCGCCGCACCACGACAGGTTGGGAGAGCTCCTCGCGGACTGGGAGAGATTCGTCAACGAGCCCTCCACAATGCCGTCGGTGCTGCGCGCGGCGATGATGCACTATCAGTTCGAGACGATTCACCCGTTCCTCGACGGAAACGGGAGAATCGGCCGGCTCCTGATCGGCTTCCTCCTCGTGTCCGATGGCGTGCTGAGTGCGCCGATCCTGCCGATCTCGGGGTACTTCGAGCGCAACCGCGACGAGTACTACGACCGGCTCCAGGCGGTACGTGAGCGCGCCGAGATCGAGGAATGGGTGCAGTTCTTCAGCGAGGGCGTCGAGCAGCAGGCGAACCAGTCAGCCGCCCGAATACGCGCGCTGGTCGAGATCCGCGAACGCTACCGGCGAGAGACCATCAATGATCGCTCGGCGCTGACCTCGGTCGTCGACCTCGTCTTCCGCAACCCCGTCGTCACCGTTGCCGCAGTCGTCCGGCACGCCGGAGTCAGCCGGCCGGCCGCATCGGCGGCGCTTCGGCGTGCTGAGTCGCGCGGTTGGCTCCGATCGGCGGGACGGTGGGGTCGAGGCGGGCGCGAGCGTTGGGTGGCGACCGAGATCTGGGCTGCGGTCACGACCGAAGATGCCTTCGACGACGAGCCCAGGGAAGGAAGATCATGACCGCACTCACAGAGGCCACCTGGGAGCAGGATGCACTCGACACCCTCGCCGAGCCCTTGGGGTGGCGGCCCCTGACGGGCGACGCGATCGCGCCCGGCTCCGGTGAACGCGACAGCTGGGATGACCTGCTCATTCGCCCCCGCCTGCTCGACGCGTTGCGCCGACTCAACCCCGGCGTGCCCGGCGAATACGTGCAACAAGCGGTCGCCGAGATCGCCTCCCCGACATCGCAAGACGTGCTCACCGAGAACCAGCGCATCCACCGATGCTTCGTCGAGGGGTATCCCCTCACGTATCTCGACGCCGATGGCGTCGAACACAATCCCCGCCTCCGACTGCTCGGATCCGACCCGTCGGACAACGACTGGCTCGCCGTCAATCAGGTGACGATTCGCCACGGTGACCTGCATCGTCGGTTCGACATCGTGCTGTTCGTCAACGGCATGCCGCTCAGCATCGTCGAACTCAAACGTGCCGGTGCCGCATCCGCCGGCATCGCCGACGCCCACCGCCAACTGCAGACATACCTGCGCGAGTTCCCGATGGCGTTCCGGTTCTGCGTGATGACCCTCGTCAGCGACGGCGTCGAAGCGAAGTACGGGACGCCCTTCACCCCGCTCAACCACTTTGCGCCCTGGAACGTCGACGATGACGGGACCCGGCTCGCCCAACCCCGCATCGAAGACGGGGTCTCAGTCGAACCGATCGACGATGCGCTCAACGGCCTCTACAACCAAGAGCGGTTTCTGCAGTTGGTGCGAAGCTTCACCGCGTTCGATGAGAATGCCGAGGGTCTCACCAAACGCATCGCCAAACCCCACCAGTACTTCGCCGTCGCCAAAGCCGTCGGCTCGACGGTCCAGGCCGTCGAAACCAACGGCAAGGCCGGGGTGGTCTGGCACACGCAGGGGTCAGGCAAATCGATGGAGATGGAGCTGTACGCGAACCTCGTCTCCCGACACCCGAAGCTGAAGAACCCCACCGTCATCGTCGTCACCGACCGCACCGAACTCGACGGACAGCTGTTCCAGACCTTCGACCAGAGCCTGCTGCTCGCCGAAAAGCCCGTGCAGGTGCGCGAACGCTCGCAACTGAGAGACGAGCTCAGCAATCGTGTGACCGGCGGAATCTACTTCACCACCTTGCAGAAGTTCGGGCTCACCGAGGCCGAGAAGCGCGCCGGCACTCATCACCCGTTGCTGACCGATCGTCGCAACGTGATCGTCGTGGTCGACGAGGCCCACCGCAGCCACTACGACGACCTGGACGGCTACGCCCGACACCTGCGCGATGCATTGCCGAACGCGACGCTCATCGCCTTCACCGGCACGCCGATCTCTTTCGCAGAACGCGACACCCGTGCGGTGTTCGGCGACTACATCGACATCTACGACCTCTCCCGTGCCGTCGACGACGGGGCGACCGTGCCCGTCTACTTCGAACCGCGCCTCGTCAAGGTGTCGTTCGCCGACGACACCAGTGAAGAAGACATCGACCGAGCCGCCGATGAGTACACCATCGGGCTCGACGACACGGAGCGGGCCCGGCTCGAAGCCTCCGTCGCCGTCGTCAACGCCGTCTACGGCGCCCCCGAACGGATCGAAACCCTCGCCGCCGATCTCGTGCAGCACTGGGAGGAGCGGCGCACTCGCATGGCGACGTTCGTCGAGTCCCCCGGGAAGGCCCTGATCGTCGGGGGTACACGCGAGATCTGCGCCCGTCTCTATGCGGCGATCGTCGCGTCGAGACCGGACTGGCACTCCGACGCGCTCGATGCCGGGCGTATCAAGGTCGTCTACTCGGGCTCGGCCTCAGACCAGCCGCCGGTGAGTGACCACGTGCGACGAGACTCCGAGAACAAGGCCATCAAAGCGCGCCTGAAGGACCCGGACGACGAGCTTGAGCTGGTGATCGTCAAGGACATGATGCTCACCGGGTTCGACGCGCCACCATTGCACACCCTGTACCTGGACCGCCCTCTCAAGGGGGCGCTGCTCATGCAGACCCTCGCACGTGTGAACCGCACCTTCAGAGGAAAGAAAGACGGGCTGCTCGTCGCCTATGCGCCCCTCGCCGACAACCTCGCGAAGGCGCTGAGCGAATACACCGTCTCCGACCAGGAGAACAGGCCCATCGGGCGGGACGTCGACGAGGCGGTGCAGATTGCCACCCAGCTGGTCGCCCAGATCCGCGACATGCTTGCCGACTGTGACTGGCGATCCATCGTCCGAAAGGGCGGCTCGCGCGCGTGGCGGACCGCTGCGACAACCACGACGAACTATCTGCGCGACCCCCAGAACCCCCTCAAAGCGGAAGAGCTCGGGCCCGACCGGTTGTCGACGCGATACCGCACCGCCACCGGAAAGCTCGCCCGCGCATGGGCACTGGCATCAGGACGTGACGGACTCGCGGAACTGCACGACGAGATCGCCTTCTATGAGGAGGTCCGTGTGTGGATGGCCAAGTTCGACGCGGCGGAGCGGCAGTCGAGAGACGAACCGATCCCGGAGGAGATCTCCCGCCTCCTGGGCACGCTCGTGGCCGATTCGATCGCTCCCGGGGATGTGCTCGACATCTACGACGCCGCAGGCCTTCCCCGTGTCGCGCTCGACGAACTGGGGCCGGAGTTCCTCGCCAAGGCACAGGCCGCGCCGAACCCGCACCTCGCGATCGAGGCGCTACGCAAATCGCTGACCGACGCCGGCGCGAGCGCCACACGGGGCAACTTGGTGCGCCAACGCGCCTTCTCGGAGCGCATCGCCGAGATCATGAACCGCTATACGAACCAGCAACTCACCTCCGCCGAAGTGATCGCCGAGCTGGTGGAGCTCGCCAAGGACGTCGCCGACGAGGCATCTCGCGGCGACGCCTTCACGCCGCCACTCTCAAGCGACGAACTCGCCTTCTACGACGCGGTCGCCACGAACGAGTCTGCGGTCGACGTGCAGGGCGAAGACGTGCTCGCGCAGATCGCGCGCGAACTGGTGTCGGTCATGCGGCGCGACGTGCGGACCGATTGGACGGTGCGTGACGACGTTCGCGCGAAACTCCGATCATCGATCAAACGGCTTCTCGTCAAGTACAAATACCCGCCGGACAAGCAACCCGATGCCATCAAGCTCGTCATGGACCAGATGGAATCGATGGCTCCACGGTACGCGGATGAGCGCCCCGACCGGGCGCCGACCATCTGATCACTCCCGTCGGCCATTCCGGGTCGGCATTCTCGTTCCTGCGAAACGCAGATCCCCAAGCTCCACGGGCGCGCTTGCACCGACGCGGAGCTGATCGTTGAGGGGATCCCCACCCGACTACGATTCGGGCATGCCTTTGCTCCGAGACGTGATCCTTCCCGGGCTCGCAGTGATCGCCGCGTTCGCCGCGGCGGGATGCGTGATCCGGCGAATCGGCGGCGACGAGCCGCGCGAGGATCGCGCTGTGCGGGCGTTGCAGGAGCGGTTCGGCCACCATCCCGACGTGGCGGGCGCGGCCCTCACCGCCGAGTCTGATGTCACCGCCGCCGCCCGCGAGCCGATCGACCGCGTCACCGCACCGCTGTCGTGGTACTCCGGGGTGCCGCAGACGATCGGGAACGGGGCGATCTGGTGCGGCGTCACGTGGCTACTCACCCGCCGTGCGCGTTCGGCGATTGCGCCCGGCGCGGCGCTCGCTGTCGAGACCGCGTGCTTCGTCAGCTCCGCGGCGCTCGTGGGGCGGCTTCGGCCGCAACGGGTGTGGCGTCCGGAGACGCCGCACGGCACGGCGTCATTCCCCTCCGGCCACACGGCGGCCGCCTTCGCGCTCCACGGCACGCTCGCCGACCTGCTCGATCGCCATCGCGGTGGCGCCGGAACCCTCGGCCCGGTCCTGCGGTACGGAATCCCCTCCGCGATCGCGTTCTCACGGATCTACCGCGGCCAGCACCACATCTCCGACGTGGTCGCGGGCGCCCTCCTGGGGCGGTGGAGCGCCGTTCTCGTGCACCGCGAGCTCGTCGCGCCGTAGGCGCGGAACACTCCGCCCGCACCCGCCGTGCGCGTGGGTTACGCCGCGGGGATCGTGGCCGGCTCATCGACGATCGGACCCGATTCGCGCGCTGCGGAGGCGAAGTCGGCGAGCAGCAGCTGCAGCTGGGCCGGGTCGCTCTCCGCCTCCTCCGGGTGCCACTGCACACCGACGATCCACCGGGCATCCTGACCCTCGATCGCCTCCACGACGCCGTCGGGGGCGACCGCGCTCACGGCGAGCCCCGCGCCGAGCAGGCCGACGGCCTGATGGTGCCCCGACCGCACCTCGTGCACCCCGGCTCCGAGGATCTCGGCCAGGTGAGTGCCCGCGTGGATCTCAACGGGGTGGGTGACCATGTCCTGATTCGGTTCGCGGTGCATCCCGTCGCCGAGATCCTGGAGGAGGGTCCCGCCGCAGACGACGTTCAGCAGCTGCGTGCCGCGGCAGATCGTCAACAGCGGAACGCCCCGCTCGAGGGCGCCGCCGATCAGGGCTGCTTCGAAGGCGTCCGCGGCGGCATCGGCCGAGTCCATCCAGGCGCCGTCGGGGTGAGCGCCGTACAGGGCCGGATCGACATCGGCCCCGCCGAGCACGATCACGCCGCGGGCCGCGGCGACGAGGTCGTCGGCGTCGGCGTCGGGCGCGGCGGCGTTGACCCACCGCGCGTCGAGCCCGGCGGCGGAGATCGCCCGAGCCGCTCCCTGCGCGAGGGCGCGCAACTCGTCGGCGAAGGCCGCGTCATGTCGCGCGGTCTCACTCGCGTACGAGACGACGACGGGGATCATCGCGTGCTCCGGGGGTAGCTGCGCGGGGAGGGTCGGGCCGTTCACGAGCACAGCCTACGTGCGCACGTGTTTCGTGCGCGGGTCGTCAGACCGCGGTGGGGGCGAGGGAGTGCACCACATGCGCCATCGGCGCGAGCTCGGGTCGCGACGCGGCTTCGTCGAGGGCGCGTTCCAGTGCCGTATCGTGCACCGGCCTCGCCCGCTCGAGCAGGTCGCGTCCGTCCGAGGTCAGCTCGGTGTAGATGCCGCGTCGGTCTTCGTCGCAGAGGATGCGGGTGAGCAGCCCCCGGCTCTCCAAGCGGGTGACCAGTCGCGTCGTCGCACTCGGGCTGAGCGCGGCGGCGCGGGCGAGCTGCTGCATCCGCATGTGCCACCCGTCTTGACGGTTCAGCGCGTCGAGCACCGTGTATTCGACCACCGACAGGGCGATGTCGTCGGTTCCCATGGCCTTCTCGAGTTCGGACTCGATGAGCCCGTGCAGTGCCGCGAGGGTGCGCCAGCCCTGTGCGCGCACTTCGACGGCGTCGTCGGCGATGCCCATGTGCCCTCCTCGTCGGGCGTGCAAAAAGTACTTGCTTGCGCGTTCTAATTGCGTGTGCAATTATCTTCATCGCGGATGCAATATCCAGCGCTTGCAACTACCTCGATCCTAACAGGAGAAGCCCTATGCCCCTCGGCTTGATCGCGCTCGCCCTCGGCGCGTTCGGAATCGGACTCACCGAGTTCGTCATCATGGGCCTGCTGCCCGAGGTCGCGACCGACTTCGCCGTCAGTGAGGCCGCCGCCGGATGGCTGATCTCCGGCTACGCCCTGAGCGTCGTCGTCGGTGCCCTCGGCATCACCGCCGCCACCACGAGACTGCCCCGCAAACCCGTGCTGCTGGGTCTCATGGTGCTGTTCATCATCGGCAACGCGATCACCGCGCTCGCCGCGACCTACGACGTGGCGATGGTCGGACGGATCGTCGCGTCGCTGTGCCACGGCGCGTTCTTCGGCATCGGATCGGTGGTCGCCGCCGGCCTCGTGCCCGCCGAGAAGAAGGCCGGCGCCATCGCGATCATGTTCACGGGGCTGACCGCCGCCAACGTCATCGGCGTTCCCTTCGGCACCTTCATCGGCCAGCAGTACGGATGGCGCATGGCGTTCTGGGCGATCGCCGGCATCGGCGTCATCGCCTTCGTCGGCATCGTCGCCCTCGTGCCCCGTGCCGGGTCCTCGGCGACAGAGGTCAGTCTCCGCCGCGAACTCGGCGCGTTCCGCTCGACCCAGGTGTGGCTGTCGCTGCTGCTGACCGTCCTGGCGTACGGCGGCGTGTTCGGCGCGTTCACCTACATCGCCTACACACTGACCGAGGTCAGCGGATTCGCCTCCACCACCGTGCCGTGGCTGTTCGTCCTGTTGGGTGTGGGACTCGTGCTCGGCAACATCGTCGGAGGCCGCCTCGCAGACCGGTCGATCGACCGTGCCCTCACCGGCCTCATCGTCGCGCTCGTCGTCGTGCTCATCGGCTTCGCGCTCACCGCCGGCTCCCCCGCCGCGACGGTCGTGTCGCTGTTCCTCATGGGTGGCGTCGGCTTCGGACTCGTGCCGGGACTGCAGAGTCGCGTCATGGCCTACGCCGGCCACGCCCCCACCCTCGCCTCCGGTGCCAACATCGGCGCCTTCAACCTGGGCAACGCCCTCGGCGCCTGGGCGGGCGGCCTCGGTATCAGCGCCGGACTGGGATACACCGCACCGATCTGGATCGGCGCGGTCATCACCGGTGCCGGGCTTCTGGTCATGATCCTCGCTCGCGCCCTCGCGCGCCGAGACGCGGGGGGAATCCCGGCCGCCGCCGCCGAGCTGGCGGTCGACGACGACACCCGGCCGATCCTCACTGCCTGACCGCGCGCCGCGTCAGGCCGGGTGCTTCGCGAGCAGCTTCGACATCGCGATCATCGCCCCGCCGAGGACGGCCGGAATCCCGCCGCCCGGGTGCACCGACGCCCCCACCCGCCACAGCCATGGCCGCGTGAGATCGTGGTGGGCGGGTCGGTGCAGCGGACCGCTCATCCACAGCGGCCGCGATGCCCCGTACAGCGCCCCGTGCGGTTCGCCGAACGACCCGAAGAAGCGCGGGTCGAGCACGACCGCCTCCGACAGGGATTCGATGAGCGGAGCATCCAGACCCATCACCTGCGAGACGCGCTCGACCTCGCGCCGCACGAACGGCGAATCGAGCGTGTACGCGCGGCCGTCGGCCGGCGCCGTCAACAGGACAGCGAGGGTACTGCGGCCGTTCGGATACACCTCGCCGGCCCGATAGTGGTTCACGAAAGTCATGGTGTCGACCGGTTCGTCGCCCGCCGCCACACTCCGGTGAAGCGCGGCGGGCGACGTCGGCAGAATGACGCTGTGGGTGGCGACCTCGGCGGGCAAGGGCGTATCGAGCACCCCGTAGACGGCGACGGCCGAACACGACAGCGCGCGAGCCGCTGGTCGACGCGAGCGACCCAGCAGACCGTCGAGCCGGTCGGCGTCCAGCCCGCTCACGACGATGTCCGCCGCGTGCGATCCGGCCTCGGTGGTGACGCGCCCGCGCGCGATGCGGGTCGCCGCCTCGCCCGTGCGCACGTCCACGCCGGCCGCGATGGCGAGCCGCTCGAGGGCGAGCACGATCTCGAATACCCCGCCCCGTGGCACCCAGACCCCCGTCTCGGCCATGACGGCGGGCATGCTCGCGTACAGCGCGGGCGTGCGATCGGGTGACACCCCGGCGTTGAGCGTATGGATCGCGATGACCTCGCGAAGGCCGTCCGGCATCCACTCGAGACCGTCGAGGTAGGCGCGGGTGCTCAACCGGCGGCCGTACACCGCCAACAGTCGGCGAAGCGCCGGGAGCGACCCGCGGGCAAGAGGATCGGCCACGAGCAGGGACACCACATCATCCGACAGGGGTGCGTGCACCTCGCAGAACCGCTGCCAAGCCGGGTACCAGGGATGCCCCGGCGGAACCGGAAGTGTCGTCGACTGACCGTCGAAGAAGTAGCGCCCCACCTCGGGCAGTCGTTCCAGATGCAGCTCGCCCGCGGACGCGATCGAGGAGGCGCCGGTGTCGAGCCGAGCGAGGAACGTCTGCCACACGGCCGGGAAGGTCACCAGCGACGGCCCGGTGTCGATGCGTTCGCCGTCGATGTGGATGCGGCGGCTCTTGCCGCCCACCGTCTCGGCCGCCTCGACGAGGGTGACGGAGTGTCCGGCGTGCGCGAGCAGGGTCGCCGCGGCGAGTCCGCCGAGCCCCGCACCGACCACCACGATCCGGCTCATCGGCGCACCCGCATCCGCCGTCGCGCGGTCCGGGGCGCGATCACGGGTAGGTCCCGAAGAACATGGCGGCCAACAGGAGCGCGCTCGCGAACGAGCCGGCGATGTACGGGAAGGCGACCGACAGCGGGTAGAGCCGCCTGCCGGTCACCGGCGTCGGCCGGACGAACAGCCACACCACCAGCACCCCGGCGATGACCGCGTTCAGCACCGCGACCGGAATGCTCACCACCGCGAACAGCGCGGTCGCGGCGAGCCACCACACGCCGCTCCACAGCGCCGTGCCACGCGGGCCCAACCGCACCGCGGTCGTGACGATGCCCGCCTCGCGATCCTCCTCGATGTCCTGCACGGCATCGAAGGGGTGCTTGGCCACGCTCCACGCCAGCAACCCCGCCACGGCCGGCCACACCGGCGGCGCCTGAAGGGCGACCGGCATGATCAGCAGCGGCAGACCGTACGCGGCATTGCTCAACGCGTCGAGGAACGGCCGCGCCTTGAACCGCAGCGGCGGCGCCGAGTAGAAGACGAACACGGCGGTGTAGAGAAGGATCACTCCGACGGCCAGCGGAGGGAGGGCGATGACGAACCAGACGAGGAACGGCACGTTCGACACGGCGACGGCCCACAGGATCAGCCGCACCTCGCTCGACCGGATGCGGGCGCCCTCGATCGACCCTTTTCGGGGGTTCAGCGCATCGGTGTCCTGATCGAAGATGTCGTTGACGCCGTAGATCAGCAGGTTGAACGGCAGCGTGAGCCACAGCAGGATCGGGATCGCGGTGAGATCCAGCAGCTGTCCGGTCAGCCACATCCCGAGCACGCCCGTGCCGATCGTGTTGATCCACAGCACGGGCCGCGAGATATGGACCAGCCGAGCGACGATCGCTCCGATCCCCCGCCGACGCGCGGGAGGCTCGGCTGCGGCGCTACCGCCGATGATCGGCGCCTTCGAAGAGGGGTGCGGTTGCCACCCGATGAACGTCGATGAGGGGCGTCCTCTCTGGATCGAGGCGCGGGGGCGCCTCTGCGAGGAAGTGTAATGCCGCTCGGACCGGCCGGCTCCGTGAGGGAGAATGTGCCGCTCAGCCCTCGGTTTCATCCCGTGAACGGTGGGGGTCGAGCTGCTGGAAGTCGTGGAACAGGCCCATCACCGCATCGTCGAGGTCGACCTGCGTGAGGAGGACCCCGATGGTGCCGTCCGGGTCGACGAAGAAGTCGGTCCCGAGGCCGCCCGACCAGCCGAACCGGCCGACGTGGTCGCCGGCGGTGTGCACCCCCACGCCGAACCCCCACCCCATGTGATCCCAGAACCCGGGGAAGAAGCTGTCGGGGCGCTTCAATGCATCGGGGACCTGGTCGGAGGTCATCGCCGTGACGGACGCGGTCGTGAGCAGCGGTTCACTGTCGGCGGTGATCTGACCGGTGAGGGCCCGGAGGAAGGTCACATAGTCGGCGAGCGTCGACACGAGCTCTTCGTGGCTGACATCGTGCGCGGGCGGTCCGGCGTAGAAGCCGCCGCCGGCCGGTTCGCCCTCGACGAGACGCCCCTCGTTGCGACGGAAGGTGGCCGGCAGCCGATGCGCCGACTCTGTCGGCGCCCAGAAGCCGGTGTCGCGCATCCCGAGCGGTTCGAAGAGGTCATCGCGCAGGTGCTCCGGCGTCGCGCGCCCCGTGACCCGGGAGAGCAGCACCCCGAGGATGCCGAACGAGTGGTGGTACCGCCATCCCTCGCCCGGCGCGAAGGCGAGCGGAAGCGCCGCGGCGCGGGCGAGCCACTCGGCGGCATCGAGGCCGCTCGGCACGGGTCCGGCTTCGACCCCGGTGGCGACCATCTCGCGAGCGAGGGGCGAGTCGGTGGTCATCATGCCGTAGCCGCTGGTGTTCGTGAGCAGGTGCCGCAGGGTGATCGGGCGCGGGGAGGGGCGGGTGTCGTCCAGCGAAGCGTCTGGATGCGAGAGCACGGCCGGGTCGGCCAGCTCGGGCAACCACGGGTCCACCGCGTCGTCGAGTCCGATGCGGCCACGCTCGACCAGGCGGAGAGCGGCCACGCTCGTGACCGCCTTCGTCATCGACTGGATGCGGACGATGGCGTCGGCCCTGAACTCGGGACCGCCGGGGGCGGCGACGCCGACGGCGACGGGCTGGAGATCATCGCCGCGCGCGAGGATCGCCGCGACCGCACCCGGAACCGAGCCGGCGGCGACGTGGCGGGAGAGCAGCTCCTTCAGGGCGTGCGACATAGGCACCACGGTGTCATGCCGGGGGGCGAAGCGGGAAGAGCCGGCGCGGCACGAAGAGAGGTGAGAACTATTATCGATAAGGCGTGCGCCGAGCCGACGTCGATGGCTAGAATGATGAACTACGTCGCACCGAAGTTTTGTATCCACCGGAGGGAAGTCCATGATCGGCCGTCTGCGCCCGCCCGTCGCCCTGGGGGCGGTCGCTGTGCTGCTCAGCGTCACCGGCTGCGCGGCGGACATGACCACGGCGGGCGGCGAAGGCCGCCTGACCGTCTACGCGACGACGGGGTATCTCGCCGATGCGGTGGCGAACATCGCGCCCGACGCCGTCGTGACGACCATGGTGGGACCCGGCGGCGATCCGCACACCTACCAGCCCTCCACGCGCGACATCCAGACGATCCAGACCGCCGACGTGGTGCTGTGGAACGGGCTGCATCTCGAGGCGCAGATGACCGACCAGCTGGAGAGCCTCGGCGACCGCCAGCTCGCCGTCGGCGATGCGCTACCGGAAGACCTCCTTCTCGCCTGGCCGGACGCCGACGCCGATCAGGCGCTGCACGACCCGCACGTATGGAACAGTCCGGAGGCGTGGTCGCTCGTGGTCGGATACGTCGCGGACCACCTGGCGAGCATCGACCCCGCACGTGCCGACGAGTACGACGCGAACGCGACGGCCTACCAGGACGAGATCGCCGAGGTCGCCGCCGATGCGGCCCAGCAGCTCGCCGCGGTGCCCGAGCCGCGCATCCTCATCACCGGCCACGACGCCTTCGCCTACTTCGGGGACACCTTCGGCCTCGACGTCTACGCGACCGATTTCATCTCCACCGAGGCCGCCTTGAGCGCCGGGGAGCTCAGCGACCTCGCGACCCTCATCGCCGACAATGACGTGCCGGTGATCTTCCACGACAACCAGGCCAACCCCCAGGCCATCACGAGCCTGCAGGAGGCGGTGCGTGCGCGCGGGGGGGACGTGCGGGTCTCGGCCGAGGAGCTGTACGCGGACTCGCTCGGCGCCGATGCGGGTGTGGACACCTACCTCGGTGTCTTCGCCCACAACGCCCAGGCCGTCGCAACGGCCCTCGGGAGCACGCCGTGACCGCACCGGTCGTGGCCTGCGCTGCGACGAACCTGTCGGTGGCCTACCACGCCGAGCCGGTGCTGCGCGGGGTGGACATCGCCGTGCCCACCGGCGTGGTGATGGGCGTCGTCGGGCCCAACGGTGCGGGCAAATCCACTCTCATCAAGGCCATGCTGGGCCTGGTCCCCCCGCTCACCGGATCGAGCACCTTCTTCGGAGAGCCGCTGGCGAAGGTGCGCCGCCGGGTCGGATACATGCCCCAATCGACCAGCGTCGACTGGGACTTCCCCACCACGGTGGTCGACGTCGTCACGATGGGCACCTACGGCTCCCTCGGATGGATACGGCGCCCCGGCCGACGCGAACGCGAGCGCGCGCTCGCCGCGCTCGCCCAGACCGGCATGGCAGACCTCGCCGCGCGCCAGATCGGTGAGCTCTCCGGAGGGCAGCGACAGCGGGTCTTCCTCGCCCGCGCGCTCGTGCAGGCACCCGACATCTTCTTCATGGACGAGCCGTTCCAGGGTGTCGACGCCCGCAGCCAGCAGGCCATCGTCCGGGTGCTCCACGACCTGCGCTCCCAGGGCAAGACGGTCGTGATCGTGCACCACGACCTCGCGACCGTGCGGGAATACTGCGACCACGTCACGCTGCTGAACCGACGCGTGGTCGCCTCCGGGCCGGTCGACGAGGTCTTCACCGCCGTGAACATCCGCACCGCCTACGAGGTGACCGCCGGCGACGACACCTTCCTCGAGTTCACCTCGTGAGGGCGCCGTGACCCCGCTGGAGTTCTTCGCGAACCACACCTACCGCATGGTGTTCTTCGGCACGATGACGATCGGTCTGGTCGCCGGGGCCCTCGGCACCTTCGCGTACCTGCGCAAGCAGTCCCTCATCAGCGACGTCGTCTCCCACGCCGCCCTCCCCGGAACGCTGCTCGCCTTCCTCGGCGCCGGGGTCGTCCTCGGCGCCGACGGGCGCAACATGCTCGGTCTCATCGTCGGCGCGGTCGTCGTCGGCACCATCGCGGCCCTGTTCGCCAACGGCGTCGCCCGAACATCGAAGATCCGGATCGACACGGCGATGGCCGTCGCGCTCACGATCTTCTTCGGCGCCGGGATGCTGCTGCTGCGCGTCGTCGCCGACGGCTCCTTCCCCGGCAAGGGCGGCATCCAGGACTACCTCTTCGGAAACGCCTCCGTCATCACCGTCGCCGATCTCGCCACGAGCATCGCGGTCGGCGCGATCGCCCTGCTGCTCATGATCGTCTTCTGGAAGGAGTTCGCCCTCCGCACCTTCGACCCCGACCATGCGGCCGTGCTCGGATTCTCCGCGCGCACGATCGACACGCTCATGTTCACCACGATCGTCATCGCAACCGTCATCGGCGTGAAGGCGGTCGGACTGGTGCTCATGGTCGCCTTCGTGGTCACGCCGCCCGCGGCCGCACGGCAGTGGACCCGGACACTGCGCGGCATGGTCGTCCTCTCGGCCGCCATCGGCGCGGTCGGCAGCGGACTCGGCGCCTATCTCTCCGTCGCGCTCGGGAGCATCCCGACCGGGCCGCTGATCGTGCTCACCCTGTTCGCGATCTTCGTCTTCTCCCTGGTGTTCTCACCGCGCCGCAGCGTCGTGATGCGCGCCATCGGACGGAGCCGCGCCCGTGCAGAGCTCAAACGCGACCTCGACCGAGAGGCGGCGGTGCGATGAGCTTCCTCGCGGGTACCGTCCTGCTCGCGGTGACCATCTCCCTCGCGTGCGCGCTTCCGGGGGTCTTCGTCGTCCTGCGCAAGAGCTCGATGCTCGTCGACGCGATCGGTCACGCGGTACTCCCCGGCATCGTGCTCGGATTCTTCTTCACCCGCGACCTCGACTCGCCGCTGCTCGTGATCGGGGCGGCGCTGGCCGGACTCGTGGTCGTGCTCGGCAGTGAATGGCTCGGCCGCACCGGGCTCCTCACCGGCGACGCTCCCCAGGGCCTCATCTTCCCCGCCCTGTTCAGCGTCGGGGTCATCCTCATCACACTCGACTTCGCCGACGTGCACCTCGACACCCACGCCGTCCTGGTCGGTGACCTGAACCTCGCCGCTTTCGTGCCCGTCACCGTCGGCGGCGTGTCGATCGGGCCGGCCTACCTATACCTCATGGTCGGCGTGCTCGCGCTGAATGCCGTGTTCCTCACCGCCTTCTACGCCCCCCTGAAGATCACCACCTTCGACGCCGCCTTCGCCGCGACCCTCGGGATCCGCACGGGGCTGCTGAACGCGGCGTTCATGCTGCTGGTCTCGCTCACCGTCACCGCGTCCTTCAACGGGGCGGGCGCGATCCTCGTGGTCGCGCTCATGATCGTGCCACCGGCCACCGCCGCTCTCGTCAGCCGACGCCTGCCCGTGATGATCACCGTCACCGTCGTGATCGCCGTCGTCGGCGCGCTCGCCGGATTCTGGTTGGCGTATGTGCTCGACGCGGCCACGAGCGCCGGCATGGCCGTCTTCCTCGGCCTCGTCTTCGTGGCGGTCTTCACCGTCACCCGCCTCACGCGGCGGCGGCGCAACCGATCACTCGACACGGCACCGGAAGCCCCCGCAATCCCGCGGAACCGGCCGGTGGGTCGGCGGTGATCAGGACGCGACGGTGACCCAGACGGCATCGGTGGCCGCGCGGCCGAGCGCGAAGGGTGCTCCATCGGCGACCGCGACGTTGACCACGTCCGAGTAGGGCGCCCCGGCCCGGGTCGTCAGCACCGTGCCGTAGCCGACACCGTGCTCGGCGAAGTACTGCAGCAGTCCCGGGTCATCGTCCGAGATACGCTCCACGCGCACCCGCGTCCCGGCCGGCATGACCGAGAGGAGCACGGCGTCGGGACGGACGACCGTGCCATCGGCAGCAGGGATCGGGTCGCCATGCGGGTCGCGCTCCGGGCGGCCGAGGTGTTCGTCGATGCGGTCGACCAGGAAGTCCGACACCGCGTGCTCGAGCGATTCCGCCTCGTCGTGCACCTGGTCCCACCGGTACCCGAGAACCTCGACGAGGAACGCCTCGATGAGGCGGTGGCGCCGCACCATCGCGACCGCGAACGTGCGTCCCTCCGGCGCGAGAGAGACCGCGCCGTACGGGGCGTGCTCGAGCAGACCCTGTTCGGTGAGCTTGCGGATCGCATCCGACGCCGTCGACAGCTTGACCCCGACCCGCTCGGCCACCCGGGTCGGCGTGACCGGATCGTCGGACCACTCACCGAGCGCCCAGATCGCCTTCAGATAGTTCTGGCTGCTCATCGACAGCGTCGAGACCGACATGTCCCCAAAATACCAAACACGCGTGTTCGGTCCGCCGAACATCGCCTCGGACTCAGGCGGTTCCGGCGGTCGCGATCGACGCGCGCTCCTTCCAGGTCCTGGCCGTCACGCGGTCCAGATCGACCTGGCGGCGCATGGCCTGCGCCTTCTCGTACAGCGACGGATCGCCGTAGCTGGTGAGCACCTTCACGATCACCGGCAGCAACTCGATCATGAAGAACAGCAGGGCGATCAGCAGGTGCGCCCACCCGATCGCCGGCTCTTCTTCGGCCAGCCGTTCCATGGCGCTCATCTGGCTGAGCAGCCCCGTCGCGCCCGAGTTCCCCGACGCCACCGACTCCGCCTGCTCGTTGTATGCCGCAAGCGCCATGTCGTACTGCTCCCGCGCCAGAGGCAGCTCGTCTTCGGCTTGCTGCTTGTTCAGCTCCGACGCGCTCGCCGCCGCTTCGGCGCTCGCGCCGTTGGCGGCGGTGAGGGAGTTCTGCGCCTCGAGCAGCTGCGCGGCCGTCTCGTCGTAGGCCGCCTGCGCCGCGGTCAGCTGAGCCTCGGCCGCCTCAGAACTGGACCCTTCGCCGGTGACCCCCGAGCATCCCTCGACCTCGCCCGCGCCGGTCCCGGTCAGCTCGCACTGGTAGAGCGCGCGGGCCTCGTCGATCACCGCCTGCTTCTCGGCGAGCTGCGCGGTCAGTTGGTCGATCGTCGTCTGCGCGGCCGCAGCCTCGGCGGAGGTCGACGACGTGCCCGCGACGATGCCGGTGGCCGCTTGGTTCTCGAGCTCCGCCACACGCTCGGACGCGGCATCCAGCGCCTGGGCCTCGGGCCCGTCGGCGACCGCGGTCTGATCCTCCAGCGCCTGCACCACGTTGGTCGAGTTCATCTCGCGGGCGATGTCGTTCTGGAAGATCTGCAGAACAAGAGGTTCGGCCACGACGATGCCGATGAGAGCCGCCATCAGCACACGCGGGAACGCCAGCGCCAGCAGGCGCCACGGATTCCGCGTCGAGGTCATCGTCGAGGTCAGGAATCGGTCGAGGTTGAAGATGATGAGCGCCCACACGAGCGCCAGCGGCACGGCGATCCACGCCACGATCTGCACGCCCGTCAGCAGCGCGAAGAACATCGACAGGGCCGAGACGACCGCCGTTCCCAGCAGGACGAAGAACATCTGCACGAACCGCGGGGTCTCGGCCGGGACGTCGTCGAGGATGTCGCCGTCGGCGCCGCCGAGGATCGCGAGGCGACGCGACAGCGGCATCCGTCGGCGGCGACCCTCGCGGCCTCGGCGACCGCGGGGAGCGGACACCGCGGCGGACGCGTCGTCGGGCTCATCGGACGCCGCGGGATCGGTGTCGGACTCGGCGTCGGGGGCCGGGTCCTCGACCCGGTCGGACTCGGTGTCGGGGAGAGGTTCGGTGACCTGATCGGCGACGCCGGGGGCGGAGTCGGACTCCGCGGCGCCCTCCTGGGCACGCGTCAGGTCGGAGAGGTACTGGGGCTCGTCGTCGCCGTCGACCGGGAACTCGATCTGGCCGTCGGAGCCGAAACGGCCGGGGCGATGAGCGGAATAGTTCACCGCGATACCGTGCACGAACTCGCTATGGCCAGGCTGGACGAACGCCCCACGCGGGCCGGGCAACCGCCGAACGCGTCGGCCTCGCGCCCGGGGCCCTCCTCACGCCCCGACGGGGGCCGTGCGCGTTGCCGGAGCGGTGATCACCTCGAGCAGATGCGGGCCGAGGGGCCGGTCGGTGGCGAGCACCACCCGGGTGCGCACGCCCGGGTGATCGACCGCGCCGAGACGCTGTCCGCGCAGATCCACCACGGTCTGGCCGCGGCCGGGTCCGTCGGTCGTGTCGACGACGACCGGCACCCGCGGCGCCACCGTCGGGGTGACGCCCCCGGCGGCGATCGCCGCGGCGAGCGGATCGTGCAACGCCGAACTCCGCACGCCGTAGGTGGGCAGGTAGAAGTCGAAGTAGTGGTCCAGGATCGCGCCGAGCGCGCGAGCAGCCGGCACGTCCGACGCGAGGAGGGCGAGTCGGTCGGCCTCGTGGAGCACGTTCTCCATCGTCACATCCAGCGGCACGATCGTGAGGTCCCATGCGGCCTCGACGACCGCGGCGGCGGCCTCGGGGTCGTTGCCGACGTTGGCTTCGGCGACCGCGGTGATGTTCCCCGGGGCCAAGGCGGCGCCGCCCATGATCGTGACCGCGGCGATGCGGGAGGAGAGCGTCGGGTCTTCCCGCAGCGCGAGCGCCAGGTTCGTCAGCGGCCCGATCGCGACGATGTGCAGCGCCCCGGCGTGCTCGTGCGACAGGTCGATCAGCAACCGCGCCGCCGAGGCATCGACCGGGTCGTGCGGCGAGGTCGGCAGATCGACCCCGCCCACGCCGTTCGCGCCGTGGATGTGGGGCACACCCCCGTCGTACGCCTTGCGCAGATGATCACGCGCCCCGACGGCGACCGGCACCTCGGGGGCTCCGAGCAGCGCCAGCAGATCGAGGGAGTTCCGCGCCGCCTGCTCGGTGCTGGTGTTGCCGCTGACCGTCCCGACCCCGACCAGCTGCACCGCAGGTGAGGAGACCAGGTATGCCAGGGCGAGGGAGTCGTCGACCCCGGTGTCGCAATCGAGGTAGACGGGGAACGGGGAGTCAGGGGCGGCGGCGGTCACCCGATGAACCTACCCGCGCGCACCCGCGCGATCCGCCCGCGAAGCGGCATCCGGACCGAATCTTCACGCGCCCGAAACAGGGGGCGGCTAGCGTCGAAGGACACGCACGGAAAGCGACGCCCTCCACGGGTGGGGAAAGCCTGATGCGGCAACCCACCGCGGTCGCCCGACCGCCCTCACCGAAGGAGTCACCATGACGTTCCAGGTCCCCGCCGTCGACATCTCCGCCTACGTGCACGACGGTTCACCCGAAGAACGCCAGGCCGTCGCCGCGGCCATCGACCACGCCTGCCGCACCGTCGGGTTCATCCAGATCCACGGGCACGGCATCCCGGCCGAGATCATCGACGGACTCACCGAGGCCATCGACGGGTTCTTCGAGCTCGACCTCGACGCCAAGAAGGCTTACCGCACCCCGCCGGAGATCAACCGCGGCTACTCACCGCCCAAGTCCGAATCGCTCAGTCTCTCGCTCGGCGTCGAGTCGGCCACGCGCATGAACGACTTCTTCGAGGCGTTCAACGTCGGAGCGACCGCCGCCGACTACCCGCACACGACAGATCTGCCGCAGCCCGACTACGCCGAGAACGTGTGGCCCGACGTCGCCGGCTTCGAGCAGAAGGTGCAGACCTACTTCGGCGAGGCCGCCCGCGTCGCCCGCACGATGACCAGCATCTTCGCCGACGCGCTCGGGCTCGAGCCGGACTTCTTCGCCACCCGCACCGGGCACTCCCTCGACGTGTTCCGCATGAACAACTACGCCCTCCCGCCCGGCACCGACGTCACCCTCGACGGCGACCTCACCGGCATGGGCGAGCACACCGACTACGGCATCGTCACGATCCTGTGGGCCGACCGCGTGCGCGGCCTGCAGGTGCTCGGCACCGACGGCACGTGGAACGACGTGCAGCCCGAAGAGGGCGCGCTGCTGATCAACCTCGGCGACGTGACCGCGCGCCTCACCAACGAGCGCTGGATGTCGACCCTGCACCGCGTGAAGCCCCCGGTGATCGACGGCACGATCGAGCGTCGCCGCAGCGCGGCGTTCTTCCACGACGGCGACGTCGACGCCGTCATCCGCACCCTTCCCTCGTGCATCGACGACGAGCATCCCGACCTGTACGAACCGGTCACCGTCGGCGAGCACATCGCCGCCAAGCTCGCCGGGTCACGCGCCGGCGTGCGCAACGTCAGCGCGGAACGCGAATCGGCGCGCGTGCTGGCCAGCCAGCGCTGAGGTGGATCCGTCGCCGGTTCTGCCGGCGGCGGCATCCGCTCAGAACGTCGCCGACTCGAGGAACAGCAACGACATCGGGGTGACCATCAGCACGCCGAGCACGGCGGCCACGATGGACCAGACGAACCGAGAGTGCCGACGCGCGCCCACGACGATGCCGATGATCGCAACGATGAGCACGACTGCGCCGAGCATGGCCAGGAGCGGGATGATGATGATCCCGAGCCACCAGATCGCATTCATCTCCGGCACGAGGCCGATGAGGAACACCGCGAGCGTCGGAACGAGACCGATCAGGGCGATGATCGTCGCGACGATACCGAGCACATCGCGCTTCGGTCGCGCCGGGCGGGCGGGGGCGTCCGTCGCGTCCGAGGTCTCTGCTGCGCTGGGTTCGGTGGTGGCGGGCGCACCGTCACCGGGCGCTGTGGATGCGGTCATGGGATCCCCTCGGGTCGATGGCGATCCTAGGGCCGCGCCGCCGCTACGCGCTAGAGATCCAGATCGCGTCGCATCGGCGGGTCACGAGAAGAGGCGCCGCCACACGTTCGTGTCGGCCAGATCGAGCAGCTCGTCGCCGCGACCCGACATCACCGTGCGCAGGGCGTAGAGCGCGAAACCCTTCGCCTGCGCCGCGCTGATCGACGGCGGAATCGACAGCTCCTGGCGCGCGACCGACACATCGACGAGGGCTGGACCGGGCTCGGCGAACGCCCTCTCGAGAGCACCGCGCAGATCGCCGGGATCCTCGACGCGGATGCCGGTGATCCCGACCGATTCGGCGACGGCCGCGAAGTCCGGGTTCTGCAACTCGGTGCCGGCGTTGACGATCCCGGCCGCCTTCATCTCCACCTCGACGAAGTTCAGCGACGAGTTGTTGTAGACCACGATCTTGACCGGCAGATCGTTCTGACGCAGCGACAGCAGGTCGCCCATCAGCATCGCCAACCCGCCGTCGCCGGCCATCGCGATCACCTGGCGGTCCCGATCGACCGCCTGCGCGCCCAGCGCGTGCGGAAGCGCGTTGGCCATCGACCCGTGCGAGAACGAGCCGACCAGCCGCCGATTCTCGTGGATGTGCAGATAGCGGGCGGCCCACGTCACCGGCGACCCGACGTCGGGGATGAACACCGCATCCGGATCGGCGACCTCATCGATCAGCCGCGTGAGGTACTCGGGGTGGATCGGCGCCTTCCCGTCGTCCGTGGCCAGCTCGTCCAGCTCCCGACGGGTCTTGGCGTAGTGATCCAGCGCCGAGGACAGGTGCCCGCTGTCGCGCCCGACCCGCAGCAGCGGCAGCAGCGCCCGCGCCGTCTCCCCCACATCCCCCACGAGGCCCAGATCGATCGGGGCGCGCCGACCGAGCTGCTCGCCACGAACGTCAACCTGGATGATCGTGGCGTCATCCGGATAGAACTGCCGATACGGCAGGTCGCTGCCGAGGATCAGGAGCGTGTCGCACTTCTCCATCGCCCGATACCCCGATGCGAAACCGAGGAGCCCGGTCATGCCGACATCGAACGGATTGTCGTACTCGATGTGCTGTTTGCCGCGCAGCGCATGCACGATCGGTGCCTGCAGGCGGTCGGCCAACGCCACGACCTCGTCGTGCGCCCTCGCCACGCCGGCCCCGGCGAGGATCGTGACCGCGTTCGCCGCATCCAGCAGGCCGGCGGCGGCGGACACCTCGCTCTCGGCGGGGACGATGCGTGGCCGGGTCGCCTGGATGGGCGAGGACGCCCGGCGGGAGGGCGCATGCTCGAAGAACACATCACCGGGCACGACGACCACCGCGACGCCGCGATTTTCCACCGCGGTGCGCATCGCGGTCTCGAGCACCCACGGGAACTGGGCCGGGTCGGCGACCATCTCGCAGTAGTCGCTGCACTCGCGGAACAGCTCTTGCGGGTGGGTCTCCTGGAAGTAGTTCGAACCGATCTCCGACGACGGGATGTGCGACGCGATCGCGAGCACCGGCACGCGGCTGCGGTGCGCATCGAACAGGCCGTTGATGAAGTGCAGGTTCCCGGGACCGCAGCTGCCGGCGACGACAGCCAGCTCGCCGGTGATCTCCGCCTCCGCCGCCGCGGCGAACGCGGCGGCCTCTTCGTGCCGCACGTGCATCCAATCGATCCGGCTCGTCCGCAGGGCGTCGGTGAAGGCGTTCAGCGAGTCACCGGGAAGGCCCCACACGCGTTCGACGCCCGCGCGTTCCAAGATCTCGATGGTCTGCTCGGCGATGGTCTGTGCCATGGTGCTCCTCGTTCCCGATCGGCTGCACCGGCCACGGTAGGCGCCGGGGGACGGTCCGACCGGAGGGCTCGACAGCCGGCAGCGGTAGCGTGAGAATATGCGCGCGCTGGTGATGGACGAGATCGCCGGGCCCCTCGCCGTGCGTGAGGTGCCCACGCCGGCCGCACCGCGCGGCGGGGTCGTCGTCGAGGTGCGGGCCACGGGCCTGTGCCGCAGCGACTGGCACGCGTGGGTCGGACACGACGACATCGCGCTCCCCCACGTCCCCGGTCACGAGCTCGCCGGGGTCGTCCATGCCGTCGGCGACGGCGTCGAGGGCTGGCGCGTCGGCGACCGTGTCACCGTTCCCTTCGTGTGTGGGTGCGGACGATGCGTATGGTGCCGGCAGGGCGACGCGCAGGTGTGCCCCCACCAGCAGCAGCCCGGCTTCACCCACGACGGCTCCTTCGCCGAGTTCGTCGCCCTCCACGCCGCCGACACCAACCTCGTCGCCATCCCCGACGAGGTCTCCTTCGACGCGGCCGCCTCGCTCGGACGCCGGTTCGCGACGGCCTTCCGCGCTCTCACCGCCCGCGCCCGCCTGACCGCCGGCGAATGGGTCACGATCGTCGGCGCCGGGGGCGTCGGGCTCAGCGCCGTCATGATCGCCAAGGCGCTCGGCGCGCACGTCGTGGCCGTCGACCGCAGCGACCGTGCCCTCCAGACGGCGACCCGACTGGGAGCCGACCACGTCGTCTCCGCACACGAGGGGGACGTGCCCGCGCGCATCCACGACCTCACCGGCGGAGGAAGCCACGTGTCGATGGACGCCGTCGGTGCCGAACAGACCTGCGCCGACGCCGTGCACTCCCTGCGCCGACGCGGTCGCCACGTGCAGGTCGGTCTGCTGCCGACCGACACGGGGCTGTCGGGTGTGCCGATGGCGCACGCGATCGCGTGGGAACTCGATCTGCTCGGCAGCCACGGCATGGCCGCCGTCGACTACCCCGCCATGCTCGCCCTCATCGCCCGCGGCGCTCTGCGCCCGCAAGACCTGATCGAACGCGTCGTCACGCTCGACGACGCGGCCACGCTTCTCCCCGCACTCGACACCGCATCCCCCGCCGGAATGACCCTGATCGACCCCCGCCGATGACCACGCCGCCCCTCGATCCGCACGCACCCGACCTGCCGGGGCGTGCGGTCATCGCGCAACGGTGGAGCGACGCGATGTTCCTCCACTGGCGGGTCGAGCCCGACCGCATCCGCCCCCTCCTGCCACCCGGGGTCGAACCCGACATCTTCGAGGGCTCGGCGTGGATCGCGCTCGTGCCCTTCGTGCTCTCCGACTTCCGCTTCCTGCCGTTCGGCCCGGTGCCGCGGCTCGGCACCTTCCACGAGATCAACGTCCGCACCTACGGCGTCGACGCCGACGGGCGTCGCGGCGTCGTGTTCCAGACGCTCGAAGCCCAGCACCTCGTTCCCGTCCTGACCGCGCGGGTCCTGTTCGGCCTGCCGTACCGGTGGGCGCAGATCGGCATGCGGGACGAGCCCGAGGCGCGCGTGCGGGAGGTCCGCTCGCGCCGTCGCAGCCCGGGAGGACGACCCGGCGAGCCCCGCACGCGCATCCGCGTCGCGATCGGCGAGACCCCACTCGACACGCCGCTGTCCCGTTTCCTCACCGCGCGCTGGGGGTTCCACGAGCGTCACCTCGGTCGCACGATCTGGGCGGCCAACGAGCACGAGCCCTGGCCGCTCGTCGACGCCGAGCTGCTCGCGCTCGACGACCACCTGCTCGCCGACGCCGGCTTCCCCGACCTCGCCGCCCGGCGGCCCGACTCCGTGCTCGCCATGCCGTTCGCCCACCCCGGCCTCATCACGCGCTTCTCTCGCGCGCGCCTCGTCTGAGTCCCCTCGCGTCCCGTGCCTCGCGCGGACGCAGACACGCCGCTGCGCTCTGCCAAGGTGGAAGCGTGCCGACCGGAGACCGAGACCCAATGAGTACCTCCCCCACCTCGCCCGCCGACGCCGAGCAGGCACCCACCCGCAAGGAGTGGGGTGCGCTCGCGGTCCTCTCCCTCGGGCTCGGCCTGATCGTGCTCGACGGCACCATCGTCGGGGTCGCGCTCCCCGACATCATCGCCGATCTCGGCCTGGACCTGACCGATGCCCAGTGGGTCAACAGTCTCTACGCCGTCCTCCTGGCGGCCCTCCTGCTGTCGACCGGGCGCCTCGCCGACCGGTGGGGGCGCAAGCGGCTCTTCCTCGTCGGCATCGTCGTCTTCGCGGCCGGCTCCCTGCTGGCCGCGCTCGCCGCATCCGCCGGGCCGCTCATCGCCGCGCGCGCGGTCCAAGCGGTCGGTGCGGCGCTGATCATGCCTTCCACGCTCTCGACGGTCAACGCCGTGTTCCGGGGGCGCTACCGCGCCGCCGCCTTCGGCGTATGGGGCGCCGTCATCTCGGGTGCAGCCGCGGTCGGGCCGCTCGCCGGCGGAGCGCTCACCCAGTACGCCTCCTGGCACTGGATCTTCCTGGTGAACATCCCGCTGGGGCTGGCGGTGTTCGTCGCCGCGCTCCTCACCGTCCCCGAGACGCGCGGAGCGAAGGGACGCCCCGGGGCGGATGTCGACGGGGCTCTGCTCAGCGCGATCGGCTTCGGCGCCCTCGTGTTCGCCGTCATCGAAGGACCCGATCTCGGGTGGTGGCGACCCGCATCCGACTTCACCGTCTTCGGCTGGGTCTGGCCCTCCGACGCGCCGATCTCGATCATCCCGATCATGTTCGCCATCGCGGCCGTCGCGCTGGTCCTGTTCGTGATGTGGGAGCGGCACCGGGAGAAGGTCCGCCGCTCGGCGCTGCTGGATCTCAACCTCTTCCGCCTGCCGACGTTCTCGTGGGGGAACGTCACGGCGGCCGCGGTCGCCGTCGGCGAGTTCGCCATCATCTTCGTGCTGCCGCTGTACCTCATCAACGCGCTCGGGCTCGATGTCATGGGCGCCGGACTCGTGCTCGCGGCGATGGCGATCGGAGCGTTCTTCGCGGGTGCCGGCGCTCGTCACCTCGCCGCGCGATTCGGTTCTCCCGGCACGGTCCTCATCGGGCTCACGCTCGAGGTCGCGGGCGTGGTCGCTCTGGCCCTCATCGTCCAGTCCACCACCCCCGGGTGGCTGGTCGCGCTCCCGCTCGTCCTCTACGGCCTCGGCCTCGGGCTCGCATCCGCGCAGCTCACCGGAACGGTGCTCAGCGATGTGCCCGTGGAGGTGTCGGGGCAGGGGTCGGCGACGCAGAGCACCGTCCGGCAGGTCGGCTCGGCGCTCGGCACCGCGTTCGCGGGAGCTGCGCTGTCGGTCGCGCTCGCCATCACGCTTCCCGCGTCCCTCGCCGACGCCGGAGTCACCGGCAAGACCGCCGACACCCTGGCATCGACCACCCGCGACTCCGCCGGGACCACCATCTCGCAGCTCCGGGCCGAAGGCTCCTCGAGTCCCCTCGGCGACCAGACCGCGACCGCCGTGGACGCGCTGGCCGCCGGCTTCGCCGACGGCACCCGGTGGGCACTGCTGGTGGCCGCGGTGTTCCTGCTCCTCGGGTTGGTCGGCGCGTTCAGGCTGCGCCGCGCCGCCGCCTCCTAGCCCCGGCCCCCCTGCACCAACTCAGGCCGACAAGTCACCCGAGCGCGGTTTGGCGGGGCAGAACACGTCGACAGCCTGAGTTGGTGCACGCGAACTCGCGGCACCGGGCCGGAGTAGGGTGGCGGCGATGGCCCTCGATCTCGTCCCCGCCCTCGATGCCCCCCACCTGCTCGCGCCGCCGGTGGCGGCCGCGCTCGGGGTGCTGCCGCCCGAGATCGCGAGGTCGATCCGCGTCGCCCCGATCGACCCGACGCTCGCCGACACCGCGGCGTTCTGCGCGGCGTACGACATCCGTCTCGCCGACTCGGCGAACTGCATCGTCGTGGCCGGAAAGCGCGGCGACCGCGTCACGTATGCGGCGTGCGTCGTCCTGGCGACCACGCGAGCCGACGTCAACGGCGTCGTCCGGCGCCTCCTCGACGCCCGTCGCGCGAGCTTCGCCCCGATGGATGACGCGGTGGCGATGACCGGGATGGAGTACGGCGGAATCACCCCGCTCGGGCTCCCCGCCGATTGGCGCATCCTGGTCGACAGCCGCGTTCAGGCCGTCGGGTCCGCGATCATCGGGGCCGGCATCCGCGGCGCGAAGGTCGCGCTCCCCGGCTCGACGCTGTGCGCACTGCCCGGTGTCGACGTGATCGAAGGGCTCGCTTCCGACTGAGGGAACGCGCCCGCGACGGGCGGTGCGTGCCCACGGCGGGGCCGCCACCCCTGCTCTCATGCCCGTCTTGCGGGTACCGCCCCGCTGCCGAAGCGGACCCGCGCGGGCGGTCGGAGGGTTGGTCACCTGTTGTTCACCTGCCGGTGGGCATTCCGTCCATAGAGCACGTCTATCTTGGACGCAGCGTCCACACGGGCGTCGGAAGGATCCACGTGACCGGCACCATCGTCTTCGACCTCGACGGAACCCTCGCCCTCGGCGACGGCCCCATCGTCGCCTACGCCCACTCCCTCGCCGGGGTCGCCGGTGACGGGCTGCTCGCCCGCGCCGAGGCGGAACTCGCCTCCTTCGCAGCCGGCGGATCCGACTACCGCGACGGCTACCACGCCGTCGGGACCGTCGCCGAGGATGCCGGGGTCGCCGCCGACGACATCCGCACCGCGTACGAGACGAGTCGCCGCGTGCTCGGCACGCCCGCCGCGCCGGTGGCGCCGCCCGAGGGCATCGCCGACCTGCTGCGCGACCTGTCGAGCCGGGTCCGGCTGGTCCTGGCCACCAACGCCCCCGACGCTGGTGTGCGCGAGCTGCTGGCCGAGTGGGGGATCGCCGAGCTCTTCTCCGCCACCCACTTCACCGTCGGCAAGCCCGACGGGCTGATCGCGGTGATCCGTCATGCCCAGCAGGACGGCCCCGTGCTGTCGGTCGGCGACATCGCCGAGTTCGACCTGGCACCCGCTGCCGAGCTCGGTGCCGACACCGCCCTGGTCGGCGCGACCTGCGACTCCTCGCCGTTCCCTGCCACGATGCGCGGCCGCACGGTGACCGACCTCTCCGACGACCTCCGCGCCTGGGCCGCCGCCGCATGCGCCTCCTCCCCTGCCCACCCGACCGCCTGATTCCTCACCACCCGATCCCGAAAGGTCCGTTCCACATGCGTACTCGCCTTCTCGCCACCAGCGTCGCCGCCACGGTGCTGCTCGCCCTCGCCGGCTGCTCGACGGCCGACGCCGACACGTCCGCCGTGTCCGACACCGAGGCCGCCTGGCCCGAGTCGATCACCATCTCGCTGGTGCCCTCGGTCGAGGGCGAGGACCTCGCCGAAGCCCTCGACCCGCTGACGACCTACCTCTCCGACAACCTCGGTATCGAGGTGGAAGGCGTGGTGGCCACCGACTACGCCGCCACGGTCGAGGCCCTCGGCGCCGATCAGGCGCAGGTGATCATCACCGACGCCGGATCGCTGTACAACGCCATCGACCGCTACGACGCCGAGTTGATCCTGCGGGATGTGCGTTTCGGCGCGACCTCGTACGCCTCGGTCGCGATGACCAACAACCCCGACAAGTACTGCGACGACGAGCCGGTGATGTCGACCTACGACGCCAGCGGCATCGAGCTGTCGTACTGCAACGGCATCGAGGAAGCGGGTGCTTCGGCCACCGGCAGCGGCCCCGCAGCCATCGAGGCCTTCTCGAAGATCGACGAGGGGACCGAGGTCGCCCTGCAGGCGGCCACCTCCCCCGCCGGCTACCAGTACCCGGTCGTGACCATGCGCGAGGCAGGCATCGACACCGACGCCGACATCGCGCAGATTCCGGTCGAGGGCAACAACAACGCCGTGCTCGCGGTCGCCAACGGCGACGCCGAGGTGGGCTTCGCGTACTGGGATGCGCGCACGACGGTCACCGAAGAGGTGCCCGGCATCGCCGAGAAGGTCGTGGCGTTCGCCTACACCGACATGATCCCCAACGGGGGTGTCGCGGTGGCGCCGAGCCTGCCGGCCGACCTCGTGACCGAACTGACGACCCTCATGGACGAGTACGCCGACTCGTCGGAGGAGGCCGCGACGGTCATGTTCGACCTCGTCGGTCTGTCGGACTGGACCGCCGAGACCGCGCAGGATGAGATCGACCGCTACGGCGAGGTCCTCGCGACCTTCGCCGGCTGATCCCTTCGGGAGCACACATCACATGCGTGATCACACGCACCGCGTGGAGGTCGGGTCCGCCCCGGCCTCCACGCCGTGGTCCATCCGCCTCGCCGACGTCTCGGTCACCTACCCGAACGGAACCCGGGCGCTGAAGAACGTCTCCACCGAGATCGCCGCGGGTGAGATGGTCTCGATCGTCGGGCTGTCCGGATCCGGCAAGTCGACCCTGATCCGCACCATCAACGGTCTCGTTGAGCCGAGCGGCGGCACCGTCGCGGTCGGTCCCACGACGGTCACCGGGCTCCGCGGCCGCAGACTCCGTGAGCTCCGCGGCCATATCGGCATGATCTTCCAGGGGTTCAACCTCGCCGAGCGCACGAGCGTGTATCGCAATGTGCTCGTCGGTCGCTTCGCGCACACCCCGACCTACCGGACGATGCTCGGCCTCACCTCTGCCCGCGACCGCGATCTCGCGCTCGCCGCCCTCGACTCGGTGGGCATGCTCGAGAAGGTGTGGATGCGCGCCGGCGCGCTGTCGGGTGGTCAGAAGCAGCGGGTCGCGATCGCGCGGGCACTCACCCAGGAGCCCGCGGTCATGCTGGCCGATGAGCCGGTGGCGAGCTTGGATCCGCCCACGGCGCACGCGGTCATGGACGACCTGCGCCGCATCAACGCCGACCGGGGCCTGACCGTGCTGGTGAACATCCACCTGATGGACCTGGCGCGGCAGTACACGACCCGCATGATCGGACTGCGCAACGGGGAGCTGGTGTACGACGGACCCGCCGCCGAGGCCACCGACGCCGACTTCGAGCAGATCTACGGGCGCCCCATTCAGACCCGTGACCGCATGGGGGCCTGAGATGTCCGATACGCCGCTGCGGATCCCGCCCAAGCCGACGCAACGGGTGCGGGTGGCCCTGATCGCGCTGGCGTTCACCGCTTTCACGGTCGCCACCTGTCTTCCCGCCATCGGCGGGGTGGAGCTCGACTTCGGCGCGATCGCGAAGAACTGGCAGAACGGCGCCGACAAGGTCGCGCAGCTTCTGCAGCCGGACTTCTCGTTCGTGCCGCGCACCATCGAGCCGGTCCTCGAAACGGTGCAGATGGCGATCGTGGGAGCCGCGGCCGCCGTGGTCGTCTCGGTGCCGCTGACCTTGTGGGCGGCGCGCCCGACCAACCCGAACGGCGTCACGCGCCGGCTGGTGCGCGCGGTCATCAACGTCATCCGTGCCGTTCCCGACCTCGTCTACGCGACGATCCTCGTCGCCATGGTCGGTGTGGGGGCCCTCCCGGGCCTGCTCACGCTGTTCCTGTTCGACATCGGCATCGTCGTCAAGCTCGTCTCCGAGGCCATCGACTCGGCCGACCATCCCTATATGGAGGCCGGCCGTGCCGCCGGGGGCACGCAGAGCCAGATCAACCGCGTGACCGCGCTGCCGCAGTCGTGGCCGCTGTTCGCGAACCAGTGGCTGTACGCCCTGGAACTGAACGTCCGCATCTCCGCGATCCTCGGCATCGTCGGGGCGGGCGGTGTCGGCCGGCTGCTCGACGAGCGACGGGCGTTCTTCGCCTACGACGACGTGGCGATCATCATCCTCGAGATCCTCGTCGTCGTCATCGCGATCGAGTGGTTCTCGAACTTCCTGCGACGGAGGCTCGTATGACCCTCACCGCCCCCGCCTCTGCCACCCGGGCCGCGCTGGCCGTCCCGCCGAAACCGTCGAAGCTCGTCCCGACCCTCACGGCGGTCGTCGTCGGCGCCGTGGTGCTGCTGTCCACGGCGGGGCTGGATGTGTCGTGGGAAGACCTTCTGGCGATCCCCGGCGAGGTCTGGCACTACGGCACGCTGATGTTCGTCGACCCCAACTGGGAGAAGCTCCCGCGCGCCCTGGTCGAGACATGGCGCTCCATCTCGATGGCGTGGCTGGGCGCCATCCTGTGCGTCCTGTTCTCGATTCCCCTCGGGATGCTCGCCGCACGCGGGGTGGGACCGTCATGGGTGCGAATCCCCCTGCGCGGCCTGTTCGCGGTCATCCGGGCGGTGCCCGAGGTCGTGATCGCGCTGATCCTGCTGACCGTCACGGGGCTGACGCCCTTCACCGGCGCGCTCGCGCTGGGGCTGGCCGGCATCGGGACGCAGGGCAAATGGACGTACGAGACGATCGAATCGGTGCAGGAGGGCGCGTCGGATGCGGTGCGTGCCGCCGGCGGGAGCGCGGCCGAGATCGCCCGATGGGCCCTGTGGCCGGCTGCGGCTCCCGGACTGATGTCGTTCGCGCTGTACCGCTTCGAGATCAACATCCGCACCTCCGCCGTCCTCGGCCTCATCGGTGCCGGCGGCATCGGCAACATGCTGTCGAACTACACCAACTTCCGGGAGTGGGATACGGTCGGCATGCTCCTGATCGTCGTGGTCGCCGCGACGATGGTGATGGATGCGATCTCCGGCGCGATCCGACGCCGGATCATGGAGGGAGCGGGCACGCGTGACCTGGGCCGGATCCTCTGACGCGCCGCCGAGCGCACGCGTGGCCGCTCTGGCCCCGTCGATGCAGCCGAGCGAACGCCGGGTCGCCGAGGCGATCGCCGCCGACATCGAGTCGGCCATCGACCGGTCGGCGCAGGAGCTCGCGGAGATCGTGGGTGTGGGCCGTGCCACGGTGATCCGCACGGCGCAGACGCTCGGCTACGACGGGTATCCGCAGTTGCGCGTCGCGCTGGCTCGCGAACTGGCATCGGGTCCGGCACCGTCCGACGGTGCGGGCGACGGGTCGATGCTCGGGTCTTTGCGCGCCGAGGTGGAGGCGTTCAGCGCCCGACTTCCGCACACCGTCAGCGCCCTCACGGATGGGCAGCTCGAGGACTTCGTCGGCTCGCTCGATACCGCGAGTCGTGTGCTGGTCGCCGCCAACGGTCTGTCCGCCCCGCTCGGGCTCGACCTGGTCCTTCGCCTGACGGCCGCCGGTCGGCCCGCGGAGTACCTGCCCGATGCCCTCGGTCAGGAGATCGCGGCGCGTCAGCTCGGTGCCGCGTCGGTCTGCGTGGTGATCTCCGGATCCGGGGTGAACCGCGCGACCCTGGCCGTCATGGCGGCGGCCCGCGAGAGTGGAGCGCGCGTCCTCGCCGTGACCTCGTTCGCACGGTCGGCGGTCGCGGAGTCGGCCGACGTGGCGCTCGTGGTGCCCCCGGTGCGGGGGTCGTTCCGCGAGGAGCTGGAACACGCCTCCCGCGCCGCGCTGATGCTCGTCACGGAGTCGCTCGTGGGGCTGGTCGTGGCGCGACGGGGGGAGCAGGGGCGCGACGCGCGTTCGGCGACCCTGTCGGTGCTCGGCCACTCCCTGGACGAATGACCTTCCGTTCGCCGGCCGGGTGATGTCCCCTCGGTCGGCAGGTGAGAGGATGGGCGTCATGCGTCAGTCACGGGCACCTCGTGTCGCCCGTGGCGTCGTCGCCGCATCCGTCGCCACGTTCGTCGCCCTGCTGTCGCACGTCGCCGGTGGCGGCGCGATGCCCGGGTGGCTGGGAATCGCCGTGCCCTGGGTGCTGTCGGTGTTCGCCTGCACCCTTCTCGCCGGGCGACGGCTGTCTCTGATCCGCCTGTCGCTGTCGGTGCTGCTGAGCCAGGTGCTGTTCCACGTGCTGTTCGTGCTCGGCGCCGCCGACGCCGGCGCCGTCGCCGGTGGTCACCACCAGCACGCTGCCGTCACGCTCGCGCCCCTGTCCGAGGGGGCGACCGCCGCACTGTATGCCGATTCGGTGATGTGGGGGTGGCACCTCGTCGCGGGCGTCGTGACGGTCGTGGCCGTGTACCGGGGCGAGCGTCTCATCGCCGCGCTGGGCGGGCTGGCCGCCGAGATCACCGACTGGTTCCGTCGGGCGCTGCCCACCCCGCCCCCGTCCTCGCTTCCGGATGCGCCTCGCGCGCCGGTCTCCACCGTCGCCTCCTGGTCGGTCGACGACGCCCCTCGACTCGCGCCGCTGCGCCGCCGAGGCCCACCCGCCTTCCGAGTGCTCTGACCCTCGCCGACGCCCGCTGGCGTCGGTTCGTCCGCGCCCGGCCACGCCGGGCGGAGTACTCGCGCGCACCGCGCGCAGAAGGGCGTCGTCGATGCTCCGCATCCGCACGCGTCTCGCCACCGCGACCTTCGTGGCGAGCCTGGCGCTCGGATCGGTCTTCGTCGTCGCGGCCCCCGCGGCCGCGCACGACGAGCTGATCTCGAGCGATCCCGCCGAGGGCGACCAGCTCGCCGTCGCGCCCGAGACGGTGACCCTCACCTTCTCGGGCGAGATCCTCCCGATGGGCGCCGCCGTCGTCGTCGCCGATGCCGACGGGAACGACTGGGTCGACGGCGAACCGGAGCGGCGCGACAACGTCGTGACGGTGACGCTCACGCCAGATATGCCGGAAGCGGGATACGAGATCCGCTGGCGGGTCGTCTCCGAGGACGGACACCCGATCAGCGGGTTCGTCCCGTTCACGATCGGCGACGCGTCGCCCCTCGAGCGCGAGGCGCCATCGGCCGCCGCGGAAGGCGCCACGGACGACACCTCCGATGCGTACACGTCCGCATCGGGTCAGAGCACACAGGAAAGCGCGGGCGCCATGCGTCTCGTGCTCATCGGGGCGGGAGGCGCGGCCCTCGCGGTCGCCGCCTTCGCCCTCCTCTCCCTCATTCGCCGGCGGGGAGCCGGCACCGGCGACGCGCCGTGAGCCGTCGCCGCATCAGAAAGGACACCCTGTGAACAACACCCCCACCCGCACCGCGATCCGCCTCGGCGCCCTTCTCGCCGCGAGCGCCCTCGTGCTCGCCGGCTGCGCCTCGCCGACCGCTGAACCCGCCGCGGACACCGAGACCGCCACCCAAGCCGAGGCCTTCTCGATCAGCGACGCATGGGTCAAGGCCGCCGAGTCCGGTATGTCTGCGGCCTTCGGCGAGCTCGAGAACGCGTCCGGCGAGGACGTCGTCGTCGTCGCGGTCTCGACGGACGCGTCGCCGATGATCGAGCTGCACGAGACCGTCGCCGACGAGGCCGGCGAGATGGTCATGCAGGAGATCGACGGCGGCTTCGTCGTGCCCGCGGACGGCGCGTACACGCTGGAGCCCGGCGGCAGCCACATCATGTTGATGGGCCTCGAGGAGCCCCTCGTCGCCGGCGACGAGGTCTCCTTCACGCTGACCTTCGCGGACGACTCGACCGCCGAGTTCACCGCCCCGGTCAAGGACTACTCGGGCGCCAACGAGAACTACGTCGGCGACGACTCCGAGATGGACATGGACGAGTCGGACGACCACTCCGACCACGACCACTGATGGCCGCGCCCGACTCGGGCGGGCGCCGATCCGGCTCGACCCGGCGGCAGTTCCTCCTCGGAGGGGCTGTCGCCGGTGTCGGCGCCGCCGCAGCAATCGGCGTCGACCTCGCCCTTTCCACGAACGAATCCTCTGCCGAGCCGCCCTCGGTACCCCTCAACAGCGACGCCGTCGTACCCTTCCACGGTGCGCACCAGGCGGGTATCGACACCGACGCGCAAGCGCACGGGACCTTCGTCGCCCTCACCCTCCGGGACGACGTCGACCGCGACGGGTTGCGCCGACTCATGCGGATTCTCACCGATGATGCCGCGCGCCTGACGCAGGGTGAGCCGGCCCTCGCGGACTCCGAACCCGAGATGGCGAGCCCGCCGGCGCGCTTGACGGTGACCTTCGGCTTCGGCCCTCGGTTCGTCGCGCGCGCCGGCGGATCCGCCCCGGCCTGGCTCGCCCCGTTGCCGGCGTTCGGCATCGACCGGCTGCAACCGCAGTTCAGCGACGGTGACCTGCTCATCCAGTTCGCCGGCGACGATCCCACCACCGTCGCCCACGCGACACGGATGCTGCTGAAGGATGCTCGGAGCTTCACCGCGGTGAAGTGGATGCAGCACGGATTCCGCAGGGCATACGGCTCGGTGGCACCGGGGACGACGATGCGGAACCTCTTCGGTCAGGTCGACGGCACAGCCAATCCGACGCCGGGGACCGCCGACTTCGACACGGTGGTCTGGAACGGCGACGGGTGGATGGCCGGTGGCACGGGCATGGTCGTGCGGCGCATCCAGATGGATCTGGACACGTGGGACCGACTCGATCGTCCCGGTCGCGAGCAGTCGGTGGGTCGCTACCTGCACGACGGCGCCCCCCTCACGGGCACACAGGAGCACGACGAACCGGACTTCGAGGCGACGACGGCGATCGGGTTCCCCGTGATCCCGGAGTTCTCCCACATGCGGAGGTCGCGCCCGGACGACGCCACGCAGCGCATCTTCCGTCGTGCGTACAACTACGACGAGCCGCCCACCGGCGATCGGGTGTCGGACTCGGGGATGATCTTCGTGTCGTTCCAGGCGGACATCGACAAGCAGTTCACGCCGATCCAGCGACGGCTGGACGAATTGGACCTGCTGAACGAGTGGACCACGCCGATCGGATCGGCGGTGTTCGCCGTCCCGCCCGGCTGCGCCGACGGCGGCTACATCGGCGAGACGCTCCTCGGCTGAGTCTCCTCACCGCGTCATGCAGTCGGGGCGCGCGTCGGCTCGTCGTAAGAGGGCAGGTCGAGGGCGGGGGCGGCTCTCGCGCCGGCCCACCGCGATTCCGACGAGGACGAGCGCCGCCCCGGCGAGCTGAAGCGCGGTGAGGGTTTCGCCCGCGACCAGCGTGCCCAGGGCGATTCCCGTGACAGGGTTCAGCAGACCCACCGTCCCGACCGTCGCCGGTGCGAGACGGCGGAGTCCGGCGAACCAGCAGAGAAAGGCGACGGCGGTGGCGACCACCGCGACGAACGAGAAGGCCAGCAGGCTCGGTGCCGTCATCGGCGGCGGTGCCCCCTCGACGACGGCGGCGGCGGCGAGGAGCATCAGTCCTCCCATCGTGAGCTGCCACGCCGTCGAGGCCATGATCGGCGCATCCTCGCGCCATCGGGTGGTCAGGACGGCGCCGAGCGACGACATCGCGAGCGCGGTGAGCGAGACCGCGACGCCACGCGGGTCGACGACGCTGGTCGCCAGGCCGACGACCAGCACGACACCGATGATCCCGAGCGCGGCGCCGGTCAGGGCGGCCCCCGTGGGCCGCGCGCCGAGCAGCATCCACCCCAGGCCCGCGAGGGCGACGGGGGCGAGCGCCATGATCGAGGCCGCGAGGGAGGTCGGGAGCAACTGCGCAGCGACGTAGACGAGCACGAAGAATCCGCCGAAGTTCAGCGCACCGAGCACGGCGGCTCGCCACCAGGCCGACCCGATCGGGCGCCGGCGCGCGAACGCGAGCAGCAGGATCCCGGCGGGGAGTGCCCGCAGGGCGGCGCCCCAGAGGGGGCTGTCGGCCGGGAGGAATTCGCGGGTCACCCAGTAGGTGGCGCCCCAGCTGACCGGGGCGACGGCGGTGACCCCGATCCACCGCCATGACCATTTACCTTCCATGGAAGCTACTATAGCTTCCGTGGAAGGTATAGTGAAGGGGTGGCCCGAACGACCGACCGAGTAGACCGCATCCAAGCCCAATGGCGGCGCGAGCGACCCGACCTCGACATCTCGCCCCAGGCGGTCTTCGGTCGCCTCCACCGCCTGTCGGACGCGCTGCGGCGTGAGCTGATCGCGGGCTACGAGCAGCACGGGCTCGGGGAGGGGGACTTCGACATCCTCGCCACGCTGCGCCGGAACGGTGACCCGTTCGAACTCGCACCCGGCGAACTGGCGCGCCACACCATGGTCACCACCGGTGCGGTCACCAAACGTCTCGACCGGCTCGAGACCGCCGGCCTGGTCGCCCGGCGCACCAGCGCGTCCGATGGGCGCGGACGGGTGGTCGCCCTGACCGACGCCGGCCGACGCGTGATCGATGATGCCTTCGCCGCCCATATGCGCAACGAGCAGCGACTGCTTGCCGGCTTGGATGAGGAGGACCGCTCGCGGCTGGAGGATCTCCTCCGGCGGTGGTTGCACGCGATCGGCCAGGATTGAGGCCGGCCAGACGGGTGTGGAGCACCCCCTCAGGGCCGACGACCTAAACTGGAGGCATCCCGTCCTGCCGCCAGGACCCCCTCCACAGGAATCATCGTGACCGCAACCCCGTCTCCGCGCGCCTTCGAGGTGCGCCACGTGCAGGTCGCCCGCGCCGTCTTCGCGGCGATTGCCGCGGTGATGATCACCTTCTCGAGCGACCACTCCGCCGCCGTGGGACTCGCCGTCTTCAGCGGCTTCACCCTCGCGACGGCGCTGGTGCACCTGGCCGCCGCCTGGCTGGTCTACCCGGCGGGCTCCCGGTGGCCCTCGGTGCTGCTCGGCCTGCTCTGCGCCGCCGCCGGCATGGCCGCGGGCATCCCGCCGTGGCGGTCCACGGCCCTGTTCTTCGTCGTCGTGATCGCCTGGGCGGTGCTGACCGGCCTGGTCGAGCTCATCGCCGGCATCCGCGCCCACCGCACCGACGGCGCCGGCATCCCCAGCCGCACCGAGGCGCGGGATGCGCTGGTCACCGGCGCGATCACCCTCGTCTTCGCGGTGGCGACCGTGCTGGTCTCGCCCGACTACTCCCTCACCTACACGATCGACGAAGCCGGAACGTTCGAGCTGACCGGCACCATCATCGCCGTCGGCGTGCTGGGCTTCTACACCGCCATCGTTGCGGTGCACCTCGGGATCGCCGGGGCGAGCCCCCGCCCGAAGAGCGCACCGGCCGAGGCGACCGAGACGGCCGATGACTCCCGTGCCGCCGAGCAGAAGGGCGCTGACGCGTGACTGACAAGCCGACTCGCCGTGACCTGCTCAAGCCGGTCCAACTCCTCGGGCTCGCCTTCGTCGCCGCCGCCTTCGCGGGGGGCGTCGCCCTCGTGTCGATGGGCTTCTTCCAGGCCCTCCCGGCCGAAGACCATCAGCGCGCGATCGTCGTCGCCCTCGTCGTCGCCGGCGTCAGCTTCATCGCGACGTTGCTGATCGTCGCTCTGCTGCTCCTGGCCGTGGACCCCGCCGAGATGGACAAGCCCGTCGACCGTCCCGTCCTCCTCCCGGCGGAGCCGGACGCACCCGAGCCCGACAAGCCCTCCGCGTCCTGATCGCGTCCCGCGCGCATCCGCCGGCCGCGCCGAGCGTGCGCCGCCCGATCCCGCGGCCCGGGCGGCGGCCCGGGGTCAGCGCGACGCGACGACGTCGACGAGGGATGACGCCAGGCCGGTGTAGCCGCCCGGGGTGAGCGCGATGAGCCGCTCCTTCGCGTCGTCGCCGATGTCGAGTCCGCGCACGAACTCGGCCAGTTCGGCCGCGCCCACGCGGCGACCGCGGGTGAGTTCCTTCAGCAGCGCGTACGGGTCGGAGATCTGCGAGCGGCCGGCGGTGATCTCGGCGCGAACGACGGTCTGAATCGCCTCGGCCAGCACCTCCCAGTTCGCGTCGAGGTCGGCATCCAGCACATGCTGCGACAGCGAGATCTCGCCGAGGCCGCGCTCGAGGTTGTCCAGCGCCAGCAGCGAGTGACCGAACGCGACGCCGATGTTGCGCTGCGTCGTCGAGTCGGTCAGATCGCGCTGCATGCGGCTGGTCACGAGCGTCTGGGCGAGGGTGCCGAACAGGCCACCGGCGATCTCGAGATTCGCCTCGGCGTTCTCGAACCGGATCGGGTTGATCTTGTGCGGCATGGTGGATGACCCCGTCGCACCGGCCACCGGGATCTGCGCGAAGAACCCGAGCGAGATGTAGGTCCACACGTCCGTGGCGAGGTTGTGCAGGATGCCGCCGGCATGACGCACCCGGTCGTAGAGCTCGACCTGCCAGTCGTGCGATTCGATCTGGGTGGTGAGGACGTTGAATCCGATGTCGAGCCCCTCGATGAACGAGCGGGACAGCTCCGGCCAGTCGACATCCGGCTGCGCCGCCAGGTGCGCCGACCACGTCCCGGTGGCGCCGGAGAACTTCGCGAGGAAATCCCCACCCTCGATCTGATCGGCCACTCGCTGCAGACGCCAGGCGAACACGGCGAGCTCCTTGCCCATCGTCGACGGCGTGGCCGGCTGGCCGTGCGTGCGCGACAGCATCGCCGCGTCGCGGTGCTCGACGGCGAGGGTCTCGAGCGTTGCGATCACCGTGCGAAGCTTCGGCAACCACACCTGCGTCACGGCGCGCTGCACGGTGAGGGCGTATGCGGTCGAGTTGATGTCTTCGCTGGTGCACGCGAAGTGGGTCAGCTCGGCGATGCCGGCCAGGCCGAGGCGCTCGAGGCGGTCGCGGACGAGGTACTCGACGGCTTTGACGTCGTGGCGCGTCACCCGCTCCTTCTCGCCGAGCCACGCGATCTCGTCCGCACCGAAGTCGCGGTAGAGCGCGCGAAGGCCGGCCTTGTCATCGTCGTCGAGGGGCGAGGTGCCGAACAGCGATCGGTCGGTGAGCGCGATGAGCCATTCGACCTCGACCTCGACGCGAGCTCGGTTCAGGCCCGCCTCGGAGAGGAAGTCGGACAGCGGTGCGACGGCGGCGCGGTAGCGGCCGTCGAGCGGGCTGAGGGGCTGGTCGGGCAGAGAGGACACCGGAGACTCCCGTCGTCGCGCGTGAGGCGACCGGTGTCAGTGCACCGGTCGGATGGCGGGTTCGAGCTGCCGGAAGAGCGCCCGGCTCGCACCCTCGATCATAGTCAGCACGTCGTCGAACATCGGGGGACCCCCGTAGTACGGGTCCGGGACGTCGAGCGTGTGCGCATCGGCCTCGAACGACATCAGCAGCGCCAGCTTGTCGGTGTCGCCCTCGCTCAGGGCCCACTCGTGGAGGATGCGCTCGTGGCTGCGGTCCAGCGCGACGATGAGGTCGTTGCGCTCGAAGTCCTCGCGGGTGAACTGGCGCGCGCGGTGCTTGGACCCGTCGTACCCCTTCCGTTCGAGGGCGTCGAGGGTGCGGTGGTCGGCCTGTTCCCCGACATGCCACTCCCCCGTGCCCGCGCTCGTCGAGACCACACGATCACTCAGCCCGGCCTGCTCCGCGAACCAGCGGAACACGACGTCGGCCATGGGGGAACGGCAGATGTTGCCGGTGCAGACGAAGACGACGCGGAACGGTTCGGTCACGTTCGCGCTCATGGCTCCCATTGTGCGTGCACGACTCGCCCTCCGCGCAAGAGGCGGATACCGGCATCCGCTTCTCCTCCTCCCCATCGGCCGGGCGGGGCGTGGTTGTCCGCAGACGGCCCGGGCGCGGAACCGGGCGCGCTCCCGCGCATCCACGGTGGAGTCATGACGAGCATGATCCTCTCCCCCGCGCTCGTCGCCGGCGCGGCCCAGGTCGAAGCCGCGGAACGCGCCGAGCGGCGGTTGGCGCTGGCCGTGGACCGTCTGCGACAGGTCGAGACCGATGCCTTTCGCCTCGCAGAGGAGACGTCGTGGCGTTCGCGTGGCGGTGAGGGTTTCCGCGGCGCGGCGGAACGGTGGTGCGACGACGTCGCGGGCGGGGCGGCCCAGGTCGAAGCGCTCCGCTACGAGGTCGGTGCGCAGGCGTCCCGCCTGCATGAGGCGTCGGAGCGTGGATGAGCGACGACCTCGACATCTCGGCCGGCGGCGCGGTCGCCGTCGACACCGAGACCCTCCGCGACGCCGCGCGCGGCTTCGACCGGCTCGGTGCCGAACTCGACGACGTCGTCGCGCTGCTCGTCTCGGCCGGTGGCGATCTGGCGGCGGGGCCCGCGACCTCGCAGCGCATCGCGTACGACATCGACGTGGTGCACGCGCAGACGGGCGAGCGCGCGCAGGGTGCGCGGGAGGTGGCGGCGCGGCTGCGCGAGGCCGCGGCGATCTACGAGACGGTCGAACTCTGGGCCGAGCGTCGTGCCGCCCAGCTCGCCGGGAACGACAGCGCGGTGGGGTTGATCGAGCGGCGGATACGCGCGCTGCACGGCGATCATCCCGAGGCCGCGTTCAGCGCGGCGCTCCTCGTCGCCCGCCACACCCTCCTGTGGCCGAGTGACATGATCACCCAGGGCCAGACGACCGGCGCGCTGCTCAGCCCGTATGCCGCGGCGGGGATCCTTCTCGGCACCCTCACCCACGGCCTCCGCGGCGCGGGGTTCGGCCGTGTGCCGGCCGGGGCGGGGCTGAGCGGTCCGCCCTCGGCGGTGACGGTGCACCGCCTCTCCCCCACCGGTGGGCCCGTCGGCGCGCCGCGGTCGTTCGCCGACCTCGCCTCGCGTATGCCCGCCGGATCGGCCCAGGTGCGCATCGAGAAGTACACCTTCGCAGGCAGGCCGGCACAGTATGTCGTGTACGTCGCCGGAACCCGCTCGGCGGCGCTCGGGGGCACGCAGCCGTTCGACAATCGCTCGAACCTCCAGCTCTACAGCGGGCGGCGCTCGGCCTCGTACGATGCCACGGTCGCCGCGATGGCCGACGCGGGCATCCGACCCGGCGACATCGTGCACACCGCCGCGCACTCGCAGGCGGCGATGATCATTTCGCACCTCGCCCTGGACGGGGCCTACGACACGCGGACCCTCGTCACGTTCGGCTCCCCCGTGCACGCCGCCGTCGGCGACGATGTGCTGGCGGTGACGGTGCGGCACACCGACGATCCCGTGGCGGCCCTTTCCGGCGGTGGGCACGCGCAGGAGGTCGGGGCTCCCGGGAGCTTCGTCGTGGAGCGCAGTGCCGACCCGGACGCGGGCCTCGACGACGTCACGATGCCCGCACACGACATGGCGGCGTATGTCGAGACGGCGGCACCCGTCGACGGCAGCGACGACCCGCGCGTGGACGGTGTGCACGACCTCGTCGACATGCTCGCCGAGGCGGATGCCGTGGAGGTGTTCGAGTACAGCGCCCATCGGCGGGCGGAGCGTTCCGGCGGCGGGGGTGGGAGCTGACCCGCGCGCTGTCGGCGGGGGATCAGCGCTTGTCGCTCGGGCGCAGGATGATGCCGGCGATCCAGTTGATGAGCGAGATCACGATGGCAGCGACAACGCCCCACCAGAAGTCCTCGACGCGCAGCCCGAAGTTCCAGAATCCGGTGATCCACGCCGTCAGCCACAGCAGGAAGCCGTTGATGACCAGGCCGATCAGCCCCAGGGTGAGGATGTAGATCGGGAAGGCGAGCACCTTGATCACCGTGCCGATGATGGTGTTCACCAGTGCGAACACGGCCGCGACCAGCAGCAGCGTCAGCACGAGCTGAAGGGTCTCGCCAGGCTCGAAGGCGATCACGCTCACGCCCAGGGCGGGGATGAGGGTCACGATCCAGATGGCGAACGCGTTGACGACGACTCGAAGCAGGAAGCCCATAGTGTGCCCAGTCTCCCACGTGCGCGCCCCCGCTCGACAGGGCGCGGGCTCTAGACTCGGGCCGTGACCGACGCCTCCGACATCCCCGTCCGCGTCCGCGCCGAGATCGCCGCGCTCCCGCCCTACAAGCAGGGGCGGCAGGCCGGCGCCGACGCATACAAGCTCTCGAGCAACGAGAACCCGTTCGACCCGCTGCCCGGCGTCGTGGAGGTCCTGCGCGAATCGGTCGGCGTGAACCGCTACCCGGATGCCGCGGCCACCCTGCTGCGCGAGCGCCTCGCGGCGCGCTACGACGTGGATGTCTCGCGCGTGCACATCGGCGCCGGGAGCGTGTCGATCCTCGCCCAGCTCGTGCAGGCCGTCTCGACACCCGGCGATGAGGTGATCTACGCGTGGCGCTCGTTCGAGGCCTATCCCTGGCTGACCGTCCTCGCCGGAGCGACCGGCGTGCAGGTGCCGCTCACCGATGACGCCCGGCACGATCTCGACGCCATGGCCGATGCGGTCAGCCCGCGCACGCGCGCGGTCATCGTCTGCTCGCCGAACAACCCCACCGGACCGATCGTGACACAGGCCGATTTCGATGCCTTCGTCGCCCGGGTCCCCGACGATCTGCTGATCATCCTCGACGAGGCCTACGCCGAGTTCGTCACCGATCCCGACGCGGTCGACGGCACCCGCATCCTCGCCGCGGAGCGACCCAACGTCGTCGTCCTGCGGACGTTCTCGAAGGCGTTCGGGCTGGCCGGCCTCCGCGTCGGCTACGCCCTCGGGCACGCGCGGGTCCTGGATGCGGCGCGCAGCACCGCGATCCCGCTTTCGGTGACGGGGCAATCGGAGGTCGCGGCGATCGCGAGCCTCGAGCTCGAGGACGAGCTGCGCGAACGCGTGGCCGTGATCGCCGAGCGGCGCGATCGCCTGGCCGCGGCGCTTCGCGAGACCGGCTGGCGCGTGCCGCAGGCGCAGGGGAACTTCGTGTGGCTGCCGGCCGGAGCGGATTCGGTCTCGATCGCGACGGCGTTCGAGGACGCCGGGCTCATCGTGCGGCCCTTCGCCGGTGACGGCATCCGGATCTCCGTCGGAGAAGAGGAATCTGTCGAGAAGGTCCTACGCATCGCCGCATCCGTTGTCGAGGATCTCCCAGCGGGCCACCCCGGGCGGCGGGCTAGCGTAGAACGGTGACCACGCCCGAAGCGCCTGCACACGGCTCGTCCGAACACCCCGACGTCGTGCGTCTGCTCGACGCCGGCGGATCGTTCGCCCCGAGCGCCGCCGCCGAGGAGTACCTCCCCTACGTCGAGGCTCTCGCCGACGCCGATCTCGAGACGTTCTACCGAGACATGGCCGTCATCCGCGCTTTCGATCAGCAGGCCACGCACCTGCAGCGCCAGGGGCAGCTGGCCCTGTGGCCCCCGAGCTTCGGGCAGGAGGCCGCTCAAGTCGGTTCGGCGCGCGCCGCGCGCCCGCAGGACCACCTCTTCCCGTCCTACCGGGAGCATGCCGTCTGCCGCATACGCGGCGTCGATCCCGTCGACATCATCCGCCTCATGCGCGGGCTCACCCACGGCGGTTGGGATCCCACCGACCCCAAGAACGGCAACACCCACATCTACACGCTCGTCCTCGGTGCGCAGACCCTCCACGCGACCGGCCTCGGCATGGGGATGGTCTTCGACGGGAAGTGCGGCACCGGCGACCCCGAACGCGACGAAGCGGTCATGGTGTACTACGGCGACGGCGCCTCCAGCCAGGGGGACGTGCACGAGGCGATGGTCTTCGCGGCGAGCTACGGCGCCCCGGAGGTGTTCTTCCTGCAGAACAACCACTGGGCGATCTCCGTGCCGGTGGCCACCCAGTCGCGCGCACCGCTGGTCCGACGCGGAACCGGCTACGGCATCCCCAGCGTGCAGGTCGACGGCAACGATGTTCTCGCCAGCTACGCCGTGACACGGAAAGCCCTCGACGAGGCACGCGGCGGTGCCGGCCCCCGTGCGATCGAAGCGCTCACCTACCGGATGGGTGCGCACACCACCAGCGACGACCCGACCAAGTACCGCACCTCGGACGAAGAGCAATCGTGGGCTCGCCGCGACCCGATCGCCCGCATGCGCGCGTATCTCCAAGGGCGCGGCGCCTCGGACGCCTTCTTCGCCGACGTCGACGACGAGGCGAAGAGCGTCGCGGACGACACCCGCGTGCGCACGAATGCCCTGGGCGGCATAGAGGCGGATTCGATGTTCACCCACGTCTATTCGGCCGACCATCCGGTGATCGCCGAGCAACGCGAATGGCTCGCCGCCTACGAGGCCTCGTTCCAGGGAGGCGACCGATGAGCGCCGATATCGCCACCGCTGCGGCGTCCGCCGACGCACCCACGACGGCGACGATGCCGATCGCCAAGGCGCTCAACGCCGGACTGCGCGCGGCGATGAGCGCCAGTGACCGGGTCCTGCTCATGGGCGAGGACATCGGACGCCTGGGTGGTGTGTTCCGCGTCACCGAGGGGCTGCAGGCGGAGTTCGGCGAGCGTCGGGTGCTCGACACCCCGCTCGCGGAATCCGGCATCGTCGGCACCGCGATCGGACTGGCCATGGGCGGGTTCCGCCCCGTGATCGAGATCCAGTTCGACGGCTTCGTCTTCCCCGCCTTCGACCAGATCACCACGCAGTTGGCGAAGATCACCAATCGTCACGAGGGTGCCGTGCAGATGCCCGTCGTGATCCGCATCCCGTACGGCGGTCATATCGGGGCGGTCGAGCACCATCAGGAGTCGCCCGAGACCTACTTCGCCCACACCCCCGGACTGCGGGTGGTGAGTCCGTCGACGCCGAATGACGCCTACTGGATGATCCAGGAGGCGATCGCCTCGCCCGACCCCGTGGTCTTCCTCGAACCGAAGGCGCGGTACTGGCAGAAGGGCGAGGTCGACCTTGCGGCGCCCGCGGTGCCGTTGCACGCCTCGCGCGTGGTCCGGCGGGGGACCGACGTCACGCTCGTCGGCCACGGGGCGATGGTCACGACGCTTCTGCAGGCCGCCGCGCTCGCCGAGTCGGAAGGCACGAGCTGCGAGGTCGTCGACCTGCGCTCGCTGTCGCCCGTGGACTACGGCCCGCTCCTGGAGTCGGTGCGGCGCACCGGTCGCATGGTCTATGCGCAGGAAGCCCCCGGCTTCGTGAGCCTCGGATCGGAGATCGCCGCGACCGTCACCGAGAAGGCGTTCTACGCGCTCGAGGCCCCGGTCCTCCGCGTCTCGGGGTTCGACACGCCCTTCCCGGCCGCCAAGCTCGAGGGCGTCTACCTGCCCGATCCGGACCGCATCCTCGAGGCCGTCGACCGCGCCCTCGCCTACTGACACCCCGACCAGAGGAACGCCATGAGCACGCAGACTTTCGTCCTCCCCGACGTCGGTGAGGGTCTCACCGACGCCGAGATCGTCTCGTGGAAGGTCGCCGCCGGCGACGAGGTCGCCGTCAACGACGTCATCGTCGAGATCGAGACCGCCAAGTCGCTCGTCGAGCTCCCCTCTCCCTTCGCCGGCGTCGTCGGCGAGCTGCTCGTCGCGGAGGGCGACACGGTCGAGGTCGGTGCGGCGATCATCACGATCGCCGATGCCGCTGCGGCCGCCGACACCACCGTCGGTCGCTCCGAGCACGGTGAGGCGGCCGACGCCGAGCCCGAGGGGTCCGGGTCGGTCCTCGTCGGCTACGGGTCCGGGGGACCGGTCCAGTCGCGCCGACGCAAGCCGCAGGCCTCCGCAGCCGAGCGCATCACGTCGTCGGTCGGTGTGGTGGCCAAGCCGCCCATCCGCAAGCTGGCGCGCGATCTCGGGGTCGAACTCTCCGCCGTGACTCCGACCGGAGCGGCTGGTGAGGTCACGCGAGACGATGTGGTCAAGCACGCCTCGCAGGCGAGCGTGTTCCGCAACATCGAAACCCCCGAATGGGGCGAGGTCCGCGAGGAGACCATTCCCGTCGCGACCACCGCTGCGGCACCCGCAGCCCCGGTTGCCCCCGCCGGGGATCGGGAGGAGACCATTCCGGTCCGCGGCGTCCGGAAGGCCACCGCGAGCGGCATGGTGCGATCGGCATACACCGCCCCGCACGTGTCGGTGTGGGTCGACGTCGACGCGACCCGCACGATGGAGCTCGTCAAGCGCCTGAAGGCCTCGCCGGAGTTCGCCGACACGAAGGTCTCGCCGCTGCTGATCATGGCCCGCGCGGTGGTGTGGGCGGTGCGCCGTACGCCGATGGTCAACGCGGCCTGGGTCGACACCGACGACGGCGCGCAGATCCGCGTGCGCCACTACGTCAACCTCGGCATCGCGGCCGCGACACCTCGGGGGCTCCTGGTGCCGAACGTCAAGGACGCCCACACCCTGTCGGTTCGCGAGACCGCCAAGGCTCTCGAGAAGCTCACGCTGACCGCGCGGGAGGGCAAGACGACCCCGGCCGATCAGCAGAACGGCACGATCACGATCACCAATATCGGGGTCTTCGGCGTCGACGCCGGAACGCCGATCATCAACCCGGGGGAGGTGGGCATCGTCGCGCTCGGCGCGATCCGCCAGAAGCCGTGGGTGGTCGATGGCGAAGTGCGTCCCCGGTGGGTGACCACGGTGTCCGGCTCGTTCGACCATCGCGTCGTCGACGGCGACCAGGTGTCGCGCTTCATCGCCGACATCGCCGCCGTGCTCGAAGAGCCCGCCCTTCTGGTCGAGTAGCGCCGCCGCGACGATCCGCGCGTCCCTCGCGCCCATCCCGTCGTCGTTCAGCGGTCGCGGGTTGTCGTTATCGCGCGCACATCGAGCATCCGGTGCGTCGCTGCGCCGGCGTTCGGTTGGCGCTGTTCGTCGTCTGCGCGTGCGTATGCGGCGTCTCGTGACAGGTGAGGCGCGGGGCGAGACGGATGCTGCGCATGATTTTGGGAACGATTATCACTTCGGCGTACACTGGTGGCATGCGTGCTCCCCGAATGCTCCCCGTCATCGGCATCACCGCCGGGTCCGCCCTCGTTCTCGCCGGATGCGGGGCGTCCTCGGATGACGATGCCGGCGCCTCCGAGGACACGATCACCGTCGTCGCCTCGACGAACGTCTACGGCCAGATCGCCGAGCAGATCGGGGGAGACGCCGTGACCGTCACGTCGATCATCGACAGTGCGGCGCAGGACCCCCACGAGTACGAGGGGAGCGCCCAGGACCAGCTGCTGGTGAGCAACGCCGACATCGTCATCGAGAACGGCGGCGGCTACGACGGCTTCATCGACGCGATGCTCGAGTCGAGCGACGCCGACGCCCACGTCATCACCGCGGTCGAGTTCTCCCACGACTACCCGGGCGACGACGATCACGACGAGGAAGAGCACTCCGACGAGGAGGAGCACGACCACGCGGAGGACGAGGAGGAGCACGCGGAGGACGAAGAGCACTCCGATGAGGAAGAGCACTCCGACGAGGAAGAGCACGACGAGGAAGAGCACGACCACGAGGGCCACGACCACATCGAGGGCTTCAACGAGCACGTCTGGTACGACCCGCACACCATCGAGCACGTGGCCGAGGCCATCGCCGACGAGCTGAGCGAACTCGACCCCGATCAGGCCGAGACCTTCGAAGCCAACCTCGCCGAGTTCACCGAGGGCGTCGAAGCCATCGAGGCCGACCTCGACGCGGTCGCATCCACGCATGAGGGCGATGAGATCTTCGTGACCGAGCCGGTGCCGCTGTACCTGTCTTCGGCCGCGGGGCTCGTGAACGTCGCCCCCGACGCCTTCACCGAGGCCGTCGAAGAGGGTCAGGATGTCGCCCCCGCGACCCTTCTGGAATCCATCACGCTGCTCGAGTCCGGCGACGTCCGCCTGGTCATCGTGAACGCGCAGACCGGTGGCGCCGAAACCACGCAGATCATCGAGGAGGCCGACGCTCTCGGTATTCCCGTGATCGAGTTCGCCGAAACCCTCCCCGAGGGGGAGACTTATGTCTCGTGGATGCAGGCGAACGTGGCGGCCATGGCCGACGCGCTGGCGGAGTGACAGCCCCGCTACAGATCAGCGGCGCCGCGCTGCGGCGCGACGGACGCGACCTGTGGGAGGGCCTCGACCTCGAGGTGCAGCCCGGTGAGCTGATCGCCGTGCTCGGTCCCAGCGGATCCGGCAAGACCACGCTGCTCCGCGCGATCCTCGGCCTCGAGGCACTGAGCGAAGGGCGGATCACGGCCCTCGGACAGCCGGTGCGCGGGACGGGAAATCGCCGCATCGGGTACATCCCGCAGCAGCGTCCCCTTCCTCCCGGGACCGCGATGCGCGCCCGCGACCTGGTCGCACTCGGCGTCGACGGCCACCGCTTCGGGCTCCCGATCCCGCGCCGGGGCGACCGGGCGCGCGTCGACGCGCTGCTCGACGCCGTCGGGGCGGCCGACTACGCCGACCGCCGGGTGGGGGAGCTGTCCGGTGGGGAGCAACAGCGCCTGCGAGTGGGCCAGGCGCTCGCCGACGATCCGGCGCTGCTGCTGTGCGATGAGCCCCTGACGAGTCTCGACCTCGCCAACCAGCAGGCGGTCATCGGGCTCATCGACCGCCACCGTCGCGAGGCGGGCGCCGCCGTGCTCTTCGTCACCCACGACATCAACCCGGTGCTCGACCGTGTGGACCGCATCCTCTACATCGCGAACGGACGGTTCGAGTTGGGTCGGCCGGAGCAGGTTCTCGAATCCGCCACCCTCACCCGGCTCTACGGCACACCGGTCTACGTGCTGGAGGCGGGTGGTCGCCTCGTCGTCGTCGGCGCACCTGACGCCGAAGAGCACCACCATCACCACCACGACGAGGACGACGCATGAACTGGGCCGACGTCTGGGACGCGATGTTCGGCGGCCTGCCCTACTACGGCCAGATCCTCGACCTGGTGTGGAACTCCGTCGTCGCCGGCGCCGTTCTGGGACTCGTCGGCGGGCTCATCGGCGTCTTCGTCATCCAGCGGGACATGGCCTTCGCGGTGCACGGCATCAGCGAGCTGTCGTTCGCCGGGGCCGCGGCATTCCTCCTGATCGGTCTGGACGTGGTGACCGGATCGATCGTCGGTTCGCTCATCGCCGCGGCGCTGATCGGCCTCCTCGGCGCGCGAGCGCGGGACCGCAACTCGATCATCGGCGTGCTCATGCCCTTCGGGCTGGGCCTCGGCATCTTGTTCCTGTCGCTCTACAGCGGTCGGAGCGCGAACCGTTTCAGTCTGCTGACCGGCCAGATCGTCTCGGTGCAGTCGGATCAGCTGTCGTGGTTGATCGGGATCGGCGCGCTCGTCCTTCTCGGCCTGCTGCTGATCTGGCGGCCGCTCCGCTTCGACTCGCTGGACCCGCAGGCGGCGGGGGCGCGCGGGGTGCCGACGACCGCGGTGTCGCTCGGTCTCATGCTGCTGCTCGGCCTCATCGTGGCTGTCGCGGTGCACATCATCGGCGCGCTGCTCGTGATGGCTCTGCTGGTCACTCCCGCCGCGGCCGCGATGCGGATCGCCTCGGGCGCCCTGTCGGTGCCCGTGCTGTCGGCGCTGTTCGGGTTCGTCTCGGCGGTCGGCGGGATCCTCCTCGCGATCGCGGGCACCTTGCCCGTGAGCCCCTACATCACCACGATCTCGTTCGTGATCTACCTCGTGTGTCGCGTCGTCGGCGCGCGCCGCGGGCGGGTGGTCCGCAAACGCGGCGCATAGGTCCCGTCCGGGGCACGCTCAGCCGCCGTGGGTAGACTCGCCACCATGGCCGAGCGGAACACCTGGCAGCGAGAGCGCGTGCGTGCGGCACTCGGAGACGCCCGGGGATTCGTCAGCGCGCAGACCCTGCACGCCTCCCTCCGTGAGGAGAACACCGGCATCGGCCTCGCCACGGTCTACCGCGCGCTCGCCGGATTCGCCGCCAAGGGCCAGGCCGACTCGCTGCAGAGTCCCGAGGGCGAGAACCTCTACCGCGCCTGCGAATCGCCGGGACACCATCACCACCTCATCTGTCGCTCCTGCGGCCTGACCGTCGAGATCGCCGCCTCGGATGTGGAGCAGTGGGCGCACTCCACGGCATCGGAGCACGGCTTCACCGCCGCCGAGCACGTCGTGGACATCTTCGGGCTGTGCCCGGCCTGCACGGCCGCCCAGGCGAACGAGCGTGCCGGCGCCTGACACCCGCCGCCGCACGGCGCCCGTGGCCGAGCCGTCGTCGACCGCCCGCGGGCTGCTGTGGGCCGGGGTAGGTGTCGTGGTCGTCGGCGCCCTGTTCGCCATCGACCTGCTGCTGCCGACCCTCTATCCGATGACGCTGTCGACTCGGGCGCAGGACGGACTGACGCTCGCGATCAGTGTGTTGATCGAGTCGCTGCCGTTCATCGCGCTGGGCGTCGTGCTGTCCATCGTGGTGCAGGTGTGGGTGCCGCCGGGTGCTCTCGAGCGATGGCTGCCCCGGGCTGCGTGGGCGCGGCGCGCGGTGCTGTCCCTGCTCGGGATGCTCATCCCGGTCTGCGAGTGCGGGAACGTGCCGTTCGCGCGAGGGCTGCTCATGCGCGGCCTCAGCGTCGCCGAGACGATGACCTTCCTCATCGCCGCTCCCATCGTGAACCCGATCGTGATCATCACGACCCATGCGGCTTTCGGGTTCGATGACGGGATCCTCGTCGCCCGAATCCTCGGCGGCTACCTCATCGCCAACCTCATCGGCTGGCTCTACAGCCTCCACCGCGACCCCGACGGGCTGCTCACCGAACGTTTCCGCGACACGTGCGAGCTCGTCACGCACGAGCAGGGCGGCCGGTTCCGGCGCAGCCTCGCGCAGTTCGTCGTCGAGCTGCGCGCCGTCATGCCGGCCCTGATCATCGGATCCGCGATCGCCGGCGCGGTCCAGGTCCTCGTGCCCCGGGAGCTGCTTCTCGCGATCGGCTCGGACCCCGCCCTGTCGATCGTGGCGATGATCGCGCTGGCGATGGTCGTCTCGATCTGCTCGAACGTCGACGCGTTCTTCGCCCTGTCGTTCGCCTCGACCTTCACGCCGGGGTCGATCGTGGCCTTCCTGCTGGTCGGCCCCCTCGTCGACGTGAAGATGCTCGCTCTGCTGCGCACCACCTTCACCACGCGCACCCTCGCGGGCGTGGTGGTCGTCGTCGTGCTGTCGGCGTTCGCGATCGCAACGGGGGTGAACCTCTTTGCCTGACCTCAGCGCCCTGGGCACCCGCTGGCTCGGCGTCGGACTTTCGACGATCATCGCCGTGGTCACCCTCTCGCTCGCCATCACGGGCGACCTCGACCTGTACATCAACCCGGACTCGTCGTGGTTCGCCGTGCTCATGGCCGTCGTGCTGCTCGTCGGGGCCGTCGCGTCGTTCCTGTTGCCCCTCGGGGCCGAGGCCGACCACGGTCACGACCACGGGCCCGCAGAACCGTCGCCCGGTCCGCGCCGTCGCGGCACCGGTGTCGAACCGGCCCCGATACCAGCGGCTGAGTCGGTCGTCGCGTCCGCACCGGGTGATCGGCCGATGTCCCGCGCCGAGATGAGGGCCGCGCGCGATGCCGCAGCCGCGCCCGCGCCTGCGCACGACGAGGCGCCGGCGCACACCTCGACGCACGCCCACCACGCACCGCATCCGCTCGCCCTGGCCGCCACGGTCGCGGGCGGGGTGATCGCCTCGGGCGTCGTGCTGCTGACCCTGTTCCTGCCGCCGACGTCGCTGTCCTCGCAGCTGGCGCTCTCGCGCGATGTCGGCGTGACGCCGCTGTTCGCCGGGCAGGATGCGGTGCAGCTCGCCGCGTCCGGAGACACGTCCGCCTTCGGCATCGGCGAGTGGTCGACGGTGTTCGCCACGTCGACCTCGCCCGAGACCTTCGACGGGCAAGAGGTGACCCTCACCGGGTTCGTCGCGCCGACCGACGACGGGTTCGGGCTGACGCGCCTGGTCATCACCCACTGCGTGATCGACGCGCAGACCGCCAGCGTCCCCGTCGCCGCGACCGGTGACGTGCCCGAATCGGGCCAGTGGGTCGAGGTGACCGGCACGGTGCGCGCCGCGAGTGACGGCACGCTGACCCTGGACGCCGCCGAGGTGACCGAGATCGACGAACCCGAGGACCCGTATGAGTACTGACGCCCGCGCGGCGGACGGCGGTCGCCGCCTCGGCTTCGCCGCGGTCTTCGCGATCGTCGTCGCGGCCCTGGCGATCCTCGCGGCCGCGGGTGCTGCGATCAGCGTGGCGCAGGGGCCGAGGGTGACCGAGGTGGCCGTGGACCCCGCGGCGGCCGTCGACGCATCCGGTACCCGGCTGATCTTCACCACGACGCAATCGCTGCAGGACGTCGACCCGTCGCAGGTGACCGTGACCCCCGACGTGCCCTTCGCCGTGGACACCTCCGGCCGCAGCGTCGGGGTGCGCTTCACCCTTCCGCTCTGGGACGAGACGGAGTACACCGTCACCATCGACGGGGTCACGGGTATCGGCGGCGGCCCGAGCGCGACGCTCACCGAGACCTTCACCACACCGGCGATCGACCTCTACCTGCTGCAGCGCGGTGGGGAGGACGGCGACACCGTCTTCGTCACCGACCTGGGCGGCGAGCAGGCGCTGCCGGTGTTCACGCATCCCGCGATCGAGGACTTCCGCGTCACGGCGGACCACCTGGTCATCTCGGTTCGCGATGACGAGGGTCACTCGCAGCTGATCGTCACCGACCACGACGGTGAGGACGAGCGCACCCTGGACCTTCCGGGCGCGGGGACCGTCGCGAACCTGCAGGCCGCGGACCGGGGCGACCGCATCGGCTACACCTACACGGATGCCGCGATCGGTACGGAAGGCGCCCTCGAGAGCGCGCTGTTCACCGCGTCGGTCGACGACTCCGCGGCGGATGAGGCTCCCGTGCAGGTGGTCGTCGAAGGAAGTGACCCCCGCGTGGATTCGTGGTCGTTCGTGCCCGACACCGACAGCGTCCTGTTCGTCGGTTTCGACAGCGCGCTGACCCTCACCGGTCCCGCCGGGGAAAACCCCGCGTCGTTCGGTCTCGCCAACACGATCGCCGGCATCACACCCGGCACGTCCGAGGCGATCATCGACCGTCCCGAGGGGTGGGTCGTGCTCGACCTGTCCACCGGCGACGAGACCGGGCTCGTGCAGACCGCAGACGAGATCGGCACCCTCAACGACGTCGTCCCGATCCCCGGTGGCGGCACGCTGCGGACCACCTCGCTGCGCGACGGGTCGGGTCAGCCCATCGCCACCTCCGTCGCGACCGTCGACGTCGACGGTGCCGCTGACATCGTGATGGATGTGCCCAACGACGACGCGGTGCTGCAGACCTGCGTGTCGCCCAGCGGGCGGTTTGCCGCCGTGCTGGTCGCGCCCGACGTCGTGTCGAACCGCTACGACGGCTACCTGCTGCCGCTGCCCGACCGGGTCGAGACGCACATCGTGTCGCTTGACACCGCTGAGGAGGTCGTCGCCCTGTCCGGCTTCGACGCCTCCTGGTGCCGGCTGCCTCCTCGATGACCCCGGAATGGGCGGACGGACGGCGACCGGCCCGCCGGGACGACTTCGATGCGCTCGCCGTCGACGTCGCGCCGCGCCTGCTCGGGGGAGTGCTCGTCGCGGAGGTCGACGGTGACCGGGTCGCGCTGAGGCTGACCGAGGTCGAGGCGTACCACGGGCTCGGCACGGGGGACGTGCCCGATCCCGGATCCCACGCCCGCAACGGCCGCACCGCCCGCAACGCCACGATGTGGGGTGATCCAGGCCTTCTGTACGTCTACCTCAGCCACGGCATCCACTCGTGTGTGAACCTCGTGTGCGGACCCTCCGGCGTCGCCGGGGCGGTGCTTCTGCGCGCCGGCGAGGTGGTCGAGGGGCGGGATGCCGCGGTGCGGCTCCGCACGCGTGGGCGCGGTGTGGTGCGCCACGACCGTGACATCGCGCGTGGCCCGGGTCGGCTCGGCGGCGCACTCGGCCTGCGGTATCCCGACCACGACGGCCTCGATGCGATCGGCGAGGGCGCCCGGAGCGAGGTGCCGGACGGTGCGCGGGCCCGACTGTGGCTTCCGAAGCATCCGGTCCGCCCCGTCGCGTCCGGTCCGCGGGTGGGCGTCGCGGGCGTGGCGGGCACCGCGGAGTACCCGTGGCGGTTCTGGATCGCGGGGGATCCGACGGTGTCGGCGTTCCGCTGGGGCAGGGGCGCCGCCGAGCTGTCAAGCCCGACACGCCCGGCATGCTAGACTCATCGTTTGTCTGCGCGCACTCCAGCGCGTAGTTCGCATCCCACACCCATGTCGACCCGGAAACGGGACGTCTTCGGTGCGGGGCGCAGACAAGGGATCTTGGGTGGAGCCGTCCGGCTTCACGGTACAGAAGGAGACACCATGGCCGCAGTGTGCCAGGTGACCGGAGCGGTTCCCGGCTTCGGTCACAACATCAGCCACTCGCACCGACGGACGAAGCGCCGCTTCGACCCGAACGTGCAGAAGAAGACCTACTACGTTCCCTCGCTCGGTCGTAAGGTCACCCTGAACGTGTCCGCCAAGGGCATCAAGGTGATCGACGCGCGCGGTATCGAGTCGGTTGTGAAGGACCTCGTCGCGAAGGGTGTGAAGCTCTAATGGCGAAGAAGGCTCAGGACGTCCGTCCGATCATCAAGCTGCGTTCGACCGCCGGCACGGGGTACACCTACGTGACGCGCAAGAACCGCCGCAACAACCCCGACCGCATCGTGCTGAAGAAGTACGACCCGGTCGTCCGCAAGCACGTCGATTTCCGAGAGGAGCGCTGATCATGGCCAAGAAGAGCAAGATCGCGCGCAACAAGCAGCGCCAGGAGGTCGTGGACCGCTACGCGGCCAAGCGCCTCGAGCTGAAGAAGCAGCTCGTCGACCCGACCTCCACCGACGAGCAGCGTGAAGCCGCTCGCGTGGGCCTGCAGAAGCTGCCCCGCAACGCATCGCCGGTTCGCCTGCGCAACCGCGACGTCATCGACGGTCGCCCGCGCGGTCACCTGAAGAAGTTCGGCATCTCGCGTGTGCGTTTCCGCGACATGGCCCACCGTGGCGAACTGCCCGGTGTGACCAAGTCGAGCTGGTAAGCCAGACGCCGTGACGGCATCGTCGGGTGGGTGATCCCACCCGACAACCCGCGAAGGCCCGGATCCTGTCGGATCCGGGCCTTCACGCATCCGGGAGTGCCCGTCGGCGCTCGCGCTGTGCACGATCTCAGGCTGCGGGCGTGGCTATTCCGGCCGAAAGGCCGGAATCGGACGGGGCCGGCGCGCTCAGCCTGAGTTGGTGCACGAGAGGGACTGCGGGCCCCTGCTGCGGGCCCGTGCTGGTGTCTCACCCGTCACACGAGCCCCAGGAAGACCGCGACACGCCGGATAACCCCCCTCCCAGGGCCCGAAATCCGCGTGATTACGCGGTTCGTGGGTATATTCGAGGCGGTCGTTCCGACCAAGCCGGGAGGCAGTCGCCACTCGGTCCAAGTAACGAGAGGCGACGATCCGTCGCCTTGGAGGACAAATACATGGCTGACAAGTCCATCACCAAGACCGAACTCGTCGCGAGCATCGCCAGCGCGACCGGCCAGAGCCAGTCCGCCGTCTCGAGCGTGCTCGACTCCCTCTTCGCCACCGTCTCGGAGGCCGTGGCCAAGGGCAACAAGGTCTCGATCCCCGGTTGGCTGTCGTTCGAGCAGGTCGAGACCTCGGCTCGCACCGGCCGCAACCCGCAGACCGGCGAAGAGATCGCCATCCCCGCCGGCAAGCGCGTCAAGGTGACCGCGGGCTCGAAGCTGAAGGCTGCCGTCAAGTAAGACCGCACCACCAGACTTCCCGGAGGGGATGCCGCTCGGCGGCATCCCCTCCGGTCGTTCCCCAGCGGGGACGATCTACGCTTATGGGGTGAACCCCCGCGTGCTGCGGGCCGTCGGGCCCGTGATCCTCGCCGCGGCCGCGCTCCTGACGCTCGTGTGGGCGCTGGCCTACGGCGGCGGCGCGGCGCCGCTCGTCCTCGGCGATGCGGGCCCCGTCGTCCGGTGGGGGATCCCGGTGGTCAAGCTCGCCGTCAACCTCGCCGCCGCCGGCATGGTCGGCACCCTCGTCGTGGCCCTGTACGCCCTGAAGGCGGGAGAACGGGAGTTCGACGTCGCCCTCGATGCCGCGTCGATCTCCGCCGCCGTGTTCACCGTCGCCGCCGGTGCGAACGGGTTCCTCGTCTTCCTCGACTCCTTCAACGCCCAGTTCAGCCTGGGGCCGGAGTTCGGCGCTCAGCTCGGACGCTTCCTCGTCGAGACCGAACTCGGCCGCGTGTGGCTGATCACCACCGTGCTGGGCGCGGTCATCACGGTGCTCGCCTTCGCGGTGCGGTCGTGGACGTCCACGTTCCTCCTGGCCCTCCTGGCCGTCGCCGCCCTCGTCCCGATGGGCACGCAGGGGCACTCGGGTGAGCAGGCGAACCACAACCTCGCGGTCTCGTCGCTGGTGCTGCACATCATCGCCGCGGCCGTGTGGCTCGGGGGGCTGCTGCTCATGGTGGTGATCCGTCCGATCGTGCACGGTGCGACCATGCGCACGGCGATGCGCCGCTACTCCAGCCTCGCTCTGGTCTCCTTCATCGTGGTCGCGATCTCCGGCACGGTGCGCGCCGCGATCGGCGTGGGCGACCTCGACGGCCTGCTGACCCCCTACGGCGTGATCGTGGTGGTCAAAGCCGTCGCGCTGGTGGTCATCGGCCTGCTCGGGGCGGTCTACCGCAACCGGCTCATCGCGCGGATGTCGGACACGGCGCGCGGGGTCTTCTGGGCGCTCATCGCCCTGGAGCTGGCGTTCATGGGGATCGCCAGCGGTGCCGCCTCGGCGTTGGCCCGCACGCCCCCGCCGACCGACAGCGGCATCCCCGAGAGCGTCTCGCCGGCGTACTACCTCACCGGGTCGGAGCTGCCTGTGGAGCTGACCCCCATCCGGTGGCTGACCGTGTGGGACATCGACGTGCTGTGGGCGTTCGCCGCGGGGTTCGGCCTGTTCTTCTACCTCGCCGGTGTGTGGCGTCTTCGCCGCCGCGGCGACACGTGGCCGATCTACCGCACCGTCATGTGGATCTCCGGCCTCCTGCTGCTCGTGTGGGTCACCTGCGGGGCGCCGAACGCCTACCAGGACTATCTGTTCAGCGTGCACATGCTCGGCCACATGATGCTGAGCATGGGAATCCCGGTGCTTCTGGTCGCCGGAGCCCCCGTCACCCTCGCGGCCCGGGCGATCCGCAAGCGGGACGACGGCACTCGCGGCGGGCGGGAGTGGATCCTGTGGACGGTGCACTCGCCCTACATGCGCGTGCTGACCAACCCGTTCGTGGCGGCCGGTCTGTTCGTCGTCTCGCTGTGGCTGTTCTACTACACCGACCTGTTCCGGTGGGCCCTGTACGACCACATCGGCCATGTGTGGATGGTCGCGCACTTCCTGCTGACCGGCTACCTGTTCGCCCTCACCCTCATCGGCATCGACCCGGTGCCCTATCGCCTGCCGTACGCGGGGCGCCTGCTGCTGCTCGTGGGCGTGATGGCCATGCACGCCTTCTTCGGCGTCGCGATGATGATGCAGACCGGCCTCATGGCGGCGGAGTGGTACGGGGCGATGGGGCGGACGTGGGGTCTTCCTCCGCTCGAGGACCAATACCTCGGTGGGGGCATCGCCTGGTCGGTGGGTGAGATCCCGACCCTCACGGTGGCCATCACGCTGGCGATCCAGTGGAGCCGCAGCGACGAGCGAATGCAGCGCCGCCAGGATCGCGCCGCAGACCGCTCCGGAGACGCCGAGCTCGAGGAGTACAACGCGCGGCTGGCCAAGCTCGCCGAACGTGACAAGCGCGCCGAGGGGGCCCTTCACCGATGACCGATCACTACCGCCGCCGTTGGGTCGGATTGGTCTTCATCAGCGTCGCGGTCTCGCTGATCATCGTCGACTCGACGATCGTGAACGTCGCGGTGCCCTCGATCGTGGAGGACCTCGGGATCTCCTCGACCGAGGTGCAGTGGGTGCAGGAGGCGTACACCCTCGTCTTCGCGTCCCTGCTGCTGCTGTTCGGCAGCCTCGCCGACCGCTTCGGCCGCAAACGCCTCATGCTGATCGGCATCGTGGTCTTCGCCGCATCGTCGGTGCTGGCGGCCCTCGCGCCCACCGGCGAGCTGCTGATCCTGTCGCGCCTGATCCAGGGCATCGGCGGAGCGATGATCCTCCCGACGACCCTGTCGGTCATCAATGCCACCTTCCGCGGGCGCGAGCGCGGCATCGCCTTCGCCGTGTGGGGGTCGACCATCGGCGGCATGGCGGCGGTGGGTCCGCTCCTGGGCGGATGGCTCACCACCGAGTTCTCGTGGCGGTGGGCGTTCGGCATCAACATCCCGCTGGGCATCGCCGTCTTCGCAGGGATCGTGTTCGCCGTCGCCGAGTCGAAGGAGGCGCGCGCGACGGGCATCGACGTCATCGGCGCGATCCTGTCGGTGGTGCTGTTCGGCGGGTTGGTCTTCGGCCTCATCGAGGGGCGCACCTACGGCTGGTGGCAGGCGACCGAGACGTTCACGGTGGGCGAATTCGCGTGGCCGTGGGCGATCTCGCCGGTTCCGGTCGCATTCGCGGTGTCGGCCCTCGCGCTGATCGGGTTCATCGCGTGGGGCCTGTCGCGTCGCCGCCGCGGCCGATCCTCGCTGCTGGAGTTCTCTCTCTTCCGCATCCGCTCGTTCTCGAACGGAAACGTCGCCGCCCTGGTCATCGCCCTGGGCGAGTTCGGGCTGATCCTCTCCCTGCCGCTGTGGTTGCAGTTCGTGCTCGGGTTCGACGCGCTGCAGACCGGGTTCGTGCTGCTCGCGCTCGCCGTCGGGTCCTTCGTCGCCAGTGGCATCGCCGGCGCCGCGAGCGGTCGGGTCGACCCGACCGTGATCGTCCGGTTCGGCATCGTCGCCGAGATCGTCGGGGTGGTGGCCGTGGCGATGGTCATCGCGCCCGATGCGGCGTGGGGGTGGCTGCTTCCGGCGCTGTTCGTCTACGGCATCGGTGTGGGGCTGGCCACCGCGCAGTTGACCGGAGTGATCCTGCAGGATGTCCCGGTCGAGCTGTCCGGCCAGGGCTCGGGGACGCAATCGACCTCACGGCAGGTCGGGTCGGCGCTCGGGATCGCCATCCTCGGCACGGTGCTGTTCACCTCGACGGGTGCGATCCTGTCGAACAGCCTCGACGACGCGGGAGTACCCGCCGCACAGCGCGACCAGATCGTCTCCTCGGTCGTCGACAGCGCGGGCGCCGCGATCGCCGGCCTGGAGCAGTCCGATCCGTCGGGGGTGATCCCGGATGCGGCCAAGGATGCCTTCTCGGACGGCACGCGCCTGTCGGCACTCACCGCCGCCGGGTTCCTGGTCATCGGACTCGGTGCCACCTTCGCGCTCCGGCGGGGCTCGCGTCGAGCCGACACCGAGGAAGACGTCGAGGCCGCGCGGTCCTGATGCAGCCGGGCGGGGTCAGCCGCCTCCGACGACGATCGACGCGGTGCCGTCGGGCAGCACGGTGATCGTGCCGGTCACGAGGAACGGGACCTCTTCGCTGACCTCGCGGATGCTGCCGTCGAACAGCGACTGGATCTGCACGTCGATGCGGGCCGATGCCGGTGCCGCGGGGATCTTCCACACGTCGCCCTCGGGCTCGACGGTCACGGTGGGCTGCGAGGAGATCGTCCACGAGGGGAGTCCGACGATGCGGTCCTCGACCGTGTAGCCGAACGGGCACGCGGTCGGCTGCAGCACCTCCTGGGTCGCACAGGAGGTGAGGAAGCCCTCGACCCGCTCCTGCACGACCGCGATGAACTCCTCGGTGGGTTCGGCCGCGACCGTCACCGGCACCTCCGTCAACGGTGCGTCGGAGAGCACGGCGACGCCGGGGGTGCTGGCGATGGCGGTGTCGACCGACACCGAGTACAGGCCCGGGGAGAACACCAGCATCGAGATCGGGGCGGACGGGTCGGCGTCCACGCCGTCGGGGGAGACCTGTCGCTTGTCGATGTCGAACCCGTTGACGGAGAACTTCATCGAACCGTCCACGGTCAAGTCGATGACCGCGAGGGGGCTGGTCGCGAACGACCACGTGGGGACGATGCCGATCCACCCGGTGTGCTCCACGTCGAAGCTGACCGAGCCGGCTACGCCGCCCGCGTCGAACTCCGCGCGCACCTCGGTGACGTCGGCCCCGGCCTCTTCGGAGACGATGGCGACATCGGTCAGCGTGCCCATGGCGGCCGCGCGCAGCAGAGCGTCGGAGTCGGGGATCTCCAGGCCCGCGGCGTCGAGCTCGGCGGTGTCGATCGCGACCCCCGGAACGGCGAGGGCCTCGGCCGCGCGGTTGTCGTGCAGGAGGTGCAGGTAGTGGCGCACGAACGCGGAGGGGCTGTAGAACTCGCGGTAGAGGAGCACTCCGGCCGCCGCGAGGGCCCCGAGCACCACGGAGGTGATGAGGGCGATGACGGCCAGGTCGCGGCCCAGACGTCGGTCGCGTGCGGGGGGAGGGGCGGATGCGAGCGAGCGTCGCGTGGCGGGCACGTCGGGAGCCGGAGGCACACGCGTCGCCTCCGGTGCGGCATCCGTCGCCCCCCGATCCACGTGTCCAGTCTAGGAAAGCGTGGCTGACCGACAGCCGGATGTCGTCACGCGGCGTCGCATGGCTACCATGAACCGGTGACCACGCGCGCCCTCTCCACCGAGCAGGAGTCGCTCTTCCGTCTCATCGAGGACACGCGCGAGCACGTGTTCGTGACCGGTCGTGCCGGTACCGGCAAGTCGACTCTGCTGCAGCACCTGGCGTGGCACACGTCCAAGCAGATCGCGGTGTGCGCACCGACGGGTGTGGCCGCGCTGAACGTCGAGGGACAGACGATCCACTCGTTGTTCCGGCTGCCGATCGGACTCATCGCCGACGGTGACATCGACCAGTCGGATGCGACACGCAAGATCCTGAACGCCATCGACACGCTCGTCATCGACGAGATCTCGATGGTCAACGCCGACCTCATGGACGGCATCGACCGGTCGTTGCGGCAGGCTCGTGGCCGGCGGGGCGAACCGTTCGGCGGCGTCCAGATCGTGATGTTCGGCGATCCCTATCAGCTGGCTCCCGTGCCGCCGCGCGGCGACGAGCTGCGGTACATCCAGGACCACTATCGTTCCTTCTGGTTCTTCGACGCGAAGGTCTGGGTGGGCGACGTCGGAGGCGACGGGATCATCGACATCGGGTCGCACGGCGCGCAGCTGCATGTGCGCGAGCTGGCGGAGATCCATCGGCAGGCCGATCCCGAGTTCAAGGCGATGCTCAACGCGGTGCGCCACGGGGTGGTGACCGCCGATATCGCCAAGATCCTCAACGACACCGGTGCGCGCACACCGCCGGACCCGACCGCGGATGAGACGCCGATCATCACGTTGGCCACGCGCAACGACATCGTCAACACGATCAACCGGCGCCATCTCGAGGCGCTCCCGGGGCGGTCGCAGACGGCGGCGGCCGAGATCAACGGAGACTTCGGGCGCGGTGATGCGTATCCGGCCGATGCGGAGTTGAAGCTCAAGATCGGCGCGCAGGTGATGTTCCTGCGGAACGACACCGCCTCGTTCGGCGACCCGCCCCGCTGGGTCAACGGCACGATCGGCACCGTCACCCGGATCGCGGGGGAGAACGTGCGCGTCGAGGTCGACGGCGAGGAGTTCGACGTCGAGCCGGCGGTGTGGGAGAGATTCCGGTACGCGTACGATCCGGGATCGAAGTCGCTCACCCGCGAGATCGTCGCCGAGTTCACCCAGTTCCCGCTGCGGCTGGCGTGGGCGGTGACGATCCACAAGTCCCAGGGCAAGACCTACGACCGGGCGATCATCGACCTCGGGTCGGGGGCGTTCGCGCCGGGGCAGACCTACGTGGCCCTGTCACGACTGACCTCGCTCGACGGTCTCTACCTGTCGCGACCGCTTCGGCCGAGCGACATCCGTGTCGATCAGGACGTGCGCCGTTTCATGCGCGACGTGCGCACGGCGGCCGCGGCATCCGGTTGAGTCAGGCGATCGCTTCGGCTTTGGCGCGGGCGAGGTCGTCGAACAGCTCCGTGTTGAAACGGTAGGCGACGAGCACCTCATCGATCACCCGCTCCTTCTCGGCGTCGTCCCACGGTGCGGCGTCGAGCTGCTCGCGGTAGACCTCCTTGAAGGCGTTCGGGTCGGCGATGTCGTCGAAGAGGTAGAACCCGACGCCGTTGGTCTCGAACCCGAAACGACGGCACATGAGGCGACCGATGAACTGGCCGCCCGAGAGGTCGCCGAGGTAGCGGGTGTAGTGGTGCGCGACGAACCCGCCCGCCCACGTCGTCCCGACGAGGTTGATGCGCTCGACGTACCGCTGTGTCGTCGGCAGGGGCGAGATCTTCTCGCGCCAGTCCGGGCCGATGAGGAACTCGAGATCGGCTTCGAGGGCGGGGAGGCGGGTCAGCTTGTCGCTGATGAAGACGCTCGCGACCGGGTCGGCGCGCATGCGGTCTGCGGCGGCCTCGAGTGCGTCGTAGATGAACCAGTGCTGGGCGGTGAGGGCGACGTAGTCGTCACGGGTGCCGTCGCCACGCACGAGGTCGGCCATGAAGCCGGCGTGTTCACTGGATGCGTGTGCGGTGCTGGAACGTTCACGCAGGGCCGTGGAGAAGGAGATGACCTCGCTCATGCCGCCATTGTAGGGGAAGGGTTAGGTGGGCCTAACCCCCAATGTGGGGAGAGGCCCCGGCGGAGGACCTCATGCGTGCGGGCGGGGCTCGACGCCCAGGCGGCGGCAGGCTTCGTCGTAGAGGGCGACGACCTCGCGGCGCACCTCGGCGCGTTCGGTGATGGGACCGCCGGGCCAGTCGATGCGCACGTCGGCCGCCTCACCCGTGCCGGAGACGATCTCCCACGTGCCGCCGGCGCCGTCGAAACCCGTCATGCTGGCCGCGACGATCTCGCGCTCGGGGGAGAAGGCCCGAGTGATGAGGAGGTTGTCGTCAGTGTGATCGCCGTTCATATGGCGCAGGACGGCGGACTGGACATCGGCCTCGAAGATGTGAGTCACGGAGCATAGCGTAGGGCGGATGCACGCCGCGCTGTGACCGAGTCGTTACGTGGGTGTGTTTGAATTCTTGGGTTGTCACCGGGGGGTGGAGAGCCGAAGAACATGATGCGCCGCAGGATTCCAGGAGTCGCGGCGATGGCCGTCGCCGTCGCTCTGACGGCTTCGGCGTGCTCCGGCGGGGGCGCGGTCGAGATCGACGTGCCCGCCCAGGTCGAAGGCGGCTTCCCCGACGACATCCAGCAGCAGTTGCAGGGCGCGGCCGAGCACGCGATGGCCGCCTCCGGCGCGACCGGCGCGATCGTGGGCGTGTGGGCGCCGTGGAGTGGATCGTGGGTCGCCGGACTCGGCACGACCGGACCCGACGGCGCCGCGGTATCCGAAGACATGACCTTCCGTGCCAGCCGTGTGACGCGTGCGATGACCTGCGACGTGCTCTACATCCTCGACGAGAAGGGCGCCGTCTCGCTCGATGACAGCGTGGCGGACTACGTCACCGGTGTGCCCGACCTCGACGACGTGACCCTGGAGATGCTGTGCGACGGCACCTCCGGTGTCGGCTCCTACGAGCCCTATCTGAAGGCGGACTGGCTCGAGTTTCCCGGTCGCGAATGGGACCCGGCGTTCCTCGCGAGCTTCGGCCTTTCCGACCGCAGCGACGCGGAGGCCGGCACGGTGTTCCGCGAGTCCGACGCGGGCTATGTGCTGCTCGGGCAGGCTCTCGAGAACGCCACCCGCACCTCCGCCGCCGATCTCATCGAGCAGTACGTCACCGAGCCTCTCGAACTGACCTCGACCGAGCTGCCGGACGCCGCGCCGGCGGAACCGGGTGCGAACCCCCTGCCGGGATACCAGTCGCTCCGTGGCGAGGACGGCCTCAACTGCGCCGAACCCACGGATTACACCGAAGCGTCCTCGAGCATCGGGTTCACCGACTCCGGCGTGACGAGCTCCATCGACGACTTGGGTCGGTACGCCCAGGCGCTCGCCACCGGCGCGTTGCTCTCAGACGAGACGGAGCGTTTCGACGACCCGCTTCCCGCGTACGGCGACGCGCCGTCGTGGCAGACGACGGCCGGCGGCGCCCGGATCACCGGATCGTTGGTCGGACAGTTCGGCTCCACCCTCGGGTACTCGACCGCGGCGTTCTCCGACCCCGATACGGGGCTGACCGTGGCGCTCGTGCTCAACAACTCCGCCGGCGGCGTGGCCTTCCCCGCGTACCTGGCCTGGGAGCTCGCGGCCATCGCGTCGAAGGCCCCCGCGGCATCCGGCCAGCAGGCGCCCGAGGCCGGTCTGCCGTGGACGGACGAGCAGTACCACGCCGGCATCGCCGAGCGCGCTATCTGCCCCATCCCCGACGACGAAGGCTGACGCCTCGGTGAACCTTCGGGCCGGCAACGCCTCCGCGGTGCTGCTGGTGGTCACCGGTCTTGCCTGCCAGGAGGTCGGCGCGTCGTTCGCCGTTCTGCTGTTCCCCGAGGTCGGACCGCTCGGCATGGTGATGCTGCGGCTCGTGTTCTCGGCACTCCTGCTGTGGCTCATCGCCCGACCGACCCTCCGTGGCCGCACGCGTGAGGGGTGGCGTGCCGTGGTGTGGTTCGGTGTCGTGCTGGCGGTGATGAACGGGCTGTTCTACCTGGCGCTGGAGCGACTGCCCCTCGGGGTAACGGTCACCATCGAGGTGCTCGGGCCCCTGACCCTGTCGATCCTCGCGAGCCGCCGCGCCTCGGCGTGGCTGTGGGCGGCGATCGCACTCGCGGGCGTCGTCGCCCTCGGGGGCGGCGGGTGGGACCGCCTCGACCCGGTCGGCGTGCTGTTCGCCCTGGGCGCCGCCGCGAGCTGGGCGTTCTACATCCTCGCGTCGGCCCGCGTCGGACAGGAGTTCCCGAAGCTCGAAGGGCTGACCCTCGCGATGACCGCCGGTGCGCTCATCGCGCTGCCTTTCGGCATCGCCTCGGCGGGCGCGGCGCTGCTGCGGCCGGAACTCTTGGGTCTCGGCGCGGCCGTGGCCCTGCTGTCCTCGACCATCCCCTACGCTTTCGAGCTCGTCGCGCTGCGGCGTCTTCCCGCCGCGGCCTTCGCGATCCTCATGAGCTTGGCCCCGGCGACCGCCGCGCTCGCCGGCTTCCTCCTCCTCGGCCAGCACCTGTCGTGGCTCGAGGTCGTCGGGATCGGCCTGGTCATCGTGGCGAGCATCGGCGCGGTGCAGTCCTCGCCGCACTCGGATGCGGAGCCCGGGCCCTCCGCCGCCGACGAGCCTGCCGCGGAGGGCCCGCATCCCCCCGCGGACCCCGCCCAGGAGCCCTTCACCGAGCCGCTCGCCTGAGGAATTCACCCGCTCGAAACGGCGGACGCGCTACGGTGGTCTCTCGCTGGGGAAGAAAGCGGAGGACGCGTCTCGATGTCACGGTGGATCCCCACGCACCTGCGTTCTCGCACGAACGCACTCCTCGCCGCCGTCGCACTGGTGGCCGGCGTCGGCGCCGTCTCGGCGCCCGCATCCGCCTCCGAGTCCGGCTGGCTGCACACCGATGGCGCGCGCATCGTCACCGAGGCGGGGGAGACCCACACCATCCGCGCCGTGTCGTGGTTCGGTCTCGAGACAGCGAACTGCGCACCGCACGGGCTGTGGACCATCTCGCTCGACGAAGGCCTTCAGACCATCGCCGAGCTCGGGTTCAACGCGATCCGCCTGCCCTACGCCAACCAGTGCCTCACGGCATCGAGCACGTCATCGATCGACGCGAACGCCAATCCCGACCTCGTGGGGCTCACGCCCCTGCAGGTGATGGATGCGGTCATCGACCGCGCGGGTGCGTACGGGCTCGATGTGATCCTCGACCGGCACCGTCCGACGACCGCCGGGCAGTCTTCGCTCTGGTACACCGCGGAGGTCGATGAGCAGCAGTGGATCGACGACTGGGTGATGCTCGCCGAGCGCTACGCCGACGACCCGACCGTCATCGGTGCCGATCTGCACAACGAACCCCACGACAGCGCGTGCTGGGGATGCGGCGATGCCGGCGTCGACTGGCAGGCCGCGGCGACACGGGCGGGCAACGCCATCCTCGAGGTGAACCCGCACCTGCTCATCATCGTCGAGGGCGTCGGGCGCGATGTCGACGGCAGCTACACGTGGTGGGGCGGGGGCTTGCGCGGTGTCGCCGATGACCCGGTCGTGCTCGACGTCGCCGACCGTGTCGTGTATTCGCCGCACGACTACCCGGCCTCGGTGGCATGGCAGAACTGGTTCGGCGCGTCGGACTACCCGAACAACCTCACCTCGGTGTGGGACACCAATTGGGGCTACATCCAGAAGCAGGGCATCGCCCCGGTGCTGCTGGGCGAGTTCGGGACGAAGCTCGAGACCGGCAGCGACCGGCTGTGGTTCGACGAGATCGTCTCCTATCTCGACGAGAACGACATGAGCTTCGCCTTCTGGTCGTTCAACCCCAACTCGGGCGACACGGGCGGAATCGTCGCCGACGACTGGCGCACACCGCAGGCCGAGAAGGTCGCCGCCCTCGCGCCGTTGCTCGCGGAGAGCGCGGGGCCGGTCCCGACGCCCACCGGTTCGCCCCGTCCGACGGCCAACCCCACGCCGACACCGACCCCCACTCCGACACCGACCCCCACGGCGACCCCCACGGCGACGCCGACCCCGACCCCGACACCGACGGCAAGCCCGACCCCGACGGCAAGCCCGACCCCGACGGCAAGCCCGACCCCGACGGCAAGCCCGACCCCGACGGCAAGCCCGACCCCGAGCCCGGCGGCACTGTCGGGGTCGCTGCAGCCCACGAGCGTCTGGGGACAGGGCTACGTCGCGAACGTCACCGTCACGGCGGCGGCGCACCAGTCCGGGTGGACGGTGTCGTGGACCTCGCCGTCGGCGTCGCGGATCGTCAACGCGTGGGGGATGGACTGCTCACTCGTCGGGAGCACCATCACGTGCGACGGTGCGGGGTGGGCGAAGTCCCTCTCACCGGGGCAGACGATGACCGTGGGCCTCCAGGTGGCCGCGACGGCGGCCCCTTCCGTGACGTCGTTCACCCTCGCGCCGCACTGATCCGCGTCCGCGGTGAGGGCCCGTCCATCCGGGCGGTGACAGCAGGGCGTCGCAGGACGTATGGTGATCTCGGCACCCGCGTGGGGGCCGCGTGGACCGGGACGACGCATCCGCCTCCGCGCTGTCTTTCCTCTTCCCCGGAGTGCCATGATCACCGCTCGCCGATCCCTCCTCGCCGTGACGACCGCGGTCGCGCTCGTGCTCGCCGGCGCGACACCCGGTGCCGTCGCGGCATCCGCTCCCGCGGTCGCGACGTCGACGTCGCCGCCGTTCCGGATGCCGTTGCCGGCTCGCGGCTACAGCGTCACCGCGTTCGACGGGCCGCGCTGCATGCCGACCACGGGTGCGTCGACGATGCACAACGGAGTCGACCTCGCCGCCGCTGGGGGAGCGGCGATCTCATCGATCGCCGCGGGGAAGGTCGTGGCGACCGTGGACGGGACCTCGTCCGTGGCGGGCTACGTCGCGGTGCGCCACACCGCCGGTGGGACCGACTACACGTCGTACTACTACCACGTGTGGAAAGCCGACACCCATGTGAAGGTCGGGCAGACCGTCACCGCCGGGCAGCGCATCGGCAGCGTCGGCACGAGCGGCGCGTCGACCGGGAATCACCTCCACCTCGAGATCCGCCAGGAGACGGCATCCGGCCAGAAGGTCTTGCGTCCGACGGAATTCCTCGCCGCCCGCGGAGTGGACCTGGTCAAGAACGCCAAGGCGGTCACCGCGAGCGCCGCCCCGGCGACCTGCACGTACTGGACGACCGGATCGGTCAACTTCCGCACGGGGCCGGCCACGACCCACGCGATCATCGCGACGCTGGCGAAAGGGACGGCGATGACCCACGTTCCGGGCCAGTCGTCGGGGTCATGGATCCCGGTGAAGATCGGCACCAAGAGCGGATGGATCGCGAACTGGCTGGTGACGCCCACGCGCCCCGCCGCCGTCGCTCCGACGCCGGTGTTCTCCACTCCCACGCCTGTGCCGAGCCCCTCGGCCACCACGACTCCACGCCCGTCCGCCTCGCCGAGCCCCAGCGCCTCTCCGACCCCGACTCCCACCCCGACCCCGACTCCCACCCCGACCCCGACTCCCACGCCGACCCCGACCCCCACCCCGACCCCGACACCGAGCGCGACCCCGAAACCGACGGCGTCGCCGACACCCTCCCCTGCCCCCACGCAACAGGTCGTCTCGAACACGACGTACGCGACGACCGCCGCACTGAACCTGCGGGCCACAGCCTCGCCGAAGGGCGCGGTGCTCGTGGTGATCCCGAAGGGTGGGCGAGTGGGGAAGATCCTCGCGACCTCTGGCGACTGGCGGAAAGTGACCTACGTCGCGGCGACGAAGAAGAGCGTCACCGGCTGGGTGCACCACGGATACCTGAAGAAGGAAGCGGCCGCGGCGGCGACGTACGCGAGCACCGCATCGCTGAACCTGCGGGCCAGCGCGTCGATGTCCGCGAAGGTGGTCGTGGTCATCCCGAAGGGGGCGAACGTGGGCGCTGTGCTCGCGTCATCCGGCGTGTGGCGGAAGGTCACCTACGTGACACCGCAGAAGCGCAGCCACACCGGGTGGGTGCACTCCGCGTACCTCCGTAAGCGCTGACCCCTCACGGCCACCACTCACGCGGCGAGGGTCGCCTCGATGAGGCGCGCGGTCGCGGCGGCACCGTCGGCGCCCTCGTACGCCTCCCGCACCTCGTCGGCCGCCTGTCGGATGCCCGGGTCGGTGAGCACGCGCCGCACGGCATCGAGGAAGCCGGGGGCGCCGGCATCCTTCGGTGAGAGGGCGATCGCGTTGCCGCGGGCGGCGCACGCGCGCACGTGCCAGGTCTGTTCGGGTTGCAGTCCCATCCCGACGAAGGGCACGCCGGTGGCGCAGGCGGTCTGAACGGTGCCCTGGCCGCCGTGGATGACGGCCGCGTCGACGAGCCCACCCAGCCGGTGGGCGGGCAGCAGGTCGGTGACATGGATGTTCGCGGGCACGGTGTCGTCGGGCTGGAGGTAATGGCGGATGGGGGCGACGACGTTCACGGGGAGGGTGCCGAGCGCGCGCGAGGGTGAGGGCGAGGCCCCGGTCGGCCGAGCTTCCGAGGGCGAGGTAGACGAGCGGGGTGTCGTCGCGGGCGAGTTCGTCGACCACCGTCGGGATCGGGGCGTCGATGTGCGCGAAGACCGGTCCGACCCGTTCGAACCCGTCGGGCAGGTCGATCCCCTCCAGATCCCACGGCATCTCGGTGAGCAGATTCCGGTCGGCGGTCAGCAGCGACCCGACGGTGCGCAGCGGCGGTACCCCGTTGGCCTTCGCGACGCGTGTGAACGCCCGGGGTGCGAGGGGTGCGGACGTGTAGATCCACCGGAAGGCGGCGGTCGCCACGCGATCGGCGACGCGAGCCATCGCGCCCTCTCCGGTGACGAAGCCCATGTGCACGGCTGCCGACACCTGCGCATCCGTCAGGGCGTACGGCACGGGGTAGAACAGGGGGATGCCCTCGGCGCGGGCCGAGAGGAACGAGGTGAGATTCGACCCGGTCACCATCGCCCGCGCCCCGGTCTCGCGCACGTGGTGGCGCTCGATCGCCACACGGGCGCTGACCAGTTCGGTGGTGAAGGGGCTCCGGATCGCCCGGCCCTGATCGAACGCGATCGCCTGGTCGCGCTCCTTCTTCGACCACGAGGGGCGGCAGGCGCGGTAGTCGAATCCTGCGTCACGGATGAGGTCGGCGAAGTCGGGTTCGTACCCGAGGAAGACCGGGTCATGGTCAGGATTCAGTGCTCGCGCGACCTGGATCATGCGGGTCGTCTCGGCGAGGTTGAACGTGACCGGGCAGAACAGGACCGTCGCCATGCCGTCACTCTAGCGACCGCTCGAGCGCGCCTTTCGCATCCCTCCTGATACCGTTTCGGAATGCCGAGCCGGGCCGTGGGGCGTCCTCCCGTGCGCGAGACCACGGAGGCGCTGCGGCGCGCCGCCGAGGTCATCATGGAGGACGAGGGCTTCTCTCGCCTCACCGTCGAGGGTCTGGTGAAGGCTGCGGGAACCACGCGTCCGACGTTCTACCGCCGTTACGCGAGCACCGCGCACGTCGCGTTCGATGTCATCGCGCACCGCTTCGGCGACGGCAACCCGGTCGACACGGGACGTCTCGACGGCGACCTCCTGCAACTCCAGCGCGAAGAGGTCGAGATGTTCTCGACGGCCCTGGTCCGCAAGAACCTGCCGGGCCTGCTGGAGGTGGTGCGAACCGACCCCGCGGTGCGAGGGATGTTCCAGAGTCACTTCATCCTTCCCCGCCGCGCGAACGTCGGGGACGTCATCGCCGCCGGCGCGGCGCGCGGAGAGGTCCCTCCCGCATCTCCCGACACGGTCGAGGTCGTGTGCGACCTGCTGCTCGGGCCGATCCTCGCTCGCGCACTCCTGCCGATCGGGCAGCCGGTCGACGACTCCCTCGCCGTCGAGACCACTCGCGTCGCTTTCGCGTATCTGCGGGGCCGGTGCTGAGATCTGTCGCGGATGCGGGGCCCGTGGACGGCCGGTCCCCCCGACACGTCGCCGTCCACGGGCGCGCGGCGGGGTGAGGCCCGCCGGCAGGCGCCGGCGCGCAAGGCGTCGACGCAGGTTCGTCATTACGAACTCCTGTGTAACGTAACACGTTTGGAGCCCTACGCGATCGTCGCGAGATCCGGCGCGGTGACCTCATCGAGGAAGTTCCCCGAGAGGACGAATCGCTCCACCTCGGCCGTGACATGCACGCCCATGCGCCGAAGCTCGTTGCCCAGCGATCCCGCCACGTGGGGCGTCAGTGTGACGCCGGAGAGGCCGAAGAGCGCATGCCCCGGCGGAAGGGGCTCCGGGTCGGTCACGTCGAGGATGGCGCGCAGGCGGCCGGGCCGGATCTCGTCCACCAACGCGTCCGTGTCGACGAGCGTGCCGCGTGCGGTGTTGATCAGCACACCGTCGTCTCGGAGGAGCGCGAGTTCTGCTCGGCCGATCATGTGGTGGGTCTCCGGCAGTGCCGGCGCATGAAGACTGACGATGTCGGCGCGGCGCATCAGATCCTCGAGTGAAGCCGGAGTGGCTCCCAGCCGGCGGCACTCGTCGTTCGAGACAGAGGGGTCATAGAGCAGGCAGGACATGTCGAAAGGCTGCAACAGCTCGATCACGCGGCGGCCGACACGTGACGCGCCGACGATGCCGATCACCGACCCGAAGCCACCGAACGATCCGAGTGGGCGAGCCGACTGCCAGTCCTCGGTGTGCGAGAACGTGCGTGCGGAATCGAGGATTCGCTTACTGCTGAGCAGGATCATCGCGAGGGTGTACTCCGCCACCGGATAAGCATTCGCCTGCGCCGCACTGGCGACACGGATGCCCCGATCCCACATCTCCGGCGTGACCAGACGCTTCACCGATCCAGCCGCGTGAACGATGGCTCGCAGTCTCGGCCAGTGCTGCAGCATCGCGTGATCGAAGCGCGGTGCGCCCCACCCCGTGATGAGGACCTCGACCTCTCGCGACGTCGCGGCGTTCCATGCGTTCTCCCGCGTGGCGACGGAGGAGTCGAGATCGACCACGCGCCCCAGACGGCTGAGGGTGACCTCATCGAAGAGATCGGAGAAGAGCTGCGGGGAACCTGCCGCGAACATCGCGCGCGGACGGCTCACGCTGCCACCGCCCCCTCCGCAGGGACGTGATCCACCGCGCCGTCCCGCCACTCCACGACGATGGTCTGACCTGTCATCCAGATGCGAGTGACGGTGGGCGCGTCATCTGTATCTCCGCTGAGCGTCACCGTCGCGGCGACGACTTCTCCGGCGAGGACGACTCTGCTGTGAGCCCACGGCGTGGCCGAGCATTCGTCGAACGCGTTCGCGCTCGACGACAGCCGCACGCCGCCGTCGATGATCCGCCGCGCTCCGATCAGGCTGCTGCAGAGTCCGTCGGACCGTCGTGCCGAGGTGGAAGCGGGATCGATCTCGGTCCCGCGACTGACAGGCAGCGCCCACCCGGTCATCGCGACGCGCCATGGTCCCGGGTCAGCGGGCCAGGCGTCGTCGGCATCATCATCAGCCGCAGGGAAGGGGAGGGGTGAAACGGGGTTCCACCAGGCGAGGCGGAGCTCCGCTGCACCGTGCACGATCGAGGCGGTGGTGAGCGTCGGGCCGCTGCGCTCGCCGGCCCATGTCTCCACATGCGGCGTGCGCTGCGAGCCCGGCAGGTCGAGCCAGTGCACCCGCGAGCGCGAGACCGCGATGCGGTCCGAGAGGTGTACCCGCTCCACGCGGCCCCGGTGAGATGGTTCGCCGTTCCGATCGAGGAGCGCGGTATGCGACTCCCGGGGTGTGGCGATTCCCTCGGCCGTGAGATCTGGTGAGGTCACGTTCGAATACCCCATGCGTTGATAGAGCGGACGATCTGCGCGCGCTGGTCCCCCCGGCCGTCGATCGCCATCGGTGCCGTGATTGATGACGCGGACCACACCGTCGCCGGGTGTGTTGACGACGATCCATCCCGGCGCGTGAAACGCCCGTTGCGCGAGGCCGGGGGGTTCGACGGCAGACGCCTCCGCTGTCCACTCCGGGTGGTCTGGTGGGAGAAGAAGGCCCACGAACGCCTTACTCGCCCAGTACGGCGAACCCGACCCGGAGTAGCCCTGCCGAAGGGGGAGGAACTCGCCGTGCCACCCGATCCGAAGCAGGCCCCGCTCATCGAACGCACCGTGCGCGCGAAAGTAGCCGAGAACGTTGTCTGCCAGGCGCCTGGTCGCGCCGACCGAGAGCGGGCCCCCGCCGGCGAGGGATGCTGCCCAGAAGGGCGCGAGCAGGGCGAAGCGGTAGGTCAGCGAACGCCCCTGGAACACCGGCGCGCCGTCAGACCCGATCAGGTCGATCGCCTGCCCGACATACGCTGCCAGCCGCTCCCGATGGGCGAGCGAGAGCTCCCGCCCGCGAATGCGCGAGTCCAGCAACGGATACAGATGCCATGCCCACCCCGCGTAGTAGTCGAAGTTCTGGCGCCGACCCGCTGGGCTGGCGCCGTCGGAGTACCAGCCTTCCCCGACGTAGAGATCCTCACGAATCTGCTCGTTCCGGTCGAGGTCGGCCTGGCTCCACGGACCGCCGACGGTCGCGAGAAAATGCTCGATGACCGTCTGGAACCACGTCCAGTTGTTCGTGTAGCCGTCGGTGCCGACCACGCCGGCGAGGTAATCGATCGTGCGTTCCTGAACGGCGGCGTCCAAGCGGTCCCACAGCCACGGCCTGGTCTCGTGCAGTGCGATGGCGATCGATGCGGCCTCCACCACCGATTGACGTCGCTCCTCGATTGTGGGCCAGCGCTCCGGGTGGGCAGGATTCACACCCGCGGCAAGGCCTGCGGCGTAGCGTTCCAGCAGACCGGCGGGGTCGTCCCCCTCGGACCCTCCGACCCGGAAGCCTGCGGCGAGGAACGTTCGGGCGTATCCCTCGTGTGCGGTGCTGCGCCGACCCGAAACGCTCCGTGGCCCGGGGATGTCGATCAGTGCGCCGGATGGCGAGGCAAAGCGCAGCGCGGCAGTGACCATGTCGTCCGCCGCCCGTTGCCATCCCGCGCGGGGGGTGAGGGGCTGACCGGCCTCGGAGGAGGTCGATCGGGCACTGCGGGCCGCGGTGTCGGGCGTCATCGTCACGCTTCGATCGTCCGCTAGGCTCTGGTGCCCATCGGTATGAACGGACAAATCCGATCATCCTGAACAGCGGTGTTCCCTGCGTCGAAGGAGCGGTCATGGCCGGTCACAGTCCGTTGCCGCGTACGCGGCATGAGCTCATCCTGCGCCATATCGAACTGCGCGGATCGGTCAACGCCGCGGCGGTCGCCGAGGAGCTCAACGTGTCTCAAGTCACGATCCGTCGTGACATCGCCGAGCTCGAGGCCCAGGGGCGGTTGGTGCGGGTGCACGGCGGGGCGATCCCGCCGGGTGCGCCCGCGGCGCCTCAGGCTGCGCGCCTGAACATCGGTGTGGTGGTGCCCAGCACCGTGGGCCACTTCCCTGTGATCGTCCGGGGGATGGACGCCGCTTCGCACGCGCGCCGAGCTCGAGTGGTCCTGGCGACATCGCGCTACCGCGCAGCGATCGAGAATCAGCAGGTTGAGCGCCTCCTCCACGCCGGCGTCGACGGACTGATCGTGGCACCCACGATGCGCGAACGTTCTGAGGAGGATCTCGCGGCATGGGCGACTCGCCTGCCGGTTCCGGTGGTGTTCCTCGAAAGGCGCCTGCAATCGACGAGCCTTGCCGCCTTCGACAGCGCCCGCAGCGACCACGCCCGAGGCGCCGCCCTCGCAGTGGAGCACTTCGCCGGTTCGGGTCACCGCGCCGTGGGGCTTGCCACCTTCGCGCGTACGCCGACCGCGCCGCTCGTGATGGAGGGCTACACGCGTGCCGTCGAGCGCCTGGGCCTCGCGCCGGCACCGTATCGGGCGTTGCCGCAGGCTCACGAAGACGACGACGGGCGTCTCGACATCGAGCTCTCGGGTTTCCTCGACGACTGCCTTGCGGCGGGTGTGCGCGCAGCGCTCGTGCACAGCGATGTCCATGCGGCACGGATGCTCGAAGTGGCCGCGGATCGCGGAATTCGTGTGCCGGACGACGTCGCCATCATCGCCTACGACGACGACATCGCGTCCATGGCGATGGTGCCGATGACGGCCGTCACCTCACCGCGACGAGATCTGGGATACGAGGTGATGCGGATTGTGACGGAACGTATCTCGGAACGCGCATCCCAGGCGGCGCGGAGTGCACCCCGGAATGTGACCATGCTGCCGCAACTGACCATTCGTCGGTCGTGCGGCGCCAGCACCTGATCGCTTTTGTCCGTAACGGTCAGGTCGATCACGCCCTCGACCTACAGTCTCGGTGTCGGCCCCGGAGTCTGCGGAGGTCGAGCAATGAGGCAACGAGCAAGGAGGCTCCGATGACATCTCGGCCCACGATCACCGCACGGCCGCGGAAGCGCATGGTCGCAGCAGGATCACTCTTCACCGCCGCCGCGCTGGCGGCGATCACCGGATGTGCCGCGGCGGAGGGGGGCACCGCGCAGACAGCGGATCCCGACGCGGAGGTCACGCTGAATTTCGCGTGGTGGGGCGACGCGAGTCGCGCTGACCGCTACGAGGCGGCGATCGACCTATGGGAGGAACGCAACCCCAACGTCACCATCCAGACCAGCTACGCGGGTTCGAGCGACTACTGGACGGCACGCAACACCGAAGCCGCCAGCAGGTCGCTGCCAGACGTGTTCCAGATGGACCTGGCCTACCTGGCCGAGTACGGCGGGTTCGAGCACGCCCTTCCCCTCGACGACTACCTCGGGGATGTCATCGACACCAGTGCTATCGACCCGGCTCTCATCGAGGCCGGTGCCTACAACGACAAGATCTACGGCTTGACCTCGAGCAGCGGCACGCTGGGCATGATGTTGAACAAGCCGCTGCTCGACGAGCTCGGCGTCGCTGCGCCCGAGGGGCAGGTGACGTGGGACGAGTACGACGAGCTGATGGCGGAGGTCGCCGCCGCGGGGGCGGCGAGTGATCCGGCGGTGTATGGCGCGACCGACTACACCCAGGACATCTGGCTCTTCCAGATCTGGCTGGGTCAGCAGGGGCTGAGCTTCATCGATGAGGACGGCATCGGGTTCGACGCCGAGGACCTGGCCGCGTGGTGGAGCCGCAGCGCGCCGATCCACGAGAGCGGCGGCGCCATGCCGATGCAGCGACAGTCGCAGCTGGAAGGAGTCGATGCCATCGGCTCCGAGGAGGTGGCCACCGGGATCAGCTGGGCGCACTTCCTTCCGCGCTTCTCCGAAGGCCCGGCGACGCCGGAACTGACCCTGGCTCCCGTGCCCTTCGACGATGCGGACAACACCGGCATGTTCCTCAAGCCCGGCCTCATGCTCTCGATCGGTGCCAACAGTGAGCATCCCGCCCACGCCGCCGAGTTCATCGACTTCTTGGTCAACGACCCGGAGGTGGGAACGATCTTCGGCATGTCACGTGGCGTGCCGGCCTCGACGACAGCCGCCGACGGCATCGAGGCGAACGCCATCGACCAGGAGATCCTCGACTATCACGCCGAGATCGAGCCCCTTCTCAACGGAACCCTGCCGCCGGCCGCGCGCGGGTTCGGCACGCAGCAGCAGGTCTTCATCACCCTCGCTCAGGAGGTTGCGTACGGCTCGGTCTCGCCGGACGAGGCCGCCGAGCGCTGGTTCGCAGAAGCCGAGTCGGCGATGGGGTGATCGCCTCGTGTGGGGTGGCGCCGGCCGCGACCCCACACGAGCCGTCCTCCCACTCTTCCATTCCTCTGAGGAGAATCCGCGTGAGCATCCAGACCGTCCCCCCTCCCGCCGTCCCGGAAGCGGCTCCGCCGCCGCCACCGCCCGCCCCGGTCCGACGCAGACGACGTCGGTGGGAGGACATCCGTGCCGGGTACGTCTTCCTGGCGCCGTGGCTGATCGGATTCGTTCTGCTGACCGCCGGACCGATGGTCGCTTCGCTCTACCTGGCCTTCACCGACTACAACCTGTTCACCGCGCCCCAGTGGGTCGGCTTCGACAACTTCGTCCGTCTCTGGAATGACCCCGACTACCTCAAGGCGTGGCAGGTCACCGCCGTCTACGTGTTGGTGGGTACGCCGCTGAAGCTCGCGTCGGCGCTCGGCGTGGCGCTCATCCTGAACGCGGCCTTTCGGGGGACCGGTTTCTACCGGTCGGCGTTCTATCTCCCTTCGCTGGTCGGGGCCTCGGTGTCGATCGCCGTTGTCTGGAAAGCGATGTTCATCGATGACGGTCCGGTCGACACCTATCAGCAGTTCTTCGGCTTCCCGCCCGGGGGATGGGTCGGCGACCCCGACAAGACGATGCCGATGCTGATCCTTCTGGCGGTCTGGCAGTTCGGCGCGCCGATGGTGATCTTCCTGGCCGGCCTCAAGCAGGTGCCCCAGGAGCTCTATGAAGCGGCAGCGGTGGACGGGGCCGGCCCCATCCGGAAGTTCCGCGCCATCACCGTGCCGATGCTGTCGCCGGTGATCTTCTTCAATCTGTTGCTGGAGACCATCAACGCGTTCCAGGTGTTCGGGTCGGCGTTCATCATCTCGGGTGGCACCGGCGGTCCTGCCCGGTCGACGCTCTTCTACACCCTCTACCTCTACTTCCGCGGGTTCCGCGACTTCCAAATGGGGTACGCCTCGGCGATGGCCTGGGTACTCGTGCTGGTGATCGCGGTGATCACCGTGATCTTCTTCCGCAGCTCGAAATTCTGGGTCCACTACGCAGGAGATGAAGGACGATGAGCGCAACGCAACTGCTGGTCACGGCCAAGAGAACACGTGTGCGGCGGCCTTGGACGCGCAAGGAGGTGACCTTCCACGTGATCGTCCTGGCGATCCTGGCCGTGATCCTCTACCCGGTGGCCTGGATGGTCTTCTCGACGTTCAAACCGTCGGCGCAGATCGTCGGCAATGCCGAACTGCTCCCGCGTGAGGTCACCCTCGAGAACTACGCCACGGCGTTGAGCGGAATCGGCGGAGTGTCGTTCTGGACGTTCTTTCAGAACTCGACCCTTCTCGCCGTCCTGTCCGTCATCGGTGTCGTGGGGTCATCGGCCCTTGCTGCGTACGCTTTCGCACGCATCACCTTCCCCGGCAGGGACGTCTACTTCGCCATCATGATCGGAACGCTGCTTCTGCCGTTCCACGTCGTGATCATCCCGCAGTACATCATCTTCAACGAACTCGGGCTCGTGAACACCTTCACCCCGTTGCTGGTCGGCAAGTTCCTCGCGACCGAGGCGTTCTTCGTCTTCTTGATGGTGCAGTTCATGCGGGGTTTGCCAAGGGAGCTGGACGAAGCCGCGCGCATCGACGGTGCCGGCCACTATCGAACCTTCTGGGCGATCATGCTCCCGCTTCTGAAGCCGGCTCTGGTGACCAGTGCGATCTTCACCTTCATCTGGACCTGGAACGACTTCCTCGGTCCCTTGTTGTATCTGAAGGACCCGGACCTGTACACGCTGCCGATCGCTTTGCGCCTGTTCGTCGATCAGACCTCGTCGGTGGACTACGGCGCGCAGATGGCGATGGCGGTCCTCGCGCTCATCCCGGTGTTCCTGTTCTTCCTGATCTTCCAGCGCTACCTGGTTGGAGGAGTGGCGACACAAGGGTTGAAGGGCTGAGCATGAGCGACTTCTCATCGGCACCCGCCTCTCGCGGGTCGAGAGCGCGGCCCCGGATCGCCCATCTCATGACCAGCCGCGGACTGGCGCTGTTCTCCGAGACGATCGTGGTCAGTCTCGCGGTGGGGGTCCTCTCGTTGCCGGGCGTCACGGCTCTGCCTGCGGTCGCGGCGGGCGCGGCGCATGTGCACCGTCATGTCCGTGGGGAGTCGGACACGCTCCTCGAGCTCGGGCGGGACTTCCTTCGCGCGCTGCGCGGAGGGTGGGTCTGGGGGCTCCTCGCCGCGGTGGTGTACGCGGGCATCTCGATCACGGTGTCGAGTCCGATGACGTCGGCCATTCCCGGCGGTGAGGTGTTCCGATGGGGGTCGCTCGCGTTGGGTGCGCTCATCGCCCTCGTGCTGCTGCGTGCCGCAGCGAGGTGGCGGTTCGGTGTGACCTGGGCAGGTCTGATCAGGCTGGCCGGTGAGCAGACCGTGCGCGATCCGGCCGGGTCTTCACTTCTGCTATTGGCGCTCGGGTTGGCGTACGTGATCGTGTGGATGTTCGCGCCGCTTGTCGTGCTCGTTCCGGGACTGCTGATCTTCGCGGCGTGCGCTGTGGCGACACGCGCTGAGTGAGGTGAGGTCGCACAGTCGTGCCTCGGCCCTCGCCGGGAACACCGTACTGTCCGCTGTCGGCCGGCGTGAGCGGCCGCAGGACTGATCTCTTCCGGCCGACTTCTTCCGGAGGAGCGCCTCCCTTCCGTCGGGCAGCTCGCACGGGACTTGGCGGTTGCCCCGGGAACGGTCGCCAGGGCCTACCGCTCGCTGGAGTCCGATGGGTTTGTCACCGCGCGACCCGGCGGTGTGACGCGTGTGAGTCCGCACGCGAGTCCTGCGAGTGCGCGCGTACTCAGCGCTGCGCGTACCTTCTCGGCGGAGTGCGCTCGAGTAGATCTGTCAGCTGATGACACAGTGCGTCTTCTGCGGGCCATGTGGGGCAGCTGACCGCCAACTTGCGGAGTTCGAAATTACTGGCGGCGGCTGCGGACGGCATCTCGTGGCGCAACGGGGTTCGCTCGAAACAGGCACTGTTCAGACGCATGTCCGCCATGCGAGAGTGGGCGCGGAGGTGCGAGTGCGCGCAGCGAGTGAAAGAGACACGGAGCATGCGGTCGACAGAGTCCCGGGAGCCGCGATCCTTCGACGTGTTCGGCGGATGCTCTACGCGGCTGTCGGATCCGCGATCGCCTATTCGGTCTTCACCGTGGGGAGTAAGGGGGGTTGTCTCGGAGTTGTCTCCGAGACGGGCTTCCTCGACGAGAACGGCGTCGCCACGGACGTCAATCCCACGTGTGTCACCCTGACACTCGGGCCCAGCCCGCTGGTGTACGTGGCGTTCGGCGCGGTCGTGTTCGTTGCCATCGGGCGCGTGCTGACCCGCGCTGACAGCGAGAGTGTGGCCTTCCGCATCCTGGACCGCGCCTCGTTCGTCATCGTCATCGCGGCCGCGGCGGCGATCGTCGTTTCACACGTTTGGTTCGGGCTCATCCCCCTCGACGGGATCGGCGGGACCGGGACGTATCTCTGGCCCTTCCCGTTCGCGAGCGGCGACGTGCAGACAGGCTCGATGACCGGTCCGTGACAAGCACGCATCGGCGACCTCCCGCTGAATCCATCGTGGAGGTGCTGGGGTGGACACTGACCGTGGGGCGATGGAGTGACGCGTAGATATGCACGGGCAAGTGCCATGGTGGGGTCGCTGACGCTCGGGGCATGCGCGCCGGACTCCGCGCCTGCTCCCGACCAGTCGGCGAGTAGTTAATGGGCGAACCAGCCGAACGATGCCGTCCCAGTCCGAACTAGCTTTGGAAAATCCAACCTAGCTTTGGAACGGGCAAATGGAGGGGATGACGGGAATCGAACCCGCGCTGTCTGCTTGGGAAGCAGAAGTTCTACCATTGAACTACATCCCCGCAAGCGGAAAACCGCAGCATCCGACAGCATACAAGGTCTGCGTCGATGCGCGGTGCGCGGATCGCTAGGCTGATGCCGTGCTGCTTTCCGATCGCGATATCCGCGCAGAAGTCCAGGCCGAACGCATCGGGATCGCGCCGTGGGATGCGCAGATGGTGCAGCCCTCGAGTGTGGATGTGCGCCTCGACCGCTACTTCCGGCTGTTCGACAACCACAAGTACCCCTTCATCGATCCGGCCGAGGACCAGCCCGACCTCACGCACCTCATCGAGGTCGATCCCGAGGAGCCGTTCATTCTGCACCCGGGCGAGTTCGCGTTGGGATCGACGTTCGAGCAGGTCACGCTGCCGGACGACGTCGCGGCGCGCCTGGAGGGCAAGTCATCCCTCGGCCGCCTGGGCCTTCTCACCCACTCGACGGCCGGGTTCATCGACCCCGGATTCTCGGGGCACGTGACGCTCGAGCTGTCGAACGTCGCCACCCTCCCGATCAAGCTGTGGCCGGGCATGAAGATCGGGCAGCTGTGCTTCTTCCGGCTGTCGTCGCCGACCGAGAACCCCTACGGATCGGGCCCCTACGCCAACCGCTACCAGGGCCAGCGCGGCCCCACCGCTTCGCGTTCCTTCCGCAACTTCCACCGCAGCGACGTCGGCGTGACCGACGCCGGCGCCGCCGGGAAGTGAGAAAACTCTTCCCCTCCGGATGAGAATCCTCTAACGTAGGGGACGTCGGGAATCGGAGGCGACGGAGTCGTCGCTTTCATGCACCACCGATACCCGGGGTTTCACCCCGCGGTCGCCGCGTCGTCGGGGGGCACAGCGGTGACCGCGGGATGCCCCGTCAAACGACGTCGATCGCCTCGATGTCGTACAACACCGTCGTGTCCGGGAACACCGCCGGATGCGCGATCCCGGCGAACCGAAGCGTCCGCCCGCTGAACACCGCACCGGAACCGGACGCGAGCCGCTCGGCCGTGACGGCCGAGTGCGCGGCCGTGTCGCCCGCCCCGGTCCCCCACCACGGCGGCGGCAGCATCCCGCCCAGCTCACCCGCCGGCAGCACCGGCCGCACCCGATACCGGCGCCCGGCATCCAACCCCCGCAGACGTACCCGTCCGTACATGCTCGTCATCGGCCGCTCGACGGACGCGATCGCGAACAGGCCCCGCGCGCGGTCGGCGCTGACGACGCCGTGGCCGAACAGGGTCTCGTCACCGGTGTCGAGGCGCACGACATCGCCGGTGTGCAGCAGATCGCGCCACCGCTTGTAGAACGCCACCCACGCGCCGAGCTGCGCGAACTCGTCTGCCGGGGCGGCCCGCAGGTCCCACTCGATGCCGAGGTGGCCGAACACGGCGGTGGATGCGCGGTATGCCAGAGAATGCCCCCGTCCGGTCGTGTGCGAGACACCCGACGCGATGTGCGCGCCCATCAGTTCCGGCGGCAACAACTGCTGGGTCCACCGGTGCATGAGCTGGCGCTCGTGAGGGTCGATGCAGTCCGAGGTCCATACCCGGTCGGTGCGCTCGATCACCTCGAGGTCGACCCGCCCGCCGCCCGAGGAACACGATTCGATCTCCAGTCCCGGGAACGACTCCTTCAGCTCGTCTACGAGCCGGTAGAAGGCGAGCGTCTGGGCGTGCACGGCCGGTCGGCCGTCGGCGCGGTCGGCCGCCTCGACGAGGTCCCGGTTGTGGTCCCACTTGATGTACGAGATGTCGTACTCACGCAAGATCGCGACCATGGCATCCCGGATGTAGTCGTAGCAGGCGGGGATCGCCAGGTTCAGCACCTGCTGGTTGCGGCTCGGAACGGGAAGACGATCGCGGTCGGCGCTCATGATCCACTCCGGGTGCGCGCGCGCGACATCCGAGTCGACGTTCACCATCTCGGGTTCGAACCACAGGCCGAACTGCATGCCGAGACCCGTGACGTGATCGACGAGCGGGCCGAGTCCATCCGGCCACACCTCCGCCGAGACCTGCCAGTCGCCGAGTCCGGAGGTGTCATCGCGCCGCGAGCCGAACCACCCGTCGTCCAGCACGTACCGCTCGACGCCGATCTCGGCCGCCCGGTCGGCGAGGTCGATCAGGCCCGGCAACGAGTGGTCGAAGTACACCGCCTCCCACACGTTCAGCGTGACCGGGCGCGGGGAGGCGGGATGCTGGTCGCGCGCCCGCAGGTGACGATGGAAACGCCCGGCGAGCTCGTCGAGTCCGTCCCCGTACGCGCCGTACAGCCACGGGGAGGTGTACGACTGGCCGGCTCCGAGGACGACCTCGCCGGGAAGGAGCAGCTCGCCGCCGCCGATGACCTGCTCGCCGCTGAAGACCCGCTCGGCGTAGTGCACGTGATTGCCGCTCCACGCCGTGTGCACGGCCCACACCTCTCCACCGGCGAAGTCGAAGCCCGGCACTCCCGCGTGCAGCAGGTAGGCCGAGTCGGCGCCGGTGCGCCCGCGTCGGTTCTCGCGGAGGTGCGTGCCGACCCCCAGGTCGGTGCGCTGCGGGGTGCGTTCGCGCGCCCAACGGCCCGCGAAATCGAGCACCTCTCGCGCGACCGTGGGGATCGGGAGCGCGAGCGTGAGCGCATCGAGGGCGTAGTCGTCGTCTCCGAGGTTGGTCACGTCGGCGCGTGTGCGCACGAGTCCTGCGGGCAGCATCTCCACTCGCAGCGTCAGACCCAACCCGGCGCCCGCGTCCTCGGCGCGCACGATCAGCGTGCCGGCGGCGGCATCCGTGTGCCCGGCGCCGAGGGGCGCGTCGTCGAGGAGGCGCTCGATCACCCGGAACCGCGGTGACCATGCCGTGCCCTTGCGGGAGCCGGACAGTCCGGGACGCCCCGGCCATCCGGTCCACCCCTCGGGCACGATCCCGACCCGGACCGGTTCGTCGGCCTGGTTCTGGCCCACCGGATCGATGCCCGCATCGACGAGGGCCGCCGCCTCACCCGCCGTGAGGGGGCCGAGGTCGGCGCCCCAGTGCGCCACGGCGGGGAGGAGATCCTCGGAGAGGTCGAGGATCAGTGCGACGCCGGCGGCACGAAGCGACACGGTGCGGCGAACGGGTGCGGGGGTGGATGCGGTCACGAAGGGCCTTTCGATGAGCGGTCGGACGCGGTCGACGGGGGAGTGAGAGGACAGCCGCACGACTCGCGGAGGACGAGCTCGACGGGGAACACGTGGTGACGGGTGGTGGTGCCGGGGCGGGCGTCGACGCTTCCGGTCAGGAGATCGAGCGCGAGGTCGGCCATCTCGCCCACCGGCTGACGCGCCGAGGTCAGGGCCGGCCAGGAGTATTCCCCCGCGCGGGTGCCGTCGAAGCTCACCAGCGGGCAGTCCCGTGGAATGTCGATGCCGCCCTCGAGCAGGGCGCGGAGCACCCCCACCGCCTGCGCGTCGGAGCTGACGAAGAGCGCGTCGGGGAGCATCCCGGTCTCGAGGAGGCGCCGCGCCGCGCGGTAGCCGCCGGCAGCGCTCCACGCCTCGACGGCGAGGGGGCCCTCGCTCGCCTCGTGCGCGGCGAGGGCTTCCCGCCAGCCGACGACGCGCGGATCGGGGCTGGCGAGACCATCTGGGCCGATCACCAAGCCGATGCGGCGGCGATCATGCATCTGTATGAGATGGGAGACCGCGGCGTGCGCGCCGGCGGCGGCATCCGGGCCGATCGTGTGCCGCCCGGGCACCGGACCCGCGCAGTCCAGAAGCACGGTCGGTGGATCGCGCGGATCCAGGGGAACCCGGTCGCGCCATCGGTCACCCGAGCTCATGAGGAGCAGGCCGTCGACTTGCCGGTCGGCCAGTTCGGCGACGAGGCGATGCTCGGTGTCGGCGTCTCCGTGCGACTCGGCGACGACGAGGTGGTACCCGCGGGCGGAGGCGGCGCGCTCGAGGGACTGCGCAAGCTCGGCGAAGAAGGGATTCAGGGTGTCCTGCAGCACCAGGCCGAGGGTGCGGGTGGTGCCGAGGTTCAGGGCGCGGGCGGTGAAATTGGGGCGGTATCCGAGATCGGCCATCACCGCTCGCACGCGCTCGGCGGTCTCCGGCGCGACCGGGCGCGGCCCGTCGTTCATGACGTAGCTGACCACGGCCGTGCTGACGCCCGCCGCGCGCGCCACGTCTGCGCGGGTCACGCGGCGTGCGCGACCCGCATCGTCGCGCATGTCGTCCGCCGGCGTGGTCATGCACCGCAGTCTACGCGGGTAGACCCCTACCCCGCCACGGCATCGCACCCCGCCCTGCGTCGCCCGCGAAGTCGGAGGATCGCGCGTATGTCGGAGGATTTGGCGGCGATCCTCCGACATACGGCCGAATCTCCGACATCGGGTGGAGGTTCGGGGTGGAGGTGCGGGGTGCAGGTGCGGGCGGAGGTGCGGGGCGGGGGCGGGGATGGGCGGGTCAGGTGGCGGGGGTGCAGCGCGGGTCGTGGGGTCCGAAGCCGTGATGACGGTTGTCGCCGTCGCCGTCGCCGTCGCCGCGCTCGGCTCGACCGGCGCCCGGGTGGCCGAAGCCGTGGCGGCCGAATCGGCGTCGACCGCCGCGTGGGGGAGCGTCGGGGTCGCCGCCGAGCGCGCGGGTCATCGCGTCGAGGTTGCGCATCGTCGTGTCGAAAGCGTCCTGGCCGACCGCATCGACGGCTCGTCTGCGCACGGTGTCGCGGATCTCCTCGAGGCGCAGCCGGGCCGCGCGGCCGTCATCGGTGAGCGCCCACGTGCCCGTGCCGGTGTCGTCGATCCATCCGCGGGCAGCGAGGTGGCGCAGGCGCCGGGTCCGTCCGGGACCGCGGTGCGGTGGACGCGAGGCGTCATCCGGCGAGTCGAGGGCGGTCAGCAGCATCAGGTCGCGACGGTCGACGCCTTCTTCGGCGAAGCGGGTGTCGATCTCGGTGGCCAGAGCGCACTCGAGGGCGTGGAGGCGGCGCACGATCTGGCGTTGGTTCTGTGAAGTGTCCATGGTGACTCCTGTATTACATGTCATGTAGCAAGTAGATGCATGGTGACATGTGTCCTGTCTTCATGTCAAGAGACATGTAAGTTCGAAGGATGTCCGAGCCCCGAGCAGACGACCCCGCTGCCGCCATCGCCGGCGCCCTCGCGCGGCTGCGCGGACGCCGCGTGCCCCGTCCGCCGTGGGAAGGCGGGCGGCATCCGCACGGCAAACCCGGCGTCGGCGAGCGCGGGCGGCCCGAGTGGCCCGGGGCGCGCCCGTTCGGAGGCCCGCACGGTGGGGCGCGTTTCGGCGGACCCGCGCGCGTGCGCATGCTCGACGTGCTCGCCGGTGCGTCCGATCCGCTGAGCGTCAGCGAGCTGGCCGAGCGCATCGGCGTCGACCAGCCACGGGCCTCGCGACTGGTGCAGCAGGGCGTGCAGGCGGGGATGGTCCGTCGCGAGGCCGACCCCGACGACGCTCGGCGCACCCGCATCGCCTTGACCGATGACGGGGCGGCGATCGCCCGCAGCGTCCGCGGCGAGCGTACGGATGCGGTGCGCACGGCCCTCGCGGACTTCACCGACGCCGAGCGGGCGGAGCTCGCGCGGCTGCTCGGCAAGCTCGCCGACGCGTGGCCGGACGCCGAGGGAAACCCACGAGCATAGCGAGCCGCCGCGTCCGGTGGCGACGGCTACCGGTGATTCCGCCTCGGTCGATACCGTGGAGCGGTGAGCGACAACGAGACGAAGAACGAACCCGCCGTCGACCCACCCGGATCCCCGAAGGAGGTCGCCCCCGCCGGGACCGACCCCGCGGAGCGGGTGATCTCCACCCCCACCCTCGCGACCGGCCGCGGCGTGCAACCGTGGGTGTTCTGGCCCGCCGCCGGGGTCGTGCTCGTCTTCAGCGCCTTCGCCATCCTCGCGCCGAGCGCGGCCGAAGCGCTGTTCGCCGGCATCCAGGACACGATCGTGGATGCGTTCAGCTGGTACTACGTGCTGATCGCGGCGATCTTCGTGGCGATCGCGATCATGTTCGGCTTCTCACGCTTCGGTGACATCAAGCTCGGACGGGACGACGACGAACCGGAGTTCTCGGTCGGCGCCTGGTTCTCGCTGCTGTTCGCGGCCGGAATGGGCATCGGCCTGGTCTTCTACGGCGTCAGCGAACCGCTCAGCCACTTCGTCTCCCCGCGGCCCGGCGTCACCGGAGAGGAGCCGGCGCTGGCGCAGGCAGCTCTCACGCAGACCTACCTGCACTGGGGTGTCACGGCCTGGTCGATCTACGTCATCGTCGGACTCAGCCTCGCCTACGCCATCCACCGTCGCGGGCGGCCCATCTCCATCCGCTGGACCCTCGAGCCGGTCCTCGGCAAGAAGCGCGTCGAGGGCCCCTGGGGCCACGCGATCGATGTCGTCGCGCTCGCCGGCACCGTCTTCGGCGTCGCCACCTCCCTCGGCCTCGGCGTGCTCCAGATCAGCGCCGGACTGGATGCGGCCGGGCTTGCCGAGCCGACCGAGGGCCTGCAAGTGCTCATCATCGGCGTCATCACCGTGTGCGTGCTCGCCTCGGTGCTCTCCGGCGTCACGCGCGGCATGAAGTGGCTGTCCTCCACGAACCTCGTGCTGGCCGGCCTTCTGCTGCTCTACATCCTGATCTTCGGTCAGACCGAGTACCTGCTGCGCGAGTGGGTGCAGTCGATCGGCTCCTACATCCAGAACTTCGTCGGACTCTCCTTCACCGTCAGCGCCTTCCAGGGCGAGGCGGGCGAAGCCTGGCAGTCGTCGTGGACGTCGTTCTACTGGGGCTGGTGGATCTCGTGGGCCCCCTTCGTCGGGATCTTCATCGCCCGCGTCTCGCGAGGCCGTACCGTGCGTCAGTTCGTCCTCGGCGTGATCGGTGTGCCGACCTTGCTCGGAATCCTCTGGTTCGCGGTGCTCGGCGGATCGGCGCTGTACCTCGAGATGAACCAGCCGGGTTCGATGACCCTCCCGGACGGCTCGGTCAACATCGAGGGTGCGATCTTCCAGCTGCTGGGGTTCTTCCCCGGCACAACGCTGCTCACGATCGGGGTGATGGTGCTCGTGGCGGTCTTCTTCATCACCTCGAGCGACTCGGGCGCCCTCGTGATGGGCATGATCGCCACCGGCGGCAACCAGGAGCCGGCGAAGTGGATCCGCACCTTCTTCACGCTGGTCACCGCGCTCCTGGCGATTTCGCTGCTGCTCACCGGCGGCCTCACCGCGTTGCAGACGGCGGCGATCACGATCGCCTTGCCCTTCAGCGTCGTGATGCTCCTCATCTGCTGGGCCACGATCGTCGCGTTCCAGCGGGAGCGCCGCGCGTACGACCACGCGCAGCGCGCGGCATTCGTGGAGCGCATCGGCGACTACTACGGCCTCGATGTCGAAGAGCCCGACCAGCGGGGCGTGCGATGGCCGAGGCTCCCCAAATGGATGCACCGCCGCTCGGCTGACGGCGACGGTGACGGGACCGGCAACGGTCGCGGGGAATCGCCCGCGCAGCGCGTCGACCCGTCCGTCACCCAGATCGAGGCGTCCCGCAGCGACGTGGGGGCCCACCCGCCCGAGTGATCACCGCGCCCTGAAGCACCCGCGGAAGCAGGCCGTCGTCAGTCGATGACGGCCTGCTTCGCCTTCACCGGAATCATCAGCGCGAGTCCCACGAGCAGGACGAGCGTGATGCCGAGGATGCCGAGGCGCGTGTCGCCGGAGATCGCGACGAACAGGGCGAACAGCCCCGGTGCCATGAACGACACCGCCCGGCCCGTGGTCGCGTAGAGACCGAAGATCTCCCCCTCGCGCCCCGCCGGGGTGATGCGGGCGAGGAACGACCGGCTCGCCGATTGCACCGGGCCGACGAACGCGGTGAGGATGAGCCCGGCGATCCAGAAGCCGATCTGCGCGGTGCCGATGAACAGCACCACCGTGCCGGTCGCGACCAGACCGATCAACGAGGCCATGATGACGTTCTTCGGGCCGAACCGATCGTCGAGTCGTCCGGCGAGGATCGTCGATGCGCCGGCGACGACGTTGGCGGCGACGGCGAAGTAGAGCACCTCGCTCGAGGAGAAGCGGAACACCTGCGCGGCGATGATCGCGCCGAACGTGAACACCCCCGCGAGGCCGTCGCGGAACACCGCGCTGGCGAGCAGGAACATGAGCACCTGCCGGTTCCCCCGCCAGAGCTTCACGAGGGTGCCCCACAGGACGGCGTAGGAGCGGAAGAAACCGACGCGCACGCGTCGCTGCGCCGCCGGGATCTCCGGCACCTTCAGCAGGACCGGCACGGCGAACACGCCGAACCAGACCGCCGATGCCACGACCGCGATCCGGATGTTCAGGCCGTCGTCGGTGGAGACGCCCAGGACTCCGGCGGATCCGTCGGTTCCGAATCCCTGGATGAACAGCACCAGCAGCAGGAGGAGAAGCACGATGCCGCCGACGTAGCCCATGCCCCAGCCGAAGCCGGAGACCCGGCCCATGTTCTTCCGCGTGGAGACCTGCACGAGCATCGCGTTGTAGTTCACGCCGGCGAACTCGAAGAAGACGTTCCCGACCGCGAGGAGCGTGGCGCCGAGGATGAGATACCCCGGGGTGCCCTCGACGAAGAACATCGCCGCCATCGCCCCCACGACCACGAACGTGTTCACGCCGAGCCAGAACTTGCGTCGCCCGCTGCCGTCCGAACGCTGGCCGAGCACCGGGGCGAGGACGGCGATGAGGATGCCGGCGATCATGAGCGCCAGGCCGACGACGCTGGCGTTGTTCGCCAGCGCGGTGACCAGGGCCGGGTCGTCGGCGTCGCCGCCCGCCGCATCCACGATCGCGGGATCGACGAACAGGCTGCTGGCCAGGTAGGTGCTGAAGACGAAGGTCGTCACCACGGCGTTGAAGGCCGCCGACCCCCAGTCCCACAGCGCCCAGGCCAGGACACCGCGTCGGCGCGGCTCGGTGGGGTGCCCGATCGTCGCGGAGGCGTTCTCGGACTCGGGTGACGGGCTCTCGGGGAGGGGCATGTCGGTCACGGTATGACCTTTCGGTGAACGGCCGGTTCCCCGCGGAGGACCAGCGGGGATGGCCTCATGATGCGAGGATGTGGCCATGCCCGTCAACGTCGAGCGCACCGAACTGCCGGGGATCGGCATCCGCCACGATGTCGAGACCGCGGCGGGCCGGCGCCTGTCCGTGATCACCTTCCGCGACGGCGGCCGCGAGATCGCGGTCGCTGATCCGCACGATCCCGACCGTGCCGAGGTCTCGTTGGAGATCACGGACGACGAGGCGACAGCGCTGTCCGAAGTCCTCGGCGGGTCGCTGATCATGACGCAGCTCGCCGGCCTCCGCGAGCAGGTGTCCGGTCTGTCGACGTCTCAGATCCCGGTGCGCGCGGACTCGCCCTACGCGGGTCGACCGCTCGGCGAGACCCGCGCTCGCACCCTGACCCGATGTTCCATCGTCGCGGTCGTCCGCGCCGGAGGCGTCGTGCCCGCGCCGGGGCCTGCCGACGTGCTCAGCGTCGGCGACGCGCTCGTGGCGATCGGAACGCCGTCGGGTCTGGAGATGCTCGCCCGCATCATCGAGGGAAGCTGAGGGGACCCATGGACCACGGCGCGCTCGTGCTCATCGAGCTCGGCGCGCTGCTCCTGGGAATCGCCCTCCTCGGGCGCCTCGCCGGACGCCTCGGCATCTCCCCGATCCCGCTGATCCTGCTCGGCGGTCTCGCCTTCGGGGAGGGCGGGCTGCTGCCCTTCGGCGCCGGGGAGGAGTTCATCGAGGTGGGCGCCGAGATCGGCGTCGTCCTCCTGCTGCTGATGCTGGGGCTGGAGTACACCGCCGACGAGCTCGTCGGGAGCCTGCGCACGTCGCGTCGCGCCGGGGTGATCGACATGCTGCTCAATGCGCTGCCCGGTGTGGCTGTGGGGCTGTTGCTGGGGTGGGGGCCGATCGCGGCGATCGCCTTGGGCGGCATCACGTGGATCTCGTCATCGGGTGTGGTGGCCAAGCTCCTGCAGGATCTCGGGCGACTCACCAACCGCGAGACCCCGGTGGTGCTGTCGATCCTCGTCATCGAAGACCTCGCGATGGCCTTCTACCTGCCGCTGCTGACCGCACTCCTGCTCGGATTGAGCCTGGGGGCGAGCGTCCTCACGGTCGTCATCGCCATCGCCGCTGTGGCCGTGATCCTCTTCGTCGCCCTGCGTCACGGACACGTCGTGTCGCGTCTGGTGTCGTCCCGCAGCGCCGAGGTGCTGTTGCTCACGGTGCTGGGCGTCACCCTCATCGTCGCGGGCCTTGCCGCTCAGGCGAGCGTGTCCTCGGCGGTCGGGGCGTTCCTCGTCGGCATCGCGATCTCGGGCCCGGTCGCCCGACACGCCCAGCAGATGCTCACGCCGTTGCGGGATCTGTTCGCATCGGTGTTCTTCCTCTTCTTCGGTCTGTCCACCGATCCCGCCGACCTGCTGCCGATGCTCGCGCCCGCCCTGGGTCTGGCCGCGGTCACGATGGCCACCAAGCTCGTCACCGGGTACGTGGCCGCCAAAGGTGCCGGGATCGGCGAGGCCGGACGCTGGCGAGCGGGCTTCGCCCTCATGCCGCGGGGCGAATTCTCGATCGTCATCGCGGGGCTCGCGATCGCGGCCGGCGTGGATCGGTCGCTGGCCGCCCTCGCGACGGCGTACGTGCTCATCACGATCATCGCCGGACCCCTTCTCGCGCGCATTCCGGACGCTCGCGGCTTCACGGCGTGGACGGCGAGGCGGATCACCTCGCGCAAAAGTTGAGTCCATGCATATCAAGTTCATTTGACACGGTCGAGTGCGAGGTTTACGCTTGAGTCATCTCGGCTCAGGTCCCTGAGTCGACCCGGACTTTCCGATGACAAACCGGGCCCGCGACCGCCGGCCCCATCCAGAAGGAGAAGACATGCCCCGTGCTGTTGGAATCGACCTCGGTACGACGAACTCCGTCGTCAGCGTCCTCGAGGGCGGCGAGCCCAAGGTGATCGCGAACGCCGAGGGTTTCCGGACGACCCCCTCGGTCGTCGCCTACACCAAGGACGGCGAGGTGCTCGTCGGTGAAACCGCCAAGCGTCAGGCCGTCACCAACGTCGACCGGACCGTCTCCAGCGTCAAGCGCCACATGGGCACCGACTGGGGCTTCGATGTCGACGGCAAGAAGTGGACGCCGCAGGAGATCTCCGCGCGCATCCTCATGAAGCTCAAGCGCGATGCCGAGGAGTACCTGGGTGACAAGGTGACCGACGCGGTCATCACCGTCCCCGCCTACTTCAACGACGCCGAGCGTCAGGCCACCAAGGAGGCCGGTGAGATCGCGGGCCTGAACGTTCTCCGCATCATCAACGAGCCGACCGCGGCAGCCCTCGCCTACGGCCTCGACAAGGGCCAGGAGGACGAGCTCATCCTGGTCTTCGACCTCGGTGGCGGAACCTTCGACGTGTCGCTGCTCGAGGTGGGCAAGGACGACGACTTCTCGACCATCCAGGTGCGCGCCACCTCCGGCGACAACCGCCTCGGCGGCGACGACTGGGACCAGCGCGTCGTGGACTACCTCATCAAGCAGTTCAAGGAGACCACCGGCGTCGACGTCTCCGGCGACAAGATCGCCCTGCAGCGCCTCAAGGAGGCCGCGGAGCAGGCGAAGAAGGAGCTCTCCAGCTCGTCCTCGACGTCGATCAACCTGCCCTACCTCTCGCTGACCGAGTCCGGTCCGGTGTCGCTGTCCGAGACGCTCTCGCGTGCGAAGTTCGAGGACCTCACCAAGGATCTCCTGGACCGCACCAAGAAGCCCTTCGAGGACGTCATCCGCGAAGCCGGCATCAAGGTCGCCGACATCGCCCACGTGGTTCTCGTCGGTGGATCGACCCGCATGCCCGCCGTTGCCGAGCTGGTCAAGAAGGAGACCGGCAAGGACGCCAACAAGGGCGTGAACCCGGATGAGGTCGTCGCCGTCGGCGCAGCCCTCCAGGCCGGTGTCCTCAAGGGTGAGCGCAAGGACGTGCTGCTCATCGACGTCACCCCGCTGAGCCTCGGCATCGAGACCAAGGGCGGCATCATGACCAAGCTCATCGAGCGCAACACCGCCATCCCCACCAAGCGGAGCGAGACCTTCACCACCGCCGACGACAACCAGCCGTCGGTCGCGATCCAGGTCTTCCAGGGCGAGCGCGAGTTCACCCGCGACAACAAGCCGCTGGGCACGTTCGAGCTGACCGGCATCGCCCCGGCGCCGCGCGGCGTCCCGCAGGTCGAGGTCACCTTCGACATCGACGCCAACGGCATCGTCCACGTCTCCGCCAAGGACAAGGGCACCGGAACCGAGCAGTCCATGACGATCACCGGTGGCTCCTCGCTGCCCAAGGACGACATCGACCGCATGGTGCGCGAGGCCGAGGAGCACGCCGCCGAGGACAAGAAGCGCCGCGAGGCCGCCGAGGTGCGCAACCAGGCCGAGACCACGTCGTACTCGGTCGAGAAGCTCATCTCCGAGAACGGCGACAAGCTTCCCGAAGACGTCAAGACCGAGGTTCAGGCCGACGTCGACGCCCTCAAGTCGGCGCTCGCGGGCGACGACGACGAGGCCGTGAAGACCGCCTTCGACAAGCTGAACCAGAGTCAGCAGAAGCTCGGCGAGGCCATCTACCAGGCCACGCAGAACGAGCAGGCCGCTCCGGACGCCGGGGCGTCCGAGGAGCAGGCTTCGACGGAGTCCGATGAGGACGTCGTCGACGCCGAGGTCATCGACGAGGACGAAGAGAAGAAGTAAGCATGCCCAAGGACTTCGAACAGGGACCCGACGAGGTCCCCGAGAACGAGGTCCCCGGCGACGAGGGGTCGGAGGCGCAGGCCTCCGACCCTCAGCCGGAGGATCCGGCCCTGACCGTGGACGACATCCTCGGTGCCGAGCAGTCGGAGGGCGCCGCCGAGGCGGACGCCGCCGAGGACCAGGTGCTCGCCGACCTCGAGTCCCAGCTGCTGGGCGACCTCAAGCGCCTGCAGGCCGAGTACGCCAACTACCGGCGTCGCACCGAGGAGCAGCGCGAGGTCGAGATCGAGCGCGCCAAGGGTTCGGTCGCCAAGGGACTCCTGCCCGTGATCGACGACCTCGACCGCGCCGAGAAGCACGGCGATCTGAGTGAGGGCACGCCCTTCGCGGCGATCGCCGAGAAGCTGCGCGGCGTCGTCGAGCGGATGGGCATCGAGCCCTACGGCGCGGCCGGTGAGGCCTTCGACCCTCAGCACCACGAGGCGATCTTCCAGGCACCCACCCCGGGAACCGAGACCCCGACGATCCTCGAGGTCGTCGAGGTGGGTTACCGCCTGGGTTCTGTCGAGCTGCGCCCGGCCAAGGTCGTGGTCGCCGTTCCGGCGGAGTAGGAGGACACGTGGCGAGTCAGGACTGGTTCGACAAGGACTTCTACAAGGTCCTCGGCGTCTCGAAGGACGTCAGCGACGCCGATCTGAAGAAGACCTACCGCAAGCTCGCGCGCACCTACCACCCCGACTCGAACCCGGGGGACGCCAAGGCCGAGGCGACCTTCAAGGAGATCAGCGAGGCCTACGCCGTGCTGAGCGATCCTGAGCAGCGCCAGGAGTATGACCAGATCCGGGCCATGGGCTCGGGTGCGCGGTTCACCTCCGGCGGGTCGGGTCAGGGCGGCGGCTTCGAGGACGTCTTCTCGATGTTCGGACAGGGCCGCGGCGGAGGCGGTGGCCGTTTCGACGGCGCCGACTTCGACGACATCTTCTCGATGTTCAATCAGCAGCAGGGCGGACGCGGCACGGGCTTCGGTTCAGGCCGATTCGGGCAGCCTTCCGGCGGGTTCCAGGGATTCGGGGGCCCGACGCGGGGGGCGGATGTCACGGCGCGGACGACCATCGACTTCGTCACGGCCACAAAGGGCGAGACGATCACCCTGCAGGGCGAGGACGGCAAGCCGTTCAAGGTCAAGATCCCGGCCGGCGTGCGCGACGGGCAGAAGATCCGCCTCCGCGGGCGCGGACGCCCCTCGCCGGACGGCGGGGAGACCGGCGACATCGTGGTGCAGGTCAGCGTCCGCGCTCATCCGGTGTTCACCCGTGACGGGTTGAACCTGCGGGTGACCGTCCCGGTGACCTTCACCGAGGCCGCACTCGGCGCCACCATCGAGGTGCCCACCCTCGGGGGAGACCCCGTGCGGCTGCGGGTGGCACCGGGGACTCCGTCAGGTCGCGTGCTGCGGGTCAAAGGCCGCGGCGTGCAGACCCAGAAGGGCACCGGCGACCTCCTCGCCGAGGTGCAGGTGGCCGTCCCGTCGCACCTCGACGACGCGGCACGCGAGGCGCTTGCCGCCTACCAGGCGCTCGAGCCCAGGGAGAACCCCCGCGCGGACCTGATGGCCAAAGCGCGAGGCTAGCGTTTCATCCTCCTCCGCCCGCTCGGCGACCGGCTACTTTTGGAGTCAGACGCCGAGCGGGCGCGGCGCAGGACACGGCATGAAAGCGAGGTGAGGACATGGTCGAACCCGACGAGATCGACGAGGATGCCCCGATCCTCGCCATCGCCGGCGCGGCGGAACTCGCGGGCATGCACCCGCAGACCCTCCGCCAGTACGACCGTCTCGGTCTCGTGGTGCCCGCCCGCACCCAGGGCGGTTCCCGTCGCTACTCCCTGCGGCACGTGGCGCAGTTGCAGGAGGTCGCGCGCATGTCGGCCGAGGGGATGAGCCTGCCGGCGATCGCGCGGATCATCGAACTCGAAGACCGGGTCCGCGAACTGCATCTGCGGGTGCGCGACCTCGAAGACCGCATGAGGAGCGAGCTCGAGCGTCGCCCCGGCGCGCGCGTCTTCGCCGCCGGGGCGACCGGGGCGGTCATCTCCTTGAGACACGGAACACGCGTGCGCCGCGCCACCGAGGTCGTGCTGTGGCGCCCGCACCGAGTGTCGCCGCCGACGGAAGCTCCCGACGACTGACCCTGCCGCGGGACGTCGCGGCTCGCTAGGGTGTGGCTCGTGAGCGCACCGGCACCGACCAGACGATCCGAGAAGCTGCGTGCTGCGGCACGGCGTGAGTTCGACGGAACGACCGAGCGGTCGCTCGAATCGCTCTCTCTGAGCGCCGGAGTCGTGGCGTTCGTCGTCGTCGCCCTCGTGACCCTGCCGGTCTTCCGCCTCGAGGCGGCACCCATCGCGGGCCCCGACTCCATCGGACAGTTCGTCGCGGTCGCCTCGGCCACGGTCGCCCTCGTCGCCTTCGGAGCCGGGCGCTACCTGATGCGGCTGAGCGGGCACGGTGCACGGTTGCGCGTGCTCGATTACCTCGACATCGCCGCACTCGCTCTCGCGCATGCGATCATCGCGCTGCTGTCGTGGACGCTCGTGGCAAGCATCATGGAGCGCAGTTTCATCGGCGCCGAGGTGTACCCGCTGCCGCTGATCGCGCTCGCCGGAGCGACGGCGTTCGTCACCGCGTACGCCGTCTTCGCCTCGGCCACGCAGATGGACCTGCCGTTGCTGGCGATCATCCTCGCGGTCTTCCTCGTCGAGGGGGTCGTCACCGCGATGCTCACCGCGAGCGACCCGCAGTGGTGGAAGCTCAACCTCAGCGCACTCGGGATGACCGACGATCTGTCCGCCTACGCGTTCAACATCACACTCATCATCGCCGGGTTCATCGTGACGACCCTCGCCCGCTACGTGACCATCGGCATCCCCACCCCGCATCCGCACGGCGCCCGGAACGTGCGTGTCTCCCTGATCGTCGTCGGGGTCTTCCTCGCCTGCGTCGGAGTCTTCCCCGTCGACGAGTTCTTCCTGCTGCACACCGGTGTCGCGTCCGGGATGGCGGTGGCCTTCGGCGTCGTCGTGATCGCGCTGAAGTGGTGGATCCCGGGGATCGCTCGGGCCTTCCTCGCTCTCGGGTGGGTGTTCGCGGGCGTCATCGTGCTGCTGGCGGTGATGTTCGCCACCGGCGCCTACACGTTGACGGCCGTCGAGCTGGTGGCGGGTGTGATGGTGTTCGCGTGGATCATCCTGTTCATCCGGAACGCCGCGGCACTCCAGGCCGACGCCGCGCGCTGAGCCCGCGCGCACCGGCGGCGAGGCTGCGCCGCGCAGCACCGCGGCGCTCGTAGGCTCGATGCCATGACGTTGGATCGGTGGCATCAGCTCACGTACTGGCCGTTGATCGCCGCATCCCTGGCCTTCATCGTCGCCTACTCGTGGCAGGTGATCGCCGACCTCGGCGGCACGGGGTTCTCGCTGGCGCGGGCGGTCATGATCATGACCTGGATCGTCTTCGCCGTCGACTACCTGGTGCAGCTGTCGCTCGCGCGACCGAGAGGGACGTGGTTCCGCCGGCACCTGTTCGACCTGTGCGTGGTCGTGATCCCCGCGTTGCGCCCCCTGCGCCTGCTGAAGGCGCTCACGGTCCTCCACGTGCTGCAGCGCACCGCCGGGGCGGCCCTCCGGGCGCGCATCGCGGTCTACGGCGCCGGTGCCGCGCTGACCCTCATCTGGGTTGCCGCGCTGACGGTCCTCGAGGCCGAGCGCGATGCCCCCGACGCGAACATCACGTCGTTCGGCGATGCCCTGTGGTGGGCGTTCGTGACGATCACCACCGTCGGATACGGCGACTACACCCCCGTGACCGCATGGGGGCGCGTCATCGCGGTGCTGCTCATGACCGGTGGCATCGCCGTGGTCGGTGTCGTCTCGGCCACCTTCGCGTCCTGGGTGCTCGAGAAGGCCGCCGCCGGCGCGGACGACGCCGGCGAACCGGCCACCCGGGGTCAGATCCGTGCCCTCGCGGCGCAGATCGACGACATCGCGGTGCGGCTCGGGCGCCCCGGCGGCGACGCGTCCTCTCCCGATCAACCCCCGAACCCCTAGCCTGGCACCGTGAGACGCTCCGCCCCCGAACCCGCTCCCGCGCCGCCGCCGGCACTGTCGCCGACGCTGCGCATCCTGCTCGGCCTCGCCGCGGTCGTCGTCGTCCTCGTGGGCCTCTCCCTCGGCCGTGAGATCGTGGGCCCCCTGGTGCTCGGGGCGGTGATCGTCATCATCTGCCAGCCGCTCGCTCCCCTGCTGCGACGGAAGGGCTGGCCCCGATGGGCGGCGACGACCTCGGTGATCGTGCTGGGGTACCTGATCCTCGCCGTCCTCGCGCTCATGCTCGCGTTCGCGGGTGTCCAGTTCGGGCGTCTCGTCCAGGACTTCGCGTCCGACCTGCAGCAGACCGCTCTGGCACTGGTCGACTGGCTTCGCGACCTCGGGATCGACGACCAGATCGCGGCCGCCACCGCATCCCTCCTCGCCCCCTCGACATTGCTGTCGATCGCCTCGTCCATCGGGGGCGGCGTCCTCGCCGCGCTCACCGCGTTCTTCTTCGTGTTGGCGTACGTGATCTTCATGGCCGCCGATGCCTCGCGCTACTCGCGTGCCGAGAGCGCCTTCGGCGCCGGGATCCGCCCGACCGTCGACCGCATCGCGTCCTACAACCGCAGTGTCCGGCGCTACTACGTCGTCAATGCCGCGTTCGGTCTGGTCGTCGCCGTCATCGACGGACTCGCGCTGTGGGCGCTGGGGATCCCGGCGCCCCTCGTGTGGGCGATCCTCGCCTTCGTCACCAACTTCGTGCCGAACATCGGCTTCGTCCTCGGGCTCGTGCCGCCCGCGATCCTTGCGCTCGTCGTCGGCGGGTGGCCGATGATGCTCGTCGTGGTCGCCATCTACTGCGTCGTCAACGTCACGCTGCAGGTGCTGATCCAGCCGAAGTTCGTCAGCGACGCCGTGAACCTGTCCCTCACGCTGAGTTTCTTCTCGGTGATCTTCTGGACCTTCATCATCGGTCCCCTCGGCGCGATCCTCTCCATCCCGCTGACGCTCCTCGTGCGAGCGCTCGTCTTGGAGGGTGATCCGGGCACGCACTGGCTGCGGTGGTTGTCGGGCGACCCGGATGCAGCGATCCCCGCCGGTGGGCCACCGACGGGGATCGCGAAGAAGAAGCGCTGACTCTCAGCCGAGGAGCTTGGCCTTTGCGGCGGCGAACTCGGCGTCCGAGAGCACGCCGGCATCCTTCAGGGCGGCGAGCTTCTGCAGTTCCGCGACGATGTCGACGCCCGCGGCGGGCGCCGGCGCAGCGACGGGCGCAGCGGCAGCCTGCGCCGCTTGCTGCTGGGCGACCGCATCCTGGGCGGCCTGCTGCATCGCGGCCTGCTGCTGCGCAGCCTGATACTGCTGCTGCTCGTACTCCGACTGCTGCTTGCGCTGCCGGCTGTTCGACATCGCGCCGCTGACGGCGTTGGCGGTGCCGGCGACGACCGCGGTGCGGGCGGCGAGGCCGATGAGGCCGGGGCGGCCGACTCTGCGAATGGGCATGATGACTCCTCTTACTCTCCGGCCTCGTCGGCCAGGTCCATGACGGCGTTGACGATGGGGGCGGGGATGCGCTCCGCCGACAGCACGACGGCACCCGAGGCGCTCACGCGCTGGGCCAGCTCGCGCGCATAGCTCAATTCGAGGGCGACGAGCATCGCCGACCCTCCCGGAGGGACGAGTTCGGCGAGCTCGGCGATGTCCTCCTCGCCGGCGATGCCCACCTCGTGCAGCTCGAGGGCGAACTCGTCGGCCTCGATCTCGGCGACGGTGATGTCGCCGTCGCCCGACTTGGAGATCAGCACCAGGTCGAGAAGGCGCATCAGGCCGTTCTCGAGCAGGTCGGACAGGGCTGCCATCGTGCCGGCGTCGGGGCGCTCGCCCTCGAAGCCGACGAGGTAGAGCTCGACGGGGCCGTAACGGAACTCGGGCATGCTGTGCCTTTCTGACGAGGAAGGGTCCTCGCTGAGGCTAGCGCGCCAGGAACACGACGGGTAGACCGCGAGTGAACGCGGTCAGGCCGGATCGATGCGCAGCACGCCCTCGGACTCGCCGACCGTCAGATCGTCGACGATGCGCACGGTCCGCGCGAGGTCATCGATCGACCCGATGACGGTGCCGAAGCGCTCGCGATCGGCGCACACCGCCGTCACGGTCACGAAGTGCGAACCCGTGTCCCACGTGTAGGTCGCGAACGGCGGCGTGCGGGCATCGGCCGGCAACGGCATGGCGAGCTTCTCCCCGACGCCCAGGTGGGGATTGCGGAAGGACTCGGTGTCGTCGTACTCGATCGGCATCATGGCCCGCGCCGCCCGTGCCTGCGACGTCGCCTCCTGCACCTGCGCCATCGCGACCAGCAGATCCGGATCGCTCTTCCACACCCATACCAGCACGCGCCCGTTCGCGCGCTTCATCAGCAGCGGGGTCGCCTGGCTCATCACCCACGCGAGAAATCCGCTTCCCGGACGACCCTCGGCGCCCGCGGCCCGGTTGGCCTGCGTCAAGAGCATCCGGATCGCGGCCTTGCGGTGACGGCGCCCCCGGAATCCCAGGGATCCGGTCACGGGGACCCACAGGTGCTCGTCGGCATCAGCAAGCAGTCGCGGCATGCGCCCAGCGTACGGGGCGCATCCTTCGGTCTCCTGAGCGCGCACGAGGATGCACCCCGCCGCTCCCGGGTCCCGGCGGGTGCTCGGGTACAGTTGACGCGCGCGAGCGGTGCGACCCACCCCGCCGCTTCATCCCGCAGACAGCCGCTGCGCTCCGGCGCCGCACAGATAGGCAGCCCGCACCCCGTGACAGATCCCGCCACGCCCGCTCCCCGCCGCCCGCTCACCGTCGTCATCGGCTGCGACACGTTCGCCCCCGACATCAACGGCGCCGCCCGGTTCGCCGAGCGACTCGCGGCCGGTCTCGTCGGCCGCGGCCACGATGTGCACGTCGTCGCCCCCCACCAGCGCTACCGCCGTGCGCACCCGGGCGTCGAGGTGGTCGAGGGCGCCGAGATGACCGTTCACCGCCTGCCGTCCGTGCGCTGGCCTCCGCACGACTGGTTGCGGTTCGTGTGGCCGTGGCGCTCCAAGCACTATGCGCGGAAGGTCCTCGACGAGGTCAAGCCGGATGTCGTGCACATCCAATCGCACATCATCATCGGCCGCGGGCTGGCGCACGAAGCCAACCTGCGCGGCATTCCCGTCGTGGCCACCAACCACGTGATGGCCGAGAACATCCTCGACTTCACGGTGCTCCCGCAGAAGATCACCGACGCGATCATCCGGTGGGCCTGGGGTGATGCCCAGCGCACGCTCTCGTCCACACGTGCGGTGACCACGCCCACCCGCAAGGCGGCGGACTTCCTCGAGTCGACGATCGACGTGACCGATGTGATCCCGGTCAGTTGCGGCATCGACAAGGCCAACTACACCCCCGACCTCGAACCCCGTGCGGAGAATCGCGTGCTGTTCGTCGGTCGCCTCACCAGCGAGAAGCAGATCGACGTCGTGCTGCGCGCCCTGGCGACCCTGGACCCCGCCCTCGAGGTCGGCTTCGACATCGTCGGTGGCGGCGACCAGCGCAAGAACCTCGAGAACCTCGCCCACGAGCTCGGCCTCGAGGGTCGCGTCGTCTTCCACGGGCACGTCAGCGACGACGAGCTGCGTCGCCTCTATTCCCGCGCGAGCGTGTTCGCGATCGCCTCGATCGCCGAGCTGCAGTCCATCGCCACGATGGAGGCGATGGCCTCGGCGCTGCCGGTCGTCGCCGCCGACGCGGTCGCCCTGCCGCATCTGGTCCACGACGGCGAGAACGGCTACCTGTTCACGCCGGGCGACGTGGAGCAGCTCGCCGCGCGCCTGACCGACGTGCTCACCGCATCGCCCGACGAACGCCGTCGCATGCAGCAGGCCTCGCTGGACGGCGTCGCGGTGCACGACATCAACCGCACGCTCGACACGTTCGAGGCGCTCTACCGCGGCGAACCGCTCCCGGAGTGACCTCGTGCACGTCGTGATGTTCGGCGACCAGCACGTCGCGTCGCTGGGGGGCGCTCAGGTCTCGATGCGGCTGCAGCGGGAGTTCCTCGAGCGCGCCGGCCACGTCGTTTCGATCGTCGCGCCGGCCCTGCACGGTCGGCGCGGTGCCGCGGTCGCCCCCGATCCCGCTCTTCTGGACGTGCCGTCCCTGCCGATCACGATCGACCGGGAGTACTCGCTGTCGTGGCCCGGCGCTCGCGCCGACCGGTGGATCGATGGTGTGCTCGTCGCGCGCCCGCCGGTCGACATCGTGCACGTACAGGCTGACTTCTGGGGAGCCTTCCTCGGGCATCGGTTCGCCGCCCGGCACGATCTCCCGGTGGTGCACACCATGCACAACCGCGTCGACGTCGGCATCGCCGCGACCACTCCGGCGCCCCGAGCGACACTGCGCGCCCTGACGGTGTGGCAGCGGCACGCCATCGCGTCGAAGACGCGTGGGGTGGACGGGTGGACCTATCTGCGACGTTTCGCCGAACGCGCCTCCGCGGTCACCGCCCCGTCCTCGCACTTCGCGCGCCGACTCGAAGCCCACGGCGTCGTCCCCGCGGGCGGGAACGGCGAGGTCGACGTGATCTGGAACGGCATCCACGACGACCTGCTCGACGAGGTGCGTCGGTCCGCGCCGGCGCGAGGGTCGATGCGGCCGCGGCTGGTGTGGCTCGGACGGATGAGTCCGGAGAAGCGACTCCTGCCGTTCCTTCAGGCTTTGGCGTTCACCCGGCCCGACGCCGACGTCGAGATCATCGGCGGCGGCGGCCAGTTGCGCGCCGCGCAGCGATTCGTGACCGCGCACGGCATGGATGCCGCGACCGGGACGAGCGTCGGCTTCGCCGGGCGTCTGCCGTACGCTGAAACGCTGCGTCGCATCCACCGTGCCGACGCCGTCGTGCAAACCTCGATCGGGTTCGAGACGCAGGGCATGACGGTGTTCGAAGCGGCGAGCCTCGGTACTCCCGCCCTGGTCAGCGATCCCGATATCGCCGGCGAGCTCGGCGCCGGCAGGTGGGACGTCGCGGACGGCTCCGTCGAGGCTCTCGGGGAGGCGATCCGCGTCGCCGTGGCCGACATCGCCGCCGGAACCGCCGCCGTCCCCGACGCGGGGGTCGCGGAGGCGTTCCGGCAGTCGTCGCGGACCGCGGCCATGATCGAGGTCTACGACCGCGTCCGCTAGCGCGTTCCGGCGAGACCGGGCCGCGCGACCGAGACCCGGCGGCGCGCACCGCGGTCTCGGACGCGAACCCGGGTCTCGGCTGCCGCGCCGTCGCGCGCGGGAATGCGCGAGGGGTCGGTCGGGAGACGGCGGCGTGCGTCGGTGGCCAGCGACACGAGGGTCGAGACGAGGCCGATAGCGGCGAGGGTGGCGAAAGCGGCGAGAAGGATCATGGCAGAAAACGTACGTCGTGTGAGATACTGCCAAAAGTGGCAGAAGCGACACCGAGCGGTGTGAAACTGCCACTCCGTCTCGAACCTCGGAGGTCGCATGAGAACCGTCGCCTGCATCGTCCAGGAGGGCTTCGCGCCCTTCGAGTTCGGCGTGGCGTGCGAAGCGTTCGGGCTCGATCGCAGCGGGGAAGGCATCCAGAACTTCGACTTCCGCGTCGTCGCCCCCGATCCCGGAGCCGTCTCCTCGAGCATGGCGTTCTCGATCAACGTCGAGCACGACCTGACCTTCGCGTACGAGGCCGACCTGGTCGTCGTCGCACCGATCCCCCGCGAGAAGTGGGGACGCGTCGACGCGCGGGTCCTCGACGTCGTCCGTCATGCCGACGCCCGCGGCGCCTGGCTGCTCAGCGTCTGCAGCGGCGCCTTCATCCTGGCCGATGCGGGCGTGCTCGACGGGCGCCGGGCGACCACCCACTGGATGTACACCGAGACGATGATCGAGATGTATCCGCAGGTCGACATCGACCCGGACGTCCTCTACGTGCAGGACGGTCGCATCATCACGAGCGCCGGCACGGCCGCGGGGCTGGACGCGTGCCTTCATCTTCTCCGGCAGGAGCTCGGAGCCGAGGCGGCGAACTCCATCGCCCGTCGCATGGTCGTCCCGCCGCAGCGCGACGGCGGTCAGGCCCAGTTCATCGCGCGTCCTCTCCCCGAGGTGTCCTCTCTGTCCCTCGCGCCGGTGACGGACTGGATGCTGGAGAACCTGCGAGCCGACCTCACCGTCGATCAGCTCGCCGCGAAGGCGCATATGTCGCCGCGCACCTTTGCGCGTCGGTTCAAGGCCGATCACGGGGTCACACCGGCGGCGTGGCTCGCGCGGCAGCGGGTGATCCAGGCGCAGCGCCTTCTCGAGCGCACCGATCACGGCCTCGATCGCATCGCGGAGGAGTGCGGCTTCGGGTCCGCCGCGGTTCTGCGGCACAACTTCGCCCGTGTCCTCGGCGTGACACCGACCGCCTACCGGGCGCGCTTCGCGTGCATCGACGAGTCGAGCCGGGTGCACTCATCGGCGTCGGTGCCGGCCGCCTGAGGTCGGTTCTCGGGGCGAGGGGCCGGCTCAGCCGCCCGCGGCGTATATCGTGAGGGATGTGACAGACGCGCCTTTCCGAGTGATCGTCGTCGAAGACGACGAGGATGTCGCGCTGTACGTCCAGACGATCCTGCGCCGCCGTCTGTCGTGCGAGGTCGAAGTCCTCCATAGCGCCGACGGGTACGAAGAACGCGAGGCCGGGTTCGATCCCGAGGTCGTCCTCACCGATCTGGAGCTGCCGGGGCGCGGGGGCTACGAGCTTCTCGGCGACATCCGCGCGCGGCGCACCGATCTCGCGATCGTCGTCATGACCGCGCACGCCGGTGGTGAGTACGCTGAGCGTGCCGAACGCCTGGGGGCCGACGGGTACCTCGCCAAGCCCCTGTCGTCGAAGGATCTCGTCGCCACGGTCGAACGGCTCGCCCGCGCGCAGCGGGGAGAAGCGCCTGTGGAAGGGGATTGAGATGGCCAACTCGCCGGATGTCCTGGTGATCGACGATGTCGAGGATCAACGCGAACTGCTGCAGACGCTCTTCACCCGCGCCGGCTGTGAGGTGCGCACCGCGAGCGGGACCGCCGCGGCCGAACCGCTCCTGTCGGCCAAGGCTCCCGACATCGCGGTGGTCGACCTGCTGCTGCGGGGGCGCGACGACGGGTGGAAAGCGATGGAGAGCATCCGGACGATCGCACCGACGGCGAAGATCGTCATCTGCTCGGTTCTCGACCCCGCGCAGTTCCCGGCCGCTGACGCCCATCTGCCCAAGCCCTTCACCGCGGTTCAGGTGCGTCGGGTGCTCGACCAGTTGAAGCCCTCCTGATGACGGCGACGTCGACCGAACGCACGATCGACAGCGGCACAAGCGGTCGCTCGCACCCCGGGCTGTTGCTGTTGCCCACCCTTCTGCTCGTCCTGCTTGCGCTCCCGGCGGTCTTCCTGTTCGGGGCGGGGCAGATCACGGATCCGATCGCCATGTGGAGCGCGGTCGTCGGCCTGGCGCTGCTCGAGGTGGTCGCTGCGGCCGTGCCGTGGCACCGGCTGAATCGCGACTGGGTGGCGATCGTGCCCATCCTCGCGATCTTCGCGATCGGGCTCTTCCGCGTCGGCACCGGCGGGTCGATGTCGATGTTCTCCGTGATCATCCTCCTCCCGATCGTGTGGATCGCCACGCTTCCCGGCCGACGCATGGTCTTCTATGGGATCGCCGCTCTCGTGGTGGCCTTTCTCGGGCCGTACTTCTCGGGGCTCGAGGACTGGGGCAACGGCCAGCTCGTCCGCGTCGTCTTCGTCGCCGTCGTGATCGCCGTGGTCGGCATCGTCGTGAACGAGACCACACGATCGGCCCGGGCGCGGTTGAAGGAGGTCGCCGGACTGTCCGGCGAGCGGGCGCGATTGCTCGACGAGGCCGAGCGCCGGCGGGCGGAGCTGGCCCAAGCCGCCGAAGAGCTCCGCGTGTCCGAGGCATTCGCCACGAGCATCTGGGAGGCGATGGACAACGAAGCCGTCATCGTCACCGACAAGAGCGGCCGCATCGTGGGCTGGGGGCCCGGCGCCGAGCTGCTGCTCGGATACGACGTCGTCGACATCCTCGGTGTCGACGGCGAGCACAGTGGCGAGGAAGCGGTCGGCGACCTCTTCGTCCCGCGTTCGGTGGGACTCGACGGAGCCGACGACAGCATCGCGGACGCGGATGACATCCTGCCGAGGCTGGTCGAGATCGGCCGTTCGGTCGGACAGGGCGAGGGCGACCTGCTCGTGCGTTCGGTCGACGGCGTCGAGATTCCCATCTACCTCACGTGCGCCGAGCGGCGTGTCGGCGACGAGGCCGTCGGATACACCTTCGTCGCGCGCGATGCCCGGCATGCGAAGGAGATCACGCGCCTGAAGGACGAGTTCGTCGGAACGATCTCGCATGAACTCCGCACGCCGCTCAGTTCCATCCTCGGCTACCTCGAACTCGTGATGGAGGAGGAGGAGACCCTCTCCGACGATCAGAAGCGCTTCATCGGCGTGGCCGAACGCAACGCCAACCGGCTGTTGCAGCTGGTCGGAGACCTGCTGTTCATCGCGCAGGTCGAGGCCGGGAAGATCCCGCTCCAGCGCGAGACGGTCGATGTCGCCGCGATCGCCTCGGCGTCCGGCGAGTCGATCCAGCCGGTGGCCGAGCGTGCGGGGGTCACCGTCGCCGTCGAGCTCCCCGAGGGCCCCCTCCACCTGCACGCCGACCCTCGGCGCATCGGGCAATCGATCGACAACCTCGTCTCCAACGCGGTGAAGTTCACTCCCTCCGGTGGGTCGGTCATCGTCGCCGTCGGCCGCGAGGACGGACACGCGATCGTCACCGTCACCGATACCGGCATGGGAATCGACCCCGAAGACCTCGCGCAGCTCAGCGAGCGCTTCTTCCGGTCGAAGATGGCCACGCGCCAGGCGATCAAGGGCGTCGGACTGGGGCTGTCGATCACCAAGGCGATCGTGACCGCCCACGACGGCACGATGTCCGCCACGAGTGCTGTCGGCGAAGGCACGCAGTTCCGCATCGCCCTGCCTGCCCACCACGCCTGAGGGGCGCGAGATGACCCGCACCGACCGGAGATCCGGTCGGTGCTCGCGCATGCTCGCATCCACCTGCTAAAGTTGAGTCAGCAACACTCAACTTTTAAAATCCGCTGATTCAGGAGAAAACATGAACGCCACCCAGATGCCCGGGCAGGAGGAGCAGCAGAGCGCCCTCGAGCAGTTCGGGATCAACCTCACCGACCGCGCACGGCAGGGAAAGCTCGACCCGGTCATCGGTCGCGACTCCGAGATCCGCCGCGTCAGCCAGGTGCTCACGCGGCGCACCAAGAACAACCCCGTCCTGATCGGCGAACCGGGCGTCGGCAAGACCGCCGTCGTCGAGGGACTCGCGCAGCGCATCATCGCCGGCGACGTCGCCGAGTCCCTCAAAGACAAGGAGCTCATCACCCTCGACATCTCCGCGTTGGTCGCCGGAGCGATGTATCGCGGTCAGTTCGAAGAGCGCCTGAAGAGCGTGCTGAAAGAGATCACCGAGTCCGATGGGCGCGTGATCACCTTCATCGACGAACTGCACGTCCTCATGGGCGCCGGCGGTGGGGAGGGATCGGTCGCCGCGGCCAACATGCTCAAGCCCATGCTCGCGCGCGGCGAGCTGCGCCTGATCGGTGCGACCACCCTCAACGAGTACCGCGAGTTCATCGAGAAGGACGCCGCGCTCGAACGCCGCTTCCAGCAGGTGTACGTCGGCGAGCCGACCGTGGAAGACACCGTCGCGATCCTGCGCGGACTCAAGGAACGGTACGAGGCGCACCACAAGGTCGCGATCGCCGACGGCGCCCTCGTGGCCGCCGCATCCCTCTCGCACCGCTATATCCCGAGCCGCCAACTCCCCGACAAGGCGATCGACCTCATCGACGAGGCGGCATCGCGCCTGCGCATGGAGATCGACTCGGCACCCCTCGAGATCGACGAACTGCGCCGCCACGTCGACCGCCTCAAGCTCGAAGAGCTCGCGCTGAAGAAGGAGAAGGACGACGCCGCCAAGGAGCGTCTCGCCGCCCTCCGCGACGACCTCGCTCAGGAGGAGGCCAAGCTCGGCGAGCTGCAGTCCCGGTGGGAGCACGAGCGCGCATCGCTGAACCGCGTCGGTGACCTCAAAACCCGTCTCGACGCGGCGCGGATGGAAGCCGAACGTGCCCAGCGCGAGGGGAACCTCGAGAAGGCATCCCGTCTGCTCTACGCCGAGATCCCCGCCCTCGAGCGGGGTCTGCTCGAGGCCGAGCGTGAAGAGCCCTCCGGTGAGCGCATGGTCGGAGACCAGGTCACCGAGACCGACATCGCCGGTGTCATCGCCGCCTGGACCGGCATCCCCGTCGGGCGTCTCATGCAGGGTGAGACCGAGAAGTTGCTGCACCTCGAACAGGAGCTCGGCAAGCGGCTCATCGGGCAGAAAGACGCGGTCAAGGCCGTCTCCGACGCGGTGCGCCGCTCGCGCGCCGGTATCAGCGACCCCGACCGACCGACCGGCTCGTTCCTGTTCCTCGGGCCCACCGGTGTCGGCAAGACCGAATTGGCCAAGGCGCTCGCGGAGTTCCTCTTCGACGACGAGCATGCGATGGTCCGCATCGACATGTCCGAATACGGGGAGAAGCACTCCGTCTCGCGTCTGGTCGGTGCCCCTCCCGGATACGTCGGCTACGAACAGGGGGGTCAGCTGACCGAAGCCGTGCGTCGTCGGCCGTACTCGGTCGTGCTGCTCGACGAGGTCGAGAAGGCGCACCCCGAGGTCTTCGACGTGCTGCTGCAGGTCATGGACGACGGTCGCCTCACCGACGGCCAGGGCCGCACGGTCGATTTCAAGAACGTCATCCTGATCCTCACATCCAATCTCGGTTCGCCCATCCTGATCGACCCGACCCTGTCGGTCGAGCAGAAGCGCGAGCAGGTGCAGGGGCTCGTGCGGCAGGCGTTCAAGCCCGAGTTCGTCAACCGCCTCGACGACATCGTCATCTTCCAAGCGCTCACCGAAGACGACCTGGCCCAGATCGTCGAGCTCGCCGTCGACGCGCTGCAGCGACGTCTGAAGGATCGCCGGCTCGCGCTCGCGGTCACGCCCGACGCGCGGACGTGGCTGGCAGAGCGCGGCTACGACCCGGTGTTCGGTGCGCGGCCGCTGCGTCGGCTCATCCAGTCGGAGGTGCAGGACCGTCTCGCGATGGCGCTGCTGTCGGGTCACGTGCGCGACGGCGACGTCGTGCGGGTCGACATGGCCGCCGACGGCTCGTCGCTCGTGCTCACGAGCGACGGCCCGCCCGCGGCGCCCGAGGACAGTGAGGACGACGACGTGATCGACGCCGAGATCGTCGACGACTGATCGTCGCCGCGGCCGGAGGCGCACCGGCCGCGGCACGGGCGGGTAGCGTGCAACCATGGACGCCGCCGACAGACGCCGACGAAGCCCCGGGCGGGTGCTCGCTGCGCTGGCGGGGTCGTCCCACCCGGGCCCGACCGTCGTGGTCACTCTTCTCGCCCTCGCCCTCGGGATCGCCGCGGGAGTGTCGGCGGTCGACCTGATGCTGCTGGTGTCGGCTGTGCTGTTCGGCCAACTGTCGGTCGGCATCTCCAACGACGTGCTCGATGTGCGGCGCGACCGCGCTGTGGGGCGATCCGACAAACCCCTCGCACGTGGAGACGCCTCGCCCGGACAGGCGTGGGCCGCGGCCGTCATCTGCCTGATCCTCGCGCTCGGACTCTCCGCGATGATCGGGATCGGGATGCTGGCCGCCCACGCCGTGTTCCTCGCCTCGGCGTGGGCGTACAACGCCGGTCTGAAGGCGACGCCGATCTCGATCGTGCCGTTCATCGTCGGATTCGGCGTGTTCCCCTCCCTCGCGCCGCTCTCGGCGGAACCGCCGGCGCCCGCCGCGCCCTGGGCCTGGATCGCCGGTGGGGCGCTCGGTGCGGCCATCCATCTGGTGAACGTGCTGCCCGACCTCGACGACGATGCGCAGACCGGGATCCGAGGCTTCCCGCACATGATCGGGGCCCGTGCCTCGGCGCTGCTCGCGATCGGCGGACTGTTCGTCGGTGACGTCGCGGCCCTCATCGGCCCGGTCGGCGGCGATCTGTCGGCCGTGACGCCCGTGGCCGCAGGTTTTCTCGTCGCCGCACTCGCCCTCACCGTCGTGACGGTGATCGTCGCGTTCGCGCGTCCCCGGGCGCGCGTGCTGTTCACGCTCGTGATGGCCGCCGCTCTGCTGTTGGCGGTGCAACTCATCGCCACCGGCGGCTCTCTCGCCTCCTGACACCCGCGGTCCGCGCCGCCCCGCGCCGGTCCGGGGATGTCGGAAGATCGAGCCGATGTCGGATGATCCGCGCCGAATCCTCCGACATCGACGTGATTCTCCGACATCGGCGTGATCCCCTGACCGTGAGCGCGTCGAATCAGGCGTCCGCGTCGAAGCCCATCGCGTAGGCGTGCGCGAAGACCGCGGACGCCGGCGAGGCGAGGAGCGCGCGCAGCGCCCCCATCCGCAGTCGGTGCGCTCGGGGCGAGGCCGGCCGCCCGAGAGCGGTGTTGGCCGCCGCGATGGCCGCGGACAGCCGCGCCGATCGCACCCGGCGGCGCTCCCATGCGTCCAGGCGCGGGGGCGGGCTGCCGGTCCGCATCCACTCGGCGAGGAGCGGTGCGAGGGTGACCGCATCCAGCAGCCCGAGGTTCATTCCCTGCCCGCCGATCGGACTGACCTCGTGCGCCGTGTCGCCGACGGAGAGGACGCGACCATGTCGCAGGCGCGGGGCGATCACCCGGCGGACGCCGAATGCGCTCGCGGCCGTGACGCCTTCCCCGGCCTGCGCCTCGCCGCGCACGGCCATCGCCTCACGCAGTCGCGCGGCGCGGGTGGCGGGGGTGTCGGCCTCGTGCGGCGCGGCATCCCACGCCACGAACCGGCGCAGGCCGTCGGGGAGGGGGAAGGACTCCAGCACGCCGGCGGGATCCAGGTGCACCGCGGCCACCGAGGTATCGGCGTCCATGGCGGCGGTCGCATCCGTCATCAGGTAGCGGTCGGGGTACTCGTGGCGGCTGAGCGCGCCGGCACGGTAGACCAGGTCGCGTCCGCCGGATCCGGTCGCCGCGACGACGACCCGGGCGTCGCGTTCCGAGATGTGACCGGCGACAGCGGCGCGAACCCGCACGTGGTCGGATCCCTGGTGCATCGCCGTCACGGTGGCGCCGCGAACCGGGTCGGGTGCGCCCGTCGACAGCACCGCCTCGGTCGCGGCCTGCGGCAGGGTGGCGACGAACGGGAACCGGCGGGAGAGCCGGTCGAAGCGCACCACCCCGACGACATCCCCCCGGCAGCGGGCTTCGCCGCGCGCGACGCGGGCGGCGTGGCCGAGCAGATGCTCGGTCGTCCCGGAGGCCTCGAGGGCGGCGAGCACCGGCGAGTGGATGCCGATGGCGCGGGTGCCGGCCCCGGCTGCCGGTCGGCGCTCGAGCAGTTCGACGTCGACGCCGTGGCGGGCAAGCTCGCCCGCGAGCAGCATGCCGACCGGTCCCGCGCCGACGACGATGACCTCACGCACGGCCGCGCCCTTCGGCCAGCACCCGGAACGGTGCCGGCGTCGACACCCGCCACGCCCCGGGCGAGTCGGCCAGCGCGGTCCGCAGCTCATCGGGGGTGAAGCTGCGGCGGATGGACCGGAGGCCGTCGGTGCGAAGGAAGGTCCCGGCGGCGAGCGGGGTGATCCCCACCGCGTAGAGCCCGTAGGCGAGACGGCCGCGAGCGATGTCGCCGTGCAGCACGATGCCGCGCGAGAGCTCGACGGATGCGTCGACGACAGCGGGGAGCGCATCTCCGAGGTGGTGGAGGACGTGATTGGAGACGACCACGTCGAAGCGCTCGCCGCGCTCGACCAGCGCGGCGGCGTCGGCGCACTCGAAACGCTCGCCGGGGTGACGGGTCACGCCGGTCGCAACCGCGTGCGCCCGCGGATCGGGATCGACTCCGAGCACATCGACCTCGAGTCCGTCGCGGCGGGTGGCCGCGGCGAGGCGTCGGACCAGATCGCCGCCGCCCGACCCGAGGTCGAGCACGCGGGCGGGACGTCCGAGGCCGGCCAGATGGGGGCGCATCCGCGTTCGGTACACCGTCCCCCAGCCCGAGACGAGTCGGTTGACCAGATCGAACCGTCGCAGGGTCGCGGCCAGACGTGCCGGGTCGCAGTCGGGGTCGTCCATCAGCTCGACGAGCTCCTCGTCGCGCAGACCGAGGTTCATGGATGCGTCCGCTTCGTCATCCGGGCCGATTCGACCGTGAGCCCCGGCCCGAACGCGAGCGCTCCCACCGCCGCTCCGTCGGCGAGGTCGCCGTGCAGGATCTCGCGGAGGATGAACAGCAGCGTCGCGCTCGACATGTTGCCGTGCGTCCGCAGCACGTGCCGGGAGAGGGTGAGCGCGGCGGCATCCAACCCCAATCCCGATTCGACCCGGTCCAGGACGCTGCGACCGCCGGGGTGGACGGCCCACGCGTCGACGCTGTGGAGGAGCGGGCCGATCGCGTCCCGGATCTCGCGACCGATGATGCGCGGGACGTCGGCCGACAGGATCATGTCGAAGCCGTGATCGCCGATCGTCCAGGTCATGTCGGTCTCACCCTCGGTCGTGAGGGTCGTCGCGAATCCGTCGAGTTCCAGACCGCCGGGTCGACCCGCGGCGGGGTCTCCGGTGATGACGGCCGCAGCGGCACCGTCGCCGAAGACCGACGCCGCCACGATCTGCTGGGGGTCGTTCGAGACGCGGATGTGCAGGGAGCACAATTCCGCACTGGCGACCAGGACCACCGCATCCGGATCGGCGCGGGCGATCCGTTCGGCGGCGCGGATCGCGGGCAGCGCCGCGGCGCAACCGATGAAGCCGAGATGGTAGCGCTCGGCCTCGCGGCGGATGCCGAGGTCGCGCACGAGCCGGTAGTCGGGCCCGGGTGCGAAGAACCCCGTGCACGAGACGGTGATGACGTGGGTGACCTCGGCCGGGGCGACCTCGGCGTCGCGGAGGGCGGCGCGCGCTGCGGCGGCATAAAGTCCGGGGGCCTCGCGGATGTAGAGGTCGTTGCGCGCACCGGTGCCCGGAGCATGGAGTGTGCCGGCGGCATCCCGGAACAGGACGTCTCCGGGAGCGGGGTCGCCGGCCGTGGCGAGTTGGGAGACGACGCTGTGCCGGGTCTGGATATCGGCGGCGTCGAAGGCGGCGTGGATGAGGCGTTGCGTGAGCCGCGTGGTCCCGGGCTGCGCGGTGAACATGTCGCGCACGTCGTTCTGCGCGAGGCGTACGGGAGGCACGGTGGTGCCGATCGCAACGATCCGAGGGGCCATGTGCCACTCTAAGCATGCCCTGGACGGCCGCGGGCGAGGGTTGCGCGAAGCGTCATCCGCCGTTCGCCTTGTCCCGCGCGTCCGCCGTCCCCGCCCGGCGATGTCGGAGAATCGCGCCGATGTCGGAGGATCTGCGGCGAATTCTCCGACATCGGGCTGATTCTCCGACGACGCGCGGGGTGGCAGGCGCAGGTGCGGGTCAGGCGTCGACGATGACCGAGGCCTCGAGCGCGCGACGGGTGCGCGGGGCGTTCTCGCGCTGGCGCAGCTCGTTCGAGATGCCGTCGTGGGATCCGAGGGTGCCGACGGCGATGATCGTCACCGGCTCGAGGTTCTCGGGCAGCTCGAACGCGCGGGCGACCGCGTCATGGTCGAATCCGCCCATCTGATGTGTCGCGAGGCCGGATGCGTGCGCCTGCAGGCTGAAGTACGCCGATGCCTGACCGGTGTCGTACTCGGCCCATCGCTGCGGGGTGCCGTCCTCGCGGGCGGTCTCGGCGACGAAGACGACGAGGGCGCCGGCGTCACGCGCCCAGGCCTTGTTGAACCCGCCGAGGGCGTCGACGAGGGTGGCGTGCGGCGCCGATCCCCGCCGCGCGACGATGAAGCGCCACGGCTGGGAGTTGTTGGCCGACGGCGCCCAGCGCGCGGCCTCGAGGGCGGCGGCCAGTGCGGCGTCGTCCAGGGCCGTGTCGGTGTCGAACACGCGCGTGCTCCAGCGTTCGGCGATCACGTCGAGAACGGGGTGATCGGTGTCGGCGGTGCGGTCCTGCAGCAGTGTCATGGGGTCTCGATTCTCCAGGGGAACGGATTCTGCCGGCGGGCTCCGGTCGTCCGTCGGAGCAGTGCAACAACATCCACGCGCATCCATTCCCGGTCGCCGTCGTCCGTCCCGCGCCTCCGAGCGCGCGGGACGGCGCCGCTAGTCTGGGCAGATGACCGCGACCGCCGATCTCTACGACGAGCGCGGAGACGCGCTCGCCTCCGTCTCCGTGCAGTTTCAGGACCTCGGCGGACGCCGCGCGTTCGAAGGGCCGATCCGCACCGTCCGCTGCTACCGCGACAACGGTCTTGTCCGAGACCTCCTCGCCGGCCCGGGGGAGGGGGCGGTGCTGATCGTCGACGGCGGCGGCTCGCTGGAGTCCGCCCTGATGGGCGACATCATGGCCTCCGCCGCGGTGGCCAACGGATGGTCGGGCGTCATCATCCACGGCGCGATCCGTGACCGTGATGTCCTCGCAACCCTCGACCTCGGGGTCAAGGCGCTCGGTTCCAACCCACGCAAGAGTGTCAAGGACGGTGCCGGCGAGGTGGATGTGCCCGTCGAGATCGGAGGCGTGACCTTCCGTCCCGGTGGGTTCGTCTGGGCCGACACCGACGGCATCCTCGTCGCCTGATCGCGCACCCCATGGACATCCGCTGATGCGATGACGGATGCTGGTCTTCCACCGACCCGGGGAGGCGCCATGTTCCGCATCGACGACGCGTTCAGTGGATTCGCCGTCGACGACATCGACGTCGCGCGGTCGTTCTACCGTGACACCCTCGGCATGGTCGTCGAGGACGACGAGATGGGATTCCTCACCCTTCGGTTGCCCTCCGGCGCGGCGATCTTCGTCTACGCGAAGGACGACCACGTGCCCGCCACCTTCACGATCCTGAATTTCCCCGTCACCGACATCGACGCCGCCGTCGACGACCTGCGTGCTCGCGGGGTCGACACCCGCATCTACGGCGATCAGTTCGGCGGCGACGATCGCGGCATCGTGCGCGGCGGGGAGGCCGGGCCCGACATCGCGTGGTTCCGCGATCCGGCGGGGAACGTCCTCGCGATCCTGCAGACGTAGCGCGAACGGGCGCCGCGCGTCAGTGCTTCAGCGGCGGGGTGGCGTGCGAGGGCCAGCCGTCGGGGTTGGTCGCCCCGGCGGGGTACTCGTCGAGGGGCACGTCGTCCGCGCGCCACGCGTCGACGATCGGCTGGACGATCCGCCAGCATTGTTCGGCCGCGTCGCCGCGGACGGACAGAGCCGCGTCACCGTCGAGGATGCTGGAGAGCACCTCGCCGTAGGCGCGGAGCGCGCCCGCGCCCAGGTCTGCGGTCAGCCCGATGCGTTCGAGCTCGAGCGGGTCGTCTGCGCCGTTGACGTTCAGCTCCAGGGAGAGCAGATCGGGGCCGAGCGAGAAGCGCATGATCGAGCCCGACGCATCCCCGGTGAGCCCGGCCGGTACATGACGGACCGGGCGGAACTGCACGACGATCTCGCGCACCGGCTCGCCGAGCGCCTTGCCGGAGCGCAACGTGAAGGGAACACCGGCCCACCGCGCGGTGTCCACGGCGAAGGTCACCTCGGCAAGGGTTTCGGTGTGGCGCGAGGGATCGACGCCCGGCTCGTCGACGTACGACGGGAACGTGCGATCCCCGATGGACCCGGCGGTGTACCGGGCACGGCGGGAGGCCGTCGCGGGGTCGTCATCCCACACGTGGGTGGCCCGGAGCGCCGCGCCGGTGGCATCGCGCAGATCGCGCTCGTCGAGGGATGCCGGGGCATCCATCGCCAGGAACGCGAGCACCTGGAGCAGATGGCTCTGGATCATGTCGACCATCGCGCCTGCCTTGTCGTAGTACCCCGCGCGGTTCTCCAGGCCGAGTGCCTCGTCGAACCGCACCAGCACGCTCTCGACATGTTCGGCGTTCCACACCGGCTCGATCACGCGGTTGGCGAATCGCACGCCCAGCAGGTTCAGCAGCGTCGACCGACCCAGGAAGTGGTCGACGCGGAAGATCTGATTCTCGGGCACGAGCCTGTCGACGGTGAGGTTCAATGCGTGGGCACTGTCGGCATCCGTCCCGAACGGCTTCTCCAGGGCGAGGATGGTGCCCGCCGGAAGGGTGACATCCGCCAGTGCCTCGCACGCGCGGGCCGCGATCGCGGGCGGCACGGCGAAGTAGAGGGCGAGCCGTCCGTCGACGCCGTCGACGAGGCGTTGCAGGTCGGCGGCCTCGGTGATGTCGGCGCGCTGATAGGTGGTCTGGTCGACCGCGCCGAAGGCGGCGTCGGCGTCGCCGGCGGCGAAGGCCGTCTTGACGACGTCGCGCCAGTGGGTGTCGTCCCAGTCATCCATGCCGGCGCCGCGCAGGTGGACCCGGCGGGACGGTTCGCGGCTGAGGAGTTCTCCGAGGGCGGGAAGCAGTAGGCGGGAGGTGAGGTCTCCCGAGGCGCCGAGGATGAGCAGGGTCGTGGTCGCGGAGGTCACGGCGCCCACGATAGCGTCGAAGCGCTGCCCGCCACAGGCTTCCGGGAGGACACCATGCCCGCACCCATCGAGGACTACGCCCTCCTCAGCGACTGTCGCACCGCGGCGCTGGTGTCGCGGGAAGGAAGTATCGACTGGTTCTGCCCACCCCGCTACGACGCCGCATCGGTGTTCGGTGCGCTGCTCGGTGACGAGGACCACGGTCGATGGATGCTGCGCCCCGCTGACCCGCATGCGACGCCGACGCGCCGCTACGACGGCGACACGTTCACCCTCGTGACCCGGTGGCAGAGCGTGGACGGTGTCGCCGAGGTGCACGAGTTCATGCCCATCGACGGGGACCGCACCGACATCGTGCGTCGCCTCGTCGGTGTCTCGGGCGAGGTCGTCTTCGATCACGAGCTCGTGGTGCGCTTCGACTACGCCCGAGCCCTGCCGTGGGTGCGGCAGATCGGTGAGGAGGACAGCCCCGCTCTCCTGGCGATCGCCGGCCCCGACGCGGTGGTCGTGCGTGGTGCGCGACTACGCGCGGTCGATCACCGGCACCGCGGCACGGTGACCGTGTCCGGCGGTGACGAGATCGATGTGACCCTGACGTGGTTCGCCTCCCACCTGCCGACTCCGCCCCCGGTCGACGTCGCCGCCGAGCGCGCATCGACCCAGGCGTTCTGGCACGACTTCGCCGAGACGATCGAACACCACGGTCCCCATCACGCAGAGGTGGTGCGCTCCCTGCTCGTGCTGCGGGCGTTGACGCATCGTGACACCGGCGGCATCGTCGCCGCCGCCACCACGTCGCTGCCCGAGGACTTCGGCGGATCCCGCAACTGGGACTACCGGTACGTCTGGCTGCGCGACGCCTCCCTCACCCTCGAGGCGCTGCTCGAGCACGGCTTCACCCGCATCGCCTTCCGCTGGCGGCGCTGGCTCCTGCGCGCGGTCGCGGGCGATCCCGCAGACGTGCAGATCATGTACGGCATCGCCGGCGAGCGCGAACTGCCCGAGAGCGAACTGGAGAGCCTCCCCGGCTACGAGGGATCGGCGCCGGTGCGCCTGGGCAACGGTGCGTATACGCAGTTCCAGGGCGATGTGATCGGCGAGGTGATGGTCGCTCTCGAAGCCGCCCGGAATGCCGGCGTCGAGGAGTCCGATTTCTCGTGGGCGCTGCAGAAGGCCCTCCTCGACCAGGTCGTGGAGTGGTTCGACCGGCCGGACTGCGGCATCTGGGAGATCCGCGGCGAGGAGACGATGTTCACGCACTCCCGTGCCATGGTGTGGGCCGCGCTCGACCGCGGCGTGCGCGCGGTCGAGGAGGCCGGGCTGCCGGGGGATGCCACGCAGTGGCGGCGACTGCGCGAGAAGGTGCGGGACGAGATCGACGCGAACGGCTACGACGCGGAACGCGGCCATTTCGTGCAGCACTACGGTTCGACCGAGGTGGACGCGTCGCTTCTGCTCCTGCCGCAGGTCGGATTCTGCGCTCACGACGACCCCCGGATGCTCGGTACCGTGGCGGAGATGGAGCGCACGCTGATGCGCGACGGGTTCCTGATGCGCTACCGCACCGGGAGCGGGGTCGACGGTCTCCCCGGTGACGAGCATCCGTTCCTCGCCTGCACCTTCTGGCTGGTGGAGCAGTACGCCGTCAGTGGGCGCCTCGACGATGCGAACGCGCTCATGAACCGGGCCTGTGCGGTGGCCAACGACGTCGGGCTGCTGTCGGAGGAGTACGACGTGGGTCGCGACCGCCACGCCGGCAATACCCCGCAGGCGCTGTCGCACCTCGCCCTCGTGCGCGCCGCCGATGCCCTCGTCGGCCACTCCGGCCGGGCCGCCCTCCGCACCTGACCCGCCCCGTCGGTGCACCAATTCAGGCTGCACGACGAGGGAGCGGCCGATTCCGGGCTGTGGGCGGCAATCGGCTGCGCTGAGCCTGAGTTGGTGCACACCGCGCGCCGGGACCGGGATCCACCCCGTCCCGGCGCGCGGACTCAGCGGGAGAGGGCTTCGGAGAGCTTCACGCGCGCGCCCATCCGCAGCAGCGAGTTCTCGTAGATCTTCGCCGCGACGACGATCGCGACGACGCACGTGGCGATGAGGATCACGAGCGACAGCAGCGGCTCCCACCACTGCGCGTCACCCAGGAACATGCGCACCGGCATGCCGACCGGGGCCGAGAACGGCACGTACGACATCACCGCCAACACGACTGGGTTCTCCCAGAAGAAGATCACGAGGAAGTACGGCGCCATGACGAGCATCGTCAGCGGGGTCGTGGTCGATCCGATGTCCTCCTGACGGGAGACCATCGACGCCGCGGCGGCGAACAGGGTCGCCAGCAGCACGAAGCCGAAGAGGAAGAACACGGCGAACCACGCGATCGGCGCCCCGAGGCCCTGCAGCACCTCGGACTGACCGGTGACGGTGAGCCCGATGACGGCGATGGCGACCAGGATGAGGATCTCGCCCATCGCGAGGATCGTGTTGCCGATCACCTTGCCGGCCAGGAGCGACCGCACCGAGATGGCGGAGATGAGCAGTTCGACGACCCGGGTCTGCTTCTCTTCCACCACCGACTGCGCGATGGTTCCGCCGAACAGTGACGCGGCCATGAGGAACACCACGCCGAAACCGACCGCGGCCAGGTAGCCGAGTGCGCCCGGGCCCGTTTCGGGGTCGAGGATCTCCACGGGCGGCAGTTGCGAGAGCGACAGCAGCAGGTTCGTCGGGGCGCTCGTCTCGGCGATGACGGTGAAGCCGGTGGGGGAGGCGGCGTCGGCGACGACCGCGGCGTCGACCTCAGCGGCGGCGACGAGCTCACGGGCGTCGGCATCAGACGTGGCGTCGGTGATATCGAGGCCGGGCGCATCCTGCACGTACTGCTGCGCGTCGGCGGTCACCGCGACGGGGGTGCCGGAGGAGTTCTGAGCGGTGAACCCGCCCCACAGTACGAGGGCGAGCGCGCCGACGAAGAGAATCGCGAACGAGACGATGAAGGCTTTGCTGCGCAGTTTCGAGCCGATCTCGCGTTCGGCGACGAGCCAGACGCTCTGCGCGCTGCTGGGCGCGGCGGTCGGGGCGGCGTTCACTGGATGACCTCCTTGAAGATCTGCGACAGGGACGGATGCTGCGGGGCGAAACCGGCGACGTCGCCCTGCGCGACGGCTCGGCGCAGCACGCGCTGCGCCGTCTCGTCGCTGTCCGCGTCGAAGACGGCGTATCCGCCGTCGAAGTCGAGCACGACCACCCCCGGCTCCTCCCGCAGCCACCCGGCGTCGCCGCTCGAGACGAGCTCGTAGCGCCGCTGCGCGTGTGCGGCACGCAGGTCGTCGCGTCCGCCCTTCGCGCGGACGGTCCCCCCGGCGATGATGACGAGGTCGTCGCAGAGACGCTCGACGACGTCGAGCTGGTGCGAGCTGAACAGCACCGAGGCCCCCGCCTTGGCGCGATCCTGCAGCACCGAGGCGACGACCTCGACGGCGAGCGGATCCAGACCCGAGAAGGGCTCGTCGAGGATGAGGACCTCGGGGTCGTGCACGAGCGCGGCGGCGATCTGCGCGCGCTGCTGGTTTCCCAGCGACAGCGTCTCGACGTTGTCTCCGAGGCGCTCGCCGAGGCCGAGGTCTTCGAGCAGCGCCCGTGCACGCGCGTCGGCGTCGGCTTTGCCGAAGCCGTGGAGGCGCGCGAGGTAGACGATGTGTTCGAGCACCTTCATCTTCGGGTACAGCCCGCGCTCTTCGGGCATGTACCCGAAGCGGCGACGGTCGGCGGGGGTCACGGGTGCGCCGTCGAGGGTGACGGTGCCCGCGTCGCCGGCGAGGACGCCCAGCACGATCCGCATCGTGGTGGTCTTGCCGGCGCCGTTGCCGCCGACGAATCCGGTGAGGCGTCCGGGCGAGACGTCGAAGGTGACGTCGTCGAGGACGCGGCGGTCGCCGTAGCTCTTGGTCAGGCCCTGCAGTCGCAGCATGCCGTTCTCCTTCCGGCGGAGATCTCCCGCCGTCTTCGACGCTACGGACCGGCGTGCAGGGGGACATCCCCCTGCGGGTGGGTCCTGTCCTCCGTCCGCAGGGGGAGCGCTCAGGCCAGACCGTGCCGGTGGGCGTAGACGACGGCGGCGACCCGGTCGCGAGCGCCGAGCTTCTGCAGCACGTTCGACACGTGCGTCTTGACGGTGGCCTCGCCGATGAAGAGGTGCTGGGCGATCTCGGCGTTGCTCAGGGCTTGCGCGACCAGGCGCAGCACCTCCGCCTCGCGCTCGGTGAGGTCGATGACCGGCGGTTCCGGTTCGGACGGCCGTGCGGCTGCGGAGGGGGTGGCGCCAGCGGGTGCGGATCCGGTCCCGCGCGCGGTCCCGGCGGCATCCGGCGCGGCGAACCGTGCGATCACGCGTCGCGTGACCTCGGGGGCCAGCAGCGCGTCGCCGCCGGCGAGCACGCGTACGGCGTGGACGAGCTCTTCGGGGCCCGCGTTCTTCAGCACGAAGCCGCTCGCCCCGGCGGCGAGGGCCTGGAAGAGGTAGTCGTCGCGGTCGAACGTGGTCACGATCACGACGGCGGGGGCGTGGTCGACCTCGGCGACGATGCGCCGGGTGGCCTCGAGGCCGTCCATGTCGGGCATCTGCACGTCCATGCAGATCACGTCAGGGTGGAGGGTGGCGGCGGCGTCGATCGCCTCGCGGCCGGTGGCGGCTTCGCCGATGACCTCGATCTCACCGGTCGCCTCGAGGATCATCCGGAACCCGGCGCGCATGACGGAGTGGTCGTCGACGAGCAGAACGCGGATCATGCGGGAACCGCCGCGGTGGTGGGCACCTCGGCGCGGACGAGGAACCCGCCTCGTTCACGGGGCGTCGCCACGAGGTTTCCACCGATCGCGGCGGCGCGCTCGCGCATGCCGACGATGCCGAGACCCGGCCGCGGGGCGAGAGTCGCCCGGCCGGTGTTGGCGATCTCGAGCTCGACGGCATCCGAGCAGTACCGAACGCGCACGTCGGCGGTGGCTCCGGGCCCGGCGTGCCGCCGCGTGTTGGTGAGGGCCTCCTGCGCGATGCGGTAGAGGCCGACTTCGGTGACGGCGGAGAGTGGCCGGGGATCGCCGATGACGGTCAACGTCGTGGGGAGCCCGTGGTCGCGGGAGTGGGCGACGAGGTCGTCGAGGGCGGCGAGGGTGAGGGTCGATCCCTCGACCGGGTCGGTGTCGTTGGTGCGCAGCGTCTCGAGAAGGTGCCGCAGCTCGCCGAGGGCGCTACGGGCGGATTCCTCGACGCCGCCGAGCGCCGTGCGCGCCGCCGCCGGATCCCGGTCGAGCACGGCGCGGGCGGCGCCGGCCTGCACCCCCATCGCCGAGACATGGTGGGCGACGACATCGTGCAGCTCGCGGGCGATGTGCACCCGGTCGAGTGCGACCGCCTGAGCGGCGGTGACTTCGCGTTCGCGTTCGAGCTCGCGCGTGCGCTCCTCGAGGGCGGCGCGCTGTTCGGCGGCCGCGAACGCGCGATCTCCCATGTAGTACGCGCCGCCGAAGAAGGCGGCGTTGACGAGGAACTGCAGCAGCATGTAGGCCGCGAACGGGGAGAAGAGTCCGGCCTGTGAGAGCGCCTCGTCGGAGGGGTCGATGGCGGCTCGGAACGTGTTGACGGTGAGCCACACGAACATCCCGACGATGATGGCAGCGCGCACGAGGGTTGCGCGCCGGCGGTCGGTCAGCCAGGCGCCGACGGTGTAGACCCCGATGAACAGCGCGATGTTGCCGACGTAGACCTCGGGGATGCGGGCGGTCATCCCCACGAAGTAGGCCAGCGCGATGGTGACGGCGACGGTGCTGGGGTAGCGGCGGCGCACCGCCAGCGGTGCGGTGAGCGCGAGCGCGTAGAGGAGCCCCCACTCGGGCCCCGGCCCGTCGGTGCCGAAGATGCCGGCGACCGAGTTCAAAGCGACGCTGAGCACCGCGGCGACGAAGAGGCCGGCGGCCAGCCACGCGTCGGCGCGGAGCGAGGCGCGGTCGGCGTCGCGCACCGGGCGCGTAGTGTCGATGGCGGACATCCCTCCACCGTAGGGCGGAGGTCGCGGCGCGACATCCCCCGGCGGGCGGAGATCACGACGCAACGCGGATCGTACTGGTTGCTGGTTGACTGTGCCGGGGGAGGGATGGATGAACGAGAGCGGACCGCGTCGGCGGGAGCACCGCCGGGTGATCGCCGACCGTCGCCAGGACGGCCGCGTCGGGGTGGCGATGGTGGGTATGGCCGTCGTGGTGTGGTGGCCCGCCTTCACACTGGGGGCGTACGACGACCTCTTCTTCGATCAGCTGATGGCGGTGTGGGCCGCCGCCACCGCCGCGTTCGTCTTCGTGCTCGTGGAGCGTCGACCGGTCGGGGTGCGCCTGCTGCGGGCGTTCCTGCTGCTGCTGCCGAGTGTCTGGCTGGCGCTGATGTTCTTCATCAACGACGAGGAGGAGGACATCTTCGTCTTCCTCATCGACGCCGGCGCCATCCTCGCCGTCCTCATCGGTCTGCCGTTCACGCTGTGGCTGCTCGTGCGCATCGTCTGGCCGGAGTTCGGTGACGAGACCCGGGTGAGTACGAAATGGCTGATCGCTCTGGTCGTCGTCGGCGTCGCCGCAGCGTCGTACGTGCTCGGAGTGAACCATCAGGCGTTCCTCACCTGCGACGACTTCACCGAAAGCGGCAATTCCGCTCCGGCGGACTGCACGCCCGACTGATCGACCGGGCCGACCCCGTCCCGGGCTCGGTCCGGATGAGGGCATTCTCATCTTGGGGGTGCAACCTCTGATCACGAGCGGTTTCGTGCCGGCACGGGGCGCCATCCGCCGGAGGCCCGACTCGGCGGCGACATGTGGGTGCGCTATACGGGAGGAGCCAGACATCCCCCCTCCCCCTCGAAGGATGCCCCATGCGACACCTCCGTCCTGTCCTCGCCGGCGCGGCCGTCACCGGTCTGACCGTCACGCTGCTCGCGCTCACCCCGACCGCCGCCAATGCACACGGCTACATCACCGGCGACATCGTCGCGCGCGCAGCGGCGCCGCAGAACCTCGACCGCGGTGCCGTCGCGTACGAGCCGCAATCCCTGGAGGCCCCGAAGGGGTACCCGGATGCCGGACCAGCGGACGGCAAGCTCGCTTCCGCCGGGGGGCTGTTCGGGGGCAACCTCGACGAGCAGTCCGAGGAGCGGTGGTGGAAGAACAAGGTCACGACCGGTGACCTCACCCTCGACTGGTCCTTCACCGCCCCGCACCGCACGTCGGAGTTCCGCTACTACCTCACCACGCGCGACTGGGACCCCAACGATCCGCTCGAGCGCAGCGACTTCGAGCTGCTCGCGGTCGTGCCGCACGACGGTTCGGCGGCCTCGACGAACCCCAGCCACACCGTGACGATCCCCGATGACCGCACGGGCTATCACGTCATCTACGCCGTGTGGGACGTCGCCGACACGTCCAACGCGTTCTACAACACGATCGACCTGGAGATCGCCGGCGACGCCCATCCGGCCGACCCTGATCCCGTCGACCCCGATCCCGTCGACCCCGATCCCGTCGACCCGGGCCCCGTGGATCCCAGCCCCGTCGATGCGGTGACCCACCTGCACGTCATGGCCCGCACCGACACGACCGCCCAGCTCATGTGGACGGCATCGGACGACGCCGTCTCGTACCGGGTCTCGCGTACGGCGCCCGACGGCACCGTCACCTCGGCGCTGACGACGGCGACGGTGTTCGACGACACCGGACTGCAACCCGAGACGACCTACAGCTGGACGGTGCGGGCCGTGGATGCGGCGGGCGATCTCGGCGACCCCGCCGAGATCGTCGCGACGACCGCGGCCGCGACCCCCGGCGACCCGGTCGACCCCCTGCCGACAGAGGGCGCGCCGTGGGACCCGGAGGCGGTGTACGCGCGCGGTGATCTCGTTCTTCACGAGGGCGTCGTGTACGAAGCGGTCCAGAGCCACCGTGGAGTCGGTGACCCGAACTGGATCACGGCGCCCTCGCTCTGGGCGCCCGTCGGCACGATGCCTGATCCCGAGCCGACGCCTGATCCCGAGCCGACGCCTGACCCCGAGCCGACGCCCGAGCCCGAGCCGGATGCCTGGAAGCCCCGCGGGACGTACGCGGTCGGCGATGTCGTGACCTGGCAGGGAGTGACGTACGTCGCCGTGCAGGCGCACACCGGCAACGGCGACGAGGGCTGGATCAGCGCCCCCTCCCTCTGGCGTCGCGGCTGAGCGACCCGCCGGCGCGCCCCGCGCGCCGGCCTGACACCGCGCCGTTGCGGCGTCAGGCCGGCGCCGTGCGGAGGACGAGCGCCTCGGTGACCCCGAAGACGGCGATCGCCGCCCGGTCCCTCTCCGCCATCGGCGTCGTCTCGATCGGAACGATCCGCGGGTCGAAGACAGCGATCTCCTCGCCGCCGACGACGAGAGTCGCCCCGTCCGCGGCCAGCACGTTCTGCAGCCATTGGGTGCCCCGCCCGTACGGCAGGGTCACGAAGAACTCGTCGCCTTCGCGGTGGGTCGCGATCGGCGTCTCGTACGCCTTACCCGACGTGCGGCCACGGTGCCTGATCACGGTCCAGGGTGACTCGTGCGTGCCCGCCCCGCGCATCGCCCCGGGGTTCAGGACGTCGCGCTGCACCACCCTCACGGCACGGAGGACTCTCGGGTTCTTCGCGCGCACACCGATGACGAAGACCGCCAGAACGGCGGCGAGGCCGACCGCGAGGGTCACCGCGACCGAGACGAGGACGCGCGCGAGCGAGGTCATGCGACCAGCTTCCCGAGTCCCGCACCGGGCCACAACCCCGGAGGGTGCGGCGAGGTCAGAAGATCATCGGGCGATCGTCATCGTCCGCGCCGTCCAGGTCCAGATCGACCACGACCGGCACATGGTCGCTCGGGCCCTCGCCCTTGCGTTCATCGCGGTGGATGGATGCGTCCGTCACCGCATCGGCGAGGGTGCGCGATCCGAGGATGAAGTCGATGCGAAGACCCTCGTTGCGGGGGAAGCGCAGGCGCTTGTAGTCCCAGTAGGTGTACCCGGTGGGAAGGAGCGGGCGCACGACGTCGACCACGCCGGCGGAGGTCAGCGACGTGAAGGCCTGCCGCTCGGGCGGGGAGACGTGGGTGGAGAAGCCGGGGACGATGGTCGGGTCGCCGTTGTCGGCGTCGGTCGGCGCGATGTTGTAGTCGCCCACCAGCGCGAGCGGCAGGTCGGGTTCGTCGGCGAGCACGTCACGGGTGTGCTGTTCGAGGGCCGCGAGCCAGTGCAGCTTGTAGTCGTAGTGGGGGTCGCCCAGGCCCCGGCCGTTGGGCACGTAGAGGCTCCAGACGCGGATGCCCCCGGTGGTGACACCGATCGCTCGCGCCTCCTGCGGGGCATCCGGGCCCTCGTGGCCCTTCGCGAACCCGGGCATGCCGGGGAAGGCGGTCTCGACGTCGGTCATCGGTTCACGGCTCGCGACGGCGACGCCGTTCCACTGCGAGAAACCGTGGGCGCGCACCTCGTAGCCCGCCGCTTCGAACGCTTCGTACGGGAACTGCTCCTCTTTGCACTTGATCTCCTGCATCGCGAGGACGTCGATGTGCTCGCGGACGGCGAAGTCGACGATGCGGTCGACGCGGGCGCGGATCGAGTTGACGTTCCAGGTGGCCAGGCGCATGGATTCCAGCCTAGGCGCCGGTGGCGACTCTCCTAGACTCGAGACCATGACCGCCGCCTCCTCCGCAGCACTCGAGACCGACCGCCAGAACCTGATCGCGCTGATCAAGGCCGAAGCCGTCTTCCACGGCGACTTCACGCTGTCGAGCGGCAAGAAGGCGTCGTACTACGTCGACATGCGCAAGCTCACCCTCGACCACCGGGCGGCCCCCGCGATCGGTCGCATCATGCTCGACCTCGTGCGGCAGGTCGACGGGATCGTCGCCGTCGGCGGGCTCACCCTCGGAGCCGACCCGATCGCGAACGCGGTCATGCACGAGTCGGCCCGCACCGACGTGCCGCTGGATGCGTTCGTCGTGCGCAAGGAGCCGAAGGACCACGGTCGTGGCCGTCAGGTCGAGGGGGCCGATGTGGCCGGCAAGCGCGTCGTCGTCGTCGAAGACACCTCCACGACCGGTCAGTCCGCGTTGAAGGCCGTCGAGGCGCTGCGCCGCGAGGGTGCCGAGCCGGTCGCCGTCGCGGTCATCGTCGACCGCAAGACCGGGGCGCAGGCGGCTGTCGAGGCCGCGGGGCTGCAGTGGCTGGCCGCCGTGGACCTCGACGACCTCGGGCTCGCTCCGCAGTAACGCGCCCACCCGAGCCGTGGCGTTCGGGAATACGCGCACCGGGTGGTGTCGTTGGGCGTCACCATGGATCTCTACGCTCCCGCGACCTTCGGTGCCCTGTCCCTGTCGAACCGCGTCGTGATGGCACCCCTCACGCGCACGCGCGCCGGGGCGGATGGGGTGCCCAACGACGTGATGGTCGAGTACTACCGTCAGCGTGCCGCCGTGGGACTCATCATCACCGAGGGCGTGTGGCCCGTCGCCGAGGGCAAGTCCTACCCCGGTCAGCCCGGCATCGAAACCCCCGCCCAGGTCGAAGGGTGGCGCCGCATCGCCGACGCCGTCCACGCCGAGGGCGGCACGATCGTCATGCAGCTGATGCACGGCGGACGCGTCTCGCACACCGACATCACCGGGACGGCGCGAATCGTCGCCCCGAGCGCCCTACCGGCGCCCGGACAGACGCACACGGCATCCGGCAAGGTCGACATGCCCGTCCCGCACGCGCTGACCACCGACGAGGTCCCCGCGGTGACCGAGCAGTTCGTCGCCGCCGCCCGCAACGCGATCGCGGCGGGACTCGACGGTGTCGAGGTCCACGGAGCGAACGGGTATCTCGTCCAGGAGTTCCTCTCGCCCGTCTCCAACGTCCGAGACGACCGGTACGGCGGGTCGCCCGAGAACCGCGCACGGTTCGCGATCGAAACCACCCGCGCCGTCGCCGAGGCCGTCGGCGCCGACCGGACCGCGATCCGCCTGTCTCCGCAGCACAACATCCAGGGTGTGCTCGAGACCGATGACGCCGACGCTCACGCGACCTACGCTGCGCTCGCCGAAGGCCTCGCTCCGCTCGGGCTGGCGTTCGTGGACATTCTGCATGCCGAGCCCGCCGGGGACCTCGTCCAGCACATCCGCCGCACGGCCGGAGCGCCGGTGATCCTCAATTCCGGATTCGCGGCGCCGACCGACCGCGACGAGGCCGAAGCCCTCGTCGCCGGTGGATGGGCCGATGCGGTCGCCGTCGGCCGCCCGGTCATCGCCAACCCCGACCTTGTCCGGCGATGGCGCGAGCGGACCGAGCTGAACGTTCCGCGTTCGGAGCTGTTCTACGGTTCCGGGGCGGAGGGCTACACCGACTACCCGGCGCTGGTCGCGGTCGCCTGACCGCGGTTCAGTCGTCTCGGCGTCGGATCCAGATCACGATCCATGTCACGAGGGTTCCGAGCAGGATGATCGCGGAGCTGGCCAGGAGCAGGGTCTGTTCGGTCTCATTCATGAGGCTTCCCGGGCGGTTCAGAGGCCGTGGGTGACTTCACCCTCGGGCATCTCGGCCTCGATGGGGCCGTCGACGAGCAGGTCGGCGACCGAGTCGAGGATCTCGTCGGGACGGAAGGGGTAGCGTTCGATCTCGGCGTCGTCGGAGATGCCGGTGCGCACCAGCACGGTGTGCAGACCCGCCTCGATCCCCGCGACGACGTCGGTGTCCATCCGATCGCCGATCATGCCGGTGTTCTCGGAATGCGCCCCGATCCGATTCAGGGCTGACCGGAACATCATCGGGTTCGGTTTCCCGACGACGTAGGGCTCCTTGCCGGTCGCCTTGGAGATCAGTGCGGAGATCGCGCCCGTCGCCGGCAGGACCCCCTCGGTGGAGGGGCCGGTGGCATCGGGGTTCGTCGCGATGAACCGCGCACCGCCGCGGATGAACCGGATCGCCTTCGTGATGGCCTCGAACGAGTAGTTGCGCGTCTCCCCGATCACCACGTAGTCCGGGTCGGTCTCGGTCATGATGAAACCGGCCTCGTGCAGTGCCGTGGTCAGCCCCGCTTCGCCGATCACGAATGCGCTGCCGCCGGGCATCTGCAGGCGGAGGAAGTCGGCGGTGGCCAGTGCCGACGTCCAGATGGACTCCTCCGGCACGACCAGGCCCGATGCGCGGAGGCGAGCGCTGAGGTCGCGCGGCGTGAAGATCGAGTTGTTCGTCAGCACGAGGAACGGCACGCCCAGGTCGCGCCACTGCTGCAGCAGTTCCGATGCGCCGGGGACGGGGGTGTTCTCATGGACGAGCACGCCGTCCATGTCGGTGAGCCAGCATTCGACCTCATCGCGGGTACGCATGGCCACAGCCTATGCGCCGTCGCCGACCTCTGTCCGTCGGAGACGGGCGGCGACGCGCCCGCGCGCCCCATTCCGCCAGAGGCATGCGCGGCATAGGGTCGACGTGTGAGTGGACCCGAGTGGCATCTCCCCGACCTCACCGGCCGGACCTACCTCGTCACGGGCTCGAACGCGGGCCTCGGGTACTTCTCGTGCGAGTATCTCGTTCGAGCCGGTGCCGACGTGATCATGTCGGCGCGGAACCCCGCGCGCCTCGCGGCGGCCCGTGCCGCACTGATCCGGCGCGTCCCGGAGGCCGGCGACCGCGACGCGGTGGAGTCGCTCATGCTCGACACCAGCAACTCCGGCTCGCTCCGCGCCGCGGCGGCGACGCTGCGCAGCCGGGGCGCGCTGGATGGGGTGCTGCTGAACGCCGGGATCGTCCACGCGCCCAAGCAGCGCACCCTCACCCGCGACGGCAACGAGCTCGTCTTCGCCACGAACGTCCTCGGGCACTTCGCTCTGGCCGGCGAGCTGCTGCCGGCGCTCGCCGCGGCCGGTGGCCGGATGGTGTGGGTGGGCAGCATGTCGACGTCGATGTGGCGCTATGACCCCGTCGACCCGCAACTGTCCGCCGGCTATACGCCCTGGCGGGCCTACGTGCAGTCGAAGATCGCAACCAGCTCGCTCGGCTTCGAAGCCGACCGACGCCTCCGGGATGCGGGGGTCGCCGTGGCCAGCATCGTCGCCCACCCCGGGTACTCCACGAGTGGACGCACCGCGGGCATCCGCGGGGTGAACCACCCCTCGCGCCTGACGCGCTTCGCCGACGGCCTCCAGGCCCCGGTCACGCAGTCCAAAGAGGCGGGAGCGCAGCCGCTCGTCCACGCCCTGGCCGCAGCCGATGTAGACGGCGGCGAGTACTGGGGTCCGCGTCGGGTGCTGCGCGGCGAGCCGCACCGGGGCTCGGCGTCGCGCGTCACCCGTGACCGCGAGGTCGCGGCCCGCATCTGGGACGCGTGCGAGCACGCGACCGGAGTGGCGTGGCCGTTCGCGAAAGCGGCCAAGACCAAGCGTCTGCGCCGCTGACCGGGCTACGCGGCGGGCTGTCGGCGTCGCCGGAGGATCCAGGTGTTGCCGTCCTCGGTGCGGCGGGTCAGTTCGTCGAGCGCGGCGAGGGCGATCGCGAGACCGCGCCCTGATTCCGCGTCCGCATCCGGCATGCCGACGTTCTCGAGGTCGATGAGCGCCGGGTCGGCATTGTCGGTGAAGACGGCCCAGAGCTGCTCCGCGTCGCAGGTCAGGGCGAAATCGATCTCGATCGGCTCGCGCGACTGCGCGTGCTCGACGATGTTGGTCGCGACCTCGCTGACGGCCAGGCGGAAGAGCATCTGGTCGTCGTCGCCCACGCTCCCCCGCTCGAAGAGGACGTCGAGGAGATCGTGGACGGTATCCACGAAGGTCTCCTCGGCCGCCCCGCGCGCCTCGAGGCGGACGTCACCGCTCATCGAAGGCCTCCTCGACGCTGGGGTAGTCGCGCAGCACGCGATCGAGGTTGGTAAGGGCGAGGACCTTCCGCACCGCGTCGGTCGCGCCCGCGATGCGCAGATCCCCCGAGGCCTGCCGAGCCGACTTCAGCCCGCCGATCAGCACTCCGAGCCCGGACGAGTCGATGAACGGAGTGGCCGACAGGTCGACGGCGATGCGGGCGTGGCCGGACTCGATGAGGTCCGCGATCGCGGTGCGCACGGCGGGGGCCGAGGTGGCGGTGAGGCGTCCGTCGGTGCGCACGACCGAGTACGCGTCGCCGAGGGTCGTGGTGACGTTCACGTGTTCGCCTCCTGGCGGTTCGATGTCGAGGACGGTCCCCGGTAAAGGGCCGCCTGGATGATGACGCTCAACACGGCGAGGTCGTAGATGACCCAGACGGTGTTCACCAGTGTGCCAGTCCCGTCGGCCGTTCCCACCGCGATCCGGGCGAAGCCGATCAGCATCGCGATCACCAGAACCGCGATGGCGGTCAGCTGGGGCCAGATCTGACGCCACGGGATCCCGGAGTCGTCGCGCCCGTCCTTCTTCGTCACGGCGAAACCGAGAGGGCGCCGCAGGACGACGTTCGAGAAGGCGGTCGTGCACGCGCGTATCCACACGGGGAACAGGGCGAGCGAGTATTGCTGGCCGCGCCAGGTCCGTATGCCTCTCGCGACGACGAGGAAGAGGACCTGGTTGATGAGGAAGTAGGGGAGGAAACGCGCGAAGAAGTCCACGCTCCAGGCGGTGACCGGCATCACCCCCAGGGTCAGGTAGATGACGGGCGCGGCGAGGTACACGATCGCGGTGAACCCCGACAGGTAGCTCCACATGGTGGCGAAGTACATCAGTCGCTGACCGGCCGACAGGCCCTTCTTCACCAGGGGGTTGTCCCGCAGCATCACCTGCAGCGTCCCCTGCGCCCACCTCAGGCGCTGGGTGAGCATGGTCCGGAGGTCCTCGGGGGCCAGTCCGTGCGCGAGGATCTCATGGTGGTAGACGCTGCGCCACCCGAGGGCGTGCAGCTGCATCGCGGTGGCCATGTCCTCCGTGACCGAGATGGTGGCCATCGGCTGCACCGGCTGCGCCTCGTCGGGTCGGTCCACGCGGAGGGCCGCGAGAAGCGCCGCGACGGATTCCATCGCCCCGAGCGGCGAGAACTCGTGGGCCGAGAGCGCCGCCAGGGCAGCGTCGTCGATCACCGGCGACCCGGTCTCCTCGTCGACGCCGGCGAGCTCGTGCACGATCTGGAGCTCCGCGCGCAGGGCGGCCATGTCGCGTGAGACCACGCTCTCGGATGCGCGTCTCACGTCGGCATCGAGACGGTAGGTCACCTCGGCGATGGCACCGCCCGCCGCGATCTCGCGTCGCGCCTCGGCGACCCTGTCTCGCAGCCCGGACAGATCGCCGCGCATCGACGCCGGGGTCCGCCGACTGCGCGCGGCGCGGGCGAGCAGGCCCTCGGCGGCGCGGAGCGCCCGCGAGGTCGACTCCTCGACATCGCGCACATAGCCCACGATCCCCAGCTGCATGAGCGCGTCGCGTCGCAGGATCGCGTTGGAACCGCAGAAGAAGGCGGCGTTCCAGCCGTCCTTCCCCTGCTGGATCGGGCCGTAGAACAGCGGAGCCTGGCTGCCCAGGGGGTCGGTCTCGTCGACGTTGACGAACCACTGCGGCGTTTGGACGAGGGCGACTTCCGGGTCGTCGGCGAAGTAGCCCAGCGTGCGATGCAGGATGAGCGGGTCGGGCACCTGGTCGGCATCGAGGATGAGCAGGAACTCGCCCTCCGTCTGAAGGAGCGCGTTGTTGAGGTTCCCCGCTTTCGCGTGGCGCGGCTTCCCGGCCCACTCGGCCGACCTGGTGATGTAACCGACACCGAGGTCCGCCGCGGCCGCTCTCATCTCGGGCCGCGCGCCGTCGTCGAGGATCCACGTCTCGTGCGGGTAGGCGATTCGCGCGGCCGCCGCCGCGGTCGCCGCGACCATCTCGATCGGCTCGTTGTAGGTGGTGATGAAGACATCCACCGTCCCCTGCGGTGGTGAAGTGGGGGCGGGTCTTTCCCGGGCGCGCCACATCGTCACCGCGAACAGGAACGTGTCGACCAGGCTGTAGGTCTCGGCGATCACCAGCGGCACGGCGATCCACCACGCCTCCCAGTTGATCGAGTCCAACCAGCGCCAGGCGATGTAGTTGACACCGAGGAGCACCGACAGCAGCGCGAGGATGCGGATGACGACGAAGCGCGCGGTCATGCATCCCTCCGGATGATCATCACGGTGACGTCGTCGGGGGCGTCGCGGTCGCGCGCCAGGCGCACAGCCTCGAGGGCGGCGCCGGTGGGTTCGCGATCCCGGAGCGTGCGCAGGACATGGCCGAACGGGTCGTCCTCGTCGAGCACGTCCAGCAGCCCGTCGCTGCACACCAGGAAGACGTCACCGGGATTCAACCGAAGGTCCACCGGTGCGCGCGGCTCGAGGAACCCCGTGCCCAGCGGAAGCCCGGTGGATCGCACCGGTTCCCAGGTGTCGTCGGATCTGAGGACGAAGGAAAGACTGTGGCCGGCGTCGACGATCGTGAGGTCGCCGGTCGCCATCGAGAGCTGGGCATGCACGGCCGTGACGAACGTATGCGTCTCGCCGATCACTTCGGAGAGCAGCTCGTCGGCCTCCTCGACGGCCTCCAGTACCGAGCGATCCGGAGCGGTGCGCAGGGAACCGCGCAACCCGGCGGCGATCATCGCGGGGCCGGCACCTTTTCCCATCACATCGGCGAGGGTGAAGCGCACGGTCTCGCCGCGCGTGTGCCAGTCGTGCATGTCGCCCAGGAGCGCTCCCGCAGGGCGGGCGGCGGAAGCGAAGCTCCACCCCGTGGCCTTCGGGGCGGGGGCGCTCAGGACCGCTCGCTGGATCGAGGCGGCTCCCTCCCGCTCCCGGGTGTGGGTGAGCTCGCTCTGCACCCAGAGCGCGAGTTCGCGCAGAAGCTCGCGCTGGCGAGCATCGAGCGACCGCGGGCGGGTGTCGAGGATGCACAGCGTCCCCACGGGCTCGCCCCCCGGCGCCTTCAGCGGGTGTCCCGCGTAGAACCGCAGGTGCGGGTCGCCGGCGACGAACGGGTTGGCGGCCAGCGAGGGGACCGCGGTCGCATCCTCGACCACCATCGTGTCCGGCTCGCGGATGGCGAGGTCGCAGAAGGCGTCCCGGCGGGGCGCTTCGCGTGATCCGAGTCCGATCTCGGACATCCGGAACTGGCGATCGTTGTCGAGCAGGGTCACGCTGACCATCGGCACGTCGAACATCTCTTGCGCCAACCGTGCGACGCGATCCACCCGCTCATCCGGCGGTGTGTCCAAGACTCCGAGCGCTTCCACGGCACGCTGCCGCTGTGCTTCCTCCACATTTCCCCTGACGTCTGTTGCCCACCTCGTCAGACTGTCCCCCCTCCAGTATGTCGGGCGATCATTCGGGCGGGGGGCTCAGCGGGAGAAGGGAGCCGTCTCGTAGACCGCGCCGTGCTGGCCTGCGAGGGCGGTCGCGATGCCGTCGACCGACTGCACGAGGCGGTGGGAGGTGTCCGTCCCGCGCGGAACCTGCGCATCCACGTCGGGATGGGTGCCGAGCGATTCGTTCGACACCCACCGGACGGGGCGCCCGAGGCGCTCGCCGAGAGACAGCGCGAGACGGCGGAAGGCGGCGCGTGCCGCGGCGTCGAGGTAGAGCAGCACGGCGCTGTGGAAGAGGACGAGGGTCGCATCCTCCGGTGCGGTCGCCGCCGTGGGCGCGGTGGCTTCGAGCAGGTCGCCGCGGACGATGCGCGGCGGGTCGGGTGCGGCGAGCGACGCGGCACCTGTCAACCGTGCGACCCGGGCGTCGTGATCCGGCCCGGGCCACACGAGCGTCGCCAGCCACGCCACCGCCTCCGGGTCGGCGACGTCGATCGGCGAGACGTCGATGCCCGCGCGCCACGTGACCTGGGGCATGCGCACCGGCACGTCGGCCGGATCATCCACGCGGCACTCGAGCACGACATCTGCGGGTCCGTCATCGGGGTGCAGGTCGTGGGACCCGGCGGGGGAGGTGTAGCGGTACGAGTATCGGTCCGGCAGGAGGCACAGGCCCGCCGCGGTGCCCACTTCGAGGAGCGCGATCGGCCCTTCGATCCGAGACAGAACCGGGAGCAGGGTCGCGCACCGGCCCACCTCGTTCGTCTGGGTGGCCCGCGCCGCCGCGACCGTGACGACCGCATCCCATCTCCCGGTGAGCCATTCCCGCCACCGCGGGTACGGCACCTCCGGTGCTCCTGCCCACCGGGCGGCAGCGAACAGGAGGTTGGCCTGGTGCAGGCGCGGCGGGAGCATCCGGACCCGCTCGAGCATCTCGGGATCGGCCGCGATGCCGGCGGCCCAGTCCTCGTAGAGCGGCGACGTGCCGTGCGCCCACCGCGCGGCGAAGTCGGCGTAGTACGCCGCAAGCCGGTCGGCGTCGTCGGGCATCGGTCGATGGGGGGCCATGGCGGCACCCTACGCCCGGGGCGAACCGCGGTGCACGAACTCAGGCTGCGTGCGGCCGTGGGCCGCGCATCCGGTCCGTGCGGGCCTCCCAGCCTGAGTTGGTGCACGTCGGCGGGCTAGCCTTGCGGAGTGACAGAGCCGAGGGACGACGTCGGGACCGCGCACGCCGCCGAAGATCAGGTGCCCCACGGCGTCGGACCGTGGCCGGGCGGCCCGGACGCCGCCGAAGATCAGGTGCCCCACGGCGTCGGACCGTGGCCGGGCGGCCCGGACGCATGGCCGGACGACCCCCGTTACGACCGTGACCTCCTCGCGGAGGGCGATCGCCGGAACGTCGTCGACGCCTACCGCTACTGGACCATGGCGGCGATCGTCGCCGACCTCGACGTGCGTCGCCACACCTTCCACGTCGCCATCGAGAACTGGCAGCACGACTTCAACATCGGATCGATCGTGCGAACCGCCAACGCGTTCCTCGCCGCCGAGGTGCACATCATCGGGCGCCGCCGATGGAACCGTCGCGGCGCCATGGTCACCGACCGCTACCAGCACGTGCGCCACCACGACGACATCGCCGCCTTCGCCGCGTGGGCCGCCGACGCCGGTCTGCCGATCATCGCCGTCGACAACGTGGACGGGTCGCTGCCGGTGGACCGTGCCGATCTCCCCCGCGAATGCGTTCTGCTGTTCGGGCAGGAGGGCCCCGGACTGTCACCGGAGGCGCTCGCCGCCGCATCCGGAGCCGTCGAGATCACCCAGTACGGTTCGACCCGTTCGATGAACGCCGGCGCTGCCGCCGCGGTGGTCATGTACGAATGGTGTCGCCGCTACGCCACCGCCTGACCGCGAGGGGGGTCAGGCGCCGGTGGTCATCCAGTCGTGACCGCGTACGCGCCAGCCGAGGGTCGCCAGACGCGCAAGCATGAACACGCCGAAGAACGCCACCGCCAGCCACGCGAGCCCCGCGGTGCCGCCGAGGGGAAGGATGCTCAGCACGATGAGCACCGGCAGGTACGGGACGAGGGTGAGACCCCCGGCGATCGCGAGGTAGCGGGCGTCGCCCGCGCCCATGAGCACTCCGTCGAGCACGAACACGGCCCCCGCGACCGGCTGCGCGACGGCGAGGACGATGAGGGCCGGCTGGATGAGCGCGGCAAGCGCCGGGTCGCCGGTGAAGACGAGGCCGATCACGCCGGACAGGCCCCCGATCACGAGGCCCACCAGCACGCCGAATGCCACACCCCAGGCGAGGGTCCGTTGCAGGACGCGACGCACGGTGTGCTCGTCGCCGGCTCCGAGACCCTTGCCGATGAGGGCTTGGGCGGCGATGGCGAGAGCATCCAGGGCGAAGGCGGCCGTGGAGAAGATCGTGAAGGCGACCTGCCATCCGGCCAGTTCGTCGGTGCCGAGCGTCGTGGCCACCGCGACGGTGGCCAGCAGCGCCGCGCGGAGGGCGACCGTGCGCAGGAACAGCCAGCCGCCCGATCGGGCGCTCCCGGTCACGCCGTCCCGCTGCGGGCGCAGCGCCGCACCGTGCCGGCGGGCATGGCGGCCGATGACGACGACGTACGCGGCGACCATCGCCCACTGCGCCAGCACCGTCCCCACCGCCGAGCCGGCGATGCCCCAACCGAGGCCGTAGATGAAGAACGCGTTCAGCAGCGCGTTGCCGCCGAACCCGAGGCCGGCGATCCACAGGGGCGTCACCGTGTCCTGAAGGCCGCGCAGCAGACCCGTCGCGGCGAACACGATGAGCATCGCGGGAAGACCCCACATCGAGATTCCGAGATAGGTCTCGGCCTCCGACGCCACCGCATCGGTCGCCCCGAACAGCCCCACCATGAACGGTGTCGTCAGGTATCCGGCCAACGCGAGGAGGGCACCGAGTCCGAGGGCCAGCCACATGCCGTCGATCCCGGCCGACACGGCGCGGGACGAGTCCCCGGCGCCGAATCGTCGCGCCACGGCGGGCGTCGTCGAGTAGGCGAGGAACACCATCAGGCCGACGATCGTCTGCAGAACGGCGGCCGCGATCCCGAGCCCCGCGAGGGGGACGGTGCCCAGATGACCCACCAGGGCCGAGTCGACGATGAGGAACAGCGGCTCGGCGACGAGCGCTCCGAGCGCCGGCACGGCCAGGCGCAGGATGTCCCGGTTCAGGGTGTCTCGCGCGCTCGCCACCCTCCGAGCCTAGAGTCGCCTGCGGACAAGCGTCGGCTCTGGCCACGGACACAGACTCGGTGCTTATCCTGTACGCATGACCGACGCCCCCGCATCCGGTCTCGCGCTCGACGAGCTCAGCGACGAGATCCGCCCGCAGGACGATCTGTTCCGCCACGTCAACGGCTCGTGGATGGATCGCACCGAGATCCCCGACGACAAGGCCCGGTGGGGCGCGTTCCACCTCATCGCCGAGCAGGCCGAGAAGGACGTCCGCGCGATCATCGAGGAGTCGCAGCAGGCCGAGCCCGGCACCGAGGCGCGCAAGATCGGCGACATGTACTCCAGTTTCATGGACGTCGACCGCGTCAACCAGCTCGGTGTCAGCCCGCTCGGCGCGCAGCTGGCGATGGCCGACGCGATCGCATCCGTTCCCGATTTCCTCCGCACGGTCGGAGTGCTCGAGCGAGACGGCGTCGGCGGCATCATCGACCTCTACGTCGAGCCCGACCCGGGCAATCCGCAGCGCTACGTGCCGTTCTTCCTGCAGGGCGGACTGTCGATGCCCGACGAGAGCTACTACCGACTCGAGAACTTCGCCGACACCCGGGCGGCGTTCCGGGGTCACATCGAGCGGATCCTCGACCTCGCCGGCGTCGCCGGCGCCGCGGATGCCGCCGAGCGCGTCTTCGCCCTCGAGACCGAGATCGCCTCGCACCACTGGGACAACGTCCGCAGCCGCGACGCCGTCGCCACCTACAACCTGCGCACGTGGGACGAGACGGTCGGGCTCGCCGGGGTCGATCTGCTGCCGTGGCGCGAGGGCATCGCCCCGAACCATCCCGACGCGTTCGCCGAGATCGTCGTGTCGCAGCCCAGCTTCCTCGAGGGGCTCGCCGGACTGCTGACCGAAGAACGGCTCGAGGACTGGAAGGCCTGGCTGCGGTTCAAGATCGTGCACGCCGGAGCGGCGTTCCTCACCGACGAGTTCGTCGCCGAGAACTTCTCGTTCTACGGCACCCAGCTCACCGGGGTGCCGGTGAACCGCGAGCGCTGGAAGCGCGGGGTGAGTCTCACCGAGGCGGCCCTGGGGGAGGCGATCGGCAAGGTGTACGTCGACCGGCACTTCCCGCCGCGGGCCAAGGCCGAGATGGACGACCTGGTCGCCAACCTCGTCGAGGCCTACCGCGAGAGCATCTCGTCGCTGGAGTGGATGACGCCGGAGACCCGCGAGCGCGCGCTCGCCAAGCTCGCGGCCTTCACCCCGAAGATCGGGTACCCCGAGACCTGGAAGGACTACGCGTCGCTCGAGATCGACGCCGCCGACCTCGTCGGAAACGTCCGCCGGGCGCACGTCTGGGAGCACGACCGCCAGCTGTCCAAGGTCGGCCAGCCCATCGACCGCGATGAGTGGTACATGACCCCGCAGACGGTCAACGCCTACTACAACCCGCTGATGAACGAGATCGTCTTCCCGGCGGCCATCCTGCAGTATCCGTTCTTCGACGCCGATCGGGACGCCGCCGCCAACTACGGCGGGATCGGTGCCGTCATCGGCCACGAGATCGGCCACGGCTTCGACGACCAGGGCAGCCGGTTCGACGGTGACGGCTCGCTCCGCGACTGGTGGACCGACGCCGACCGGGAGGCGTTCGAGGAGCGCACCGCCGCCCTCATCGACCAGTACAACCACCTCGTGCCCAAGGGGCTGTCCGACGAGCACACCGTCAACGGCGCGCTGACCATCGGGGAGAACATCGGCGACCTGGGTGGTCTGGGCATCGCGATCAAGGCGTACGCGCTGTCGATCGCGAGCGACGACGCCGGGCCGGAGATCGCGGACGCCGCCCCCGTCATCGACGGCTACACCGGCATCCAACGCCTGCTGCTGAGCTGGGCGCAGGTCTGGCAGCAGAAGGGCCGTGACGCCGAAACCATCCGCCTGCTCACGATCGACCCGCACTCGCCCAACGAGTTCCGGTGCAACCAGATCGTGCGCAACATCGACGCGTTCTACGATGCGTTCGAGGTGACCGAGTCGGACGAGCTGTGGCTCGCCCCCGACCAGCGCGTCACCATCTGGTGATCACGAGGACACGAGGAGAGGACACCGTCCGTGGGCACGCCCCCTGAGCCCAGACGCGGAACCGAGGAGCCCCTTCGGAGTTCGCGGCGGATCAGACCCCACGACAGGCGACTGCCCCGCCGGGCCGCCGCCGGCCGGCGATCGTTCGCATCCACTCTCGCGGCCCTGGACGAGCTCGCGGGGTCGGGCGCGAAGGTCGCGGTGCGGGTCACCGACCTCGATCGCGGCGACACCGTGCTCGCCGGCGACGACTTCATCACCCTGCCGATCGGCGGCCTGGGGATCGTGCCGTTGCTGGTCGAGGTCGCGGCGGCGTTCGAGGACGGCCGTCTCGATGCAGCCGAGGTGGTCGATCGTGCGACGGTCGCCGACGTCGCGGTGTCGGGGGTCTGGCAGCACCTGAGTTCCCCCGGCTTCAGCCTCGGCGATCTGGCGGTTCTGGCTGCGGCCACCGGCGACGCGCTCGCCGCCAATGTGCTTCTCGAGCGTGTCGGGCTGGAAGCGGTGCGGACCCGACTCGGGCAGCTGGGGATGCCCCGCACCGCTCTCCTCGACGGGTTCCGTGACACACGTGGACCCGACGACGCCCCCCACGTCGCGCTCGGCACGGCCGCAGAGCTGTCGGAGCTGTTCGCCGCGCTGGTGAATTCGTCCGCGGTCAACGCCTCGGTGAGCGCGCACGTCGCGGAGTGGCTGAGTCTCAATCACGACCTGTCCCTCGTCGCCTCGGCGACCGGTCTGGACCCGTTCTCGCACGAGAACGACGAGCACGGACTCCTCTTCATCAACAAGACCGGCCGCGGTGCCGGCATCCGGTCGGAGGCGGGTGTCCTCGCCGGGCCTCGCGCCGGGGTCTCCTATGCCCTCATCGTGTGCTTCGACGACCTGTCGATCATGCACCGCATGCGTGCGCACTCCGCCTTCCGCGTGCTCGGCACCGACCTCATGGAGTACGTCTACTGACGTCTCGGCTGACCGGGCCGGGCCCGGTCAGAAGACGATGGTGTGGTTGCCGTGACGGATCACCCGGTCCTGCGCGTGCCACAGCACGGCGCGGGAGAGGACTTGCCGTTCGACGTCGGCCCCACGGCGCGCGAGTTCGAGTGAGGAGTCGGCGTGGGTCACGCGCACCGTGTCCTGCTCGATGATGGGGCCCTCGTCGAGGTCGCTCGTGACGTAGTGCGAGGTCGCGCCGATCAGCTTGACGCCTCGCTCCTTGGCCTTCTTGTATGGCTCCGCGCCGATGAAGGCGGGGAGGAAAGAGTGGTGGATGTTGATCACCGGCACTCCGAGCTTCTCCAGGAAGTCGGCCGAGAGGATCTGCATGTACCGGGCGAGGACGACGAAATCGACGTTTCCGACGAGCAGCTCGAGGATCTTCTCCTCCGACTCGGTCTTGTCGGGACCGGGGACGGACGGCACGTGGAAGAACGGCACCCCGAAGGTGCGCACATCCTCCGCGGCGGTGGTGTGGTTGGACACCACCATCGGGATGGTCACGGGCAGTTCACCGCGGCGGTGCCGCCACAGCAGGTCGAGGAGGCAGTGGTCTTGCTTCGAGGCGAGGATCGCCATGCGCTTCGGGGTCGACTGGTCGGTGAGGGACCACTGCAGATCGAATCCGCCGCCGAGGGTTCGGGCGAGGTCCTCCTCGAGGGCCGGGAGTGCCGCGGCCAGGTCGGGGCGGTGGAACACGACCCGCTGGAAGTAATCGCCCCCGGTCGGGTCGTCGGAGTACTGGTCGAACGCGACGATGTTGCCCTCGTGGCGCGTGATCAGCGCGGAGACCGCGGCGACGATGCCGGGGCGATCGGTGCCGTGGACGATGAGACACGCGTGGTCGGGGAGCAAGTGGGGGCTGGGAGCGGCCATACCTCGATTCTGCCGTGTCCGAGGCGCTCACGCGTGCGGGCGGCCACGCTAGCACAGCGGATCGCGGTGCGGCGAGGGCGATGCCGCCGTCACCCGGAGTGCGTATCGTCTGGGTCCGCCCCGCGGGTGACGGACCACGCGAAGGGGCCCGTCCTGCCCTGAAGGAGGTTCCCCATGTCCGACCCCTGGCCGCTGTGGCCGAGCATCCTCGCCCTCGTGGCCGCCGTCCTCGTCGTGATCTTCGCGGGCTCCCGGCTGGCCAAGGCCGCGGACGAGCTCGCCGACCGCACGGGTCTCGGAGAGGCCATCGCCGGCGCGGTGTTCCTCGGGGCGGTGACCTCGCTGCCCGGCATCGTCACCACCGCCACCGGTGCCCTCCAGGGTGACGCCGCCTTCGCCCTCGCCAATCCCGTCGGCGGGATCGCCCTGCAGACGGTGTGGCTGGCCATCGCCGATCTGCTCTACCGGCGCGCCAACCTCGAACACGCCGCCGCATCCCTCGAGAACCTCTTCCAAGCGGTGGTCCTGATCGCGCTGCTGAGCCTGCCGGTGATCGCCTTCGCGACACCGCAGCTCACCATCGGCTGGATCCACCCCGTCACCGTGCTCATCCCGGTCTTCTACTTCTACGGTCTCCATCTGCAGCGGCGCATGCACCACGCGCCGATGTGGAAGCCGATCCGCACCGGAGAGACCCGGGACGACGCCGAAGAGGCGGAGTACAGCGGTCCGCTCTCGCGGGTGTGGCTCACATTCGCCGCGCTCGGCCTCGTGGTGGGTGTGACCGGGTGGGTGATCGGACAGGCGGGTCTCGGCGTGATCGCGGCGACGGGTTGGCCGAGCGGTGTGACGGGGTTCACCCTGACGACAGCGGTCACCTCGCTCCCCGAGCTCATCGTGTTGATCTCTGCGATCCGCATCGGGGCGCTGACCTTGGGTGTGGCCAACATCATCGGCGGCAACGTCTTCGATGTGCTGACCTTGTCGGTGGCCGACGTGTTCTTCCTGGACGGCACGATCTATGCCGCTGCCGGGGCCGAGAGCCTGGTGCTGCTGGGTGGCACGCTCCTGATCACCGCGATCCTCGCGGCCGGGCTCCTTGTGCGGGATCGACGCGGCATCGGGTTCGAGGGCATCGGGATTCCTGCCATCTACGCCGCCACGATCGGTCTCGCACTGGTGGCGATCTGACCCTTCCGGTGCTGTGTCAGCCGTGCTCGCGGCCGTCGAGGTCGCCGACGACGGCGTCCGCGAAGAGATCCGTCGAGGCGTCGCCGCCGAGGTCGCCGGTGAGGATGCCCCGTGCCATCGTCCGCACCATCGCGTCGTAGAGCGCGGCGGCCGGTCGATCGAGTCCGAGGTGGCTGAGCATCATGCTCGCCGACCAGATCTGGGCGACAGGGTTGGCGATTCCGCGTCCGGCGATGTCGGGTGCGGATCCGTGCACGGGCTCGAACAGCGACGGGTGGGCCCGCTCGGGGTTCAGGCTGGCGCTGGGTGCGACGCCGATCGATCCGGCCAGCGCGGCGGCGAGATCGGAGAGGATGTCGCCGAACAGATTCGAGGCGACGATGACGTCGCTGGCGTGGGGATGCAGCACCAGTTCCGCGGCGAGGGCGTCGATGAGCACACTGCGAAGCGCCACCTTCGGTGCCGTCTCGGCGACGGTCTGCGCGACGACCTCGTCCCAGAACGGCATGGTGTGGATGATGCCGTTGGACTTCGTCGCCGACACCAGCGTGCCCCGGCGAGAGGCGGCCAGCTGCGCCGCGTATCGCGCGACGCGTGCGGTGCCGCTGCGGGAGAAGAGCGATTCCTGTACCGCGACGGTGTCGCCGCCGGCGCGGTCGAATCGACCACCCACAGAGGAGTACTCACCCTCGACGTTCTCCCGGACGATCACCAGATCCAGCTCGTCGATCCCGCGGAGAGGACTGGTGGTGCCCGGCAACAGCCGTACCGGGCGCAGGTTGACGTATTGGTCGAAGGTGCGGCGGATCGGGATGAGCAGCCCCCACAGGGTCACATCGTCGGGGATGCCTGGCTCGCCGACGGCGCCGAGCATGATCGCATCCGCAGACGCCATCGTCTCGAGGGCGTCCACGGGCATCATCCGTCCGGTGCGGCGGTAGTGATCCGAACCCCAGTCCCGCTCCCGCCACGTGAGGGTGACCCCTGCGGCGGCGACGGCGGCATCCACGCAGCGGCGCGCGGCGGGCACGACCTCCTGCCCGATGCCGTCGCCGGCGATGACGTCGATCGTGAAACGGGGCTCGGGCATGTCGCTCCTCCTCGGCAGGCGGGACCGACCTTAGCGAAGCGCGCACGCGGCGTGTGTCTCTGCTGATTCTGAGAGACAGCCCTGCTGTGTCTCTGTCTCCCGCCCTGTAACACGGGGTGGGTTCGGGTCGTAAAAGGCGTGTAAAACCCCGTGATTTCGCGGCAATCCGCTTTGTCGGGGGTGGGGGCGGCGACGTAGCTTCGGGAACACCCGAGACACAGACGCCCCGCAGCGTCACCTGAGGAGAAGCATGACCGTCAACCCCGAAGAGCCACCGATCATCTCGTTTCGAGATGTCGGGATGTCGTTCGGTGCGAGCCCGGTGTTCGACGGGCTCGACCTCGACATCCGCCGGGGGGAGTTCGTGTCGATCATCGGCCCGTCCGGTTGCGGCAAGTCCACGGTGCTGCGTCTGGGGTCGGGGCTGACGGAACCCTCGTCGGGATCGATCGATCGGTCGACCGACAACGTCGGGTACGTCTTCCAAGACGCCACGCTGATGCCGTGGCGGACGGTGCGCAAGAACGTCGAGTTGCTCGGCAAGCTCGACAGGATGCCGGACGCCGAGCTGGCACGACGCGTCGACGCGGCGTTGGAGACCGTCGGGCTCGCCGAATACGCGAACCTCCTGCCGCGTCAGCTCTCCGGCGGGATGCGGATGCGTGCCTCGCTGGCGAGGGCCCTCGTGGTCGAGCCCGATCTGTTCTTCTTCGACGAACCGTTCGGCGCGCTCGACGAGATCACCCGGGTCCGTCTCAATCAGGAGCTGATGAGTCTGTTCGCGGAGCGCCGCTTCGCGGGGCTGTTCATCACCCACTCGGTGGACGAATCGATCTTCCTGTCCACGAAAGTCCTCGTGATGGCGGCGCGTCCCGGACGCGTCGTCGCGTCGTTCGATGTGCCGTTCCCCTTCCCTCGCCCGGTCGACCTGAAATTCACCGCGGAGTTCGCCCACTTGGAGCAGGACGTCGCCACCGCGTTGGGGGAGGTCTCCTGATGGCCACGCAGTTCACCGTCTCGACAGGATCGGGTCAGGGTGCGCGGTGGAAGCGCATCGTTCCGCCCCTGGCGTTCTTCGCCCTCATCATCGCGCTGTGGTACGTCATCTCGTACCTGGTCCTCGAGCCGGGCAAGCAATTCCTCCTGCCTCCGCCGCACGAGGTGATCATCGACGGATTCTTCGTGCCCGAGACGCGGGAGGACATCCTCTCCGCGGCGTGGGAGTCGTTCAAGGTCGCGACGGTCGGGCTGGCGATCGCCTTCGTCCTGGGTGTCGGGCAGGCGATCTTGATGAGCCAGGCCACCTGGATCGAGAACATGCTCTACCCGTACGCGGTGTTCCTGCAGACGATCCCGACGCTGGCGATCATCCCGGTGATCGGGTTCTGGTTCGGCTTCGACTTCGGCGCCCGCGTGGTCGTGTGCGTCATCATCGCCCTGTTCCCCCTCATCATCAATCCGCTGAAAGGTCTGCTCGGCGCCGATCCGGGGCTGCACGACCTGTTCACCCTGCGGCGCGCGGGGCGGATGACCCGGCTGGTGCGGCTGCAGCTGCCCGCCGCGCTGCCCGACATCTTCACCGGACTGCAGACGGCCGCGGGCCTGGCGGTGGTCGGCGCGGTGGTCGGCGACTACTTCTTCGGTCGCGGAGCGATCGGGCTCGGTCTGCTGATCGCCCGATACAGCTCGCGCCTGGAAGCGGCCGAGATGCTCGCCACCGTGCTGGCGGCGTGCGGTCTCGGTGTCCTCATGTTCTGGTTCTTCGGCATGCTCGGTCGCCGAATCGTCGGACGCTGGTCGGAGGCGTGGTCGCGATGACCCCTTCGTCGGCGCCGGCGGACGCCCCACCCCCCACCCGAGCACCTACCCGGCACCACCTCTGCACGGCTGCTTCGGCGCCGTTCGATCGAAAGGACCACACCCCATGAAGAAGGCACAGCACACAGGCCTGCGCACCTTCGCGGCCATCGCCGCGGTGGGCGGCGTCGCGCTCACCGCGGGCTGCTCGAGCTCCTCCGACCCGGAACCGACCGAAGCGGCCGCATCCGGAGTCCTCACCGACGTCTGCCCCGAGACGATCGTCATCCAGGCCGACTGGGAGCCGGAGTCCGAGCACGGCGGCATCTACGAGCTCGTCGGTGACGACTACACGATCGACACGGACAACAAGTCGGTGACCGGCACCCTGATGGACGGCGACGAGTCCGCCGGCGTCAACGTGGAGATCCGAATCGGCGGGTCGTCGGTCGGCTACCAGCCGGTGCAGTCGCTGCTGTACCAGGACGACGACATCTTCATGGGCTACGGACGCGTCACGGAGACGATCCCCGCCGTGGAGTCGAACCCGGTGGTCGGCGTCATGTCCACCCTCGAGGTCAGCCCCTACTCGATCTACTGGGACCCCGAGACCTATCCCGAGGTGGAGAGCATCGCCGATCTGAAGGATGAGGACGTCACGATCCTCATGGGCTCGGATCAGACCGTGTGGCAGGACTACCTGCTCGGCACGGGCGTCATCACCGAGAGCCAGGTCGACCAGTCCGATGCGCCGAAGCCCGCCAGCTTCATCGCCGCCGGCGGTTCGGTCGCCGAGGTCGGCTTCGCGTCGGCCGAGCCGTACATGTACGAGGTCGAGGCTGCGGAGGAGTGGGGCAAGCCGGTCGAGATCGGTCTGATCCACGATCTGGGCTTCGCCGAGTACTTCCAGTCGATGGTCGTGCGCCAGGCGGACGTGACCGAGCAGGCGGACTGCCTGAGCGAGCTGATCCCGATCATGCAGCGCGCCGAGGTGGCCTACATCGAAGACCCGACGGAGACCAACGCCTTCATCGTCGAACTGGTCGACGAGTACGACACCGGCTGGATCTACACCGAGGACCTCGCGGAGTGGTCGATCGAGAAGCAGAAGGAACTCGGCCTGGTCGGCAACGGCTCGGACGGAGCCCTCGGCAGCTACGACACCGCGCGTGTGCAGGAGCTCATCGACCTCGTCGGCGAGTACACCGAGTACGACGTGACGGAGATCACCCCGGACACGCTGGTGACCAACGAGTTCATCGACCCCAGCATCGGTCTGCAGGGCTGACGGCCCACAACGAAGGCCCCGCCTCAGGGCGGGGCCTTCGCCGTGCCTCCGGTGGCGGGTGGGTCCGCGGGGGGCCGGACCGGCGGAGGCGGCTCAGAGCGACGCGGCGTCGGCGAGCAGGCTCCGCAGCCGCTCTCCGAACGCCGCGCCGTCACCGGCGACGGCGACGCGGGCGTTCACGCCCTTGTCGAGATGACCGCGCCAGTCGGCGACGGTCTCGCCATCGGTCATCACCCCACCGACCTGCACGTCGACGACGGTCGCCCGCGTGTGGATGAGGGACGGGTCCAGGGCGGCGCCGACCACGAACGGGTCGTGGATGTGCGCCCCGTAGAAGCCGTCGGCGATCTCGTGGAACTCGAAATAGAAGCGCAGACTGTCACGCACGAGGTCGAGCAGCGGGTCCCCGAACGCGGTCGACATGATCGCGACGTCGTCGTCGGCGGCCACCGGAAGGCCGCAGGCCCGAGCGACGTCGGCGAGACCGGATGCATCGATCCGCGAGGTCTCGGTCACGTCCAGGCCCATCACCGTCAGCGGTGCCGCGCCGTCTTCGGCGCACACGCTCCACCGGTGGAAGACGATCTTGGCCGCCTCCGGATCGACGTGGATGTTCCACTCCACGCGCGGGGCGGCGTTGCCGGCCTCGAAGAACGTCCCGCCCATGATGAACACGTCGCGCAGCAACAGCGGCAGGCGGGGCTCGGCGAGCACCGCGGCCGCCAGATTCGTGAGCGGACCCAGCGTCACCAGGGTGATCTCGCCGGGCCGACGCCGCGCGGTCTCGACGATGAGGTCCACCGCGTGCCGGTCGGAGGCGGCGGTGCTCGGCGACACCTGCGCATAACCGATGCCATGGGGGCCGTGGGTCTCCGGCGTGGTCTCGAGAGGCCGGGCGACCGGTCCCGTTGCGCCTGCGGCCACCTCCACGTCGGCGCGCCCGGCGATCTCGAGCACGCCGAGCGTGTTGTGCACGACATCGTCGAGGGGCACGTTCCCGGCCACGCACGTCACGCCGGCCAGCTCGATGTCGGGGTGGGCCGCGGCGTAGATCAACGCGAGGGTGTCGTCGATGCCGGTGTCGACGTCGAGGATCATCGGCAGACGCTCGCCGGTGCGGTCGTAGGGAATGTCACGGACGTCGCGGAGAAGGCGCATGGAGACTCTCAGTAGGCGGTGGTCTTTGTCAGGTGATGCGGCCGGATGCGGTCGTGGAACGCCGACCACAGCCGGAAGTCGATCTGGGGGACGATCAGCGGCGTGTCCGGACGTCGGGCGTTCAGGGCGTCGGTCAACAGGCCGCAGGCGTAGACGGTCTGCACGCGGATCTCGTTCTCCCACGCCGACCCGGCCGGCAGCAACGTGCCCTCGTCGACGGCTTCCGCCAAGGGCGGGGAGTAACGCAGCACGCCCATCGCGCGCAGCGCCGCAGGAACGATGTAGTCGGCGAACGCGGAGAGGGCGTCGATGTCGTCGAAGCGGACCAGTCCGCGATGGTGCAGCATCCAGGCCGCCAGCTGCGCGAGCTTGTCGATCCGTACCGTGCGCCCATGCAGCACAGAGGCGTCGTCGTAGGCGGAGAACTCGCGCGTCAGGCGCTCGAGCATCCCGGCGCCATCGGCGTACAGGCGCGGCGGGCAGTCGTCGACGAACGCGTGGAAACGACCGGAGTAGTGATCGACCAGCACGCGGCCGACCGCCCGCAGCACGGCCGCACGTTCGGCGAGCATCGGGATCGGGCGGGGACCGTGGAGGATCTCGCCGAGGGTCGCCGGCGTGACCTCGGCCAGCCAGGCCCCCTCGAGGGCCGGGATCCCCGCGGCGATCGCCTGCTCGAACCGGACGAACATCGCGTCGGCGTCGATGAGCTCTCGCCCGGCGACCTCGATCGACCACGGCACCCGGGTGTCGAAGTCGGTGTAGGCGAAATTGATCGCACCGGTGACGAGGGTGAAGTCGATCTGCGCCTCGCGCGTCGGCCCGCTGTCGCCGGGGGCCGGCGGGTCGGGCTCGACCGCGGGGAATGTCTCGAACTGCATCCAGTCGGCGACCTGTGCGAGTCGGTCCAGGTCGAGGGTGACGTCGCGGCACGTCGCGTGCGCGGCGCGGGCGTCGGCGAGGACCGGGTACGACCATGCGGCGCTGCGACCGGAATCGATCGGAAGGAGGACGGACACGGGTCATTCCTCCGACCGTCGGTAGGGGACCCCGACGGCGGCGGGAGGCCGCAGGGTGTGGTGCGCGGCCATGAGCACGACCAGCGTGACCAGGTACGGGGCGATGCTCACCAGTTCGCTGGGGACGCCGTCGCCGAACAGATACCACAGCAGCACCGGCAGGCCGAACGCTCCGTACCAGAGCGATTCCTTGCGGCGGCCCGCGGCCACGAGCCATACGCACCGGGCGAGGAGGATCGCCGCGCCCAGCAGCAGCAGGGCGTTCACCGATGCTTCCTGCCGGGTGCGGAGGGCGTCGGTGAAGCCGAACAGGAGGCTTCCGGTGAGGACGCCTCCGGGGTGCCAGTTCCCGAAGATCACGGTGGCCAGGCCGATGAATCCGCGGCCGGCGATCTGACCTTCCCGGTAGAGGGAGCTGGCGACGACCACCATGTACGCGCCGCCCAGGCCCGCCAGCGCGCCCGAGATGCCCTGGGTGAGGTAATGGATGCGGTACGGCGAGACGCCGAGCGAGTCCGCGGCGGCCGGGTTCTCACCCGTCGCGCGCACCCTCAGTCCGAAGCGGGTCTTGGCCAGCACCCACCACGTGATCGGCACGAGCGAGAAGGCCAGCAGCGTGCCGACCGACACGTCGGTGACCAGTCCGAGCGTGATCGCGGCGGCGTCGGAGAGGAACAGGATGCCGTGGCCGGCGAGCGGGCCCAGCAGGAGCTCCGCCCCCGGAAGGCTCACCAGTGGCAGCTGCTCCAGCGTCGGCGACTGGGTGATGCTGCCCCCGGGCTCTTCGGCGAAGGTGACCGACGACAGGAAGCGCACCAGACCGATCGCCATCATGTTGACCACGATTCCCGAGATCGCCTGGTCCACGCCGAGGTTCTGGGTCAGCAGCGCCTGGAACACCCCCGCGAACGCGCCCCCGACGACGCCTCCGAGGAGGGCGGCCCACGGCCCGTACGACAGCGCGACCCAGGCTCCGGTCCACGATCCGATGATCATCATGCCGTCGAGGCCGATGTTGAGGGTGCCGCCGCGTTCGGCCCAGAGCCCGCCGAGGCCGGCCAGGAGGATGGGAACGGTGAAGCGCAGCGTGGCCCCGGTGAGGCCCTCGGAGGTGAGGTCGGGTGTCTCGGCCAGGACGGCGACGAGCGGCACCGACATGGCGATCAGCACCACCCATACCCACCGCGGCACGCGGCGCGTGCGGGTGGCGGGTGTCAGGTCGTGGCGGGGGGATGTGACGGTCATGCCGGAACCTCCTCTCGGGCGGCGAAGCGTGCGGCCCGTCGGCGCTCGCGTGATGCGGAGTAGCGGTGCACCAGCTCGTAGGAGGTGACGACGGCGAGCACCACGATGGCCTGCACCACCTGCACCACCTCCTTGGGGATGCCGATGAGGTCCAGCGGAACCGAGCACCGTTCGAGGAACGCCCAGAGCAGAGCCGCAAGGGCGACGCCGAGTGGATGGTTCCGCCCGACGATGGCGATGGACAGCCCGGCCCAGGCCAGTCCGGCGGGGAAGCTGATGCCGTAGCGGTGCGTCGAACCGAGCAGTTCGGGCATGCCGCACAGCCCGGCGATCACGCCGGAGACGACCATGGTGAGCAGGATCATGCGCTTGGGGTCGATGCCGGCCAGCAGCGAGGCGCGCGGAGCGGCGCCGACGGCCGTCAACTGGAAACCGAACCGCGTGCGTGTCGTGACGTACCAGTAGGCGACCCCGATGAGCACGGCGATGGCGGCGAAGCCGTAGACCTCCCCGGCGCCGGGGATGGTGATCGCCGGGAGCCACCCGCTCTCGGGGATGAGGGCGGTCTGGATGTTGTTGCTGCCCTCCTCCTGCACGCCGAGCTGGTCGGGGGAGATGAGATAGGCGATGACCCCGGTGGCGATCGCGTTGAGCATGATCGTGCTGATCACCTCGGAGACCCCGCGACGGGCCTTGAGATAGCCGGCGATCGCGGCGTAGGCGCCGGCGACCGCGGCGGCGACGGCGACCATGATCGGGATGTGCAGGAACCAGGGGAGGGAGAGCCATCCGCCCACGACGGCGGCGAAGAACACGCCGAGTCGGTACTGGCCGTCGATGCCGATGTTGAACAGATACATGCGGAATCCGATCGCCGCAGCGAGGCCGGCGATGTAGTAGGTCGTGCCCTTGTTCACGATCGCGACCCAGCCCTCGGGGGTCATCGCATACTGACCGACGACGGACACGACGGCGGTGGGGCTGGTGCCGTACAGCGCGAGCACGACACCCAGGAGCAGCATCGCGAACACCAGGGAAAGCGCCACCGCGACGATCTGCAGTGAGGTCGTCGCCAGACGCGGACCGTTGACGGCGCGGTGCAGCAGGTCGCGCAGGGATCGCAGGCGACCGGATGCGGCACTCATGCCGCGCCCGCCGTCATGGAGCGGCCGATGGCGGCGCGCGAGGCGGTCTCCGCGTCGAACTCGGCGGTGATGCGTCCGCGGGAGATGACGGCGATACGGTCGGAGAGCGTCGTCAGCTCTTCCATGTCGGTGCTGATCAGCAGGATCGCCATCCCCTCGTTCGCGGCCGCGATCAGACGCGACCAGATCTGTCTCTGCGCTCCGATGTCGACCCCGCGCGTGGGCTGGGCCGCGATGAGGAGCGTCGGTCTCGCGTCGAGCTCGCGTCCGACGATGAATTTCTGTTGGTTTCCGCCCGAGAGGGCCGAGGCGAGCACGTCGATGCCGGGGGTGCGCACGTCGGAGGTCTGCACGACGTGCTGCGCCGCGGCGCGGACACGTCCGACCCGCACATGGCCGCGGCGGGCCAGATGGCGGTCGTGGGTGTGGCCGAGAAGGCGCGACATCCACAGCGGCTGGTCGACCAGCAGGCCCTCCCGCTGTCGATCCTGCGGGATGCAGCCGATGCCCTCGGCGCGACGGCGGACGGTGGCGACGCCGGCGAGGTCGCGTCCGTCGAGGACGACCGATCCGCTGCTGAGGGGGAGGACGCCGAGCACCGCCTCGATCAGCTCGTCCTGACCGTTGCCTTCCACCCCGGCCACCCCGACGATCTCGCCGCGGCGGACGACAAGGTCGATGCCGTTCAGTCGCGCACCGGTCTCACTGGTACCCGCCACATCGCGCAGTTCGAGCGCATCCGAGCGGCCGTCCCGGCGCGGTCGGCGGGGCAGTTCGAGCGGGGCGGTGCCGACCATGAGGACGGCGAGGTCGGCGGCGGCGAGGTCGCCCGGGGCGACGTCGGCGACGACGCGGCCCGCCCGCATGACGGTGATGTGGTCGCTGGCGGCAAGCACTTCGTCGAGGTGGTGGGAGATGAAGATGACGGTCAGCCCGGTCTGGCACATCTCACGCAACCGCTGCAGGAGGTCTTCCGCTTCCTGCACGGTCAGCAGCGCGGTGGGTTCGTCGAGGATGAGGATCTTCGCGCCGCGGTAGAGCACTTTGATGAGTTCGATGCGTTGCCGGACTCCGACACCGAGGTCGCGGACCATCGCGTCGGGGTCGACCTGGAGACCGTAACGCTCAGAGATCTCCAGGATCCGCCGGCGGGCGCCGGCGCGGTCGACTACGCCCCGCCGCAGGGGCTCCGCGCCGAGGATGACGTTGTCGAGCACGCTGAGGTTGTCGGCGAGTTTGAAGTGCTGGAAGACCATTCCGATACCGGCGTCGATGGCGTCGGCGGGTGAGCCGAACGAGGTCGGCTCACCCGCCACGCGCATCGAGCCGCTGTCGGGGCGGGTGGCCCCGTAGAGCACCTTCATCAGGGTCGACTTGCCCGCGCCGTTCTCTCCGACGATCGCGTGCACGGTCTGCGCCGCGACCGAGATGCTGACATCGGCGTTGGCGATGACTCCCGGGTAGGTCTTCGTGATCCCGGTGAGTTCGACGGCGGGTCGATCCATGATGGCGGTGCTCCCGGTGGCTCAGTCGAGGGTGGCCGGTACGACGATCTCGCCCGAGGTGATCTGCGCGGCGAACTCGTCGATGGCCTCGATCGTCTCCGGCGACAGGAACTCACCCGAGGTGGCGTAGCCGACACCCCCCGAGGAGAGGTCGTACACGGTCGTGCCGGCGGTCACGGTGCCGTCGAGCACGCTGTCGATGAAGGAGGAGACACCGACATCGACGCGCTTGAGCATCGACGTGAGGATGACCTCGTTGAGCGGCTCGTCCGTGGTGGTGTACTGGTCGCTGTCGACGCCGATCGCCCAGGTCCCGGCGGCGTCGGCGGATTCGAAGACCCCCAGGCCCGAACCGCCGGCGGCGGCGAAGATCACATCGACCCCCGAGTCGTACATGCCGTTGGCCGCCTCGGCTCCCCGCTGCGGGTCGTTGAAGCCGTTGAAGTCCGGGGGCTCGGTGAGGTAGCCGGCCGACAGCTCGATGTCGGGGTCGGCCGCGAGCGCGCCGGCGTCGAATCCGGCCTGGAATTCGTTGATCAGCGGGATGTTCACGCCGCCGATGAAACCGACCTTGCCCGTGGTGGACTCCAGCGCCGCGGCGACGCCGGCCAGGAACGAGCCCTCGTTGGCGGCGAACATCAGCGAGGTGACGTTGGGCTGGTCGACCGTGTCGTCATCGACGATCGCGAACGACGTCTCGGGATACTTCTGCGCCACCTCGGTCAGTGCCGTGGCGTAGAGGTAGCCGACGGCGATGATCGGGTCGGCGCCGCCCTGGGCCATGAGATCGAGGCGCGCGACGCGGTCTGCGTCGGTGTCCTCCGCGCGTGCCGTCGACTCGATCACCTCGCCGCCGGCGGCCTCGGCGGCCTCGGTGGCGCCGTCCCAGGCCAGGTCGTTGAACCCGCCGTCCCCGCGTCCGCCGAGGTCGTAGGCGACGCCGACGGTGAATTCCGGCTCCGCGCCGGCGTCGTCGGTGGTCTCGGTGCTCTCCCCCGCGCACGCGGTGAGGACGAGTGCGGCGGCGGCGGCGAGGCCGAGTGCCGCGGTCAGAGTGCGTCTTCTCATGGTTGCCCTTTCATCGATGCGGCGTCGTGCCCGGGTGGTCCTCGGGTGCTGCGGGGCAGACGATCCGGCGGTGTGTATCCCTGAGAGTGGCACCGTGAACCCGCCCGCACCGCCGCGACGGGGGAGGCTTTTACCGCCTGTTTACGAAGGCCCCGAATCCGTGCGAGTCCCTGTTACCGGGCGGGTGACACAGACACAGATCGGCGATCGGGACGGCCGCGATCGCCCCGACTGTCTCCCTGTCTCCCTCTCTGTAACGGCGATTGGTCGCGGCGGGTGCACCTGTAACCACCCTGTAAAAAGAGCGTTCCAGCCTGCTTCCCGAGCCGTTCGTGCGCCGACCCGCGGGCTAGCGTTTCGGGTGCCGGGTACAGGAGACAGTGACGCACGGGTACAGCCCGGCGCGAGAGGAGCCGACCGTGACGGACACCGCCGACAGCTATACGCTCGCCGTCGCACAGCCGCGGGTGCGCACCGAGCCGGACCACTCGGCAAACGTCGCCCACGCCGTGGACCTGGTCGCCGAGGCCGCGGCGCGGGGAAGCGACCTCGTGCTCTTCCCGGAGCACAGCCCCGGACCGTTCCGCGAGGGGCAGGACTACGACGCCGCCGGTCCGCTGGCCGCCGCCGCCCGCGAGGCGGCCATCAACGTCGTGTGGAGCCGCATGGAGGCGTGCGAGGACGGACTATGGCGCCTGGTGGTCTACGTCGTCGACCGTGCCGGGCGGACGGTCCTGCGCTACGAGCGCACCCACCCGGCGACCGTCCCCAGCGCCGACACCGGCGGGTTCGTCGCACCGGGTCGGGAGCTCGGGTCCTTCGAACTCGACGGGATCCCGATGGGTATCGCCGTGTGCTCGGAACTGTGGATCCCGGAGACCACGCGTGTCCTGGCTCTGCGCGGGGCGGAGATCATCCTCTCGCCGGCGGGTGGGCACTTCACCGCACTCACGAAGAACTGGCAGGTCATCGCCCGCGCCCGCGCGATCGAGAACCTCTGCCACCTCGCGCTGACGAACAACCTGTACGGCGACGAGCAGGGAGCGGCGCTGGTCGCGGGACCGGAACATGTGCTCGTCGAGGCCGGACGCGCAGAACTCGCCGTCGCACGCCTCGACCTCGCCCGCGCACGGTGGCTGCGGGACACCGACGACTCGCTCGCCGAACCCAAACCCTTCGACTCGATCCCGGGATTGCTCCGCGCCCGACGCCCCGACCTCTACGCCGGACTCACCCGCGTCCGCGGCGACGAATTCGACTACGAGGGGAACCGATGAGTTCCTTCCTCGTCCGCGGCGCATACGTGCTCACCGCCTCGGCGTCCGACGAGACGCCCGCGGTGATCCGTCACGGCGCCGTGCACATCGTCGAGGGACGCATCGCGGCCGTCGACACGTACGCCGCGCTGCGGACCGCCCACCCCGACATCCCCGTGCACGGAGGGGCGCGCGACATCGTCACGCCCGGGTTCGTCAACACCCACGGACACTTCTCGGAGGGCTTGATCACCGGCATCGCTTCGCAGTTCACGCTGTGGGAGTGGATCCATGCGCTCATCCGTCCCGTCTCGCCCTTCCTCGACCGGGAGAAGGCGTACGTCGGCACGCTTCTGGCGGGGGCGCAGATGCTGATGAGCGGGATCACGACCGCGAACGACATGTTCGTCGCCGATCCGCGGCCCGCCGCCCCCGTCACACCGGGTGTCGTGGCTGCGCTGGACGACCTGAACCTGCGCGGCGTGGTGTCCTTCGGGGCCGGCGATGTCGGATCGACGCTGGGCGTGCAGGCCGAGTTCGACGAGCACGAGGCCCTTCTCGAGGCGGCTCGGTCCAGCCGGCTGTCCACCTTCCGGGTCGGTATCGGTGCCGTCGGTGGACAGAGCGAGGCGATGTTCGCGCGATCGGTCGACTTCGCCACCGGCGGGGGCCACGGCGTCCACATCCACCTGCAGGAGGTTCGCGAGGAGGTCACCGCGACCGTGCAGCGCACCGGCGTGACCGCCGTGGCGCACTGCGAACGCGAGGGACTCTTCCGCGCCCCCACTCTCGCGGCGCACTGCGTGTGGCTCGACCCGCACGACCGCGACATCCTCGCCCGCAACCGGGTGGGTGTCGCGCACAACCCGGTGTCGAACATGATCCTCGCGTCGGGCGTCGCCCCCGCGGCCGAGCTGCGGCGCATGGGCATCGACGTGGGAATCGGCGTCGACGGTCCCGCCTCGAACGACAGCCAGGACATGATGCAGGCGATCAAATCGACCGCCCTCCTGGCACGCGTCCACCACCAGCAGGCGACCGCGCTGAGCGCCGTCGACGCGTTCGAGATGGCGACGATCGGCGGGGCGCGCGCCCTGCGGATGGATCGGACGATCGGTTCGCTCGAACCGGGCAAAGCGGCCGACCTCGTGCAGTTCGACGGTGATTCGCTCGCGCTGGCGAACATCCACGACCCCTATCAGGCGGTGGTGTTCGCCGCCGGTGCCCGCGACATCTCATCGGTCTGGGTCGACGGCGAGTGCAGTGTCCGCGGCGGCGTGGTCACCCGTGTGGACGCCGCCGAGGTCGTCGCCCGCTCGCGTCCACTGGCGGCGCAGCTGGTGACCGCCGCGGGTCTGCCCCACCTGTCCGATCTGGCCGACACGGCCGAAGGAGCACGTCCATGACCGCAGACACATCCACGCTCTCGCGTGCCGCCCGATTCCCCTCGTCGCAGCGCAAGATCCGGGCGCCGTTCGTGCTCGATCCCTCGCTGTGCCTGTACTCCCCGCAGGAGAACGTCGACGCGCTGTCGCACCCGCTCATCGCGGAGTGGATCACCTTCATCTCCGAACGCTGGGAACCGGCGTCCGACGGGCGGCCGCGTGTGGCCCTGCTCGTGCCGTGCTGCAAGTACAAGCCCTACCCGGTCAGTCGCGAGCATCGAGCCATCAATGCTGCGCTCCTGGCCGCGGGGTGGCGACCGACCGGAGGCGTCGAGACCCCGAGCGAGCTGCTCGCGCTGCTCGACGAGGGCGAAGACCCTTCCGTGCTGGATGTCTCCGCGTGGGAGAGGGACGGGATCGTCCTGGACCGGTTCGTCATCTCCGAACCCCTCGGCGTCGTGCCCTACCCGCTGGTGTACCGGTGGGACGGGCGACAGAGCCCCGCCACCTCGTATGACGACCCCGGCCTGTTCGAGGCGCGCGGCACATCGGTCTCGCCGGAGCACCCCGCCTTCACCGCGACACCCGCCGCGAGCGGCGGGTGGAAGTGGGGGCCCGGCGAGCGAGAGGCGTACGTCGTCATGCACAACAGGATGGCCGAGGTCATCGCGCAGACCTTCCGGCGGGTGGGCGGCGCCTACGCCGGGATCGGTGCGTGGCTCTCCCCCGGCCTGACGCACCGCAGCTTCCTCGCCGGAAGCGCACAGCGCGACCTCGACGGGATCGCGAAGTCCCGTCGAGGACACGACGACCGGGAACTCCCCCTCATCGGCGTGGGCGACCTCGACGCCCCCGACATCGCGATCATGCCCACCCAGGATGACCTGGACCGTGCCCGCACAGAGCTTGCGGATCGCCTGACGCGCGAAGGTCGCGGCGGCTCTCCCGGCGCGGTGCGCGCGGTCTACGCCCGCGGAGACGGCAACGACACCCCGCTGGGGCTCCCCGAAGCGCTGCGCGCCCTCGCCCGCTGGCTGGATGAGGCCGCGTTACGGGCCGGTTCTTCCTCGGCGGAGGTGCCGGCATGAGCGGGCAGCTGATCCGCGGGGTCGCCGACGGCGAGCTGCTCGGCGAGGTGGAGACCATCGCCGTGTCCGAGGTCCCGGCCGTCGTCGCGCGTGCCCGAGGGGCCTTGGCGGGGTGGCGACGTCGTGCACCGCACGAACGCGCCGATCCGCTTCGTCGCGCGTGCGAGCTCATGCTAGCCGACGCCGAGTCGATCGCGCGGCTGCACGCGCGCGAGTCCGGCAAGGTCATCGCGCAGGCCCGCTTCGAGGTGCGGGGTGCCGTGCGTCTCATGGAGGCCAATGCCGAGCTCGGCCGCATGCGCGCCGGTGACATCGCCCCCACCGGTGCGCTCCCCGGTGGAGAGCGCGACCTGACCATCGTGGAACGGGTGCCGCTGGGCGTGGTGGTCACCGTCATCCCGTTCAACTTCCCCATCGAGCTGATGGTCGAGAAGGCCGCCGCGGCCCTCGCCGTCGGGAACGTCGTCATCGTCAAGGCGCCGCCGCAGAACCCGCTCGCCGCCGGGCGGGTGGTCGCCCTCATGCATGAGGCCGGGATCCCCGAGGACGTGCTGCAGATCGTCTCGGCCGACACCCCCGCCTCGGCGGCGCTGTGCGCGGCGGACGGCGTCGATGCGGTGTCGCTGACCGGCTCGGTCGGCGCGGGCGTCGGCGTGGCGACCGCGACGGCGGCCCAGTTGCGCCCCCTGCACCTGGAACTCGGCGGCAACGGTGCGGCGATCGTCCTGCCCGACGCCGATCTGGACTTCGTGGTGTCGGAGTCGCTGCGCGGCCGACTGCTGATGAACGGTCAGGCTTGCGCCGCCACCAAGCGCCTCGTCGTCCACCGCGACGTGGCCGACGAGGTCACCGCCCGGCTCGACGCGGCACTTGCCCCTCTCGCGCCCACCGACCCGCTCGACGAGTCCGCGCGACTGGGGCCGCTCATCGACGAGCGATCGGCCGCGCGGGTCAGTGGCCAGGTGGATCGGGCGGTCGCCTCCGGCGCCCGCCGTGTGCGCGGTACCGCCAACGACGGAGCGTGGTTCGCCCCCACCCTGCTGGCCGACGTGCCCACCTCCGCGGCGGTGGCCGTGGACGACGAGATCTTCGGCCCGGTGTTCACCGTCGTGCCGGTCTCGTCGGCCGACGAGGCGCTCGCCGTCGCCAATGCGTCGTCGTTGCGCCTGACAGCCGCGGTCTTCTCCGCCGACATCCCCCGCGCCATGTCCCTGGCGGCGGAGCTGGACTTCGGCGGGGTCGTGGTCAACGGCACCAACAACTACCGACCCCCCGTGGTCCCCTTCGGCGGTGTCTCACTCGCCGGCGCGGGCCGCGAGGGCATCGGCTACACGATCGACGAACTGACCCGCTCCCGCTTCATCGCGGTGCGCAATCTGCGTCCCACGTGGGACGCGCAGGCGGAGGACTGAGGAAGACCATGGGCGAGACGACCCCCCTCGACGCAGCGAGCATCGACTCCTACCGCGACCGGTTCGCGCGGCATCTGTCGCAGACCGTCCCCGGACGCAAGGAGTTCGTCGTCGCGCGCGCGCACGGCTGCACCCTCACCGCCGCGGACGGGCGCGACTACCTCGACATGACGTCCGGCATCGCCGTGGCGAACGTCGGACACACCCACCCCGACGTGGTGGCCGCCATCACCGATCAGGCCGCGCGGTACGCGCACGTGAACGTGTACGGGCGCTTCGTCATCCCGGAGCAGGTTGAGTTGGTCGAGCGCATCACCTCCGTGACCGCCCCGGGGCTGGATGTCGCGTACCTCACCTCCAGCGGTGCCGAGTCGACCGAGGGTGCGCTGAAGCTCGCCCGGAAGTACACCGGGCGCCCGAAGTTCGTCGCCTTCGAGCGTTCCTACCACGGGCGCACGCTCGGCGCGCTGTCGGTGAGCTGGCGCGAGGAGTGGCGACGACCGTTCGAACCGCTCCTGCCGGAGGTCGAGTTCGTACCGTTCGGCGACCTCGACGCCGCCGCGGCGGCCATCGACGAGCGCACCGCCGCGGTCATCGTCGAACCCATCCAGGGCGAAGGCGGGATCCGCGTCCCCGACGATGACTTCCTTCCGGGCCTCCGGGCACTGGCCGATCGTTCCGGGGCCCTCCTCATCGTCGACGAGGTGCAGGGCGGCATGGGACGTTCGGGCATGTGGTTCTCCCACCAGCACTGGGATGTCGTGCCCGACATCATCACGATGGCCAAGGCCGTCGGCGGCGGGCTCCCGCTGGGCGCGATCGTATCGACGGAAGAGATCTTCGCCACCTTCGTCGATCCGCCGCTGTCGCACCTGACGACGATGGGCGGGAATCCGGTGTCGTGCGCCGCCGGCATCGCGGCGTTCGACGTCATGGTGCGCGACGGTCTCGTCGAGGCATCCGCGCGACGCGGGGAACACCTGCGAGCGCGCTTGCGCGAGGTGCAGGCGGAATATCCCGACCGCGTCGTCGACGTGCGGGGGCGCGGGCTGTGGTGCGCGTTCGAGGTCGCCGGTGACGGCAACGCGGTCGCCAGGGCCCTGCAGGAGCGCGGCGTGCTGGTCGGATCGGTGCTGAACTCCGCCGGAACGGTGCGTGTGACCCCGCCGCTGGTGGTGTCGGAGGCCGAGATCGATCTGTTCGCCGCCACGTTGCGAGACGTCGTCGCCGCCGGAATCGGCATCAGCGCGGGAGGGGCGGCGCGATGATCCCGCCCAAACGCGACGACGTCGTCATCCGGGCCGCGTGGGTGCTGACCGCGGCGGCGTCGGGTGCGGTGCGGGACGGCGCGGTGCGCATCCGCGAGGGCGCCGTCGTCGATGTGGGGCCGGCGGCCGAGGTCCTTGCCCGCGCACCCGAAGCGCCGGTCGTGGGCGACGGCACCGGGATCGTGGCCCCCGGCTGGGTCAACACCCACACCCACCTCTCGGAGGCCCTCGCCACCGGCATGGGGTCAGAACTGACGCTGTTCGAGTGGGGTCAGCACATCGTCGGCCCGGTCGGTGATGTGATCACCGCCGAGGACGCTGCGGAGGGCACCGCGTTGCGGGCGGTGGAGCTTCTGCTGAGCGGGGTCACGTGCGTCAACGACATGTTCGTCCACGCCAACCGCGGGTCATTCGCCAGCCTCGGCGTGGTCGAGGGGCTCGAGCGGGCAGGACTGCGCGGCGTGGTCTCCTTCGGCGCGGAGGACCTCGCCGACCCCGACGCCGGCCCGTGGGGTGGCGTCGAGGAGATCCTCGACGAGCACCACGCGCTGCACGCGGCGGCTGCGGCCACCGAACTGGTGACCTTCCGGTACGGCATCGGCACGCTGCTCGGACAGAGCGATGCCCTCCTCGCCGCCGGGGTCGACGCGTGCGAACGTGCCGGATGGTCGATCCACACCCACCTGGCCGAGACCCGCGAGGAGCTGGTCACCGCTGCGGGACGATGGGGACGCCGGACGATCCCGCACGCCGAGCACCTCGGGGTGCTCGGACGGCCGGTCATCGCCGGACACGCCGTGTGGGTCACCGCCCACGATGTCGACCTCCTGGCCCGACGGGAGGTGGCCGTCGCGCACAACCCGGTCGCCAACATGATCCTCGGATCCGGCGTGTGCCCCGTCTCGGCGCTGCGTCGCGAGGGCATCGCGGTCGGCATCGGCACCGACGGTGCCGCCTCCAACGATTCCCAGGACATGCTTCAGGCGGTCAAGTCGGCCGCGCTGCTGCAGAAGGTGCACGCCCTGGACCCGAGCGTCATCGACGCGCGGACCGTGTTCGAGATGGGCACCATCGACGGCGCCCGGGCACTCGGTCTGTCGCACCTGGTCGGCAGTATCGAGCCGGGCAAGCGGGCCGACGTGGTCCTCTATCAGGACACCGTCGACGTGTCCGTGCTGCACGACCCCTACGGTCAGCTCGTCTACGGGGCATCGCCCCGGTCGGTGGCCGCGGTGTGGGTCGACGGGCGGCGTGTCGTCGACGACCATCGCTGCGTGAGCGTCGACGAGGTCGCGCAGATCGCACGCAGCCGGCCGTTGGCGCGCCACATCGCGCGTGACAGTCGCCTCGCCCGCGAGGGGAGATCGGTGCTGTGAGCGGATCGTCGGATGTCACTCGCGTCGCCGTCGTCGGCGGCGGGCACAACGGCCTGGTCGCCGCGGTGCTGCTCGCCCGCGCCGGCTGCGACGTCACCGTCCTCGAACAGGCCGCGGAGGTCGGCGGATGCCTGTGGACGCAGCGCACGACCTCGGGTGTCGTGATCGAACGCGGCGCCATCGACCACGGCGGGATGCGGGCGATAGCGGGCGAGCTCGGCCTGGAGCGGTTCGGTCTGACGTGGCGGGAGCGCGAGCTGCTCTCGGCGTTCCGCGTCGACGGCGAGGACCGCCTGTTCACCGCTGACGCCGCGCAGACGGCCGACGGACTCGGCGCCGACCGTGACCGGTACCTCGCCCTCGTCTCACGGGCCCGCATGCTCTTCGACGCCGTCGACATGTTCGCGCAGCCACCGACACCGACGAGCCTGGCGACCATGCTGTCGTCGCTGCGCGGTGGCGACGACCTGTTCCGCACCGTCCTGATGTCGGCCGAACGCGTCATCGCGGACGGCCTCGCCGATCCGCGCACCCGCGCGGCGCTCGGACTGTACGCCGCCCACAGCCAGCTGCCGCCGTGGGCCCCCGGCAGCGGCGCGATGGGGCTCCTCCTGCCTGCCGGGCACGGTGAGCCGGGCGTCCGCCCGGTCGGCGGATCCCGAGCGCTCGCCGACGCTCTGCGCGCCGCGCTGGAGGCGGCCGGGGGCCGGGTGCGTGTCGGTGCGCCCGTGACCGCCGTGACGCAGAGCCGGGACGGTGTGCGGGTGGACACCTCCGACGGCGAGGGCGTCGTCGTCGACCGCGTCGTGTCCTCCCTCGACCTCGTGCGCACCGCCGCCCTGCTCGATCGCGTCCCCGACGCGATGGCGGCCTCCGCGCGCACGCTGGTGTCCGGCTCGTTCAACGTCGCCGAGATGACCCTCTCGATCGCCCGACCCGGCGAAGGGCCCCGACTGCCCGGCGGCGACCAGGCGATCACCTTCGTGCAGACCGGTCTGGACGATCTGCGCCGTGGATTCGGGGACATCATGGCCGGACGCGCACCGCGACGTCCGTGGGCGATGGTCACCGGTGTCGATCAGGACGGCGGCCCCGGCAGCGCGACGTGGATCAGCACCGTGGTGCCGCTGCGGCGCGCATCCGGAGCCTGGACCGAACGTGCCGAGGAGCGCGCGGCGCAGTCGGTCATCGAGACGGTGTCCGCGCAGCTGGATGTCGACCTGACCGGCGAGGGGGCCGAGGTGACCGTGACCGGCCCGCGCACATGGATCCAGCGCATCGGGGGCACCGGAAACCCGAACCACATCGATCTGACCCTCGACCAGATGTTCGGGTGGCGGCCGCCGGGGGCCGCCGGACACCGCACCGAGGTGCCCTGGCTGTACCTCACCGGCGCCGGCACCCCGCCCGGCGGCGGCCTGTCCGGGGTCTCGGGACGGGCAGCAGCAACGGCTCTGTTGCACGACCTCGACGCCCGTCCGTCGGCGGGTGCGCGGCTGCGCTCCGCGGCGAGGGAGGCCGGAGGGCTGTGGTCGGCGATGAGGACGTACCTGCAGATGAGGCGCGGCGCATGAGCGTGCGCAGAGGGGAGCGGTCGTCATGACCGACGGGATCGAGGACGGGATGGACGCCTACGGCGTGCTCGATGCCGTCACCGCCTACCAGCGCTCCGCGGTGATCGCCACCGCCGTGCGTGTCGACGTCTTCGGCGCGATCGGCGACGCGGCGATGACCGCCTCCGCCGTCGCGAGTGCGTGCGGCACGGCCGAGGCGCCGACCCGCACGCTGTTGGACGCGCTGGCGGATATGGCCCTTCTCGTCCGTGACGGTTCTGAACACGTCCCGACCTATCGCGGTCGCGGCGTCGCCTCTCACCTCGCCCGCGGAGGCGCCCTGAGCGACCTCGTCGCCAAGGAGGACTACCTGGCGGGTCAGTGGCAGCGGCTGGATGAGACGGTCCGGACCGGCACACCGACGATCCCGTCGTGGCGGCGACGTCTCGAGCACGACCCGGCATCTTCCCGCACCTTCCTGCGCGCGCTGGTCACCCTCGCGCGGATGATCGGCGCCGACCTGACCGGCATCGCCGAGCTCGGTGCCGGCCGTGCCGTGGTCGATGCCGGGGGTGGTCTCGGGTCGTACGCGGTTCCGCTCGCGGACGGCGGTGCACACGTACGACTGGTCGAGCTGCCGCAGGTCGCCGCGTGGTGCCGCGAGGAGCTCGCCGGTCGCGCGGACATCGAGGTCGTCGCGGCCGACCTGCTCGCGGCGCCGGCACTGGGAGTCGCGCCGGGTTCGGCTGACACCGTCCTGATGTCGCATCTGCTGCACGATCTCGACGACGCCGATGCCCGGACGGTGCTCGCCCGCGCCCGCGACGCCCTGCGACCCGGGGGTGCCGTGGTGGTCCTCGAGATCCCGGGAGACGCGCCGGCACCGCTCGGTGCGATGTTCGACCTCATGATGCAGATCGAGACGCCCGGTCGCGCCCGTCGCTCGGACGACCTCGTCGAGCTGCTGCGCGGGGCCGGCTTCGACCGGGTGCGGGACGGCGGGGTCGCCGCGCCGAATCTCGTGCTGGTGGGGGAACGGGGGTGACCATGTCGTTGGAGCCGCTGGGAGTCGACGACGTCTACCGCATCATCCTCGACCGCATCGGTGCCGGGGACTACGCCCGCGGATCCCGCCTGCCCTCGTGTCGTCGCCTGGCCGGCGAGCTCGGTTCCAACCCGTCCACGGTCGACCGCGCGGTACGTCGCCTGGCGGAGATGGGTCTGGTGCGGACCGTCCCGCGCACCGGCACGTACGTCGCGACCGTCGGCACGCCGGTGGTGGATTCACGCGGCGAGATCGGTGACGAGATCCGGCGGGTGCTGCGTCGGGCGTGGCGCTCGGGCGTTCCCCTCGACGAGATCCGCGCCCTGATCGACGACGCGGTCGACGAGCTCGAGGTCGCTCCCCGTATCGCCTTCGTGGAGTGCAACCGACGCGACCTGCAGCACATGCACTCGCTGGTGCGACGGGAGTCGGGTTTCGAGATGCAGCCGGTCCTGCTCGCCGACGCGTGGGGTCGCACCCTCGACGACGAGTTCGACATCGTCACGACGCCGGTCTTCCACCTCAACGACCTGAGCGATGTCGTGTCGGACTTCGACAACGTCGTCGAGATCACCTTCGTCGCCTCCCAGTCGGCGCTGCGCCAGCTTGTGAACCTGCGGCATGCGCGCCGCCTCGTGGTGGCTGCGCCCACGGCGAGGGGTGTGTCGTGGATGGCCGCCGTGGTCGGCCAGTACTTCTCGGGTCCCATCGAGCATTTCCACATCGGCGTGGACGATTCGTCGAGGCTCGAAGGGGTGGACGTGGTCGTCGTCAACAACGCGGCTCGGCTGCCGGACGGCTGGGAGGGCCGCATCCCCAACGTCGTCCCCATCGAGTGGGAGCTCGATCCGCGGTTCGCGACCTCGTTCAAAGAACGCATCGGCGCGCGTCTGGCGCGCCGCAGAAAGGCAGTGTCATGACGCTCACGATAGGACTGTCCCGCATGGACCGGGTCCGCCCGCTCGCCGACGGGCGCGTGCGGGTCGGATCGCCCGACGCTCCCGTCGATGTCGAGGTGTCGTTGCTGCCGACCCAGGCGCTGTTCAACCAGCAGCTCGTCGAGCACACCTTCGATTGCGTCGAGCTGCCGATCGCGACCTTCGTCCGCCTCATGGAGGAGGGACAGGACAATCCCTACGTCGCCCTGCCGGTGTTCCCCTCGCGGCACTTCCGCCTCTCGTGCGTGTTCGTCAACGCCGATGCCGGTATCGCCTCTCCGGCCGACCTCGCGGGTCGACGGGTCGGTGTGCCGGTGTTCGACATGGCCGCCGCGGTCTGGTTGCGCGGCATCTTGCAGGACCACTACGGACTCGACCGCGTCGCGCCCGTGTATGTCACCGGCGGCCTCGAACAGGCCCGGGCGGGGGAGGAGCATCCGCAGTTCTACCCGCCGCAGTTCACCGTGGAACGTCGCGGGGACGCCTCACTCGCGAAGCTGCTGGCCGACGGCGAGATCGACGCGCTCTACACCGCGCGGGCCCCGTCCACCTGGCCCTCCGGCCGGGTTGCGCGCTTGTTCGAGCGCCCGCAGGAGGAGGAGCTGCGGTACTTCCGCAAGACCGGCATCTTCCCGCCGATGCACCTGGTGGGCCTCAAGCGGCACGTCGCGGAGGCCTCGCCGGAGCTCATCCCGCAGCTGTACCGGGCGTTCCGCGATGCACAGGATCTCGCCCGCGCCGATCTGTGGGACTCGACGGCCCTGTCGACCATGTTGCCGTGGCAATTGGAGTCGCTGCGCGAGTCGGAGGCGCTCATGGGTGCAGACCCGTGGCCGATGGGCTTCGCGGGGAACCGGCACACGGTGGCGACGCTGCTGGAGTACCTGCGGCGCGACCGGCTCATCGAGCGGGACTTCTCCCCCGAAGAGGTCTTCGCGGGGCCGGCGCAGGACTTCCTCGTCGCGACCTGAGGCCTCCCGATTGTCGACAAGAGCCTGTGGGAGGGTCTTGCCGGGATTTCGCGAGTATTCGCGGTTCTCGAGGTGATACGCCATCGAAACACGGGGGAAACACGACGACTCTACGCTCGGATTGTCAACAATCGAAAGAGGTGGCAATGCGCACCGGTCAGGAATACCTCGCCGCACTGTCGGACGGACGAGACATCCGGGTGGACGGTCGGCGGGTCGAGAACGTGGCGCTCGATCCGGCGTTCGCAGGGGTCGCGCAGACGACCGCCGCGCTGTACGACCAGGCGCTGAGCTCCGGAAGTCGATTGCTCGACCCGGAGACCGGTCGCCACCTGATCTACGCGATCCCCCGCACACGCGAGGTCAGCGATGCCCGACGAACCGCCCTCGAGGAGTGGTCGGAGGCGACCCACGGGTTCATCGGACGCGGAGCCGATCACGTGTCGGGTCTCCTCGCCGGATTCGCGAGCAAGCCCGAGCTGTTCCACGACATCGAGCGCCCGCACAGCGGCAAGGTCGTGGAGTTCCATGAGTACGCCGCGTCGCGCTCCCTGTGGATCACGAACGCCATCGTCCCCCCGCAGGCCAATCCGGCCGACCCCGCGTCTCACGTGAAGCCCGTGGAGGTCGTCGACGAAGGCGCCGAGGGCATCATCGTCGACGGTGCCCAGATGCTCGCCAGCGGCGGCGCGGTCGCGGACGAACTGTTCGTCACGTGCGTGCGTCCACTCGCGCCCGGGGAGGAACGTCGCGCACTGTCCTTCGTGGTGCCGTTGAACGCGCCGGGTCTGCGCCTGATCTCCCGACGGCCCTACGCCACGCTCGGCACGTCGTTTGATTACCCGCTCGCCGCGCGGTTCGACGAATCCGACGCGATGGTGACCTTCGACCAGGTCCTCATCCCGTGGGAGCGCGTGTTCCTGGTCGGAAACCGTGCGGGACTGCAGGCGCAGTTCTTCGACACCGCCGCGCACCAGCTCGGCAACATCCAGGCGATCATCCGGCTGGCGGCCAAGCTCCGCTTCATCACCGGGCTCGCCTCACTGGCCGCCAAGGCCAACGGACGCGAGAAATCCGAGTCGGTGCGCAACGCCGTCGCCGACATCTCGATGATCGCCACCACGATCGAGGCTTTCGTCGAATCGGCCTACGCGCGGGCCGGTGTCGACGATGTCGGCGTCGTGCGGCCCGACGGCCAGTTCCTCTACGCCGCGCTCGGGATGCAGACCGACGTCTACCCGAGGGCGATCAAGCTGCTCGGCGAGCTCGTCGGCGGCGGCGTCATCCAGCTCCCGGCCTCCTCCGCAGACCTGCTCGAGCCCGATGAGCGTGCGTCGATGCAGCGTCTGATGGGGTCGGGGGAGAACGGCCTCGACGAACGGGTGAAGCTGTTCAAGCTCGTCTGGGACGCAGTCGGCACCGAGTTCGCCGGTCGGCACGTGCAGTACGAGCGGTTCTACTCCGGATCCCCCGCGGTGGTGAAGAACTACGCGCACCGCAACTATCCGTTCGCGCAGGCGGAGACCCGCGTGCAGGAGTTCCTGGCCGGCTACGGGGTCGAGGACGGGCCCCGTGACTGACACGGCCGCGGTCGGACGCCCCACGATCGTCCGGCATCAACTGGAGCGACTCATCACCTCGGGCGAGCTCGCGCCGGGTGACCGTCTCGCCGAGGTGCAGCTCGCCGAGCGGCTCGGGGTGAGTCGCGGCCCGGTGCGGGAGGCGATCACCGCGCTCGCCCAGGACGGCCTCGTGGTGCAGTTCCCCAATCGGGGCGCGTTCGTGCGCACCGTGAGCGAAGACGACGCCCGCCACCTCTACGAGGTGCGCTCCGCGCTGTTCGGGCTGGCCTGCCAGCTGGCGGCCGCTCGGCGGCAGGCCACCGTCGAGATCGAGCTGCGTGACCTGCTCGCCTCGATGCGAGCCGCCTTCGAGCGCGACGACTCGGAGGCCTACTACGAGCTCAACCGCGCCTTCCACCGCGCGCTCCTGAGTGCGTCGGGCAACCCCCGGCTGCTGCGGCAGTACGAGTCCATCTCTCGGGAGATCAGCCTCTTCCGTGCGCGCGCGCTGACGGTGAGCGAGAACGTCGCCTCGTCGCTCGAAGAGCACGAAGCGATCGCCGCGGCGGTCATCGACGGAGACGCCGAGGCCGCTCGTCGCCGTGCCGCCGATCACATCGTCGGCGGTCTCCGCCGGCATATGAAGGAGAGCGCGGTCGACCGATGATCAACGACGGCTCCTACTTCAGTCCCGGCGGACAGTTCACACTCACCGAGGTCGACGACGGCCCGCTCCGGGGGGTGACCGTGGCCGTGAAGGACCTCTACGACGTCGCCGGTCGGGTCACCGGCGCCGGCAACCCCGCGTTGACCTTCGAGGGGTCGGCGGCGCGCTCGCACGCCGTCGCCGTCTCCCGGCTCCTGTCGGCGGGCGCGACGGTGATGGGCAAGACCGCCACCGACGAGCTGGCCGCGGGGATGTTCGGCGTGAACTCCCATTTCGGGACCCCCTGGAACCCCGCCGCACTGGACCGCGTCCCCGGGGGCTCCTCCAGTGGGGCGGCATCGGCGGTCGCCGCCGGAGACGCCGCGCTCGGGCTGGGCACCGACACCGGCGGGTCGGTCCGGACCCCGGCGTCGTTCTGCGGACTGTTCGGTCTTCGCACGACCCACGGCCGGATCCCGCTCGACGGCGTCCGGCCGATGGCGCCGAGCTTCGACACCGTCTCCCTCCTTGCACGCCGCACCGACGTGATCGGTGCGGCACTGGAAGCGCTCGTGGACGCCGCGGCGCCACCGCGGCGGATCTCGCGCCTGGTCATCGCGGAGGACCTGCTCGCACTCGCCGACCCCGATACCGTGGAGCTGGTCCGGCGCACGGCGGCGCGCTGGTCGCGCCTGTGGGGATTCGACCTCGAGGCCCGGCGGGTGTGCCCGGCGGGGGTCACGCCGGCGGATCTCGTCGACACCTTCTGGCCGCTGATGAGCCGGCAGCTGTGGGAGAGCAACGGGGCGTGGGTGCGCACCGAGGACCCGCCGCTCGGTGAGGGCATCCGCGACCGCATCCTCGCCGCCGGGCAGGTGGACGATGTGCAGATCGCCGCCGCCGACGCGGGGCGCCGCGCGCTCAGCCACGCGCTGTCGGAGCACCTGGAGCACGCCCTGCTGGTGCTTCCGACCGCCGTCGGCCCGGCGCCGCTTCGGACCGCGTCGTTCGACGACCTCATGGACTACCGCGCGCGCAACCTTCCGCTGGTCGTTCCGGCGTCGCTGTGCGGAATGCCGCAGCTGTCGGTCCCGACCGGGATCGTCGAGGGCGCCCCCGTGGGCGTGTCGATGCTGGGCATGCCCGGCGACGACGAGGAGCTGCTGCGCTGGGCCGCACGACGGGGAGCGGCATGACCGCCCCGCGCCGCGCCCCCGCCGCCTTCGAGATGTCCGCGGAGGGCACCGGGCTGGCGCCGCTGGAGGGCGCGTCGATCCTCGTGTCCTTCGTCGTCAATATCGAGCACTGGAGTCTTGACGCGCCGATGCCGCGCGCGGTGCTGCCGCCGCCGCACGGGATGACGGTCGTTCCCGATGTGGCCAATCACTCCTGGGTCCTCTACGGACTCCGCGCCGGGCTCCGCCGCGTCGCCCAGGCCCTGGCCCCTCTCGGCGGGCGGGTGTCCGCGGCGGTGAACTCCGCCGTGGTGTCCGAGTATCCCGCCGTCGCCGACCTCGTCGAGGGTGAAGGCTGGGAGGTGCTCGCCCACGGCGTACGTCAGCAGAGCGTGCACGGCGTCGCCGATGAAGCGGCGGCCATCGCGCAGGCGATCGATCACCTGTCGGCCCGTTTCGGGCGCCGCCCCCGGGGGTGGTTGAGCCCGGGCATGAACCAGACCGACGACACGCTGCGTCTGCAGGCGGAGGCCGGTATCGAGTACTCCCACGATTGGATGATCGATGACCGGCCGGTGTGGCTCGATGCCGGGCCCCATCGCATGCTCGGCCTGCCCTACACCGTCGAGAACAACGATGTGACCGTCTACCAGGTGCAGCATCAGCCGGACGGCGCGTTGTCGGCCCGGGTCGAGCGGACTCTCACGCGGCTGCGCGCCGAGGCGTCCCGGGGTGCGGTGGTCATGCCGATCGGACTGCATCCGCACATCGTCGGGGTGCCGCACCGGATCGCCGAGCTGGAGCGGATCGTCGAGCTCATCGCGCAGACCCCGGAGTGCCGTCCGGTGACCTCCGCGGAGACGGCCGACTGGTACCGTGCGCAGGTGCCGGCGTGAGGGCCGCGCACCAGCGCGCCATGCTGAGACCGTGGCCCGGGCCGACCGCCGGGGCCGGCTACGCCGAGGAGAGCGCCGATCGAATCGACCGGTACGAGCCGGAGGTCCGCGCCTTCACCCATCATGACACCGCGCCGTTGCGGACCACCGGGGACGACCGAGGTGGCGCACTGGCCGGGATGCCGGTCGCGGTCAAGGAGATCATCGACAGCGCCGACCACCCCACCGAGTGGGGGTCCGACCGTGCCCGCGGACGTCGCCCCGCCCGCAATGCCGACGTCGTGCAACGTCTGGTCGACGCCGGCGCCACCGTGGTGGGCATGACCACGAGCACGCCCTTCGCCTGCGGCACGACCACGCCCACGCGGAACCCGCACGCCCTCGGGCACACTCCGGGCGGCAGCTCCGCCGGATCCGGCGCCGCGGTGGGGGCGGGATTCGTGCCGATCGCGCTGGCCACCCAGACCGGGGCCTCCACGATCCGACCCGCGTCGTACTGCGGCGCCTACGGCTTCAAGCCCACCCACGGGCGCTACCCGATGGCCGGTGTGCATCCGGTCGCCGAGACCCTCGACGACGTCGGGCTCATCGCCGCATCGCTGCGAGACATCGACCGAGTCGACGCCGTCCTCATCGGACGCGCGGCCCCAGAACCGCCGCCGCGACTCGAGGAACTGCGGATCGGCTGGGTCGTCCTCGACGGCGGGGACGAAGCCGGCCCGGCCGCGTGGCAGGCGCTCGATCGCGCGCGTCGACGGCTGGCCGACGTCGGCGCGCCCCCGCTCACGGCCGCGGCGGAGGACGCGCTCGCCGCCTTCCAGAGCCTGGTCCCCGGGTCGACCGAGCGCATGTTCGATGTGTTCGCCGCCGAGGCCGCACGCCACATCTCGCCTCATCTGACACCCCCGGACCCCGAGACGGACCCGCGTCTGATCGAGCTGGTCGAACGGGCCGGCTCGCTCACGGACGAACAGATCATCGCGGCCCATGCGCTCCGGCGGCGACTGCGCGAGGCCCATGCCCGGCTCGCCGGTGCCGTCGACGTCGTCGCCACCCTCTCGACGGTCGGACCCGCGCCGGTCGGCCACGCACGCACCGGAAGTCGCACCATGCCGGCCACCGCCAGCTACCTCGGCATCCCCGCGGTGTCGCTGCCCGTCCTCTCGGTCGACGGCCTGCCGATGGGGCTGCAACTGCTCGGCGCCGACGGCGAGGACCGCGGCCTGCTCGCGGCGGCCCACGCCGTCGACGGCGCCCTCCGGGACGACCCGTTCCCCCTTTCCGCATGCACCGACAGACAAGGATCCACTTCATGACCTCCCCTGTTTCCTTCACTCCGACGATCGACCCGACCAAGGGCGTCGACCTCACGGCGGAAGCGGCTCGTTTCGTCCTCGACACCGAGGCGTCCAGCGTGCCCGAGCGGGTCGGGGACCTGGCCCGCGCGTCCATCCTCGACGGGCTCGGACTGGCGCTGTCCGGCTCGGTCGCCGAGTCGGGCGAGATCGTGCACGACTACCTCGCGGCCACCGGCGTCACCGGGAGCGGCGAGACCACCGTCATCGGCACGGGGCTGCGTGCCGCCCCGCGCTTCGCCGCCTTCGCCAACGGCGTCGCCATCCACGCCGACGATTACGACGACACGCAACTCGCGGTCGCGGAAGATCGCGTCTACGGCCTTCTCACACACCCCACCGCGCCGGTCCTTCCCTCGGCGCTGGCCGTCTCGGAGCAGCTCGGGCTCTCCGGCGCCGACATGCTCATGGCGTACCTGGTCGGCGTCGACCTGGAGTGCAAGATCGCCGAGGCGATCTCGCCCCGCCACTACCAGCATGGGTTCCACGCGACCGCGACCTGCGGCACCTTCGGTTCCGCGGCCGCCGCGAGCCGCCTGAGAGGGCTCACCGTCGAGCAGACCCGGCGTGCTCTGTCGATCGCCGGCAGTCAGTCGGCCGGCCTGCGCGAGAACTTCGGCACCATGACCAAGCCCTTCCATGCCGGCCGCTCGTCCGAATCGGGGGTCGTGGCCACCGACTTCGCCCGTGCCGGGTGGAGCGCGAGCCCGGAGATCCTCGAGGCGCCGCGCGGCTTCTTCCAGGCCGCGGGCGGCGGGTACGACGAGGGCGCCATCCGCGGCGCCCTGGGATCGCCGTGGACCTTCGACAGCCCCGGCGTGTCGATCAAGCCACACCCCTCCGGCTCACTCACCCACCCCGGCATGACCGAGATGCTGCGCCTGATCCACGCGCACGACCTCCGTATGGAGGACGTCGTCCGGGTGCGGGTGGGGACGAACCACAACATGCCCAACGCGCTCATCCATCACCGTCCGATCAACGAGCTGCAGGCCAAGTTCTCCATGGAGTTCTGCATGGCGATCCTGCTGCTGGAGCGCCGCGCGGGACTCAACGAGTTCACCGACGAGGTCGTGCTGCGCCCGGATGTCCAGGAGGCGCTGGGCAAGGTGGAGTTCGGGGTGCATCCCGAGGCGGAAGCGGACGGCTACGCGAAGATGACCACCATCATCGACATCGAGCTGACCGACGGCCGCACGGTTTCCGGACGCGCCGCCTTCGGCAAAGGGAGCCCCGCCGACCCGATGGACTACTCGGAGGTCGCGGCGAAGTTCCACGAGTGCGCTGAGTTCGCATCGTGGGACCGCGGGCGGGCGCAGGCGATCGTCGACATGGTCGCCGACATCCAGAGCGTCGCGGACGTGCGCGACCTGACCGCGCTTCTGCAGCGGTGAGCGCCGACGACCGACTGCGCCGCCTCGAAGCCGAGGCGGCCGAAGACATCGCGCTGACCTCCTACCCGACACCGGAGTGGGTGCGCTCCCGGTCGACGCCGGACCGTCGCGTGCTCGATGTGCTGATCATCGGGGCGGGCCAGGCCGGTCTTGCCCTCGCGTTCGCCCTGCGGCGCCGCGCGGTCACCGAGGTCGAGGTGTGGGACGAGGCCGAAGCAGGTCGGGAGGGGCCGTGGGTCACCTACGCGAAGATGCGGACGCTGCGCACGCCCAAGCATCTGACCGGACCGGACCAGGGTGTGCCGTCGCTGACCCCCGAGGCCTGGTATCGCGCGCGCTACGGCGACTCGGCGTGGGAGCAGCTCCGCTTCATCCCGAAGGAGCACTGGCAGGAGTACCTCGGCTGGTTCCGTCGGGTCACCTCCGCGCCCGTGCGCAACGGGGTGCGCGCCACGGGTATCCGCCCCGACGGTGACCTGCTGGAGGTGAGGGCGGTCGGGCCGGGTGGCCAGGTCGGACGGAGCTGGGCGCGGCGCGTGATCCTCGCGACGGGGATGGCCGGAAACGGTCGGTGGAGCGTGCCGGGAATCATCGCGGACAACCTGCCCGAGGACCGGTACGACCACACCGGGGCACCCCTGGACACCGAGACGCTGCGCGGCAAGCGCATCGGCGTCCTCGGTGGCGGCGCCTCGGCTTTCGACTACGCCGGCGAGGCGCTGGAGACGGGGGCGCGCAGCGTAGACCTCTTCTACCGACGCGCACAGATCCCGCGGGTCAACCCGTTCCGATGGATGGAGTTCTACGCCTTCGGGGCACACTTCCCCGATCTCTCCGACGACGACAAGTGGCGGTTCACGGCCCGTTTCCAGCAGACGAACCAGCCTGTGCCGCAGTACACCTGGGACCGGTGTGCGCGGTTCGCGCAGTTCTCCTGGCACGTGTCGTCCCCGTGGGAGTCCGTCGCCCTCATCGACGATGAGATCGAGGTCCGCACCCCGACCGGGACGTTCCGGTTCGACCACGTCATCGCCGGCACCGGGCCATCGGTGGAACTCGAGGTGCGTCCCGAGCTCGCGGAGCTCGCCCCACGGATCGCGCGGTGGCGCGATCGCTACCAGGCGCCCGATGAGTGGCGGGACGACGCGTTGGCCGCGTACCCGTATCTCGGCCCGGGGTTCGAGTTCCTCCCGCGCGAACCCGCGGACGAGTGGGTCTCGCGCGTCTACGACTTCACCTACGGTGCGCGCCTGTCGATGGGGTTGAACGGGAACATGAACTCGGGCCTCGGTGCCGGTGCGAGGCGCCTCGGCGACGCCGTCAGTCGATCCCTGTTCCTCGAAGACGCCGACGCCTTCTTCGACAGCTACCGCGCGTACGACACTCCCGAGTTGGTGGACCTGGGGCGGCCTGATGCGTGACCTCGTCGGCTATGGTCCCCAACGCCCCGACCCGCGCTGGCCGGGCGGGGCGCGCGTGGCACTCAACCTCACGGTGAACTACGAGGCGGGAGCCGAGGAGTCCGTGCCCGATGGTTTCGCGCACAGCGAGGCACCCCTCACCGATGGCGTGCCCGCCGGCGCCGACGTGCCGGGACGGGATCTCGCAGCCGAGTCCTTGATGGCCTACGAGGCACGCGTCGGTGTGTGGCGCGTGCTGCGGCTGCTCGAGGAGAGGGGCATGACGGGGACGCTGTCGGCGTGTGCGGTGGCGCTCGAACGCAATCCCGCCGTCGCGGAACGCTTCCGCGCGGCGGGGTTCGACCTCCTGGGGCACGGATGGCGTTTCACCCGCCACTACCTGCTGGACGAGGAGACGGAGCGATCGCATCTGCGCCGTGCGATGGCCTCCTTCGAGCGCACCTGGGGCGAGATCCCGAGCGGATGGTATTGCCGGTACGGGCCGAGCCAGGCCACACGGCGCCTGCTGGTCGAGCACGGCGTCGGATACGACTCCGATGCGTACGACGACGAGCTGCCGTACTGGACCCCGGTGGCCGGCCGCCCCCACCTCGTCGTCCCGCACACCTTCTCCAACAACGACAACAAGTACGCCAAGGGGTGGTGGGGGACCTCCGAGGACGCCTTCACCTATCTGAGGGACGCCTTCGACGTGATGTACGCGGAAGGCGCGTACGGTGCCGGGATGATGATGATCAGCATCCACCCGCGGCTCAGCGGGCATCCGGCGCGGGCAGCGGGGTTGGCCCGGTTCCTCGACCATGTGCAGCAGCACCCGGACGTATGGGTCACCACGCGCGCCGCGATCGCCGATCACTGGCGAACCGGACACCCCGCCCCGTCAGGCGGCTCGCGGTGACCGATCGAGATCGCCTGATCGTGCACGGGGGAGCGGTGCTCTCCCCCGACGCGGAGCATGTCCTCGACGCGGATCTCCTGATCGAAGACGGCGTGATCGCGCAGATCCGCGCCCGGGTCCACGGTGCGGATCCGTTCGCCGGAGTCGATGGGAGGCGCCTGGATGCGCGGCGGCGCCTGGTCGCGCCGGGATTCGTGAACGGGCACACCCATTCGCACACGGGCATCCTCGGTGGCATCGCGCGGGATTGGACGCTCGAGCACTCGCTGATCAACGGGCCGTGGACCGGCGCGGAGCGCTCCGTCGAGCTCACCCGCATCAGCGCGCTGCTGGTTGCCACCGAGCTGGTCGCCTCGGGGTGTACGTCGCTGTTCGACCTGGTGTACCGCTTCCCGGACATCGACGAAGAGAGCTTCCTCGCCACCGCCGAGGCGTACCGCGATGTGGGTCTGCGCGCGACCCTCGCGCCGATGGTGGCCGATCGGACGTTGTTCGAGGCGCTGCCGGCGCTCGCCTCCTGCGGCCACGCGGCGCCCGCGCGGGCGCAGACCCTGCCCGCCGCCGCGGACATCATCGCGGCGTGCACCCGACTGATCGAGACCTGGCCGTACGATCGGACGCTGCTCGCGCCCGCCGTCGCCCCGACGATCCCGGCCCACTGCTCGGACGAGCTGCTCGACGGGCTGGATCGGCTTTCGCGCGAGACGGGCGTGCGTCTGCACATGCACCTGGCCGAGTCCAAGCCGCAGGCACGCGCGGGTGCGCAGCGTTACGGGCGCTCGATCACCGCGGAGCTCGATGCGCGCGGCATGCTGCGCCCCGGCGTCACGGTCGCGCACGCGGTGTGGACCGACGGCGCCGATGCGCGTCTCCTCGCCGCCGGCGGCGTCGATGTCGTCACCGTTCCCGGCAGCAACATGCGGCTCGGCTCGGGGCTGCAGGATTCGCGAGCGCTGCTGGAGGCCGGAGCCCGCCTGGCTATCGGGACCGACGGGGCCAACTCCGCCGACGCGTTGGACATGCTGCACGCCGTGCAGCTGACCTCGTCGGTGAGCCATGTGTTCGATCGTCCCGCGGGCGAGTGGTTGACGCCGGGCGAGGTCTTGCGTGCGGCGACGGCCGGCGGCGCCGAGGCGGTCGGGCTGGGCGCGCTCACCGGACGGATCTCCGAGGGATTCGCAGCTGACCTGGTGTTCTGGGACCTCGGCGCAGCCGCCTTCACCCCGGGGATCGACCTCGTGAATCAGATCGTCACCGCGGCGCGCATCGGGGACGTGCGCACCGTCATGGTGGGTGGACGCGTCGCGATGGACGGCGGCGTCGTCGCCGGGGTCGACGTGGCGCGCCTGCGGGACCGCGCCGCTGAACTGTGCGAGGAGTACTTCGCCGCCGCGAAACGACGTCGCGCCGCGGCGGGGGAGATCGCCGATGCGGCACGAGATGTCCTGGCGGGGCAGCGCCGCCTTCCCTGGCGACCCGAGCGGCTGCTCCCCGCCACCGCCGACTGAACGGGCGTCGGCGTGACGTCAACCCCCTGGGCGACGGCCGTGTGCGGTGTTTCGGTGGATGGTGGGCGGTTCCGCCCGGCGACCATCATCCGCGAAGGAGACCCCATGCCTGAGATCCCCGAGTCCACCGACGGCACGTCCGTCGCCCGGAATCCCTCGGCCGAAGCGGCGCTCGGCTCGACCACCGACACCGGCGCGCCCGCGCCGAGCGACCGCAACAGCCTCACCGTCGGCGCCGACGGCCCGATCGTGCTGCACGACGTGCACTTCCTGAACCAGATGGCGCACTTCAACCGGGAACGCATCCCGGAGCGGAACGTCCACGCCAAGGGCTCCGGGGCGTTCGGGGTGTTCGAGACGACCGGGGACGTCACCGCCTATACGAAGGCCGGCCTGTTCCAGCCCGGGGTGAAGACCGAGATGCTCGCACGCTTCTCGACCGTCGCCGGCGAACAGGGCTCGCCCGACACCTGGCGGGACCCCCGCGGTTTCGCGCTGAAGTTCTACACCGACGAGGGCAACTACGACCTGGTCGGCAACAACACCCCGATCTTCTTCGTCCGCGACACGATGAAGTTCCCGCATTTCATCCGCTCGCAGAAGCGGCGCGGGGGCAACGGGCTGCGCGACAACAACATGCAGTGGGACTTCTGGACCCTCAATCCCGAGTCCGCCCACCAGGTGACCTACCTGATGGGCGACCGCGGCATCCCCGCCTCGTACCGCCAGATGAACGGCTACGGCTCGCACACCTACATGTGGGTCAACGAGGCCGGTGAGAAGTCGTGGGTGAAGTACCACTTCCACAGCGACCAGGGCGTGGCCGGACTGACGGATCAGGACGCCACGCGCATCGCGGGGGAGGACGCGGACTTCCATCGTCGCGACCTCTATGACGCCATCGAACGCGGTGACCACCCGTCGTGGACGCTGTCCGTGCAGGTCATGCCGTACGAAGACGCCAAGACGTACCGGATCAACCCGTTCGACCTCACGAAGATCTGGCCCCACGCGGACTATCCGCTGATCCCCGTGGGGACGATGACGCTGAACCGGAATCCGGAGAATTTCTTCGCGCAGATCGAGCAGGCCGCCTTCGAGCCGTCGGCGCTCGTGCCGGGGATCGGGTTCTCGCCCGACAAGATGCTTCTGGGGCGCGCCTTCGCGTACTCGGACACGCACCGGCACCGCATCGGCGCGAACTACCTTCAGCTGCCGGTGAACCGACCGCGGGTCGAGGTCAACACCTACACGCAGGACGGCCCGATGGCCTACGAGCACCGCGGCGACGATCCGGTCTACGCCCCGAACTCCTTCGGTCGCGGATACGCCGACAACGTCGGCGAGGTCGATCCGGGATGGGAGGCCGACGGTGCGATGGTCCGGCAGGCGTACACCCTGCGTCCCGACGATGACGACTTCTCGCAGGCCGGGGCGCTCGTGCGCGAGGTCTGGAACGACGAGCAGCGCGCCGCGTTCGTGAAGACCGTCGCCGGGCATCTGCTCGGCGGGGTCACCGGCGACGTGCTCGAACGCGCTTTCCAGTACTGGAAGAACGTCGATGGGGAGACCGGCGCGGAGATCGAGCGGCTCGTCCGCGCAGAGGTGGATCTCGGGGCGCCCGGGGCTCAGCCCGGGTCGGCGCAGCAGGACGCGTCCGACCCGCTCAGGGAGCCGAACACCCACGCCGGCGGCTGATCGACACCTCGGCCCCGGTCCGGGGCGGAAGCCCGGTCGCCCCGACGCGGCCGGGCTTTTCCGTGCGCCCGGGGGGGGGGAAGAGCAGAGGGTGTTGACCCCCGACGCAACCGTGTACTAGGTTGTATACAACGTCGGATACAGGGTGGAATTCGAACCTGTGGCGTCACGAACAAAGGAGTTGAGGTGACGGATCGGTCAAGCGCGGCGCGAGTGAGCGGCGAAGACTTCCTGCAGGGCCACGTCGTGCGGGAGCTGGAAGCGGCGGTCGGCCGCGAACGGGTGAGCGTCGAGGACGCCGATCTCCAGGCGCAGGCGGCCGACTGGTCGTGGTCGTCCAAGTACATCCAGTACACCGGTCTCCGGCTGCCGTCGGCGGAGGTGATGGTCAAGCCCGCGACGTCCGCGCAGGTCGAGCAGATCGTGCGGATCGCATCCGAGTACCGCATGCCCGTGGTCCCGCGCGGTGGGGGATCCGGCACGCAGGGCGGGACCCTGGCGGTCTACGGCGGCATCGCCCTGGATCTCACCGACCTCGACGACATCGTCGAGATCGACGAGCAGAGCCTGACGGTCACCGTGGGCGCCGGTATCGACGGCCCGACGCTCGAGACCGAGTTGAACGCGCACGGCCTCACGCTGGCGCACTATCCGGGCTCGTACCACCTCGGCGCGACCATCGGCGGGTTCATCGCCGCCCGCGGATCCGGGGTCGTGTCGACGAAGTACGGCAAGGCCGAAGATCAGGTGCTGCAGGTCAAGGCCGTCGTGCCGCCCGGCGCCACGGTGGAGACCCTCCGGGTCCCCAGTCACGCGGCGGGCCCCGACCTGCTCCAGAGCTTCGTCGGATCCGAGGGCACCCTCGGGGTGATCACCGAGGCCACGCTACGGGTGGACCCGCTGCCCGAGGCGCGCGGATTCCTCTCCTTCAGCTTCCCCGACATCTTCACCGGCATGGAGGCCGGGCGCCGCATCATGACCAACCGGCTGCGTCCGGCGGTCATCCGTCTCTACGACGAGGCCGACAGCGTCAAGCTCAAAGACTGGGTCGGCACGCCGTTCACCGGCACGCTCATGGTCGTCATGTGCGACGGCGCGCAGGAACTGGTCGACTATGAGACCCGCGCGATCACCGACCTGGTCGAGGCCGCCGGCGGCACCTCGCACGGTCCCGACGTGGGCCGCATCTGGTGGGAGGGCAAGTACGAGCCCTACGCCAAGGGAAAGCTGCCCCAGCCGCCGTTGATGTACGGCACCTTCGATCAGGTCGCGAGGTTCTCGGACCTCCCCGCGATCTACCGGGCCAAGAAGAAGATCGTCGAGGAGGAGTTCGCCGAATACGGCGCCCGCTACACGGCGCACCTGTCGCACTGGTACGACTGGGGGGCGATGCTCTACGACCGCTTCTACGTCGACGAGCCACCCGCCGACCCCGTGGAGGCGATGCGACTGCACGACCGGCTGTGGGACGCCGGCATCCTGGAGGGCATCGCGCACGGCGCCGGGCTCAACGACCACCACGGAGTCGGCATCAAGCTCGGCCGATTCATGCACAAGCAGTACGGCGAAGGCTTCCGACTGCTCAAGGCGCAGAAGGACGCGTGGGATCCCGATGGGATCATGAACCCGGGGAAACTGGGGTTCGGGCCGCCGCGCCGCTGACCTGCGCACCACGCGACACATCCGCACGACCGCAACCGACACTCAAGGGAGAGAGAACGATGCACCTGTCCATGCACAACTGGATGCGCCAAGAGCCGATCGAGACGACGATCGCCCGGCTGGCGAAGTACGGCTACAAGAGCATCGAGATCAGTGGGGAGCCCGAGAAGTACGACGCCAAGCACGTGCGTGGGCTGCTCGACCACTACGGTCTCGACTGCTGGGGGGCGGTGACCCTCATGGTAGACAAGCGCAACATGCAGTCGGCCGACGAGGCGATGCGCGCCTCGAGCGTGCAGTACGTCAAGGACTGCATCCAGATGGTCAGCGACCTGGGCGGTCAGATCCTGACCTATGTCCCCGGCACCGTCGGAAAGGTCGTTCCGGACTCCACGCCCGAGAACGAATGGCAGTGGCTGGTCGAGGGCACCAAGGAGATCTACGACTTCGCCGAGAAGAAGGGTGTCCGCGTCGGTGTCGAGCCGCTGAACCGCTTCGAGTCGTACCTGATCACCCGCGCCGAGCAGGCGCTGGCCCTCTGCGACGCCGTCGGCCCGAACCTGGGCGTCGTGCTCGATGCGTTCCACGTGAACATCGAGGAGAGCAACATCTACGACGCGTTCCGGCTCGTCGGCGACAAGCTCGTCGACGTCCATGTGGCCGAGAACAACCGCATGCCGGCCGGCCACGGCGACTACGACTGGACCGAGTTCGTCGGTGTGCTCCGCGAGATCGGCTATGACGGCGCGCTCACGGCGGAGTTCGTCGCCCCGGTCGACCGGACCCCGGCCAACAAGTACCCCAACGCGTTGGAGACGAACCTCGACAACCTCGAGATCGACGAGGAGCAGCTGAAGTTCATCATCGACCACGGTTCGTCGATCCTCACCGAGGAGTACTACGACTGGCTGGTCAAGGAGAACTCCGACACCCTGTTGCCGCTGACGAAGTAAGCGTCCGTCCCTCACCTCTGCAACGGAGCATCACGTGAGCCTTCCCGTCGCCCTCATCGCGACCCTCGACACGAAGGGGCCCGAGGTCGCCTACCTGCGCGATCGCCTGTCGGCCCTCGGTGTGCCGTCGATCGTGATCGACACGGGGATCCTCGGCGAACCCGTCGGGATCACCCCCGACGTCAGTCACGCCGACCTCGCGGAGTTCGGGGGCATCACGCTCGAGCAGCTGCAGAATGCCGGCACGCGAGGGGACGCGGTCGCGCTGATGCGCGGCTTCGTCGTCGACTACGTCGACCGGCTGTGGCGGGAAGGGCGCATCGCCGGGGGGATGGCGATCGGAGGTGTGGGCGTCGTCATGGGGGCGGCGGCGCTCCACCGTCTCCCCCTCGGCGTGCCCAAGATCGTCATCGCCCCCACCGCGTCCGGTCACCATGAGTTCGCGCCCTACGTGGGCACGAAGGACGTCATGGTGCTGCACTCGGTGGTCGACATCCTCGGTCTCCACACGATCGCCACCACCGTGTTCGACAACGCCGCGGCGGCGATGGCGGGGATGCTCGAGCACGGCCACGTGCTCCCGGCACCCGACCCGGCAGCCCGCTACGTCGGCGTCACGATGCTGGGGAACACCACCACCGCGGTGGGGGCGCTGGCCGAGCGCCTGGCGGAACACGGCTATGAAGCCGTGGTGTTCCACTCCAGCGGCGTGGGCGGCCGGTCGATGGAGGAGCTCGCCGAGGCGGGTCACTTCGTCGGGGTGGTCGACTACACCACCAACGAGATCGTCGACCATCTCACCGGCGGCATCCACGACGCCGGCCCCGATCGGCTGCGCCGGGTGGGGCGGGCCGGGATCCCCCAGGTCGTCGTGCCGGCGTGTGTGGACTTCTCCGTCTTCGAGGCGGATGCCATCCCCGAGCGCCACCGAGGCCGTCCGCTCTACGAACACAACCCGCAGTACACCCTCATGCGCACCTCCGACGACGAGATGGCGCAGGTCGGCGAGATCTTCGCGGCACGCCTGAACGAGGCGGTCGCCGACGTGGAGGTCATCGTCCCGACCGCGGGGCTGTCGATCCCGAACACCCCCGGGGGCGTGTTCTGGAACCCCGACGCCGATCGCCGATTCCTCGACACCATCCGACGCGACCTGCGCGAAGACATCCCCGTGCGCACGGTCGCCCGCCATGCCGACGACCCCGCCCTGGGCCGGCTCGTCGCCGACGCCTTCCTCCACCTCGCCCGAGAAAACAAGGAGCAGACCACATGACCGAACGACCCGAACGCCGCGTCCCCCACCTCACCGAAGGGGACGAGGACTTCCGTGCCAAGTTCCGTTCGTGGAACCTCGCCGACCTGTCGTACGTCGACATCGAGGAGTACCTCAAGACCAAGGACACCGTGCTCGTGCCGATGGCCAGCACCGAGCAGCACGGGCCGCACCTGCCGCTGTACACCGACACGATCACCGCGGTCGAGATCAGCTCGCGCATCTCCGAGCAGATCGGCGTGCTGCACACCCCGCCGCTGTGGGCCGGCTACTCGCCCCAGCACATGTACGGGGTCGGTCAGGGGCGAGGAACCATCACCCTGCGGGCCAGCACCCTGCTGAACCTCATGAACGACGTCGCCCGCAGTCTCATCCACCACGGGTTCAACCGCATCATCTTCATCAACGGGCACGGCTCGAACACCAAGGTCGTCGACCCGGTGCTGCGCCGCCTGCGATACGAGACCGGTGCGCTGATCTCCTTCGTCAAGCCGTTCATGGAGCGCTACGTCGGCATCCTCGAGGGCCTCATGGAGAACCCTCCGGAAGAGACCCCGGGTTGGCATTCGAGCGAACTGGAGACCTCGCAGGACCTCGCGTGGAACCCCGACCTGGTGCGGATGGAGCGCGCCGTCGACACGCGGGCTCACACGCCCGCCTTCCTGCCGGACGCCTTCCGCAAGAACGACGGCATGCCCGACACGGAGTTCGAGGGCTACCAGTACTTCACCTTCCCGATGGACCATCACGAGTTCGTCGAGAACGGCATCATCGGCAACCCGATGCGCGCCACGGCGGAGAAGGGCGAGGAGGCGTTCCGTCGCTACAGCGAGCACGTCGCTCGCGGCATCCTCGAGCTGCAGAAGGTCGATGTGGACGTCCACACGCGCGAATTCATCGACCGTACGATGTGAGGATCGCATGTCGAACGAGCGGAAGGCGGTGAGTGCCATGTCGATGACCGACTCGGCGTCGCGGGTGAACGAGGCGTATGAATGGCTGCTCGCGGAGATCACCGCCTTCCGACTGACCTCGGGCGCACCGCTGTCGGAGAACCGCATCGCGACGCAACTGGGCATCAGTCGCACTCCGGTGCGCGAGGCCCTGCAGCGGCTCGAGACCGAAGGGCTCGTGCGGCGCACCGACAACGCGCGGTTCTCGGTGTCGACGCTCACACCTCGTGAGGTCAACGAGGCCTGTGACCTGCTCGAAGTGCTCGACACGTACATCTTCGTCAAGGCCGCCCGCGAGCACGACGAGGCGGTGTCGACGCAGATCCTCGAGGTCGTCGACGAGATGATGGACGCAGCCGAGGCCGGTGACAAGACCGCCTGGTCCGAAGCCGACATCCGGTTCCACCGGCTGGTCAACGAGGTCGCGGGCAACCAGTTGGTCTCGGAGACGGTCAAGCACACCCGCCGCCGGATCCAACGGTTCTGGACCCGCGCCGCGTCCGCTCAGTCCCGTTTGGTCGGGTGCTCCGCCGAACACGTCGAGCTCGCCAAGGCGATCGTCGCCCGCGACACCGAAGCGATCCCGCCGGCCGTGCAGAAGCACATCGGCCACATGCGGGTGAGCATCCTCGAGAAGCTCGAAGCGGCTTCCGTCTTCTTCGGCTGAGAACCCCCTCGTCACGCTCTTCCATCCCCGTGCCCATACCTGTATACAAGAAGGAATACAGTTTCGTGTCCAATGTCGAACACACCATCTGTCACGAAGGAGTGAGGTGAATGGACCAGTTTCTGCAGGTCGCCCTCAACGGCCTCACGCTCGCCGCGGTGTACTTCCTCGTCGCCAGTGGACTCTCGCTGATCTTCGGACTCATGCGGGTCATCACCATGGCGCACGGCACCAGCTACCTCCTCGGCGGATACATCGGCTACGTCGTCGTCCGCGAGACCGGGAACTGGCTGCTCGGCGCGATCGTGGCGGCCGCGGCCGTCGGGGTGGTCGGCCTGTTCATCCACCAGGTGCTCATCAAGCGCTTCCAGGATGACGACATGCGGGTGGCCCTGATCACCCTGGGGGTCTCCATCGTCGGCGCCGACCTCATGTTCGCCGTCTTCGGCGGCACCGCCACCCAGGTGCCGGTGCCCGAGTGGCTCGCCGGCGGAGTGGACCTTCCGTTCCTGTCGAGCCCCTACCCGCTGCTGCGACTGGTGATCCTGGCGCTGGCGATCGTCATCGGCGTGACCATCTGGCTGGTGATCCAGAAGACCCGCTTCGGTGCCATCGTGCGTGCCGGGGTCGACGACAGCGAGATGACCGCCGCGACCGGCGTCGCGATCGGACGCGTGTTCGCCATCGTGTTCGTCGTCGGCTCGGCCCTCGCCGGCTTCGCCGGTGTCGTCGGCGGATCGCTGTTCCCCCTGCTGCCGGGCCAGGACGCCACCTACCTGCTGTTCTCACTCGTGGTCGTCATCGTCGGCGGGATGGGCTCCATCCCCGGCGCGGCGATCGGCTCGGTGCTCGTCGGTGTCGTCTCGCAGTTCGCGCTGGTGTACGTCCCCACGTACGCCCTCGTGATCACCTTCGCCCTCATGGTCGCCGTGCTCGCGCTGCGACCGCAGGGCCTCATGGGGAGGACGACATGACCACCGACACCCGCACGGCGCCGGCCGACGCCGCGACGCCTCCGACCCGACGCCGCAGCCGCATGTGGATCGTGTGGACGGTGATCCTGATCCTCGCGATCATCTTCCCGTTCATCGTCGACCGCCCGCGGTTCTGGGTGTCGAACATCGGGGTGAAGTCGCTGTGGCTGGGCATCATCGCCATGAGCCTGGTGTTCCTCAACAAGTACGTGGGCCTGCTCTCGCTCGCGCAGATGACCGTGGCGGGCATCGCCGCCTACGGGGTCGGTTTCGCCGCCGTCACCCTCGGGTGGCCCGACGTGGCCGCCATCGGTCTCGGCGTGCTCGCCGGAACCCTCGGGGCACTGATCACCGCGCTGGTCGCGGCGCGCACCAAGGCGATCTACTTCCTCATGATCACCCTTGCGCTCGGCCAGGTCTTCTCCTCGTGGGCCTCGCAGTCGATCGAGGTGACCAACGCCCGCCGCGGCCTGGCACCGATCACCCGCGGGGACGGGGGGATCCTGGACTTCCGCGACCTCAACGTCTTCTACTACACCGTCCTGCTGGCCGCCGTCGCCTGCTACCTGCTGTGCCGCTACATCGCGTCCACGCCGTTCGGCTACGCGCTCCAGGGCATCCGCGACAGTCCCGAGCGCATGAGCGCCCTGGGGTACCCGATCGTGCGCTACCGCGTGCTCGCGATCACCTTCGCCGGATTCATCGCCTCGATCGGCGGCGTCATCCTCGCCTTCGACCGATCCCAGGTCGATCCCGACGTGGTGAGCCTGGGTGCGACCCTCGACATCCTCGTCGTCGCCGTCATCGGCGGGATCGGGTCCCTCGGCGGAGTGTTCGCCGGCGGCCTGTTCCTCACCCTCCTGGACAACTTCGCGGGCGACGTCACCGACCGCTACCTCACCCTCACCGGGCTGATCTTCATCCTGGTGCTCTACTTCGCGCCCGCAGGCCTTGCCGGTATCGCGGCGCAGATCAAGACGCGCTTCACCCGGAAGCGCTCCACAGACCCTGCGGGCGACGCGCCCGCAGTCGGGGCCTCAGCACCGTCACGGGGTCACGCAATCGAGAAAGGAAACAGCAATGAGGCTGACCAGCAAGACTGACAGGCGACTCCTCGCCGTCGGTGCGATCGCGGCCGCATCCGCCCTCGCACTCGCCGGCTGCAGTGGTTCGGGCGGAGGCTCGGACGCCGGAGGCGACGACGGCACGCTCACGATCGGCGTCCTCGCCGTCGGCGAGGGGAGTCTCGCTTTCGCCATGGACGAGAGCAAGCGCGCCATCGAGGTGGCGATGCAGCAGTACGGCGGCGACGCCGACGGGGGAACGGTCGGCGACACGGAGGTCGAGTTCATCTACGAGTCGACCGATGGCACCAGCGGCACCGCCCAGACGAAGGTGAAGAAGCTCGTCGAGAACGACGACGTCGACATCGTCTTCGGACCGGTCTCCGGTGACGAGGGCGAAGCCGTCGCGCAGTACGCGCTGACCGTCCCCGAGAAGACCTTCGTCATCTCCGCCGCCAGCCCGGTCGGTCTCACCCTCGAGGGGGCCGACAACCTCTACCGATTCTTCGGCGACTCGGCCATGTGGATGGGCGGCGTCGGGACCTACGCCCACGACGACAAGGGGTACGAGAACATCTACCTCATCGCCGAGGACTACTCCTTCCCCTACGACAACGCGGGAGGCTTCTTCTCCGAGTTCTGCGACGCGGGCGGCCAGATCACCGGCAGCTCGTGGGTTCCGGTCGGAACCACCGACTACGCGACCATCATCTCGACCATCCCCGACGAGACCGACGCGGTGTATGTCGGCCTCGGAGGCGCCGACGCGGCGAGCTTCCTGTCGCAGGCCGTCACCGCCGGCGTCGCCAAGCCCCTCGTGGGCGGGACCATCGCCGTGGACACGACGGCGCTGTCGGGCGACACCAACCTCGCCTCCGCGGCGGAGGGGATGATCTCCGGTGGGCCGGTACCCGGACAGGACTACGACAACCCGGACTGGATCGAGTTCTCCGACGCCTACACGGCGTTGCCGGATGCGTTCCCGAGCCCGTCGATCTTCGCGATCCTGCCGTACAACTCGATCATGCCGCTCCTCATGGGCATCGAGACCACCGGTGGCGACCTGGGCGCCGATCAGGAGAGCCTGCACGAGGCGCTCTCGGCGACGGACTGGAACAGCCCGACCGGCAACATCACGGTCGATGAGAACAATCAGGGCATCGTCGACAACTTCATCGTCGAGGTGCAGTCCGACGGCGGCGAGCTCGTGCTGAACACCATCAGCGAAGCGGCCGGGGTGACGCAGGACACGGTCACCTACGACCGGTTCGACAGCTGCCCGTGATGCGGGCCGGGGGTCGGGCGATCATGCCCGGCCCCCACATCTTCCACGGAGAGGAACGCGCATGACGCACCGCACCCCGGCGCTCGAGGTCGTGGGGCTGTCCAAGCACTACGGCGGCCTGCACGCGATGCGCCCCATCGACCTGACCCTCGGCGACGGTGATCGCCTGAGCGTGATCGGCACCAACGGCGCCGGCAAATCGACCCTGTTCAACTGCATCGCCGGCACCGTCCGGGCGAGCACCGGTCGGGTGTCGTTCTTCGGCACCGACGTGACGCGCACCAGCGCCGCGCACCGGGCCGGGCTCGGTATCGCGCGCACGTTCCAGACCTCGCGACTGTTCGACAAGATGACCGTCGCGCAGAACGTCTACGTCGCGCTCGGCGGACGTCGCTTCCCGGGGGGGAGCCTGCGGCCGGTCGGGGGCGACGCACCCCGGTGGGATGAGGTCGCGGGGCTGCTGGAACGCGTCGGCCTCGGGACGGTGCACGACGCGGTCGTCGGCGACATCTCCCACGGAGAGCAGCGCCAGCTGGAGCTGGCGATGGCCTTCGCGCTCGAGCCCAAGGTCCTCATGCTCGACGAACCCGCCGCCGGCTTCTCGCCCGCAGAGCGCATCCGGCTCGTCAGCATCCTCCGCGAGCTGACCCGCGAGGTCAGTCTCATCCTCATCGAACATGACATGGACATCGCGCTCGCCGTCGCCGACCGGGTGATCGTCATGCACGACGGGGAGAAGATCCTCGAGGGCACCCCCGATGAGATCCGACGCAGCGAACGCGTGCGGGAGATCTACCTGGGAGGAACGATCGACGATGTCGCCTGAACCGCTGCTGGCCGTTTCCGGACTCAACGTCTCGTACGGTCGCGTGCACATCCTGCAGGATGTCGCCTTCACGATGGGGGCCGAGCCGCTCGGCATGGTCGGACGCAACGGGATGGGAAAGTCCACCCTCGCGAAAGCGCTCGCCGGGATGCTGCCGATCGACTCCGGATCCATGCGCTTCGGCGACCGCGAGCTCGTCGGACGCACCCCGAACCAGGTCAACCGGGCAGGCGTGGGCTACGTGCCGCAGGGACGACGCATCTTCCCCTCGCTCACCGTGCACGAGCACCTGACGATGGTGGGCGGGCGCCGTGCGCGGCGCTGGAGCGTCGCCGACGTCTACGACCTGTTCCCGCGGCTGGCCGAGCGTCGACGCAACGGCGGCGCGGAATTGTCCGGAGGTGAGCAGCAGATGCTCGCGATCGCGCGGGCGCTGCTGACCGACCCCCACCTCCTCGTGATGGACGAACCCAGCGAGGGCCTCGCCCCCGCGATCGTCGACCACCTCGCCGACACGCTGCGCATGCTCGTGCGTGAGGGGCAGGCGGTGCTGCTCATCGAGCAGAACCTGCGCTTCACCCTCGAGCTGTGTCCGCGCGTTCTCGTGATGGTCAACGGGCGCATCGCGGCAGACCTCGAGGCGGATGAGCTCGCCCATGACCCCGATGCCCAGGCGCGCTACCTCGGGGTGTCGGAATCCCGCGCGTAGCAGGCACAGAGGACAGGAGGACGATGATGACCGACGCGCCGCTCCGGGTGGCCCTGATCGGCCACGGATTCATGGGCGCCGCCCACAGTGTGGGCTGGCGGCAGGCGCCGCGGATGTTCGACCTGCCGCGCGCTGTGGACATGGCGATGGTGGTCGGGCGGCGAGCCGACGCGGCCGCCGAGGCGGCGACGCGGTGGGGGTGGCGCGGTGCGTCCGGCGACTGGCGCTCGGTCGTGCGCTCCGACGAGATCGATGTCGTCGACATCGTCACCCCCGGGGACTCCCACGCGGAGATCGCCCTCGCGGCGTTGGACGCCGGCAAGCACGTGCTGTGCGAGAAGCCGCTCGCCAATTCGCGCCGTGAGGCCGAGATGATGGCGGCCGTCGCGGATCGCGCGCGAGAGCGGGGGCAGATCGCGATGGTCGGGTTCACGTATCGACGTGTTCCCGCGGTCACCCATATGCGTGACCTCATCGCCGAAGGCGTCGTCGGGCAGATCGCCCACGTGCGTGCGGCCTACCGCCAGGACTGGTTGGTCGACCGCGACATGCCGCTCGCCTGGCGGCTCCAGCGGGAGCACGCGGGATCCGGTGCGCTCGGGGATATCGGCGCCCACATCGTCGACATGGTGCAGTTCGTCACCGGGCAAGCCGTGACAGCCGTCTCGGGGACCCTCGAGACGATCGTCGCGCGGCGTCCCCTGCAGGCGGCCGGATCCGGTCTGCAGGGCACCGCCGGGGAGGGCTACGGCGATGTCACCGTCGATGACGCGGCCCTGTTCACCGGCCGCCTCAGCGGCGGCGCCCTGGCCTCCTTCGAGGCGACGCGGTTCGCCACCGGACGCAAGAACGGCCTCGAGATCGAGGTCTCCGGCGAACGCGGCGCGTTGCGTTTCGCGTTGGAGGACCTCAACGTCCTCGAGTACTACGACCGCACCGCGCCGGAGGACCGCCAGGGCTTCACGCGCATCCTCGTGACCGAGGGAGCGCATCCGTACCTGTCCGGATGGTGGCCGCCGGGCCACATGCTCGGGTACGAGCACGGGTTCACCCACCAGGTCGTCGATCTGGTGGAGGCGATCGCGTCGGGCACGTCGCCGCATCCGACCTTCGCCGAGGGGCTGTCGGTGCAGCGGGTGCTCGACGCCGTCGAACGCAGCGACCACGATGGGTCGCGATGGACATCGACCGGCGATGAGGCCGGAGACGATCGAGGAGGAGAACGATGACCAGACCCGTCACGCTGTTCACGGGGCAATGGGCCGACCTGCCGTTCGAGGAGGTTGCACGCCTGGCCGGCGAGTGGGGCTTCGACGGCCTCGAGATCGCCTGTTGGGGCGACCATCTCGACGTCTCGCGATGGGATGACGCCGCCTACGTGCGCTCGCGTCGGGAGATCCTCGACCGAAACGGGCTGCAGGTGTGGACGATCTCCAACCACCTCGCCGGACAGGCCGTGTGCGACGACCCCATCGACCAGCGCCACCGTGACGTGCTGCCGGCGCGCGCGTGGGGCGACGGCGACCCGGAGGGGGTGCGTCGACGCGCGGCGGAGGAGATCACGATGACCGCGCGCATGGCCGACAAGCTCGGCGTCGACACCGTCGTCGGCTTCAGCGGATCGTCGATCTGGAAGGCCGTGGCGATGTTCCCACCGGCCTCGGAGTCTTTCATCGACGCGGGATACGAGGACTTCGCGGCACGCTTCTCGCCGATCCTGGACGTGTACGACGACCTCGGTGTGCGCTTCGCGCTCGAGGTCCACCCGTCCGAGATCGCCTACGACTACTGGACCACCGCGCGCACCCTCGAGGTGATCGGCGACCGTGGCAGCTTCGGCCTCAACTGGGACCCCTCGCACATGGTGTGGCAGGACCTCGACCCCGTCGGGTTCCTGTGGGACTACCGCGACCGCATCTTCCACGTCCACTGCAAGGACACCAAGCGGCGCATGCAGAACGGGCGCAACGGGCGGCTGTCGTCACACCTTCCGTGGGCCGATCCCCGGCGGGGGTGGGATTTCATCTCGACCGGGCACGGAGACGTGCCCTGGGAGAGTGCCTTCCGCATGCTCGATGCGATCGGCTACGACGGACCCCTGTCGGTCGAGTGGGAGGACGCCGGGATGGACCGGATGGTCGGGGCTCCCGAGGCGCTGTCGTTCGTGCGTCGCCTGACGAGCTACACCCCGTCGGGACGCGCCTTCGATGCCGCCTTCTCCTCATCCGACTGATCGCGGCTGGTGCTGCACGAATTATTCCAATCTATAAAATAATGCGAGACTGAGAGGAGCCGCCTCGAACCCAGGAGCTCTCGCTTGACCACACCCGCCGCGCCCGCCGCTCTCCCCGCACGCCGGATGGGCCGCTGGCGCCACCTGGGCGCGATGCTGAAGGTCGGCGTCATCGGGTTCGGCGGCGGCAGCGCGCTGATCCCCGTGATGGAGAAGGAACTCGTGGGAGCGGGACGGCTGGACGAGGGCGAGTTCGTCAAAGACACCGTCATCGCCAACATCACCCCCGGTGCCCTTCCCCCCAAGCTCGCCGCCCTCTCGGGCCTGCAGCTCAACGGCTCCGCCGCGGCCCTCACCGGGGCGCTCGCCGTCGCCCTGCCGGGAACGATCGGAACGGTCGCGCTGCTCGCGCTCTTCTCCGCCCTCGGTCCCGGCGCCGTGTCGGTCATCGAGGCGGCGTCGCTCGGCATCTCGGCGTTCATCCTCTACCTGCTCGCGCACTACGTGGTGAAGGTGCTCGCCCCGGGCGGTCGCCTGCGCGCGGTGCCGACGGCGATCGCGGTGCTCGCCTTCCTGCTCTCCGGCGCGGGCAAGACCGTCTCCCTCGGTCACGACCTCGCCGATGCCGAGCAGCAGTGGATGCTTCCGGAACTGTCGGCGCTGGGCTTGGTCCTCGTCTCGCTCGGCGGCATCGCGGTGGTGACGCTCTGGCAGATGGTGCGGGGTTCGTCGCGGGCCGGGTCGGGGGATGCGGCGCCGAGCACCGGCGGTGGACGACGGGCGATGCGCGCAGCCGGCCTGGTGGCCGCGCTCGTGGTCGCCGGCGTCGGGCTCGCTCTGATCGTCGTCCCCGGCGTGGAGACGGCGGGGCTCCTCGGTCTGATCGTCGTGTCGACAGTCTCCTCGTTCGGTGGCGGGGAGGCGTACGTCGGCGTCGCCGACGGCTTCTTCGTCGCGTCGGGGGTCGTCGACTCGTCGGTCTTCTACGGGCAGATCGTGCCCGTCGCCAACGCCCTGCCCGGCCCCATCCTGGTCAAGATCGCCGCCGGTGTCGCGTACACGGTCGGCCATGGGTCGGGCTCCGTGATGGCCGGGGTTGTCCTCGCGGGGGCGGCGCTGCTGATCACCGTCGGCAGCTGCTGTGCGATCGCCCTGCTGCTGCTGGCCGGCTACGACCGGGCCCGCGAGTCGGTCTTCGTCCGCAACATCTCCGCGTACATCCTGCCGGTCATCTGCGGCCTGCTGGCCTCGACATCGGTGTCGCTGCTGCACGCGAGCGCAGAGATCGCCGAGGGAGCGGGCATCCCGCCGGTGTGGGCCGTCGCCGGCAGCGTCGCCCTCGCGGCGACGGTGCCCGTCATCCACCGACTCGCCCGCGTGCCCGACATCGCACTGATCCTGCTGTTCGGGGGGTCCTCGCTCGCGCTGCTGTCGATGATCTGACCCGGATCAGAGCACGGGCGGGCCGTACACCGTCGCGTCGAGTGCGACCGCGGCCGCGCCGGCGACGCCGCCTTCTGCCAGACCCGCGCGACGTATCACCACCGACGGGCGGACCAGCGGAAACGTCGCGCGGGCGGTCGCTTCGGCGAGGTCGTCGAAGAGGCGGTCGGGTGCGCCGGTGAAGGCGCCGCCGAGGACGATCTCATGCGGTCCGGTGAGGTTCGCCACGATCGACAGCCCCTGCGCCATCCGGCGGACGAAGTCCTCGTGCACCGCGGTACCGCGTACCGCGTCGACGTGGGTGAGGATGTCGAGGTCGTCGACGTCGCGCATGTCCACTCCGGCGGCTTCGAGCCGGGCGCGCAGATGCACCGTCGAGGTGACCGTCTCGAGGCAGCCGCGGTTGCCGCAGGGGCAGCGCCGGCCGGACGGATCGACCTGGATGTGACCCAGCTCACTGACCCCGTGCGCACCGCCGCGTGCGGCGGCACCGCGCATCACAAGCCCCAGACCGAGGCGTCGGCGCAGATACACGTAGGCGAGACCGCCGGGGTCGTGTCGCCCGGCACGAGTCCCGCCGGGCACGGGATGCGCGGCGTAGTGCGCTTCGGCGAGTGCCATCGCGCGCACGTTGTGCTCCGCGTGGACGGCGATCCCCAGCTCCGCTTCGAGGGCGTCGGCGAGCGCGACCTCGCGCCACCCGAGGTTGACCGCGAGCGTGTTGACCCGCCCCGTCTCGTCCACGGCGCCGGGGGCGGCCACGCCGATCGCCGACGGGGCGGGGCCGGCGTCGGCGGCCATGGCGCCCCGCAACTCCGCCGCGGCGAGGGCGAGCACCTCTGCGGCGGGCATCCGGGGATCGAACTGCGCGACCCGGACTCCGCGCACCCTGGCGAGACCGTCGGTGAGACCGGCGCGGATCATGCCGACACCGAGGTGGATGCCGCCGACGGTCAGCGCCTCGGGTACGGCGCGCAGCGCGACCGCCGGCCGCCCGCGGCGTTCGTGCGCCCCGGGAGTCGTCAGCTCTTCGACCAGCCCGTCCGCCAGCAGCGGTCCGACCGTGTGGGTGATCGTGGTCGGCGACACCCCCAGTCGTTCGGCGAGCGCGATGCGCGAGGTCGGACCGTCATCGCGCAGCAGCCGCAGCACGGCGCGGGCGTGACGGCCCGGGATCGTCCGTGCCTGTCCGTCCGCGTCGGGTCCGCTCACGGTCGGGCGCTCAGCCCTCGCCGCCGAGGTTGCCGGTCAGGCGGGCGTGCATCGCCGAGCTCGACTCGTTCATGCCCTCGATCACCACGCGCTTGCCGTGGTTCTCGTACTTGGTCACGATCGCATCCAGCGCCGCGACGGTGGAGGCGTCCCAGACGTGCGAGCGAGACATGTCGATGACGACGCGGTCGGGGTCATCGGCGTACTCGAACTGGGTCGTGAGGTCGTTCGACGAGGCGAAGAACAGCTCGCCGTCGACCCGGTAGTGCGCCGTCGGCACGCTGGCGTCCTCGTCGATCGTGCGCGTGACCGACGTGAAGTGCGACACGCGCCGGGCGAAGATCACCATCGCGACCACGACGCCGAGCACCACGCCGATGGCGAGGTTGTGGGTGATCACGACGACGGCGACGGTGGCGACCATCACGATCGTCTCGCCGATGGGCATCCGCTTGAGGGTGCCGGGGCGGATCGAGTGCCAATCGAAGGTGGCGACGGAGACCATCACCATGACGGCCACGAGCGCGGCCATCGGGATGAGTCCCACGATGTCGCCGAGGCCGACGACCAGGATCAGCAGGAAGACCCCGGCGAGGAAGGTCGAGATGCGCGTGCGGGCGCCGGAGGCTTTCACGTTGATCATCGTCTGGCCGATCATCGCGCAGCCGCCCATCCCGCCGAAGATCCCGGACAGCACGTTCGCGGCGCCCTGGCCGAGGGCTTCGCGGGTCTTGTGCGAGTGGGTGTCGGTGATGTCATCGACGAGCTTGGCCGTCATGAGCGACTCCATCAGCCCGACCAGCGCCATCGCGAGGGCGTAGGGGGCGATGATCGCGAACGTCTCACCGGTCAGCGGCACGTTCGGGATGAGCAGCTCAGGCAGGCTGTCGGGCAGTTCGCCCTGGTCCGACACCGTCGGGACGGCGATGGCGAAGGTCACGGTGATGATCGTGAGGATGACGATCGCGACCAGCGGCGCGGGGACCACCTTGGTCAGACGCGGCATGCCGACGATGATGACCAGCCCCGCGATCACGAGCGGGTACACCTGCCACGGCACGTCGATCAGGTGCGGGATCTGCGCGGTGAAGATGAGGATCGCCAAGGCGTTGACGAAGCCGACCATGACGCTGCGGGGGATGAAGCGCATCAGCTTGGCCACGCCCACCGCGCCGAGGATGACCTGGAAGACGCCGGCGAGGATCACCGTGGCGAGGAAGTAGTCCATGCCGTACTCGCGGGCGACGGGGGCGATCACGAGGGCGACGGCGCCGGTCGCGGCGGTGATCATGGCGGGACGTCCGCCGAGGAAGGCGATCGAGACGGCCATCACGAACGACGAGAACAGCCCGACGCGCGGGTCGACGCCGGCGATGATCGAGAACGAGATCGCCTCGGGGATCAGCGCGAGGGCGACGACGAGGCCGGCGAGCACCTCTTTGGTGAGGATGCGCGGGCTGCGCAGCGCCTCGAGGACGGACGGACGCGGACGGTAGCGGTCGGACGCGGTGGCGCGCGCAGCGGTGGCCATGGGATCTCCGGAAAGGCAGGAAGGCTCGAACGAGCCGGGCGGGCGCGCGCGGGAGGTGCGACGCGGCGTGGTTCCGGTCACCCAGGGTACGGGACGCGCCTGGACGCGTGCGCGCCGACCGCCGTCAGCGCACGCCCTTCATCAGCGCCAGCACCGGCTTGACCGAGGCGATCATCGCCAGGCCGATGACGATCGCGATGCCGCCGAGGATCGAGAAGTACGGCACCTGGTCCTCCGGCGTGTAGAACTCCGCCGCCCATCCGGCGATGGTCGTGCCGAGGGCGACGGACAGGAAGAACAGCGCCACCATCTGCGCGTGGAACGCCGTCGGGGCGAGCTTGGTGGTCACCGACAGCCCGACCGGCGAGAGCAGCAGCTCGGCGACGGTGAAGACGAACAGGATGCCGACGATGGCCAGCAGCGGTGTGGAGTTCGGCGCTCCCCCGGCCCACGGGAGGAACAGCAGGAACGCCGAGCCCATGACGATCGCGGCGAGCCCGAACTTCATCGGCGTCGACGGGGCCCGGTTGCCGAGCTTGGTCCACAGAGCGGCGAAGACGCCCGAGAGCACGATGATGAAGATCGGGTTGATCGACTGCACCCATGACACCGGCATCTCCCACCCGAAGATCGAGCGGTCCAGTTGCTTGTCGGAGTAGATGGTGAGAACCGTGAACTGCTGCTGGTACAGCGACCAGAAGCCCACGCTCACGATGAACAGCGGAATGAACCCGAAGACCCGGGAGCGTTCAATCGCGGTGATGCGGTTCGATCCGAGGATGACGACGAAGTACGCCACGGCCGCGACGACGGTGATGACGATCACGACGAGGTCGAGGTTGCTCGGCGTGATGACCCCCAGCAGCACGAGGACGGTGAGCGCGAGGACGGCGCCGATCGTGATCGCGATCCACATCGCGTAGCGGTTGCGCGGGAGCGGGTTCGGCACGACGCGCGCCGCATCCGGAAGCCCCTTGCGGCCGATCGCGTACTGCACCAGACCGATCGCCATGCCGACCGCGGCGAGGCCGAAGCCCCAGTGGAAGCCCATCGTCGACTGCAGCAGGCCGGTGAGGATCGGGCCGAAGAACGCGCCGAGGTTGATGCCGAGGTAGAACAGCGAGAAGCCGGCGTCGCGGCGCGGGTCGTCGGCGCTGTACAACGTGCCGACCACCGCGGTCGCGTTGGCCTTGAGGCCGCCTGAGCCGAAGGCGATCAGGACCAGCCCCACCCCGAGCCCCCAGAACCCCGGGAGGACGGCGAGGGCGATGTGCCCGGCCATGATCACCCACGCGCTGTAGAACAGCACCCGCTCCGACCCGAGCACGCGGTCGGCCAGCCACGCGCCGACGATGGTCGACAGGTAGACGGTGCCGCCGTAGGCGCCGACGATGCCGGTCGCGATGGCCTCGTCCATCCCCAGGCCGCCCTGGGCGACCGAGTAGTACATGTAGATGAGCAGGATGCCCTGCATGCCGTAGAAGCTGAACCGCTCCCACATCTCCACACCGAACACGTGCGCGAGCGCGCGCGGCTGGCCGAAGAAGCGCGTGTCGGCGTCGCCCGGTGCGTTGGCGAGCACGCCCGCGGCGTCGGCGGCGCCGTCGGGAGGTCCTACCGGGACCTCTTCGGGGCCGTTTCCGCTCTCGTTGCGCATCCGTTCACGGTATCGACACCGGGCCCGCTCCGACAGCTCCTTCGGCCACCGTGTCGGGGATGCGGGCGAGGAAGGCGTCGACGACGGCGTCCAGCCACCCGCCCACCGCGGCGACGGCCTCGTCGGTGTCGGGGTAGCGGCATCGCAGGTGCAGACCACGGCGGTTCACGACGAACCACAGCATGACGTCGTCGCTCGCGCCGACGGCGGAGACGTACTGCGCGTCGAGGCGGTCGTCGAGCTCGGCCGGCAGGCGGCGGGTGTCCAGCCACGACAGGGCGAACATGCCGCGCGGAACCCGCATGCCGCCGTACGGTTCGAGGATCGGGGCCAGCGGGTGCGAACCGAGGGTGATCGCGCGCTTGACGGCGGCGGCGCACGCCGTGGGTGCGTCGTCGTCGCACTCCAGGACCGAGTTGGTGATGAACCATCCCGACGAGTCGTGCCAGCGCGGTTCGTGACGACTGTGCACGGGGAAGACCGCGCGCAACGGCGCGGCGGCGAGGCGGCGGGTCACCTCCGTCAGCGCCGACATCGCCAGTCCGATCGTCGAGGTTCCGCCGGCCTTGGCGGCGCGCGTGAACGCGTCGTACTCGGCGGCGTCCATCACCTCGCGCACCTCGACCACCGGGAGGGCGCCGGGATCGGGTTCGCCGACGGGAAGGGGGAAACGCGGCATCTCGCCGCCGCAGACCTCCATGATCGCCGCCCACTCGTCGATGACCGTCGCGGGCGCCGGGCCCCGCTCGGCCAGCGCGGCGGTGTGCTCGGCGAACGGCGGCGCATCGGGAAGGTCGTCGGCGCCCTCCTGGCCGGCCGCCGCGTCGAGGTAGGCGATGAGGTCGCGGGCGACGACGACGAGGGACCACATGTCGACGTGGGCGTGGTCGGCGCCCAGCACCACGCAGGGGCGGGGATCATCGGCCGCGGTGTCCGGCTCGATGACGACCATGCGATGCGATGGGTCGGCCAGGGGGCGACAGGCGACGTCGAACAGCTCGCGGACGACCTCCCGTGTGGCGATCGCCTCGGGCACGGGATGGGTCTCCCAGGTGCCGTCGCCGAGCGTCACTTCGTGCAGCGTCGGCCGCCCCGCATCGTCGAGGCCGAACACCGAACGGAACGTGCCGTGCCGCGACACGGTGCGCTGCCACGCCGCCGCGAGCGCATCGCGCGTGGTCCCCACCGGCAGGCGCAGTGCGATCGACATCCAGGAGCCCGGCCGGTCGCCCGCACCGACATGGCGGCCCTGATCGAACGAGACCGGCAGAGCGCGGCCCCGGGGGCCGACCGGGCGCAGGGCGTAGCTGTGCACCGCTCCGGGCGGGAGCGTGGCCTGCGCGATATTCGTGAGCCGCATCGCCCGTAGTGTAGAGGCCCGGTGTTTCGTTCCCGCGACGGTATGTCACAACCGGCGACGGCGCACCGGAGATGGAGGAACGGTGCCCACTCTCGAGGTTCCGCACGGAGCGACACTCGACTACGAGATCACCGGCGAGGACGGACCCCTCGTCGTACAGCTGCACGGACTGACGTCGTCGCGCGACCGCGACGCCCAGCTCGGTCTCGACCTCGCCCGCGCGCTCCGAGGCCACCGGGTGCTTCGCTACGACGCTCGCGGGCACGGCGGATCGACCGGCGACCGGGACCCCCGCTCGTACCAGTGGAACCGACTCGCGAAGGACCTGCTGGCGCTGCTCGACCACGTCGCGCCGGGCGAACCGGTCCACGCGATCGGACCGTCGATGGGATCGGCGACCCTGCTGCACGCGGCGAAGAAGCACCCCGAGAGATTCGCGAGCCTCACCCTCGTCGTGCCGCCCACCGCCTGGGAGACCCGCGCCGCGCAGACCCAGCTCTACCGTGCCAATGCGGCGCTCATCGAGAAGGAAGGACTCGGGGTCTTCCACGCCAACCACACCGCCCCCGTGCCGCCGGCGCTCTCGGATGCGCCGACCACGACACCGACGGTCCCGGAGGACCTCCTCCCCACGGTGCTGCGCGGCGCGGCGAGCACCGACTTCCCGAGTGAGAAGGCGGTGTCGCGGATCACCACCCCGACGCTCATCCTCGCCTGGACCGGCGACGCCGCCCATCCGGTTTCGACGGCCAAGCGTCTGAAGAAGCTCCTGCCCGACGCGCGTCTGGTGATCGCCCGCACCCCCTACGGCATCATGGCCTGGCCGGGACTGTTCGCCGAGCACGTGACCACCATCGACCACCGCTGATCCGCATGCTCGGCCGGCGGCGTAGGGTGGGCGGCGTGACTGCGCAGCATCCCGAGCCGGACGCCGGGTTCGAGATCCGGCCGCTCGCCTCCGTCGACGACGCATTCGCGGCCAGCGACGTCCTCGCGCGGGTCTGGGGCGGCGACCGCGGAGCCATGCCGCCGCAGCTGCTGCGGGCGATGGCGCACGCGGGCTCGTACACGGTCGGGCTCTGGGACGACGGCGAGATGATCGGAGCGTCCGTCGCCTTCTTCGGGGCGCCCACGGATCGCACGATGCATTCCCACATCACCGGCGTGCTGCCGGGCCGCCAGGGGCGCGGCATCGGTCGGATGCTCAAGCAGCATCAGCGGGAGTGGGCCCTCGAGCGCGAGGTCGGCACGATCACGTGGACATTCGACCCGCTGGTGCGCCGCAACGCCCACTTCAACTTCCGGGTTCTCGGCGTCCGCGCCGTGGAATACCTCGTCAACCACTACGGGGCGATGGACGACGGGGTCAATCGCGGCGACGAGACCGACCGCATACTCGTGGCCTGGTCGGTCGCGTCGGCCGCCGCCGCGATGCCAGAGGACACCCACGTGGTCGCCTCCGTCGAGGTGCCCGCCGACATCGAGACGCTGCGACGCACCGACCCCGACGCGGCGCGCGAGTGGCGCATCCGCGTGCGCGAGCAGATGCAGGCCCACATCGCGGCGGGACGGGTGGTCGGCGGATTCGACGACACGCGGGGCTACTTGCTCGTCCGCTCCTGACTGTCAACGCCCTCGGGGCCGCCGGGCCGCACGTCCGCGTCATCCCGGACGTCGATGCGCTTCACGCCGTCGTGCACCGACACATCGATGCGAGGCGCGGCGTCCGCCTCGGTCGCATCCGGCGCCGACGTCAATTGGTCGTGCCGCTTCTCATCCGGCGTCATGTCATCACTCGTCGCCATCACGGCCTCCATCCGTCGCTCTCCAGGTGCGAGCCCGCCTGCGGGCCCATCTGCAGCATCCCGCCGTCGACGACCCAGCTCGCGCCGGTCACGTAGCTCGACGCGGGGGAGGCCAGGAAGGCGATGACGTCGGCGACCTCTTCCGGGGTCCCCGGGCGGGCCAGGGGGATGCCCGGGCGGTGCGTGCGGGTGGCATCCTCGGCGTCCATGTCGTTGATCGGTGTGGCGATCTCCCCGGGCGCGACCGCGTTCGCCGTGATCCCGTGGGTGCCCAGTTCCTGCGCCATCACCTTCAGCAGCCCGCCGAGCCCGTGCTTGGACGCGACGTACGGTGCGGACTCCACGCGTGGCTGATGCTCGTGGACGCTGCTGACGGCGATCAGCCGGCCGCCGGTGCGCTGCGTGGTCATCCTGCGAGCGGCCGCCTGCAGGGCCAGGAACGCGCCGTCGAGATTGAGGGAGACGATCCCGCGCCACGTGTCGAGGTCGAGGTCGAGGAAGGGACCGCCGTTGCCGCCGCCGGAGTTGTTGACGAACACATCCAGCCCGCCGAGCTCGTCGACCATGCTGTCGATGCTCGCGCCGACCTGATCGAGGTCGGTCGCGTCGAACTGCCGCACGAACGCCGTGCGGCCGCGCTCGCGAACGCCCCGCGCGGTGTCTTCGGCGCCGTCCTGATCGCTGTGCCATGTGACGACGACATCGAGTCCGGCATCGGCGAGGGCGAGAGCGGTGGCCGCCCCGATCCCCGAGTCCGACCCGGTGACGATGGCGCGGCGAGGGTGGAATCCGGTCTGCATGCCCGCGACGTTACGGCCGTGCTCGCACCGGCGAGAGGGGCTTTACACGACCCGTTCGGCGCGTTAGACGGGGGCGGATCGGTAACCGATCCGCCCGCGGGTGTATCGCCACGGCATCCGTGCCCTCTCGTTCGGTGAGCACTGCACGGCTCGGAACTCCGCACGGAAGGAACCGACATGCGCACCACCATCACGCCCGCTGCCTCGGGCGCCACCCGCACCCGCGCCACGTCCGGCATCCCGCGCTGGCCCTTCACACGCGCCGCGCGGCGCCGCGCCACCTTCGTGCCGGGGCCCACGGCCGTTCGCGGCAGCCGCGTCGTCCTCGTCTGAGATCTCCGACGCGGGGGCACGCACCTCGCTAACGTGGGGGCATGCCGATCGCCCACCCCGCGGCTCCCGTCGCTCTCGACGGATTCGAGCTGCGCGTCCTGCACCTCCCGCTCGTTTCGCCGTTCACGACCTCGTTCGGCACCGAGACCGTCCGCGAGGTGATCGTCGCGCGGGCCCTCGCCGACGGTGCGGAGGGATGGGGCGAGATCGTGACCCAGCAGGCGCCGCTGTACTCGAGCGAGTACACGCACGGCGCGTGGGATGTCGCGACGCGGTTCCTCATCCCGGCCCTCCTCGCCGAGCGCTCCCTCGCCCCGGAGCGCGTCGCCGCCGTTCTGGAACCGTTCGTCGGGCACCGCATGGCCAAGGCCGGTCTCGAACTCGCGGTGCTCGACGCCGCCCTGCGCGCCGAGAACCGTTCGTTCGCCTCGTACGCCGGCGCCGTCGTCGACCGCGTTCCCTCCGGGGTCTCGGTCGGCATCCAGCAGGATCCGGCCGCCCTCGTCGACGCGGTGCGGGGCTACCTCGACGAGGGTTACGTGCGGATCAAGATCAAGATCAAGCCCGGGCGCGACATCGACGACACCGCCGCGGTCCGCGAGGCCTTCGGGACCATCCCGCTCCAGGTCGACGCGAACTCCGCGTACACGCTCGCCGACACCGACACCCTCGCCGCCCTCGACCGCTTCGACCTTCTGCTGATCGAGCAGCCGCTGCAGGAGGATGACCTGGTGGACCATGCCACCCTCGCTGCCGGGCTGTCGACCCCGGTATGCCTCGACGAGTCGATCACGTCACGGAAGGCCGCCTCCGATGCCCTCGCCCTGGGATCGGCGGCGATCGTGAACATCAAGGCCGGTCGGGTGGGCGGATACCTCGAGGCCATCGCCATCCACGATCTGTGCCGCGACGCGGACGTGCCGGTCTGGTGCGGCGGCATGCTCGAGACCGGCATCGGTCGCGCCGCGAACGCCGCCCTGGCCGCCCTGCCGGGGTTCACGCTTCCGGGTGATGTCTCGGCGGCCGACCGCTTCTACACCCGCGACATCGTCACCGAGCCGGCGGTGCTCGAAGACGGCCACGTCCGCGTGCCGAGCGGCGCCGGCCTCGGCGTCGACATCGATCCGGACGCGCTCGAGGCCTTCACGGTCGAGAAGACGCTCATCCGTCCCTGACGGCCGCCGACGCGCGCCCCCGAGGCTCGGAGGGTGCGCTCTATCCTGGCGCTATGGCCGACAGCGAAGATGCTCCCGCCCCCGACGGCGCCGGTCGCCGCGCCCAGTCTGAGATCTACCGTGCCGGTGTCAGTGGCACGACCCCGGCCGTGCCGGTCGACCCGCGAGCGCTCGCCGAGGCGGCGAGGCGGCGGATGGGCCGCGAGGCGTTCGCCTACATCGCCGGCGGCGCGGGGTCGGAGCGGACCATGGCCGCCAACCGTGCCGCGTTCGAACGGTGGCAGGTGTGGCCCCGCCCGCTGCGCGACGTGGCCGAACGCGACCTGTCCATCGACCTGTTCGGCGTGCGGCGCCCGTCGCCGTTGATCCTCGCGCCGCTCGGCGTGATGGAGATGGTGCACGACGACGGCGACGCGATGATCGCGCGAGCCGCCGACCGGGCGGGAGTGCCCTACGCGCTCAGCGCTCAGGCGTCGAGGCCGATGGAGGATGTGGCGGCCGCCGCTCCGCACGGTTCTCGGTTCTTCCAGCTGTACTGGTCCTCCTCTGACGAGCTCAACGCGTCCCTCCTGTCCCGCGCCGAGCAGGCAGGGTGCGAGGCGATCGTCGTCACGGTGGACACGCACCTGCTCGGCTGGCGCACGCGCGACCTCGACCTCGCCTCCCTGCCGTTCACGCGCGGGCTCGGAATCGCCCAGTACACCAGTGACCCGGTCTTCCGGCGCCTCGTCGAACACCGTGCGAGGGTCGCGGGTCCGTCTCCGTCGGTGCGGATCACGCCATCGGCCGTGCGGGCCGGGGTGTCGATCGCCCGCAAGGGACGGCCTCTCACCGGGGAGGGCCTGCGGGGGAGCCTGGCGTCACCGCTGCCCCGCGCTGCGGTCGAGACGTTCCTCGACGTGTTCGCCACCCCGTCGCTGACGTGGGACGACCTCGCCAAGGCCCGGGAATGGACGACACTGCCGATCATCGTGAAAGGGATCGTCCACCCCGATGACGCTGCTCGGGCGGTGGATGCCGGCCTCGACGGGGTGTGGGTGTCCAATCACGGCGGGCGTCAGATCGACCGATCCGTGCCGACGGTGGATGTGCTGCCCGGGATCGTCGACCGCGTCGGCGGGGCGGTTCCCGTCGTGTTCGATTCCGGAGTGCGGAGCGGGTCGGATGCGTTCGTCGCGCTCGCGCTCGGCGCCTCGGCGGTGGCGATCGGCCGTCCGTACGCCTACGGTTTGGCCGTCGCGGGGGAGGTCGGTGTGCGGGAGGTGCTGCGCAACATCGTCGCCGAACTCGACATCACCCTGGGGTTGTCGGGCCACACGCGGATCGCCGAGGTCGGCCGGGACGCGCTTCGCGCGGTGTGACGCGCGCCCCCACGGCCGCGGTCAGAGGTCCCCGCGGGCGCGCGCCTCTCGGCGCGTGAGAGGCGGATCGTCGGTGGCGCCGGACGAAGCGCCCTCGCCGTCCGTCCGGGGCGCGTGGTGGGCGCGCTCGAGCTGGGCGCCTTCGACATCGACGTTCGGGATGATCCGGTCGAGCCATCGGGGCAGCCACCAGGCCGACCGTCCGAGCAGGTGCATGAGCGCCGGCATCAGCAGCATGCGCACGACGAACGCGTCGAGCAGCACGCCGAAGGCCAGACCGAACCCGATCGAGCGGATCATCGTCGACTCGGCGAAGATGAACCCGCCGAACACCGACACCATGATGAGCCCCGCCGCGGTGACCACGGCCCGGCCGGCACGGAGCCCGCGCATGACCGCCAGGCGTGCGGGTGCGCCGTGCACGAACGCCTCGCGCATGCCCGACGACAGGAACAGCTGGTAGTCCATGGCGAGCCCGAACAGGATGCCGACCAACAGGACGGGGAGGAAGCTGAGGATCGGCCCGGTCGCGTGCAGCCCGATGATCTCGGCGCCCCATCCCCACTGGAAGACGGCGACGGTCGCGCCGTACGTGGCGAACAGCGACAGGATGAACCCGCCGGTGGCGATGATCGGGACGAGCAGCGAGCGGAACACGACGATCATGATCAGCAGCGACAGGCCGACGACGACGGCGATGTACAGCGGCAGCACGTCGGCGAGGTTCTCGGAGATGTCGATGTTGATCGCCGCTTGACCGGCGACGCCGAGTTCGTACTCGCCGTCGATGGGCGGCAGGGCGCGCAGGTCACGCACGAGCTCCTCGGTGGACACCGAGCTGGGGCCGTCTTCCGGCACCACTTGGAAGGCCGCCAGGGTGCCGTCGTCCGACACGGCGATCGGGGCCACGGCGACGACGCCGTCGATGTCGGACAGCGCGGTGGCGATGTCGAGCTGGGCCTGCAGTTCCGCGGTCTCGTCGAGGTCGCCGGGAAGGGTCGCCGAGACGAGCAGGGTGCCGTTGGCGCCCGCGCCGAACGCGTCCTCGGTGAGGGTGTACGCCTGGTAGGCGTATGACTCCTCCGGCTCGCTCGACCCGTCGGGCAGTCCCACGCGCATCGACAGGGCGGGGATGGCGATCACCAGCAGGGCGATGATCGCGCCCGCCGCGGTGAGCACCGCACGCCAGGTGCCCATCGGCTTCGCACCGGTGTCTTCGTGGTGGACGGTGCCGATCTTCGCGCGGGCGCGTCGGTTCAGCGCCCGCGGGCCGATGAGGCCGAGCAGCGCCGGTGTGAGCGTCACGGCGATGAGCACCGCGATGAGCACCGCGAACGCGCCCACGGTGCCCATGAGGCCGAGGAAGGGGATCCCGGTGATGTTCAGCGCGAGCAGGGCGATGATGACCGTCGAGCCGGCGAAGGTGACGGCGTTTCCGGCCGTGCCGTTGGCGAGTCCGATCGACTCGCGCATGTCGGCGCCTTCGAGCAGCTGTGTGCGGTGTCGGTTGATGATGAACAGCGAGTAGTCGATTCCGACGGCAAGGCCCAGCATGATCCCGAGCACGGGAGTGACGCTCGACATGTCGAGCACGCCCGACAGCGACAGGGCGGCGAGGACCGCGATCCCCACACCGACGAGGGCGGTGGCGATCGGCAGGGCGGCGGCGATGGCGGTTCCGAGCATCACCAGCAGGACGATCGCGGCGATCGCGAGGCCGATGATCTCGCCGACCCCGACGAGGTTCGGGACGGCCTGGGCGAGCGTCGAGGAGAACGCGTACTCGACGCCGTCGATCGGGTTCGCCTCCACGTAGGAGATCACGGCGTCTTTCGAGGTGGCGTCGAGTTGGAGCAGCGGCACGTCGAATGAGACGTTCACGAGCGCGGTCGCGCCGTCTTCCGAGACGACGCGGATGCCGTCGGAGAGTGCCAGGAGATCGGCGCCGACCTCGAGCTGCTCGGCCGCCTCGGCGAGGTCCGCGCGGCCGGCGTCGAGTTCGGCCTGCTGTGCGGCGATCTCCTCGCGTCCCGCGTCGATCTGCGTCTGCTGCGCGTCGAGTTCCGCCTGCTGCGCGTCGAGGGCGGCGATCTGCGCGGCGGGTGCGCCGGCCGCTTCGGCCTGTTCGCGGGCGGCATCCAGCTGCGCCTGCCCCGCGTCGAGCTGCTCCTGGCCCGCGTCGAGCTCGGCGGCGGCGGCGTCGAGCTGCGCCTGGCCGGCGTCGAGCTGGGCTTGTCCGTCCGCGATCTCGGTGCGGCCGTCGGCGATCTCCTGCTCGCGGTCGGCGCGTTCCTGTTCGGTCTCGAACGGGTCGACCACCTGCGCGACGTCGGGGAGGTCGGCGATGCCCGTTGCGACCTCCGCGATCTGGGCCTGCTGTTCGTCGGTGAAGGCTGCGCCGTCCTGCGAGTGGTAGACCACCTGTCCCGAGGCCCCGGCGTAGTCGGGGAGCTCCTCGGCGAGCTCGTCGATGACCTCTCCGGATGCCGTGCCGGGCACGTCGAAGCTCGTGGCGAGCGTGCCGAAGCCCACCGCGAAGGCCCCGCCGGCGAGGCCGAGGACGGCGATCCACGCCACGATGACGATCCACGCCCGCTGGGCGGACGCCTTGCCGAGCCGGTACAGCAGTTCAGCCATGATCACCTTTCGTGGATGCACAGGGGCGACGCACAGCATACGATACGATCCGTCTCGCAACCTGAATCGAGGATGAACGTGACCGACCGGAGAGGTGGCGCGCCCCGCAGCGAAGCGGCACGCCTGGCGATCCTGCGGGCGACCGCGGACCTGTTCCTGCGGCGGGGGTTCGCGCAGCTGAGCATCGAGGGCATCGCCGCCGAGGCGGGCGTGGGCAAGCAGACGATCTACCGCTGGTGGCCGACCAAGAGCGACCTCGTCGCCGAGGCGCTCCTGGAGGGCCTGCTCATGCCCGAACACGTCGTGCCGCGGTTCGGGGGGAGTCTGCGCGAAGACCTCGTGCACTGGATGCGGACCGTGATGGCGTTCGTCGATGACCCGCAACACGACGAGATGCTGAAGTCCCTCGTCGCGGCCGGTACGGTCAATCCGGCGATCGGGGAGCGCGTGCGGGACAACCTGGGCGCGGACGCCGATCTCGTCCGCCGGCTCGAGCAGGGCGTCGCGGACGGCGAGCTGCCCGCGAGCGCCCCGATCGCCTCCCTCGTCGAGCTGCTCATCGGGGCGATCGTGCTGCGGATCGTGGCCCGCTCGGACGCGGACGGCGGCGAAGCGGAGCGCCTGGTGGACGTCGTGCTCGGCCGGTACGGACCGACGGCGACGGATCCGGCGGAACCGCGGGGATCGGCTCATTAGAATCGAGGGATGCCGGCGTCGCCGGTCTCGCGCGATCTGCGCACCCCGATCCCAGAACGACCATTGGAGCCACCGTGGCCGAGCAGTCCCGTCTCGACAAAGTCATCGCCCTCGCCCGCCATCGCGGGTTCGTCTTCCAAGCGGGCGAGATCTACGGCGGGTCGCGGTCGGCGTGGGACTACGGTCCCCTCGGCACCGAGCTGAAGGAGAACATCCGCCGCCAGTGGTGGCAGACCTTCGTGCGCGGTCGCGGCGACATGGTGGGCCTCGACTCCTCGATCATCCTCCCCAAGCGGGTGTGGGAGGCCTCCGGGCACGTCGCGACCTTCACCGACCCGCTGGTGGAGTGCTTGCAATGCCATAAGCGGTTCCGCGCCGACAACCTCATCGAGGACTTCGAGGCGCGCAAGGGCCGACCCGCCGAGAACGGCCTGGCCGACGTGCCCTGCCCCAACTGCGGGACGAAGGGACGCTACACCGAGCCGAAGGCGTTCTCGGGACTGGTGAAGTCGTACCTCGGTGTCGTCGACGACGAGTCGGGCCTTCATTTCCTGCGTCCCGAGACCGCGCAGGGCATCTTCGTGAACTTCTCCAACGTGCTCACCGCGAGCCGCAAGAAGCCCCCGTTCGGTATCGGCCAGGTCGGCAAGGCGTTCCGCAACGAGATCACGCCCGGCAACTTCATCTTCCGCACCCGCGAGTTCGAGCAGATGGAGATCGAGTTCTTCACCGCGCCGGACGAGGCCGGCGAGTGGTTCGACCACTGGGTCGAGGCCTGCTGGAGCTGGTTCATCGATCTCGGCGTGAACCCCGACAACATGCGTCGCTTCGACGTGCCCGAAGAAGATCGCGCGCACTACTCCGCCGGCACGATCGACGTCGAGTACCGCTTCGGCTTCCCCGGCAAGGAATGGGGCGAGCTGATGGGTATCGCCAACCGCACCGACTACGACCTGAAGAGCCACACCGAGGCGTCGGGGCAGAGCCTGACGTTCTTCGACCAGGCTTCGGGCGAGAAGTACATCCCCTACGTCATCGAGCCGTCCTTCGGCCTGACCCGCGCGATGATGGCGTTCCTCGTCGACGCCTACCGCGAGGAGGAGGCGCCGAACGCGAAGGGCGGCACCGACACCCGCACGGTGCTGGGCCTGGACCCGCGTCTGGCGCCGGTGAAGGTCGCGGTGCTGCCGCTGTCGCGCAACGAGAAGCTCTCGCCGCTGGCCCGCGAGGTCGCCGATCGCGTGCGCGCCCACGGGTGGAACACCGACTTCGACGACGCCGGTGCGATCGGTCGCCGCTATCGCCGCCAGGACGAGATCGGCACGCCGCTGTGCGTGACGGTCGACTTCGACTCGCTCGACGATCGTGCCGTCACCGTGCGCGATCGCGACACGATGGCGCAGGAGCGGGTCTCACTGGACCAGCTCGACGCCTACCTGGGTGAGCGTCTGCGCGGCGCCTGACCGGCGGCGGTCAACCCGCGGAGTGCGCCCGCATCCGGTCAGTCGATGACCGTGATGCGGGCGTACTCGTTTCCGCCGCCTTCGGCGAAGGCGAGGGTCCGGGTGAGGATGTCTCGCAGCACGCCGGCGTCGACCTGCTCGAGGTCCTTGATGTACAGGCATCCCACACCGCTGGTGTGCGGACCGAGCTCGGCCAGCGCCTTCTCGTGCGCCTCGATCGAGTCGAGATAGATCGTCGACGCGGCCTTGCGCGGGGCGAAGGCCAAGACGGGCATGTCGCCCTCATTGCCGGTCGGATAGCGGTAGTGGCAGCTGCCGAATCCGACGATGGTGCCCCACAGTTCGGGCTCCCGTCCGCTGATCTCGCGCATCATGTCCACGAGCGCGTGAGCGTCGCGCTGCCGCTTCGCGGGCGCGACATCCGCGATGAACGCCGCGACGCTTCCTCCGGTCTTCTTCACTTCTTCGCCTCCTTGGCGGCGGATTTCATCGCCCGCTTGTACTCGCGCACCTTCGTCAGCGCCTCCGGCGAGGTGATGTCGGCGACGCTGCGGTAGGAGCCCTCCTCGCCGTAGCCGCCGGCGGCTTCGCGCCATCCGGCGCCGTCGTAGCCGTACTGCTTGCCGAGCAGGGCGAGGAAGATCTTCGCCTTCTGATCACCGAAGCCGGGCAGCGCCTTCAGGCGCTTCAGCACCGTCGCGCCGTCGGGGTCGTCCCGCGTCCAGATCGCCGAGGCGTCGCCGCCCCAGTCATCGGTCACCGTCTGGCACAGGGCCTGCACGCGTCCGGCCATCGACCCGGGGAAGCGGTGCACGGCGGGCGGCTGCGAGAACGCGGCGGCGAAGTCGTCCGGATCGATGCCCGCGAGTGCCGCGGCATCGGTCGTGCCGAGGCGCTGCTGGATCTTCAGCGGACCGGCGAAGGCGACCTCCATGGCCACCTGCTGGTCCAGCAGCATCCCGATGAGCAGGGCGAGCGGGTCGTCGGAGAGCAGCCGGTCGGCGGCCTCGTCGTCGGTGATGTGCAGATCCATGGCTCCATCCTCGCACCGTGGCGTCGGTGGTGACAGGCGTCCCGGGTGTGCGAACTCGCACCGGGCGGGGGAGGATGGTGGGGTGACCCAGGAGTTCGACGAGCTGGTTTCCCACGCCCACGAGACCCGGGTGGTGGTGGTCGGCGGCGGTGTCGCGGGCCTCGTCGCCGCGCTGGAGTGCGCGAAGGTCGGGATGCGCGTGACGGTGCTCGAAGGTTCGTCCCGCCTCGGGGGAGCGGTCCGCTCCGCCGAGGTCGCGGGCATCCGTCTCGACACCGGTGCGGAGAGCTACGCCACCCGTGGCGGCACGGTGCGCGCGCTCATCGACGAGCTCGGGCTGGGCGACAAGGTGACCACGCCGAACGCGGGCGGCGCGTGGCTGGTCGGCATCCCCGGCGTGGGTGCGGCGCCCTTGCCCGCCGGCGGCGTGCTCGGCATCCCGCCGAACCCGTGGGCGGCCGATGTGCGGCGCATCATCGGGTGGGGTGGCGCCTGGCGGGCGTACCTCGATCGGCTGCGGCCGCCGCTCACCATCGGGCACGAGCACAGCCTGGGACGACTGGTCCGCACGCGCATGGGGCGGAAGGTGCTGGACCGGCTCGTCTCGCCGGTGACGACGGGGGTGTACTCGGCGCGCCCGGACGACATCGACGCCGACGTGGCGGCGCCGGGCCTGAACAACGCGCTCACCCGGACCGGCTCGCTCTCGGGCGCGGTCACGCAGATGCGCGGTGCCTCCGGCGCCCGACCGGGCAGCGCGATCGAGGGCCTCGCCGGCGGGATGTCGACACTCGTCGACGCCCTCGCCTCACGCCTGTCCGATCTGGGTGCCACGGTCACGACGGACGCGCCGGTGTCAGCCGTCACACGCGACGGCGACGTGTGGACCGTGTCGGCGGCGATCGCGGGCGTCGACACCGAGGCGGATCTCGTGATCATGGCCGCGCCCGAAGACACCGCCCGAGGCCTGCTGTCCGGCACGGTGCCCTCCCTGGCGCGGGAACCCGGTCCCTCGCCGGTGGTGGAGGTCGTGACGCTCGTCCTGGATGCGCCCGCACTCTCTTCGGCACCGCGCGGCAGTGGGACGCTGACGGTCCCCGGGTCGTACACCGCCAAGGCGCTCACCCACTCGACCGCGAAGTGGTCGTGGGTCGCCGAAGCGGCCTCCGGCCACCACGTCGTGCGGGTGTCGTTCGGGGCGCAGGGCGAACCGCCCGCGACCGCGGAACTGGACGACGCCCGGGCCGCAGCGCTCGCGCTGGACGAGGCGTCCGCGATGCTGGGTGTGCCCCTCGCCGCCGAGGCGCTGCGCGGCGCCGTGCGGGAGCGGTACGCCCAGGCGCAGCCCGCATCGGCCCTCGGCCGTGCCGGCGAGGTGGAGGCGGTGCGACGCGCGGTGTCGGCGACGCCGGGGCTCGCCGTGGTCGGGGCCTGGCTGGCCGGCGCGGGGCTCGCGCAGGTCGTGCCCGACGCGCAGCGCGAGGCCGACCGCATCCGGCGCACGGCGCTGTTCCATGGAGACGCCGCGTCGGATGCGGAGCCGGAAGAGGACGACGCGCCTGCGCAGTGAATCGGGTGATGCGATGGATGTCAACCCCGGGATGCCGACGCGGGCATACATCGCTACCCTGGAACCGACCAGCATCTCCAACGACCGTGAGGAGACCCCATGAGGGGCAAGGTAGGACTCGTCATCGGACTGACCGTGGGTTACGTCCTCGGCACACGCGCCGGCCGTGAGCGGTACGAGCAGATCAAGACGCAGGCCGACAAGGTGTGGAACACCGCCCCGGTGCAGAACCAGGTCGAGAAGGTGAAGGATTTCGCCACGTCGAGTGCCGCGGCTCTTCCGAGCACGGTGTGGGACACCGCGGTCAAGGTGACCAAGGCCGCTGCGTCCAAGGCGTCGACCGTCGGTAAGGCCGACGGTGACCTGCAGAAGGCCGCGAAGACCTCCGCGAAGGCCGTGAAGGACGCCGTCGACGACGGCGAGGTGACGGTCGAACCCCGCGGCGGTGCCTGAGATGTCGACGCCCCGTGGATTCCGCGACCGCGCCGACGACAGCCTCCTGACACTCGTCGGCGAGATCCCCGAGCTCGTCCGTGCGCTCGTGATCGCCGAGGTCGATGCCGCGAAGACCTGGCTGGCCCGCACCGCGAAGGACGGCGGATGGGGTGCGCTGTGGATGGTCGCGGCGCTCTTCGTGCTGTTCTGGTCGGTTCCCGCTCTCGGCGCGTGGGCGATCGCCGGCCTCTCGTCCTGGTGGCCGGTCTGGCTGTCGGCGCTCGTGGTGTTCTTCGCGATGCTCCTGATCGCGATCATCCTCGCTCTGCTCGGCGTGCTGCGCTTCCGGCGCCTCGTCAAGCGGCAGAACCCTGTCCAGTCCATCGCCCAGGATGTGAAGGAAGTCCGCGATGAGCTCTAACGCTCCGCTGCCCCGAACCGCTGTGCCGCTCGGCATCGACGACCCCGTCGAAAGCGCCCGCGCCGAGCTCAAGGCGGCGCTGCTCGCCATCGAAGAGAAGGCGAACGTGCCGCGCCGAGTGGCCGTGGCCACGGACCGTACGATCACGGACGCGCGGGCGTTCAGCCAGCGCAACCCGGCGGCCGCCGCGGCGGTCGTGGTGGCCGGAGCCGTCGCGATCGGCATCGGCGTGTGGGGTCTCGTCCGCCTCTACACCCGCTGAGGCGATCACAGCCGACCGTTCGAGGGTCGGCGAAGGTCACGGTGTGGCATCGGTCCGCAACCCCGTTCCCGGCATTCATTCAGCGGGGTATGCTCAGGACAGGCAGTGCAATGGTGCGATTGCTGCCGACGGCGCGAGCCCGAAACACGGATTCGTTCCGCCCGTCGGCTGCTCGACGCATGGGCGGCCGACTCGTGCATCGACGAGAGCCTCCCGAATGAACCACACTTCACCGCATCCCAAGCCCCTTGCGGGTTGGCGGCTGCTCGTGCCTCGCGGGGGACCGTGGGGTGACGGCGTCGCCGCCACCATCCGCCGCAGCGGCGGCACACCGGTCATCGCGCCGCTGATCAACTTCGCCCCGTCGACCGACCAGGCGACCCTCGAGCAGTCGCTCGCCGACCTCGCCGACGGGGCCTTCGACTGGCTGACCGTCACGAGCGCCACCACCGTCGACGTGCTCTATGCGTACCGGGCGAAGATTCCGGCGACCACGAAGATCGCCGCCGTCGGTGAGACCACCGCCGCGGCGCTGAACGCCGTCGGGTACAAGGTCGATCTCGTTCCCGAGCGCGACAACTCCGCCGCCGGCATGGCCGAGCAGATGATCGCCGCCGAGCCGCAGCCGAGGCAGATCCTCACCCTGCGCAGCGAGATCGCCAAACCCGTCCTCACCCGCATGCTCGTCGAGTCCGGCCATCACGTCCGCAGCGTCGTCGCCTACCGCACCGTCGGCGTTCCCGCGTCCGAGAAGGTCATCGGCGATGTGCGCAGCGGACGCATCAACGCCATCCTCATCACCAGCGGCTCGGTCGCCGATCAGGTGCGCGAGCAGTTCGACGTGATCCCCGAGACGACGATCATCGCGGCGATCGGGCCCCGCACGGCGAAGGACGCCAAGCGGGCGGGCCTGCTCGTCGACGTCATCGCCGAGATGCAGTCGATGGATGCGCTGCTGGATGCGGTCTCCCGTTTCCCGATCCCGCAGCCGGCCGACGAATACGCGCCCTGACGTGGGTGACGCGGAACGCGGCGTTGCGCCGCGCGTCGTCGTGCTCGCGGGCGGAGTCGGCGGGTCGAAGTTCGTCGTGGGCGCGCGTGAAGCGCTCCGTCGACGCGGCGGCGACGCGTCCGCGGACCGGCTGACCGTCGTCGTCAACACCGGCGACGACCTGTGGCTGTCGGGTGTGCGTCTGCAACCCGACGTCGACTCGATCACCTACGCCCTCGCGGGCGTCAACGACACCGCGCGCGGATGGGGACGCCAGGGCGACTCCGAACGGGTGAACGCCGAACTGCAGGCGTGGGGGACGGGGTGGCCGTGGTTCACCCTCGGCGACCTCGACCTCGGCACCCACCTGGCCCGCACCGGGTGGTTGCGGGACGGTGACACCCCCACCAGGGTGCTCGAGAAGATGGCGACCCGGTGGGACCTCGGCGCGCGACTGCTGCCGATGACCGACGCCGAGGTCGACACGATCGTCACCGTCGACGACCCCGCCGAGGGATCGCGGCCGATGCATTTCCAGGAGTGGTGGACCCGGTACCGCGCGACCCTCCGCCCGCTCGCCTTCGACAACCCCGGGATCGACCACGCGGCACCCGCGCCGGGCGTCGCCGAGGCGATCGCCGACGCCGACGCGGTCCTCATCGCGCCGTCGAATCCCGTGGTTTCCATCGGTCCGATCCTCGCCGTGCCCGGCATCCGTTCCGCGCTGCGGTCCACGCGTGCGCCCGTGGTGGGGGTCTCGCCGGTCATCGGCGGCCGTGTGGTGCGTGGAATGGCGGATGTGTGTCTCGCCGCGATCGGTGTGGAGACCTCCGCCGTCGGCGTCGCCGGGCTGTACGGCAGCCGCCGCGCCGACGGCGTGCTCGACGGCTGGCTGATCGCGGACGAAGACGCCGCTGCCGCGACGGAGATCGAAGACCTCGGTCTGCGCGCGCACGTGCGGCCCCTATGGATGACCGACGAGGCGCGATCGGCCGACATCGTCGAGGCCGCCCTCGCACAGGCGGGCGTGTGATCGTCCCGGACCTCGCCGTCTGGGCGTGGGTGCTGCTGGGCTTCTCGGCGTTCGTCGTCGGGGTGTCGAAGACCGCCATCCCGGGCGTCAACACCCTGTCGGTGGCGATCTTCGCCGCCGTGCTCCCCGCCAGGGAATCGACCGGCACCCTCCTGCTGCTGCTCATCGTGGCCGACCTGTTCGCGATCGTCGCGTATCGGCGAGACGCGAACTGGAGGGCGTTGCTGCGCTTGGCTCCGGCCGTGCTGGCCGGGCTGGTGCTCGGTGCGGTGTTCCTCGCGTTCGCGAACGACCAGTGGGTGAGCCGACTGATCGGTGTGATCCTTCTCGCCGTCGTGGCCTTCACCCTGTTCCGTCGTCGCTTCGCGCCGGCGGTCGCCGGGGCCGGGTCGCACCGTGTCGCGGCGATCGGTTACGGCACTCTCGGTGGGTTCACGACGATGGTGGCCAACGCGGCCGGGCCGGTGATGTCGATGTACTTCCTCGCGTCGCGGTTCGCGGTGAAGGAGTTCCTCGGCACGGCCGCGTGGTTCTTCTTCCTCGTCAACATCACAAAGCTGCCGTTCTCGATCGGACTCGGGATCATCACCCCGGCCGGTCTCGTCATCGATGCGATCCTGGTGCCGCTCGTGGTGATCGGCGCGCTGCTCGGCCGATGGTGGGCGAATCGCCTCGACCAGCGCCTGTTCGAGCGCCTGGTGATCGTGTTCACGGTGGTCGGCGCCGTCTACCTGCTGTTCTGAACTGGCCCCGTCGCATGGCCGGGGAGTGCCGCGGACGTGCGGGGACCGAGCCCGAGGTCGGCCGCTTCGGCGAGCTGGTCCGGGGTGTCGACGTCGCGGCGCAGCGTCGAGCCGCGGGGGATCTCGAGATCCACACAGCCGAGAGCGAGGTGACGCGTGAAGGATCCGTCGCCGAAGGCCGATGTCCATGCCACCCCTGCGGTGGCGGTCACCAGGGTCGAGCCGGAGCCCTCGGCGTCTGCGACGACGGCGCGCGAAGGTGCGGTGGCGGCGTCGAGCGCGGCGGCGAGGTCGTCCGGCCGGAGCGCCGGAAGGTCCCCGAGCAGGGCGGCGCGATGTGCGTCCGTTCCCGCTGCCGCCATGCCGAGCGCGATCGCCGCGTCGAGGCCGCGTGCCCCCTCCTCTGCGACGAACCGAAGGCCGGGGATATCGGCGGCGGCCAGTGGCAGCCCCGCGTCGTCGGTCACGACGAAGACCTGCGCGACCGCCGGGCAGGCGGCCGCGGCGGCGATGGTGTCCAGAGCGATCGCCCGCGCGAGACCCTCGCGGGGCGCCCCCGACGCGAGCCGCGACTTCCCCCGGCGCGCCGGTTTCACGGGGATCACGACGCGCCACTGCCGCCGCCGTGGCGAGTCGCCCTCGAGGTCGTGCACGAACTCAGGCTGAGCGGGGGTCATCCGGCTCCGTTCCGACCGATGGGGTGTCTTGAGCCTGAGTTCGTGCTCGCGGGTCGCGTCACGAAGCGTACTTCGCGCGCAGTCGTGGCAGGATCTCCGCCCCGTACATGCGCAGGAACTCGGCCTGGTCGTGGCCGGGGTCGTGGAAGACGAGGTGCCGGAAGCCGAGGTCGATGTACTCCGAGATCCGTTCGACGTGCTCGTCGGGGTCGGTCGAGACGATGAAGCGGGAGGCCGCCCGCTCGATGGGCAGGTCGGCGGCGCGGCGTTGCATCTCGATCGGGTCGTGCACGTCGCGTTTCTCCTCTGCGCTGAGGGCCAGTGGTGCCCAGAACCGTGTCTTCTCGAGGGCGGTGTCGTGATCGGGGTGGTACGACACCTTCACCTCCATCAGGGTGTCGATCGCGTCGGCCGCGCGCTCTGCTTTGCCGAGCCCGTCGCTGAGGGCCGGCAGGAGCGTGTCGGTGTACAGGTCGCGGTTCTTGCCGCTGGTCGTGATGAATCCGTCGGCGATGCGTCCGGCCAGACGGGTCGCGGCCGGCCCCGCAGCGCCGATGTAGATCGGCACGGGATGCTCGTCGGCCGGACGGTCGTAGATCGTGGCGTCCTTGACGGAGTAGTAGGTGCCCTCGTAGGTGACCCGCTCGTCGGCCCACAGTGCCTGGATCATCAGGATCGCTTCTTTCAGGCGCTGGAACCGTTCGGGGGCGTCGGGCCACTCGAGTCCCAGGGTGACTTCGTTGAGGGCTTCGCCGGTGCCCACGCCCAAGACGACGCGACCCGGGAACATCACGCCGAGAGTGGCGAAGGCCTGGGCGATCACGGCGGGGTGGTAGCGGAAGGTCGGGGTGAGGACGGAGGTGCCGATGAGCACCCGTTCGGTGCGGGCCCCGAGGGCGCCGAGCCAGGGAAGGGCGGCTGGGGCGTGTCCGCCGTCGTGCATCCACGGCTGGAAGTGGTCGGACAGGAAGACGGAGTCGAACCCCATCTCCTCGGCGAGCACACCGAACTCCACCAGTTCGGTGGGACCGAACTGCTCGGACGAGGCCTTGTAGCCGAAGCGCAGCGGAAAGGTCATGGTGTTCCTCCTGAGAACGGGTATGACGGCGGCGTCGAGGTGGATGCGGGGGTCGCCGGAGTCGGGTCGAGGAATTCGGTCCCGTCGGCGCGGGCGAGGCGTTCGCGGAAGGCGTCGACCGTGCCGGGCCACAGCAGGGTCAGGCGCCCTGATCGGGGGTCGACGTACCAATTGCGGCAGCCGCCGGTGATCCAGGGGGTCGACGCGGCGGCATCGTCGATCTCGGCGGTGTAGGCGGCTTCGGCTGCCGGATCCACGCGCAGCACACCGCCGGCGGACCGGTCGCGTCTCGCGAGGGCCTGCACGGCGTACGCGGCCTGCTCTTCGAGCATGAGCACCGACGAATTGTGCCCGAGGGAGGCGTTCGGGCCGTTGAGGACGAAGAGGTTCGGGAAGCCGGCGACCACGGTCGACGCGTAGGAGGTCATCCCGGCGCTCCAGTGGTCGGCGAGGGTGCCGTCCTCGCCGACGACGAGGTCGGCGTAGGGCTGCCGAGCCGACGCGAAGCCGGTCGCGAGGACGAGCGCGTCCACCTCATGGCGCGAGCCGTCGGCTGCGGTGAGGGTAGTGCCGTCGACGGTCTGCAGGGCCGTGCCGACGAGGGAGACGGCATCCGAGGCGACGGCGGGGTAGAACGTGTCCGAGAGCAGCACCCGCTTGCATCCGAAGGCGTAGTCGGGGGTGAGTGCAGCCCGCAATGCGGGGTCCGCGACCTGGGCACGGAGGTGGTCGAGGGCCGCCTGTCGAGCGGTGTCGGCGGCGGCCGCATCCCGCCCGGAGCGTGAGGCGAACCGCTCCTCGCCTTCGGTGTACAAGGTGGCTCGCAGACCGGCGAGCGTCTCCGGATGCTGGGCGAACCGTTTCCGCTCCGCCGCGGTGTACGCGCGCTCGCCGCGCGGGACGATCCAGGCCGGCGTGCGCTGGAAGAGCGTCACGTGGGCCCCGAGGCGCACAAGTTCCGGTACGAGCTGCACCGCGCTCGCGCCGGTTCCCACCACGCCGATGCGTCGTCCCGTGACCTCGACCGCGTGATCCCATCGGGCGGAGTGGAAGAGCGGGCCGGGGAAAGACTCCAGGCCCGCGATCTCGGGGATGAGGGGCTCGGTGAGTCGTCCGCAGGCGAGGGCGAGAGCATCGGCGACGACCGTGTCGCCGCCGGAGGTGGTCACGCGCCACGTCGCGGTGTCGGCGTGCCAGATTGCGCCGGTCATGGCCGTGTGCAGGCGCGTGCGGGCGCTGACCCCGGTGCGGTCGGCGACGTCGACGAGGTACCGGTGGATCTCCGCCCCGGGTGCGAACACGCGAGACCAGTCCGGGTGCGGATGCCCGGCGAACCCGTAGAGGTGCGAGGGCACGTCGCAGGCGACGCCGGGGTAGGTGTTGTCCCGCCATGTGCCGCCGACGCTGTTGCCGCGCTCGAGCAGCACGAAGGATTCCCGCCCGTCGCGCAGAAGCGCGAGAGCCATCCCGATCCCGGCGAACCCCGCGCCGATGATCGCCACCTCGACCCGCGTGGTCATCGAGTCGGAGTCTTCCGGTTCGCGGGTGGTTCGCGGTAGTCGGTGGTGCGCTGTCGGAACGGTCGGAAGAGGCGTCCGACGAGGGCTGCGGCCTCCGGTACCGGCAGTTCGAGCCCCTGCTCGATGCCGGCTTCGGGCTTGACCCGTCCGTCGAGCAGTGTGCCGCCGAGGTCGTCGCCGCCCGACTGGAGCAGGACCGCCGCCATCTCCCGTCCGACGCGCGTCCAGGGGATCTGGACGTGCGAGATCGCCCCCGACAGCATCAGGCGCGACACGGCGACCATCGCGCGGTGCTCGTCGAGGGGGGAACGGCCCGGTACGAGGGGCACGCTGCCGCGGGGGCCGGGGAGGGGGATGGGGACGAACTCGCGGAACCCCCCGGTGGCCGCCTGGATCTCCCGCAGGCGGCGCAGGTGGGCGACGCGCTCGCCGGCGGTCTCCACGTGGCCGTAGAAGAGCACCGAGGTCGAGGAGAACCCGGCACGGTGGGCGGCGGTGATGCCCTCCACCCAGCGGTCGATCTCGAGGTCGGTCGGGGCGATCTCGTGACGCACCCGCTCGCTCAGCACCTTCACACCGGTGCCGGGCACCGTGTCGACGCCGGCCTCCTTCATCGCCGCGAGAGCGCCGTCGAGGCCCAGACCGCCGCGGTCGGCGAGATCCCACACGTCCTGGGGGCGGTAGGCGTGCAGGTGCAGGTCGGGGCGCGTGTCTTTCACCGCCCGGGCGATGTCGAGGTAGGCCTCCGGGGCGACGTCGGCGGGCAGCATCCCTTGCACGCACAGCTCGGTTGCCCCGAGCTGCCAGGCGTCTTCGGCGATCGCGGCGACCTCGGCGAGGTCGAATCGCGTCGGGTCGGAGGAGGCGGGTGCCGTGCGGAACCCGCTCGAGGTCAGGTTGCGGTTGACGACCAGGCTGACCGCTTCACCGACGGTGTATCGCCGGATGTCGTCTGCGGCGGCGGCGAGGGCGTCGAGGTCGCGCCCGGTCGCCCGGAGCAGCTCCTCCCATTCGTCGTCATCGAGCGACCCTGCGTCCCCTGTCGCGCGCGCGATCCGTCGCTCGATGTCGCCACCGCGTGGTGTGCCGAGTCCACCCCTTTGCGTCGAATCCACCTCTTCGCCGCGCTGGTTCGGGGTGGTTTCGCGGGAAACGCGTGGTTTCGGTGAGTGGGGCCGGGGGGATCCCGGTGCGGCCAGGCCGGTGGCGGGGTCGGCGACCGCCGCCACCGGGGCGTGCATCGCGGGGTCGAGCCACGAGTCGGCGTCGGCGATGAACTCCGGATGCGCGGTGAGACGTTCGCGCAGGTCGAAACCGAGGTCGGCTGTCGCGGCGGCGAGATCGTCGAGGTGGGGCCAGGGGCGTTCCGGGTTGACGTGGTCGGCGGTGAGTGGGGAGACCCCGCCCCAGTCGTCGGCGCCGGCGCGCACGAGCAGCGCGAATTCGGTCGGGTCTGAGAGGTTCGGTGGAACCTGCACCCGCATGCGGGGGCCGAGCACGAGTCGCGCGGCGGCGACGGCGGCGACGTACTCGATGAGATCGGCGTCGGGTGCGCCCTGCATGGCGGTGCGCGGTTTGGCGCGGAAGTTCTGCACGATCACTTCTTGCACGTGGCCGTGTCGGGCGTGCGCGTCGCGCAGCGCGATAAGCGAGTCGGCGCGGTCGCGCACGGTCTCGCCGATGCCGACGAGGATGCCGGTCGTGAACGGGATCCGGGCACGCCCGGCATCCTCGATCACCTTTAGTCGCACGTCGGGGTCTTTGTCGGGTGATCCGTAGTGTACCTGCCCGGGCTCGTCGTAGAGACGCCGCGAGGTGGTTTCGAGCATCATGCCCATCGAGGGGGCGGTCGGTCGCAGTGTCCGGAGCTCGTCTGCGCTCATGACGCCGGGGTTCAGGTGCGCGAGCATGCCGGTTTCGGCGGTGATGAGGCGTGCGATGTGGGCGACGTAGTCGAGGGTGGAGGCGAAGCCGTGCTCGTCGAGCCATGCGCGTGCTTCGGGCCAGCGTTCTTCGGGGCGGTCGCCGAGGGTGAGGAGGGCTTCTTTGCAGCCGAGCGCGGCGCCCTGCCGGACGATGGCGAGCACCTGCTCGTCGCTCATGAACACCGGCTTGCGCTTCTTGAGGAGCTGGCCCGGGGTGTCGACGAAGATGCAGTAGTGGCAGCGGTCGCGGCACAGTGTGGTGAGCGGAACGAACACTTTGCGCGAATACGTGATGACCCCGCGGCGGCCGGCGGAGGCGAGGCCTGCGTCGCGCATCCGCCCCGCTGCCGTGAGCACGGTGTCGAGGTCGTCGCCGGCGGTGAGGAGTGTCACGACCTCGTCGACGGTGAGGTCGTCTCCGGTTTCGGCGCGGGCGATGGCGTCCCGCACCGCGGGCGCGATCGCCGCCCCGGCGGACCGGGCGGGTTCGAGCAGTGTCACGTCCCCAGTCTCGCACCGCGCATGGGTGGCGGGCTGAAGGACTGTCGTTGAAGGCGAGACATCGGACGTCGTGGAGGCGGCGGCCGGGCGAGGGGTCGCTCAGAAGGGGGCGGCAGTGGCTTTGGCTTCGGGTGGGTCGGCGTCGCCGGGTTTGTTGTCCAGGTCGGGTGTGAACATGACTCGTGGTGGTGGATCGTCGGTGTATTCCAGCAGAGACGGTGCGGTGAAGTGCAGCCGTCCGCCTGGCAGTTGGGTCACGGTCCATCCGGCGGCGTGTTTGAGAGTGTGGTGGCGCTTGCAGAACGCGCCGAGGTTGTCGATGTCGGTTGAGCCACCGCCGGCCCAGTCTTCCCGGTGGTCTGCGTCACACTCCAGCGCGGGTCTGCGGCATCCGGGGAATCGGCATCGGATGTCTCGGGCGACCAGGTAGCGTCGTTGCGCCGCCGAGGCCAAGCGTCGGTCGACGGCGAGGACCGCGCTGCTGATCGGGTCGAGGAAGACCCGATCGAATCCGGGAGCATGCCCGGCGAGGACCTTCGCCGTCTCCGGGTCCACCGCGCACTTGCCGTTGAGCTGCGCCCCACCGGATGTCGTGCCGGCGAGGGTCGTGGCGGGGACCGTCACCTGCACGTGCGCGCGGATCGCTCCGAGTCCCCCATCGATCGCTGTCGAGTCGACGGACGGTGAGGCGGTGAGCATCATGTCCAGAAGGAGGTCGGTGCGGATGTGATCCATCGATCGATCGTCGAACCAGCCCGGCGCATTCGCCCCGACACGTCCGGCACCCGGGTCTACTGGCACGCCGGGGGCGGCCGGCTCCGATTCGCCGTCGAGGGCTTCCTGCTCGACGGCTGCGCGCCGTGCGCCACGGTCGGCGGCCTTGATCGCCTTCCCTTGCCGGGTGAGCCGGTCGTAGACGCCGTGGACTTCGACGCTCGGCCCGATCGCGCCGAGCATCGACATTCCGTCACGCAAATCTTCTACCCAGACGCGTCGGTCGAGGAGCGCGTCGTCGTGACGTTCCTGCATGCTCTTCGGGTCGAGCTTCTCCGCGACCTGCTCGGCATACGACCTCACCCGTGCGGGCGAGGTCTTCTCGGCATAGGCGAGGACGTCGTGCTCGTAGCTTTCGCGGGCCTCTCGCTCGGTGAGTTCCGTGCCGGTATCGACGATGACCTTCACGTGCGCACGGGAAACCCGGCCCGCGTGCCATGCCTCCCACGTCGCCGCGAATTCCGTGACGGTGCGGTGGGCTTCGAACAGATGGGTTTGCATGGTGCGGTCGCTGACGCGCTTCGCGACGGCGATTTCAGCCGCCATTGCCCGCAATGGCATCTCGCGTTCCCGAGTAGAGGCATCGCGCAGACGGTCGGTCTGTCGCTGGGTGAGGTCGTACGCCTCGGCATACAGGCGGGCGCGTTCGGCTTGAATGCGAGCTTCGGCAGCATCGAACGCAGCGATCTCCGCGATCAGTTCGCGCGTGCGGAGCATCTCCGCCTCGCGCGGCTCCTCGATCGCCATGCCCAGCCCCCCACTCGGTCTTTCGCTGGGTCTAGTATAGAACATATTTACGAAAAATGGAAGCTTTGTTCAAGACATGGCAAGCGCTAACACGAACATATATACGAATCCAGCGACGCCTCAAGAGAGGCCGCGAGAGTGGCGTGCGCGGATCAGGCGGGGTGCGGGGTCGGCCGGCGCACCCCGACGAGGGTCAGGATGGCGCAGGCGACGAACGAGCACGCGCTGACGAGATACAGGGCGCTCGACCATCCGGAGTGGTCGCCCCCGGAGATGCCGTACGTGTCGGCGAGAGACATACTCGGCACGAAGGAGGCAATGAACAGAGCCGGTGCGCCGAACGCGATCATCACCAGGTAGCCCACCGCCGCGATCCACGGAGGAGTGCCGGGATTCCTCCTGATGAGCACGAGCAGCAAGAGAGCCAGAGCGACGCCGGTGGCAAGGATTGCCAGGGGGAAGCCGGCGACGAACGACTCTCCGGCCCGTGCCATGGTCGCGTAGATGTCGTCGAGGCTCGCGCCGGGCGCAGCGGCGCGCGGGTTGACGACGAAGATCTGCAACGCGGCGAAGATGGCGTAGAGAATGACCGCCAGGAACCCGGACGCGGCGACGACACGGGCTGCGCGCGCAGAGTTCGAGGTGCGCGACATGTCGGCAACCTATCCCGCGGCGAGCCCTCTGTACAGAGATCGAGACTCCAGAGGTCTGTCGGGTTCGCGGTTCTCGGCCCTCGGCGGGTGGAGCCGGCCTGACCTGGCGCTCGCGACCGGCGCGCGCGAGGCGTTCTGCTCGATGATCGTTGCCTGTCCGTAAGCAAAACGGTCGGGAAGGGTCGTATGCCGCTGGCAGACTAGGGGCATGGTCACGCTCCTGCTCGATTCGGCGCACCTGGAGGTCGCGCTGTCGGGGGCCGAGCGTGCACTGGCCTTCCGCAAGGAGAACATCCGCGTCGAGCGTTCGACGATCGCGAAGGTGCAGCTCACCGAAGACCCGTGGCACTGGTTGCGCGGTGTCGCGCACCCCGGCACGTACGTGCGGGGCGTCATCGCGATGGGCACATGGGAATCGGCCGGGGCGAAAGACTTCGCGATCGTGCGACGGCGCCGTGCGGGCGTCGTCATCGACCTCGACGGGCACCCCGACTTCCAGCGCCTCGTGCTCACCACACGGCACGGCATCGAACTCGTCCAGGCGCTCCGCCTCGACGCCGATGACGAGCCGGAGGATGTGGTCACCCTCGCCGCCACCGGTGCGATACCGACCGCCACCGGCACTGCTGACGACGACGCCACGGCGTAGCCCAAGGGACGGCACCGCGGCGCGACAGGCCGTCGGCCCTAGTGTGGGGTCATGTCGCAGACCACCGCACCCGGAGAGTCCGCCCCCGGCACCTTCGTCGCGCCGCCCCCGCCGCCCAAGACGAACACTCTCGCCCTCGTCGGATTCATCTCGTCTTTCATCATCCCGCTCGCGGGGCTGATCGTCGGAATCCTTGCAATGCGCGAGCTGCGCGCACCGGGATGCCGCGATACCGGGCGTGGGCTCGCCCGGTGGGCGATGATCATCGGGGCGATCGGCACCGCCGGGCAGGCGATTTTCTTCATCATCTGGTTGACGCTGTTCTTCCAGATCACCGGCGGCGTCCGCATCGGATGACCGGTGTGGCCCGCCGGGGCGCGCGATAGCGTGAGGGCGTGAGCGAAAACACCGCCCCGGTCGACGACGCCGACGTGCTCGTGCGCCTGCGCGGCGCGCTCGGGCATCTCACCCTGAACCGCCCCCGCGCGATCAACGCGCTGAGCCTCGACATGGTGCGCCACCTCACCGCCGCACTGGACGCCTGGCGCGGATCACCTCACGTCGACACGGTGCTGCTTGACGGCGCCGGTGACCGCGGACTGTGCGCGGGCGGAGACGTGCGGGGGCTCCGCGAGCAGATCATCGCCGGTCATCCCGAAGCCACCGGAGAGTTCTTCCGCGCCGAGTACGCCCTCAACGCCGCCATCGCGGAGTATCCCGTGCCGATCGTCGCGCTCGCCGACGGGATCACCATGGGCGGAGGCATCGGTCTCGCGGGCCACGCCCGCATCCGCATCGTCACCGAGCGCTCACGCCTGGCGATGCCCGAGACGCGCATCGGATTCACCCCCGACGTCGGCGGAAGCCTGCTGCTCGGCCACGCCCCGGGCCGCCTCGGGGAGTACCTCGCGCTCACCGGGGCCTCGATGACCGCCGCCGACGCGCTCTACGCCGGGCTCGCCGACCACCTCGTGCCCACCGCGCACCTCCCCGCGCTCGCCGAGGCGCTCGAGACCCGCGCCGACCCCGGATCGCCGTCGGAGATCGTGCTGCTGTTCGACGACACCCCGGACACGTCTCCGCTCGAACAGGCCCGGGCCTGGATCGACGACGCCTTCGCCGCGCCCACCGTCGCCGAGATCATCGATCGCCTGCGCGCCGGCGACGTTCCGGAAGCGCACGTCACCGCCGACACGCTCGACGAGCTCTCGCCGACGGCGTTGACCATCACCCTCGAGGCGATCCGCCGCGTCCGCGGCCTGAGCCTGCGCGACGCCCTCGACCAGGAGTACCGGCTCGCGCAGTGGTTCGCGACCACCCAACCCGACCTCGCCGAAGGCATCCGGGCTCAACTGGTCGACAAAGACCGCTCCCCGCGCTGGCAGCCGGACACCCTCACCGGCCTCGCCCCCGACCTCGTCGACCAGGCGTTCTCCTTCACTCCCGCCGTGCCGCTGTGGGGATGACGCCGTGGCCCGCCGACCGATCACCCGCCACCGTCGACGGTGGTCGCTCGGTATCGCCGTCGACTGGTTCTTCTTCACCTTCGCCGGACTCGCGGCGATCTGGCTCGCCTATCTGAGCATCACCGAGTCGTTCAGCCTCGGCTGGTGGGGCATCCTCGGGGTGCTCGCATTCTGGGTGCTGCTGGCCTACCTCGTGCTGCCGCGGCTGCACCGCATCCTCACCACCGTCTACGTGCCCGACTACTTCATCGGCCGCGCCCGCACGAGCGACGGGCTGCTCGGCGACCCCGTCAACCTCGCGTTCATGGGATCCGGCGAGCAGATCGAGACCGCCCTGCGCACCGGGGGGTGGACGCGCGCCGACGACGTCACCCTCGCCTCGTCGTGGCGCATCATCACCTCGACGATCACCCGGCGCAGCTACGAGCACGCCCCGGTCAGCCCCCTGCTCCTGTTCAGTCGCCAGCAGGACTTCGCCTACCAGCAGGAAGTCGACGGCAACCCCGGGCAACGCCACCACGTGCGGTTCTGGCGGTGCCCCGACGGATGGCTGCTGCCCGGCGGTCGACGCGTCGACTGGCTCGCCGCCGGCACCTTCGACACCTCGGTGGGCCTGTCGCTGTTCACCCTGCAGGTCACCCACAAGATCGACGCCGACACCGACATCGAACGCGACCACATCGTCGCCACCGTCGCCGTGGACCCGCGCGTGCAGGTCGACATCATCGAGGACTTCTCCACGGGGTACCACGCGCGCAACGGCGGCGGTGACAGCATCCGCACCGACGGGGACCTCCCGATCGTCGACGTGCGCGCCGTCACCCCCGAGCTCGACACGTCGTCCGCCCCCGCAGGCGGGCTCGAGCGTGACGGGGAGGTGACCGGATGAACAGCCGACCCGACCCGTCGCCGCGCGGCGTGCCCAAGCGTCACGCGTACGAACCCCCGGCCAGCCTGCTGCGGCGGCCGGGCTTCGACCCGCACATGAAGCGGCCGATCAGCACCCTCGCCGGCGGCCTGCTGGTGATCCTCAGCGCCCTCGCCGGTGCACTGTTCATCACCGATGTGTCCCTGCACTGGTTCACCGACACCGCCGACGAGGTCGTGTGGATGCTCGGTGACAGTGTGACCCCGGATGCGCGGTGGATCGGGCTGTATGTCTTCCTCGGCATCGGAGGGTTCTTCGTGCTCGGCGAGCTGTTCCTCGCCGTGCTGGTCATCCGCGGCTCCAACTGGCCGCGCGTGACCGTCATGACCTACTCCACCATCACGATCTGCGTCGCTTTCGCCGGATGGTGGGCGGGAGGCCAGGACGTCACGTTCGAGACGAGTCTCCTCTCGGTCGCGACCGACGTGCTGATCCTGCTGGCCCTGTCCTCTCGCGACGCCGCCGCCTACGCCAGGAGATACGAGGTCGTTGCGGACGAATCCGACGAGTCGGGCGCGAACCTGAGAGTCGGGCAAAGGGAATCTCAGTAGCCTGGATTCCTCACCGCCGCGCCCGCGACGGGAGTGCTGGGAGGCGCCGTGTTCGACAGTCCGCTGTCCGCGTCCGCCTACGACCTGCTCGGCGTCGATCCCACCGCCGACACCGAGACGCTGCGCAAGGCTTACCGTCTGAAGCTGCGGCAATCGCATCCGGATGTCGGTGGGGACGCGGCCGTGTTCGTGCAGGTGCAGCGGGCGTGGGAGTTGGTCGGCACCGTCGAAGCCCGCGCCTTCTATGACCGGCGCAACGGGTTCGGAGAGTCCGCCACCTCCGGTGCCGCGAGCGGCGCATCCGCCCCCGAACCGGAGAAGCCGGCCTGGAGCACACCCGCCGCGTCGCGTCCGTCGGCGCGTCCGGACACCCGCCCCCGCGCTCGCAGCCACGGCCAGCCCGGCGGGTGGCGACGGGAGAGGTACCTCGAGCTCATCCGCGAATGGGTCGGCCGCGGCGTCGAGATCCCCGACCCGTACGCTCCGCACCTGGTGCGTTCTGCGCCGCACGAGGTGCGCCGGCTGCTCGCCGACGCCCTCGCCGAAGAGGCCACCGCGGTGATCGTCTCCGAGCTCGGGATGGGCTACACGGCATGGCACGACATTGATGCCGGTCGCGCGAAACTCGACCACATCGTCCTCGGCCCGAGCGGGCTGTACGGCATCCTCTCCGAAGACTTCGGCCGGCCGGTGCGCATCAAGCGCGGTGAAGTCGCCGACGTCGACGGCGGCCCGATCGCGACCCACGTCGCCGCCTTGCGCGCGGTCGGACGTGCCGCGCGCGTGAAGTTCGGCGGGGCGATCGTCGTCCTCCCCGACGACGACGTCGAGCACGCCATCCAGGAGATCGGCAAGGTGCGCGGGATCCCGACCGCCGTCGTCGCCCGTTCCGCCCTGTCGACCGTGTTGCGGCGCGGGGTCACCGGCACGCGGCCGCTCGGCGGCACCGAGGTGTTCGAGATCCGCACCCGCCTTCAGGCTGCCGTCCGCTTCGCCTGAGCGGCTCCGCGCGAGGTCCGTCGCTGGACTCAGCCGTTGAGGCCGAAGAGGTCGAGCGGATGCGTGAGGCGCCACCAGGCGCTCGGGTCTTCGATGTCGTCGGCGAGCTCGAGAGTCACCGTCGCGGCGTCGAGCGGGCCGGTGACCGACATGTCGCCGACGGCCTGGCCCGCGTCGCGGGCATCGTCGAGGTCGTACGAGGCGTCGACGGTCGCGGTGCCGCCGTCCCACAGGATCACCGTCGCATCGTCGGACACGACGATATCGACATCCGACCCCCACAGCGTCGTGACCGTCCCGGCGACGGTTCCGGCCGTCACCGAGGGCTCCGGCTGCAGCGCCGCGGTGGCCTGCTCGTACAGTGACCGGGAGGCATCGTCTCGGCCCTCGGCATCGGCTTCGCCGAGAACCGACCCGTACAGCCGAACGGTGGTGTCGCCGATCACGATGTCTTTCGCCGACAGGAGATTCCAGCTGCCGTCGAGCGTGCCGGTCTTCACTCCGACCACGCCGTCGTCGGCCAGCAGCGAGTTCGTGTTCTCGACAAGCCCCGCGCCGGGAAGCTCGACGGACGTCTTCGCCACGATCTCGGCGATGATCGGATCGGCCAGCGCTCGCGAGGCCAGGGCGAGCAGGGACGCCGGGTCAGCCGTGTTGCCGGGGTCGATGCCGGTCGGCTCGACGACCGTGATCCCGGTGAGTCCGTGCCGCGACAGCCACGTGTTGGCCGCATCGGCGAACACGGCGTCGGAGGGCCAGATGCGACTGGCCAGGCGGTCGGCATAGTTGTTGGCCGAGCCGATCAGCATGCCCTCGAGCATCTGGTACTCCGTCAGCGACCCGCCCACCGGCACATCCAGTGCCGACTCGTCGCGGTAGCGGTATTGCCAGTACTCGGCACTGTCGGCGGCGGTGAAGGAGTACTCCGGCCCCTGCTCTCCCACTGCCAGCGGCATCCGGTCCAGCACGACGAGTGCGGTGACGACCTTCGTGATGCTCGCCATCGGCACCACCGCATCCGCCGAAGCGAGGGTCGTCGGGATGCCGGCGACCGAGACCGCCGACGACCCCGGCTCGGGCCAGGCCATCTCGACCGTCGCCGACGGGATCGGGTCGACCGTGACGGGGGTCACCGTCGGCGCCACCGCGTGCAGCGGCCACAGCAGCGTCGTGGCGGCATAGGCGCCGGCCACGGCCGCGACGGCCAGTGTCGGCCACACCACCCCCGGACGCCACAGGCTGCGCCGCGGCCGATCGGCGAGAAGGTCCGCACCCACCGACGTGTACGAGGTGGTGGCGGTGGACAGGTCGCTCGGAGCGGACGTGCGGGCCAGCGCCCCCGCGTCGACCCATGCGAGCGCCGCCGTGGTGGGGCCCGCCGCATCCGCGGGAGGTGACTCCTGGGCGTCGAACTCCGCGGCGGCCACGGAGGCCGGAGTCTGGACGCCGTCACCGGTGGGGATGTCCACATCGCCGAGATCGCTCGAGGTCGCCTCGCGGTCGACGGCGGAGGGCGAAGGCGCCCGATCCCGCAACGACCGGCGGGTCGTGGGCGGCGCGTCCTCCACTGTCACCAGGCCAAACTATCGCGTCGCTCCCGCGTTATACTCATCGGCACACACCGCGGGAGTCCGACGAGTCGGGCTGAGAGGGAGCGAAACGCGCTTCGACCGCCGAACCTGATCCGGATCATGCCGGCGCAGGGAGGGAGTAACCATGCACGCATCCACGCGTACGTCCGCATCCGATTCCACCGTGACGGGCCCGGCCGCGAGCCGCTTCCGCTGGCGCATCGTCGACATCGTCGTCGCCAGCGTCATCGCCGTCGCCTGCGCCGGGATCTTCCTCGTCTGGAACGTCGCCTACGAAGGCCCGTCGTCGATCCTGACTCCGCTCCTGCCCGGGGTGCAGGGGCTCGTGGCAGGGCCGTGGCTGATCGCCGGGGTGCTCGGCGGGCTCATCATCCGCAAGCCCGGCGCCGCGCTCTACACCGAGACCGTCGCCGCGGTCATCTCCGCGCTCGTCGGCAACGCCTGGGGGCCCCTCACGATCGTGTCGGGCCTCGTGCAGGGCCTCGGTGCCGAGGTGGTGTTCCTGATCTTCGCGTACGCCGTGTGGCGACTGCCGGTGGCGATGCTCGCCGGGGCGGGCGCCGGGCTCGCGTGCGGCATCAACGACCGCATCCTCTGGTTCCCGGGCGCCGACGTGCTGTTCACCACCGTCTACATCACCTCGACCACCGTCTCCGGCGTCGTCATCGCCGGACTCGGCGGCTGGCTGATCATGCGGGGGCTCGCGGCCACGGGCGCGCTCAACCGCTTCGCCGCGGGACGCGACGTCACCCAGCGCGTGTAGTGGCGGCGGCATCCGCGACACCCGCCGTCGAGGCGCGCGGGTGGGGATGGCGCTACGCCACCCGCCACGCGTGGGCCGTGCGCGAGACGACGTTCCGCATCGACCCCGGTGAGCGCGTGCTGCTGCTGGGTGCCTCCGGGTCGGGGAAGTCCACGCTGCTGCAGGGCATCGCCGGGGTCCTCGGCGGGGCCGACGAAGGGGAGCAGGAGGGCGAGCTGCGTGTGGCGGGTGACCTCGCTGCGGCGGCGCGCGGCGCATCCGGCCTGGTCCTGCAGGATCCCGACAGCCAGACGGTGCTCGCCCGCGTCGGAGACGACGTCGCCTTCGGGTGCGAGAACCTCGGGGTACCGCGAGAGGAGATCTGGCCGCGCGTGCGGCACGCGCTCGACGCGGTCGGTCTCGACGTGCCGCTCGACCGTGCCACCGCGGCGCTGTCGGGCGGGCAGAAGCAGCGCCTGGCCCTTGCCGGAGCGGTCGCGATGCGACCCGAGGTGCTGCTGCTGGACGAACCCACCGCCAACCTCGATCCGGCCGGGGTCGCCGACGTGCGCGACGCGGTCGGACGCGCCCTCGACGCCACCGGAGCGACCCTCGTGGTCATCGAACACCGCATCGACGTGTGGCTGCCGCTGGTCGACCGCGTGATCGTGCTCGCCCCCGGCGGGGGTGTCGTTGCCGACGGTGCGCCCCGCGACATCCTCGGCGCCACCGGTGCATCCGGCCGGTCGAGCGCAGGGGAAACCGCCGAGCGAACGGATTCCGGCACGCGACGGGCCGTCCACTCGACGGTAGGTCGTGCACTCGATGCGGCGGCTGGCGGGCGGGATCGGGCGGACGCGGTGCCGCCGCGTGCGCGAGAGCTGGCGGCTGACGGCGTGTGGGTCCCGGGCGTGCCGCCGGCGTACCCACCGGGGCCGGCGGCGGCGCCGGGCGACGTGCTCCTCCACGCGCGCGACCTCGTCGTCGCGCGCGTGCCGGGAACTCCCGTTGCCGGTCCGTTCCACCTCGATGTGCGCGCGGGCGAGGTTCTCGGCGTCATCGGTCCCAACGGCGCGGGGAAGTCCACCCTCGGCCTCACCCTCGCGGGACTCCTGCCCGCCGAATCCGGGGTGGTCGAGGCCGCATCGGCCCTCGCCGCCGGGGCGCGAGCGCGGCGTCGGCGCGGGGGTGCGTCGCCGCATCCGGTGACGTGGTCCTCGCGCGCGCTGCTCACGCGCATCGGCGCCGTGCTGCAGGATCCCGAGCATCAGCTCCTCGCGCGCACGGTCCGCGAGGAACTCGAGGTCGGGCCGCGCGCGCTCGGCCTGCCCGCCGACCGCATCGCCGCCCGCGTCGACGAGCTGCTCGAACGCCTCCGTCTCGCGCCGCTCGCGGCCGCGAACCCGTACACGCTCTCGGGCGGCGAGAAGCGTCGGCTCACCGTTGCTGCCGCGCTCGCGACGAGGCCGCGGGTGCTCGTCCTCGACGAACCGACCTTCGGGCAGGATGCCCGCACGTGGGCCGAGCTCGTCGCGATCATCGCGCGGCTGCGCGACGGCGACGGCGATGATCCGCCGCTCGCCGTCGTCGCCGTCACCCACGACGTCGCCGTCCTCGAAGCCTTGCAGGCCCGCCGCTTCGCCGTGGGAGAGGTGCCCGCGTGAGCCCCGAAGCCGGTCGCGGCGTGGTCGCGCGCCTGAACCCCGTGGCCAAGCTCGGCGCGGCCCTCGCCATCGCCCTGCCCCTCGTGGTCACCATCGACCCCGTCTCGGCGCTCGTCGCCCTTCTGCTCGCGCTGCCGCTGCTGTTGGCGGCAGGGCTCTCCCCCCGCCAGTTCTGGCTGCGGACGCTGCCGCTGTGGATCGCCGCGCCCGCCTCGGCGGTGACCATCGCGCTGTACGGCGCCACGTCGGGGGAGATCTACGTCGAGTGGCTGTTCGTCCGCGTGAGCGAGGGGTCGCTCATGCTCGCGCTCGCGACCTTCCTCCGCGTCCTCGCGATCGGCTTGCCCGCCGTGGTCCTCTTCGTCACCGTCGACCCCACCGACCTCGCCGACGGCCTCGCGCAGATCGTGCGCCTTCCCGCTCGTTTCGTGCTCGGGGCACTCGCGGGCATGCGAATGCTCGGTCTTCTCGCCGACGACTGGCGCGCCCTCGCACTCGCGCGGCGCGCCCGCGGGGTCGCCGACACCGGGCGCATCCGACGGTTCTTCGGGATGGCGTTCGCGTTGCTCGTGCTGTCGATCCGTCGCGGATCATCTCTCGCGACCGCCATGGAGGCGCGCGCGTTCGGCGCGCCCGGCCCGCGCACGTGGGCCCGCGAGTCCCGCTTCGGTCTCGGCGACGTGCTGTTGGTCATGGCGGGCCTCGCGATCAGCGCGACGGCCCTGGCCGTGTCGATCGCGCTCGGCGCCTTCAACCCCATCCTCGGCCCCGCCTGACCCCGCCCGGGATCCGGCGCCGCCCCGGTCGCGCCCATCCACCGCCCCGGTCGCCGAAACACCATTCTCCGCGCGAGAAACGCCGCATTGCGGGGGTGTCTCGCGGCCGAAGTGGTTCTCGCTGAGGCGTCGCGCCCGCTCAGGTGGCGTTCCACAGCGCCCGGTAGTAGGCCTGACGCTCGGGGTCCGGCGCGGTGCCGTAGGCGTCGAGCAGCGTCGCCTCCCAGCCGGGGCCGTAGTTCCACTCCGTGCTCATCGCGGCGACCGCGATGTCGGCCCACCGGTCGGCCACGCCGAGGGCGCCGAGATCCACGTGGCCCGTGACCCGCCCGTTGTCGTCGATCACCGTGTTGGGGCTGCACGCGTCGCCGTGGCACACGACCGCCCGATCGATCCGGGGCGCCCTCCGCAGTGCGTCGGGCAGGCGGATCCCCCGGCGTGCCGCATCGGCCACGCGGGACTCGACACCCCAGTCGAACGGGCAGGATGCGACCGGGAGCGCGTCGTGCAGAGCCCGCAGCCCCGAGCCGACCGCGCGCACGGCGATCCCGGCACGGGCCGGGTCGCCGGTCCACCGCGGTGCCACCGCGCTCTCGCCGGGGAGGGCTACCGTGACGAGCCACTCGGAGCGCGCGTCGCCGCCGACGTCGAGGACGTGCGGCACCGGCGTGAACGCGCCCGCCCATGCGAGTCGTTCGGCCTCCTCGCGCATCGAGGTCTCCGCGTTGCGCGGGCCGTACTTCACGTAGCGTCCGTCATCCGTGCGGAACGTCACGCCCCCGATCGCATTGCGCCACACCGGCGTCAGACCGGCGCCGCCCGCGATCGCCCGCACGCGTGAGGGCACCGGCTCGCCGGCATCCGGAATCGACACGTCGCCATCCTTCCGCGCACGCGCTGCCAGAGCCACCCCCCCCCCCCGGGGAGCTGGCGGCGAAGGCGATGTGCCGAGGGCCGCGCGACAAACCCGTTTCGGTGCGAGAAGCCCCGCGATGCGCGATGTCTCGCCACGGGATTGGTTTATCGGCGCGGGAGGGAGGGCGGCGACCGGGCGGGGCCGGGCGGGGTGGATGCGGGGGCGTGGCGCGAGGGCTAGCCTGGGGGTGTCCGAGTGTTCATGAGACTGCGTCTCACCTAGGCTGGGACTCGATGTCGCCGTCGGCACCCGCCGCCGGTGTCCGTTCGAAGGAGAACCGATGGAGCTCACGCACGCCTCCGCCCTCGTCACCGGCGGTGCGAGCGGACTGGGCCTGGCCACGGCGAAGCGTCTCGCTGCGGCGGGCGCCTCCGTCACGATCGTCGACCTGCCCTCGTCGCCCGGCGCCGACGTCGCCGCAGACGTCGGCGCGGCATTCGCCCCCGCCGACGTCACCGACCCCGACCAGGTCGCCGCCGCCGTGACCACCGCCTCAACCACCGCGCCGTTGCGTGTGGTGGTCAACTGCGCCGGCATCGCCCCGCCCGCGAAGGTGCTCGACCGCGACGGTGCGCCGACTCCGCTGGACGCGTTCGAGCGCATCATCCGCATCAACCTCATCGGCACGTACAACGTCATCGCCCAGGGGTCGGCGGCCATCGCCCGCACCGAGGCCACCGCCACCGGAGACCGCGGCGTCATCGTGAACACCGCGAGCGTCGCCGCCTTCGACGGGCAGATCGGCCAGCCCGCCTACGCCGCGAGCAAGGGCGGTGTGCACGCCATGACCCTTCCCATCGCTCGCGAGCTCGCGCGATACGGCATCCGTGTGTGCACCATCGCTCCCGGCATCATGGAGACGCCCATGCTCGCCGGACTCCCGCAGGCCGCGCAGGACTCCCTCGGCCAGCAGGTGCCGTACCCGCAGCGTCTCGGCCGACCCGACGAGTACGCCGCGATGGTGATGTCGATCATCGACAACGGCTACCTCAACGGCGAGACCATCCGTCTCGACGGGGCGATCCGCATGGCGCCCCGCTGACCCGTCCGGCCCGCCCTCAGCATCCACAGAAGGAGAACGATGAGCGAATCGATCCTCGTCACGGTCGAGCAGGGCGTGGCCCGGCTGACCTTCAGCCGTCCGACGCGACTGAACGCGATGGACTTCGAGATGGGCACCCGCTGGCGCGATCTGGCTCACCAGGTCACCGACGATCCCGCCGTCGAGGCGATCATTCTGGATGCCGCCGGGCCCGCCTTCTGCGCGGGCGGCGACGTCATCATGATGGCCACGTCCGGGGCCACCGGCGCTCAGGTCACCGAGACCGCCCACGTCATCCACGACGGCATCCGCACCCTCGCGCACAGCGCCAAGCCGATCGTGGCGGCCGTGCAGGGCGCGGTCGCCGGCGGCGGCATCGGCCTCATGCTCACCGCCGACTACGTCGTCGCGAGCGAGAAGGCGAGCTTCGTCAGCAAGTACGCCAACATCGGACTCACCCCCGACCTCGGTGTCTCCACCCTGCTCCCGGCGGCGATCGGCCAGCGCCGCGCGCTGCAGCTCCTCCTGCAGGACCGCGCGATCGACGCCGCGACCGCTCTCGAGTGGGGCCTCGTCGCCGAGGTCGTCGCCCCCGACGCGCTCGCCGATCGTGCCGCCGACATCGCCCGGTTCTGGATGGCGGGCGCGACCGCCGCCTTCGGGCAGGCCGCGCGTCTCGTCCGGGTCGGTGCCGAGCGCGACCTCGCCGCCAATCTCGACGACGAAGCCCGCACGATCGGGGCGGCCTTCGCCACCGACGAATCAAAGGCCCGGGTGGCCGCGTTCGCGGCATCCGCCCGCTCGTCCGCCCGCCCCACCACCGAAGGGACCGCACGATGACCGACGCGCCGCTTTCCGGAAAGACCATCCTGATGTCCGGCGGCAGCCGCGGCATCGGGCTCGCCATCGCGATCCGCGCCGCGCGCGACGGGGCCAACGTCGCCCTGCTCGCCAAGACCGACACCCCGCATCCCAAGCTCGAAGGCACCGTCCACACCGCTGCCGAGCAGATCGAAGCCGCCGGGGGCAAGGCTCTGCCACTCGTCGGCGACGTGCGCAACGACGACGACATCACCGAGGCGGTCCTGAAGACACAGGGCGAATTCGGCGGCATCGACATCGTCGTCAACAACGCCAGCGTCATCGACCTGTCCGGGTCGCTCGACCTGTCGGCCAAGAAGTACGACCTCATGCAGGACGTCAACGTGCGCGGCACCTTCATGCTCTCGCGCGCCGCGCTTCCCATGCTGAAGGAGGCCGCCAACCCGCACATCCTGTCGCTGTCGCCGCCGCTGAACACCACCCCCCGGTGGCTGGGCGCCCACACCGGGTACTCGATGGCGAAGTTCGGCATGACCATGGCCACGCTCGGCATGGCGGCGGAGTTCGCGAATGACGGGGTCGCCGCCAACACCCTCTGGCCCGCGACGACGATCGCGACCGCCGCCGTGCAGTTCGCTCTCGGGGGCGACCGCATGATGAAGGTCAGCCGCACCCCGGAGATCTACGCCGACGCGGCCTATGAGGTGATGTGCAAGCCGGCGCGGGAATTCTCCGGCCAGACGCTCATCGTCGAGGACGTGCTGACCGAGGCCGGGGTCACTGACTTCTCCCGCTACGCCGCGACGCCCGGCACCCCCGACGACCAGCTCTTCCCCGACATCTTCCTCTGACCCGTGCCTCGGCCCGCCCCACCCGTTTGGGTCGGCTCCGCGGGCGGGTCGGGCGGTCAGACCAGCGGCTTACGGAGGAAGACCTGCGCGATGCCCTCGCCGTCGTCGACGCGCTGCGTCTCGCGGTAACCCTCGCGTTCGTACAGCCGGAGGTTCGCCTCGCTGAGCGACCCGGTGAACAGTTCCGCTTCGGCGGCGCCGGCGTCACGGCCGCGTCGCTCGACCGCGGACAACAGGGCCGTCCCCACGCCGTTGCCCTGCTGGTCGGGGGCGATCGCGATGCGCCCGATGAGCAGCAGATCGCCGTCGAGCCGTGCGCGGGCGGCTCCGACGATGCGTGCACCGTCGAGCGCGACGCATCCCAGGTTCTCGACGAGTTCGTGCTCGAGCTCGTCGAGGGTCTGGGTGAGCGGAGGCATGTCGGGATCGCCGTAGATCAGGGCCTCCTGCACGAAGGCGGCCCGCTGGAGGGTCAGGACTTCGCCGGCGTCCGAACGCCGGATCTCTCGCACGTCGATCACGAACACGACGCTATGGCTTCGCTCCTTCTCGCGCCGAGGGCTTGCATTCGCGGCGGAGAGGGTGACACATCGCGGCGCGGGTTCGTCGAGGCCGGGCGCGACGCGAGGCTCACGCACGGAGGCCAGCGCCGCCTCAGATGAGGCCGTGGCGGCGGAAGGCGTTGGCGACTCCGTCGGCGGAGACGCTCGTGGTGACGTCGTCGGCGAGGGTCTTCAACGCATCGGGCGCATTGCCCATCGCGACGCCGGTGCCGCACACCTCGAACATCTCCACGTCGTTCCAGCTGTCGCCCACACCGATTGCGGCATCGGCGTGCATCCCGACGTGGTCGAGAACCGAGCGGATCGCGGCGCCCTTGGTGACGCCCGGCATGCCGATCTCGCCGTTCGAGCCCGGCATCGGGATGCTGCCGGGGATCACGTGATAGCGGTCGCCGAGGTCGCGGCGCAGGCGCTCGACGCTGTCGTGCGCCTCGCTGAGGAAGACGGCCTTGGCGATCGCATCCCGGTCGGCCAGTGCGATGTCGCGGATGCGGTCGGCGGTGTCGTCGTCCGCTGCTGCGACCTGCGGGTTCGACGCACGTACGCGGCGCGTGACCTCGGCCAGCCGCACCCAAACCGGCTCGGGAGCGAACAACCCGGCGTCAGCCTGCAGCACGTAGTGCATGCGGTGACGGTCGAACAGGGCGGTCAGCTCGTCGACCGCGGCGCGGGGCATCGGGTCGGCCACGACCGTCGTCTCGCCGACCACGGCGTAGGCGCCGCCGTTGGTGATCGCCCCGTCGAAGCCGATTCCGCGAACGGTCGGGTGGATGTCTGCCGCCGAGCGCCCGGTCGCGAGGAACACCAGGTGTCCGGCCGTGCGCGCCGTGCGGACCGCGTCGACGGTCGACTGGGCCACGATGCTGCCGTGGAGGAGGATGGTGCCGTCGACGTCGAGGAAAGCGATCCGCTGCGTGGTCATGGTGCTCCCGTCCGGCCCGCACCGGGCCGCCATCGACCACAACCCAACTACGGCGCCACCAAATAGCGTAGTAGCGGGCGCCGAGTTTGTAGATGTCGCGGTAGATGGGGGCGACTCCCAGGCGGTGCAAGCCACCGTCGACGCCGAGCTGCTGCGCCGGCAGTTCGGAGTGCGAAAGAGTCTTGGCTAGCGGTGCTCATAGCGAGAATACCTAGTGCGTTCCTCTCACTCGCGCCGACGCTGCATGCACTGCCACCGGCGCTCAACGCGAACGCAACCGTCTTCAGCTACCGCGCGCGGTCCTGTCGGCCTGCATCGCGGCCATTCGTGGCCTCGAATTCCTTCAGTCTTTTCTTTGCTTTTCGCCAGAGGAATACGCCGTAGATCGCCATAGCTGCAAAAAACCAGATAGACCTATCGCCCAGACGTCCCAGCCCCTGAGTGTTGTCGAGTAGTAGACGAGATTCCCCAGAGCGAAGAAGGCGCCCACGCACGTCACTACTCTTGCCCATAGGAGCGCCCGCTCTATCGGCATCCTCGACTGGATGAGGGACATCAGCTTCTCAACCCCGGATCAAACGTATGGCCGCCGGTGCTCATCGCCAGAAGACCTCCTAGTCCGCTGCCGAGAAGGAACAGGACACCGGAGACGATGAACGCCGGGCCGTTCCTCGCCCCCAAGGCTGAGTTCGCTTTCTCCGCCTTGCCCGATGACTTCGTCGGAATATGGTGAACACCACCACGGCGGGTAGGACTGTGCCACCGGCGAGAATGGCAAACTGAACGCCCACCGATAGATCTACGGCTGAAGCGATAAGCGCCACGAACGTTATAAAGAACCCCGCAATAAGCGCGGCCACGCCGACAAGCATCGGCACGAAGTCTCTCGATCTCATGCGCATGCGGCCGCGCCGGCCACTCCAATTGCCAAGCCGCCCGCCGCCGCATCTCCGGCAAGTGCTTCCTGGTGATCGAGATCCATCCTTGCTTGAAGAACGGAACGAGAGTCAGACCGATTCAATCTCACATCCCGCCGTGTCTCATGTGCCGCTTTCTCGTTCTCTCTTGCGCGAGCGGGCGAGCCCTAAATATCCCAGGGCTGAGACTATCGCGCCGCCCGCGAAGAGACACGCCGCGGCGGCCATCCCTCCCGCGGTGCCTTCCGTGGAAGGGGACGCTGCAAGGACGATTGCCATGGCGATGCCTAGTAACCCGACTACGGCGCCACCAAACAGCCACACTCGATAGAGTTGGGAAGTCTTGCTGGCCATGATCAGTATCCGAATCCCTGGACAACTGCATCAGTCACAATGCCTCCGACCGCGCCGGAGACAAATCCGGTCAAGGCGCCGAATGCGCAGCCCACGGCCGCTCCGGGCCCCGTTGGTGAGCCGACAATCGCCCCTACGACGCAACCCCCTACGACGCAACCCCCTGCGGCCGCACCTAGACCGGTCGCCAGCCCGAAGACCGCGGTTCGCGCAATGCTGTATAGGCCGCTCGGGTCTGAAGAGCCGGCTGGACTGCACGCAGCGTATGCGTACGGCTTCTTCTCTTGTCCGCTGGGGTCCATCTGGGTGAAGCGGCCTTGAGCCGCGTCGTAGTGGCGGGCGCCGAGTTTGTAGATCCCCGCGCCGCCGTGGTGTTCGCCGATGTATCGGAGCGCGTTGTTGGTGATGACGGAGCTGGTGCTGGTGAATCGTGCTTCGCCGTAGGGGCTGTAGGAGTATCCGCCGATCCAGGTGCCTGTGGCGCTGAAGAGGCCGACGACCGATCCGAGATGGTCGGCCACGTAGTAGAAGGAGGAACCGGCGCGCATCCCCACGGCCTCTCCTCCAGGGGAACGGGTGTAGGTGTGCGTTGTTGACCCTGAGGTGCGTTGGATCGTCCCTAGTGGGCCGTTGGTGAATGTGGTGTTGCCGCGGCTCAGTCTGTCGGGGTTTCCGGTGCCGATTCCAGCGGACGTAGCGATCGTTTCGGAATCCGTCACGCGTCCTCATTCTTCGACGAAGGCTCGTGCGGCGCTGAGTCATCGCGCTGCGGGCCTGGCTTCTTCCGACGTGAGCTAATGCTCACGTAAAGCAGCAGCGCGATGACCGCAGCGACCCAAATCAGATCCCAGAGAGCACCGGACGGATCGGGACTGACGATAACTAGAACCACGCCGGCCGCGACGACGATGGGTATGAGCACCCATACCCAACGCGCGATAGAGTTCAACATTGATTTACGGCGTCTCCTGCGTAATAGGCGGTGCGAGCGATGCCGTAGGCGGTGAGCGTGGCACCAATCGCACCAGCCACCAGAGGAGCAGCTGCTGCTCCTGATGCGACTAGTGCAATCAGGCTAACGCCGACTAGCACAGTGCTGGCGATTGTCCGATTGATAGCGCCCTGACATGCAACCAAACCAGAGGAGTCGGAGCTATTGATGGGGTTACATGACGCGTAGGCGTAGGGGTTGGCTTCTTGGCCGCTGGGGTCCATCTGGGTGAAGCGTCCCTGCGCGGTGTCGTAGTAGCGGGCGCCGAGTTTGTAGATCCCCGCGCCGTCGTGGTGTTCGCCGATGTATCGCAGCGCGTTGTTGGTGATGACGGAGCTGGTGCTGGTGAATCGTGCTTCGCCGTAGGGGCTGTAGGAGTATCCGCCGATCCAGGTGCCGGTGGCGCTGAAGAGGCCGACGACCGATCCGAGATGGTCGGCCACGTAGTAGAAGGAGGGGGCGGCGCGCATCCCCACGGCCTCTCCTCCAGGGGAGCGGGTGTAGGTGTGAGTTGTTGACCCTGAGGTGCGTTGGATCGTCCCTAGTGGGCCGTTGGTGAATGTGGTGCTTCCGCGGCTGAGTCTGTCCGTGTTCCCGGTGCCGAAGTAGTCCGCCGCGGTGCTCCCGAACGCGGTTGCTTCGCCACGGGGCCCGTAGCTGGTGGTGACTCCGGTGAGGCCGTTGCGGGATGGGTTGTCGGCAGCCTCGGGGGCTGGCAGGTGATCACCGCTGCCATCGTCTTGACCATCTTGCTACCTCGGCATCTGACGGGGCATGTAAGGTCCACCAAGCGCCGACGGGGATGCTGAGGATGCCGATCAAGAGGAATACCATAAAGCCTTGGCCAGCGGTGCTCATCGCGAGCATACCTAGGCAGGCAAAGAGTGCACCCACCACCAGCAGAATCCAACCACAGAGCCGCATGACTGCGATGGGCTTCAATGTGACTTCCCCTCACTCTTGCCAGCAGTTGCCGGCGATGTAACCGAGACCGCCTGCGACGAACCAACTGCGGCGCCAAAACCGCCGCCCGCAGCGGTTTCCGCCCCCCTCGCTTCTTGCTCAATTCTTGGACCGTCGGCCAAGCCGAGCACTGAGAACCGCAGTCGAACCGATGAAGGACAAGGCAGCAAGACCCGTACCAACAGCGGCAGAGACTTTCCCGACCGGATCTGTGACCCACACGAGTGCGGCCACGAAGGCGCCGCCCGACAGGAGAAGGAGAAAAAGAAACAGTACCGTGTACGGCAGCTCTGCGCCCTTCTCGTCGACGTTCTCGCGGTGCTCCCGTCCGGCCCGCGCCGGGCCGCCATCGACCCTATCCGGCCCGGCGGATCGCGAGGCGGACAGGCGCCGTGCAGGTGTGTCCCCTACCCTCGGAACATGCCCGAACAGCCCCCTGTGCGATCCACGACGCCGCCCGACGCCTCTGCCGTGCGCCAGGTGCGTCCGAGGACCGAGGGGTGGTCGCAGAAGAAAGACGCCGAAGGGCGCCCGATGCTGCAGTTCGCCAGCCCCAAGCGCGGCAAGCCGCCGGTGCACCTGGCCGACCTCACCCCGGAGCAGCGGGTCGAGAAGGTCAAGGAGCTGGGGATGCCCGGGTTCCGTGCCGCGCAGCTGGAGAAGCACTACTTCTCCCACTACACCGCCGATGCCGAGCGGATGACGGACCTGCCGGCGGGCACGCGCGACGAGTTCGTCGCCGGGATGCTGCCGTCGCTGCTGACCGAGGTGCGGCGCCTGAAGACCGACCGTGGCGACACGATCAAGTTCCTCTGGAAGCTGCACGACGGAGCCTTGGTCGAGTCGGTGCTCATGCGCTACCCCGGCCGCATCACCCTCTGCGTGTCGAGCCAGGCGGGATGCGGGATGAACTGTCCGTTCTGCGCGACCGGACAGGCCGGGCTCACCCGCAACATGTCGGCTGCCGAGATCGTCGACCAGGTCGTGCGGGCGAACGCGCTGATCCGCGCCGGCGAGCTCGGCGAGGCAGAGCACCCGGACGAGCGCGTCACGAACATCGTGTTCATGGGGATGGGCGAGCCGCTGGCCAACTACGCCCGACTCATGCAGTCGGTGCGGGTGATGACCGACCAGAAGCACGGCCTGGGGATGAGCGCCCGAGGCATCACGGTCTCGACGGTCGGGCTGGTTCCCGCGATCACGAAGCTGGCCAAGGAGGAGATCCCGGTGACCTTCGCCCTCTCGCTCCATGCACCCGACGATCAGCTGCGCGACGAGCTGATCCCGGTGAACTCCCGCTGGAAGGTCGACGAGGCTCTCGATGCCGCGCGCGCCTACTTCGACGCGACCGGGCGCCGCGTCTCGATCGAGTACGCCCTCATCAAAGACATGAACGACCACGCGTGGCGCGCTGACCTTCTCGCCGAGAAGCTCAACGCCCGGGGGCGGGGCTGGGTGCACGTGAACCCCATCCCTCTGAACCCGACACCAGGGTCGGTGTGGACCTCGTCGGAGAAGCCCGTCCAGGCGGAATTCGTGCGACGGCTCAACGCCGCCGGCATCCCGACGACCCTGCGGGATACGCGCGGCAAGGAGATCGACGGGGCGTGCGGGCAGCTGGTCGCGACAGAAGAGGACCAAGCGGCCGCCGCCGCCGGCTGACACACTGGCCCTATGTGGGCCTGGGTCGCGTTCATCCTGATCACTCTGATTTTCACGTTCGCGGCCGCGTGGGTGAGCCGTCGCCTGCTCGACGGACAGGTCGGCTGGATCCGCGCATCCATCACCGCGCTGGTGGTCTTCCTGGCCTGCATACCCTTGGCGACGTGGTCGATGCGCGAGACGGACGTGCTCGACCTCGACGACCACGTCACCGTGAGCGGCCCGATCGCACTGGCGTTCCTGGCGCTGGTCCTCGGGTGGATGTTCGCGATCGTCGTGGTGGTGATCGTGACGCTGGAGTTCCTGTGGCCGTCCCACCGGGTGACGAACCCGGTGACGGCGATCCGGGACGCGTTCCGACGCCGCGACCGGGCCAGGCGATACGCCCAGATCCTCGCGATCGCGTCACGCCACGGGTTGGGCGCGTTCCAGAACCGCCACGGCGGCGACGACGAACTCGCGTCGGCCCTCGTCGCCGCATTGAATGAGGCCGGAGTCACGTTCGTCAAGCTCGGCCAGGTGCTCTCCTCCCGTGAGGACGTGCTGCCGCGCGACCTCGTGGATGCGCTGTCGACGCTGCAGATGGATTCCACCCCGATCCCGTGGGCGGAAGCCGAGGCGGCGATCACCGCGGAACTCGGCCGTCCGATCGACGAGGTGTTCGCCTCGATCGATCCGCAGCCGTTGGCGGCGGCCTCGGTCGCACAGGTGCACACGGCGCGGCTGCGCGGGGACGGCGACGTTCCGGGTGACGAGGTGGTCGTGAAGATTCAGCGCCCCCGTGCTCGCGCGCAGGTCACGACCGATCTCGACATCCTCGAGCGGTTGGCGCGCACGGCTGAGGCGCGCACCGACTGGGCGCGCGATTACGGCGCCGTTGCGCTCGCGGCGGAGTTCTCGCGGGCGCTCAGCGACGAGCTCGACTACCGGGTCGAGGCGGCCAACACCGACATGCTGCGCGGGGCGATCGCGCGCTCGTCCTCGATGACGCTCGCCGTGCCGGTGCTGTACGACCGCTGGTGCACGAGCCGCATGATCGTGCAGCAGCGGATCACCGGCACCCCGTTCAGCCGGATCGCCTCGGATGCGCTCGACCCGGCCGAGGCGCGTCGCCTGGCCGACGGCGTGCTCGAGTCGGTGTTCGAGCAGATCGCGGTGCGCGGCGTCTTCCATGCCGACCTGCACCCGGGGAACCTGATCCTGCAGGATGACGGCACGGTCGCGCTCATCGATTTCGGCGCCGTCGGGGTCAGCGAGCGAAGTCTGCGGCGCATGCTCATCCCGCTGCTGCTCGCCCTGTCTGCCGACGACGACGTGGCCGCGACGAACGTCGTGCTGCTCATGTGCGCGCCCGAGACCGGCATGGTCGATCAGGTCGCGCTGCAGCACGACATCGGGGTGATCCTCACCCGCATGCAGAACGCGCAGGTCGACGAGAACATCTTCCGAGCCCTGGTGGATGTGCTGCGTCGGCACCGACTGTCGATCCCGCCGTCGCTGCTGCTCGTGCTGCGCACGCTGTCCTCCCTGGAGGGGACATTGCGACGCCTTGTGCCGGACTACGACATGGTCGGGCACGCCCTTGAGTGGGCACCCCACTTCGCGCGGGCGACCTTCGACCCCAGGAACGCGGCGCTCGGCGCGCAGGCGCACCTCATGCTCGCGGGGGAGGAGCTGCGAAGGTTGCCGCGTCGCTTCGAGAACGTCACCCGGTCCCTCGAAGACGGGACGTTCTCCGTGCGGCTGCGCTCCTTCGAGGGCGCGGGGGAACGGGGGTGGCTGGAGGAGCAGCTGAACCGCTTCCTCGTCACCGTCGTCGGGGTGGCGCTGCTGGCGACCGGGATCAGCCTGACCGTGTCCGGGGACGGACCGATGCTCACCGGCAACGTCGGCGCCTTCCCCTTCCTCGGCAGCGCCGTCGGACTCGGCGGACTGCTGCTGATCGTGCGGAGCCTGCGTCGCGCCCTGCGCCGACGCGAATGACGATGACGCCGACGGCGAACGGCACGCCGAGGTGTCGGCGACCGCCGGTAGCGTGGTCGGCATGGTCAACTATCGCTACCTGGGCAACAGCGGCCTCAAGGTCTCCGAGATCACCTACGGCAACTGGGTCACCCACGGTTCGCAGGTCGAGAACGACGCCGCCGTCAAGACCGTCCACGCCGCACTCGACGCCGGCATCACCACCTTCGACACCGCCGACGTGTACGCCAACGGCGCCGCTGAGAGCGTCCTCGGCGAGGCCATCAAGGGCCAGCGACGCGCGTCCCTCGAGATCTTCACGAAGGTCTACTTCCCCACCGGTCCGAAGGGGCCCAACGACACCGGTCTGAGCCGCAAGCACATCTTCGAGTCGATCGACGCGTCGCTCCAGCGTCTCGGCACCGATTACGTCGATCTGTACCAGGCCCACCGGTTCGATCACGAGACACCCATCGAGGAGACCTTCCAGGCCTTCGCCGACGTCGTCCGACAGGGAAAGGCGCTGTACATCGGCGTCTCCGAGTGGACTGCCGAGCAGCTCCGCGAGGGCCACGCGCTGGCGAAGGAGCTCGGCATTCAGCTGATCTCCAACCAGCCGCAATACTCCGCGCTGTGGCGCGTGATTGAGGGCAAGGTCGTGCCGACCTCACGCGCCCTCGGCATCTCGCAGATCGTATGGTCCCCGATGGCGCAGGGTGTTCTGACCGGCAAGTACCTGCCGGGGCAGCCGCTGCCCGAGGGCTCTCGCGCGACCGATGAGAAGAGCGGTGCGAACTTCATCAAGCGCTTCTTGAACGACGACACGCTCACGGCGGTGCAGAAGCTCAAGCCGATCGCCGATGACCTCGGGCTGACGATGGGGCAGCTGTCGATCGCCTGGGTGCTGCAGAACGACAACGTCGCGGCCGCCCTGGTCGGGGCATCGCGCCCGGAGCAGATCGCCGACAACGTGAAGGCCTCCGGCGTCACCCTCGACGAGAGTGTGATGTCGGCCATCGACGAGGCGCTCAACGGCGTCGTCGAGGACGACGCCGAGATCACGTACGAGACCTCGCCGAAGCAGCGCCTGGTCTGAGCGGAATCGACACCGGAGGCGGTGCAGGACGATGACGGTGCACAGCGCCGGGATCCTCCTGTACCGCCTTCGTCGTCCACCCGTAGACGACGCCGGCGCCGCCCCTGGGGTGGAGGTGATGATCGCTCACATGGGCGGTCCGTTCTGGGCGTCGAAGGACACCGCGGCGTGGAGCATCCCGAAGGGCGAGTACGACCCGGATGCCGAGTCAGCCGCGGCCGCTGCGGTGCGGGAGTTCCGTGAAGAGCTCGGGGTCGACCCGCCGGCGGGTCCGGCGGCGGAGCTCGGCACCTTCCCGTCTTCCTCCGGCAAGCGGGTCACGGTCTTCGTCGCCGACGGTGCCGGGTTCACCCCGCCGGAGGACGGCTTCGGTGTGTTCGAGATGGAGTGGCCGCCCCGGTCGGGGAGGACCGCGACGTTCCCGGAGGTGGATCGCGCCGCCTGGTTCGCGCTCGAGGATGCTCGCGAGAAGCTCGTCAAGGGTCAGCGCCCGGTGCTGGATGCGCTGCTCGAGCGGCTGCGTGAGGCCCTCGACTGATCCTCGGAGCGACGATGCGCCGTCCATTCCGCAACCAGGTGCGGCATCCGGTCGGCGAGGAACTGCAGGAAGTCCGCGCTCTCGCGGGCTCGCGCCGCGGAGAGCGGGGCGTCGTGATTCGCCTCGGCGACGCGATGCATGAGCGTGCCCAGCTGAGCGTAGAGGGGCACGTTGGCGGTGATCACGCCGCTCCACATGTCGTCGGCCAGATCGTACCGGTCGCGTCGTTCCCCGGGACGCGACAGGCGCTGGATGAGCCGCATGCTCTGCAGGGACCGGACCGCACCCGAGACCGCGGCGGCCGAGACGCCGAGGCGCTCGGCGAGGTCGGCGGCGGTGTACCCCTCGTCGGGTGATCCGACGAGGGCCATGAGCACTCGTGACTGCATGCGCGGCATCCCGGACCCGGCCAGCAGCGCCGCCGCCTGCTCGGCCGGTTCGACTCCCGCGTGCCCCCCGGCCTCCCGGCGTGGTCCCTCCTCGCGAGGTTCTGCTGTGCCGCCGGTCAACTCGTCGCCACCAGTTCGCGGCGGCGCATGAGCGCGAGGGCGGCGCCGAGCCCCGCCGCGGTCACCGCCAGGAGCCACCACAGGCCGCGAAGCTCGACCTCCCCGCCGGACACGGTCGGTGCCTGCGCGATCGGTGACAGGTCGACGAGCCAGTCGGGGAACCCGAAGAGCGGCCCGAACAGACCGAAGACCAGTCCGAGCATCACGAGAGTCCACGCCAGGGGGATCGTCAGCCGCGGCGCGACGACGAACACGAGTGCCGTCGAAGCCAGGAAGACGGCGGCGGCGGCTGCCTGCCCGGCGCCCATCACCGTCGCTTCCCCCAGCAGGTCCGCGTCACCGCCGTCGGCGGCGATCCCGATCGCGGCGCCGGCCACCGCCGCGCCGACCACCAGCACGATGCCGATCGCCGCGACGGCGACGTAGTCGGCCAGCCAGCGCACGCGTGCGATCGGGGTCGACAGCACCGGCTCGGCGGTGCCGTGCGCCTCTTCCTGGCGCGCGTGGCACGCGATCTGCACGGCGCAGCACGCCGCGAGCACGCCGAGCATCGCGAAGAACACCGCGACGGTGGCCGACGCGGTGTCGGCGCCGCCGGTCATCTGCGCGATCATGTCGCGCATCGCCTGATTGTCCTGTGTGAACTCGTCGATCACACCGCTCAACGACGTCGCCAGGATGCCGACGAGGAGGCCGCCGACGGCCCACCCGAGGATGCCCCCGCGTGTGAGCCGCCACACGAGCCCGGTCGGCGAGGCGAGCATCCGTCCGGCGCCCTCCCGACCGCGTCGGGAGGCGACGAACCCTTCGCCGAGGTCGCGCACCGATTGCAGGGCCAGTGCAGCACCCGCGAGGACGGCGCCGAGGCCGATCAGGGGCAGCAGCAGCCACCAGACGTCGTCGTCGAACGCGCGGGTGTTCTCGGCCCATCCGAACGGCGACAGCCAGGTCAGCCACGAGCTCTCCATGCGCTGCAGATCGTCGCTCGGGGTGCCGAGGGCGTTGCCGAAGCCGCAGATGAGGAACAGTGCGGTCACCGTCCACACCGCCAGCGCGTTCGCGCCGCGCGAGGTGCGCATGATCTGCCCGGCGACCAGCCCCACCCCGAGGAAGGAGACGCCGACACCGCCTACGGCGGAGCCTGCGAGGAATGATCCGCCCGCGCCGAGACCGGAGGCGATGAAGGCGAGCGAGACCAGCACCGCGAGCACGACGTCTGCCAGCAGGCCATGGGCGATGGTGGCCATCAGCGGGGTGGTGCGGGACGCCGGTGTGGCCGAGACCAGCTCGGCGCGCCCCTGTTCCTCCTCGGCGCGGGTGTGCCGCACGGCGAGGAAGGTGTTCATGAGTGCGGCGAGGAACATCAGCACCGGGAGGATGAGGAAGATCACCACCTGGTCCTGGTCCGCGCCGGAGGGCAGGCCACGGAAGAGCAGGATGACCGGGTTGCCGATCGCCGCCGCGAGCAGACCCACCCGGGCCTGCTCCGTTCCGAACGCGTCAGCCACGGCGATGTTGCCCATCGCCGCCAGCAGCGCCGTGCCGACGATCCACAGCACGAGCTGACGCGCGTCGCGCCGCAGCCGCTGCCCCAGCAGGATGGTCACGACCTTCTCCCGGTTCGTCGCGCCTCGCGTCGTGAGGAGGGGGCACCTGCGGAGACGACCGGTTCGCCCGACTCGCCCGTGTCGTCGCCGTAGTGACGGAGGAAGAGTTCCTCGAGCGAGGGCGGGGCGACCCGCAGACCCTGGACGTTCCGCGCCGCGAGGCCGGGGAGGATCCCGGCGACCTGGTCGCTGTCGACCGAGAAGCGCGCTCGTCCGTCGACCACCTCGAGGTCGTGCACACCGGGCAGGGCGGCGGGGGCCTCGCCGTTCACGGCGAAGGACACCTCGGTGCGGGTGAGGTGGCGGAGGTCGGCCAGTGTCCCGGATTCGACGATGCGGCCGGCGCGGATGATGCTCACGCGGTCGCATACCTGCTCCACTTCGGAGAGGATGTGGCTCGACAGCAGCACCGTCGCCCCGGCATCCCGGACGCGCCGCAGCTCCCGCTGGAACACCACCTCCATCAGCGGGTCCAGGCCGCTGGTCGGCTCATCGAGGACGTACAGATCGGCGGGAACGGCGAACGCGGCGATGAGGGCGACCTTCTGCCGATTCCCCTTCGAGTAGGCGCGACCCTTCTTGCGCGGATCGAACCCGAACGCATCCAGCAGGCGGGCGCGTTCCTCCCGGTACCCGGTCGACGAGGTGTCGGCCCCGCGCAATCGTGCCAGCACGTCGATCGCCTCTCCGCCGGAGAGGTTCGGCCAGACGCTCACGTCGCCGGGCACCGAGGCGAGGCGAGCGTGCACGGCGACCGCATCGTTCCACGGATGCATCCCGAGCACGCTCGCCTCGCCCGCCGTCGCGCGCGCGAGGCCGAGGAGGATGCGGATGGCCGTGGACTTCCCCGCGCCGTTCGGCCCGAGGAAACCGTGGATCTGGCCGGCATCGACCGTGAGGTCGAGGCCGTCGAGGGCGTGCACGGCGCCGTAGTGCTTGTGCAGGTCGCGGGTGCGAACGACGGTGTCCATGTGCCGACGCTACGCCGATTTCATGAATCTGTGAATCGGTATACCTTGAGGGCGATCTCAGTCGGATCGCGCGCCGCGAATCGCCTTTGTGTATACACTGCAGGAGGAGTTGCGGGAGGTGAGTGCATGCGGGCCAGCGACCGCGCCTACGAGACGCTCCTCGACGAGATCCTGCGGGGGACCCTCCCTCCGGGCGCCGTGGTGGCCGAGGCCGAGCAGGCCGCGCGGCTCGGCGTCAGCCGGACCCCGATGCGAGAGGCCCTCGGGCGCCTCGCCGCCGCCGGCCTCGTCGTGCAGCAGTCCCCGCGCCTCACCGTCGTCAGTGAGATCGACGCCGACGACATCCGGAGGCTGTTCGAGGTGCGTCGCGCCCTCGAGGAGACCGCCGCGCGCCTCGCCGCCCGCCGCGGATCCCCCGACGCCTTCCGCGTCATCGGCGACGCGCTCAGCCGCGTCGACCTGACCGCTGCGTCCGGGCGGGAGGCCTACGACGCCCTCATCGCCGACTTCGACGCCGCGATCGACGACGCCGTCGACAACGACTACCTCGTGTCGCCCCTGCGCGCGGTCCGCACCCACCTGGTGCGGGTGCGGCGCATGGCGCGCGAACAGCCCGCGCGGCTCGAGGCATCCGTCCACGAACACCGCCTCATCGCCGACGCGATCGCCCGAGGCGATGCCGACCTGGCCGCACACGCCACCCATGTGCACCTGCACAACGCCCTCGAAGGGATCCTCGGCTCCCTTCCGACCGCCGTATCTGAAAGGCTCGTCCCATGAGCGTCTTCCACCACACCCGTGTCCACCGCAGCGACGAGAACCTCGCGCGCGAGGGGCAGCTCGCGTGGCACATCGCGCAGGTCGCCGTCGACCCCGTCGAGGTCGACGACGAGACCCGCGACATGATCATCAACCGCCTCATCGACAACGCCGCGGTGGCCGCCGCGTCGCTCACGCGCCGGCCCGTCTCCGCCGCCCGCCAGCAGGCCCTCGACCACGCGGTGTCGATCAGCGGCGCCGGCGCGACCGTCTTCGGCTGCGCGCTCGAGCGGCGCACGAGCCCGGAGTGGGCGGCGTGGGCCAACGGCGTCGCCGTGCGCGAGCTCGACTACCATGACACCTTCCTCGCCGCCGACTACTCGCATCCCGGCGACAACATCCCGCCGATCCTCGCCGTCGCTCAGCACGTCGGTGCCGACGGGGCCGCCCTGCTCCGCGGCCTCGCGACCGGGTACGAGATCCAGATCGACCTCGTCAAGGCGATCTGCCTGCACAAGCACAAGATCGACCACGTCGCCCACCTCGGGCCTTCGGCCGCCGCCGGCATCGGCACTCTCCTCGGTCTCGACGTCGAGACCATCTCTCAGGCCATCGGCCAGGCCTTGCACACCACGACGGCAACGCGTCAGTCGCGCAAGGGTGAGATCTCGACGTGGAAGGCGCATGCCCCTGCCTTCGCCGGAAAGATGGCGATCGAGGCGGTCGACCGCGCGATGCGCGGCGAGACCTCGCCCTCGCCGATCTACGAAGGGGAAGACGGCGTGATCGCCTGGATGCTCGACGGGCCGGAGGCGACGTACGACGTCCCGCTGCCGGAAGAGGGCGAGCCCAAGCGGGCGATCCTCGAGTCGTACACGAAGGAGCACTCCGCGGAGTATCAGGCGCAGGCCTGGATCGACCTCGCGCGGAAGCTCCACGGCGAGCGCCCGGACCTCGTCGACCCGGCGAAGATCGACTCGATCGTGCTGCACACCTCCCACCACACCCACTACGTGATCGGGTCGGGGGCGAACGATCCGCAGAAGTACGACCCCACCGCGTCGCGCGAGACGCTCGATCACTCGATCCCGTACATCTTCGCCGTCGCCCTGCAGGACGGCGGGTGGCACCACGTCGACTCCTACACGCCCGAGCGCGCCGGTCGCGCGGACACGGTCGCCCTGTGGCGCAAGATCACCACCGCCGAGGACGAGGAGTGGACGCGTCGCTACCACTCGATCGACCCCGCCGAGAAGGCCTTCGGCGGTCGCGTGGTCATCACCCTCGTCGACGGGTCGACCGTCGAGGACGAGATCGCGGTCGCCGACGCGCATCCGCTCGGCGCGCGCCCCTTCGCCCGCGAGGACTACATCGCGAAGTTCCGCACCCTCGCCGAGCCCGTGCTCGAGCCGGCCGAGATCGAGCGTTTCCTGGAGGTGGTCCAGCGCCTGCCCGAGCTCTCCGTCGACGAGGTGCGCCAGCTGTCCATCGTCGCGAAGCTCGGGGTGCTGGCATCGGCTCCCGCACCCAAGGGCATCTTCTGATGCTGTACGCGCAGACGCCGGTGCACGAGAAGCGCCGACGGTTCCGGGAACGGCTCGCCTCCGGCGATCTCCTGCGGTTCCCTGGAGCCTTCAACCCGCTCAGTGCCCGGCTGATCGAGCGCAAGGGCTTCGAGGGCGTCTACATCTCCGGCGCCGTCCTCTCCGCCGACCTGGGGCTTCCCGACATCGGGCTGACGACCCTCACCGAGGTCGCCGCCCGCGGCGCCCAGATCGCCCGGATGACGGAGCTGCCCGCGATCATCGACGCCGACACCGGGTTCGGCGAGCCGATGAACGTCGCCCGCACGATTCAGACCCTCGAGGACGCGGGCCTGTCCGGCACGCACATCGAAGACCAGGTCAACCCCAAACGCTGCGGTCACCTCGACGGAAAGGGCGTCGTCGACGCCGACACGGCGGTCAAGCGCATCCGGGCCGCCGTCGACGCCCGCCGCGATCCGAACTTCCTCATCATGGCGCGCACCGACATCCGTGCCGTCGAGGGCATGGACGCCGCCGTCGACCGGGCCCGGGCGCTCGTGGCCGCCGGTGCCGATGCGATCTTCCCCGAGGCCATGCGCACGCTCGAGGAGTTCGCCGCGATGCGCGAGGCGGTGGACGTGCCGATCCTGGCGAACATGACCGAGTTCGGCAAGTCCGACCTCTTCTCCGTCGACCAGCTCGCCTCGGTCGGCGTGAACATGGTCATCTGGCCGGTGTCGCTGCTGCGGATGGCGATGGGCGCCGCATCCGACGCACTCGATACGCTGGTCGACGAGGGGCACCTGACCTCGCACCTGCCGCGCATGCAGCACCGCGCCGACCTGTACGAGCTCATCGACTACGAGGGCTACAACCACTTCGATCAGGACATCTTCACCTACCGCCCGTCCCCCTGATCCGCCACATCATGTCCCACTTCCGGCTGCCAGAGGCCTTCATGCCGACAGAAAAGGGGACATGCATCCGCAGGAACGACACGAAGGAGTGACCGTGACCGACATCCGCAAGGGACTCGTCGGGGTCGTCGCCGACGAGACCGCCATCTCCAAGGTGAACCCCGAGACCAACAGCCTCCTCTACCGCGGCTACCCGGTGCAGGAGCTGGCCGCCACCCAGCCGTTCGAGGCTGTCGCGTACCTGCTGTGGAACGGGGAACTCCCGACCCCCGAGCAGCTCGCCGCACTGCGAGCCACCGAACGCGCCCACCGGGCCCTGACCGACGAGGTGCGCGCCGCGATCGACCTCGTCCCGCTCGACGCGCACCCGATGGACGAGGTCCGCACCGCCGTGAGCGTCATCGGCGCCCAGGACCTCGCCGGGTCCGGGTCGGTGATGGATGCCTCCGGCAGTGCCGAAGAGAACCTCGCCCGGAGCATCCGGCTGTTCGCCGTGCTGCCGGCCATCGTCGCCTACGGACAGCGACGCCGCCGCGGCGAAGGGCTGATCGCCCCGCGCGACGACCTCGACTATGCGGCGAACTTCCTGTGGATGACCTTCGGCGAAGTGCCGGGCGAGGTCGTGGTCGACGCGTTCAACCGCTCGATGATCCTCTACGCCGAGCACTCGTTCAACGCATCCACCTTCACCTCCCGTGTGATCGCGTCGACCCTGAGCGACCTGTACTCCGCGGTCACCGGGGCGATCGGTGCGCTGAAGGGGCCGCTGCACGGCGGCGCCAACGAGGCCGTGCTGCACGTCTTCGATGAGATCGGCGACGCCGAGAGCGTCCCGTCGTGGCTCGACGACGCTCTGGCCCGCAAGCGCAAGATCATGGGCTTCGGTCACCGGGTCTACAAGCGTGGCGACTCGCGCGTGCCGACGATGAAGGCCGCCCTCGACACCCTCGTCGCGCACTACGACCGGCCCGATGTCGCGGCGCTGTACGACGCACTCGAGACGGAGTTCGTCGCGCGGAAGGGCATCTACCCGAACCTGGACTATCCGTCCGGGCCCGCCTACGACCTCATGGGATTCGACACCCTCACCTTCACGCCGCTGTTCGTCGCCGCGCGCGTGACCGGGTGGACCGCGCACATCATGGAGCAGCAGGCATCCAACGCCCTCATCCGGCCGCTGTCGGCCTACAGTGGGCCCGAGGAGCGGCACATCGAGGGCTATGTGCCCGACACCGCGGCCATCGACGTGTCGGAACGCCCGGAGGAAGCGGCGGGCTGACCGGCTGGCAGTCGGCGGTGCCCGCGCATCGGCGGTCGCCGTTGAACGTCACCTGTCGGACGGCGTCGGTGCGTGAGAGGATCGCGGCATGCGATCCGCCGTCATCGTCGACGCCGTCCGCACACCCTCGGGCCGGGGCAAGCCCGGTGGAGCGCTGAGCGGAGTCCATCCCGCCGACCTCGCCGCCGCCGTGCTCACCACGTTGCTCGAACGCAACGGGCTCGAATCCGCCCAGGTCGACGACGTCATCCTCGGATGTGTCAGCCAGGTCGGCGACCAGGCGATGAACATCGCGCGCCACGCCGTGCTCGCCGCCGGGTTCGACGAGAAGGTCCCCGCCACGACGGTGGACCGGCAGTGCGGATCGAGTCAGCAGGCCGCGCACTTCGCCGCGCAGGGCGTGATCGCGGGAGCCTACGACATCGTGATCGCCGGTGGCGTCGAGTCGATGAGTCGTGTGCCGCTCGGGTCGAGCGGCGCGGGCGGGAGCGTGCCGGAGGGGATCCGGCATCGGTACCCGGACGGCCTGGTGAACCAGGGGGTCTCGGCCGAGCTGATCGCCGATCGCTGGGGCCTGGCGCGCGACGAGCTCGACGCCTACGCGGCCGAATCGCATCGCCGGGCGGCGCACGCCTGGCGACACGGCTGGTTCGACCGTCAGGTGACGCCCGTGCTCGCGGGCGGTTCCGACGCCGTCGGGTTCGACGAGACGGTGCGCGAAGGCACCACGGCGGAGGCGCTCGCCGGGCTGCCGCCGGTGTTTCGCACCGACGCGCTCGCGGCCCGCTTTCCGCAGCTCGAATGGCGCATCACCGCCGGGTCCTCGTCGCCGCTGACCGATGCCGCCTCGGCGACGCTCATCATGGCTGAGGAGACCGCATCCGCCCTGGGGCTCACGCCGCGGGCGCGCTTCCACTCCTTCGCCGTCGTCGGCGACGACCCCCTGCTCATGCTGACCGGTCCCATACCGGCGACACGGCGCATCCTCGACCGCAGTGGGCTTTCGATCAGCGACATCGACGTGTTCGAGGTGAACGAGGCGTTCGCCTCGGTGCCGCTGGCCTGGCAGCGGGAGTTCGACGTCGACCCGCAGTCTCTGAACCCCTGGGGTGGGGCGATCGCCCTCGGGCACGCGGTCGGCGCATCCGGAACCCGCCTGATGGCGACCCTTGTCGACGCGCTCGAGCAGCGCGGCGGCCGGTATGGACTTCAGACCATGTGCGAAGGCGGCGGACTGGCCAACGCCACGATCCTCGAACGCCTCTGACCCCATCCCGCTCACCCCGGCGGCCGCTCCCTGTCCGCGTGTCCCGGGGGCATGTCCCCATTTCTGCGGCGACAGAGGCCCTTGCCCACACTTTGTGGGACATGGGCGCGGGAAGCGCGGAGGCGTGTCCCGATTTCTGCGGCGACAGAGGCCCATACCGACACTTTGTGGGACATAGGCGCGGGAAGCGCGGAGGCGTGTGCCCTTTTCTGCGGTGATAGAGGTCTATGCCGACGTTTTGTGGGACATGGTTCTGGATGGTGTGGGGGGTGTGTCCCGGTTTGTGTCGGCTGAGGGGTGCGTTGCCGGCGTTTTGTGGGACATGGTTCCGGGGGGTGTGGGGGGGGGTGGGGGTGTGGGAGGGCCCCGGTCTCCTTGTGGGAGGCCGGGGCCCTGGGGGTGTGGGTGGTGCGGGGTTATGCGGTGGTGGTGCGGCGGCGTGTGATGGCGAGGGTGCCGCCGATCACGATGAGGAACGCTGCGGCCAAAGCTAGACCCCAGGGGGTTTCGGCGCCGGTGGCGGCGAGGGATCCCGCGGTGACCACGGTGACGGGGATGTCCACGTCGTCGTATCCGTCGGATTCGAGGACGAGGGTGTGGGCCCCGGTTTCGAGGTCGGTGGGGATGGCGACGGTGAAGGTGATCTCCCCGGCGCTGTTCGCCGCGGGGATGTTCTCGATCACGATCGGGTCGCTGTAGAGGGTCGCGTCCACGACCTGGCCGGGGTTCAGTCCGGTCAGCTCCACGGTGAGGGTGCCGCCTTGTTCGACGGTGCCCGATCCGATGTTCCATTCGACCCAGTCGGTGCCTTCGTCCGCACCGTCGGTCGGGGTGGGTGTCGGTGTGGGTTCGGTGGTGTCGTCGGCGATGACCGCGCGTCCCAGGGGTGCGGGGTCGAGGGGGCTGGCTTGTTCGAAGTAGGCCACGGATGCGGCGAGGTCGACCCAGCC